>CAWHNI010000005.1:0-499337 GCA_963830755.1 uncultured Actinomycetota bacterium | reverse complement strand
CGTCTCCTGCGACGATTACGTATTGCTAAATTTCCAATTGCGCCATCACTGTGAAGCCGTGGCGATCCGACGAAGCCCGACGCCGCGCCGAGGCCCAGCATCTGTTCCCACTTCGGGAACATGTTGCTCTGGTGGCCGTTCAGCGCGCGGTCGATGCAGAGCCGCGCCATCTTGTCCACGACCATCTCGAAGTAGAACGGCGTGATCCGGTCGCGTTCGAAATCGGGCGCCGGGTTGAGGAAGTCGATCGCGTACGGGACGTCGTTCTCGATCCCGAACTCGATCGTGTTCATCTCGTAGCCGAGCGCCTCGTTGATCGTCTGCGCGTCCTTGACCACGCGCGCGCCGACCTCGGCCGACAGGTAGTCGTGCTGGATCAGGTACTGCCGCGCGTGCGGGTCGTACACCACCGGCACGATGTCGTGCTTGCCGAAGGTGAAGCAGCGCACGTACTTGTCGAAGTGGACGAACTGCTGCAGCGTCATGCAGTACGGCGCCGTGCCGTCGTAGGCCGCCAGCAGTTCCTCGCGCGTATGCACCTTGTACACGTGCTTCCAGCCGCCACCCGAGAACGGCTTCAGGATGGCCGGCCGCCCCGTGTAGTCGAGCAACCCGTCCCAGTCGAGCGGGTACCCCATGTTGCGCAACGACGCCGGCTGGATGTCGACGTCCTGCGGATACGCCTTCTGCGGCAGCAGCACCGTGCGCGGGATCGCCACGCCGAGCCGCGCCATCAACGCGTAGTTGAAGAACTTGTCGTCGGCCGTCCACCAGAACGGGTTGTTGATGACGTAGGTGCCGTTGAGCACCGCCAGCTTGAGGAAGCCGCGGTAGTACTCCACCTCGTGCGAGATGCGATCGACGATGACCTTGTAGCGCTGCGGCTCGTCCATCGGCGAGCCGCTGAGCGTCACGTACTCGGCCGTGATGCCGTGCGGCTGTCCGAGCTGGTTGACCTTGTCGATGAATGCCGGAGGAAAGCTGTACTCACGACCGACCAGCAGCCCGATTTTCATGATCTCGTCTCCCCGCGAAACGCGGCAGTCTACCACGCCAGCGTACGCCATCCGGCGACGCGCGGCGCGGCGTGACCAGTGCCTGCGTGTGGACTTCCTGCGTGATGGGGGAATTCGGCGGAACGCCGGTGCGATACGAAGAGTCCCAGCGGTCCGGCAGCCCGGGACCAGGTGCGCGGCGAACGGTCGGGCCCTCCCTCCCTTCCGCTCACTCACGCGCCCGACCCCGGGATACCGTCCACTGGACGACCCTTCTAATTCGCAGTAAACGACGGCCGCCGCCAAACCGAACACGCGCTCGCGCGATCGGTGAGCGACAGCCCGAGGCATCGCACGGCGCGACGCAGACGCGTCGTCGCCGCGCTCGGCCTGCCGCGCGGCCCGGCTGGCTCGCTACACTAGACGCGTGTCGATTGCAGCTCGCGCCCCTCGCGGCGCCCTCTCGCCGGACCTCTTCGACCGCAGCCCCGAGGCCATCGCGGCCCATCTCGAGGACGCCGCGCACTACCCGGGCGGCCACGCCGACGCCGTCGCCCGCCCGCGAACCGAGGCCGATGTCGCTGCCGTCCTGGCCGAGGGCCGTCCCGTGCTCGCCGTCGGCGCGCAGTCGTCGCTGACCGGCGGCGCGACGCCGAGCGGCGCCATCGTGCTCTCCACCGCGCGGCTGACCGCCATCGAGACGCCCGGTCGACGGCCACGTGCAGGTCGGCGCGGGCGTCGTGCTGGCGACGTTGCTCGAGGACCTGGCCCGACACGGCCTCGACTTCCCGCCGGTGCCGACCTATCTCGGCGCCACCGTCGGCGGCATCGTCGCCACCAACGCGGCCGGGGCGGCCACCTTCAAGTACGGCACCACGCGCGAGTGGATCGACGGCCTCACCGTCGTGCTTGCGGGCGGCGACGTCATCGACGTCACGCGCGGCGATCACGTCCTCGACGACTCCGGGACGTTCGTCATCGACGGCCCGGCGGGTCGCGCGTCGTGCCCGTCCCGACCTACGTGATGCCTGACGTGGTCAAGCGGTCGGCCGGGCTACCATGCCGCGCCGGGCATGGACCTCGTGGACCTGTTCATCGGCGCCGAGGGCACGCTGGGGATCATCACCGCGGCCGTGCTGCGGCTGCAGGCCGGCGCGCGCCGGCCTCTGCTACGCGCTGGTCCCGGTCGCCGATGAACCGCGCGCCCTCGCGCTGGTCGCGGAGTTGCGCGACGCCTCACGCGAGACGTGGCAGTCGCGCGACCCGGCCGGGCATCGACGTCGCCGCCATCGAGCACATGGACGGCCGGTCGCTGCAGATCCTCGCGGAGGATGGCGCCGACCGCAAGTACGAGGTCACCTGGCCGGCGTCGGCAGGACTCCTGCTGCTGATCCAGCTCGAGTTGCCGCCGCTCACGCAGGAGCAGGCGTACGAGCAGATCAGCGCCGCCCTCGACGAGGATGCGCCCGACACGCCGCTGGCGCGCTTCTGCCGCGTGCTCGATCGGCACGGCGTGCTCGACGACACCGAACTGGCGCTGCCGGGCGATCGCAAGCGGGCCGAGCAGTTGCTCGGCATCCGCGAGGCCGTGCCTGCCGGCGTCAACGCCCGCGTCGGTCGCGCCAAGCGCGACATCGACGCACGCATCGCCAAGACCGCGGCCGACATGGTCGTGCCCTTCGAGCAGTTCGGCGAGATGATGGACATCTACCGCGCCGGCTTCGCGCGCCGCGGGCTCGACGTGGCGACGTGGGGACACGTCTCGGACGGCAACGTCCACCCCAACGTGCTGCCGCGCAGCTACGAGGACGTCGAAGCCGGCAAGGCGGCGATCCTCGAGTTCGGCGTCGAAGTGGCTCGCCTCGGCGGATGCCCGCTCGCCGAGCATGGCGTCGGCCGCCATCCCGTCAAGCAGGCGCTGCTGCGGCAGCTCTACGGCGAGGCCGGCATCGACCAGATGCGCGCGCGTCAAGCGCGCGCTCGACCCGCAGGGGCTGCTCGCGCCGGGCGTGCTGTTCAGCTGACGCTGCCGTCGGCGTAGCTGCCGGGCCCGTACCCTCGACGACGCGGATCCATTACAAGGGGGACGTGCGCACCCGTCGCCTCCTCGCCGCCTCCTCCGCGGCCCTGGCCGGCCTCGGCCTGGCGGCCGCCTGCTCGCGTGTCTCGGCGCCCGGCAACTCCGCCGCGACCGCCCGCCGCCGATCCGTCGGCCTTCGTCGCGCAGGCCAACGCGACGCTGCTCGAGCAGGCCAACGACGCTCGCCCGCGCGCAGTGGGTCGCCGCCAACTTCATCACCGAGGACACCGAGCAGATGTCCGCCGCCGCGACGGCCGACTACGTCGCCACCTCGATGCGCCTTGCCAAGGAAGCCGCCAGCTACGGCACCGACCGCCGGCGGCAATGCCGACGTCGCGCGCCAGTTGCTGCTGCTCAAGCTTGCCGCCAGCCCGCTCCCCGCGCCGGCAGACGACGCGCTCCAGAAGGAACTCACCCGCATCGTCGCCGGCATGGAAGCCGCGTACGGACGCGGCAAGTACTGCCCGCCGGGCAAGCCTTGCCAGACGATCGACGACCTGACGCCGCCTGATGGCGAGCAACCGCGATCCGAAAGTGCTCCTCGACGCATGGGAGGGGTGGCATGCCATCGGCGCGCCGCTGAAGCAGCCGTACGAACGATTCGCGCAACTGGGCAACCAGGGCGCGAAGGAACTCGGCTTTGCCGATCTCGGCGCGTTCTGGCGCGCGGGCTACGACATGCCGCCCGACGACTTCGCGAAGGAAGTCGATCGGCTGTGGACGCAGGTCAAGCCGCTCTACGACCAGTTGCACGCGCACGTGCGGCGCCGCCTCGCCGCGAAGTACGGCACGCGACGTCGTGCCGCTCGACGGCCCGATCCCGGCGCACCTGCTCGGCAACATGTGGGCGCAGCAGTGGGGCAACATCTACGACCTCGTCGGCCCGCCGGGCCGCGCCCCGGCTACGACCTCGCCGGGCTGCTCGAGGCGAAGAAGACCGACGCCATCGGCATGGTGAAGTACGGCGAGGGCTTCTTCACCTCGCTCGGCTTCGCGCCGCTGCCCGAGACCTTCTGGAAGCGCTCGCTGTTCGTGCGTCCGCGGGACCGCGACGTCGTCTGCCACGCCAGCGCGTGGGACGTCGACAACGTCGACGACCTCCGCATCAAGATGTGCATCGAGATCAACGCGGAGGACTTCGTCACCGTCCACCACGAGCTCGGTCACAACTTCTACCAGCGCGCCTACAACCAGCAGCCGTTCCTCTATCGCACCGGCGCCAACGACGGCTTCCACGAGGCGATCGGCGATGCCGTGGCGCTCTCGATCACGCCGCAGTACCTCGTGAAGATCGGCCTGCTGCCGACGGCGCCGAAGACCGCAGGACGATGTCGAGTTCCTGCTGCGGATGGCGCTCGACAAGGTGGCGTTCCTGCCGTTCGGCCTGCTCGTCGACCAGTGGCGCTGGAAGGTGTTCAGCGGCGAGATCCCGCCGGCGCAGTACAACGCGGCGTGGTGGGAGCTGCGCGAGAAGTACCAGGGCGTGGCGGCGCCGGGGCCGCGCCCCGAGGACGCCTTCGACCCCGGCGCGAAGTACCACGTGCCGGCCAACACGCCGTACACGCGCTACTTCCTCGCGCACATCCTGCAGTTCCAGATGCACCGCGCGATGTGCAAGGCCGCCGGCCACACCGGGCCGCTGCACACCTGCTCGATCTACGGCAACAAGGAGGTCGGCGCGCGCCTGCAGAAGATGCTGGCGATGGGCGCGAGCAAGCCGTGGCCCGAGGCGCTCGAGGCGCTCACCGGCGAGAGCAGATGGACGCCACCGCGATCCTCGACTACTTCGCGCCGCTGCGGCCTGGCTCGACCAGCAGAACAAGGGCCGCAGCTGCGGCTGGACGGCGGCGCGCCGCTGCCCGCGGCGATCGAAGCCGAGCCGCAAGAGCTCACGCCGAGACGCCGCATGGCGGACGCCCGACACACGCCCTCCGGCTCGTTCCGGGTCGGCACCGCCCGCGGGGTATAAGGAGCCATGCTCGATGCCATTGCCGGCGGACGGACAGACCTGGTGTTCGAGTACGTCGCCGCGGGGCATGCCGCGACGACGACCGATGCGAACGGCGTGTCGCTCCTGCAGTGGTGTTCCTACTACGGCGACGTCAGTGCCATGAGGTTCCTGCTGGCGCACGGCGAATCGATCCAGTCGTTGGGTCGGTACTACGGACTTCGGACCGCCGCGTTCCACGGACATGCACACCTCTGTCAGTTCCTGATCGAGCAGGGCGCGGACGTGAACGAGCCGCAGGCGGACACGGGAGAAACGGCGCTGCACGCAGCGCTCTGCACCGCCAATCGACAGGCGCATGACGCGGTCGTCGAGGTCCTGCTCGCCAACGGCGCCAATCCCAACTGCGCGACGAGGCCGTCGGTGGAGACGGACCACTTCATGCGCGACTGCAGGACCAAGGGCGAGACGCCCCTGCATCGCGCGGCGGCCTTCGGCTCGGAAGCCACCATCCAGATGTTCCTGGACGCCGGCGCGCGGCTCGATGCCCTCGACATGAACGGCGATTCCCCACTCAGTTGGGCCAGTTGGTACGCGCGACCGCGCCCCATCATCCGGATGCTCTGCTACGGTGAGTTTCACGCCTGAATCGCAGCCCGGCAGATTGCAACCGGCCGCCTCCAGCTGTTGACTCAGCAGCATCGGGTGTACAGTGCTGATGACTTCCGGGCACGACGCGAGCGGTCCACTCCCAGGTGTGTCGGGTCCCGACGCGACTGGGTGTGAATCGGCGCGTCGACACATTCGCTCACCTTGCCTCGACCGCCATTCTCCGGTCGTGTGCAAGGGGACACCGGAAGGCCGCTCGCAGGAGAGACCCCATGAGACTCACGACTCGTTCCCTGGCCTTGGCAATCGCGTGCCTCGGGTTGTCATCCCTCCTCGTCAGCCCTGCCCTCGCACAGAGCGATCCTCAGGTGGGTGTCTGGAAACTGAATGTCGCGAAGTCGAAGTACACCCCGGGACCTGTGCCCAAGAGCGGCACCACGAAGATCGAAGCCGCCGGGGCCGGCGTCAAAGTGACCGTCGACCAGACGCTGGCCGACGGCACCGCGCGACACTTCGAGTTCACGGCGAACTACGACGGCAAGGACAGCCCCATGACCGGCAACCCGGAGGCGGACACGGTTGCGCGCACACGCGTCAATCCGACAACCGTGCAGACCATCAACAAGAAGGACGGCAAGGTCACGACCACCCAGACATCCGAGGTGTCGGCTGACGGGAAGACGAGGACGGTCACCACCAAGGGTGTCAACGCGAGTGGACAGACGGTGAACAATATCGCGGTGTACGAAAAGCAATAACATCGCAGGCATGGCACTGCGCAACGGCGGACCGGGCTCCGGGTCAGGCCTGGAGAGCACCGCCATGACGACCAACGCCCGCGGATACCGGCTGTCCAGTATCGACATGCTGCGTGGCCTCGCGATCGTGATCATGGCCATCGACCACGTGCGCGACTTCTTCATGGTCGGCGGTGAGGTCGACCCGATGGCCAATCCGGACATCGGCGCGGCCCTGTTCTTCACGCGCTGGATCACCCACTATTGCGCGCCCGTGTTCGTGCTCCTCGCGGGCACGAGCGCCGGCCTGATGACCACACGCCGCACATCGTCTGAGATGGGCGCTTCCTGTTCACGCGCGGCGTGTGGCTGATCCTGATCGAGTGCACGGTCGTCGCGCTGGCGTGGAGCTTCGCCCCGCATGGCGTCGCGCAGGCCGGCGGGGCGATCGTGGTCCCTCTGGCGTCATCTGGGTCATCGGCGTCAGCATGGTGGTGCTGGCATTTGCGCAGCGGCTCGGCCAGCGTGCGTGCCTCGTCATCGGCGGCGATGATTCTCGGACACAACCTGCTGGATCCGATCTGGCCCGTCACCAGTGGCGTGTTCGATGCCGGCCCGCCGCTGTGGGTGGCCCTGCACGCCAGATGGCCATCGCTGTTGGCCCCGTGCTCATTGCCGTCGTGTATCCCCTCGTGCCCTGGCCCGGCGTGATGTTTCTCGGTTACGGGACGGCGCACCTGTTCCAGGAAACGCCGGACAGGCGGGACGCGCGGCTCATCGCCTGGGGGACGGCAGTGGTGGCGGCGTTTGTCGGCCTACGGCTGTCGGGCCTCTACGGCGACCCCAATCCATGGCGCGTGCAGGCCACGGCGCTCGGTACGATCATCGACTTCCTGAACGTCACGAAGTACCCGCCGAGCCTGCTGTTCCTGCTGATGACGCTCGGGCCCGCCGCAGTGTTATGCGCGGTTGCCGGGCGCGTGGTCGATGCCCTCAGAGGCCCGCTCGTCGTGTTCGGCCGTGCGCCCTTCGCGTTCTACGTCGCCCACCTGTATCTCGTACATGGACTGGCGATCGCGTTCGGCGTGGCTCAGGGCTTCGTCCCCGGCAGTTCCTGACCTTCAGCTTCTTCTTCCCCCAGGGATACGGCGTCGGGCTGCCGGCGTCTACGTGGTGTGGCTGCTGGTGATTGTGACCCTTTACCCGTTCTGTCGATGGGTTGCCGCAGTCAAGGCACGCCGCCGGGATTGGTGGCTCAGTTACCTGTAGCGCACGCCTATCTCTCCTGCAGGAACAGATGCCCAATTGGCGAACGCGCTTCTGGCTGTTGCTGGCCGCGATCGTCGCTGCCGCCGTACCGGTGGCCTTTGGTGGCATTCGGGCCGTCACGACCGGCGACGATGTGCGTTATCTGTGGATGGCGGCTGCGGCGATCGTCGCCCTGGCGTTCGGCGTGTGCACGGGTACGAGCGCGGTGTTCGCGATGCTCGCACGTGAGGCCCGCCATCAAGGAACGGCCTAGGCCTCGGCTCGCTCCGGCGTGCTGGTCTCGAAGTAGTCCTTGTATTTCTCGCGCAGCACGTTCTTCTGGTACTTCCCGACGCCGGTCCTGGGCAGGCTGTCGACGAGCACCACGCCATCGGGGAGCCACCACCGCGCCACGCGTCCGTCGAGGTGCGCGCGGACGTCGTGCAGCGTCGGCTCGCAGCCCGGTGCCGGCACGACCACGGCGAGCGGGCGCTCACCCCAGCGCTCGTGCGGCACGGCGATCACGACGACTTCGGCGATCGCCGGATGCTCGATCAGCGCGCACTCGAGGGCCACGGTGCTGATCCACTCGCCGCCCGACTTCACGAGGTCCTTGGCGCGATCGCAGATCGTCAGGCAGCCGGTGGCCCGATCGTCACGATGTCGCCGGTGCGGAACCATCCGTCCTCGGTCCAGCGGTCCTTCGCCTCGTCGCCCGGGTAGTACGCGGCGGCAACCCACGGGCCCCGCACCTCCAGTTCGCCCATGGCCACGTCGTCCCACGGCACCAGGCTGCCGTCGTCGGCACGGGCGCGTACCTCGACGAACGGGGCGGGTCGGCCCTGCTTCGCGCGCCAGGCGAACTGCGCATCCTCTGGCGCATCGGCCAGTTCGGTCGGGAGGCGGTTGATCGACCCGAGCGGCGCCGTCTCGGTCATGCCCCAGGCGTGCACGACGCGGATGCCGTGGCGGGCATCGAACGCGCGGATGGTCGCCTCGGGAATGGCGGCGCCGCCGACGAGCAGCGATGCGCAGCGCCGACAGGTCGTGGCCCGGGTGCGCGTCCAGGTGGTGCAGGAGCGCGTGCGCGATGGTCGGGACGCCCAAGGTATGCGTCACGCGCTCCGACTCGAGCAGCGCGACGATGCTGGCCGCATCGAGGTACGGCCCCGGCAGCACCTGCGTCGCCCCGACCAGCGCGCAGGCGAACGGCAATCCCCAGGCATTGGCGTGGAACATCGGCACCACGCCGAGCACGCGTGACGACTCCGCCGAGGTCCATCATGTCCGGGAGCGCCGCAGCGAACGAGTGCAGGACGAGCGATCGATGCGAGTACAGCACGCCCTTGGAGCGCCCCGTCGTGCCCGACGTGTAGCACATCACCGCGGCGGACTGCTCATCGACGTCATCGAACGCGTCCGACGGCGTCCTGCGCGGCGAGCAGTTCGTCGTAGTGCTGCGTGCCAGGCGGCACATCGGCATCGTCGCTGATGACGACGATGCGGCGATCGCCGATGCGTTGGCGCACCGGCTCGAACAGCGGCCAGAGGACCTTGTCGACGATCACGACCGAGTCGTCGGCGTGGTTGACGATGTAGGCGAGTTCGTCGGGATGCAGGCGGATGTTCAGCGTGTGGAGGATGGCGCCGGACGCCGGGATGCCGTAGTAGGCGTGCAGGTGCCGCTCGTGGTTCCAGCAGAACGTGGCGACGCGATCGCCTTGCCGCACGCCGAGCGAACGCATCGCCGCCGCCAGCCGGCGCGCGCCGACCAGGCACTCGCGCGTACGTCGAGCGGGCGACGCTGCGGTCGGCGACGCCGGCCGACGATCGGCTTGTGGGGAAAGATCGATTCCGCCCGGCGCAGCAGCGCCGGGATCGACAGCGGCATCTCCATCATCAGTCCACGCATGGGCAGAGGAGACACCGCAGACACGGTGCGTGTCAACAGCGGCTGGCGAAAGTAGCGCGCGTGTTGCCCCATGCCAGCCAGATCGTCTATAAGCGCGGCATGGACCTTCAACGCAGGATGGTGGTGGCCGCGTGCGCGCGGCGCTGGCGGCGCCTGTCGCGGTGTCGGCCCAGGATCTGCACCCCTCGCGGCGGCCAAGCCCGCTCGGCATCGCGCGCATCACGCTCGGCGACGCGTACATCCGCATCATCTACGGCCGGCCGTACAAGCGCGGGCGCACGAACATCTTCGGCACGAAGGACAGCGGCGCGGTCGTGCCGTACGGCGAGCGGTGGCGCACTGGCGCCAACGAGGCCAGCGAGATCACCGTCACCCGCGACGTGCTCGTCGCCGGACAGAAGCTCTCGGCCGGCACCTACTCGGTGTTCATGACGCCTGCAGCCGGTGCGTGGAAGGTCCAGTTCAACTCGCGGCTCGGGCTCGATGGCGTTGGCATCTTCGAGAACGACACGTTCACGCCGGTCGATTTGGCGCCCACCGACGTACTCACGGTCACCGCAACGGCCACGGAACTGCCGGCCGACAAGGAAGTCGACCAGTTCACGTTCGAGTTCGTGAAGACCGCCGCCGGCGCCGACATGGTGCTGCGCTGGATCCGTACCGAGGTGCGGGTGCCGATCGCCGTCGCCAGGTAGTCGGACGATCACGACGCCAGGCAAACGATGGCAACCTGGGCACTATGAGTGCAGATCGTCCGCCGCCGGGACGAACCTGGTGGGTCGGCCGCGACTACAGACCGACGATGTGGCGCCGGCGACGAACGTGCTGCGGGTGAATGGTCGGCGACTGCAGTGGCTCTGCGCCATCGTCGATCGCAGCCAGGCCGTCGCGGTCGATGCACAGCTGGTGCGACGACGCCATTGCATCCGACCATCCGACTGCCCGGACTGCACCAAGCAACACGCCGCCGAGCCGGTACCGGACGCGGCGAGCCCGAGATGCCAGCGCGACACTGTCGGTGCAGGCCGCCGCGATTTCGCTGGCTGGCCGCCGCATGGTCGTCATCCTGGTGCCCATCGACGTGGTGCGCAGCCCGGCGAGGCCGAGATGCTGGTCGCCGATCTGCGCCCGCGCTTCGGCGGTGTCGACGTCGTGTTGATGGGACAAGTCGACGACGGCACACCGCGCTATCACGGCGACGCCGAACTGCTGTCGTTGATCGCTGACGTGCCGGTCGACCGCCTGCCCTGGAGGACCTACCCGCTCGCCTGAACACGGGGCGGAGCAAGCCGCGGTGCGTCGTCAGGCAACGGGGCTACCGTCGTGAAGAACGTGTAATACGGCTCGCGTCTGGCCATGCGGCGGATGAGCAGCGCGAGTTCGCGGGCATGATAGTCGCCCCACATGCACGACTCGCCGCACGGAACCTTGCGGCCGTTCGGGATGTGGTCCCAGCCGTTCGGGCGGTGGTAGACGGCGTGGAGCAGCAGCCCCTGGTGCTTCGGGTCGGTCGAGAGGTACGGCTCCGAGAACAGCGTGCGTGACGCGGTCAGGCCGGCCGCCAGGTAGCGCTTGCCGGCGGCCGCGTCGCCGTGGCCGGCGAGGTAGCGTGCCGAGACGGATCAGGCCCTGCGCGGCGATGGCGGCGGCGGAGCTGTCGACGGGCTCGTGGTCGTTGAACGGATCGGCCGGTCGCTCGAGATAGTCGCCGAGATGCGCGAGCCCCGGAGCGCCGGTGTCCCAGTACGGCACGCCGCACGTCGGCGTGTGCGCGAGGTAGAAGTCGCGGTCGCGCGTGCGGCTTCGAGGTAGCGCCGCAGCACCGCTCGCTTCGCGTGCGCCGAACGCCGCGAACTCCGCGTCGTCGCGCGTCTCGAGGAACTCGAGTTCCTCGGCGTAGCCGAGCATCACCCAGGCAAGGCCGCGCGTCCACGTGCGAGAACGGCGAGTACCCCTGCTGGCTCGACGGGCAGCGGTACGAGCCGTCGTTCAGGTTGAAGACCGACTCGTGCGCCACGCGGCCGCGGACGTCGTAGGCGTCGCGGCCCTTGCCGAAGTAGACGTTGTACGCGGCATTGGTGTCGGCGTGCTGCACCAGCCGGTGCAGGAGCGAGATCTTCCGGTCGCGCTCGCCCATGAGCGCGTGACCGAGCTGGTGCGCCAGCGGCGAGCGATCGCAGCGACCGCATCGTGTCGGCGAAGAGCGAGTGCGGGCCGTTGAACGAGTAGATGTAGCCGCGGCCCGTCCGGCAGGTCGGTCCAGCGCGCGGCCTGCACGGCGCCGGACACCTTGAGCGCGAGCTCGTAGAACGCCATCTCCCACTCGCTGCGTCGATGCGGCCCTCGCGCGCCAGGCGCAGAGGTTGCCGTAGGTGGAGACGTTGTTGAAGCCGTGGTCGTGGACGCCGACGTGACTCACGTGGCTGGCCATGTGCTGCACCGTCGTGCGGCGGCCGATCTCCAGCATCGCCGCGTCGTCGGTGGCGTCGAACTGCAGGATGGCGGAGCCGAACTGGAAGCCCTGCGTCCATTCGGTCCAGCCGCGCGAGGTGTACCGGCCCGCGACCGTGAAGACGGGCGTGCCCTTGGCCGGATTCCACGTCTTCTCGAGGCGGGCGATCTTCGTCGCTGACAGTTCGAAGAGCTGGTCGATCGGCGCCGAGGAGCGACTTGGCGGTGATCCTGCTGTCGATGCGAATCATGTCTGTCTGTGTCCGTGGTCCGCTGCGGACCGTCGACAACTCGAGGTCGCGCGACGTCGCCGCCGACAGGTCAGGTCGACGGGCGATGTCGCTAGAGTCGGCGGATGTGGAAGCCGCCATCGAGGTGGATGACGTCGCCGGTGGTGAAGGGGAAGTGGCCGGCGAGCACGGCACGCACGGCGCGCCCGACGTCCTCGGCGCGTGCCCCAGCGCCGCTGCGGCACCAGGCCCTCGGCGAGCAGTGCGTCGTACTTGCCCTTGACGCCCGACGTCATGTCGGTGGCCATGATGCCTGGTCGCAGCTCGAGCACCTGCACGCCGTGTTCCGCGAGGCGCACGGCCCACAGCTGCGACGCCATCGCCAGGCCGGCCTTCGAGATGCAGTACTCACCGCGGTTGATCGACGCCGTGTCGGCCGAGATCGACGTGACGAAGACGATCTTGAAGCCCGAAGCGATGGCCGGGGCGTAGGGCTGCGCCAGCCAGTGGTTGGCCACGGCCTGGGTCAGGAAGAACGGACCCTGCAGGTTGACGCGAAGCAGTTCCTCGAACGACGTCTCGCTGGTCTCGGTGAGGTCGGCGCGGACGCGTGGCGCGATGCCGGCGTTGTTGACCAATGCGTCGACGCGCCCGAACGCGTCCAGCGTCTGCCGCAGCAGGGCGTCGCGGTCGTCGCGATTCGAGATGTCTCCCTTCACCGGCACGAAGCGTTGCGTCGAGCGTGCGCGCGGCCTGCTGGCACAACGCGACGTCTCGTCTGCCGCCGCCGCGTTGCTCGCGTAGTTGATGGCGACCGACAACCCTTCGGCCGCCGCCTCGATTGCGATGCCGCGGCCAAGCCCGCGGCTCGCTCCGGTGACCAGCACGACGGGGATGTCAGGCATGCGGCGTCGATTCTACCGCCTGGCGACGACCCCCATTGGGCCACGCCTCGCAGATTCAGCAGGGGATTGGCGATGGCGGCACCGCCTAATCCGCGACAAATGTACCGGGACGATGAATCGATGCGCGAGGTGCCTCGATACGGCGACGACGCGAGGCGCAACGTGTCAGCGGCCAGGACCCAGCTGTCCTACTCTGTGGTGTTCGCCGGACGCTATACTCGGATCCTCACAACAGCCTTGGTGCAACGCCGGTTGGTGCCGTCGGGCACTCCTGTCGATGCCGGGACGCGGGCTGCGACACGTGCCGCGCCGCTGGCGCCGAGCGTGCCAGGGCATGACGGCGACGGGTCGCCAGGGAGCGTAACGTGAGCAACTTGAACGTACGGTCGATCGCAAGTGTCCTCGCCGCGATGGGCATCGCGGCGGGCATGGCGAGTCACGCGGCAGCGCAGGGTGGCCAGAGCGCGTGCGCGGGGCTGCCCTCGCACGCGGACTTGCGGGCGGCGTTGGCAGCCGCGCGCGCGCAGCCCAACGGCGGCTTCGATCTGACATGTGGGCCACCTCGTCAATCGCGACGGCGTCGTCTGCGCTGTCGCGTTCACGGGAGCGCGCGGCGACCAATGGCCTGGCAGCCGCGTGATCTCGGCGCAGAAGGCCAACACCGCGAACGCGTTCAGCCTGCCGGGCCTGGCGCTGTCGACCGCGAATCTCTACTCCGCGGTGCAGCCGGGCGGAGCCTCTTCGGGCTGCAGGAGAGCAACCCGGTGAACACCGCGTCGCCTACGGCGGCGACGCCGGCAGACTTCGGCCGCGCGAACGACCCGATGGTCGGCCAGCGCATCGGCGGCGTGAACGTGTTCGGCGGCGGGCTCGCGCTGTACACCGCTGCGGCGGCTGCTCGGCGGCGCTCGGCGTCAGCGGCGACACCTCATGCGCCGATCACAACATCGCATGGAGCACCCGCAACAAGCTCGATCTCGATCACGTCCCCGCCGGCGTCAGCGGCGACGCCGCCCGTCCGCAGGACAACATCGTCTATGACATCACGCCGCAGGCCGGGCAAAAGCCAGGCGTGAGCGCGAGGGGGTGGGGGCATCCTGAATGACAAGGCCGCCGCGACAGCCATCGCGGCAACATTGCCGGCGCCTGAGTAGAGCATCACGGCGTTGCGATGTCGGGCGCGCCAGGCGGGGCGCGCCCGCGTCACGAACATCGAGCGGGATCCCTTGCCGCGAAGGCTCTGGACTTCTACGCTCCTCCATGCCGAGCCGAGGCAGTCCGCTGAACGGATTCAGCGGCTGACGCGTCGGTGCACGTCGCGGCTCGTGATGGTCCGGGGCGGAAGGCTGCGTGTGCTCTCCACGACCAGTTGCCCATCCACGATCGCAGTCGCGGACGGTGCCGAACGGCCGGCCATCGACGACCGCCTCGCAGGTCAGGACGAGCACGTCGTTCTCGAGCGCTGCCCGCGTCGTGACCGCAACCGGCCCGTTCGACTGAGGGTCGGGGCGCACACCAATCTCCTATGTCGTGACTCGAATGGCGACGCCGGAGGGTGGCTTGTCTGCGCGACAGGTCGGGCTTCAAGAACGGCGAGCAAGCCGGCGTGCATGGTGGCCACCAACACGGTCACGGCCGGACGGGTGCGGCTGTAGTGTTGCGGCTCGGAACATTGTGTAGACGCTCTACGTCATTTTGCGTAGAGTGTCTACACAATGACCGACCGCTCGACCGCCATCGACCTGCTCCAGGGCACCCTCGACCTGCTGATCCTGCGCAGCCTGGTCTTCGGCCCCGCCCACGGCCACGCCATCGCCCAGCACATCCGGCAGTCGTCCGAAGCCGTGCTGCAGGTCGAGACCGGCTCGCTCTACCCGGCGCTGCATCGCGCCGAAGCGCGCGGCTGGCTCTCGGCCGAATGGGCGGTGTCCGAGAAGGGCAAGCGCGCGAAGTACTACCGGCTGACGGCGGCCGGGCGTCGCCAACTGGCGTCCGAGCAGTCACGCTGGGAACAGATGTCGGTGGCCATCGCCCGCGTCCTGCGGGCCGAGCGGCAGGAGTCCTAGATGGACGGCCTGCGCTGGTTCCTGTCCCGGCTGCGCGGCCTCACGCGGCCGCGCCGCCACGTCGACGCGCTCGACGATGAACTGCGGTTCCACCTCGAGGAGGAGGCCGAACGGCTGATGGCCGACGGCGTCCCGGCCGACGAGGCTGCCGCTGCCGCACGTCGGTCGCTTGGCAGCCCTCTCGCGGTCCGCGCCCACACGCGTGACGTCTGGACCTTCCCCCGCCTCGAGCAGGTCGCGCGCGACGTCGCCTACGGCTGGCGACAGATCACCAAGGCGAAGCTGCGCTCCGCGGCGGCCATCGTGTCGCTGGCACTCGCCGTCGGCGCCTGCCTGACGACGTTCGTCGTCATGGACGCGCTGCTGTTCCGCCCGCTGCCCGTGCGCGACGCCGAACGGCTGCACGTGATGTTGCGGGAGAGCCACGGTCCCGATGGACCGCCGCGGTCGTTCGACGGCGTCGAGTACCCGCTCTTCCTGCGGATGCGGGCGGCGATCTCCGGCGCCACCCTGCTCGGCGTGTCGTACGCCGCACGAAGCGACATCTCCTATGGCGGCGATCAGGACATCGAGAAGGCCACGGTGCAGTACGTCTCGGGCGATCTCTTCACGCAGTTCGGATTGAGGCCGGCCGCCGGACGGCTGCTGACCGCCGCCGACAATGTGGCCGCCGGCGCCCACCCGGTGGCCGTGATCAGCGACGTCTACTGGACGCGCCGGTTCGGCCGTGACCCGGCCGCGCTCGGCCGCATCCTGCGCATCGGCGCGTCGACGCTTCGAGATCATCGGCGTCGTCGCCGCGCCCTTCACGGGCACCGAACCCGGCGTCATCGTCGACGTGCTGCTGCCGGCTGTGATGCACCCGAGCGCCGAGGAACTCGGATCGAGCTGGATGCGGGTGCTGGCGATCGTCGACCCCGGGGTATCGCCAGACGCCGTGCGGGACCAGCTGCAGGCCCAGGTGACCGCCTACCAGCTCTATCGTTCGCCGACCTTCACGGGCATAACAGAGGCATTACGTCAGCGACTGCTCACCGAACGAGTCCGCCTCGACCCGGCGTCGTCCGGCGTGTCCGGCATGCAGGAACGCTATCGCAGCGGACTGGGCGCCGTGGCGCTCCTCGTGGGGCTGGTGTTGCTGGTCGCGTGTGCGAACGTCGGCAATCTGATGATCGCGCGAACTGCAGCGCGATCCCGCGAGCTGGCCCTGCGCGTGTCGCTCGGCGCGGGGCGGCGCAGCGTCGTCCAGCTCGTGCTGGCCGAGTGCGCGTGGATTGCGGTGCTGGCCGCCGTGCTCGCTGTTGCGTTCGCGGCGGTCGCGGCGCCGGCGGTCGTCGCGCGAGTGAACGCCGCCGACAACCCGGCGTGGCTGGCGTTGCGACCCGACCTCCGCAGCATCGCGTTCGGCGGATTGCTGACGATGGCGGTCACGCTGCTCTTCGGGCTGGCGCCGGCGCTGGTGGCGCTTCGCGTCACGCCAGCCATCGCATTGCAGGGCGGCCACACACCGCGATCGCATCGACGGCTGATGCTCGGCCTGATGATGGTGCAGGTCGCATTCTGCGTGCTCGTGGTCTTCGTCGGCGGCCTGCTGGTCGCCACGCTCGACCGTCTGGCCCGCCAGCCACTCGGCTTCGTGCCACAGCGCCTGCTCGCGGTGCAGGCAGTGGCCGCGACGCCGCGGCCAGTCGAGGAATGGGAACGCGCCGCCGCCGCCATAGCCGAACTGCCAGGCGTGGACAAGGCCGCGATCGGCGATCGCACGCTCGCTCGACGGCTCCAACTGGAACAACTTCATCTCCATCGACGGTGCGCCACCCGCGGAGCCGCGTGCGTTCTTCCGGGCGGTGGGGCCGAACTACCTCCAGACGATCGGCGTGCCGTGGCGGGACGGGCGAGACATCCGGCCGGGCGAACAGCACCCGAGCGTCGCGGTGGTGAACGAGGCCTTCGCGCGGGCGTATTACCGCGGCCAGAACCCGATTGGCCGGGTCTTCCACCTGCCGTGGCGCAACGGCACCCGGCGGGCCATCACGATCGTCGGGCTGGTTGGCGACGCACGCTATCGCGACCTGCGTGAGCCGGTGCCGCCTGTGGCCTACGTGCCGTTCCGCGACACCCTCCAGACCGAATTGCCACGGCCGCGCTCGAACGCGGCGATTCTGGTGCGCGCCACGACCCCCGATGTCAGGCGTTGACGACGCTGATCCGGACGCAGTGTGGGCCGCGAGACGCCAGCCATTGCGGTGAGCAGCGTGCGCACGCAGGAGGCGGTGATCGCAGCCCAGACGGTGCGTGAACGCCTGCTCGCGATCCTGGGGGCGTTCTTCGGCCTCGTGGCGCTGGTGCTGTCGGCCGTGGGCCTCTACGGCGTGGCCGACTACCTCGTCGTGCAGCGGCGCCGTGACATCGGCATCTGCCTTGCGCTTGGTGCACCGACGACGCGGGTCGCGCGCATGGTCGCCAGCGGCATCGTGGCGATGGTCGCGCTCGGCGGTGGCGTCGGGCTGCTGCTCGGGCTGGGCTCGGAGCGCTATCTCGCGGCGCTGTTGTTCGGGGTGACGGCGACCGACGCCGCGGCGCTCGCCGCGCCTGCGGGCATCGTGCTGGTCGTTACGGCCTCGCGTGTGCCGGCCCCGATCCTCGCGCGCCTTGCGGACCGACATCACGGCGACGATCCGGCGCGCAGTGAAAGTCACGGGCGTGCCAGGGACAGGACAGGAGCAGGGACAGGGAACTGCGCAAACCCTCGATGTCTCGACTTGTCGGTCGCCCTTTGCGCCCTTCCGACTGTGTCGTTGTCCCTTGTCCCGCGTCCGGCGGCCTTCAGTGCTTCAGGTGGACGCCGCCGTTGGTGGTGGCGACCCGGACCGGCGCGCCGCCCGCGCCGAGCGTCACGTCGATGTTCTTGTCGAGCCGACCCTGCACGGTGAGCGGGAAATCGGAACGCACGCCGCCGTTCACCGTCGCGACGGCGAGCTGGCACGAGTAGCCGTCCGGCACCTTGATGCTCACGCCGCCGTTGGTGGTGCGCGCGTCCAGGCCGGCGCCGTCCCAGTGATCGCCAGCGAGTTCGACGTTCACGCCGCCGTTGACCGTCTTGCCACGCACGTCGCCCGACACGCGCGACAGCGTGACGCCGCCGTTGACGGCCTCGAAGCCGACCGTGCCCGACACGTTGGCAATGGAGATGCCGCCGTTGGACGTGCGTGCCGAGACGTTCGCCTTGGTCGGGACCCACACCTCGAAGCTGACATGCCAGCCGCGTCGATCGACCCGTGCGATCGGGCCCGGTTGCCGTCACCTTCCCGCCCTCGGTGGAGACCTGCACCTGCTTGGCCAGCGCATCGGCGTCGGCCTGTGTTTCGGCCGTCGCCACGACCCGCGCCCGCACCAGCGTGTCCGTCCGTGACCCGCCCACCACGCGCACGCCGCCGTTCTTGCCCGCGTTCACGTTCACCGAGTTCGACGCCACGGTGTACTCGCGGACGTCGCACGCGCGCGCGCCGCTCTCGCGCCACTCGCCGGACTCCTTGCACCAGTCCGCCGCCGAGCGCATCTCCTGCGCCTGCGCGGCTCCGGCTCCCAGCATCAGTGTCGCGGCACCGATCACCATCAGGGATTTCATCACTCGCTCCTTCCGGACTCGTCCGCGCGGGTTCAGCCCGTGCGCCAGCCTCGCACGCCCTTGGACGAGAACGTCCGGCCGCGTTCACCCGAAAAGAACGGGCGAAAAGGGCAAAAAGGACGAGAAGGAAGAATCGAAGGGGAAACGAGGAAGGAGGTAGGCCTGCAGAGATAAAGGGGATCAGGCGCTGCTTTATCGTCGGGTCGACACTCTTAGGATCTGTCAGAAAATAACTCTTCCACATGTGGGGCCGGTCATGGTACCGTGCGCCACAGATGGGGGTCACCGACTCGGGTGCCGCGCGCCGGTTCAAGCTGCTGGAGAAGCAGCTCGATGAACGCCTGCGCCGCTGGTCGCCGCCGCCGAAGCTGAGGTGCTGGGCCCACGAGGCATCTCGATCGTCTCGCGGGCGACTGGGGTGTCGCGGCAGGCGATTCGACGCGGGGTTGACGGAACTGCGCGAGACCGCCTGACGAGGGCAGCGCGGGACGCATTCGGCAGCCCGGCGGCGGACGGAAACGCACGCAGGAGAAGGACCCGACCTTGCTGCGCGACTTGGAGCGCTTGGTCGAGCCGGCCACGCGCGGCGATCCGGAGTCGCCGCTGCGTTGGACCTGCAAGAGCACGCGCCAGCTGGCCGACGGAGCTGACAGCGCCAGGGCCATCGCGGTCAGCGCATCAGTACGGTGGCGACGCTGCTGCAGGAGCTGGGCTACAGCCTGCAGGCGAACCGCAAGACGCGCGAAGGGGCCAGCCATCCGGATCGGGAAGCCCAGTTCGAGTACATCAATCGGCAGGTGCGCGCGTTGCGCAGCGCGGGCAGCCGGTGATCTCGGTCGATACCAAGAAGAAGGAACTGGTCGGCGACTTCAAGAACGCGGGCGGGAGTGGCAGCCGCAAGGGCAATCCGGAGCGGTGCGGGTGCATGACTTCCCGGACCCGGAGTGGGCAAGGCGATTCCCTACGGCGTCTATGACGTCGGACAGCAACGAGGGTTGGGTGAGCGTCGGCATCGATCACGACACTGCGAGTTTCGCGGTCGAAAGCATCCGCCGCTGGTGGCAGCACATGGGGCAGCCGCGCTATCCGAGGCGCCGCGAGCTGCTGATCACGGCGGATGGCGGCGGCAGCAACGGTTCGCGGACTCGGCTGTGGAAGGTCGGAGTTGCAGCACCTGGCCGACGAACTGGGCTTGCGATCACCGTCTGCCATTTTCCGCCGGGCACCAGCAAATGGAACAAGATCGAGCATCGGCTCTTTTCGTTCATCAGTCATGAACTGGCGCGGGCAAGCCCCTGGTCAGCTACAGGTGATCGTCAGCCTGATCGCCGCCACCACCACGCAGCGGGCCTGCGGGTCGAGGCGGCGATCGATCGCAACACGTATCCCGCGGGCGTCAAGGTTCCCGATGCCGATCGTGCAGCGCGTCAATCTCAAACCGGCGCGCTTTCATGGAGACTGGAACTACACCGTGGCGCCACATCAAGGTCCATAGCCCACCACCGGCAGAGTTATTTTCTGACGACTCCTAAGCACGACTCACTTGAATAGAGTACGTCGTGGGCGAATCGGCTCAGGGCTCAGGAGTTCAGGCTGAGAAAGCATCCCCACTGCACCGCGAGGCTCTCCTAGCCTTGAACCTTGAGCCTTGAGCCAGACAACGAGCGCTTGAGGGTAGATTTCACATTTCGATTCTTTGCGCCGCCAACGGGAGTTGCGCAGCACTGCAGGGGCCTTCCATTTTGCCTTTTCGCCCTTTTCGCCCTTTCGTCCTTCTTACCTTTGAAACGAGGCAGGCATGTCGACATTGCACGAAGACAACCCGAGCGAGTCTCGGCGTCCTGATGAGTGCGCTGGCAGGGTCCAGCATGGCGGTAGGGCAGACAGCGGTCCCCCTTGGCACCGGTCAGCCCGCAGCCGTGCAGCAGCCGCCACCGCGCCGCCACCGCCGCGCCCGACGCCGCCGACGCGCGATCCGCACACGCCGGGCTACGTGACGGCGACCGAGCTGCCCGACGGCGCGCTGCCGTCGCCCGACCAGAACGGCAACTTCATCGTCGGCCCGACGCACGAGCGCGCGCCGGAGATGGTCGTGCGCGACGACGTGCCGCACGGCACGGTGCACGTGTTCACGATGAGCTCCGCCGACAGCAAGATCTATCCGGGCATCGCGCGCGACTCGGGGACGTTCGGCACGCCGGACCCGAGCGACCCGGCGAAGCTCGTAGTGACGACGAGCCGGCCGAAGCCGTACACGCGCCGCGTCGCGGTGTACGTGCCGCAGCAGTACGTCGCCGGCACCGTCGCGCCGTTCATCGTCGGCGCCGACGGCCCGGATCCGCTGCTGTTCGTCGCGCTGGACAACCTGATCGCGCAGAAGCGCGTGCCGCCGATGATCGCGATCTCGATCGGCAACGGCAGCGGCGACGCGCAGGGGAGCCAGCGCGGGCTCGAGTACGACACGATGTGCGGGCGCTACGCCGAGTTCGTCGAGACGGAGGTGCTGCCGCTGGTCGAGAAGCAGTACAGCGTGCGGCTCACGAGCGACCCCGACGCGCGGGCGACGATGGGGTGCAGTTCGGGCGCGTCGGCGGCGCTGAGCATGGCGTGGTATCACCCGGAGTGGTACCACCGCGTGCTGTCGTACTCGGGAACGTTCGTGAACCAGCAGTGGCCGCCGAGCGCCGAGACGCCGCACGGCGCGTGGGAGTACCACGAGCGCTGATCCCGAGCTGCCCGCGCAAGCCGCTGCGGATCTGGATGCACGTCGGCGACCGCGACTTGTACAACCCGAACGTGATGCGCGACGGGATGCACGACTGGGTCGTGGCGAACGAGCAGATGGCCGGGGTGCTCGCGGCGAAGGGTATCCGTACCAGTTCCTGTTCGTGCGGAACGCGGGGCACTGCGACCGCGCGGTGAAAGAGCAGACGCTGCCGGCGGCGCTGGAGTGGCTCTGGCGCGAAAAGTAGAAAGGGCGAAAAGGGCGAAAAGGAGCCAAAAGACAGAATCGAAGAAGAGAGAAAAAAAGGAGAGAAAGGAACGAGGGGGCTAAGGATAGTGACGACAATTATCCTGCGATCTCATAAGTAAGTATGATCTAACAGGAGTGTGAGACGCAAACGACGAACTGGAAGCGACCATCGTGGCGAAATTTGTGGCCATGGCCCCGTTGTTGAATGAACGCGCGCGGCGGCTCGGTCGGTGGCGGAATCGGTCGCGATTGGCTTCGGCGGCGACGCGTTGGTGTCGTCGGCCAGAGGCTTGGCGCCGGTACGATTGCCAAGGGCCGCCGCGAGTTGGCCGAGGGCGTCGATGACTCGACGCGCATTCGCCGCGCCGGGGCGGGCGTCCGGCCATCCGGGCGCCGCAACCCGGGTCGCCGCCGCGCTGGAAGCGCTGGTGGAGCCGATCACGCGTGGCTATTCGCTGTCGCCGCTGCGGCTGGACGTGCAAGAGCCGCGCGCAGCTTACGGCCGCATTGGCAGCCATGGGCTGGCACGTGAGTTCCACGACGGTGGGCTGGCTCCTGAACGCATGGGCTACCGCCTGCAATCGCTCCGCAAGCGCCGCGAAGGCACGGCGCATCCGGATCGGAATGCGCAATTCGAGCACATCAATGCCACTGCCGCCGCGTTCCTGCATCGGCAGCAGCCGGTCATCTCCGTCGACACGAAGAAGAAGGAATTGGGGGGGATTTCGCCAATGCCGCGCGGGAATGGCAGCCGAAAGGCACGCCGGAGGTGGTGCGCGTCCACGATTTTCCCGGTGATGCGGTCGGCAAAGCGATCCCGTACGGCGGTCTCCGGATCGGCCGAGGACGGGCTGGTGGTCTGCTCAGACATTGAACTGCAGCTCCCTCTTGTTGCCGAGGATGCCTTGTGGTCTGAAGATGACGACCAGCATCAGGATCACGCCAACGACGATGTAGGAGAACGACTCGGTCTCCGACGAGCTCATGATGCTGTCGGGCACATAGGCGTTGGCCACGGACTTCACGAAGATGCGGGCGGTGTAGAAGATGATCGAGCCCAGGATCGGGCCGAACACTGTGGCGGCTCCGCCGATCAGCAGCGCGGTGTAGCAGAAGAACGTCATCGAACGCCCCAGGGCGTCGGCCTGGACGGAGCCGGGCAGGACGTACATCATCCCGCCGAGCGCTCCCAGCATGCCGCCGATGATCAGGGCCTGCATCTTGATGGCGAAGACGTTCTTGCCGAGGCTGCGGATCGCGTCCTCGTCCTCACGGATCCCGCGCAGGAGGCGCCCCAGGGGCTGCGCGTCAGCAGGTAGACCACGAGCGCGCAGATGGCCACGAGGGTCCAGGCGACGAACCGCACCCACCAGCCGTTGACACCGGTGTTGGAGTAGTCCAGAAAACCGATGTCGGTCGACCCGTCGCCGAAGAAGGAGAGCTGCCGTGAACGAGTCTCGGTACGACGAGCCGGGGATGCCCTGGGCGGCGCCGGTGAAGTCGGTGAGGACCGACAATCGTCCGGTGAACCGGACGATCTCCGCGGCAGAGATCGTGACGATCGCCAGATAGTCGCCTCTCAGCTTCAGGGTCGGGCACCCCGAGGATGAGGGCGAACACCAGGGCCGCGCCGAAACCGACCAGGACCGCGACCGGCAGCGGAAGCCCCCGCACGATCGAGATGGCGAAGCCGTAGGCGCCGAGCAGCATGAAGCCGGCCTGGCCCATGTTGAGCAGCCCGGTGAAGCCGAAGTGCACGTTGAGCCCGATGACCGCGATCGCCACGGCCGCGGTGGTCGGGGCGACCATCTCGCGGGCCATCGCCTGAAGAATGTTGAAGAAGACGTCCATGTCATCCAGTCCCTTCTCAGCCGACCCGCTCGGCGCGTCCGAGCAGACCCTGGGGCCTGAACAGCAGCAGCAGGATGAGGATGGCCAGCGCCACGGCGTACTTGAGGTCGCCGGGTGCACCGAGCGGGCCGGCCAGCTCGACCACGAGGCCGATGATGAGCGCACCGACAAGCGCGCCGAACGCGGTGCCCAGGCCACCGAGGGTCACCGCCGCGAACAGCAGGAGCAGGATCTGCAGGCCGGTGTCCCACTTGATGCCGTTGCTGACCACCAGTGCGTAGAAGATGCCCGCCAGCCCGGCCAGGCCCATGGCGGCGGTCCACACCAGGCGGATGATCCTGTCGACGTCGATGCCCGAGGCGGCCGCCAGCGCCGGGTTGTCGGAGACCGCCCTGGTGGCCCGCCCGATGCGGGTGCGGAGCAGGACGAAACCCACGAGGCCGAGCATGAGGGTCGAGACTCCCATAGCGACGAACGACACGGTCGTCACCGGAATCGGTCCCAGCTGCACGGTGTCGAAGCTGGAGGTCACGATCGGCACCGTGCCCGCGCCGATGAAGTACTGGAAGGCGTACTGGGCGGCGAGCGACATTCCGATCGTCACGATCATCATCTGGGTGATGCCCAGGCCCCTGCGTCGCAGCGGCTGCCACATGCCCCGGTCCTGGATGTAACCGGTCGCCGCGCACAGAATGACGGCGATGATGCCGCCGACCCACAGGTTCAGCCCGGCCACGTTGACCAGCGCGTAGGCGAGGATGCCGCCGAGACCGACCTGCTCGGCATGCGCGAAGTTGGACAGGCCGGTCGTGCCGTAGATCAGGGACAGTCCGACCGACGCGAGCGCGAGGAGCAGCCCGAGCCGCAGCCCGTTGAACGCGCTCTGGATGAGGAGGTCAGTCCTGCTCGTGCTCGCGTCGAACGCACCAGTGCGGACCTCGAATAGCGCCACGAAGGTCTTCTGCTGCACGTCCGGGCCGATGTTGACCTGGACAGTGCGCTCTGTCTTGCCACGGGCAGTGATGCCTTCGGGGAGCGACTCCTCGTCGATGGCCACCTGGTATTCGCCGGGCTCGGTCGCCTGGTAGTTCCACCCCCCGGCGTCGTCGGTGGTGACGGTCTCCTCCTCGCCCGAGGGCGTGGTGATGACGATGTCGACGTCAGCGACGGTGTCCTCCTCCGACCGGAGCGTGCCGGCGATGCAGGCCGCGGTGTCGGAGGGGACGCACAGCTGTGCGGGTTCGGCGGCCGCAGGCGGGGCGGAGAACAGCACCAGCACAAGTGGTGCCAACAGCGCCACCAGCAGACCTGCTGCTGGGTATGCCGCGAGACGTTCGCGGACGGTGGGTCGAGGGTTCACTCGGGTCCTCCCTTGTGGCACCCCGCTGGGTGCTGCGGGCAGTCTAGGGCTCTGGGGTGTGTTCCAGCCCACATCACCCGGCATGGTTTCCGAACTGTCATGTGTCTGCTCCGCCCGGACCGTGCTCGACGACGCCGTCAGAGACTTGGCGCATCGAGAGCCGCAGGTCCATTGCCGTCTTCTGGATCCACCGGAACGCATCGGGCTCGGAGATACCGAGCTCCTTCTGGAGGACACCCTTGGCCCGGTCGACCGCCTTGCGAGTCTCCAGCCGATCGTTGAGATCGGCCACCTCGTGTTCGAGTGCGTCGAGCTCGGCGAACCTGCTCACCGCCATCTCGATGGCCGGCACCAGGTCACTCTTGCTGAACGGCTTGACCAGATAGGCCATGGCGCCGGCGTCCCGCGCCCGCTCGACCAGCTCGCGCTGGGAGAACGCGGTGAGGATCACCACCGGTGCGATCCGCTGCCCGGCGATCCGCTCGGCGGCCGCGATCCCGTCGAGCACCGGCATCTTCACGTCGACGATGACGAGGTCGGGCCGCAGCTCCTCGGCCAGCTCGATGGCCCGCGCCCCGTCACCGGCCTGGCCGACGACGTCGTAGCCCTCCTCGCCGAGCATCTCGGCCAGATCCATCCGGATCAGCGTCTCGTCCTCGGCGATGACGACCCTGCGGCCAGGGCCTGGCCGAGCAGAGGTCGCGGGCTGGTTCACGGCCGACAGGCTAGCGGCAGGCCGCCGCCAGAGGCCCCCCGGGTGTGGGTCAGGCGGGCTGGTCCGCAGACTCTGCGGCGCGCTGCGCGACGTAGAGCTCGATCTCGACCCGCTCCACCCGCATCCTGCTCAGCTGGGTAGCGGCGTTCCGGGCGTTCGCCACCGCGCCCTCGTGGCTGCGTGCGCCGACCAATGAAGCGACTGCCCACGGCTTCCACATGACGACCTCCCGAACCGGCTGACTCTAAGAATCATAACTATACTGATTTACTCGACTTTAGCAAGGACTGGCACGCCACAAGATCCGGTAGCGTTTGGCCCGCTCAAGCCCCGGTAGCCCAACGGCAGAGGCGATGCTCTCAAACAGCATTCAGTGTGAGTTCGAATCTCACCCGGGGCACGGATTCAGCCTCGCCGGTACGCCGGTGCCACCTCGTTGATCGCGTCGCCCATCCGGTGGATGCGCAGGGCGTTGGTGGAGCCTGGGATACCCGGCGGGCTGCCGGCGATGATGACGACCAGGTCGCCCTCCTGCACCCGCCCGCTCTCCAGGAGCGCCTCGTCGACCTGGCGCACCATCTCGTCGGTGTGCTCGACGGCAGCGGTCTTGAAGGTCTCGACCCCCCAGGTCATCGACAGCTGGGAGCGCACCCTCTCCTCCGGCGTGAACGCCAGGATCGGCACCTTCCCGCGGTAACGGGCGAGCCGACGGGCGGAGTCGCCGGACTGGGTGAACGCGACGAGGAACTTCGCCTCGACCCGCTCCGCGACCTCGAGCGCAGCCTTGGTGATCACGCCGCCGCGGGTCCGCGGAGACCAGTCCAGGGCGGTCATGTGCGGCAGCCCGTGCCGCTCGGTGGCGCCGACGATGCGCTCCATCGTGGCCACGGTCTCGATGGGGTACTCCCCCACGCTCGTCTCTCCGGAGAGCATCACGGCGTCGGCGCCGTCAAGAACGGCGTTGGCGACGTCGGACGCCTCGGCCCGGGTGGGAGCCGGGTTGGTGATCATCGACTCGAGCATCTGCGTCGCGACGATGACCGGCTTGGCGTTGAGCCGCGCCTTGTTGATGACGTCCTTCTGCAGGAACGGCACCTCCTCGAGCGGGCACTCCACGCCGAGGTCCCCGCGGGCCACCATGAACGCGTCGAAGGAGTCGATGATCTCGTCGAGGTTGTCGATCGCCTGCGGCTTCTCGATCTTCGCGATGACGGGGACGAGCACGCCCTCCTCACGCATCACCTGGCGGACCGGCTCGACGTCATGGGCCGACCGCACGAACGACAGCGCCACGAAGTCGACCGAGAGGTGGAGCGCGAACCGCAGGTCTTCGATGTCCTTCTCCGAGAGCGCGGGAACACTGACCGGGACCCCGGGCAGGTTGAGGCCCTTGTGGTCGCTGACCCGTCCCCCGGTCGTCACCTCGGTCACGACGTCCTGGCCGTTCACCTCGACGACGGACAGCCGGACCTTGCCGTCGTCGACCAGGATCGGGTCACCGGGGCCAACGTCCCCCGGGAGCCCGTCGTACGTCGTACCGCACCTGGTCCGATCACCCGGAACATCCAGCGTGGTGATCGTGAACCGGTCGCCGTTGCGCAGGACCACCGGCCCGTCGGCGAAGGTGTCCAGGCGGATCTTGGGCCCCTGGAGGTCGGCGAGGATGCCCACGCCGTGCCCGGTCGCGTCGGCAGCCTCCCGCACCAGGCGGTAGGAGCGTTCGTGGTCGGCGTGACTCCCGTGGCTCATGTTGAGCCGGGCGACGTCCATGCCCGCCTCCACCAGCTCCCGGATCCGCTCCGGACTGGAGGTGGCTGGGCCGAGGGTGCAGACGATCTTGGCTCTGTGCACGACGAAAGCCTAGCCGCACTTAGATCGTTCCAAGCCGACCTGCCCGAAACTTGTTTGTCAGACGACGAGCGGGCGTGCGGTCGGGGGGATCGGGACCGGGAGGTTCGTCGAGCCCGTGAGGTACTTGTCGACGGCGGCGGCGGCCGCGCGGCCCTCCGCGATCGCCCAGACGATCAGCGACTGACCGCGGCCGGCGTCACCGGCCACGAAGACGCCGTCCACGGAGGTGGCGTAGCTGTCGTCGCGGGCGACGTTGCCGCGGTCGTCGAGCTCGACCGCGAGCTGCTCGACCAAGCCAGGCTTCTCGGGGCCGGTGAAGCCCATCGCGAACAGCACCAGCTCGGCAGGGATCTCCCGCTCGCTGCCCTCGACCTCGGAGAAATTGCCGTCCTCGAAGACCACGTCCACCAGCCGCAGGGCCCGGACACGTCCGGAGTCGTCGCCCAGGAACTCCTGCGTCGAGACCGCGTAGACCCGCTCCCCCGCCTCTTCGTGGGCCGCGGAGACCCGGAAGATCATCGGGTAGGTGGGCCACGGCTGGCCGTCGGGGCGGGACTCGGGCGGCTCGGGCATGATCTCGAGCTGGGTGATCGACGCAGCTCCCTGACGGGTGGCCGTGCCGAGGCAGTCGGCCCCGGTGTCGCCGCCGCCGATGATCACGACGTGCTTGCCCTCGGCGGTGATCTGGTCGCCCTCCCCCGACGGCACAGGGTCCTCGCCGAGCGAGGCACGGTTCGACTGCGGGAGGTACTCCATCGCCTGGTGCAGGCCGTCCAGCTCCCGGCCGGGGACCTGGAGGTCGCGGGCCTCGGTCGCCCCCATCGCGAGTACGACGGCGTCGTACCGCTCGGTCAGCTGGGCGCCGGTCAGCTCGGCACCGACGTCGACGCCGGACCGGAAGACCGTGCCCTCCCTTCGCATCTGGTCCAGGCGTCGGTCGAGGTGCTTCTTCTCCATCTTGAACTCGGGGATGCCGTAGCGCAGCAGCCCGCCGATCTTGTCGTCGCGCTCGTAGACCGCGACCGTGTGACCCGCGCGAGTGAGCTGCTGGGCCGCGGCCAGGCCGGCCGGTCCCGAGCCGACCACAGCGACCGTGCGGCCGGAGAGCCACTCCGGCGGCTGGGGTCGGACGTAGCCCGACTCCCACGCCCGGTCGATGATCGCGACCTCGACGTTCTTGATCGTGACCGGCTTCTGGTTGATGCCCAGCACGCACGCGGGCTCGCAGGGTGCCGGGCAGAGCCGGCCGGTGAACTCGGGGAAGTTGTTGGTCGCATGGAGGCGCTCCATCGCGCCCTCCCAGTCGTCGCGCCACACCAGGTCGTTCCACTCCGGGATCAGGTTGCCCAGCGGGCAGCCCTGGTGGCAGAACGGGATGCCGCAGTCCATGCAGCGCCCGGCCTGCTCGGTGATGATCGGCAGCAGCGCGCGACCCGCGCTCTCGGGGTAGACCTCGTTCCAGTCCTGGACCCGCTCCTCGACGGGACGGCGGGTCGCGACCTCGCGGTCGTGCTTGAGGAAGCCCTTGGGGTCAGCCATGCAGCACCTCCATGATCCGGTGAGCGGCCTCGTCCTCGTCGAGGCCCTCCTCGATCGCCTCCTCGCGGGCCTCGAGCACCCGCTTGTAGTCGCTCGGCATCACTTCGGTGAACCGGACCAGCGAGCTCTCCCAGTCGGCGAGCAGCGCCTCCGCGACGGTCGAGCCGGTCTCCTCGTGGTGGCGGGTGACGAGATCCTTGAGCTCGTCGGCCGCCTCGCCCTCCACCGGGCTCAACTCGACCAGCTCGGGGTTGACCCGCTGCTCGTCGATGTCGAGCACGAAGGCGTAGCCGCCGGACATGCCGGCCGCGAAGTTGCGTCCGGTCGGACCGAGGATCGCGACCTTGCCGCCGGTCATGTATTCGCAACCGTGGTCGCCCACACCCTCCACGACCGCGGCCACGCCGGAGTTGCGGACGCAGAACCGCTCGCCCACGACCCCGCGCAGGAAGATCTCGCCGCTCGTCGCGCCGTACCCGATCACGTTGCCGGCGATGATCTGCTCCTCCGCGGCGAACGTCGCCGACCGGTCGGGGCGGACGACGATCCGGCCGCCGGAGAGCCCCTTGCCGAGGTAGTCGTTGGCGTCGCCCTCCAGGCGGAGGGTGATCCCCTTCGGGAGGAAGGCGCCGAAGGACTGGCCGGCGGAGCCGGTGAAGGTCAGGTCGATGGTGCCGTCGGGCAGGCCCTCGCCGCGGTACCGCTTGGTGACCTCGTGACCGAGGATGGTGCCGACGGTCCGGTTGACGTTGCGGATCTCGAGCTGGGCGCGCACCGGCTCGCCGCTCTCCAGTGCGGGAGCGGCCAGCTTCACCAGCTCGTTGTCCAGCGCCTTGTCGAGACCGTGGTCCTGCCCGGTGGTCTGGTGCAGGGCCGCCCCCTCGGGAAGGTCCGGCAGGTGCAGGATCGGCGACAGGTCGAGCCCGGCCGCCTTCCAGTGGTCGACTGCCCGCTCGATGTCGAGCGCGTCGACCCGGCCGACGGCCTCGTCGAGGCTGCGGAAGCCGAGCTCCGCGAGCAGCTCGCGCACCTCCTGCGCGACGTACTCGAAGAACGTGACGACGTGGTCGGCCTGGCCGGTGTAGCGCTCCCGGAGCACCGGGTTCTGGGTCGCCACGCCGACCGGGCAGGTGTCGAGGTGGCAGACCCGCATCATGATGCAGCCCGACACCACGAGCGGCGCGGTCGAGAACCCGAACTCCTCCGCCCCGAGGAGCGCCGCGACGACAACGTCGCGACCGGTCTTGAGCTGGCCGTCGGTCTGCACCACGATCCGGTCGCGCAGCCCGTTGAGGAGCAGCGTCTGCTGGGTCTCGGCAAGCCCGAGCTCCCACGGTCCACCCGCGTGCTTGAGCGAGGTCAGGGGTGCGGCGCCGGTGCCACCGTCGTGGCCGGAGATGAGGACGACGTCCGCGTGCGCCTTCGACACCCCGGCGGCGACGGTGCCGACCCCGACCTCGGACACCAGCTTCACGTGGATACGGGCCGCGGGGTTGGCGTTCTTGAGGTCGTGGATCAGCTGAGCGAGGTCCTCGATGGAGTAGATGTCGTGGTGCGGCGGCGGGCTGATCAGTCCCACCCCCGGCGTGGAGTACCGGGTCTTGGCGATCCACGGGTAGACCTTCTGCCCCGGGAGCTGGCCGCCCTCACCGGGCTTGGCGCCCTGGGCCATCTTGATCTGGATGTCGTCGGAGTTCGTGAGGTACTCCGCGGTCACGCCGAAGCGGCCGGAGGCGACCTGCTTGATAGCACTGCGGCGCTCCGGGTCGTAGAGACGCTCGGGGTCCTCGCCGCCCTCGCCGGTGTTGGACTTCGCGCCCAGCCGGTTCATCGCGATCGCGAGCGTCTGGTGTGCTTCTTCGCTGATCGACCCGTAGGACATCGCGCCAGTGGAGAACCGCTTGACGATCTCGGAGACCGGCTCGACCTCGTCGATCGGGATCGGCTGGCGCCCGCTGTCATCGGCGCCCTTGAACCGGAACATGCCGCGCAGGGTCATCAGCCGCTCGGACTGCTCGTCGACCCGCTCGGTGTACTGCTTGAAGATGTCGTAGCGCCCGGTCCGGGTGGAGTGCTGGAGCCGGAACACCGTGTCGGGATCGAAGAGGTGCGGCTCGCCCTCCCGGCGCCACTGGTACTCCCCGCCGATGGCCAGCTGCCGGTGAGCCGCCGCGATCCCGGCGGGCGGGTAGGCCACGGCGTGGCGCCGCGCCACCTCGTCGGCGATGGTGTCGAGCTCGATGCCACCGAGCTTCGAGGTGGTCCCGGTGAAGTACTTGTCGACCACTGTCTGGGAGAGGCCGACCGCCTCGAAGATCTGGGCACCGGTGTACGACGCCACCGTGGAGACGCCCATCTTGGACATCACCTTCAGCACACCCTTGCCGAGCGCCTTGATCAGGTTGGCGACCGCCTTTTCCGCCTCGATCTTGACGTAGTAGGCGTCGCGGGCGAGGTCCTCCACCGACTCCATGGCGAGGTAGGGGTTGACCGCCGCGGCGCCGTACCCGATGAGCAGCGCGACGTGGTGCACCTCGCGGACGTCGCCGGCCTCGACCAGCAACCCGACCTGGGTGCGTGTCTTCTCGCGGACCAGGTGGTGGTGAACGGCCCCCGTCAACAACAAGGACGGTATGGGGGCCATCTCGGCCGTGGAGTGGCGGTCGGAGAGCACGATGATCCGGGCGCCGCCGGCGATCGCCTCGGACACCTCGGCGCAGATCTCGTCGATCCGCTCGGCCATCGCGGCGCCGCCGCCCTCCACGGGGTAGAGCCCGCGGGAGACGTGGGTGATGAAGCCGGGCATGTCGCCGTCGCGGTTGATGTGGCGGATCTTGGCCAGGTCGTCGTTGGAGATGACCGGGAAGGGCAGCACCACCTGACGGCAGGACGCGGGAGCCGGCTCGAGCAGGTTGGCCTCGGGCCCGATGGTGCCGGCCAGAGAGGTGACCAGCTCCTCGCGGATCGCGTCGAGCGGGGGGTTGGTCACCTGGGCGAACAGCTGGCTGAAGTAGTCGAACAGCAGCCGGGGCTTGTCGGAGAGCGCGGCGATCGGGCTGTCGGTGCCCATCGAGCCGATCGGCTCGGCACCGGTGTTGGCCATCGGAGTGAGCAGGATCCGCAGCTCCTCCTCGGTGTAACCGAAGATCTGCTGGCGGCGGGTGACCGAGGCGTGGGTGTGGATGATGTGCTCACGCTCGGGGATGTCGGCGAGGTGGATCAGGCCGGCGTGCAGCCACTCGTCGTAGGGACTCTCGGCTGCGAGCTCGGCCTTGATCTCCTCGTCCTCGATGATCCGGTGCTCGTCGGTGTCGACGAGGAACATCCGGCCCGGCTGGAGCCGGCCCTTGCGGACGATGGAGGCGGGGTCGAGGTCGAGGACGCCGACCTCGGAGGCGAGGACCACCAGGCCGTCGTCGGTGACCCAGTAGCGCGAGGGGCGCAGCCCGTTGCGGTCGAGGACGGCTCCGATCTGCGAACCGTCGGTGAACACCACACAGGCCGGCCCGTCCCACGGCTCCATCAGCGAGGCGTGGAACTCGTAGAACGCGCGGAGCTTCTCGTCCATCTCGGTGTGGTTCTCCCACGCCTCGGGGATCATCATCAGCACCGAGTGCGGCAGCGACCTGCCGCCGAGGTGCAGCAGCTCGAGCACCTCGTCGAACGACGCAGAGTCGGACGCGCCAGGACTGCAGATCGGGAAGATCCGGTCGAGGTCGCCGTTGAACAGCTCGGAGTCGAGCAGCGCCTCGCGGGCCCGCATCCAGTTCCGGTTGCCCATCACGGTGTTGATCTCGCCGTTGTGGGCGATGAACCGGAACGGGTGGGCCAGCGGCCAGCTCGGGAAGGTGTTGGTGGAGAACCGCGAGTGGACCACCGCCAGTGCGGAGGCGAACCGTTCGTCGGTCAGGTCGGGATAGAAGTGGTCCAGCTGGTCGGTCGTGAGCATGCCCTTGTAGATCAGGGTCCGGCCGGAGAGGGAGGGGAAGTAGACCTCCGTCTCGTGCTCAGCCCGCTTGCGCAGACAGAACGCCAGCCGCTCCAGCGCCATCCCGCCCACGCGGGCCCCGTCGCCGGCGACGAAGAGCTGGCTGAACACCGGCATCACGCCCCGGGCCGTCGCGCCCAGGAGGTCGGGATCGACCGGCACCTCGCGCCAGCCGAGGACCGCGAGGCCCTCCTCGGCCGCGATCTCCTCGATCCGCCGCCGGGTCTTCTGGACCTGCTCGTCGTCACCGGGGAGGAACGCGGTGCCGACGGCGTACGACGAAACAGGAGGCAGTTCGAAGTCGACGACCTCGCGCAGGAACGCGTCCGGGATCTGCATCAGAATGCCCGCCCCGTCGCCCGAGTTGGGCTCCGCGCCCGCCGCGCCGCGGTGGTCGAGGTTGCGCAGTGCCCTCAGGGCCTTGGCCACGATGTCGTGGCTCGACTCGCCGGAGAGGTTCGCCACGAACGCCACCCCGCAGGCGTCGTGCTCATGGCGGGGGTCGTAGAGCCCCTGGGGCGGCGGGAACGCGTGCTGTCCTGGCACCGGGCATTCTCCCGTCGTCGTCTGCGCCGATCCGCCGGCCCCTGCGGAGGGGCGCAGCGCACCGTGCGTGGTCGGCAAGGCTGTGCAAGATGTGAAGCTGTGCAGGGGACGACGTTGGCCCGAGCGGAGAGTCAGGTTACCACCGGGTTTCCACGCTTCCGAGGGGCTGACTGACTCCCGGACAGGTCACGCCGGGTCGGCGTTGGCCCCGGAATCGGTCTCCTCGGACTCGGCTGATTCATCTCGCCTGGTGTAGACCTGCTCCTCGCGCCCGGGATGACGACGCCCCACCACGACGAAGTACGTCGCAGCGGCGACGAACAGGATGACCGAGGTCCACACGTTGAGGCGCAGGCCCAGCACGTCCTGCATCTGAACGTCGTCGATGCGGAGCATCTCGATCCACCCGCGGCCCAGCGTGTAGGCCATCACGTAGAGCGCGACCACCCGGCCGTGGCCGAGCCGGAAGCGCCGGTCGGCCCAGACGACCACCGCGAACGCCGCCAGGCACCACAGGAACTCGTAGAGAAAGGTCGGGTGGAAGGTCTCGGCGTTGAAGTAGCCCGGCGGCCGGTGAGCCTCGTCGATCTCGAGCGCCCACGGCAGGTCGGTGGGCCGGCCGAAGAGCTCCTGGTTGAACCAGTTGCCCCAACGGCCGATCGCCTGGGCGACCAGCACACCGGGGGCCATGGCGTCCAGGACCGGCAGCACGCGGATCCCCTTGCGCCGGGCGCCGATGACCACGCCGAGGGCGCCCATCGCAATGGCGCCCCACACCCCGAGGCCGCCGCGCCAGAGGTAGAGCGCCGTGACCGGGTTGTTGTCCTCGCCGAAGTAGTTCTGGTAGTCGGTGATGACGTGGTAGAGCCGCCCGCCGACCAGCCCGAAGGGCACCGCCCACACAGCCAGGTCGCTGACCTCGCCGGGCTTGCCGCCGCGGGCCACCCAGCGGCGCTCGCCGATCCAGATCGCGGCGATGATGCCCAGGACGATCGCGAGGGCGTAGCCGCGCAGGGGCACCGGGCCCAGGCTCCACACACCGTCGCTGGGGCTCGGGATCGACAGGACGGTCAGGCGGGTCATCATCAGGGGGCGTCCTCGAGACAGTCGGTGAATGTCGTCTGCGAACTGTGCCGAGGAAGTCCCCTGCGTCCAGAGGATCGGCACGCGGTCGTGGTCGTCGATCGCGGTGACCTGGGTGCTGTGGGTGACCTCGTAGCCGCCGCTGGGCAGCCGCTCGCCCTGCTCGACCGCGACGGCGAGCGGTTTGCCGATGTCGATGATGGTGTCGAGGTCGCCGGTGAGCCCGATGAAGGAGGGGTCGAACCGGTCGAGGTAGGTGCGCAGGGCACGCGCGTCGTCGCGGGCGGGGTCGGTGGTCACGAACACCACGTCGACCTGTTCCCGGTCCCGGTCGTCGAGGCGGGTCATCGCCGAGGCCAGCGACGACATCACGACCTGGCAGATGTCGGGGCAGTGGGTGTAACCGAAGAAGACCAGGGTGAGCGGCTCGGTCGGTGTCCGCGGTGAGCGAGTAGCGCTCCCCCTCGGTGTCGGTCAGCGCCGCTTCGGGGACGACGTACTGGTCGTCGAGGACCGCGCCGTGGTAGTCCGCACCGGCCGACGACGCGTCCTCACCGCACCCGGCGAGCACGAGCACGACCGCCGGCGAGCAGCGCGACGAGCCTACGCACGCACACCACCGGCGAGGTCCTCGGTGAGAGCGGTCAGGGCGCGGAGTCCCGCGACCCGGTCGTCGGGGTGGTCGAGGAGCGCACGGACGAAGGCCGAGCCGACGATCACGCCGTCGGCGTACGCCGCCACCTCGGCCGCCTGACGGCCGTTGCCGACGCCCAGGCCGACGGCGACCGGGCAGGTCGGTCGTGCCTGCGGGTGCGGGCGACCAGCGGCCCGGCCAGGTCGCTGGTGCTCTCGCGCGCACCGGTGACGCCCATGACGGCGGTGGCGTAGACGAAACCGCGGCAGGCGGCGGTCGTCATCGCGATCCGGGCGTCGGTGGAGCTGGGGGCGACCAGGAAGACCTTGTCGAGATCGTTGTCATCGGCGGCGGCAATCCAGGCTGCGGCGCTGTCGGGCGTCAGGTCCGGGGTGATCAGCCCCGCTCCCCCGGCGGCGGCCAGGTCGGCGGCGAACCGGTCGACCCCGCTCTGCCCATTTCTACGGCCTCCGCCGTAGTGTTCAACCGGGTTCCAGTAGGTCATCACCAGGGTCGGGGTGCCGGTCTTGGCCACGGCTTCGACCGTGCGCAGCACGTCGCGGGTGCGGACCCCGCCGTCGAGCGCCTGCTGGGCGGCCGTCTGGATCGTGGGGCCGTCCATGACGGGGTCGGAGTAGGGCAGGCCGACCTCGATCACGTCGCACCCGGCGTCGACCATGGCCGTCAGGGCCTCGATGCCGCCGTCGACGTCGGGGAAGCCGGCGGGCAGGTAGCCGACCAGCGCGCGAACGCTCCTCCTGCCGCGCCCGGTCGAACGCGGTGGAGACGCTCACTCGGCGTCTCCTACCGGCTCGGCGGTGACCTCGTCGGGGTCGCCCAGCCCGAACCATTCGACGGCGGTGTCCATGTCCTTGTCGCCGCGCCCGCTGAGGTTGACCAGGATCGTGGCCTGGGGACCCTTCTCGGCGGCCAGCCGCTTGGCCACCGCGAGTGCACCGGCGACGGCGTGGGCGGACTCGATCGCGGGGATGATCCCCTCGGTGCGGCTGAGCAGCGCCAGGGCGTCCATCGCCTCGGCATCGGTGACGGGGACGTAGCTCGCCCGGCCGGACGAGGCGAGGTGGGCGTGCTGGGGTCCGACGCCCGGGTAGTCCAGCCCGGCGGAGATCGAGTGGGACTCGATGGTCTGGCCGTCCTCGTCCTGCAGGACGTAGGTGCGGGCGCCGTGCAGCACCCCGCTGTCACCGGCCGCGATGGTCGCCGCGTGCCGACCGGTCTCGATGCCTTCGCCTCCCGGCTCGAAGCCGTAGATCGCGACGCCCTCGTCATCGAGGAACGCGCTGAAGAGGCCGATTGCGTTCGAGCCCCCACCGACGCAGGCCGCGACGGCGTCGGGGAGGACGCCGTACTGATCAAGGCACTGGGCCCGGGCCTCGTCACCGATGCCCCGGCAGAAGTCGCGGACCATGCTCGGGAAGGGGTGCGGCCCGGCCGCCGTGCCGAAGAGGTACGCCGTCTTGTCGACGGTGGCCACCCAGTCGCGGAGGGCTTCGTTGATCGCGTCCTTGAGGGTGGCGCTGCCGGACTCGACCGGCACCACCTTCGTGCCGAGCAGATGCATCCGGGCGACGTTGAGCGCCTGCCGGCGGGTGTCGACGGCGCCCATGTAGACGGTGCAGTCGAGGCCGAAGTACGCCGCGGCGGTCGCCGCGGCGACGCCGTGCTGCCCGGCCCCGGTCTCGGCGATCACCCGGGTCTTGCCCATCCGCCTGGTGAGCAGGGCCTGGCCGAGCACATTGCGGATCTTGTGGGCGCCGGTGTGGTTGAGATCCTCGCGCTTGAGCAGGATTCGGCAGCCGACCTGGTCGCTGAGCCGCTCGGCGAAGTAGAGCGGGCTCGGGATCCCGGCGTACTCGCGGAGGATCTGCTCGAACTCGGCGGTGAAGGACGGGTCGGCCATCGCGTCCTGCCAGGCGACGGTGAGCTCGTCGAGGGCGGCCACGAGTGCTTCGGGCATGAAGCGTCCGCCCCACTGCTCCTCACCCGTGGCACCGAAGTAGCCCCGCGCGTCGGCGTCGTAGGTCACGGCGCCCCTCCTGCCAGGGCTCGCACCGCGCCCTCCGGATCGCCGTCACGGACCAGCGCCTCGCCGACGAGGACGGCCCGCGCCCCCTGGTCGGCGAAGCGGGCGGCATCGGCGGGCCCGGCGATGCCGGACTCGGCGACCAGGACGCGGTCTTCGGGCACCAGCGGCGCCAGCCGGCCGAAGGTGTCGGGGTCGACGGCGAGGGTCCGCAGGTTGCGTGCGTTGACCCCGATCAGCTCCGCGCCCAGCGCGACGGCGCGGTCGGTCTCGGCCTCGTCGTGCACCTCGACCAGCACGGTCAGGCCCAGCGCGCGGGCCTCGTCGTGGAGGCTGCGGAGGGTGTCGTCATCGAGGGCGGCGACGATCAGCAACGCGAGGTCGGCGCCCGCGGCACGGGCCTCGAGGAGCTGGTAGGGCGTGACGATGAAGTCCTTGCGCAGGACGGGGAGGTCCACGGCATTTCGCACCGCGCGGAGGTCGTCGAGGCTCCCGCCGAAGCGCCGCTCCTCGGTGAGCACACTGATCGCGGCCGCACCGCCACGGGCGTAGGCCTCGGCGAGGACGGCGGGCTCGGGGATCTCGGCCAGCGCGCCCTTGCTCGGGCTGCGCCGCTTGACCTCGCCGATCACGCTGAGGCCCCGCCCGCGGAAGTGGGGCATGGGGTCGCGGGCCGGAGCGACGTCGGCGAGAGCCGCGCGCAGGTCGGCGGGCGTGGTGTCGGCCTCGCGGCGGGCGAGGTCGATCCGCACGCCCGCGACGATGTCGTCGAGCACTGAACTCACCGCTGCCGCCAACTCCTGAGCCTGATCCACTCCGATCTCTGCCGGCACCAGCCTCTCACGGCGAGCCGCCCCTCCGATCTCCACCTCCTGGGCGCAAGACCTGTGTAGCCTCACGCACGCGAAGTCGACCACGACCGCATGAGGGGATTCCTTTGAGCTACGGCACACCACCACCTCCCACCGACGGGCCCTACGGCCAGCAGCCGCCGTACGGCGGAGGGCCCGCCCCTACCCACGGCTCGGCCACGACCGCGCTCGTGCTCGGCATCCTGTCGTTGGTCGTCTGCGCCCCGCTGGGGATCCCGGCGTACATCATCGGCCGCCGCGCGGAACGCGAGATCCTCGCGTCGCAGGGCGCCCTGTCCGGCGAGGGACTGGCCAAGGCCGGCTGGATCACGGGGCTGATCGGGATGATCCTCTTGGTCCTCGGCATCCTGCTGCTGATCCTCCTCGTCGCCGTCGCATCGGTCTCGTCGGACAGCACGTTCGACAGCTCCGGCTTCTGAGCTGCGGCTCTTGAACTCCGGGGACTGACCCGGGCATCGCCGCACCATCGGGGTGCGGCACCGACATGGGAAGCGAGTCACAATGACCGAGCAGCCACCTCCTCCTCCGCCGCCGGGGGGCGGCTACGGCCAGCCCGCCTACGGCGCTCCGGCACCCGGAGGCAACAACAAGAAGGCGACGTGGGCGCTCGTCACCGGCATCCTCGGCTTGCTGTGCTGCAGCCCGCTGGGAGTCGTCGCGATCATCCTGGGCCGCAGCGCCGAGCAGGAGATCCGGGTCTCCGGTCAGGGTGGCGCCGGCCTCGCCAAGGCCGGCTTCATCCTCGGCATCGTCGCGCTGGCACTCCTCGCGCTGCAGATCATCCTGTTCGCCACCGGCGCGCTCACCTTCGACGGAACGTTCGACACCACACCCTGACCGACCTCAGGGAGCGAGCCAGCTCCCCGGGAGGTTGCGGGCCACGGTGAACACCGTGGTCAGCGCGATCCCGACCGACAGCACCGGCCAGGACGACAGCGCGGGAAGACCGCGCTGTCGTCCTCGCCACGCGTCGATCGCCCACCGCGCCAGGAGGAACACGGCGAAGGGCATGGCCAGCAGGAGAAGCGCGTTGCTGGACGCGGCTCCGATGAGGTCGCCGTGGGTCAGGTCGTTGACCGCGCGCAGACCTCCGCAGCCGGGACAGTAGATCCCCAGCAGCGAGATCGGGCAGTATCCCCAGCTACCTGAGGCGTGGGGGTCGCGCAGGTGCAGGGCGACCGTGGCGGCCGTGAGTCCGGTGATGGTGGCGACCGGCGCGACGACCCGCCGCGCCCGCGTGCGTGTCGCCGAGGAGACGACCGTGGTCGTCATGTCAGTCACGGCTGCCGTGGAGGCCCAGCTTGGCCATCACGGCGAACACCACCAGGGAGACGACGCCGAGCGCGCAACCGATCCAGAAGAGCGTCATGTTGACCGGGTCGAGCATCAGAGCGACGCCGCCGACCACGAAGCCGAGCATCGCGACGGCAACGGCGGTCCAGGCCGCGGGTGTGTTGCCATGGTGGGCTGTCATGCGGGCTCCTCGGGACGGGCGGGCGGCCAGGCAGATGTGCTCGGGCCAGTGTATTCAGCCGGTCACACCGTGGGGTCGCGACCCTCGTCGATGGACTTCCACAGATCCAGGCTGCTCGCGTCCTCAGGTGGGGCCTCGGTGCCACTCGCACCTGCGCCTCCCGGGGCGTCGTACCGGCTCCCCATCTCGGGCCAGTGCCCGACCCACCGCACCGCCAGGGCGGCAGTCACGACCGAGAGGATGGCGCTCAACACGGCGGCCAGGTACCAACCGGAGATGGTGCTCCCGAAGACGTCGGCATCCGGGAGGGACACCTCCCTTTCCGCCGCGGCCACCTGGTCGGGAAGAGTGAAGTACGCCACCACCACCGTGGCGGCCAGTCCCAGGGCAGCGATCAGCGCGAGGCCGGCGACCACGCGGCGCACGACACCTCGGCTGACGAGCAGCACGCCCCAGCACGCGAGGAGGACGAGGGCCAGCGCCAGGGCGAGCGGCATCTCGCCGGCGTCGGCCACCAGACCGAGCGGGTCCGGCCGCGGGTCACCGGCCCCCACGTCGACCACCCACGGCTGCGTGCCGGCCACCGCCGCGAGCGTTCCCGCCGCGAGCCCGAGGCCCACCACCGGCACGAACATCCGCCGGGGCTCAGGCATCGGTCCAGACGAGGTCCGCGTCGAAACACGTGCGTTCGCCGGTGTGGCAGGCCGCGCCCTCCTGGTCGACCTTGACGAGCAGAGTGTCGCCGTCGCAGTCGAGCCGGACCTCCCTGACGTGCTGCCGGTGGCCGGAGGTGTCGCCCTTGACCCAGTACTCCTGCCGCGATCGGCTCCAGTACGTCGCACGGCGGGTGCTGATGGTGCGGGCCAGTGCCTCGTCGTCCATCCAGCCCAGCATCAGGACCTCACCGGTGTCGTGCTGCTGGACGACGGCCGGCAGCAGCCCCTCCGCCGAACGCTTCAGCCGGGCGGCCACGGCAGGGTCGAGTTCACTCACCCCACCAGTATCCCGGTGACCGCGCGGCGAGCCCGCCGGGAGTCGAAGTGCGAGCGGAACGACCGTCGAAGCCCCGGCAAGCCGACCGCCCGCACCTCAACCGGCCCGGTCAGCCCAGCTGAGCCTGGAAGTCGTCGTAGGAGATGAAGGTTCCGTGACCACCCGCGATCCACTCGACGTTGAGGTTGTTCGCCACGATCAGGTCGTTGAGCGCCTGGCCGCCTGCACCCGGGGCCCCAGGCGGGCTGTAGACGTCGCTCACGAACAGCACACCGGCCTGCTCCACGAACGTCACGGTCATGTCGACGGAGTGATCGACCCGGAACGGCAGCACCTCGATCCGCTGGTCGGCATCGTTGAGCACGCGGGTGCCGTTGGCCGGCACGGACACGATCCGGGCGGTCCGGTCAGACCGGTCGAGCCGGTCCGGCATGATCTGCGAGTTGCGCTCGCGGAACACCCGCCGGAAGAACGGCACCGCCCTCTCGTGGAGCACGGCCCTCGCGCCGAGAGCCACGTAGGGACGCATTCCCCCGGAGTGGTCGGAGTGGTGGTGCGTGGTGATCACGTGGGTGATCGGCTCACCGGGGAACCGTCTGCGCACGAAGCCGATCACGGCCTCGGCGCGGAGGTCGTGCAGCGCACCCTCGACCACGACGACCCCACTGGCGCGTCGCACCACCAGCGAGTTGTTCGAGACACCGCTCAGCAGGATGACGCCCGGTGCGATCCGCTGCGGGTTGATCGCGGTCTGGCCGCCGTCCTTGATGAACCCGAGGTTGGCAAAGGACATGACCCACTCCGAGGTCCGTCGGCCGACCGAGGTCAACCGCCCGCCGAACCGGGGCGCCTGCACGGAGGCTGGGATCCGGAATGCCGCGCCGTCGAGCCGCGGGTTGGCGTCCACCTTGCCGGCCGGACGGAGCTCCCGGTGCAGCCGCTGGCCGTCGGACCAGAGCGCGACCGTCCGCGGGAACCGCAGTCCTGCTCCGGCCGGGCTCCAGCGGCTGTAGCGCACCTCGATCAGGACGTCCCGGCGCAGGTAGTCGTGCTGGACCGTGCGCAGCCGGGCGATCCGCCCGGTCCGCGGGCTGATGAACAGCCGCACCGGAGCGACCGCGTGACGGAGCACGAGGACCCGGAAGTTCCGCCCACCCAGGACCTGCGTGCCTCCGTCCCGCGCCATCCGGGGGTTGCGGAGCGCCGGCTGCAGCAGCACGTGGGGGTTGAGCAGGGCCAGCTCCTCGCGGATAGCGGCCCCCCGGTCGGCCGTCATCGGCTTTGTCGTGGCAGTGGAACCGTTGGCGTCGACACCACGGATGTAGCCCCGTGGTCCGGAGATCACCTCGTGGACCGGTCGGTCGGCCCCGTTCGAGGTGCGCACCACGTCGACCCGCACCCGGTTCGGCGTACGCCGGTTCGCGACGCCGTAGCGGACCCGCTCCTCGAACGTGGCGCTGGGCTTGGCCCGGTCCCCCGGTCGGATCCCCTCGTCGTAGATCCAGCGCTCACCGGTGGCGAGGTACCGGAAGGACCGGAGACCACGGAGGGCCTGGGGGCCACCAACGGCACGTACCGCCATGCGGAGGGCCGGATCCCCGGCCCGGGCCTGCGCGAGCGTGGGTGGTGCCGTGGAGGCGTTGCCGGCCGTCGTGGTCGCCGGGAGGAAACCGGCGAGGCTCACGGCGAGGGCAAGCGCGCCTGTCGTTGCGGTGGTGTGGAGTCCGGGGCGCTTCATGGCTGCTCCTGGTGGGTCAAACCCAAGCGCGCGCGGCACGCTTGGCCCCACCCCGGGGCTGTATTTCCACGGAACCACGAAACTGGTTGACGGGTAAATGACACGACCGGGTGGTATTGACCAGCGGCCCTGCGGCTACCCGTGCTCTATCCGTGTTGGGCGATCCAGGACGCGTGCAGGCCGGCGTAGACGCTGCCTTCCTGCCGCACCAGCTCGGCGTGTGGACCGCGCTGGACGACCCGGCCCCGGTCCACGACCACGACCTCGTCGGCGTTCTCCGCGGTGGAGAGGCGGTGGGCGATGGTGACGGAGGTCCGGCCTCTCATCAGGCGTTCGAGGGCCCGGCCGATCCGCATTTCCAGGGCTGGGTCCACGGCGCTGGTGGCCTCGTCGAGGACCAGCAGGTCGGGGTCGGCGAGGTGGGCGCGCAGCAGGGCGACGAGCTGTCGCTCCCCTGCCGAGAGCGACTCACCGCGCTGGCCGACCCGGGTGTCGAGGCCCCGCGGGAGCCCGTCCACCCAGTCACCGAGCCCCAGCTCCTCGGCGCTGGCCAGGATGTCGTCCTCACCGGCGTCGAGTCGCCCGTAGCGGACGTTCGCGGTCAGGGTGTCGTCGAACAGGAAGCCCTCCTGCGGGACGAGCACGACGCTGCGACGCAGCGAGTCCCCGGCGATCCGGCGGACATCGACGCCGTCGAGCAGAACCGCGCCCTCACCGGGGTCCATCAGCCGGGTGAGCAGCTTGGCGAAGGTCGACTTCCCCGACCCGGTCTCGCCCACGATGGCGACCCGGGAGCCGGAGTCGATCGACATGTCCACGTCACGCAGCACCGGTGGCCCGCCGGGGTAGGCGAACGAGACGTGGTCGAAGCGCACGTCGATCGGGCCCCGCGGCAGGACCTGCCCGTCGGGACCCGGGTCGACCAGGTCGGCGGGGGTCTCGAGGATGCCGATGACCCGTCGCCAGCTCGCAATGGCGTTCTGGGCGTCGGTGAGGATCTGGGTGCCCATCTGGACCGGGCCGACGAACAGCGTCACGAGGAACGCGAACGCGAGGACCCGGCCAGGCGTCATGTCGCCGGTGAAGCCCAGCAGCACGCCGACGATCAGGACGCAGGCGTTGGCGAGCCCGGCGGAGATGCCGCCCAGGGAGAACGAGACGACCGTGAACTGCTGAGCCCGGATGGACGCGGCCTTGAAGTCGTCGATGGCGGCGTCGATGCGGTCCTGTGTGCGGCCCTCGACCGAGTAGGAGCGGACCACAGCGGCTCCGACGACGGGCTCGGAGATCGCTCCGAGCAGGACGCCGACCTGGTGGCGGACGATGCCGTAGGCCTCGGACAGCTTGCGTTGGAAGTAGCGGATGGAGAGAAAGAGCGGCGCGAAGCTGATCCACACCACGAGCGCCAGCTGCCAGCTGTAGAACACCATGATCACCGTCGCCACCAGCATCTGGCCGATGCTGACGATGAACAGCAGGCCGCCGAAGACGAGGAACTGGCTGACCTGGTCGACGTCGCTGGTCACCCGGGAGACCAGGGCTCCCCGGCGCTCGGTGTTCTGGGTGAGCAGTGGCAGATCGTGGACGTGACGGAACGCCTTGATCCGCAAGGTCGCCAGCCCGCGCTCGGACGAGCTGAAGAGCCGCTTGGTCATCAGGTACGACGCGGTGCTGGTGATCCCGATCGCGAGCGCCGCGAGGACCCCCATCCAGACGACGTAGCTGACGTCGGGGCCACCGGCGCCGTTGAGGCCACGGTCGAGGGTCTGCTGCACCGCGATCGGGACGACCACCTGGCCGCACGAGGCGATCACGGCGAGGAAAAGGGTGAACCCGAACCCCTCACGCAGCTCCGGCGAGATCCGCATCCCGCGACGGAGGGTGTCCATCGCCTTGATGTCGTCGCCGGTGTCCATCGTCGTGCCGCTCGTGCGCGCGGTGGTGAGTGTCGTCATTTCACCTCCACCTCGTCGGGCTCGTGGGCGGCCTGCTCGTAGGCGTTGACCAGGTGGGCGTAGGAGGGGCTGCGCTCCAGCAGTTCGGCGTGGGTGCCGCGGTTGGCGATCCGGCCGTTCTCCAGGTGCACGACCTCGTCGGCCAGGGCGATGGTGGCCTTCCGGTAGGCGACCACGATCAGGGTCGCGCCGGTGCCGCCGGTCCGCAGTGCCTGCAGGATCCGCGCCTCGACCTCGGGGTCGACCGCCGAGGTGGCGTCGTCCAGGATCAGCAGCCGCGGGCGGCGCACCAGGGCCCGGGCGAGGCTGATCCGCTGCCTCTGCCCTCCGGAGAGGGAGGTGCCGCGCTCGCCGAGCTGCGTGTCCAGCCCCTGGCCGAGGGCGGCGACGAAGCCGTCGGCCTGCGCGGCCCGCAGGGCCGCCCACACCTCCTCGTCGGACACGTCGGCTCCGAGGGTGACGTTGTCACGCACGGTGTCGTCGAACAGGAACGCCGTCTGCGGGACCAGGGACACCGACTCCGCGAGCGCACCCTTGCGGAGCTCACGGATGTCGGCCCCGTCGATCAGGATCCGTCCGGAGTCGGGGTCGACGAGCCGGGTGAGCAGGCTGGTGAGCGTGCTCTTCCCGGACGCGGTGGCCCCGACGAGGGCGACCGTGCGACCCGGCTCGACGACGAACGAGACGCCGTCGAGCAGCGCCACCTCGCCGTCGTACGAGTAGTGGAGCTCGTCGACCTCGACGCGGGCGCCGTGGGCGCCCGCACCGCGCAGGGTCGCGTCGCCGTGCCGCATCGCCCCGGTGGCGCGCAGCACCGAGCGGGTGCGCCGGAAGCCGACGACGGAGCGCGGGAACTCGCCGAGCAGCCAGCCGATGGCCCGGATCGGGAAGGAGACGATGGTGAGGAGGTAGGCGACGGTGACGACGTCGCCGGCGTCGGTCTGGCCGGACAGCACCCGGGAGGTGCCGACGGCGAGGACGACGAGCACGCCGATGTTGGGCAGTGAGGCAAGGGTGGGGTCGAAGGCGGCGCGGATGGCGCCGGCCCGGGTGTTGACGTCGCGCAGCTCGTGGGCGCGGGCGCTGAACCGCTGGGTCTCCTCGCCCTCGCGGCCCAGGGTCTTGACCACCATGGCGCCGTCGAAGGACTCGTGGGCGATCTCGCTGACCTCGGCGCGCAGCCCCTGCGCCCGGGTCATCAGCGGTGAGGCGAGCCGCTGGTAGGCGAGGTTCGCGACCACGACGAGGGGGAAGACCAGCAGCCCGACCATGGCCAGCACCACGTCCGCGAACAGCATCTGGACCACGGCGATCGCCATCATCACCACGGTGCCGAGCGCCATCGGCAGCGGAGCGATCGGGCCCCAGGCCGCCTCGACGTCGGAGTAGGCGTTGGAGAGCAGCTGCCCGGTGGGGTGGCGCTGGTGCCACTCCATGGGCAGGGAGAGGTACTGCCGGGTGACGGCCCGGCGGGTGTGGGCCTGCATCCGGAACTGCATGACCCCGGCCCCGAGGCGCCGCGCCACGATGCCGACCGCGCGGAGGATGGCCACACCGAGGAACAGTGCAAGCACCGTCCAGAGCAGGCTGGGCGCGATGTCGCCGTTCTCGAACGCGGGGATCAGCACGTGGTCGGTGGACCAGCCGAGCACCCAGGCGTCGGCGACGGTCAGCAGGGCGAACAGCACGCTGCCGATGGTGGAGAGGACGAAGATCCAGGGCTCGCGGCGGATGGCGTGGCCGAGTACGGCGAAGCCTTCGCGCGTCGTTGCTCCGCGCAGCTTCGCCTGCTCGTCCGTCACGTGGTCGCCATCCCCCTCCGTTTGATCGCGGTTGTCAGGGTATTCCACCGACCCAACCCCTTACCACTCGGTGGCACCGGGCCCCGTAACCTCCTTCCAGTGACTGATGCTCATTTGGCCCGACGCGAACGCCACGACCTGTGCGACCTCGCCCTCGTCCTCGGCGAGGACGCGCCCACGCTGTCAGGTGACTGGACCGCCAAGGACCTCGTCACCCACCTGGTGCTGCGCGAGCACAGCCTGCTCGGCGCCCCCGGGCTGCTGATCCGCCCGCTCTCCCGCCTCACCGACCTCGAGATGGCGCGGATCGGGAAGAAGGACTTCACGGTGCTGGTCGAGCGGCTGCGGGGACACGGGCTCACGCCGTACGCCATCCCGGCCGTCGACCGGGCGGTCAACACGCTGGAGTACTTCGTGCACCACGAGGACCTGCGTCGGGCTCAGCCCGGGTGGACGCCGCGGGAGCTCGACCGCGCCGACGAGTCGGCCCTGTGGTCCGCGATCCGGGTCTTCGGCCGGGGGTTGGTCCGACCAGCCGGTGTACCGGTGCGGATCCGGCGCACCGACACCGGCGCCGAGGCGACGCTGCGGCGTGGCGCCGATCCCGCCGTGCTCGCCGGGATGCCGTCGGAGATCGTGATGTTCCTCTACGGACGCGACCAGCACCGCGGGCTGCGGTTCACCGGCCCTGATGCACACATCGACAGCCTCCGCAACGCCGGCCTCGGCCTCTGACCGCCGGAAACTTTCGGGCGGGTCAGCGCACGGGGTGGCCGGCAGCCGCCAGGGCGTCCTTGACCTCGGCGATCCGCAGCGTCCCGAAGTGGAAAACGGTGGCGGCGAGGACGGCGTCCGCGCCGGCCTCGACTGCCGGTGGGAAGTGGTCGGTGCGCCCGGCACCGCCGGAGGCGATGACGGGAACGGTGACCGCGCCGCGAACGGCACGGATCAGGTCGAGGTCGAAGCCGTCCTGGGTGCCATCGGCGTCCATCCCGTTGAGCAGGATCTCCCCCGCTCCGAGCTCCGCACCGCGGGCCGCCCACTCGATCGCGTCGAGGCCCGCGGCCCGGCGCCCCCCGTGGGTGGTCACCTCGAAGCCGGAGTCGGTGCCGTCGGCGCGGCGGGCGTCGACCGAGAGCACCAGCACCTGGCTGCCGAACCGGTCGGCGATCTCGGCCACCAGGTCGGGCCGGGCGATGGCCGCGGTGTTGACGGCGACCTTGTCGGCGCCCGCCCGCAGCAGCCGGTCGACATCCTCGGCCGAGGAGACTCCGCCACCGACCGTGAGCGGGATGAACACCTGTTCCGCCGTCCGGGAGACGATCTCCAGCGTGGTGGCGCGTCCTTCGTGGGAGGCCGAGATGTCGAGGAACGTGAGCTCGTCCGCGCCCTCGGCGTCGTAGGTCCGGGCCAGCTCCACCGGGTCGCCGGCGTCGCGCAGATCGGTGAAGTTGATGCCCTTGACCACCCGTCCGGCGTCGACGTCGAGGCAGGGGATCACCCGTACGGCGAGGCTCATGTAGTGCCCCTGGTCAGCGCGAGCGCGTCCTCGAGGGTGAAGCGGCCCTCGTAGAGGGCGGTCCCGATGATCGCGCCCTCGACCCCGTCCGGCACCAGCCCCTGGAGCACCTCCAGGTCCGCGAGCTCCGTGATGCCTCCCGAGGCCACCACCGGCCGGTCGGTCGCCGCGCAGACGTCGCGCAGCAGGTCGACGTTCGGCCCCTGCAGCATGCCGTCCTTGTTGACGTCGGTCACCACGTAGCGCGCGCAGCCCTCGGAGTCGAGTCGGGCCAGGACCTCGTAGAGATCGCCGCCGTCGCGGGTCCAGCCCCGGGCGGCCAACGTCCGGCCGCGTACGTCGAGTCCGACGGCGATCCGGTCGCCGTACTCGGCGATGGCGGCGGCACACCACTCCGGCTGCTCGAGGGCGGCGGTGCCGATGTTGACTCGCCGACAGCCGGAGACCATCGCGACCGCGAGCGACTCGTCGTCGCGGATCCCGCCGCTCATCTCGACGGCGATGTCGAGCGTGCCGACGATCTTCGCCTGGAGTTCCCGGTTGTGGCCGCGGCCGAACGCCGCGTCGAGGTCGACGAGGTGGATCCACTCCGCGCCCGCCTCCTGCCAGCGCAGGGCGGCCTCGACGGGATCGCCGAACCGCTTCTCCGACCCGGCGATGCCCTGGACGAGCTGGACGGCCTGGCCATCGGCGATGTCGACGGCGGGGAGAAGCTCGAGACGTGTCATGGTCATCTTCCGGATCAGAGGGTCTGTACCCAGTTGCGCAGCAGGGCGGCCCCGGCGTCGCCGGACTTCTCGGGGTGGAACTGGGTGGCGCAGAGGGGGCCGTTCTCCACGGCCGCGACGAACCGGTCACCGCCGTGCTCGGCCCAGGTCACCAGCGGTGCCCGGGTACGGTCGTTGGTCTGCAGCGTCCAGTCGCGCACGCCGTAGGAGTGCACGAAGTAGAACCGCTCGCCCTCGATTCCGTCGAAGAGGGTGCTGTCATCCGGCGCGGAGACGGTGTTCCAGCCCATGTGGGGCACGACCGGAGCGCGAAGCCGCTCCACTACCCCGGGCCACTCGTCGCAGCCCTCGGTCTCGACGCCGTGCTCGACTCCCCGTTCGAAGAGCACCTGCATGCCGACGCAGATCCCCAGCACCGGACGGCCGCCGGCCAGCCGGCGGCCGATCGTGCGGTGGCCGCGCACCGCCCGGAGCCCCGTCATGCAGGCGGCGAAGGCACCGACGCCGGGCACGACGAGGCCGTCGGCGTCGGCCGCGGATTCGTGGTCGGCGGTGAGCGCGACCTCGGCCCCCGCCCGCTCCAGGGCGCGGACGGCCGACCGGAGGTTCCCCGACCCGTAGTCGAGGACGACGACGGACTTCACCTAGGAGAGCGTTCCCTTGGTGGACGGGACGCCGAGCTCGCGCGGGTCGATCGTGACCGCGGCGCGAAGGGCACGAGCGAACGCTTTGAACTGCGCCTCGACCAGGTGGTGGGGATCGCGGCCCGACAGAACCCGAACGTGCAGGGCGATCTGGGCGTGGAAGGCGAGGGTCTCGAAGACGTGGCGGGTCAGCGAGCCAGGGAAGTCACCACCGATGACGACGTACTCCTGCCCCTCCGGCTCGCCGAGGTGGACGCAGTAGGGGCGACCGGACACGTCGACGACGGCCTGGACCAGCGCCTCGTCGAGCGGGACGGTGGCGTCGCCGAACCGGCGGATGCCGCGCTTGTCGCCGAGCGCCTCCCTCAGTGCCTCGCCGAGCACGATCGCGGTGTCCTCGACCGTGTGGTGGGCATCGACCTGCGTGTCACCGACGGTGTGGACCGTGAGGTCGATCAGCGCGTGCCGGGCGAACGACTGGAGCATGTGGTCGTAGAACCCGACGTCGGTGGAGACCTGGGCCTTGCCGATGCCGTCGAGGTCGAGCTCGACGTGGACCTGCGACTCCTTGGTGGTGCGGTCGATCGTCGCCGTACGACTCATTTCGCCTCCTCCAGCACCTCGGTGAGTGCCTTCCTGAATGATCCCATCTCCGCAGGCGTGCCGATGGAGACCCGCAGCCAACCGTCGGGCCCGGTCTCGCGGATCAGCACCCCGCGCTCCAGCAGAGCCTGCCAGACGGCGTGCCGGTCGGCGAAGCTTCCGAACAGCGCGTAGTTGGCGTCGCTGTCGGCGACCCTCAGCCCCTGGGCGCGGAGCCAATCGACGCAGGCGTCCCGTTCGACTCTGAGGTCGGCCACCCTGCCGAGCAGCTCGGGCGCGTGCCGCAGCGCCGCGAGGGCCACGGCCTGGGTCACCGCCGACAGGTGGTAGGGCAGCCGGACGACGCGGAGTGCGTCGCAGATCTCGGCCGCGGCCGCCAGATAGCCAAGCCGGGCGCCCGCGAGCGCGAAGGCCTTGCTCATGGTGCGGGTGACGACCAGGTTGCGGTGCCGTGGCAGCAGCTCGAGCGCACTGGGGGTCCCGTCGCGGCGGAACTCGCCGTAGGCCTCGTCGACCACGACCAGTCCGTCGCCGGCCGCGTCGCAGAGCGCGGTGACGGCCTCCGGCGGCAGGGCCGTCCCGGTGGGGTTGTTGGGCGACGGCAGCAGCACCACGGACGGGCGGTGCTCGGCCACCAGAGCCCGGGCGTGGTCGAGGTCGAGCGAGAAGTCGTCCTCGCGGTGGCCGACCACCCAGCGGGTGTTGGTCACCCGGGCGTACTCCGGATACATCGAGTACGTCGGCGCGAAGCCGAGCGCCGTCCGTCCCGGCCCGGCGAAGGCCTGCAACAGCTGCAGCATCACCTCGTTGGAGCCGTTGGCCGCCCAGACCTGCTCCGCGCGCAGGCCGGGAGACCCGTCGGACGAGAGGTAGGCCGCCAGCGCCGCCCGCAGGTCGGTGAGCTCCCGGTCGGGGTACCGGTTCAGGTGCGCCCCGGTCGCGGCCACCGCCGCCGCCACTTCTGCCACGACCTCGTCGGAGGGTGGGTAGGGGTTCTCGTTGACGTTGAGCCGCACCGGCACGTCGAGCTGCGGGGCGCCGTAGGGCTCGATGCCGCGCAGCTCCTCACGGAGCGGAGGGAAGCTCATCAATCAGTCCTCGAGTCGCGCGCGCACCGCGGCGCCGTGCGCCGGCAGGTCCTCGGCCTCGGCCAGTTCGACGACCTGACCGGCGACCTCGGCCAGCGCGTCGCGGCTGTAGTCGACGACGTGCACCGCCCGCTGGAAGGTGCGCACCGACAGTCCGGACGAGTGGCACGCGCAGCCCCCGGTGGGGAGCACGTGGTTGGACCCCGCGCAGTAGTCACCGAGCGACACCGGCGTGAACGGCCCGACGAAGACGGCGCCGGCATTGCGGACCCGCGCCGCGATGCCGGCGGCGTCGTCGGTGTGGACCTCGAGGTGTTCGGCGGCGTAGCCGTTGACGACGTCGAGGCCCTGCTCGAGGTCGTCGACGAGCACGATGCCGGACTGCTGCCCGACCAGCGAGGCCCGGATCCGCTCTGCGTGCCGGGTCACCGACACCTGCTTGTCCAGCTCGGCCTCGACCTCGTCGGCCAGCGACTCCGACGGCGTCACCAGCACGCTGGCGGCCAGCGGGTCGTGCTCGGACTGGCTGATCAGGTCCGCGGCGACGAAGGCCGCGTCGGCGCTGTCATCGGCGAGGATCGCGATCTCGGTAGGCCCGGCCTCGGAGTCGATCCCCACAACGCCCTTGAGCAGGCGCTTGGCGGAGACCGTGTAGATGTTGCCGGGTCCGGTCACCAGGTCGACCCGGCGGCACGGCCCGGCACCGTGGGCGAACATGGCGATGGCCTGCGCGCCCCCGACGGCGTAGACCTCCTCGATGCCCAGCAGCGCGCACGCGGCCAGGATGTTCGGGTGCGGCAGCCCGGCGTGCTCCCGGCGAGGGCTCGAGGCGAGGGCGATCGAACCGACTCCCGCCACCTGCGCGGGCACGACGTTCATCACCACGCTCGACACCAGCGGGGCGACCCCGCCCGGGGCGTAGAGGCCGACTCGCGAGACCGGCACCATCCGGTGCGTTACCCGGGCGCCGGGCGCCAGATCGGTGACGACGTCACGCTCGAGCTCCGCTTCGCAGGTGATCCGCAGCCTCCGCACGGACTCCTCCAGCCCAGCGCGCACCGCCGGCTCGAGCCGACCGAGTGCTTCCTCGAGCGCGCTGGGAGGGACCACGATGTCGTCCTGCTCGACGCCGTCGAACGCTGCTCCGAACTCACGGATCGCGTCTACTCCGCGGTCCCGGACCGCGTCACAGATGGGACGCACCTCATGCGTGGCGGCCTCGACGTCGAACGCCGCGCGCGGGACCGCGGCGCGGTAGTCGAACGAGGCGGCTGCGCCACGCAGGTCGATGCGGCGAATCATGGTCGCGAGTCTAGTTTGGGGGGCGCCCAGCACCCCGGTGTCGTGCCTCCCGTGGGACGCACCGACCTCGGATTAAGGTCGGAGACGTGAGCGAACGGCTGCCGATGTTCCCCCTGAACGCGGTGCTGTTCCCCGGGGTCAGCATCCCGCTCAAGGTGTTCGAGGACCGGTACCGCGCCATGGTCCACCACCTGCTGCGGGAACCGGACCCGACGCTGCGCCAGTTCGGCTCGGTCGGCATCCGCGAGGGCTACGAGGTCGGCGACCACGGGGCGCAGTCGCTCTACCGCGTCGGCTGCCGGGTGAAGCTCGCCGAGGTGGAGTCGCACCCCGACGGGACGTTCGACGTGATGGCGGTCGGGCTGAACCGGATCCAGCTGGAGCGGCTCGACACCACGGGCGCCTTTCCGGTCGGGCATGTCGTCGCTCGCCCCGAGCCGGAGGCCACGGTGGCGCCCGAGGTGGTCGAGCGCGCCCAGGCGACGTTCGCGGCGTACCGCGTCGCTGTCGGCTCGATCCGCGCCGACCCCTACCCCGACGAGCTCCCCCGCGACCCGGGCATGCTGTCCTGGACGCTCGCCGCGGTCGCGCCGTTGCCGATGCACGAGCGGCAGGCCCTGCTCGAGGCGGAGGACCCGGCCGATCGGCTCACCATGGTCACCGACCTGCTGCGGGTCGAGCTGCGGGCGATGAACGTGATCCCGTCGCTGCCCGCGACCGAGGTGGCGCGCACCCGATGGTCGCCGAACTGAGCAATCAGTCCGTCGTCAGCCGAACCATGCCGTGCCCGGTGTCACCGTCCTGCCAGCTGCTGATCCCGAGGCCCTCGAGAGGCTCGAGATTCTCCTTGGCCTCGGGGTCTTCCTCGGCCAGGGCGCTGAGCCAGTCGCCACCCGCGTCGAAGTTGACGAAGACGATCGCACCGGCACGCTCCGCCTCGCGCACGACATTGCGGAACGCCTCGGATTCGCCGAGTCCACCCTCGCCGAGGATCTCGGCCAGGTAGTCGTCGTCGGGGCCGATCACGACCACGTCGCCCTCGGACCGGCTGCGGAGAGGCTCGCTCATCGGCTCACCGATCCGCTGCCGGACCTTGTCGAGCACACCCTCGATCGCCTCCGCGTCACCCTTCACCTTGACGCCGATGGGGATGCCGCTGCCGTCTGTGCTGTTGACGAAGGCCTCCGGGTCGAAGTCGTTCCCGATCGCGAGCACGGTCGAGTCCCCGAACAGGGTCTCGACGTCCTCCGGCAGCGCCAGGCCGGTCCACTTCTCCGCCTGCGCGAGCATCTGGTCCGGGGTCTCCCCGCTGCCCAGCATGCCCGCGACCTCATCGAGAAGTCGCTGGGCCCAGCCGTCCTCCAGCCCGAAACCGACCGCCGCGGCGGTGTCTGCGGGCAGGGAGGCCAGCACGTCGTCGCCGGCGTCGGTGGCGTAGTAGCTCTGCCGCGTCATGGCCGCGTCGCCTACCGACTCGAGCTCGAGGGCACCGTCGTCGAAGCGAAGCGTGGCTGCCACGCCCTGGAAGTCCCGCAGGCCTTCGACCATCTCATCTGGAAGCTGGGGCTGGAAGGCTGCCTGCTGCTGCGACATCCCGGCCATGGGACCGAAGGGGAAGCCGAGGTCGTCGAGGTTGTCCGCCAGGAAGTCCCCCGCCGCGGGAGCGGCATAGACGTTGACGACGCCCGCGTCGCCGACCTCGCCGATCCACTTCTGGTAGGTCTCGTCGTCGGCCAACGTGGCCTTCTCCGTCTCGGCAGCGACCTGCTCGGCGAGTGCCTCGGTCTCGGCCAGCAGCGCCCAATCGCCATCGATGACCCAGCCGCCCTTCTCCTGGTCGCCACACTCCTGGAGGGTCCCGAACCCCTCCTCGGCAGCCTCGGCGTCCTTGATCTGGACCACCACGGCCACGACTGGTTCGTCCTCCCCTGTGTCGACGGCAGCTACTGCAGCGCGATCCCCCAGCCAGGGCTCGACGTCGTCCTCGTAGTCAAGACCCGAGCATGGAGCTTCGGCGATGACCAGATCGAAGATCTTCCGCTTGATGTCGTCGTCGGCATCCAGCCCGATCTCTTCCCTGTAGGCCGGGAACTTGTTCAGCATCCTGAAGGCCTCGATCTTCTGCCCGCCGCTCGGGTCCAGGTCGATGCTGGCGTAGCCGATCGTCGAGGCAGGGAGCGCCTCGTCGGGCTGTGCGCCGGTGCCGAAGAAGGAGGTCGCGGCCCACACCCCGCCGCCGATGGCGGCCAGGCCAACGATCGTGGCGCCGGCCAGGACGGCCTTGCGCCGCCCGCCGCCAGCGCTCCCGGTCTCGCGGGCCAGCGGGGCACCGCCGCCCTGCTCGAGGTACTCCGGCCCCGGCTGGGAGCCTTCGGGCGGCATGGAACTGGTCATGGCGAAACTTTACCGAGTCACGAGGCGCCCGGGGGATCGACAGCCGGAGCGAGGCGCTTCGTCATCCCCAAGAGTACGACGGTGAGACCGAGGGCCGCCCCGGCCGGAAACGCGACGTAGGGGCTCGTGCCGACGATCCTCAGGTCGCTCGGGAAGCGCGTCCCGTTGCGCGCGGTCTCGGCGAGCTCTCGCGGGTCGGGCGGGCCCAGCGCGTGTCCGACCTGGACCATGACCCACCCGGCCAGCGCGGCCCCGACCAGCACCGCGACGAGGGTCACCAGCTCGGCGCGGTCGAGGAGCACGCCGCACAGCGCGCCGATGAGCAGGCCGGCGATCGACGCGACGACGACGTAGAGACCGGTGGCGGAGAACTCGGCCCGCAGCCCCGCCAGGCCCAGCAGCCACTCGTGGTCGACCACGACCCCCATCTGCGGGGTCCACAGCCACTCCCACACGACGCCCGCGACGACGCCGCCGGCGGCGAAGAGGGCCACGATGATGCCGGCCTGGACGATCGCGGGCACCCTGCCCCTCCTGGTCGCGGCCTCGTGGGTCAGCCGCTCAGGCATCCCGGCCCCAGGAGCTGCTTGAGGTCGGCGAACAGCGCGGGGCTCGGGGTGACGCGGAGCCGGTCGTCGAGCCGCATCACGGTGGTGGCGTTGCGAGCCAGCAGCCGCAGCTGGACCTCGGTCATCCCCGGATGGGTGCCCAGGACGTCCTTGAGCTGCCCGACCACCGGCGGGGTGCACCGGGTGGACGGCAGATTGATCACGACCGGGCCGGCCGGGCCCTCGGAGAGGTCGGGCACGGTGACCTCGATGGCCTGGATCTCCGGTTGGTCCTTGCTGCGCGAGAGCCGCCCCTTGACGGTGATGATGGCGTCCTCGGTGAGGTAGGTGCTGGCCAGCTGGTAGGCGCTGGGGAAGAGCAGGACGTCGATCGCGCCGTCGAGGTCCTCGAGCGTGACCAGCGCCCAGTTGTCGCCACGCTTGGTGATCTTGCGCTGCACCGAGGTGACCAGACCACAGATGGTCAGCACCGTCCCTTCGGGCCGCTCCTCGTCGAGCATCAGCTGGCCGATGCTGCAGTCGCTGCCGTTGGACAGCAGGTGTTCGAGGCCGAGCAGGGGATGGTCGGAGACGTAGAGCCCGAGCATCTCGCGCTCGTGGCCGAGCAGGGTCGTCTTGTCCCACTCGTCGATCTCGGGCACCGCCACGGAGATACCGAAGCCGGCGTCCGGGCCGTCACCGTCCAGACCGCCGAAGAGGGAGTCCTGGCCGATCGCCTCATTGCGCTTGATGTCGACGTACTGGTCGACGGCCGCCTCGTGGATGGCCATGAGGGCGCGGCGGTGGTGCTTCATCTCGTCGAACGCCCCGGCCTTGACCAGCGACTCGATCATCCGCTTGTTGCAGACGAGGGCGGGCACCTTCTCCATGAAGTCGTTGAAGTCGGTGAAGCGTCCCTTCTCCTCGCGCGCGGCCACGATGCCGGAGACGACGTTGGAGCCGACGTTGCGGATGGCGGTCAGCCCGAACCGGATGTCGTTGCCGACCGGGGTGAAGGTCGACTGTGACTCGTTGACGTCGGGCGGAAGCACCTGGATCTTCATCCGGCGGCACTCGTTGAGATAGATCGCCATCTTGTCCTTGTCGTCCTTGACGGACGTCAGGAGCGCGGCCATGTATTCGGCGCGGTAGTGGGCCTTCAGGAAGGCGGTCCAGTAGGAGATCAGCCCGTAGGCGGCGGTGTGCGCCTTGTTGAAGGCGTAGTCGGAGAACGGGACCAGCACGTCCCACAGCGCCTTGACCGCACGCTCGGAGTAGCCGTTGGTCCGCATGCCCTCGGAGAAGGGGACGTACTCGGCGTCGAGGATCTCCTTCTTCTTCTTGCCCATTGCCTTGCGGAGCAGGTCGGCCTGACCCAGCGTGTAGCCCGCGAGCTTCTGGGCGATGGCGAGGATCTGCTCCTGATAGACGATCAGGCCGTACGTCGGCTCGAGGATCTCCGCGAGCGGCTCGGCGAGCTCGGGGTGGATCGGCGTGATCTCCTGCTTGCCGTTCTTGCGCAGCGCGTAGTTGGTGTGGCTGTCGGCACCCATCGGTCCGGGGCGGTAGAGCGCGAGGACCGCGGAGATGTCGGCGAAGCTGTCGGGCCGCATCAGCCGGAGCAGGCTGCGCATGGGACCGCCGTCGAGCTGGAAGATGCCGAGGGTGTTGCCGGTGCCGAGCAGCTTGTAGGCATCGACGTCGTCGAGCGGAAGCTCCTCGAGGACCACCTTCTCGCCCCGGTTGGCCTCGATGCTGCGGAGCGCGTCGTCGAGGACCGTGAGGTTGCGCAGGCCCAGGAAGTCCATCTTGATCAGGCCGAGCCGCTCGCAGGTCGGGTAGTCGAACTGCGTGATGACGGCGCCGTCCTGGGGCCGCTTCATCAGCGGAATCACGTCCATCAGCGGGGCGCTGGACATGATCACGCCGGCGGCATGGACTCCCCACTGGCGCTTGAGGCCCTCGATCCCGATCGCGGTGTCGACGACCTGCTTGACGTCGTTGTCGGACTCGTAGAGCGACCGGAACTCGCCGGCCTCGCCGTACCGCTTGTGGGCCGGGTCGAAGATGCCGGTGAGCGGGACGTCCTTGCCCATGACGGAGGCAGGCATCGCCTTGGTGATCCGGTCACCCATCGCGAACGGGTAGCCGAGGATCCGGGAGGAGTCCTTGACCGCCTGCTTGGCCTTGATCGTGCCGTAGGTGACGATCATGGAGACGCGGTCGTCGCCGTACTTGTCCGAGACGTAGCGGATCACCTCACCGCGCCGACGCTCGTCGAAGTCGATGTCGAAGTCGGGCATCGAGACCCGCTCGGGGTTGAGGAAGCGCTCGAACAGCAGGCCGTGGAGCAGCGGGTCGAGATCGGTGATCCGCAGGGCGTAGGCGACGATCGATCCGGCCCCGGACCCGCGGCCCGGCCCGACCCGGATGCCCTGGTCCTTGGCCCAGTTGATGAAGTCGGCGACGACCAGGAAGTAGCCGGGGAAGCCCATCTGGAGGATGACCCCCATCTCGAAGTCGGCCCGGGCCCGGACCTCCTCGGTCACCCCACCGGGATAGCGCACGGCCAGCCCCCGGTCGACCTCCTTCAGTAGCCAGGTCTCCTCGGACTCGCCCTCGGGAACCGGGAAGACCGGCATGTAGGTGCCGTTGCCCTCGGTGAACGAGACGTCGCAGCGCTCGGCGATGAGCAGCGTGTTGTCGCAGGCCTCCTTGAGGCCGTGGCGGTGCTCCCACAGGTCGCGCATCTCGGCGGCGGACTTCAGGTAGTAGCCGTCGCCGTTGAACCGGAACCGCTTCGGGTCGGACATCACGCTGCCCGAGGAGACGCAGAGGAGGTGCTCGTGGGCACCGGCGTCCTGCTGGTGGACGTAGTGGGAGTCGTTGGTGGCGATCGGCGGGATGCCGAGGTCCTTCGAGAGGCGCAGGAGGCCCTCACGGACGCGGTTCTCGATGTCGAGCCCGTGGTCCATCAGCTCGAGGAAGTAGTTGTCCTTGCCGAGGATGTCCTGGAAGTCGGCAGCGGCCTGCCGAGCCTTCTCGTAGTCGCCGATCCGCAACCAGGTCTGCACCTCGCCGGACGGGCATCCGGTGGTGGCGATGAGCCCCTGGGAGTACTCGGCGAGAAGCTCGCGGTCGGCGCGGGGCTGGTAGAAGAAGCCCTCCATCGACGCCCGGCTGGAGAGACGGAACAGGTTGTGCATGCCGGCCGTGTTCTCGGCCAGCAAGGTCATGTGGGTGTAGGCGCCCGAGCCGGAGACGTCGTCGTCGCCGCCGTCGTTCCACCGGACCCGCTTCTTGTCGTAGCGGGAGGTGTTGGGGGTGAAGTAGGCCTCGATCCCGATGATCGGCTTGATCCCGTGGGCCTTGGCCTTCGACCAGAAGTCGTAGGCGCCGAACACGTTGCCGTGGTCGGTCATCGCGATCGCGCCCATGCCCAGCTCGGCCGTGCGGGCGAACAGGTCGTCCAGCCGGGCCGCCCCGTCGAGCATGGAGTACTCGGTGTGGACGTGGAGGTGGGCGAAGGAGTCGGACGCCATCTGTGGTGATGCTCCTCGGACGTCGGCTGGGTTGACGCTGGGTCGACTAGTTGGGGGCAGGGGACAGCAACCTCGGTGACCGCACCGAGCGGCGTTGCTGGGGAAGGATCTCACCCTAAGCGATCACGCGGGACCACCCTAGGACGACCCACCGACAGGGAGCCGAACGCCGGCGTCACTTCCGGGAGCGAGGCCCCCACGTGTGGCTGTGCTCGACCTCGATCCACGCGCTCACCCGCGGTCGCTCCCGGTTGGGGTAGGTGTCCCAGCCGTACTGCCGCGCCAGCCGGTCGATGTCCGACAGGTCGTCGTCGTCGCGCCACTCGACCACACGGCCCTGGACGCTGACGTGCTTGTACCAGTCCTCGGCGTGGAGCACCGTGAGGGACACCCGTGGGTCCTCACGGAGGTAGTCGAGCCGCCTTCTCCCGCCGTCCATGTTCACCAGGATCCGGTCGCCGTCCAGGAGGTACCAGGTCGCCACCGAGACCGGCTGGCCGTCGGGCCGGACGGTGCTGATCACCGCCGGGTTGGCCGCGTCGAGAAAGGCCCGTACGTCGTCACTGAGTGCGTTCGTCATGGCCACCATCCTGCCTCTCCCCACGCCCACCCGTCTGCCACCGGTCGGCTACGGTCAAGCCATGCCCGACGACCTGCCGCCCGAGCTCCGAGGCGTGTCTCCGGACCCGGTCCGCGAGGCTCGTACGCCGGTGTGGGTCCGGGTGGTTGCGCTGGTGCTGATCGTGGCACTGGTGGGCTACTTCGTGATCTCGGCGTTCTAGTCGCGGCGCACCGCGTCCAGCGACTCGGTGATGATCGCGTGCACGATCCGGCGCAGCCGGTCCTCCCCCAGCGCCGGGGCATGGCGCGCCATCGCGGCCGCGATCTGGGCCTCGCGCGCGGGGTCGCGGGTGTCGTCTGGCTTGTGCACCTGCACCGCGCGGGTGAGGGCGGCCCGTCGAGCGAGAAGGTCACCGAGCTGCTCGTCGACGTCATCGATCAGGCGTCGGAAGAAGCTGACCGGATCAGTGCCGGGCCAGGCCAGCTTGAGATCGGGCGCCCGCTCCTCGTTGGCCGACCCGTCGGTGCGCTCCAGCTCGATCAGGCCGCGGCGTGCGTAGAAGTCGCGGGCCGGGGTGTTCATCTCGAAGACCCAGAGGCAGAAGCCACCGGGGCGCTGCTGCTTGACGAGGTCGAGGAGTGCGGATCCGATCCCCCGCCCGCTCACCCCGGGAGCGACGTACAGGTCGTCGAGCCAGCTCTCGGTGAACCGTGCGTAGCCGCCCACCACTCCGTCGACCTCCGCGACCCAGACCGTGTCGGTGCTGCGCAGCCGCCCGGCCAGCCACTCATGCACATCATCCTCCGGGTGGACAGGTGGTGGCATCGCGGCAGCTCCGCGGGCGGACAGGTGGATCTCGGCGACGGCGGCCGCGTCCGACTCCTCGGCGGGGCGAAGGGTGAGGTCGTGCTCAGTCGGCATCGCGGATCACGTCGAGCGCGTGGGCGAGGTCGTCGGGGTACGACGCTTCGTACTCGACGTACTTTCCGCTGTCGGGATGCTCGAAGCCCAGCTTGACGGCGTGCAGCCACTGACGCTGAAGTCCCACGCGCCGGGCCAGTGCGGGGTCGGCGCCGTAGGTGAAGTCCGCGAGGCACGGATGCTTGAGCGCCGCCATGTGCACCCGGATCTGGTGGGTCCGCCCTGTCTCGAGCGTGATCTCGAGGAGGCTCGCGAAGCGGTGCGCCTCGAGCGTCCGGTAATGCGTGACGCTGTGCCGGCCATCCGCCATGACGGCGAACTTGTAGTCCGCCTTCGGATGCCGGCCGATGGGCGCGTCGATCGTGCCCTCGAGCGGGTCCGGGTGGCCCTGGACCAACGCGTGGTAGGTCTTGTCGACCGCACGGCGTCGGAACGCGTTCTTCAGCAAGGAGTAGCCGTGCTCGGACTTGCAGATGACCATCACCCCCGAGGTGCCCACGTCGAGCCGCTGCACGATCCCCTGTCGCTCCGAGGCACCGCTGGTGGCGATCCGGAACCCGGCGCCCGCCAGGTGCCCGACGACCGTCGGGCCGGACCACCCGGGAGAGGGGTGAACGGCGACCCCGACCGGCTTGTCGATGACCACGATGGAATCGTCGTCGTGGATGATCTTGATCCCTTCGACGATTTCCGGCACGACCGCCAGCTGGTCCGGGCGGGCGGGAATGGTCACGTCGAGGACCTCGCCGGGCGACACCCGGTCGCTCTTGGTGATGGTGGCGCCCTCGACCAGGACATGGCCGTCCGCGATCAGCTCCGCGGCGCGGGTGCGCGAGAGTCCGAACATGCGGGAGAGAGCCGAGTCGACCCGCTCCCCCGCCATCCCGTCGGGGACGGTGACGACCCGGTGGTCGGCGTTCACGCCTCCCGCTCCCGGGCCGCGGCGCGGGTCCCGTCGATGCCGATGCCCCGGACTGCCTGCAGCACGATAGACCCGCGGCGACATTGATGCAGATGTCGGCGACGTTGAAGACCGGCCAGTTCGGCAGCATCAGGAAGTCCACCACGTGTCCCCGGAGCGGCGCCGGCTCGCGCAGGATCCGGTCGGTGAGGTTCCCCAGGATCCCGGCCAGCAGGAGTCCGAGCGCCCAGGCCCAGGCGCGTGACCCGACCCGGCGGGAAAGGTAGACGACCACCGCCAGGGCTGCGATCGCGATCGCGCTGAGCAGCGAGGGTGAACTCGGTCCCGGTGCTGAACGCCGCACCCGGGGTTGCGGGTCAGATGCAGAACGAGCCAGGAGCCGAGGAGCTCGACATCCGCGCCACCGGAGAGCTTCTCGACGGCGAGGGTCTTGGTGGCGACGTCGATCGCGTAGGCCACGACCGCGACGACGACCAAGGTCAGCCTGAGCCGCGGTGGTGCCCCGGAAGGTCGGGTCGAAAGAGGTGGTCCGGTGTCGCTCAGCGACGTTCCTCGCGCTGCTTGCATGTCAGGCACAGTGTGGCACGGGGGAACGCCATGGCCCTCATCTTGCCGATGGGGTTGCCGCAGGACTCACAGATGCCGTAGGTGCCGTTGTCGATGCGGGCGAGCGCTCGGTCGATCTGCGCCAGCTTCTCGCGCTCGTTGTTCAGGACGGTCAGCTCGTGGTCCCGTTCGAAGCTGGTGGCGCCCATGTCGGCCTGGTCGTGCCCGGCGCCGTCACCGGCGTCGCGCATCAGTCCGACGAGCTCGGCTTCCTGCGCGTGCAAGGCGCGGGTGACCCGCTCCCGGTCAGTGTGCAGATCGTCGAGCACTTCCTTGATCTCGGCCTTCGTCCAGGCGCCCTCGCCCTCCTTCACCTTGAGAGCGCTGGCCTTCTTCGCGGCAGTCTTGGTTGCGGTGGGTGCCTTCTTGGCCGGCGCCTTCGTCGCCGCCGGCTTCTTCGGAGCGGTCTTCTTCGCCACCGGGGCCTTCGTCGCTGTCTGGGTGGTGGCCTTCTTCGCCGACTTCGCCGAGACCTTCTTGGCGGGTGCCTTCTTCGCGGGCGCCTTCTTCGCCGGCGCCTTCTTCGCCGGGCGCCTTCTTCGCGGCGCGGTGCCTTCTTCGCCGGCGCCTTCTTGGCCGGCGCCTTCTTCGCCGGCGCCTTCTTCGCCGGCGCCTTCTTCGCGGGCGCCTTCTTCGCCGGCGCCTTCTTCGCGGGCGCCTTCTTCGCCGGCGCCTTCTTCGCAGGCGCCTTCTTCGCCGGCGCCTTCTTCGCGGGCGCCTTCTTCGCCGGCGCCTTCTTCGCGGGCGCCTTCTTCGCCGGCGCCTTCTTCGCCGGCGCGCCTTCTTCGCCGGCGCCTTCTTGGCAGCGGTCTTCGTTGCCGCGGAGGCCTTCTTGGCGGGCGCCTTGGTGGCCTTGGCTGACGGCTTGCGCGAGATGACCTTGCGAGCCGCGGACGCTGCCGAACTGGCAAGCGACTTCCTGGTGCTGCGAGCCATGAACTGGGGCCTTCCCTTGAGCCGGGCGCCATTGTGGCGGGAGCCACAGTGTCGACGGGAGGGTAGCCGCTGACCGAGACCGACTCAAACTCGGCACGCCGCCCATGAACGTGACGACGCGGCCGGTCTCGCGTGGAGACCGGCCGCGTCGGAGCTGCGGATGGAGGTGGGTGCCTAGCCCTCCTCGTCCCCCAGGATCGAACGGAGGCGCTTGGGCGCCGCCGGCTCCTGGCCCGGTCGTCCGGAGTCGCCCGGCCCTTCGAGGGCCTCGAGCTGCTGGCGTGAAGTAGCTCTTGCAGCCGGGAGCGGTACTCGCGCTCGAACGAGCGGAGGTTCTCGACGTCGGCGTTGAGCTTGTCGCGCTGCTTCTCCAGCTCACCGAACATCTGCTGGCGACGCTCGGCGGTCTCGGAGTCGAGCATCTGCGCGCGCGAGCGGGCCTCGGCCTCGAGCCGGTCGGCCTTGCCCTTGGACTCGGAGTCGAGCCGCTCGGCCTTGGTGCGGGCCTCGCCGACGATCCGGTCGGCCTCGTTCTTCGCCTCCTCGACCAGCTCGTCGGCGTTGCGGGTCGCGATCTCGAGCAGGCGGGCGGCCGCGTTGGACGCCTCGGGCACCGTCTCCACCCGGATCGTCTCGACCGAGGACTCGGCGGCCGCCGCACCGCCGGGCCGGCGGCGGCTTGGGCTCCGGCTTGCGGCTCGGGCTTGGGCGGCTCCGGCGCCTTCTCGGGCGCCGGGCGCAGGGGCCGCCAGCGCTGCGTCGCCCGACTGCGCCGCGGACAACTTCGCCCGCAGGTCGTCGTTCTCCTTCGTGAGCCGCGCGAGCTCGGCCTCCACCTCGTCGAGGAACTGGTCGACCTCTCCCATGTCGTACCCCTCGCGGAGCCGCACCGGAGTAAAGCGCTTGTTGCTCACGTCCTCAGGCGTCAGCGGCATGACCTCACCCATTCATTGGTCGGCGGACACGAAAGTCTGTCGATCGAACAATAGCGCCTGACCCGCGGGGCTCAATCGTCGGCCGACGTTCATGACCAAGAACACCATCCGATTCACCCGCAACAGGACGTAGGCGGCCACCAGCACGATCAGGAAGCTGAGGTCCAGGGCGAAGTTGCCGATCCGCAACGGCGGGATCACCCGACGCAGCGCCTTGATCGGCGGATCGGTCACGGAGTAGACGACCTCGAGGATCACCAGCAGCACCCCGCGGGGGCTCCACGACCTCGCGAACACCTGCACCCAGTCCACGATGAACCGGATCCACAGCAGCGCGATGAAGTGAACAGCAGGACATGGATGACCTGACCGACGAGCATGCATCGGGTCGTGGCCTCAGCTCTGGTTGAAGAAACCGCCCTCGGCGATGCGCTGCTTGTCCTCGGCAGCGACGGTCACGTTCGGCGGGCGACAGCAGGAACACCTTGTTGGTCACGCGCTCGATGGTGCCACGGGTCGCAAACACCAGACCTGCGGCGAAGTCGACGAGGCGCTTGGCGTCGGTGTCGTCCATCTCGGACAGGTTCATGATCACCGGGGTGCCGTCGCGGAAGTTCTCGCCCACGGTGCGCGCCTCGTTGTAGGTGCGCGGGTGCAGGGTCGTGATGCGGGACAATTCGGCTACCACTCCTGTGGGGCCGGCGCCGGGTCGGCGGCGCTCGGCGAGGTCGGACACGGATGCACGGGCGGGGGTCGGCTGGGCATTCGCTTCCGGCCGGCCACCGAGGGGGTGCTGTCGGTGGTCTCGTAGTCGCCGTCGTAGTCGTCGTACCGGGTGTCCTCGAGCAGGCCGAGGTATTCACCGATCCTGCGCATCGCGCCGCTCATGACTTCGTCCTCCGGGAACTCCTGCGCCCTGCGGCGCTGATGTGTGTTTTGGACACTACTTGACCTGTGGCCTCGATCCGAGGACCGCGGTGCCGATGCGCACGTGTGTCGCGCCGGCGCGGACCGCCTCCTCGAGGTCGGCGCTCATCCCGGCCGACAGCCAGGTCGCCTCCGGTGCTCGGCGAGACGAAGTCCGCGTGGATCGCGGCGAGCCGCTGGTAGAGGCCTCGGGGGTCGACCCCGAGCGGCGCCACCGCCATCAGCCCGCGCAGCCGGAGCATGCCCGCGGCCTCGATCTCCTCGGCCAGGGCCGGGACGTCGTCCGGGACGGCGCCCGAGCGTCCCTCGGCGTCCGGCTCGTCGAGGCTGACCTGGATCAGGCAGTCGACCGGGTGCGAACGCTCGTGGGCGCCTTCGTTGAGCCGCCGCACCAGCTTGCGCCGATCCACGGACTCGACCACGTCGGCGTACGACGCCACCGCCGCAGCCTTGTTGCTCTGCAGCCCGCCGACGAAGTGCCACCGCACATCGAGGTCACGGCACTCGGCCGCCTTCGCCTCGGCCTCCTGATGCCGGTTCTCGCCGATGTCGGTGACGCCGAGCTCGGCGAGGAGGCGGACGTCGGAGACCGGGAAGAACTTGGTGACCACGACCAGGGTGACCCCCGCCGGGTCGCGGCCGGCATCTCGCGCACGCGGCCGCGATCCGCTCCTTCACACGAGTGAGGTTCGCCGCGATCTCGTCGCGTCGTGTTCGATCCCTGGTGTCATCCCGGCTGCTCCTCGCGCAGCCTGATCAGCCCGGCCAGTCGTCCGGCGCGGACTCCGTCTCGCCGGTAGGAGTAGAGGTCCGTCGACTCGCGGGTGCAGCGAGACGACGTCGCGGACAGGCACCCCCTCGACCGCAAGCTGCGCCCGGACGCCCGCACCCAGGTCGAGCGAGGGCGTGCCCCAGGAGGTCGTGGCGACGCTGGCAGGCACTACGGCGCCGACGGCGGCCTGCATCTGCTCGGGAACCTCGTAGCAGCCGCCGCACACGTGCGGACCGATCCAGGCCGTGATCGACCGTGCTCCGAGGTCGCGCATCCGGGCAACGGTCGCCGGGCACCACCCCGGCGGCGAGCCCGGGGCGCCCAGCAGTGGGCGGCGCCGATGACCGCGGCGTCGGCGTCGGCCAGCAGGACCGGCACGCAGTCGGCGGCGCGCACCATCAGCACCACCCCGGGCTGGCCGGTCACGATGCCGTCGGCGTCCGGACGAGCGGTCGAGGGCCGTTCGTCGACCACGTCGACCTCGGCGCCGTGGACCTGGTGCAGGTCGGCCAGCCGGTCGCCGGGGGCGAAGTCGTCGAGCACGAGGCGCAGGTTCCGGGCGACGACGTGACGGGTCGTCCTCCCCCTCGAGCGCCAGGTTCAGCGAGTCGAAGGGCGCGGCACTGGCCCCGCCGTGCCTGTCGGTGAAGGCCAGGTCGGCGGGGCCGTGCGTGGACTTGAAGAGGTACAGCGAGGATCCCCTGCTACTTCAGGAAGTCGGGCACGTCCAGGTCGTCGTCGTCGAACTGGACCTGGCGCGGCTGCCGGGACGGCGTGGCGGGGGCGGGCTCCCTGCCGGCCGGGACGGCTGCGGGGGCGGGCTTCCGCGCCGGCGCGGGCTGTTCGGCCGGACGTGTGGCCGGCTGCGAGGCCTGCTCCGGGTTGGCGCGCGTGGCGACCTGCTGGGCCGCGGCACGGGTCTCGGCCTGGCTCTGCTGCGGCCGCTCCCGACGGAGGACCGTGCCCTCGTCGCGACGCTGCGGCATCCCACCGTCGAAGCCGGCGGCAATCACGGTCACCCGGACCTCGTCACCGAGCGCGTCGTCGATGGTGGCCCCGAAGATGATGTTCGCCTCGGCGTGCGCAGCCTGGGCGACCAGCGCCGCGGCCTCGTTGATCTCGAACAGGCCGAGGTCCGACCCGCCCGCGATCGAGAGCAGGACGCCATGGGCGCCCTCGATCGACGCCTCCAGCAGCGGGCTGGAGACGGCCATCTCGGCGGCCGCGACCGAACGGTCCTCGCCCCGCGCAGAGCCGATGCCCATCAGGGCCGAACCCGCGTTGGCCATCACCGACTTCACGTCGGCGAAGTCGAGGTTGATCAGGCCGGGGGTCGTGATCAGGTCGGTGATGCCGGAGACGCCCTGGAGCAGCACCTGGTCGGCCTGCTTGAAGGCGTCGAGGACCGAGACGCTGCGGTCGCTGATCGAGAGCAGCCGGTCGTTGGGGATCACGATGAGGGTGTCGACCTCTTCGCGCAGCTGGGAGATCCCCTCCTCGGCGGAGTTGGCGCGTCGGCGTCCCTCGAACGCGAACGGCCGGGTGACGACGCCGATGGTGAGGGCGCCCAGGGAACGCGCGATGCGGGCCACGACCGGGGCCCCGCCGGTGCCGGTGCCGCCGCCCTCGCCGGCGGTCACGAACACCATGTCGGCGCCCTTGATGACCTCTTCGATCTCGTCGGCGTGGTCCTCGGCGGCCTGCGTGCCGACCTCGGGATTGGCGCCGGCTCCGAGCCCGCGGGTGAGCTCGCGCCCGATGTCCAGCTTGACGTCGGCATCGCTCATGAGCAGGGCCTGTGCGTCGGTGTTGATCGCGATGAACTCAACGCCCTTGAGTCCGACCTCGATCATCCGGTTGACGGCGTTGACCCCACCCCCACCGATGCCCACGACCTTGATGATGGCCAGGTAGTTCTGTGCTGCTGCCACGGCGGGTGTGCCTCTCGTGATCGGCCCCGGCGGTGTGTCGGAGCGACGGACGGTACTGCGTCGGTGGGGAAGTCACGAGACCTTCCAGAACTGTAACCCTGAACCTGAGGGTTATAGTTATGTCAACCTCGCGTTGGGTAGGACAGTAGGCAGCCCGTCGCACCACGACCCGGCATGACACGCCGTGATGACCGAGGACCGAAGTCCGGGAGATCGGATCAGTCGGAGGTGGTGGGCTGTCCCGGCACGCTGACGTCGTACGTGCGGGCCGGCTGCTGGAGCAGCCCGGCCAGGACCTCGGCCTTCGCGCTCAGACTCCTCCGCGCTCCCCCACATGACGGTCTTCCCGTCGCGCAGCACGAGGGAGATCTGGTCGATGGTGGCCACCTCGACGTGGTCGACCCGGCGGCTGATCTCGTCCGGCAAGGACTCGACCACCAGGGCGGCCTCCTGGAGGGCGTCGCTGCGGGTCTCGGTCGACATGCGCACCTGGGGCATGCCCGGCGGAGGCTTCGGATAGTTGCTGAACACCACCCCTTCGGCATCCATCCCGCGGGTCCGGCCGCCGATCTCGACCACGGCGATGGCGACGCGTTCCTCCACGTCGATGAGCACCCGGTCCGGCCAGGTGCGGGTCACCTCCGCGTCGCGCACCACCGCCAACGCCTCGACCCGGGCCCGGATCGCGTCGAGGTCGACCCTGGCCAGCGGCTGGCCGGACGGCACTGCGGCGACCTCGCGGATCTCCTCGCTCGCGAGGGTCCGGGTCCCGTGGACCTCGACGTCCTTCACCGCCAGCGCGGTGGAGAAGTAGAAGAGCCAGACCGCCCCGACCACCAGAGCGATCAGGAGCAGGAGGGCCACCACGCGTCGCCAGGCCAGCCACCGCCGCGCCCACTGGCGCCGGGCGAACCGCTTCCGGCTGCGGATCGTCGCGACGCGGGTCCGGTCGTCGTCGTCCGCTAGGCATCGGCACTCTCCGCCAGCAGTTCCAGAACCTCCGGACCCACCTCGGTCACGCTCCCCGCGCCCAGGGTGAGGACCAGGTCGCCCGGACGCGCCGTGCGGGCCAGGACGGCGGCGACATCCGCCTGGCTCGGGACGAACGTCACCGACGACGGCGGCAGCGGTACGGCGTCGGCGACCAGCCGGCCGGTCACGTCCGGGTCGGCGTCCTCGCGCGCGAGATAGACGTCGAGCACGACGACCTCGTCCGCAGCGCCCAGCGCCTCGCCCATGGCCCGGCCGAAGATCCGGGTCCGGGAGACGAGGTGTGGCTGGAAGGCCACGACCAGCCGGCCCTCCCCCGCGACCGAGCGCGCGGCCTGGAGGTCGCCGGCGATCTCCACCGGGTGGTGGGCGTAGCTGTCGAAGACCCGGACGCCCGCCGCCTCTCCCTTGCAGCTCCATCCGGCGCCTGGAGCCGGTGAAGCCCTCGAGCCCGCGGCGCAGGTCGTCGAACGAGTGGCCGAGCCGCAGCCCGAGGGCCAGGGCGGCCAGGGCGTCGAGGACGTAGTGGCGGCCGGGGATCTGCAGCCGCACGGTCCCGTGCTCGAGGTCCCCCTCGTGAACGGTGAACGCGGATGTCGTGCCTTCGAAGACCAGGTCCGTGGCCCGGACCTCGGCGCGTCTCCGACTCGCCGACACCGATCACCTCGAGCCCGCGGGACCGCGCCTCGTGGGCCAGGGCCGCCGCGCCGTCGTCGTCGACGCAGCAGACCAGGAAACCGTCGGGGTCGATGGTGTCGACGAACTCGACGAACGCGGCCCTGTAGGCCTCCTCGGTCCCCCAGATGTCGAGGTGGTCGGCCTCGACGTTGGTGACGATCGCGGCGTAGCGGGCGGTAGACGAGGAAGGCGCCGTCGCTCTCGTCGGCCTCGGCGACGAACAGGTCGCCGCTGCCGTCGTGGGCGTTGCTGCCGGTCTGCACGAGCACCGCCGCCGACGGCGTACGTCGGGTCGGCGCCGGCGGCCAGCAACGCCATCGTGAGCAGGGACGTCGTCGTGGTCTTGCCGTGTGTCCCGGACGACCGCGACCACCCGCCTGCCCTGCATCACCGATGCGAGTCCGGCCGACCGCGGCAGCATCCGCAAGCCCCGGCGTCGCGCCTCGACGACCTCGGGGTTGTCCTCGCGGGCGGCCGTGGTCACGACGACGGTGTCGGCGTCGCCCAGGTGGTCGGCGTCGTAGCCGAGCCGGACGGTGACGCCCGAGCTCGCGCAGGGCCGGGAGGAACGGCGTCGTCCTGGTCGTCGCTGCCGGTGACCGGCAGCCCGCGCTCGGCCATGATCCGGGCGATGCCGGACAGGGCGGCGCCGCCGATGCCGACGAAGTGGATCCGGCCCGAGCTGGTCGGCGGGCAGGATCTCCTCGGGAACCGGGATCCTCATCCGGCGGCCCCCTCGTCGCCGGGCCGCCGCGGCGGTGTCGGCGATGATCCGGGCGAGCTGCTCGTCGGCGTCGCGCGGGATCAGGTCGGCGGCGGCCGCTGCCCATCGCGTCGAGCCGGTCGCGATCGGTGACCAGGCCCGGGACCGTCGCCGCCACCCACTCCGAGGTGAGGGCCGCGTCGGCGACGAGCAGTCCACCGCCGGCATCGACCACGACGTGACGGGCGTTGAGCTCCTGCTCGCCGTTGCCGATCGGGAGCGGCACGAACACCGCGGGCAGGCCGACCGCCGCGGCCTCGGTGACGCTGGAGGCGCCCGCCCGGCAGACGACCAGGTCGGCGGCGGCGTAGGCGAGGTCCATCCGGTCGACGAAGGGCGACGCACGACGTAGGGGACGCTCGGTGGCCTCGGGCGTCGGCCTCCCCCTTCGGGCCGACGACGTGGAGCACCTGGACGCCGGCCTCGCCCAGGACGCGGGCGGCGCCGGAGACCGACTGGTTGAGCCGGCGCGCACCCTGGGAGCCGCCGGTGACGAGCAGGGTCGGGCCGGTCGGGGTCGAGGCCGAAGAAGGCGCGGCCCTCGGCCCGCAGCGCGCTCGCGGTCGAGCTGGGAGATCATCCGGCGGATCGGCAGGCCGACGTACTCCGCCCTCGGGCAGCGGGGTGTCGGGGAAGCTGACCGCGACCCGGGCGGCGATCCGGGCGCCGGCCTTGTTGGCCAGGCCGGGGAGGGTGTTCTGCTCGTGGACGACCAGCGGCAGCCGACGGCGGCGGGCGGCGAGGTAGGCCGGCATGGAGACGTAGCCGCCGTAGCCGACGACGACGTCGGGGCGGACCCGGTCGAAGATCGCGAGCGTCTCCTTGACCGCGCCGCGCAGCCGGGACGGCACCTTGAACAGGTCGGCGTTGGGCTTGCGCGGCAGCGGCACCGGCGGGATCAGCTCGAGCGGGTAGCCGGCCTCGGGGACGACCCGGTTCTCCAGGCCGCGAGGTGTGCCGAGGCAGGTGATCTCGGCCTCGGGGACGAGCCGGCGCAGGGCATCGGCGGTGGCGAGCAGGGGCGAGGTGTGGCCGGCGGTTCCGCCGCCGGCGAGGAGAACGCGCATCGTGGGTCAGCCTACGGTTCGCGTCGACGCTCCGCGCTTGGGAACGCGGCCGGCGGCCAGCCCCGAGGAGCGGGCGCGTCGACGCTGGGCCAGCGCCCGGGCGGCCTCGGGCTCGCGGCGGGCGAACCCGATCAGCAGCCCCAGCGCGACCAGCGAGGGCAGCAGCGCCGAGCCGCCGTAGGAGATCGAGCGGCAGCGGGATGCCGATGACCGGCAGCAGCGCGAGCACCATGCCGACGTTGATGATCATCTGGCCGAGCAGCCAGACCACGATCCCGAAGGACATGTAGCGGACGAACGGGTCGCGGGTCGCGAGCGCGACCTTGATCGCGGCGTAGGCGATGGTGAGGAACAGGCCGACCACCAGCAGGGTGCCGACCAGGCCGAGCTCCTCGCCGAGCACCGCGAAGATGAAGTCGGTGTGGGCCTCGGGGAGGTCGCCCCACTTCTGCTGGCTGGCGCCGATCCCCTGGCCGAACCAGCCGCCGGACGAGAGGGCGTAGAGGCCGTGGGCGGGCTGCCAGCCGGCGTCGTGGTAGTCCTTGAACGGATCGACGAAGTTGGTCAGCCGCTCGCGTCGCTCGGCGCTCGGTCGAGGCGATCCAGATGGCGACCACGCCGATCACCGTCATCGCGAACGGTGAACAGCCGGGCCGGCGCACCGACCACCCAGAGCATCGCCAGCAGGATCGCGAACAGCACCAGGGCGGTGCCGAGGTCGTCGGCCGACGATGACCAGCAGCGTGATCCCCAGGATCACCGGCACCACCGGCATCATCACCTGGTGCAGGCGGCCGAGCCGCCGGTCCTTCTGGGCGTAGACGTGCGCGGCCCACAGCACGATCGCCAGCTTGGCGATCTCCGACGGCTGGATCTGGATCGGGCCGAGGGCCAGCCAGTTGGTGTTGCCGTTGACGGTGGTGCCGAGCTCGATCTGGGTGAGCGCGAGCAGCACCACGGCGACGATGATGCCGAGCCAGGAGACCTGCCGGATCGCGCGGTAGGGCAGCCGGGAGGCGACCCACGCGCACGGGATGCCGATCAGCACCCACATCAGCTGCCGCTTGACGACGGCGTAGGAGTCGCCGTCGTGGTGCTCGAAGGAGTAGACGCTGGAGGCGCTGAGCACCATGATCAGCCCGATCGTGAGCAGCAGGGCCGAGGCGCCGAGCAGCAGGTAGTAGGACGTCAGCGGGCGGTCGAGGGCGTGGCGTGCGGCGGCGTACCAGCTGCCGAGGGAGGCGCGTGGCGCCTTGTCAGGCGCCGGAGCTGCCGGTCCGCGGGGGCTGGCGGTGGTCGTCATCGCCTGCCCCTCCTTCTCGTCAGGCCCGGTCGTCCGTCCGGCGCCGCACCGCCGCGGCGAAGGCGTCGCCGCGCGCGCCGTAGTTGGCGAACATGTCCATGGAGGCGCAGCCGGGGGCCAGCAGCACGGTGTCACCGGGCCGGGCCAGCCGGGCCGCCGCGTCGACCACGCTCTCCATGGGGTTTCCACCTCTGTCGGGCCCAGTCTCGCCGTCGTCGACGACGATGACCGGCACATCGGGCGCGTGTCGCGAAAGGGCGTCGGCGATGACCGCGCGGTCGCGCCCGAGGAGTACGACGCCGCGCAGCCGGCCGCGGACCGCGGTCACCAGGTCGTCGAAGCGGGCGCCCTTGGCCAGCCCGCCGGCGACCCACACCACCGGGTCGTAGCCCTGGAGCGAGGACTGCGCGGCGTGCGGGTTGGTCGCCTTGGAGTCGTCGATCCAGGTGACCCCGTCGGCCACGGCCACGGTCTCGATCCGGTGCCCGTCGGGACGGAAGGCCCGCAGCCCGTCGCGGACCGCGGCCTGGGAGATGCCGTGCGCCCGGGCCAGCGCGGCGGCGGCCAGGGCGTTGGCGACGAAGTGCGGCGCCGGCGAGGCGAGGTCGCCGATCGTGCACAGCTCGGCCGCGCTGGTGTCGCGCTCGCTCGACGAAGGCCCGGTCGGCGAGGATGTCGTCGACCACGCCGACCATGCCCGACGGCCGGGCGTGCCGAGGGTGAAGCCGATCGCCCGGGCGCCCTCGACCACGTCGGCCTCGCGGACCAGCCGCTCGGTCTCGGGGTCGGCGACGTTGTAGACGCAGGCCCGCTGCACCCGCTCGTAGATCCGGCCCTTGTCGGCGGCGTAGTCGTCCATGCGTGGCGTACCAGTCGAGGTGGTCCTCGGCGACGTTGAGCACGGCCGCGGACTCGGCGCTCATCGAGTGCGGTGTAGTGCAGCTGGAAGCTGGACAGCTCGACCGCGAACACGTCGTACGGCTCGGGGTCCATCACCGCCTCGACGATCGGCAGCCCGACGTTGCCGACCGCGGCGCTGCGCAGCCCGGCGGCGCGGAGGATCCCGTCGAGCATCTGCACGGTCGTGGTCTTGCCGTTGGTGCCGGTGACGGCCAGCCACGGGTGCCGGCTGGTCCGGGTCGCGCAGCCGCCAGGCGAGCTCCACCTCGCCCCAGACCGGGACGCCGCGGTCGCGGGCCTGGGCGAGCAGCGGGGCGGTCGGGCCGCCAGCCGGGCGAGGTGACGACCAGGTCGACGTCGTCGGGCAGGGTCGCGGTCGCGCCCTCGCCCAGCCGGATGTCGGCGCCGAGCACCTCGAGCAGCTCGGCCTTCTCCTCCTTGCCGGCGGGGTTCTCGTCGAGCGCGATCACGCTCGCGCCGAGGTGGGTGAGGTTGTCGGCGGCGGCGAAGCCGGACACGCCGAAGCCGGCGACGACGGCGCGGACGCCCTCCCAGGAGTCGTGCCGGCCGAGGTGCGTGCGGGTCGCGTCAGCGCATGCGCCGGCGACCCACTCGGCGTAGAAGATGCCGAGGCCGGCGGCGACGGAGAGGCCGGTGATGATCCAGAACCGGATCACGACCGTGACCTGCTCCCAGCCGAGCATCTCGAAGTGGTGGTGCAGCGGCGCCATCCGGAAGATCCGCCGGCCCTTGGTCACCTTGAAGAAGCCGACCTGCAGCATCACCGACAGGGTCTCGACCAGGAAGAGCCCGCCGAGGACCGACCAGCAGCAGCTCGGTGCGGGTGAGGATCGCGAACCCGGCCAGCGCGCCGCCGAGCGACAGCGAGCCGGTGTCGCCCATGAAGATCGCGGCCGGCGACGCGTTCCACCACAGGAACCCGAAGCAGGCGCCGGTGATCGCGGCGGCGATGATCGGCCAGGTCGAGCGGGTCGCGCACCTCGTAGCACGTGCCGGAGGCGATGTCCTCCTGGCCGCACCACTGGTTGTTCTGCCAGATGTTGACCAGCGTGTAGGCGCCGAACACCATCACCGAGGCGCCGGTGGCGAGCCCGTCGAGGCCGTCGGTGAGGTTCACGGCGTTGCTGGTGCCGGCGACGATCAGCCAGATCAGCAGGATCACGATGACCGTCGGCAGCGTGAAGCTCTCGATGTCGCGGATGAAGGAGATGTGGTGCGACGCCGGGGTCTGGCCGCGGTCGTCCTCCAGCGCCGGGCGACAGCGCGAGGACGCCGAACACCACGGCGATGACGGTCAGGCCGATCATCTTGGCCTTGCTGCGCAGGCCGAGGCTGCGCTGCTTGGCCACCTTGATGAAGTCGTCGAGGAAGCCGACCAGCCCGCATCCCGACGAACAGGAACAGCAGCAGCAGCGCCGACGCCGACGGCACGTCCTGGGTGATCAGCTTGGCCGCGAAGTAGCCGAGCACGGTGGCCAGGATGATCACCACGCCGCCCATCGTGGGCGTGCCGCGCTTGGTGTGGTGGGTGGTCGGGCCGTCGTCGCGGATCTCCTGGCCGTAGCCGCGCTCGGTCAGCACGTTGATCGCGACGCGGGTGCCGAGCAGCGAGATCAGCAGGGCCAGTCCTCCTCCGAACAGGATGGCTCTCACGGCGTCGCTCCCCTCTCGTGCCGCCCGTCGTCGAGCAGGCCGTCGGCGATGTGCTCCAGGGCGGCCCCGCGCGACGCCTTGACCAGCACGACGTCCGCGGCCGCGACATTCTCGCGCACCCAGGCCAGCGCCTCGTCGCGCCCCGCCGTCGGCACGGCGGTCCCGGACCAGTCGGCCACCGCGGCGGCCCCCTCGGCGATGCCGCGCGGCCTCCGGCCCGACGGCGACCACGACGTCGATGCCCGCCTCGGCGGCCAGCCGCGCCCGACCTCGCGGTGCGCGTCGTCGGCGCTCGGCGCCGAGCTCCAGCATCTCGCCCAGCACCGCGACGGTACGCCGCCCGCGGCGGTCGCCGATCGCGACGAGCGCGTCGATCGCGGCCGCCATCGAGGCGGGGTTGGCGTTGTAGGCGTCGTTGACCACGAGCAGCCCGTCGGCCCGCTCGTGCGACCTCCATCCGCCACCGGGACGCCGGCGCCGCCGCGCTGCAGCCGTCGGCCACGACGTCGGCGGGCAGGCCGGCGGCGATGGCCATCGCCGCAGCGGCGGCGGCGTTCGCACCTGGTGGGCGCCGGACTGGGTGAGCCGGACCGGGATGCCAGGCGCCGTCGTACCCGAGCTCGAAGGAGGGCCGGCCCAGGTCGTCGAGCTCGACGCCGCGCCAGGTCACGTCGCCGCGCTGGCCGAAGGTCAGCACGCGGGCCGTCGGTGCGGGCCGCCATCGCCGCGGTCAGGTCGTCGTCGGCGTTGAGCACGGCGACGCCCGCTCGCGGCAGCGCCTCGACGATCTCGCCCTTGGCCACGGCGATCGCCTCGCGCGTCCCGAACTCGCCGAGGTGGGCGGTGCCGACGTTGATCACCGCGGCCACCTGCGGCGGCGCGATCTCGCAGAGGTAGGCGATGTGGCCGATGCCGCGGGCGCCCATCTCCACCACGAGGTAGGTCGTGTGTGCGCGGTCGACCTGCAGCACGGTGAGCGGGACGCCGATCTCGTTGTTGAGGTTGCCGGCCGTGGCCACGGTCGGCCCGAGGCCCTCGAGGACGTGGGCGAGGTAGTCCTTGGTGCCGGTCTTGCCCTGCGAGCCGGTCAGGGCGAGCACCGTCGGCCGGGTCTCGTCGACCACGTGCCGGGCCAGCCGGCCGAGCGCGACGACCGGGTCGGCGACCACGACCGTCGGGACGCCCGGTGGGACGGCTGCCGAGGACGGCCGCCGCGCCGGCCTCGACGCCGCCGCGGCGTAGTCGTGGCCGTCGACGCGCTCCCCCGCGACGGCGACGAACAGCCCGCCCGTCGACGGTGGCCCGGCTGTCGACGAAGGCCGGCCCGATCACGGTCAGCGTCGGGTCGCCGTCGACCTCGCCGCCGACCACCGCGGCGATCTCGGCCAGCGTCATCGGGATCATCGGTCGCGCCAGCTCCTCGCGGACCACGTCCCGGTCGTCGAAGGGGTGCACGACGCCGTCGACCTCCTGGCCGGTCTCGTGGCCCTTGCCGGCGACCAGCGACGATGTCGCCCGGGCCGGCCCGGCTGACCGCCTCGCGGATCGCGAGCCGGCGGTCGCCGATCTCGACGACCTCGGCACCGTCGGTGCCCACCCCGGCGAGCAGCGCATGCCGGATCGCGGCGGGGTCCTCGGTGCGGGGGTTGTCGTCGGTGACCACCAGGAGGTCGGCGAGCCGGGCGGCGATCTCGCCCATGATCGGCCGCTTGCCCGGGTCGCGGTCGCCGCCGGCGCCGAGCACGACGATCACCCGGCCGTCGGTCAGCGGGCGCAGGGTGGCCAGCGCGGCCTCGACGGCGTCGGGCTTGTGCGCGTAGTCGACGACCACGACGAAGTCCTGGCCCTCGTCGACGCGCTCGAACCGTCCGGGCACGCCGCCACCGGTCGGCGATGCCGGCCGCGACCCGCGCCGGCGTCGAAGCCCACCTCGGCGCAGGCGGCCACCGCGGCCAGGGCGTTGGCGACGTTGAAGTCGCCGGGCAGGGGTACGCCGGCCGGCGACCGCGTGCCCGTCCGGGCCGACGACGGTGAACGGCGAGCCGCTCGCCGTCGAGCTGGACGTCGACCGCCCGCCAGTCGGCCTCCCGTCCCGTAGCCGAGAAGGTGCGGACCGGGATCGTCGCCTCGTCGAGCGAGCCGGCGGCCGTGCTCGTCGTCGACGTTGACCAGACCGAGCCGCGCCCGCTCGGGGGTGAACAGCGACGCCTTGGCCGCGAAGTAGTCCTCGACGTCGGCGTGGAAGTCGAGGTGGTCGCGGCCGAGGTTGGTGAAGACCGCGACGTCGAAGACCACCCCGTCGACCCGGCCCATCACCAGCGCGTGGCTGGAGACCTCCATCGCGCAGGCCTCCACGCCGCGCTCGCGCATCATCGCGAACAGCCCGTGCAGGTCGGGCGCCTCCGGCGTGGTCAGCGCGGTCTTCACGTCCTCGCCGGCGACGCGGGTGCCGACGGTGCCGATCGCGGCCGCGGAGACGCCCGCCTGCTGCAGGCCGCTCTCGGCGAGCCGGGTCGTCGTGGTCTTGCCCTGGGTGCCGGTCACGCCGATCATCCGCAGCGACGTGGCCGGGTCGCCGTAGACGCGGGCCGCGAAGCGGCCGAGCACCGCGCGCGGGTTGTCGACCACCAGCAGCGGGACGCCGCGGCGCCTGGCCGGCGCCGGTCTCGTCGGTGAGGATCGCGACCGCGCCGGAGTCCAGCGCCGCGCCGGCGAAGTCGATGCCGTGGGCGCGGGCGCCGGGCAGCGCGGCGTAGAGGTCGCCGGGACGGATCCGCTGCGAGCTCAGCGAGATCCCCGGTGGCCTCGCCCGCCAGGTCGCCGTCGCTGCGGAACCCGCCGGCCCGCTCCGACAGCCAGGCCGCGAGGTCGGTGAGGGACGTGGCGACCGGGTGCCGGGGGCGGGTCGCCTCGGCGGCGTCGTCGCTCACCACCCGGCGAGGTTACCGCTGGGCGTGATCACCACTCGACCGGCAGGTTCGAGGGCCGGGTCCCGGTGGGCGGGACCTGGTAGCGGCGCAGCGCGAAGCTCATGATCTTCGAGAACGCCGGGCCGGCGACCGAGCCGCCGCCCCCGCCGTTGCGGGGGTTCTGCACGACGACGTAGATCGTGAACTCGGGGTCGTCGGCCGGGGCGAAGCCGGCGAAGGAGACCGTGAAGGTGCCGTCGTAGCAGCCGCACCCGGCGCCCGACGCGCTGGGCGGTGCCGGTCTTGCCGGCGACCCGGTAGCCGGGCACCGCCGCGCCGGGGGCGACGCCCACCTCGGGGTCGACGACCCGCTCCATCATCAGAGCGGTCTGGCGCGCGGCCCGGCTGTCGATCACCCGGCGGGTCCGTGGTGGTGTCGGTGCCGACGACGGTGCCGTCGTCGGTCGTGGCCCGGCCCAGGATCAGGCTGGGGTCGACCCGGACGCCCGCCGTTGGCGATGGTGTTGATCGCGGCGGCCATCTGCACGGCGTTGACCGACAGCGACTGGCCGAACGCGATCCGGTCCTTGACCAGGCCGGTCCACAGGCTGGGGGCCGGGAGGATGCCCGGCGTCTCGCCGCGGACGCCGATGTCGGTGCGCCTGCCGAGCCCGAACTCCGCGAGGTAGCTGCGCAGCTCACCGTGCGCGAACTTGTCGGCGGCGCGCACGGTGCCGATGTTGGAGGACTTGGCGAGGACGCCGGCGAGGGTCAGCCGGATCCGGCCGTGCGGGAACCAGTCGCCGATGACGCGCCCGTCGCGGCGCAGCTCCGGCGGCACCACGATCCTGGTGCGCGGGGTGACCTTGCCGGCGTCGATCAGGGCGCTCAGGGTCAGCGCCTTCTCGACCGAGCCCGGCTCGTAGACGTCGCTCATCGCGCGCGACCCGAGGTCCTCCTCCGGCGACTGCAGCGGGTCGGTGGCGTCGAACGTCGGGTGGTCGGCCAGGGCCATGATCTCGCCGGTCTCGCGTGTGCATGACGACCGCGAAGCCGGAGTCCGCTCGCGCGTCCTCGACGGTCTGGCGCAGCACCCGCTGGGCGTACCACTGGAGGTCGAGGTCGATGGTGGTCCGCAGGTCGGTGCCGTCGATGGGCTCGACGATCGTGCTCTCGCCGAGCGGGATCCGGTTGCCGCCGCCGACGGCGTACCGCGCGGTCCCGTCGGTGCCGGCGAGCTGGGCGTCGAAGGTCCGCTCGAACCCGCCGAGCGCCTCGTCGGTGCCGATGAAGCCGATCAGGTTGGCGGCGACGTCGCCGGCCGGGTAGTCGCGCACCGGGTCGCGCCGGGTGTCGAGGCCCTCGAAGCCCGCCTCCTCCGCCTCCTCGACGACCTCGGTGGCGAGGGTGGAGGGCACCCGGCGGGCGATGTACTCGAACCGGCTGCCCTCCTCGCGCAGTCGGGGCAGGATCGTGAAGTAGTCGACGTCGAGCCGCCTGGCGAGGAACTTCGCGAGCTCCGGGGCCTGGTCGGCGGTCAGCAGCGGGTCGGCCACCACCATCAGCCCGTCGACCGAGGCCGCCAGCGGCTCGCCGTTGCGGTCCAGGATGTCGCCGCGCGTCGCCGGCAGGTCGACCTCGACCATGCCCTCGGCGGCCGCCATCTCGGCGTACGCGTTGGGGTCGACGCCCTGGAGCTGCACCAGCCGGGCCCCGAAGACCGACAGCACCATCGCGATCACGACGAAGCCGAACCGCAGCCGGAACAGCGGCGAACCGCGCATGCTGCGCGGGCCGTGGGCCGCGCGCGAGCGGGTGGGACGCAACAGATCTCTCCGGTCTCAGCGCCGGTCCGGAAGCGTTGGCGTCGTTTCTACCGTGCGAGCCGCCGGTTCCCGTCCGAGGCGCGGCCCGTGTCGGCCGACCGACCTCGGTGCGACGATCGGCGGCGGGGTCAGGACGGCCGGCTTGGCGGGCGGGAGTGGCCGGACCCGCAGTCGGTTGGCCGGGTGTCGCGGCCGCCCGCTCGCCGATCACCTTGCCGTCCGAGAGCCGCAGGAAGACCGGGTTCGCCGCCGGGACCATCCCCAGGTTCTGTGCCTGCTCGGCGACGCGCTGCGGGTCGCGCAGCACCGTCGAGCTCCATCTGCAGGGTCTGCTCGCGGGCGGTCAGCGTGTTCGCCTGCTGCTCCAGCGCCGTGGCGGCGAAGGACGCCTGCTGCATCGAGGTGTTGAACAGCAGCAGCCCGACCACGCCGCCGAGCAGCACCAGGCTGACCAGCATCACGAACGGCATCCGCGCGGCGCGCGTCCGCCGCCGCGGTACGACGGTGAGCCGGGCCCGCTCGACGGCCGCCTCGGCGATCCGCGCGCGATCCTGACGGGCGTCCGCAGCTGGACGGCGGAGCTGCTCATGATGCGACTCCTCGGTGGGTTGCTGACACGTTCGACGGCGCGCAGCCGCACGGAGGCGGCGCGCGGGTTCTCCGCGATCTCGCGCTGGTCGGCCTTCTCGGCACCCCGGGTGACCAGGCGCAGCGCCGGCTCGCTGCCCTGCGGGCACGAACGGCAGGTCCTCGGGGACGTCGCTGCGGTCGCCGCGGCGAACGCCTGCTTGACCAGCGCGGTCCTCCAGCGAGTGGTAGGACTCCACGACCACCCGGCCGCCGACCGCTGATCGCGTCGATGGCGGCCGGGATCGCCCGGCGGAGCACGGCGAGCTCGTCGTTGACCTCCATCCGCAGCGCCTGGAAGGTGCGCTTGGCAGGGTGTCCCCCGGTGCGCCGGGCCGGCGCCGGGATCTCGGCGTACAGCAGCTCGACCAGCCGGGCCGAGGTGGTGAACGGCTCGCGCTCGCGCTCGCGCACGACGGCGCGCGGCGATCCGGCGGGCGAACCGCTCCTCGCCGTACTCCTGCAGGACCCGGGCCAGCTCGGCGGCCGGGTAGGTGTTCAGCACGTCGGCGGCGGTGGGTCCGGTGGTGCCGTCCATCCGCATGTCGAGCGGTGCGTCCTCGCTGTAGGCGAAGCCGCGCTCGCGCAGGTCGAGCTGCATGGAGGAGACGCCGAGGTCGAAGAGCACGGCGTCGACGCGCGTCGAGGCCGAGGTCGGCGAGGACGTCGGGAGCTCGTCGTAGACCGCGTGCACGGCGGTGAACCGGTCCCCGAACGGGCGAAGCCGCTCACCGGCGAGCTCGAGTGCGGCGGGATCGCGGTCGATGCCGATGACGCGGGCGAGCGGGCAGTCGGTGAGCACGGCCTCGGTGTGACCGCCGAGACCGAGGGTCGCGTCGACCATCGACGGCACCCTCGTGGCTCGAGGGCGGGCGTCAGGAGAGCGACGACCCGGTCGAGCAGGACCGGGACGTGGTGGGGGCGGGTCATCGCGTCGCCTATCGACCCAGGCTCGTGAGGAGGAGGAGCCCGACCGCGATCCCGACCGACGTGGCCGCGGAGAACGCCATCACGGCGACGGCCTCCCTGGCCTGGTGCCGGACCCGCCTTGCGGCGGGCGCCTCCACGGTGTGATGCTCATCGGTCTCGACCCCACTGATGTGTATGGATGGTGCTGCTGGTGTGGATTCGTCCGACCAGGTCCCTGCCCGCTCCCAGTGTGGGAAGTGCGGCCTCTGGAACCGGGGAAGGTGCCCCAGATGCCGCCGGGAGCGGGCCCGAGACCTCGTCCGGCGAATCCGTTCTTGAGTTGTTGCTGTCCTGCCGTCGCTGCTGTCGTGCTGGCCCGCTCCGGGTCAGACCCCGGGGAAGACCTCCTCGCTCAGCTCGGAGAACGCCGCCTCGCCTGCGTCGGCGTACTCCTCCCACCGCGCCGGGTCCCAGATCTCGACCCGGTTCATCACGCCGATCACCACCACGTCCTTGTTCAGCGCGGCGTACTCGCGCAGCATCGGCGGGATCGTGATCCGGCCCTGCTTGTCCGGCGTCTCGTCAGAGGCGCCGGCGAACAGGAACCGCGTGTAGTCGCGAGCCGCCTTCACCGTGACCGGTGCCTCCTGCGCCCGCCGGGCGAGCTCCTCGAAGGCAGCCTGGGGCCAGACGGTCAGGCAGCGTTCCTGTCCCCTGGTCACCACGAGTCCCTCCGCGAGCTGGTCCCTGAACTTCGCCGGGAGGAAGAGCCGCCCCTTGTCGTCGAGCTTCGGGGTGTAGGTGCCCATGAAGAACATCGGGCACCTCCGCTCCCCGACCCACTGCCGGGCACTTCCTCCACTGCGCACCACTCTACCCCACTTCCCTCCACCGTCAACCATCACGGCCGTGTCGCAGCGCCGTGATTCCCCGCGGGCTTTGCGCAGGTGAGAGCCGCATTCGACCGCCGGTGGAGCAAATGGAGGAAGCGCGTGGAGCGCCGGTGGGTCGCTCGGGCCGGCAACCGAAACCAAACCGTGACCCCGGAGGTCGAAGAGTCGGCCAGACCCGGACGCGTAGGTTTTTCGGCACGCCCTAACGTGGACACATCACGCGGGCGCGTGACGACCGCAGAGTGGAAGGATCGGACCCGTGGGAACTCCGAATGCTGGCGGTGCCGATCTCGAGACGCTGTCACGCGTCGTCAGCCGGGTGCGGGCCAACATCGAGAAGGTCATCGAGGGCAAGCCCGACGTCGTCGACCTCGACCCTGGTCGTGCTGCTGGCGGAGGGTCACCTCCTGATCGAGGACGTCCCGGGCGTCGGCAAGACGATGCTCAGCAAGGCGCTCGCCCGCAGCATCGACTGCTCGGTCCGCCGGATCCAGTTCACCCCCGACCTGCTGCCCTCCGACGTCACCGGCGTCTCGGTCTTCAACCAGAACACCCGCGAGTTCGAGTTCCGCCCCGGCGGGCGTCTTCGCCAACATCGTGGTCGGCGACGAGATCAACCGCGCCTCCCCCAAGACCCAGTCCGCGCTGCTGGAGTGCATGGAGGAGCGCCAGGTCACCGTCGACAACACGACCTACCAGCTCGAGACGCCGTTCATGGTCATCGCGACCCAGAACCCGATCGAGATGGAGGGCACCTACGCCCTCCCCGAGGCCCAGCGCGACCGCTTCATGGCCCGGGTGTCGGTCGGCTACCCGGTCGAGGCCGCCGAGATCGCCATGCTGAACTCCCACACCGGGGCCAACCCGCTCGACGACCTCGAGCCGGTCGCGGACGCGGCCGAGATCCGCAAGCTGATCGGCATCGTCAGCGACGTCTACGTCTCCGAGGCGGTGCAGCGCTACACGCGTGGCCCTCACCGTCGGCGACCCGGCGCTCCCGCGAGCTCACCCTGGGCGCCTCCCCGCGCTCGACCCTGCACCTGGTCCGGGCCGCGAAGGCCCGGGCCGCCATCAAGGGCCGCGACTACGTCCTTCCCGACGACGTCCGGACCCTCGCCCAGCCGGTGCTCGCCCACCGGCTCCTGCCCAGCGTCGAGGCCGCGATGAGCGGACGCAGCACCACCGCCATCCTCGAGGCTGTCATCGAGGCCGTCCCGGTGCCCGAGGGCCAGTCGGGCCTGACCGTCACAGCAGGGAGTACGACGTGCGAGAGGCACTGGCCGGGCTGACGGTCCGGGGTCGGGCCTTCCTGGCCGCGGGCGTGACCGCGATCGTCTGCGCGGTCATCCTCGGCCAGCCCGCACTGACCCGGGTAGGCGTCCTCGTCGCCGCGCTCCCGCTCGTCACTGCGGCCGTGATCGGCCGGAGCCGCTACCGGCTGGCGCTGGTGCGGACCGTCAACCCGCAGCTGGTCACAGCCGGCCAGCCGGTTCGGGTGAACCTCTCCCTGACGAACGAGGGGCGCACACCCAGCGGCGTGCTCCGGCTCGAGGACCACGTCCCCTACGTCCTCGGCACCCGGCCGCGGTTCGTGCTCGAGGGCATCGGCCACGGATGGCGGCGGCACGTCACCTACCAGGTCCGGTCCGACGTGCGCGGGCCAGTTCGACATCGGGCCGATGTCCGTGCGGGTCAGTGACCCCTTCGGTCTGGTCGAGCTTGGCCGGGCCTTCCAGACCACGGTGCCGCTCACGGTGACCCCGCGTACGGTCCCGCTGCCCCAGATCCCCCTCGGCGGCGCCTGGACCGGGTCGGGCGACAACCGCCCGCGCGCGTTCGCCACCGGCAGCGCGGAGGACGTCACCGTCCGCGAGTACCGCCGCGGTGACGACCTGCGTCGCGTCCACTGGCGCAGCTCTGCCCGCGTCGGCGAGCTGATGGTGCGCCGCGAGGAGCAGCCGTGGCAGTCGCGGGCCACCCTCTTCCTCGACAACCGGCTCCGGGCCCACCGCGGCCAGGGCATCGCCTCCTCCCTCGAGGCGGCCGTGTCGACCGCCGCCTCGATCGCCGTCCACCTCAGCCTGCGGGGGTTCACCGTGCGCCTGGTCACGGCTTCCGGCGAGGACCCGAGCAGCGCCTGGCACTTCCGCGCGTCCGAGCTCAACACCGGGCCGCTGCTGGAGACGCTGGCGGTGGTGCAGGCCGATCCGCGGCCGCGGATCGACACCGGCTGGCTCGCCGAGCCCACCCACGGGGGGCTGATGGTGGCGGTGGTCGGCAGCCTGGAGCCGCAGGACATCCCGGTCCTGCGCCGGATGCAGCACCACTCCGCGTCGGCGATGGCGCTGGCGCTCGATGTCGACGCCTGGGTGGCCCGGTCCACCGCCGGTGGCGCCGCTACCGACCTCACCCGCCAGGGCTGGCGCGCGGCCGCGCTGGGTCCGCGGGACCGGCTGGACTCTGTCTGGCAGGAGCTGGGTCGCAGCACCGCCCACGTCAGCCGCAGCGGCCACGTCTCCACGGGCGACACCGGCTTCGCCCCCGCCAGGGACGAGGTCCCGCGATGACTCCCGCGCGCGGCGGCTTCGCCGGAGGATTCGCCCTGGCCGCGGCGGCAGCCGGGACCACCTGGCTGGCGACTGCTCTCCTGGCGCGGCTTCACCGAGCAGCCGGTCACCTTCCTCGGGCCCTTGCTGGTCCTCGGCGCGGTCATCGCCGGCACCGGCGCCGTCGCCCGCTGGGCGCGTCTCTCGGCGCCGCTGGTCGTGCTGTGCCAGGTCGTGGTCTCCGGCGCGCTCGCGAGCACCATGCTCAGCGGCTCGCCGATCCCGGTCGGGTCGGCCTGGGAACGCCTGCAGGACAGCTTCGCCGACGCGCTCGCTCTCCGCCGAGCGCTACGCCGCCCCGCTGCCGTCGCACGTCGCCGCCGGTCGACCCGATCCTGATCGCCGGCGGGTTCGGCTGCCTGCTCCTGGTCGACTTCCTGGCCTGCACGCTGCGGCGGGCCCCCCTGGCCGGGCTGCCGTTGCTGACCGTCTACAGCGTTCCGGTGAGCATCTTGCTCGGCGGCGTGTCCTGGGTGGTCTTCGCGGCCACCGCCGGCGGCTTCCTGTTGATGCTCTTCCTGCAGGAGAGCGAGCAGGTGGCCCGATGGGGCCGGCCGCTCGGCGACGACGCGACGTCCGACCCGTCGGCGTTCGGCGTGAGCACCGGCGCGATCCGGGCCACCGCCGGGAACGATCGGCGGCGTGGCCACCGCGCTGGCGGTGTTCCTGCCGCTGCTGATCCCCACCCTGGACCTGAGCGTCTTCCGCGGCGGCCTCGGACCGGGCGGCGAGGACATCGAGGTCACCAACCCGATGACCGACCTGCGCCGGGACCTGCAGCGCGGCGACGACATCCCGCTGGTGCAGGTCCGCACCACCGACCCCGACCCGTCGTACCTCCGGATCTCCGTCCTCACCCGGTTCTCCTACAACGAGTGGACCTCGGGCACTCGCGAGGTGCCGACCAACCAGCTCGCCCAGCGGTGCCGTGCCCGCGCTTCAGGGCGTCGCGCGGACCGTGGCCCGCACCGAGACCGAGTACGACGTCGCGATGACGCCGAGCTTCAGGTCGATCTGGCTCCCGACGCAGGCTCCGATCTCGCGGATCACGGCCGACGGGGACTGGCGCTACGACCGGGAGACGATGGACTTCCTGGCCGGCGACGAGGGGCTCGACACGGCCGGGCTCAGCTACTCGATGACCGGGGTGGAACTCGATCTCTCGGCGGAGTCGATGGCCCGGGCACCGTCGACCGGGCGGCCTGGTCAGCAGCGACTACATCGACCTCCCCGACGGGATTCCCAGCACGGTCAGCAACCTCGCCTTCCAGGTGACCCGCAACGAGGACACCCGGTTCGAGAAGGCCGTCGCCCTGCAGGAGTGGTTCCGGGAGGACGGCGGGTTCACCTACGACCTCGATGCCTCGCCCGGCAACGGCGCCGACGACCTGGTCCGAGTTCCTCACCGAGGGTGAGGGCGGACGCACCGGCTACTGCGAGCAGTTCGCGTCGGCGATGGCAGTCCTGGCCCGGATCCTGGGTATCCCGGCCCGGGTCGCCGTCGGCTTCTACCAGCCCCGGAAGATCGGGCGGCAGACCTGGGAGTACAGCGCGTGGGACCTGCACGCCTGGCCGGAGCTCTTCTTCCCGGGATCGGGCTGGGTCCGGTTCGAGCCCACGCCGCCGCGTCGCGCCGCCGACGTGCCCGGCTACACCACCGAGCAGGTCAACCTTCCGGACAGTGCCGGCGGCCCGGGCCTCCCACGACAAAGCGAGCTGCTGCCGAGCCGTGGCGAGAGCTCCAGCGCTTCCGGCGAGGACGCAGCGGAGGCGAACGGCGAGCGGGACGGGCAGGGCCGGGTTCCCTTGGGCACCGGTGCTGGGCGCCGGCGGCGTCGTACTGCTCGCGCTCGGGCTGCTGCTCGTGCCGTCCCTGGTACGGCGCGCCCGCACGCGCAGCCGGGTCGACGGCGGCCCGGAGGCAGCCTGGGCCGAGCTGCTCGACACCGCCACCGACCTGGGCGTGGCCTGGCCGTTCGACCGGTCGCCCCGCGAGACGAGGGACGCTCTGGTGGACAGCTTCGGCCTGCCGGTGCGGGCCGACACCCCCGAACGCCCGCTGCACGGGGCCCACATCGCGCCGTTCGCTGTCGAGGCACTGGACCGGATCGTGCTGTGCGTCGAACGGCTGCGCTACGCCCGGGCCGGCCAGGAGGCCGACCCGAGCCGGCTCGACAAGGACCTCGCGACCTGCGTCGCGTCGCTGCAGGGCGGGGCCACCCGCGCGGCCCGCCGCCGGGCGAACTGGCTACCGCGGTCGGTGCTGCGCCGCCGGCGGCCGGTCGTGCCGGCGCCCGAGGTCGAGCCGCTCACCGTGCGGTACGGCGGCGTGGTCGACCACGTGGGCTGACGCGCTAGAAGCCGCCGTTCTCGCCGGCGCCGACGCCAGCGCTCCTCCATCCGCTCCATGAAGGAGCCGGAGGCCTGCTGCTGGGAACGCCGCGACTTGCGGCCGCGGCCGCTGCCGTGGATGAGGGTGAAGCCGTGGGGCCCCTCGCCGGGAACCGGCGCCGGGGGCTCGGTGGAGGCGTGTCGCTGGCCGCGGATCGCGGTCGCGCAGACGGTCGCCGCGATGAGCATGATCACGAAGCCGCCGATGGCGACGGGGTAGATCTCGGAGACGGCACCGGCCATCAGGACACCGACCCCGAGGACGAAGCACACCGCGGCGATGATCGCGCGACGGCGGGCGGAGCTGCGCAGGCTCGTGCCACGCAGAGTGGAGGCGAACTTGGGGTCCTCTTCGACGAGGGCGCGCTCCATCTGCTCGAGCAGTCGCAACTCCTCCTCAGAGAGCGGCACACTTCCTCCAGCACTTCTCATGTCCGTCGCACCCGTCGATCCCGGCCCGGGACCGCGTGATTCGTCAAGTCTAGGCAGCGGGTGGGCGCGACGGTAGCCGCCTTCCCGAAATTGTGCCGATCGGTCTCAGCCCAGCAGGCTCGCGGGCCGAACAGCGGTCTTGCCGAACCGGAGAGTGGCCCGATCGACCGCCCGGTCGGCCTCCGACCAGCCGTGCTCGCGCTCGCCGAGGACCAGCTGACGCTGCACCGTCTCGCGCGCGACCAGCCCTTCGACCCGCACCCCCACCAGCCGGAGTCCGGGCCCGCTGCAGCCCCAGGGCGTCGTAGAGCTGCAGGGCGGTGCGGTAGATCTCCTGGGTCACGTCGGTGGCCTCCGCGATCGTGCGGGAGCGGGTGATCGTGGTGAAGTCGGCGAACCGGACCTTGATGGTCACGGTCCGGCCGGCCACTCCGGCCACCCTCATCCGGCCGGTCACCCTGGTCGAGAGGCGCAGCAGCTCCCGCGAGACGACCTCCCGGTCGTCGGTGTCCCGGGCGAAGGTCTCGTCGGCTCCCATCGACTTGTCGGGCGTACCCTCGCCCTTGCCGAAGAAGCCGGCCCTCGGGGTGATCACCCGCCGGTCCGTCCCCCAGGCCAGCTCGTGGAGGTGGGTGCCGAGGTGGTGACCGACGGCGCGGCGGAGGGTGTGCAGCGGGGTGTGCGCGACGTCGCCGACCGTGACCAGCCCGAGCCGGTGCAGCATCGCCCGGGTCTTCTCCCCCACTCCCCAGAGCTCACCGACGTCGAGGGGGTGGAGGAAGGAGGTGGTCTGCGCCGGTGTCACGACCACCACGCCGTCGGGCTTCGCCCGCCGACTGGCGAGCTTGGCGACCGAGACCGAGGCCGCCACCCCTACCGAGCAGGTGATGCCCTGCTCGTCGTGGATCGTGGCGCGCAGCTGTTCGGCGATGTCGAGGGGCGACCCGAGGCGCCGGGTGGAGCCGCGGACGTCGAGGAAGGCCTCGTCGAGCGAGAGCACCTCCACCAGCGGCGTGACCCGCCGGAAGGTCTCCATCACCGAGGACGACACCGACTCGATGGTCTCGAAGTCGGGGGCGATCACGACCGCCTGCGGGCACAACCTCCGGGCCCGGGTCATCGGCAGCGCGGACCGTACCCCTGACTGCCGGGCGAGGTAGTTGGCCGACAGCACCACCCCGCGGTAGCCGCCGCCCACGATCACGGGTACGTCGTGGAGGTCGGGGCGGTCCCGGGTGACCACGGACGCGTAGAAGGCGTCCATGTCGACGTGGAGGATCGGGGTGGCCGGAGCGCCAGCGGAGGTCACCCCCATCCTCCCGTCTTCTTGCGCCGGAGCCGAGTCGGCGCAAACGCAGAGCGAGCGCAGCGAGCGAGTGCGGCTTGCGCCGACTCGGCGAGGTGACCACGGCGCGCAGGCCGAATGCGCACCCGAACCGGAGGGGGGTTGCTTGAACGGCAATCGCGCCGACTCGACACCTTGACGCCTGCAGTTGCGCCGACTCGACCGCCTCAGGCCTGCAGTTGCGCCGACTCGTCGACTCAGCGACGCGCGAGCACGTGCACCTGGGTGGCGAGGGGGAGGTACTCCGGACGTTCGGCGACGGCCTGCTCGAGCTCCACCAGGGCCGAGGTGGCGCCGGGTTCGAGGTCGAGCAGGGAGCCGGGAACCAGGTCGGCGAAGACCCGGACCGCATGGACGGCCGTGGGCTCGAGACCAGCCGCGGCCAGCAGGTCGGTGAGCTCCTCGCGGGTGAACCGGCGCCCGGGTCGGCCGCCGGCCTCCGGGTGGTCGAGCATGGCCCGGGCCTGCTGGAAGTGGCCGGCCATCGCCCGGGCCACCACGGCGGCGTGCCGCTGGGCGACGAGCAGGCTGAGGACTCCCCCGGGTCGCAGCACCGTCGCGATCGTGGCGAGCGCCGCTGCGGGATCGTCGACGACCTCGAGCACTCCGTGGCACAGCACCAGGTCGGTGCTGCCGGGGCCGGTGACGTCGAGCAGGCTGGACAGGTCGCCCTGCTGGCCGACGACCTGGTCGGCGACACCGCGCTCGCGAGCCCGACGGTCCAGGGCAGCCAGCGCATCGGGGCTGGGGTCGACCACCAGGACCCGGTGCCCCAGCTCGGCCACCCGCACCGCGAACCCGCCGGTGCCGCCGCCGATGTCGAGGACGTCGCCCGAAGCCCCTCCGAGCAGGGTGCCGTCGAGGACCGGGAGCAGGGCATCCCACACCACGGCCGTCCGGGCGGCGCTGCGTCGTTCACTGGCGGGCATGGAGCCAACCCTAGGGCGTGTCGAGGGCCGGTCATCCCGCGCTCCCCGGACTGCGGTGCCACAGCTTCCTGGCCACGCCCTTCGTCTCCTCGCCGGCCGGACGGATGTCGGAGTACGGCGACATCTGGAACCCGCTGGAGTGGACCAGCACCCGTCGACGAGCCCCTTCGCCCACCCCGGTGAATCCCTCGGGGACGACCGCCATCGCCTCTCGCACGGCGTCGATCCCGTGCGACTGCCACAGCGCGAACAGCTCGGGCAGCGCCCAGGCACCGGTGGCCCGGAGGGAGACGCCGCGGCGGCCGGTCCGGCGCAGCACACCCCGCACGACCAGCAGCCAGGAGTGGAAGACCGTGGCGGCGTAGGGTCCCTGGGCGTCCTCGAAGAAGGTGGCGTCGACCGGACCGGTGGCGTCGTCGAGGGTCAGGAAGATGACCCGGCGACCCGAGCGGATGGGCGGGGTCTGGGTGGCGACCTTGACCCCGGCCACCAGCAGCTCGGCCTTGCTCCGCCTGGCCAGGAGCTCCCGGCTGCGGGTGATGCCGAGCTCGTCGAAGAAGGTGGTATAGGTGTCGACGACGTGACGGGTCACGTCGAGGCCGAGGATCTCCAGCTCGGCCTTCATCCGCTCCTCGTCGTCCATCTCCGGCAGACCGGAGATCTCACCCTCGGCCGGCTCGTCGCCCAGGTCGAGGGCGAGCTGCACCGAGGACACCGGGCGCGGCGTCCGGCTCGTCTGCGACTGGGCCGCTGCCTTCGCCCACACTCCTGCCTCGGCCAGCGGGTGCCGCTCGAGCGTGGGTGCGCCCTCGCGGGCCAGCGGGTCGGAGCTGTTGCGCTCGCCGGCCTCGGCGGCGCGTACGGCGGCCGGGGACCGGACCTGCGACCCGCGGCCGAACCCCCGGCCGCGGGCGGCTCGTTCGACCGCGCGGGCGTGCCGGTCCAGCTCGGCCACCTGCAGCAGCAGGTCGCGCCTGGTGACCTTGCCCCGCCGGCGCACGGCCTGCTGTGACCCGATGCCGTAGACGGAGTCGAAGCCACCGGCCAGGACCAGCCGTTCGAGCACCGGGCGCGAGACCCGGGCGCGGTGCCAGAGATCGGTGAGCGACTGGAAGGGTCGGGCCGCGACCACGCGGTCCACCTCGGCGTCGCTGATCCCCTTGACCTCCGCCAGGGCCAGCCGAATACCGTAGCCGTCACCGACCCGCTCCACGACATAGGTCTTCTCGCTGGCGTTGACGTCGAGGCCGAGGACGGTGATCCCGAACTGTCGGGCGTCGTCGAGGATCAGCCGCTTGGGGTACATCCCGGGGTCGTGGGTGAGCACCCCGGCCAGGAAGTGGGCGGGCCAGTGGGCCTTGAGCCAGGCCGACTGGTAGGTCGGCAGGGCGAACGCCGCCGCATGGGCCTTGCAGAAGCCGAACGACGCGAACGCCTCCAGCACCGCCCACACCTTCTCCACGAGCCCGAGGGGGTAGCCGCGCCCGAGCGCCCTCGGGAAGAACCACAGCTTCGACTCCGCCATCCCCTCGACGTCGCCCAGCGCCCGGCGTACCTCGTCGGCCTCGGCGTGGGTGACCCCGGCGAACGTGGCGATCATCTCGATCACCTGCTCGTGGAAGACCACCACGCCGTGGGTCTGCTCGAGGATCGGGCGCAGGTCCTCGTGGAGGTACGCCGGCGCCTTCCAGCCCTGCTTGGCGTCGAGGTAGGGGGTGATCATGTCGCTCTTGACCGGGCCGGGCCGGAACAGCGAGATGTCGGTGATGATGTCCTCGAAGGACTCGATGCCGGACTTGCCGACCAGCTCGCGCTGGCCCGGCGACTCGATCTGGAAGACACCGAGGGTGCGGGCCGCGCTGATCATCTCGAAGGTGGCCGGGTCGTCGAAGGGCACCTGCTCCTCGTCGTCGAGGTCGATCTCGACCCGGTCGGTCAGCTCGATCTGCTCGAGCGCGTGGGCCATCGCCGACTGCATGCGGATGCCGAGCACGTCGAGCTTGAGCAGGCCGAGGTCCTCGACGTCGTCCTTGTCGAACTGGCTCATCGGGAACCCGGCGAAGCTCGCCTCCACCGGCGTCCGGTCGAGCAGGGTCGCGTCGGAGAGCAGCACCCCGCAGGGGTGGACGGCGATGTGGCGGGGCAGCCCGTCGAGCCGCTCGACCAGCCGGAACATCAGGTCGAGCCTCTCCTCGGCCAGCCCGCTGGCCCGCAGCTCGGGCAGCTCGCGCAGCGCCATCCGGGCGTCGCGGGCCCGGATGTGCGGGAAGGCCTTGGCGATCGCGTCGGTCTCACCCGGCGGCATGCCGAGCGCCGCACCGACGTCGCGCACGGCATGGCGCACCCGGTAGGTGTCCATCATGCTCACGCAGACGCAGCGCTCACCGCCGTAGCGGTCCAGGATCGCTTCGTAGACCTCGAGCCGTCGGGCCGACTCCACGTCGACGTCGATGTCGGGCAGCGCCTGCCGAAGCGGGGAGAGGAAGCGCTCCATCAGCAGGCCGTGTCGGATCGGGTCGACCCCGGAGACGCCGAGCAGGTAGTTGACCAGGCTGCCGGCCCCCGACCCGCGGGCCGCGCAGCGCACCCCCATCTCCCGGATCAGGTCGGTGACGTCGCCGACGGTGAGGAAGTACGACGCGTAGCCGAGCCGGCGGATCACCTCCAGCTCGTCGTCGAGCCGCTCCCGGATCCGCTGCTTCCGGGCGCCGAGCCGTAGCGCCGGCCGACCCCGCCTCGCACCGGGACCGAAGCTGCCCGTCGGCGCTGCTGCCGTCGCCCGACAGCTGGAACTCCGGGAAGTGCACCTCCCCCAGCCCGAGGTCGGCCCGCGGGTCGAGGGCACACCGGTCGGCCACGGTCCGGGTGGCGGCCAGAAGTTGATGAGCGTCGCGGGCAGTGTCGGCAGAGAGCCCGGCGAGTCGGCAGATCTCCTCGGCCACCTCGTGCATCTGCTTGCCCGACTTCAAGAACCCCTCGGCGTTGCCCCGGTCGACGTGTCGTCGGTCGAGGGCGACCAGCCGCCGGGCGGCGTCGAGCACGTCGACGGTCGGCGCGTCGAGCCGGTCGGCGTAGCGGACCGCGTTGGTGAGCACGGTGCCGAGCCCTGCCTGCCGGGCGACCCCGGCCATCCGGGCTGCGTGCGCGGAGCTGCCCGGGCCCCACTCTCCGCCCCGTCCCGGGAGCCGGTGGGAGACCAGCTCGACGAAGAGGTTCTCGCGCGGCACCAGCTCCCGCCACGGGGCCAGTGCTGCGAGCGCAAGGTCGTCGCGGCGCCGGGTCACGGCCGGCACCGAGCCCGGAGGACGGACCGAGCAGGACCAGGACGTCCCCTCCTGCGAGGTGGGGGGCGAGCAGGTCGAGGTCGGCCACCGGGCTGCCTCGCTCCCCGGCCAGGTGGGTGGCCGAGACCAGCCGGCAGATCGCCGCCCAGCCGGCTCGACCACCGCCGTCCCCGCCGGCGTGCGCCAGCAGGGTCACCCGGGGCAGGCCGCCCTGATCGGGACCAGGGTCCCGGTAGGCGCCGCCCCGGACGGGCGTGCGGGTGCTGGGTGGTGGTCTCGACACGGTCGGCGGACCGGTAGGCGAGGTCGACCCCCAGCACCGGGCGGATGCCGGCAGCCAGGCAGGCCTTGGCGAACTTCACCGCGCCGTAGGTGCCGTCGCGGTCGGTCAGCGCCAGGGTGTCCATCTCCTGCTCGGCGGCCCGCTCGACGAGGGCGTGCGGATGGGAGGCCCCGTGGCGGAGGGAGTAGCCGGACGCGACGTGGAGGTGGGCGAAGGGGTCAGGAGACACGGATGCTCGTCACCGCGGACCGGCCCGGGAGCGGCAGGTGCGGCGCGAGGCCGAGCGTCTGCTCGACCACACCCAGGAACCGGTCGGCGTCACGGACCAGGTCGTCGGCCTCACGGTCGGTGACGGCCCGGGTCGAGCCGGCCTCGGCCGCAGCCCGCTTCCCCGCTCCCGCGGCGAAGAACCGGGCCCACTCCTCGAGCTCGGGAGCCACCTCGGCCAGCAGCACCCAGGCGTTCCTCTGCGGTCGCCGCCGGCCGCCGGATGAGTCCGGGCGGGATGGGCCCGGGCGGCCAGCAGCGCCGCCGCGGCCCGCAGCGCCGCGACGTGGGCACAGGCATATCGAGCCGGGGTCCCGGTCGCGGTGATCGCCTCCTGCAGCGACTCAGCCGCCCGGGCGAGGTAGGAGTGGGTGGTGGCGGGGAGGGTGTGCGGGTTCATGTCGTGGCCTCCTTCAGTCCGCACAGCCGACGAGCTGCCAGTGGCCGTCGCCCCAGTCGAAGGAGAGGTCGAAGACCCCGCCACCGTCGGCCCGGCCCGCGGCTGGCCTCCACCCGCCACAGCTCCCGCTCGGCCAGCAGGTCGGGCGTCACCGCTCGCGGGGCCTCTTCCGCCTCGGACTCCTCGGAGCCGATCACCGCGCGGGCTCCGGTGGACTGCCACCAGGAGCCGGTCTCCACCCAGTGGGCGAGCACCGCGCGCACCTGCCACAACCGGCCACGCCACAGGAACTGCTCGGGCCCTTCCCCTACGTGTCCCGGGCCGGACACCCAGCCCTTGCGCACCTCCACGGGGTCGTCGTACCGCCTCACGTCGTTGCCTCTCTCCATCGTCGGTCGACCCCTGGCGCCGTCCGGTGGGGACGGGGGTCGAGGTCGCCCCCACCGGACGGGATCGAACATGTGTTCGAACAAGATCCAAGGTACACCCCTCCTCCGACAGGGCGTCAAGAGCGCGGCCCCAGAGTTGGGCCCAGAGTTGGCCCAGGGTTCAGCGGGTGCGGGCGGCGAGCGCGGCGCCGCGGAGGAACTCGCTGGTGTCCTTGTGCCAGAGGAAGTAGACGAGCACCAGGTCGAGCAGGGCGGAGATCACCGCCAGGACGACGAAGAGGACCGGAGGGTCGAGCCGGAGGACCGCGATCATCGCGAGCAGGAGCAACCCGGCGAGGACGGTCAGCGCGACCCGCGCGGAGCCGTGGCCTCCGCGGAAGAACACCACCAGCACGGCGGCCAGCAGGGCGAAGGTGATGAAGAGGACCACGGCCACCGGGACGAACGCGGGCGGGTCGATCCCGGTGGGGTGGCGGCTGATCCAGGCCTGGACCAGCTCGTCTCGCTGGACGACGGTCAGCAGGGTGGTCAGGCCGCCGACCCCGATCAGTGCGAGCTGGGCACGGATCGCGCTGGTCACCGCTTCCGGCCGCTGCCGCCCCATCCCAACCCTTTCCTCACGCACAGACCCAATAGGCTCGAAGTATGCCCACCCGAAGGGTCAGAGTATGACCAGCGAGCACCCTACGATCACCCGATTTCGCGACGCGCACGCGCGCCGGGGCGGAACCGGCGAGATCCGGATCCTTCCCGACTCCGCCCACACCGCCGTGCTCGCCGCCGAGGCCCTTGGGTGTGAGGTCGGGGCGATCGCCAACAGCCTGGTCTTCGACGACGGCGGGAACCCGGTGCTGATCCTGACCTCGGGTGCACACCGGGTGGATACCCGGGCGACGGCCGCCCGGATCGGCGCCGGCCGGCTGGACCGCGCTGCGCCTGCGTTCGTGCGCGCGCACACCGGCCAGGTGATCGGCGGCGTCTCCCCCATCGGCCACCCGGCGCCGGTGCCGACCTACATCGACCCCTGGCTGCGGAAGTACGACGTCGTCTGGGCCGCCGCCGGCCACCCGGCTGCGGTGTTCTCGACGTCGTACGACGAGCTGGTGGAGATGACCGGGGCGACCCCCGTCGAGGTGGAGGGGGGCGACTGATGGAGATCTGGCTCAACCCGGCCTGCTCCAAGTGCCGAACCGCCGTCGCCGAGCTCGACGCGGCCGGCGTCGACTACGACGTGCGTCGCTACCTCGACGACCCACCCACGGCCGCGGAGCTCGCGGACGTGGTGTCCCGGCTCGGCCTCGAGCCGTGGGACATCGCCCGCCCGAAGGAGGCGCAGGAGGAGGGCATCGACCTGGCCCGGGAGCCGGGCCAGCGCGACGCCTGGCTGGCCGCCCTCGCCGAGCATCCCCGCGCCATCCAGCGGCCGATCATCACCGCCGCCGACGGCACCACCGTCGTCGGCCGCGACCCCGAGTCCCTGGACCGGGTGCTCGACGCTGAGCGATGAGGGGGCGGTGAGATGGAGTCCCTGCCCCTGGCGTTCACGAGCGGCTGGGCCAGCGGCATCAACGCCTACCTCCTGGTCCTGATCCTCGGCATCACCGATCGGCTGGGCGACGTCGCCGAGATCCCTGACGTCCTGGCGCGATGGGACGTGCTGGCGGCAGCCGCGCTCATGTTCGCGCTGGAGTTCGTCGCCGACAAGATCCCCTACGTCGACTCGACCTGGGATGCGATCTCGACGGCCATCCGGCCGACCGTGGGAGCGGTGATCGGCGTCCTGCTCGCCGGCGACGCCACCACGCTCGAGCAGGCCGTGCTCGGCGTCGTCGGCGGCGGCACCGCCCTGATGTCGCACCTGGTGAAGGCCGGCAGCCGACTGGCCATCAACACCTCGCCCGAGCCGGTCACCAACATCACCGCCAGCGTCACCGAGGACCTCGCGGTGCTGGGGGTCGTCTGGTTCGCGATCGAGCACCCCCGGGCCGCGGCGGCGATCGCCGGGCTGCTGCTGGCAGGCGGGCTGGTCCTGCTCCTGGTCCTGGCACGACTGGTGCGGCGCGGCTGGCGGCGCTGGAAGCACAAGCCCGATCCCGCATGGACCTGACCGCTCCGGCGGTCCGCGCCGACCTGGTCGAGCGGCTGGCCCGGCTCTACGCCGGAGGCCCGGTCATCCTCGGACCGGGAGTGCTCGCCGCCTTCACACCGACGGTCGCCGAGCTGCGCGGGCACGGCTGCCGGGTCCTGGTCCTCGCCACCGCACGAGGGGCCGGCCCGGTCCCGGCCCCGGACGAGTGCACGATCATCGAGCTCGAGACACCGACGACGCGACTGGTCACCGACGAGCTGCGGCTCCTCGACCAGCTCGCCCACGACCTGCCCGACCACGCGGTTGCGGCGATCGAACGCTTCGACCCGGCCGGCGAGGCGGTCTGGAACGTCGGCCACTTCGTCCAGGACGACGAGCCGATCCTCGGGCGCCGGGTGGTGGGCGGCCGACCCGCGGCGTACTTCCGCATGGAGGACAAGCTCTTCGCCGAGGAGGTATGGGCCGCCTGCAACGTGCCGACCGCGCCGCACCTCGTCGTACCCGTCGAGGAGACCGCGCTGGCCACGGCCACTGCCACCCTCGCGGGTCCGCTCGGCGCCGTGTGGACCGGTGACACCCGGGACGGGTTCCACGGAGCCGGCAACTACGTCCGCTGGGTCGCGGACGAGGACGACCGGGCGGTGGCCCAGGCCTTCTTCGCCCTCCACTGCGACCGGGTCCGGGTGGCGCCGTTCCTCGACGGGGTGCCCTGCTCCATCCACGGCTTCGTCCTCCCCGACGGCACCGCCGTCCTGCGGCCGGTCGAGATCGTGGTCCTCCGCAAGGTCGACAGCCACGAGTTCGTGTACGGCGGCCTGTCGTCCTACTGGGACCCGCCCGACGCGGACCGGGCCGAGATGCGCGCGATCGCGCAGCGGGTGGGCGACTGGCTCCAGGCCGAGCACGACTACCGCGGGGCGTTCGGGATCGACGGCATTCTCACCGCGGACGGCTTCCGGCCAACCGAGCTGAACACCCGGTTCCCGGCCGGCGCGGTGCGGCTCGCCGCTGTCGACCGCCAGCTCTTCGACCTCCTCCAGACCCATCTCGTCGCCGGGCTCGACACCGGCGTGACCGTCGCGGACCTCGAGGGGCTGGTGCCGATGATGGATGCCGCGCGAACCGGTCAGCCCGTCGCCATCGGCCAGGGCGTGTCGTTGGGGACCTCCGACGAGTACGACCTGCACTGGGACGGCGCCACGCTCACCAAGGCCCAAGGGAAGACCGGCAACACCCTGGTCGTCGCGGACACGCCGTCCGGGTTCTTCGCGAGGATCGCGCCGTGCGCGGCGCTCGCTCCCGGAGACCGCTTGGCTCCGCTCAACGCGGGATTGCTGGCCTACCTCGACCGTGAGTACGACGCCGGCTTCGGGCCGGTCGAGGCGGCCCCCGACCTGCGGTGACGCTCTATAGGGTCGGCCCATGGCGCGGGTCGTGGTGGTCGGTGGCGGCTTCGGCGGCCTCGCCTCGGCCGCGCGCCTGGCCAAGCTCGGCCACGACGTCACCCTGACCGAACGTGCCGACACCCTCGGCGGTGCACTGACCCTCGAGACCGATGAGGGGTTCGCCTGGGACGCCGGACCCACCCACACGCTGCTGCCGGCGGTGATCCGCGACCTGTTCCGCAAGTCGGGCCGGCCCGTTGAGCGCGAGCTCGAGCTGGTGCCACTGGAGCTGGTCCGCGAACACCGGTTCGAGGACGAAACGACGGTGCGGCTGCCCGGTGGCTCCCGGGCGGGTCAGCTCGCCGCCTTCGACGAGCTGGAGCCCGGCCTGGGCCGGGCGTGGGTCGACCACGTGGCGTCGTACGCCGACACCTGGGAGGTGGTGCGCAAGGGGTATCTCGAGCAGCCCTGGGACCCGGCCCACCTCCCCCGTGACCTCGCGGCGCTCCTCGACAGCCGGGCGGTCCTCCACAAGCGGCTCCGCAAGGAGTTCCGCGACGAGCGGCTGCAGCTGGTCGCGGGCCACCGGTTCGTGGCCGAGGGCCACGACCTGCGCAACGTGCCCGCGTGGCTGGGGGTGATGTCCTACGTCGAGCAGCAGTTCGGAGCCTGGACGGTCCCGGGCGGCATGGCCGCTCTCGGCCAAGCCCTGCGCGACCGCCTGGAGACGCGCCGGGTCACCGTGCTCACCGGCAACACCGCCCGCGACCTGGTGCTGCGCGACGGACGGGTCGCTGCCGTCGCCACCGACGCCGGCGAGCTTCCGGCCGACGTCGTGGTCTGCGCCGTCGACCCGCGCCTCCTGCCGGCCCTGGCGCCGTACGTCGACAAGACGATGCCCGCGATCCCGCCGGTCGTCACCCACCTCGGTCTCGAGGGCGAGGTGCCCGACCTCGGTCCGGAGGTGGTGTTCCACGGCGACCCGATGCTGGTCGTGCGCACCGGCGGCCAGGCGCCGGACGGCTGCGTTGCCTGGACGGTCCACGGGCGCGGTCGCCTCGCTGAGGACATCCTGCGCGCGCTGGCCCGGCACCGGATCGACGTCCGCGCCAACGTCGTGGTCCGCCAGGACCGCAGCCCGCGTCAGCTGGTGGAGCAGTGGGGCGGCTCGCCGATGGGCGTGCTGTGGCAGGGCCGGGCCACCGTACGACGGCGGCTCGGCCCGTCCACGCCGGTCCCGGGCGTGTATGCGGCCGGGGCCCACGCCACCCCCGGCGCCGGGCTCCCCTTCGTCGGGCTCTCGGCGGCACTGGTGGCCCAGGCGGTCGGTCCCGCCTGATCAGACGGTGATCCGCAGCGCAGCGAAGATCTCGCGCGTCGCCTTGGACCGGTTGAGCGTGTAGAAGTGCAGCCCGGGCGCGCCGCCGTCGAGCAGCTCCTCGCACAGCTCGGCGGCCATCACGATCCCCTCGGCCCGCAGCGCCGCGGGGTCGTCCCGGTGGACCTCCACCCGCGCGCGCACCTCGGCCGGGATCTCGCGGCCGGACAGCTCGGCCATCCGGGCGACCTGGCCGAGGTTCAGGATCGGCATGATGCCGGGCACGATCGGGATGTCGACGCCGATGGCGGCCGCCCGCTCGACCAGCTCGAAGTAGTCGACGGCCCGGAAGACCATGTCGGTGATCGCGAACTCGGCCCCGCACCGCTGCTTCTCGAGCAGGACCTCCAGGTCGCGCTCCATCGACTCCGCGCCCGGGTGGCCGCCGGGGAAGGCGGCCACGCCGATGCTGAAGCCACCCTGGCTACGGGCCAGCGACACCAGCTCGCAGGCGTGGGTGAAGCCCCCCTCGGTCGGGGTCCACTCGGCGCGCGGGCCCTCGGTCGGGTCGCCGCGCAGGGCGAGCACGTTGTGCACCCCTGCCTCGGCGAACGCCGCCAGGATCGACTCCAGCTCCTCGCGGGTGTGGCCGACGCAGGTGAGGTGGCCCATGGGAATCATCGAGGTCTCGCGGGCGATCCGCCCGGTCACCCGCAGTGTGGTGTCCCGCGAGCTGCCGCCGGCGCCGTACGTCACCGAGACGAACGTCGGCCGGTAGGGCTCCAGCTCACTGATCGCCTTCCAGAGCTGTTCCTCGCCGGCCTCGTCCTTGGGCGGGAAGAACTCGAAGGAGAACGAGCGTTCGCCCCTGCGGATGAGCTCACCGATCGCGCGAGCGTCCTTTGCCACCATGGCCGCAGTCTAGGGATCGGGCTGACCCAGTCGGCCCCCGTCCACGGGGCAGGAATAGCCTCGTGCGGGTGACGAGCTGGGACGGGGAGGCCTTCCGGGCCAGCATTCAGGGGGCGCTTGGCGAGTTCCTGGGCGAGATGACCGACCGTCTCGCCCCCCTCGGCCCGGACGCCTCCCGGCTCCTCGACGAGGCCCGAGGTGTGGTGTCCGGCGGCAAGCGCTTCCGGGCCGCCTTCTGCTACTGGGGCTACCGCGCGGTCCGGCCCGAGGTCGAGGACGAGCACGCGCTGGTCCGGGCCTGCGCGGCGCTGGAGCTGCTCCACGCCAGCGCGCTGGTCCACGACGACTACATGGACGCCTCGGACACCCGCCGGGGCCGTCCGGCCACCCACCGCGCGTTCACCGCCGAGCATCGCGAGGACCGCTGGCGCGGCGACCCCGAGCAGTACGGCGCCTCCGCGGCGATCCTGCTCGGCGACCTGCTGCTCAGCTGGGCCGACGAGCTGCTCCGGCGCTGCGGACTCCCGGCCGCCGAGGTGTCGGCCGCGATGGACGTGTTCGACCTCTGCCGCTCCGAGGTGATCGCCGGGCAGTTCCTCGACGTGTCCGTCCAGGCACGGGGGCTGGCCGACGTCGACACCGCGATGACGGTCCTGCGCTTCAAGTCGGCGAAGTACTCCATCGAACGTCCGCTCCACATCGGCGCCGCCCTGGCCGGCGCCTCCGCCGACACCCTGACCGCGCTGAGCTCCTTCGGGCTCCCGCTGGGCGAGGCGTTCCAGCTGCGCGACGACCTGCTCGGCGTCTTCGGGGATGCCGACACCACCGGCAAGCCTGCCGGCGACGACCTGGTCGAGGGCAAGCGCACGGTGCTGGTCGCACTCGCCCTCGACGCCGCCGGTCAGGAGGAGGCGGCGGCGCTGGACGGGATGCTCGGGACGCCGCTCGACGCCGGACAAGTGGCGCAGGCCCGCAGGATCATCGACGAGTCGGGTGCCCACGCGCAGGTCGAGATGGTGATCAAGGAGCTGGCCGACCGGGCGCTCGCCGCCCTGGACCGCTCACCGGTCGACGACCGGGCGCGGATCGTGCTCCGCGAGCTCGCGTCGGCCGCCACCCAGCGGGTCGTCTGACCGACGGCCGCGCTAGTCGAGGCTGGGGACGCCGGACACGTCGGGCCCGTCCCCGCGCAGCAGCACGGCGAACGGTCCACCCCGATCGGCATTCACCCGGGTACCGAGCACGCTGAGGGCGACGGAGAACGCCTGGTCATCCGCGCGGGCGAACGGCCCCCATCCGTCCCACAGCAGGACGAGGCCCTCGCTGTCACCGGCCACCACGTCGGCGAGGCAGTCGCCCAGGGCATCGAAGTTCTGGCCGTAGTAGTCGGGAAAGTCCAGCGCCTCGCCCACGCCGGTCAGGAACTCCGCCTTGGACTCGCCGTGCCAGCCGTCGAAGTAGGCGAAGTGCCAGCCCGCGTGCTCGACGGTGTGGCGCACGTCGGCCACGTCGAAACCTCCGTGCCAGCGGTAGATGCCGGGGTTTGCGCGACCCGCCAGCAGCGCGGCCAGCCCGCTCACCGCGGGTCTCCGGTCGCCGCCGCAGTGACGGGGTTCTCGGACATGTTCACGTGACGATCCTTTCGAACGATGCGTAGTGGTCCTCGGTCCAGTAGAGCTCCCCGCCCGACCCGACCACGATCCTGCGGGCGCCCCGGTCGCACCAGATGACGATTGCGGTCAGGACGGCGACGAGGAGCCCGAGCCAGGTCCGCCCCCGCGTCATCAGTCACCCGCCCTAGAAGGCCATGGCCTGGGCCCGTCGTCTGACCTCCGCGCCGCGGTTCTCGCGCAGGGCGTCGATCGGACGGCCGGGCAGGTCCGCCTCGGTGAAGATCCAGGCGATGCACTCGCGGTCGTCGTACCCGCCGTCGTGCAGGACGGTCAGGAGCCCTGGCAGTCCCTTGACCACCAGCCCCTCGTCGATGAAGAGGGCGGGCACCTGCGGCCCCGCGCCCGGGCGGGGTACGGCGGCGGCCAGCTCGTGGTCCTTGATCATGGTCCGCACCTTGGCGGGGGTGACGCCGAGCCGGTCCCCCGCTTCGGACCAGTCGAACCACTCGGTCACCAATGCGTCGAGGTCGGCATCGGCGAGGGACGGGGACGCTTCGCTCACGCCACCAGCCTAGGCACCCAGCGCCAGTGGGTGCCAGCGGGGCAACACGCCCGGTCTGGGCAGGTTCGCCAATGTCCGGATCAGCGTCGTTAGCGTCGAATGCTCGCCGTGCGGCGCTTCCCTCTCGGGACCACGACGTTCGTCCCGGGCGTCGCCGGCGGACGAGGAGATCGTCATGCGTCTGGCCACGACCACCCTCCTGGCCCCAGCAGTCATCACGGCCGTCATCGTCGGCGGGGCACTCACGGCACCGGCATCAGCTGAGCACGAACGCCTGCCCGACGGGCGCCACATCAAGCCCTACACGGTGCGGCCCGGCGACACCGCCACCGAGCTGGCCGTCCGGTTCCACGCCTGGACCGATGAGCTGATCGCCCACAACCACCTCGGTCGCCGGCGCCGCGCTGACGGTCGGGGAGCAGATCGAGATCCCGGTCGTCACCGCTGCCGTCGACCAGGCCCGCGCCCACCGCCGTACCGGGAAGCCCCGCGATCACCGTCGTACCGAGGCCCGCTCGGAGAGCAAGGCTGCCTACCCCTCCCGGCATCGGGTGCGCCAGGCCATCGTCCGGGCGTCCCGGCGCGAGGGCGTCGACCCCCAGCTCTCGCTCGCGGTGTCCTGGCAGGAGGCCGGGTGGCGGATGCACCACGTCTCCAGCGCCGGCGCCATCGGGGCCATGCAGGTGCTGCCGTCCACGGCGGAGTGGATGGAGCTCTACGTCGGCCGCGACCTCAAGCCGCGACGGCTGCGCGACAACGTGGCGGCCGGGGTGACGCTGCTCGACGTGCTGGCCGCGGAGACGGTCTCCCGCGCCCGCCAGGTCGGCGCCTACTACCAGGGCCTCGGCGCCGTACGCCGGCACGGCCTCTACGACGACACCCAGGGCCTACGTCGACAACGTGCTGGCGATCAAGCACCGGCTGGAGGCCGGACGACCACCCGCCTGAGGTCGCTCCGGAGTGGCCCGCGCCACGCCGGAGCCCGGGGCGCGCCGGTTGCGCGGTGCGGCGTCCGTACGATTGGGCGGTCGGTTACTTCCCCAACCGATGCGCAGGAGGGTCGTCGTGAGCTCAGATCGGCACGCCCGCACGGGCGTCGACGCCGTCGCGAGCGACCCCATGACCGGTCGGCTCCTCGACGGGAGATACCGGATCCGCTCCCGCATCGCCCGCGGCGGCATGGCCAGCGTCTACGAAGCCACCGACATCCGCCTCGACCGCACGGTCGCGGTCAAGGTGATGCACCCCGGGCTCGGGGACGACGACGAGTTCGCCGCCCGGTTCGTGCGGGAGGCGAGGGCGGCGGCCCGGCTCTCCCACCCCAACGTGGTCTCCGTCTTCGACCAGGGCGACGAGGACGGCACCGTCTACCTCGCGATGGAGTGCGTGCCCGGCCACACCCTGCGCGACCTGATCCGCAAGGAGAGCCCGATGCCGCCGGCCCGGGCGATCGCGCTGATCGAGCCGGTGCTCTCCGCGCTCGCGTCGGCACACCGGGCGGGCCTGATCCACCGTGACATCAAGCCCGAGAACGTTCTCATCGCCACCGATCCCGACTCCGGCTCCAGTCGGGTCAAGGTGGCCGACTTCGGCCTGGCCAAGGCGGTCAGCGCCGACACCCAGCACACCGCCACCGGTGGGGTGCTGATCGGCACGGTCTCCTACCTCGCGCCGGAGCTGGTCGTCGACGGCCGGGCCGATGCCCGCGCCGACGTCTACGCCGTCGGGGTGGTCCTCTACGAGCTGCTCACCGGCGCCAAGCCGCACGAGGGCGAGTCCCCCATCCAGGTCGCCTACAAGCACGTCCACGAGGACGTCCCGGCGCCGTCGGCGGTCGTCGACGGCATCCCCGGCTACGTCGACGCACTGGTCGCCCGGGCCACCGCCCGCGACCGGGGGCAGCGACCGGCCGATGCCGCCGTACTCCTCCACCAGGTGCACCGGGTCGGCCACGCCCTGGCTGCCGGTGTGCACCAGGACCTCGACCTCGAGGCCGACCTCGCACCCCGGCCGCTGGTCTCCCATGACACCGCGCCGGAACCGTTCGACGCCGGCGAGTTCGCCCAGCTGCTCTCCCCCGCAGAGGCAGTCGACGAGCCGGTGCACACCACGGCCCTGGAGCGCCCCTCCCCCGAGCCGCTGCGAACACCTGAGCCACCACCCGTCGTACCCAACCGGCGGCCGCGGCGTTCGAAACGCGGCCCGATCCTCCTCGTCCTCGCGCTCCTCCTGGTCGCCTCGGGCGGGGCTGCCGCATGGTGGTTCGGCTACGAGCGCTACACCCCGATGCCCGGCGTGATCGGTCTGGAGCGGGCCGCCGCGGTCGACAAGCTCGAGGCGTCGGGACTGACCGCCGAGTTCGGCGACAAGGCCTACTCCGAGACGGTGCCGGCCGGGCAGGTGATGTCCACGGACCCGTCGGCGGGCGATCGCGTCCTCGATGGCGGCACGGTGGTCGTGGTCCTGTCGCTCGGCAAGGAGCGGTACGACGTCCCGAAGCTGCGCGGCCTGACCGAGGACCGGGCGCAGGACAAGCTGTTGGCGACCAACCTGGCCTTCGGCGAGTCCATCCGGAGTTTCTCCGAGACCGTCCCCGAAGGAACGGTCCTGCGCAGCGACCCGGCCGTCGGCACCACGCTGCGCCCCGATGCCGTGGTCGACCTTGTCGTCAGCAAGGGCCCCAAGCCGATCAAGATCCGGGACTTCACCGGCGAGGACGCCGACCGCGCCACAGCCTGGTTCGAGCGGCGGGACCTCGACGTCGAGACCTCCTCCGAGCACTCCGACACAGTCGCCGAGGGTGACGTGATCTCCCAGTCCCCCGACGACGGGACCGCCTTCGCCGGTGACTCCGTCGACCTCGTCGTCTCCGACGGGCCCGAGCTGGTCGAGGTGCCCAGCGGCCTGGTCGCCTCCGGCGTCGACGCGGCGCGCGAACGTCTCGAGGCCGAGGGCTTCGAGGTCGAGGTCGACAACGACGACGGCTACATCGGTCTCGGCTACGTGTTCCGGGTCGACCCGCCCTCCGGCACGATGGTGCCCGCGGGCAGCACGATCACGCTGTACCTCATCTGATGTCGAACGACGGCGGGCATTCCCGCGGCGAGCTGGCGGGCCGCGTCGCGTTGGTCACCGGGGCCAATTAGGGACGCGCTTGCGGCGGGTCGACAAAAGACGGGGCATGCCCGCCGAACCGGTTCGCGTATCGCGCTAGGGACCGTCACGCACGAGGGGACGCGATCGCCGACATCGTCAGGCGAGAGTCACCGACTTTTGTCCGGACAGGCTTCGATCCGCCGACCGAAGGTGTGGTCGGCGGATCGAGAGCTTTGAGCCCTGCGAGCTTGGGTCTACTCGTCAGGGTGTGGCTTCCTCTTCCTCTTCCTCAACCACACCCGCGAAGGTGAGGAAGTCGCCCATGGTGAAGTCGCCCACGTGCTCCACGGAGGGCGTGAAGGGCTCCTCGGCGTTGAGGTAGGAGTTCGGGTCGACGCCGAGCTGGCCGAGGAACACCTCAGCGATGATCCGGCCACCGACCGCACCCAGACGGGCGCCGTTCTCCTTCAGCTCGGACTCGGCCAGCATGTAGAACCACAGCGGTGCCTCGCCGTCGAAGCTGGGGTAGGCCGTCTTGTTGAGGCCGAGCTTGTTGTTGGACAGCACCGGCTCACCCATCTCGCGGGCGACGTCCTGCCCGCTGGGGATGTCGTAGCGCGAGCTGCGGATCAGGGTCAGCTGGGCCAGGACGTTGGTGCCGGCACTCGGCAGTCCGGGTGCGCCCAGCGGCAGGTTGAACAGCGACTCGGAGATCTTGGTGTCCAGCTCGCGGGACAGGTTCCCCTCGAACTCAGGGGCTCCGTCGATCTCGAAGAACTCGGCCCAGTCGATGTGCGTCCGCTCGTTCAGGTTCTGGCCCCCGCGCAGGTCCTCAGCCCCGGGGGTCAGGTCGAAGACCTTGATCGGGGCGTCCTCGGAGAGGTCGTTGACCTCATAGGAGTCGCGGACCTGGGAGTGCCCGTAGCGGAAGATCGCGGTGGAGAACTCCGTCGGCGTCATCGGCGCGTCGGGGTCACCGGGCTCGTAGAGCTCGTTCTCCACCTCGGTGCCATCAAGAAGCGCGTCGACCCGGTCCTGGCCCACCACGTGCGGCAGGTAGTCATTGACCACGACCCACTGGTAGTGCCACTGGGTCAGCCGCTGGGCGTCCTCGAAGGACTCCCCTTGCTCGATCAGCTCGTTGTGGAAGCTCTGCACCGCCAGGTGGATCTGGGCGATGATCAGGTTCTCGTCGTTGCGGGGCTCGATCAGCATCGCTCGACCGGTGACCGGGTCGCGAACCAGGTCATCTATCCCGTTGACCTGGTCCTCCTCCTCGGTCACCTTGAAGGTGCCGTCGGGGTTGTACAGGTGGCTGCTGCTGGGGTCATTGGGGCCCTTGCCGTAGACCGAATCCAGGTCGAAGGCCGCGGTGCGGAAGTTCTTCAGCGTCGTCGGATCGAGCTGCGCTGTCGGCAACGGGTCCAGGTTGCGCGTCAGGTCGTGGTCGATGAACTGGCCCAGGTACGTGAACCCGGCAGGGACGCCGGTGTTGTCCATCCTGGTTTGCCCCTTGTCCCGCTGGGTCTGCACCAGCTTGGTCAGCGACTGGTCGGTCGGTGTGAAGCCGTCCAGCGTCGGGAACATCCGCCCGAAGCTGCTCTGCTGATCCGGGTCGACCGCCCCGGCCACCGAGGCGCCCAAGAGCGACAATGCGATCGAAGTGACCGCGGCGGCGGCGAGTGGACGGCGAAATGAGCGCGTGCCTTTTTGCATGGTTGGATCCCTAGCTGGATTGACCAGCTCCCCACCCCGGAGAGCCTCGTTTGACTCCCCGCGACCGTCGCTGGCCACCATCAAACATCCATCAAGAACGCTGGTCAGTGCCCTCAGTTCCCAAGACAAAAGGACTAGGCCATCTGGCTAATCGGCGCCGACCGCGCTTCCCCGGCCTCCCACCGCCGGTGTGAGCGTGGCCCGCTAGCGTTCCGCGCATGCCAGCCCCAGCCCTGAGGAACCCGGTGGGGACGCACGTCAAGGTCGGCAAGGGACTGGTCGCTGGTGCGCTGGCGCACGCCGATGAGCTCGGTTGCGAGGCCATCCAGATCTTCGCCGGCAACCCACGCGGGTGGGCCAACTCGGCAGGCAACCGCGACGAGGACGCCCGCTTCCGCAAGGCCGCGACCGAGCGCGGGATGCGCACGTTCATCCACTCGCCGTACCTCATCAACCTCGGCTCCCCCACCCGCGAAACCTGGGAGAAGTCGGTCGGCAGCATCGCCCACAACCTCCGGCGCGCGGCCGAGCTAGGTGTCGAGGGGGTCGTCGTGCACACCGGGTCGTTCGTGGACCCGACCGGCAGCGAGAAGCAGCACGCCGCAGCGATGCGACGGGTCCGCGACGGCCTGCTGCCACTGCTGGACGCGGTGTCCGATGACAGTGCCCCATGGTTGCTCCTGGAGCCGACCGCAGGCCAGGGACGCTCCCTGTGCGCGGGGGTCGATGACCTCGCGCCCTACCTCGCAGCTCTGGACTTCCACCCCAAGGCCGGCATCTGTCTCGACACCTGCCACGTGTTCGCCGCCGGCGCCCCCCTCGACGAGCCGGGTGGCGCCGCGGCCACCCTCGACCGGGTGGTGGAGATCGGCGGCCGGGGACGGCTGCGACTGATCCACGCCAACGACTCGATGGACGTCCGCGGCGCGTTCCGCGACCGGCACCAGAAGATCGGCGAGGGCCACATCGGCACCCAGGCGTTCGCTGAGCTGCTCTCCCACCCCGCCAGCAAAGGGGTGCCGTTCATCCTCGAGACCCCCGGATCACGGGACGTCGGCGACGGCCAGATCCGCCTTCTCAAGAAGCTGCGCGCCACGTGACCGAGACCCGTCGTACGTCGCTGCTCGCAGCGCTGCTCCTGCTCAGCGTCACCGCCGTGTGGGGCTCGACGTTCTTCCTGATCAAGGACCTCCTCGAGCGCGTGCCGACCCTCGACTTCCTTGCGGTCCGGTTCTCCGTCGCGGCGGTCCTGCTCGTGGTGGTCGCGCCCCGCGCGCTGGGTCGCCTGTCCAAGGAGTCGCGGAAGCACGCACTGGTGCTGGGCGCGCTCTACGGCGTCGCGCAGATCCTCCAGACCGCGGGGCTCGCACACACCGCGGCGAGCGTGTCCGGCTTCATCACCGGGATGTACGTCGTCGCGACGCCGCTGTTCGCGGCGCTGATCCTCCACTCGCGCATCACCCGGATGACGTGGGCCGCCGTCGCCCTCGCCACCGCGGGTTTGGCGGTGCTCACGCTGCAGGGCTTCTCGGTCGGCTACGGCGAGGCGATCACCTTCGTGGCCGCCCTGATCTACGCCCTCCACATCGTCGGGCTGGGTGCCTGGTCGAAGCCGGCGGAGGCGATCGGGATGTCGATCGTGCAGATCATCGTGATCGCCGTGATCTGCCTGGTTGCGTCTGCCCCTGGCGGGATCGTCCTGCCCGAGACAAGGGGCGACTGGCTGTCGGTGCTCTACATGGCGGCGTTCGCGTCGTCGTTCGCGCTGCTCGCCCAGACCTGGTCCCAGGCACACCTGGCGCCGACCCGCTGCGCGATCATCATGAGCATGGAGCCGGTGTTCGCGGCTCTCTTCGCCGTCCTGGCCGGCGGGGAGGACCCGACCCTTCGCATGATCGTGGGCGGCGCGATGGTGGTCACCGCGATGCTGGTCGTCGAGCTGATGCCGCGACGCAAGGTCGAGGCCGAGGTCCCCCACATCGCCGTGTGAGGCGGATCGAGGAGTTTCGACTCCCCGCGCGCTTCCCCTACCCTTGCGCGGAAGTAACCCGAGGGGAACCACCATGCCCGTCTGCGCCCAGTGCGGCCACGAGTTCGACGTCGGCCGGTTCTGCACCAACTGTGGCCACGCTATCGACGCACCCGTCGACGAGGGTCTCGACCTCTGGCGCACCGACACCGCCGAACGCCCGGCGGAGCCCGCCCCCACTCCCGTCCCCGCGACGCCGCCGCCGGCTCCGTCCCCGGTCCCGCCCGACGCGTCTGCCCGCTACCCGCTGTTCGCCGACCAGGTCACGACCACCGTGCGTGAGCCGAACCATTCCCACCGGGCGGGCAGACCATGGCTGCCCTGGGCGGCCGGAGCCGTCGCCCTCCTCCTCGTCGCGGGCCTCGGGGCGTGGCTGCTCTTCGGCGGCGATAACTCAGAGCCCGACCTGGTCGCCAGCGATTCGCGGAGCACACCGAGCGAGGCCGCACCCCCGGACAAGCCCGCGAAGTCGGAGAAGCAGAAGAAGCCGAAGAAGACCACCCCGCCCCGACCCACAGGGAAGCCTGCCAATGTGGCCGCGGGGGCCACGGCCGTGGTGCCCGCAACAGCCGCGCCGGGCACCGACTTCGACGGCAACGTCGTGCGGTACGACGCGCGCAACATGCTCGACGGCGTGCCCGCCACCTGCTGGCGGATGCCGGGCGACGGCTCCGGGGAGACGATCACGGTCGACCTCGCCACGAAGACCGAGGTGACCTCGGTCGGCCTCATCAACGGCTACGCGAAGACCGCCACCGACGCCTCGGGTTCGCCACTCGACTGGTACACCGGCAACCGCCGGATCCTCTCGGTCGAGTGGGTCTTCGACGACGGGTCGGTCGTCAGCCAGCAGCTCACGGAGACCAGGCGGCTCCAGAGCGTGGACATCGAACCCGTCACCACCTCGACCGTCCAGCTCCGCCTGGTCACGGTCACCACGCCGGGCGAGGGTCCGTCGCGACGCGACTACACCGCGATCAGCGACCTGGCGCTCGTGGGTTCCCCGGCCTGAGGCCGGCTACTCCGAGAGCCCGCCCAGCACCTTCGCCGCTCGCTCGGCGTCGTCGCGGGCGATGTCGAGGTGCGTGACCAGGCGTACGGCGGCGGGACCGACCGCCGCGACGAGCACATCGGCCTCGCGGGCCGCGGCGACGAAGGCCGCCGGATCCTGGTGCGGCACCACCACGATGTTGGTGTCCACGGTCGCGGGGTCCACCCCGCACGCCTCGGCCAGGAGCCGGGCGTTCGCGTGGTCATCGGCGAGCCGCTCGAGGTGGTGGTCGAGCGCGTGCAGTCCCGCCGCGGCGAGGATGCCGACCTGCCGCATGCCGCCGCCCATCCGCTTGCGCCACACCCGTGACTCGGCGATCGCGTCCTCGGACCCCACCAGCAGGGAGCCCACCGGCGCGCCCAGCCCCTTGGAGAGGCAGACGGCCATCACGTCGGCGATCGCGCCGTAGTCCGCCAGCGGGGTGCCGGTGGCGACGTGCGCGTTCCAGATCCGGGCGCCGTCCATGTGGATCCGGGTGCCCGCCGGCGTGGCCCACTCCCGGAGCGCGCGCAGGTCGTCGAGTGGCTGCACCGTCCCGCCCGCGAAGTTGTGGGTGTTCTCGACCGACACCGCCGCGGTGGGCACGAAGAACGGCCCCATGTCGGGTGCGTGCATGCGCTGGATCGCCGGCAGGTCGACCTGCCCGCGCTCGCCGGTCCAGGTGCGCATGGTCAGGCCGGTGTAGGCGGCGTGGGCACCGAGCTCGGCCCGCGCGATGTGGGCCGACGACTCGCACAGGACCTCCTGCCCCGGGCCGACCAGCGTGCGTACGGCGAGCACGTTGGCCATCGACCCGGTAGGCGTGAACAACGCGGCCTCGTGCCCGAAGAGCCCGGCGACGCGTTCCTCGAGCCGGCGCACCGTGGGGTCCTCGCCGAAGACGTCGTCGCCCACCTCGGCATGTGCCATGGCATCGCGCATCGCCTGCGTGGGCGTGGTGACGGTGTCGGAGCGGAGGTCGATCATGAAACGCGGTCAGGCCTTGCGCAGCATCTCGGCGACGAGGAACGCGAGCTCCAGCGACTGCACCCGGTTCAGCCGGGGGTCGCACACGGACTCGTAGCGGTGGGCCAGGTCGATCTCGGCCAGCTCCTCACCACCGCCCACGCACTCGGTGACGTCGTCGCCGGTGAGCTCGACGTGGACCCCGCCGGGCCAGGTGCCGAGCGAGCGATGGACGTCGAAGAAGCCCTGGACCTCCTCGATCACGTCGTCGAAGCGGCGGGTCTTGTGGCCGGACGATGCCTCGAAGGTGTTGCCGTGCATCGGGTCGCACACCCACGCGACCTCGACCCCGGCGGCCGAGACCTTCTCGACGAGGTGCGGCAGCCGGTCGCGAACCCGGCCGGCACCGAAGCGGGTGACGAACGTGAGCCGCCCCGGCTCGTTGTCTGGGTTGAGTCGGCCAGCCAGGGCCAGGGCGTCGTCGGGGGTCGTGGTCGGACCCAGCTTCACCCCGATGGGGTTGCGGATGTGGCGCAGCAGCTCGACATGGGCGCCGTCGAGCTGGCGGGTGCGGTCGCCGATCCAGACGAAGTGCCCGGAGACGTCGTAGGGCGTCCCGGTGCGCGAGTCGATGCGGGTCAGGGCGTGTTCGTACTCCAGGATCAACGCCTCGTGGCTGCTGTGGAAGTCGACCCGGTGGAACTCGTCGGGGTCGGCGCCGATCGCCTGCATGAACGTCAAGGCCCGGTCGATCTCGGCAGCCACTTGTTCGTAGCGCTGCCCGGCCGTGGAGTCGCGGACGAAGTCGGTGTTCCAGGTGTGCACCTGGCGCAGGTCGGCGTAGCCACCGGTGACGAAGGCGCGGACCAGATTCAGGGTCGCGGCGGAGGAGTTGTAGACGTCGACGAGCCGCTGCGGGTCAGGTGTGCGCGCGCTCGGGGGTGAAGTCGAAGCCGTTGACCGCGTCCCCCCGGTAGGCCGGCAGCGTGACCCCGTCGCGCGTCTCGGTGTCCGACGAGCGGGGCTTCGCGTACTGACCGGCGATCCGGCCGACCTTCACGACCGGGACGGATGCGGCGTAGGTGAGGACCACGGCCATCTGCAGGAGCACTCGCAGCTTGTTGCGGACGTTGTCGGCGGTGACCCCGGCGAAGGTCTCGGCACAGTCGCCGCCCTGGAGCAGGAACGCCTCCCCGCGAGCCACCGCCCCGATCTTCGCCTTGAGCTCGTCGCACTCCCCCGCAAACACCAGGGGCGGGCACGAGCGCAGCCGGCTCACGGCAAGGTCGACCGCCGCCGCGTCGGGGTAGGTCGGCTGCTGGGCCGGACCGAGCGCGTGCAGGTCCGCGAGGTCGGGAATCGTCACCCCGTCAGCCTACGCGGGCGGGTCGGGGCTATCTCATTCGCCGAGGTGGTCGGGGTCGCGGAAGCCGGTCTTCTTCGCGCGGATCCCCCGGTTGATGAACCAAGTGATCAACCAGAGCACGACTCCGATCGCGAGCAGCCCAGCCGCGATCTGGTAGATGAGCACGTCCCGGTCGACCCACGGACCGATCAGGAACGCGGTGGCCAGCGCCGCGATCGCCGGCGTCGGACCGGGCGACCGGAAGCGGCTCTCGCGACCGTCGCGGCGCAGCACCAGGCATGCGACGTTGACCACCGTGAAGACCCCCAGCAGGAGCAGCGCGGTCGTGCTGGCCAGGTTGAGCACGATGTCGCTTTCGGGGCGGCTGGCGACGTAGTAGATCAGGCCGAGGGCCAGCAACGTGGAGAAGATGATGCCCGCCCACGGCGCACGGGTCCCGGGCGACACCTTGCCGAGGCTTCGCGGCAGGACGTCCTGGCGGGCCAGGCCGTAGAGCAGCCGGCTGGCCATCATCATGTTGATGAGCGCCGTGTTGGCGACCGCGAAGCACGCCAGGAACGGGAACAGCTTGTCGATCGGGAAGTCGGGCGCGCCCTGGCTCACCACCGCGAGCAACGTGGGGGACTCCTCCTCGACCAAGGTCGCGATCTCGTCGGACGTCAGCACCGAGACCACGGAGATCGCCACGAGCATGTAGAGGATCACCGCGATGCCGAGACCGGTCAGCATCACCCGCGGGAAGATGCGTTCGGGCTCATGGGTCTCCTCGACCATGTTGACGGAGTCCTCGAAGCCCACCATGGCGAAGAAGGCGATCGCCGTCGCCGCCGTCACGGCGAGGAACATCCCCTTGCCGTCGGGAGACTCGAAGACGGTCATCCGGCTGAGGTCGCCCTCGCCCGAGCCGATGGCGAAGATCCCCACGCCGATGACGATCGCCAGGGCGGTCACCTCGACGATGGTGAGGATCACGTTGAACTTCACGCTCTCCCCGACACCGCGCAGGTTGATCAGGGCCAGCAGCACCATGAAGCCCATCGCGACAGCGGTGATGACGCCGGTGCTCGGGGCGGCGTCGATCCAGCCGTTGACCTCCAGGCCACCGAAGAGGTTCTGCGCCAGCACGTTCGACGAGGTGGAGGCGCTGGTGATGCCCGAGCAGATCACCGCGAACGCGGTCAGGAAGGTGAGGAAGTGGACGCCGAACGCCTTGTGGACGTAGAGGGCCGCGCCCGCCGCCTGTGGGTACTTGGTGACCAGCTCGAGGTAGGACAGCGCCGTCAGGGTCGCCACGATGAAGGCGACCAGGAACGGCAGCCACACGATGCCACCGACCACCGTGGCCATGCCACCGGTAACGGCGTAGACACCGGCGCCGAGGATGTCACCGACGATGAACAGGAGGAGCAGCTTGGGGCCCATCACCCGCCTGAGCGGAGGTTCGCGGCCGTCGACGTCCTGTGTCTCCTGTGACGTGGTGCTCATGGCGCCACCTTTCCGAGCTTGGACCGGATGCGGCCATAGTCGCCCAGATCACCCCAGAGGGCCAGCGGCCTCGCCGGTGACTCGCCACGTTCTTGCGCGGCGCCGGGGGCGGGGAAGGGCCCCGCTCAGCCGAAGAAGACCTCGGCCTCGGCGTACTCCTCCGCGCTGACCAGCTTGAGCTGGTCAGTGCCCTCGCTCAGCGGGACCCGGATGATCGCGGTGCCGCGCAGCGCCACCATCTTGCCGAAGTCACCCTCGGCGACTGCGTCGATGGCCTGCAGCCCGAACCGGGTCGCCAGCCAGCGGTCGAACGCGGACGGGGTGCCGCCCCGCTGGACGTGACCGAGTACGACGGCGCGCGCCTCGCTGCCGGTCCGCGCCTCGATCTCGCTGGCCAGCCGGTCGCCGATCCCGCCGAGCCGGACGTGACCGAACTGGTCGACCTCACCCGAGGCGAGCGTCATGTCCCCGCCCTCTCGGGGCACCGCGCCCTCCGAGACCACGAGGATCGGTGCGTAGCGCGACTTGAAGCGGCTCTCGACGAGCTTGCACACCTCGTCGATGTCGAAGGGCTGCTCCGGGATCAGCACGATGTTGGCGCCGCCCGCAATGCCCGCGTGCAGGGCGATCCACCCCGCGTGCCGGCCCATGACCTCCACCACGAGCACCCGGTGGTGGGACTCCGCGGTGGTGTGCAGCCGGTCGATCGCTTCGATGGCGATGTTGACGGCCGTGTCGAAGCCGAACGTGAAGTCGGTGCCGGAGAGGTCGTTGTCGATGGTCTTCGGGACGCCGACGACGTCGACGCCGAGGTCCGCGAGCCTGGTGGCGACACCCAGGGTGTCCTCACCGCCAATCGCGACCAGGGCGTCGACCCCGTCGCGCTCGAGGTTCTCCTGGATCCGCTCGACCCCGTTGTCGATCTTGAACGGGTTGGTCCGCGACGAGCCGAGGATGGTGCCGCCCCGGGGCAGGATCCCGCGACACTGCTCGATCCCGAGCTCCATCGTCACGCCCTCGAGCGGCCCCCGCCAGCCGTCGCGGTAGCCGACGAACTCGAATCCGTGTTCGCGCACGCCCTTGCGGACCACCGCACGGATCACGGCGTTCAGGCCCGGGCAGTCCCCGCCTCCGGTGAGCACTCCGACCCGCATGCGTCTGCCTTTCGTTGGATCGTTCACATCGAACCCGACGACCCTAGCGGCGACGGGCGAGCGCAAGCCACCCCGGGATTGCTCACCGAGGCAGCCGCGGGCGGAGCGAACGGCCGTCGAAAGGTTTCCAAACCGGACGCGCGGGTACAGACTGCCGGGAGCAAGTACGACTGGGAGGGAATGTTTGCATGTCCAACATCACTGCGCCGCGCATCATGGCCGGCGTCACCGCCGGCTACGTGCTCGGACGAATGCACAAGCTCAAGCTGGCCCTGATCGTGGGATCGGCGCTGGCCAACCGGAAACTGGTCTCGTCCCAGGTCGACAAGCTCACCGACGCCGCCGGGGTCGGGCCCCTCGGTGAACAGCTCGTGAGCGCCGGACGCAAGGCCGCCATCGGCGCGATCTCGAACCGGATCGACGGCATCTCGGACCGCATCGCCGAGCGCACCAGTCAGCTCAGCGGCTCCGAGGCCGACGAGGACGAGGACGAGCCGGAGGACGAGTACGAGGACGAGGAGCCGGCCGAGGACGAAGAAGAAGAGGCGCCCGAGGACGAGTACGAAGAAGAAGAACCCGCCGAGGACGAAGAAGAAGAGGCGCCCGAGGACGAGTACGAAGAAGAAGAACCCGCCGAGGACGAAGAAGAAGAGGCGCCCGAGGACGAGTACGAAGAAGAAGAACCCGCCGAGGACGAAGAAGAAGAAGAAGAACCCGTGGCCGAGGACGAGGAGTTCGAGGACGACGAGGAGTACGAGGAGGCCGCAGGATGAGCGCCAAGGAATCCGGCGGGGGCCTGCTCGACCAGCTGCCGATCGACCGCCTCCGCAACGAAGTGACCGAGCTCGGGAAGGCCATGGTCAAGAACGGTTTCAGCTCCGCCGTCGAGAAGGTGGGCGACGGCTCGGGAGCCGTGGGCAAGGCGGCCGAGAGCATCAAGAAGGGCGAGTCGCCGGCGAAGGCGGCCACGAAGGCGGGCACCTCCGCCCTCAAGGACAAGGTCAAGGAGGCCGTCGGCGGCGGCGGAGGAGGCAAGAAGATGAAGGTCGTCAACATTCTCGAGACCATCGATGTCCCGGTCCCGCGACGGGTCGCCTACGACAAGTGGACTCAGTTCCAGGACATCCCGGACTTCACCCGGAAGGTCGAGAAGGTCGACCAGAAGGAGGACGAGAAGCTCGAGTGGAAGGCCCAGGTCTTCCTCTCCCACCGGACATGGCAGGCCACGATCAAGGAGCAGGTGCCCGACGAGCGGATCGTCTGGGAGTCCAGCGGCGAGAAGGGCCACGTCGATGGCGCGGTGACCTTCCACGAGCTCGCCCCAGACCTGACGCGGGTGCTGATGACCCTGGAGTACCACCCGCAGGGTTTCTTCGAGAAGACCGCGAACCTGTGGCGCGCCCAGGGCCGCCGAGCCCGCGCCGACATGCGTCAGTTCCGTCGCGAGATGACGATGCACACCATGCTCGAGCAGGAGGAGCAGGACGGCTGGCGCGGCGAGATCCGCGACAAGGAGGTCGTCAAGAGCGACGACGAGGGCCAGGCCGAGGACAAGAAGTCGGACGAGGACAAGAAGTCGGACTCCTCGAACGAGCGCTCCACCAGCAAGAAGTCGTCGTCGAGCAGGCAGGGCGGCGGCAGCAGCAACGCCAGGAAGGCGACCGGCAAGAAGTCGACCGCGAAGAAGTCGTCGTCCACTCGGAAGAGCGCGGCCAAGAAGTCGAGCAGCGGTAGCTCCAGCGCGAGGAAGTCCCCGGCCAAGAAGACGGCTGCTGCCAGGAAGTCCACCGGCAAGAAGACGGCGAGCGGACGCACGGCCAAGAAGTCCGCTAGGAAGCGCCCGGCGAAGAAGGCGTCCCGGAGCTCGTCATGACCCCGACCGCTGCCCCCGGCTCGAAGGCCCGGAGGGAAAGCCCCGAGGACGAGCTCGCCCGGGTGCGGGACGAGGCTGAACGGTATCGCCGCGCGGCGGAAGACGCCCTGCAGCAGCTCGACTGGTGCATCGGCTACCTCCACGGGAGCAACAAGGCGAACATCGCCGCAGCGCTCTCCAAGAACCGCTCCTACATCCGCAAGGAGCTCCTCAACCGGGGTGAAATCTCCGATCCCACGCTCCAGAAGGGAACGACATGACCGTCAGTGCCACGCAATCGCCCAACCGCTACCTGGAGCGTCCGGCCCCCAGCAGCCTGGCCGACGTCGTCGAGATCATCCTCGACAAGGGCCTGGTCATCGACATCTACATCAGGGTCTCCCTGGTCGGGATCGAGTTGATCACCATCGATGCCCGGATCGTGGTCGCCAGCGTCGACACGTACCTCCGCTTCGCCGAGGCGTGCAACCGGCTCGATCTCAAGGACGACGGGAGCTCGGGGCTGCCCGAGCTGATGGGGGACCTCACCGAGTCCGGCGCCAAGGGCAAGACCAGTGGCGCCCTGGAAGGCGTGAAGGAGAAGGCCTCCGAGATCTTCGGCAGCGACGATGACGAGGACGAGGAAGAGACGCGGCCACCGAAGCGGCGTCCCTCCTCGTCGTCCACGCGGAAGCGGTCGAGCTCCTCGTCGTCGCGGACGCGCAAGAAGGCGGAGAGCTGAGTGCCACTTCACGTGTACGGCGTGACGCGCGCGGACGTCGTGCTCCCAGACGGTCTTCAGGGGCTCTACGACGCCCCCGTGACGACCGTCGCCGACGACGGACTGGCAGCGCTGGTCTCCGAGTGCCCCGACACGCCCACCGCCCGGCGTGCCGAGCTCATGGCGCATGCCCGAGTGCTCGAGCAGGTGGTCGAGACCGAGACGGTGCTGCCGATGCAGTTCGGGATGTGCATGCCCGACGACCAGACCGTGCGCCACGAGCTGCTCGTCACCCATCGCCCTCGCCTCGGGGCCCTGCTGAGCCAGCTCGACGGAGCGGTGCAGCTCACCGTCAAGGTGGTCTATCGCGAGGACGACGCGCTGCGCGAGGTGCTGCACCGCTCACCGCCGCTGCTCCGCATGCGCGAGCGGCTCGCATCGATCCCCGCTGATGCCGCGCACTTCAAGCAGGCCGAGTTCGGACAGCAGGTCGCGGCCGAGCTCGAGCGGATGAGCAGCCGGGACGGCGCGGAGATCCTCGGCGCACTGACGCCACTGTGCCTCGCCCATGCGGAGGGGAAGCTGCTGTCGCCCTACCACATCCTCAATACGGCGTTCCTGGTCCGGCGAGAGGCGCGCGCCCGGTTCGACGCGGCCGTCGGCGCCATCGGCGAGCAGTGGAACGAGGTCGGCACCGTCCGCTACCTCGGCCCCCAGCCGCCCTACAGCTTCGTGGATCTCGAGGCCGGTGACCCCGCATGGGCCTGATCTCGGCAATCCTCACCGCGCCCCTGGCGCCGGTCAAGGGCGTCGTCTGGGTGGCCGAACAGGTCCACGACCAGGCGATGCGCGAGCTCTACGATCCCGAGTCGATCCAGCTGGCACTGGACCAGGTGCAGCTCGACCGCGAGCTCGGACGGATCGACGAGGAGGAGGCCGACCGGCGCGAGGACGAGCTCCTCGAGCGCCTGATCGAGGCGAATCGTGGAGACTATCAACATGGCTGAACAGAAGAAGCGCAGTTCGACGATCCTGAAGGTGGGGCGTGCGGCCGTTGAGCAGCTCGCCGAGCTGACCGGCCAGAAGGTCGAGGGGCTCAGCGGTGTCCACCGCAACGACGACGGCTGGGTGGTCAACGCCGAGGTGGTCGAGCTGAGACGCATCCCGGAGACCAACGACGTCCTTGCCACCTACGAGGTCTTGCTGGACGACGACGGCTCGGTGACGGGGTACCGACGGGTGCGGCGCTACACGCGCTCCCAGACCGAGGAGTTCTGAGCATGAGCGAGCCCATGCGGCCGTACGGCGGGCAGGACCGGACGCCGTACCGGACGGGTGGCAACAACCCCGCCAGCCTGGCCGACGTCCTCGAGCGCGTGCTCGACAAGGGTGTGGTCATCGCCGGCGACATCCAGATTCGGCTCCTCGACATCGAGCTGCTGACCATCAAGATCCGGCTCCTCATCGCATCGGTCGACAAGGCCAGGGAGATGGGCATCAACTGGTGGGAGAGCGACCCGTTCGTCTCCACACAGCAGCTCGGAGAGGACGACCAGAACGGCGAACCGCGCGAGCTGCAGGAGCGGGTCGAGGTGCTGGAGTCGCGCCTCCAGGATCTGGACAAGAGCAAACAGGGCCGCGGATGACCGTCCACTACGTCTACGGTGTGCTGCCGGCCGGGCAGCAGCCGTCCGACATCGCCCCCGGTCCCGACGGCGCGGGCGTGCGGCTCGTGGAGGGCCAAGGCCTGGCTGCGGCCGTCAGCGAGTTGCCCGCGGACCGTTACGGCGAGGAGGAGTTCCGCGCCCACGCCGAGGACCCCGTCTGGCTCCAGGAGCTGGCATCGGCCCATCACCGGGTCCTCGCGTCGATCGCCCTGCAGGGCGACGTCGTACCGCTCCGCATGCCGACCCTGTGCCGGAGCCGGGAGCGCGTCCTCGACCTGCTCGACACCCAGGGCGACGCGCTTCGGCACGCCCTCGCGTCGGTGGCTGGCCGCGTGGAGTGGGGCGTCAAGCTCTACGTCGAGCCACGCCCGGCCGAGGAGCAGCAGGTTCAGGCCGCCAGCGGACGCGACTACCTGGGCCAGCGGATGGCGCAGGGCCGCGCCCGTGACGAGGAGCGACTCCGCCGCGGCGATGCAGTGCGGGCCTGCCACGAGGCCCTGTCATCGGTGGCTGTCCACGCGGTCGCCAACCCGCCCCAGGACCCGGCGCTGTCCGGGCGGCGCGAACCGATGGTGCTCAACGGCGCCTACCTTGTCGCCCGCGAGCGCGAGAGCGACTTCCTGGCGGTCCTGGACGCCCAGGCCTCCGGTCCCTGCCGAGAGACGGGCATCCTGGCCGAGATCACCGGTCCGTGGCCGCCCTACAACTTCTCGATAGGGCCGCTCCCGGAGGACCGCGCGCCCGCCGGACGGCCATGACCGAGCTTTCCGTCGCAGCCGACGACATCGCGCTCGTCGACCTGCTGGACCGGGTGATCGGCGAGGGCGTCGTGATCGGGGGCGACATCGTGCTGTCGATCGCCGGCGTCGACCTGGTCTACCTGGGCCTGCGCGCCGTGCTCGCCCCCGCCCACGTCGCCGGTCCGTCGGCCATCGGGCGTGAGGCCCCATGATCACGTTGTACGCCGTCACCTGGCGCGCCGCCGCCTCGCGCCTCGACGACGACGGCCTCGTCGTACTCGCCGACGGTGACCTGGCGATGGTCGCAGGCCCGACCCCGGACACCACGACCCGGGATGACGCGCTGTCCTATGGCAAGACCGTCGAGCACGTCGCCTCGGCCGCAGACGTGCTGCCCTTCCGCTACGGCACCACCGCCACGGACGCCGACGAGGCGCGTGCGCTGCTGCGCGAGCACGGCTCCGCGTGGGCCGCCCGGCTGCAGAAGGTGGAGGGGTGTGCCGAGCTGGCGATCCGGGCCGCCCCGCCGCAGGCGGACGGAAAGCGAGCGGAGTCGGGGGCGGAGCACCTGAGCCGGCTGGTTTCCCGGACCCGACTGCTGGACGTGGCCGAGGGCGAGCTCGGCGAGCTGCTGACCGGTCGGTGCCGGGTCGTGCGTCGGCTTGCCGGCCACCAGGAGCTGAAGCTGAGCTGTCTGGTGGAGCGGTCGAGTGTCGAGTCCGTGCGTTCTGTGCTCGAGGAGTGGGCGTCCACCCGAAACGACATGGTGGTCTCGGTGACCGGACCGTGGGCGCCCTACAGCTTCGTCGCGGACGGCGAGGAAGCGGGCGTGGCGCTGTGACCGGCGAGCTCCCCGGCTTCGGCACGCCCGAGCCGCGTCGTCGAGCCAGGATCGAGGCCGACCCCGAGCAGGTCGAGCGGGGTCTGGTCCAGCTCGTCCTGACCCTGGTCGAGCTCCTGCGTCAGCTCATGGAGCGGCAGGCGATCCGACGGGTCGAGGCCGGCGGGCTCGAGGACGACCAGGTCGAGGAGCTCGGCCGCACCCTGATGCTGCTCGACGAGAAGATGACCGAGCTGCGCGACCACTTCGGGCTCGAGCCCGAAGACCTCAACATCGACCTCGGACCTCTCGGCCGCCTGTTGTGATCGGTAGGGTCCGGCCATGACCTTCTCCATCGTGGCCCGGTCCGCCGACGGTGAGTCGTGGGGCGTGGCGGTGGCCTCCAGGTTCCTCGCCGTCGGAGCGGCGGTGCCCGCCGCCGTCGCCCAGGTCGGTGCGATCGCCACCCAGGCCGACGCCAACGTCGCCTACAAGGGACTGGCCCTCGCCCACCTCGACGACGGCGCCACCGCCTCGGTCGCCCTGCAGCGGCTGATCGAGGACGATCCCGGCCGGGACCACCGGCAGGTCGGCATCGTCGACGGCGACGGCGGAGCCGCCTCCCACACCGGGCCGGCCTGCCTGGACTGGGCCGGCGGCCTGACCGGCGACGGCTACGCCATCCAGGGCAACGTGCTCACCGGCGAGGAGGTCGTCCTGGCGATGCAGGCGGCCTGGGAGGACTCCGGGTCGACGCTCCGCTGGCTCGCCGGCTGCTCGCGGCGCTGACGGCCGGCGACGACGCCGGGGGTGACCGGCGGGGCCGGCAGTCCGCCGCACTCCTCGTGGTGCGCGAGGAGGCGGGGTACGGCGGCCTCGACGACATCGCGGTCGACCTGCGGGTCGACGACCACACGGCGCCCGTCCCCGAGCTGGCGCGTCTCCTGGACCTCAACGACCTCTACCTGACCGCCTCGACCGAGGACGAGAAGGTGCCGGTCACGCCCGAGCTCCGGGCCGAGCTCGAGGCCTTCGCGAAGGAGCGGCGGGCACCGCGACGTACAGGCCTGGGTCGGCACCGAGAACTACGAGATGCGCGTCGACCCTGACCTCGCGTGGATCGACCAGCGGATCCTCGACATCGTGCGTGCCGAGGAATGAGCGTGCTCGCGATCGACGCCGGCACCACCGGCGTCACCGCCGTCGTGGTCACCGCCGACGGCCGGATCGCGGCCCGCGGCTACCAGGAGTTCGCGCCAGCACTTCCCCAAGCCCGGCTGGGTCGAGCACGCGCCGGAGGAGATCTGGCAGGCCACCCTCGAGGCCACCCGCGACTGCCTCAAGCACTACGACGCCTCGGACCTGAAGGCGGTCGGGATCACCAACCAGCGCGAGACGATCCTGCTGTGGGACCGCGAGACCCTCGGCTCGCCCCGGCGCGGGATCGTGTGGCAGGACCGTCGTACCGCCGACATCTGCACCCGTCTGCGCGACGAGGGCCACGAGGAACGCGTGGCCGAGCTGACCGGCCTGCGTCTCGACCCCTACTTCTCGGGGACCAAGCTCATGTGGCTCGCCGAGAACGAGCCGAACACCTGGGCGCTGGTGGAGTCCGGGCGCTATGCCATCGGCACCGTCGACTCCTACCTCGTCGCCCGGATGACCCGCGGCACCTGGCACGTGACCGACGTGTCCAACGCCTGCCGGACCCTGCTGCTCGACCTCGAAGCCGGCGACTGGTCCGACGAGCTGTGCTCGCTGTTCGGCGTACCCCGGGACGCGCTCCCGGAGCTGGTGCCCAACTGGGGCGAGATCGCCACCACGGACGCGGCATCGTTCTGCGGACTGGAGCTGCCGATCGCCGGCATGGCCGGCGACCAGCAGTCGGCGCTGTTCGGCCAGACCTGCTTCGACGTCGGCGACTCCAAGTGCACCTACGGCACCGGGTCGTTCATCCTCACCAACACCGGGACGACGCTCGAGCGCTCCGACGCAGGACTGCTTTCCACCGCCGCGTGGCGCTCCCCCGACGGGGAGCTGACCTATGCGCTGGAGGGCGCGATCTTCGTGACCGGCGCCGCCGTCCAGTGGCTACGCGACGGCCTGCAGATCGTCGGATCCGCCGCCGAGACCGCGGCCATCGCGGCCACCGTCGACGACAGCGAGGGCGTCGTGTTCGTCCCGGCCCTGACCGGGCTCGGCGCTCCCCACTGGGACCCGCACGCCCGCGGCCTGTTGATCGGACTGACCCGCGGCACCACCCGCGCCCACATCGTCCGCGCCACCCTGGAGGCGATCGCCTTCGAGGTGCGTGACGTGCTCGAGACGATGCCGGGTTCGGCCGGCTCGACCCTCCGGGTCGACGGCGGGGCCAGCGCCAACGACCTGCTCTGCCAGATCCAGGCCGACCAGATCGGCGTACCCGTCGAGCGCCCGGAGATCGTCGAGACCACCGCGCTCGGGGCCGCGTTCCTCGCCGGGCTCGGCGCCGGCGTCTGGTCCTCGACCGACGACCTCCGCGACACCTGGCAGCTCGACCGTCGCTTCGAGCCCCAGGCTCCCGCGAGGCCGCCGACGCCGCCCACGCCCGCTGGACCGAGGCCGTCTCCCGCTCCAAGGGCTGGGCCGACTAGGCGAGCGCTGGTCCAGGGCAGCAGCCGCCGCATCGCGGTCCTTGGTCGCCGCCGCCACCGTCGACTCGGCCTCGGCCCGCACGTCCTCGGCGTCGGCGAGCTCCTCGTCAACCTCCTCGAACCGCGCCTCGAGCTCGGCGACCTTGCCCCGGAGCTCGTCGAGCTCGGCCTGGAGCTGCATGCTGCTGGCCTCGAGGTCGGAGACGTCCTTCCCCGCGGCGGCCAGCGCCGCGGACGCCTCGGCCAGCCGACCCTCCGCCACCTCCAGTGCCTGCTCGGCCTGGCGTCGCGCCTTCTGGTCCGCCTCCGGGTCGGGTACGACGTGCAGGTCGGGCGGAGTCGGCTCCGCCTCGGGCTGGGCCACGTGGGGGCTCGCCGCGAATCCCAGCGCCTCCGGGGCGGCCACCGCGCCAGCGACGTCGCCCTCGCCGAGCCCGGTGCTGGCGAGGGCGGTGACCAGCAGGCCGCTCCGCACGGCCCGGGCGCAGTCCTCGTCGACCATGGCCGCGGTCAGGGTGGCCTCGACCTGGTCGGCCACCGCCGGTGTGACCTTCACCCCGAGCCCGGCGGCCACCGACCGTGCCCGGGTGGTGACTGCGGCGGTCAGCTGCCGACGCTGCCGGGTCAGCGCGCGGAGCTCCTCGCCCTCCAGCCCGGCCTGGGCCTCCCGCAGCGCCTCCCCCATCGCCAGCACCTGTTCGACCTGCTCGGTCTCGTGCCGCACCAGCAGGTTGACCACCCACGCCGCCACCGACGGCTTCCTCAGCTCCTTGACCTGGCCGGACAGCTCGCTGCCCTTGAGCTCCTTCGCCTGCGCGTCGCGGGCCGGCGTGAAGTCACCCGGGGCGAGCCCGTAGAGCTCGTCCGCGATGCTCAGCAGCTCACTCGTCGTCGTCGAGGCCCTGCTCGATGGCGTAGCGGGTCAGCTCGACCCGGTTGTGCATCTGCAGCTTGCGCAGGGTGTTCTGGACGTGGTTCTGGACGGTGCGGTGGGAGATCACGAGCCGCTCGGCGATCTGCTTGTAGGACATCCCCTTGGCCACCATCTTGAGGACCTCCGTCTCGCGCTCGGTCAGCTCGGGATGGTCCGGACCTGCCGACGGCTCCGACATCCGGCGGAACTCACCCAGCACCAGCCCCGCGAGGCCAGGGGTGAAGACGGTGTCGCCGGCGGCCACCCGGCGTACGGCGCTGAGCAGCTCCTCCCGCGAGGCCGACTTCACCAGGTAGCCGGTCGCTCCGGCCTTGACCGCGTCGAGCACGTCCGCCTGCTCCCCCGACGCCGACAGGATCAGCACCCGGGCCGACGGGTCCTGCTGGAGCACCGCGGCGGTGACCTCGACGCCGTTCGGCCCGGGGATCTGCAGGTCCAGCACCACGACGTGCGGCCGGGCCGCCGGGAACCGGGCCAGCGCCTCGTCGCCGTTGGCGGCGACGCCCACGACGTCGAAGCCGGCGGCCTGCAGGTCCCGCTCGACCGCGTCGCGCCACATCGGGTGGTCGTCGACCACCATCACCCGGATCGCCGCTCGGAGGTCGCTTGATCGCTCACGCCGGGACCCTAGTCGGTCGGCCGCTGGTAGCGGCCGCGCCGGTGCACCAGCGGCGCGTGTCCTCGCCGAGCTCGCACGTCGTCGACCACGCAGGTCACCAGGCTCGACCAGCCTGCGGCCTGCTCCGACTCCAGCGACACGGCCGCCCACGCCGGCGCGTCCAGCAGCCGCGGGCCCCACTCCGCCGGCTCGAAGTCGGCCATCCGGAACGGCCCCGCCGGGCGCGGGCGCGACCCCGGCGAACGCGTCGGCGAGGTCGCGGTGCCGCCACCCCAGCAGCTGTACGACGGCGCGGCCGGTCCGTTGCAGCGTCTCGGCGAGGTCGGAGTCGGGGTCGAGCAGCGCCAGCATCCGACCGGGTTCGCCACCGGCCACCATCAGCGACGACACGGTCAGGCCCGCCCGGTCGCGGTCCGAGCCGGAGGTCCACAGCGTCACCGCTCCCCCGAGCCGCCCGCGGAGCCGGCGGACCGGGTCGCGCTCCGACTCCGGATCGAGGAACGGGTGGGTGTCGTGGATGGTCACGGGTCGAGCCTAGGACGACGCGTCGGCCGGGCGCGGGATGACCAGCTCCCACTCGGTGCCGAACGACCCGGTGGTCAGCGCGGCGGTGCCGCCGAGGTCGGCGATGCGGCCGCGGATCGACTCGGCGACGCCGAGCCGGCCCTCGGCCTCGGCCTCGTCCAGCCGGCCGGCCGGGATGCCCGGCCCTCGTCGCGCACGCGAGATCTCGACCCGGTCGGCGAAGGCCTCGAGCAGCACCCAGGCCGGTGCGTCCGGGCCGACGTGGCGGGCGACGTTGTCCAGGCAGGCGCCGACACGGCAGCGACCACCTCGCCGGTCCGCGGCCCGGCGAGCAGCACCGGCTCAGCCGGGGCGGCGACCCGCACGGGCGTCCGGTCAGCCGCTCCAGGGCCGGCAGCAGGTCGCACCGGTCCTCGGACGGTGCCTCGGCGAGCGAGTCCTGCTGGCGGATCAGGGACCGCAGGGCGCTCTCCTGCTCCCCGGCCAGCCGGCCGAGCTCGGCGGACTCGCCGCCGAGCTCGCGCCCGCGACGCTGGACCAGCGCGAGCACCTGGAGCACGCCGTCGTGGACGGCCCGCGCCAGCCGGGCCCGCTCGGCGTCGGCCACCGACGCCCGCTCGGCCGCGTCCCGCTCGACCTCCATCAGCTGCAGCGACTCGGACAGGAAGCCGACCACGAGGCCGCCGATGACCAGCAGGAAGACGTTGCCGTAGTTGGCCTGGGTGACCTCGTCGCGCACGCGCAGGTCGGCCGCGCCAGAGCAGCCGCCGCGACCAGCGCCGCCCTGCCAGCGCCAGTGGATCGCCCAGGCCAGCAGCGCGCCGATCACCCAGAAGCCCGGGATCGGTGGCGTTGCATCTCGGCGCCCTTGACCAGCGGCGAGACCAGGATCGCCGCCAGCGCGACCGCCAGGTCGGCGCACAGCAGGACGGTCGTCCGGCGGGCGGGGTCGGCGTACGCCCAGACCGCGAACGCCGGTCCAGGCCACCATCCCGGCCACGACGACCACGCCCGCGACCGGGTGGTCGAAGTTGTCGGCGCGGTAGAGGTTGAGCGCCGACCGCGTTGACGCAGCAGGACGACCCGCAGGACCGCCGAGCGCGCGGAACAGCCGGTCCTCGACCGCCAGGGCCGGCCGCGTCCAGAGGCGCGACCCGGGTCAGGACGCCTTCTTCTGCTCGGCCGTCGGCGGCCGCAGGCTCGGCGGCCCGCGCCCGCTTGGCCTCCTCCTTGGCCCGGCTGGCGTACATGTCGACGTACTCCTGGCCGGAGAGCCGCATGATCTCGTACATGATCTCGTCGGTGATCGACCGCAGGATGTAGCGGTCGTTCTCCATGCCCTCGTAGCGGGAGAAGTCCAGCGGCTTGCCGAAGCGCACACCGGGCCGGGTGAACGGTGCCGAACTTCTTGCCGGGCGGCGCGACCACGTCGGTGCCGAGCACGGCGACCGGGATCACCGGCACCTTCGTCTCCAGCGCCAGCCGGGCGACGCCGGTCTTGCCGCGGTAGAGCCTGCCGTCGTGCGAGCGGGTGCCCTCGGGGTAGATGCCGAACAGCTCGCCCTCGTCGAGGATCCGCTTGGCCGACGACAGCGCGCCCTCGGCGGCGTTGCCGCCGGACCGGTCGATCGGCACCTGGCCGGCGCCGGAGAAGAACTTCTTCTGGAACCAGCCCTTGATGCCCGGGCGAGGTGAAGTACTCCGCCTTCGCCACGAAGGTCACCCGGCGCGGCAGGGTCAGCGGCATGAACAGCCAGTCGGCGTACGAGAGGTGGTTGCTGGCCAGGATCGCCGGGCCCTCGGCGGGGACGTTCTCGGCGCCCTCGACCTGCGGGCCGGAAGACCACGCGCAGCACGGGACCGATGGCGATCCACTTCAGGAACCAGTAGAACACCGACGACCTCCACGCCTTCGACCCGACGACCTCCGTCGCGGCGAAGCCTAGACCCCGGCAACCGCTCCGCAGCCTCGACGTCGCGGACGGTTCCGGTGGGCACAATCGCGCGCCATGACGACCGACCCCTCGCCACGGCCCCGTGCTCCGCTCCCGGCCCGGCCCGAGCTCACCGGCGGCCGCCGGGTCGGCGTGCTGCTCAGCCACGGCTTCACCGGCTCGCCGGCCTCGATGCGGCCGTGGGGCGAGTGCCTGGCCGAGCGCGGGTACGCCGTCGAGGTGCCGCTGCTGCCCGGGCACGGCACGACCTGGCAGGAGCTGAACATCACCACCTGGGACGACTGGTACGCCGAGGTCGACCCGGCGTTCGAGAAGCTCGCCGCCGAGAACGACGCGGTCGTCGTCGGCGGGCTGTCGATGGGCGGCGCGCTCGTGCTGCGGCTCGCCGGCCGACCACCCGCGACCGGGTCGCCGGCGTCGTGGTGGTGAACCCGGCGGTCGACCACCAGGCGCAAGGACGTGCTCGCGCTGCCGGTGCTCAAGCGCCTGGTCCCGTCGTTCCCGGGCATCGCCAACGACATCAAGAAGCCGGGCGTCGAGGAGCACGGCTACACCCGGACCCCGCTCAAGGCGGCCCACTCGATGTTCAGGGCCTGGCGCGGTCCTGCGCCGCGACCTGCCCGCGGATCACCGCGCCGCTGCTGTCTTCCGCTCGACCGAGGACCACGTCGTCGACGACGCGACGGTCCCGCTCATCACCGCGCGAGGTCTCCTCGCCGCGACCTCACCGAGCGCACGCTCCGCGACAGCTACCACGTCGCCACCCTCGACAACGACGCCCCGCAGATCTTCGAGGAGTCGCGCTGCGTTCATCGCCCGGGTCACCCGACGTGACCGCGGCACCGCCTGACGCGACCGGGTCGCCCGCGACGTACGCTGAGCCGTGAGCACCCGGAGCGAGGACGACGCCTGGCGCTCGATCGTCGAGAACTACGGCGACCGGCCGACGTCGACGACCCGCCAGCCCGAGCCCGCGCCGAGCCCGACGGCCCGCGACGCCGTCGAGACGGCCGTACGACGACGCACCGAGGCTGCGCGACGAGCCGGACGACGAGGCCGCTTCGTGCCGCCGCCGCCCGCCGCCGCTCCCCCGCCCGACGCCGGCGCGGCTCGCGGCCTGGCTCGGCGTCTTCGGGGCGCCGGCGGTGCTGCTCGTCGCCCTGGTGCTCGGCATCTGCCCCTGCCGGGCTGGCTGGGCTACATGGCCTGGTCGGCTGGCTTCGTCGGCGGCTTCGTCTACCTCGTCGTCCACATGCAGCGCGGGCCGCGCGACCCCGGGGACGACGGCGCCCGGGTCTGACGACCTCGGCGTCGGCTAGGCTGCACCGACGTGAGCGTCAGCGAGACCGTCGAGATCACCGGCCACCTGATGGACAGCGGCATCCTGTCGCCGGGTCCTCGACGACATCCGCGAGTACGGCGGCGACTACGTCATCGACCAGCTTCGACGTCGGCCACGAGGCCGACGACCCGTCCACGCGCGACGATCACCGTGACCGCCGAGGACGACGAGGCGCTCCAGCGGCTGCTGATGCGGCTGCAGACCCGCGGCGTCAACCAGGTCGACCCGGGCGAGGCGAGCCGTGGCCGACGCGGACCGCGACGGCGTCTTCCCCGACGGCTTCTACTCGACCACCAACCTGCGCGACCCAGGTCCGGCTCGACGGCCGCTGGTACGACGTCGAGAACCCGGAGATGGACTGCGGGCTGGTCGTCGAGACCGGCGACGACGGCACGCCCGTCCGCGTCTTCACGCTGCCGATGTCCGACGTACGCGCCGGGATGCAGCGTCGTCACCGGCGCCTCCGGCATCCGGGTGCACGTGCCCGGCGGTCGACAAGAGCGACGAGGCGTTCGGCTTCATGGAGTCCGACGTCTCCTCGGAGAAGCCGCAGGCGGTGCTGGTCCGCCAGGTCGCCGACGGCATGCGCGAGGCCAAGGCCGCCGGCAAGAAGGTGCTGTGGGTCGGCGGCCCGGGCGTCGTGCACACCGGCGCGGCGCCGGCGATGGTGGCGATGGTCCACGCCGGCTTCGTCGACGTGCTGTTCGCCGGCAACGCCCTGGCCACCCACGACATCGAGTCCGCGCTCTACGGCACCTGCCTCGGCGTCGACCTCGCGCATGGGCCGCGGCGTCGAGCACGGCCACGAGCACCACATCCGGGCCCTCAACACGATCCGCAAGGAGGGCTCGATCCGGGCCGCCGTCGACAGCGGCGTGCTGACCGGCGGGATCATGCACGCCCTGGTCACGCACGACAAGGAGTTCGTGCTGGTCGGCTCGGTGCGCGACGACGGCCCGCTGCCCGACGTCTACACCGACGTCATCGAGGGCCAGCGCGCGATGCGCGCCGAGCTCGCCGACGTCGGCTTCTGCCTGATGGTCGCGACCATGCTGCACTCGGTCGCGACCGGCAACATCCTGCCCGGCCTCGATCCCGCTGGTCTGCGTCGACATCAACCCGGCCACGGTCACCAAGCTCGCCGACCGCGGCTCCTCCCAGGCCCGCGGCATCGTCACCGACGTCGGGCTGTTCCTCGAGCAGCTCGCCGATCGAGCTCGTGCCCGAGTACCGCCGCGCCTGACGGCACCGCTCAGAGCGTCGGCGCCAGGTCGGCCGCGCCGACCGCGCCCGCCTCCGGGCCCAGCGCGGCCGCCAGCACCGGCGGCACGACGCGGTGCCCGGCGCCGACCAGCGACCGCTCGCAGCGCCGTCGCGGGCGGGCTCGAGCAGCAGGTCGCCGGCGGCCGACACGCCGCCGCCGACCACGATGCGGTCGCGGGTCGAACGCAGCCACCAGGTTGGCCAGCCCGACCCCGAGCCAGTCGCCGACCGACGCGAACGCCTGGCGGCGCGACGCAGGTCGCCGTCCGCCGCGGCGTCGGTGACCATCGGGCCGGTCAGCCGTCCGGGTCGCCGCCGCAGACCTCGGCCAGCGATCGGCGGCTCGAGCCCGATCTGCGCGCGGGCGTAGCGGACCAGCGCGTTGCCGCTGGAGTACTGCTCCCAGCAGCCCCGTCCGCCGCACTCGCAGGGCTGGCCGTCCGGGCACGACCTGCATGTGCCCGAACTCGCCGGCCATGCCGTTGCGACCCGCGGAGCACCCGGCCGTCGAGCACGACGCGCGCCGCCGATGCCGGTGCCGAGCGTCACCACCACGACGCGTCCCGGCGCCGCCGCGCCGCGCCGTACGCCGCCTCGGCCACGCGCCGCGCAGTTGGCGTCGTTGTCGAGGACGACCGGCGTGCCCCAGCGCTCGGCGAGCCGCGCGCGCACGTCCTCGTCGCGCCACGGCAGGTGCGGGGCGAACACGACCCGCTCCCCGGGCGCGTCGACGAACCCGGCGGCGGCGACCCCGATCGCCGTCGACGGTCTCGCCGTCGGCCACGCGACATCGACGGCCTCGGTCAGCGCGTCCTCGACGACGGTCGCGTCGACCCAGCCGTCCGGGCGTCCTGGCCGGCACGCGACGCGGACCACCTCGCCGTCGGCGACGACCGCGGCAGCGAGGACCTTGGTGCCGCCGACGTCGACCCCGACGAACACGGACACGGCGACTACCTGCGCGCCAGGTCGGCGGCGCCGATCAGGCCGGCCCGGTTGCCCAGGGTGGCCTTGCGGATCTCGGCGATCGGCCGGTAGGCCGCGCCCGGACAGGTGGCGGGCGAACGCCTCCCGGATCGGGTCGAGCAGCAGGTCGCCGGCCTCGCCGACCCCGCCGCCGATCGCGACGACGCCGCCGGGTCGAGGACGGTCGGCCAGCGATGGCGATCCCCTCGCCCAGCCAGCGGCCGAGCTCGGCCAGCTGCTCGACCGCGAACGCGTCGCCCTCCCGGGCGGCCTCGGTGATCAGCGGCCCGTCGATCCGGTCGAGGTCGCCGCCGGCCCGCTCGAGCAGCGCGTCCGCCGCGATGTCCACCGCCGGACGCCGCGGCGCGGGCGTTGCGCACCAGCGCCGAGCCGCTGGCGTACTGCTCGAAGCAGCCGTGGTTGCCGCAGCCGCAGAGCTGCCCGTCCGGGACCACCCGCAGGTGGCCGATCTCGCGCGCCGACCCCGAACGCGCCGCGGTAGAGCTCGCCGTCGAGCACCAGCCCGCCGCCGACGCCGGTGCCGACGGTGACCAGCAGCAGGTCGTCGACGTCGTGGCCGGCGCCGTAGGTGAACTCGCCCCAGGCGGCGGCGTTGGCGTCGTTCTCGATCACGACCGGGAGGTCGAGCCGCGGCTCGAGCTCGGCCCTGCAGGTCGACGTTGCGCCAGGCCAGGTTGGGCGCGAAGAGCACCGTCGAGCGGGCCTTGTCGACGTAGCCGGCGGCGCCGACGCCGACCGCCTCGATCGGGTGGTCGGCGCGCAGGTCGGTGACGAGCCCGGCGATGGCGTCCTCGATCGCCTCGACGTCCGTCGGCGGGCGACTCGACCGCAGCTGCTCCGAGCGACCTGGCCGTCGTCGTCGACGACGCCGCCGGCGATCTTGGTGCCGCCGACGTCGATCCCGCAGGCCAGGGTCACTCGGGTCAGCCTCCGGCCAGTCGCCCTCGTCGAGGTCGATGTGCTCGACGCCGTCCCCGCGGGCGGCGCCGGCGCGTGAGTCGTCGCGGGACGGCGGTGGCCAGGATCCCGGCCGCGGCCTGCATCAGCGATCGCCGCCGCCACCGCGAGGTGGGCGCGGACCTCCGGGCTGGCCTGGCGGACGACGTGCACCGTGCGGCAGATCGGGCAGTAGGTGCACTCCGTCGGCACCGGTCGCGATGTGCTCGTCTGGCCGGTCGCCCGTGGTCCGGCCCAGTCCGACAGCGCGCCGAACAGCTTGGCGGCCTCGTCGGCGACGCTGCCGATCTCCTCGTCGGGACCGCCGGCCGTGCCGTCTCGCGACTCGCTCACGTCTCGTTCCTCTCCTCGAACCTGCACCTGCAGCTCGCCCTCCTCCACGCGCGCCCCGGCGACCCGGTAGCGGGCCAGCCCGGAGGGCAGCGTGAGCAGCCGACGATACGACCCCACGGTCACGACCAGCTCGTCGCCGTTCCTGGCCAGGTCGACCTCGGCGCGCGAGACGAACGGCAGCGAGAGCCGGAGCAGCGGCGCCGGCGTGGTTGCGGGTGATCCGGAACGGGCCCTCGCCCGTGGGGCGGCGCCAGCGGGTCGTCCGCGCCGTACACCTCGGCGGCCAGCTCGGCCAGCGCCTCGACGCCGACCGGCTCGCCGGGGCGGTAGACCGAGCGCCACACCGGCAGCCCGGCGAACGACTGCTCGACCTGGGCGAGCACGGCGTCCTGGGCCTCGACCCAGCCGGCCCGCCAGTCGTCGGCCCCGTCGGCGGGGAACACCCGGTTGGCGACCACGCCGTCGACGCGGTAGCCGAACAGCGACAGCGTCGTGTAGGACCGCCGGGCCTCGGCGAGCACGACGTTCTCGGGCGTCAGCACCAGCCGGACGCTGGCGTCGGGACCGGAGAGCAGCTCGCGGACCTCGTCGAGCTCGGCGTGCAGCCGCTCGACCGCGTCGAAGACCGAGTCCTCCGGCATCGGCACCCCGGCCGCCCGGGACAGCACCGGCTTGAGCGCCTTCACGACCCGCCGCTCCACCGGGAACACCCGCTGCATGTACCAGCCGAGCGCCTCGGGCAGCGCCAGCAGCCGCAGCGTCTCCGCCGTCGGGGCGCAGTCGACGACGATCACGTCCCACTCCCCCGAGAGCGCGTGCAGCCGCAGCTCGAGCAGCGCCAGCACCTCCTCGGCGCCGGGGATCACGGTCAGCTCCTCGGCGGCGACCGGGTCGACCCCGGCGACGTCGAGCACCGAGAGCAGGTAGCCCTGGATCTCCGCCCAGGACTGCTCGAAGCGCAGCTGGGCGTCGACCTGCTGGACGAACAGGCTGTCGGCCACCTCGGTCGGCTCGGAGCCGACCGGCGTCGCCGAAGGCGTCGGCCAGCGAGTGCGCGGCGTCGGTGGACAGCACCAGCGTGCGCTGCCCGCCGGCGGCGGCGAGCGCCGCGTGCCGGCGGCGATCGTGGACTTGCCGACGCCGCCCTTGCCGGTGAACAGGAGGATGCGCACTGACCGGCTCAGAGCGACTCGACGCGCTTCTTCAGGCCCTTCAGCGCGGTGTCGATCAGGATCTTCTCGCCCTTGCGCTTGAGCATGCCGATCAGCGGGATCGAGACGTCGAGCGCCAGCCGGTAGGTCACCTCGGTCGAGCCGTTGCCGAGGTCGCGCAGGACGTAGGCGCCGTCGAGCGCGCGCAGCATCTTGCCCTCGACCAGGGTCCAGGTGACCTCGTCGTCGCCGTCCCACTCGTAGGCGAGGGTGTACTCGTCCTTGATCGGCGAGACGTCGAGCGACGAAGAAGACCTGCTCGGCCCAGCCGTCGGCGCCCTCGGCTCGACGACCTCGGCCGTCTGCACGCCCTTGGCCCACTCGGGGTAGGCGGCGAAGTCGCCGATCACCGCCATGATCGCCGCGGGCTCGGCGTCGATGACGATCGAGGAGGTGGTCTGTTCGGCCATCGTGTCCGCGAGCGTACCGGACCTGGTCGCGGCTGCGACCGCACCGGAGCCACCGGTAACCTGCCGCGCGATCGACGACCCAACGGAGGCACTGTGCGTGAGTTCTCCACGCCCCTGACGATCGAAGTTCCCGCACACGGGGAACCTCACCGACGACGTCGTCGCCAACGCCCGCGAGGCCGGCTCCGAGGTGGTGTTCAGCCGGCGCTCGGGAGGCGAGCTGGGAGGACGTCACCGCCGCCCAGTTCCTCGCCGAGGTCAGCGCCGTCGCCAAGGGCCTGGTCGCGGCCGGCATCGAGGCCGGGGACCGGGTCGCCCTGATCTCCAAGACCCGCTACGAGTGGACCCTGGTCGACTACGCGATCTGGTTCGCCGGCGCGGTCACGGTGCCGATCTACGAGACCTCGTCGGCCGAGCAGATCGGCTGGATCCTGCGGGACTCCGGCGCCCGGGCCGTCGTCGCCGAGGGCCCGGGCCACCTGGCCCGGATCGCGCGAGGTGCGCGGCGACCTCGAGCAGCTGAACCACGTCTGGTCGCTTCGAGGACAACGCCGTCGACGTGCTGACCCGGCTCGGCGCCGACATCTCCGACGACGACCTCGAGAAGCGTCGTACCACCGCGACCCCGCTCGACCTGGCCACGCTGATCTACACCTCGGGCACCACCGGGCGGCCCAAGGGCTGCATGCTCACCCACGGCAACTTCATGTTCGAGCTCGGCGTCGCCGTCGACGAGCTCGACGAGCTGTTCAGCCGAGGACGGCCTCGACCCTGCTCTTCCTGCCCCTGGCCCACGTGTTCGCCCGGATCATCCAGGTCGGCTGCGTCAAGTCCCGCACCCGGCTGGGCCACAGCGCCGACATCAAGAACCTGGTCGCCGACCTCGGCGACTTCCAGCCGACGTTCGTCCTCGCCGTCCCGCGCGTCTTCGAGAAGGTCTTCAACACCGCCTCCCAGCGCGCCACCGCCGACGGCCGCGGCAGGATCTTCGACCGGGCCGCCGAGACCGCGATCGCCTGCTCGCGCGGACTCGACAAGGGCGGGCCGTCCCTGGCCGTCCGCGCCCAGCACGCGGTGTTCTCGCGGCTGGTCTACGGCAAGCTGCGCGACGCGCTCGGCGGCGCCGTGCCGGTACGCCGTCTCCGGCGGCGCCCCGCTCGGCGACCGGCTCGGCCACTTCTACCGCGGCATCGGGCTGACGGTGCTCGAGGGCTACGGCCTGACCGAGACCACCGCCGCGCTCACCGTGAACCTCCCCGACGCGCACAAGGTCGGCACCGTCGGCCGGCCGCTCCCCGGCACCGCGGTGCGGGTCGCCGACGACGGCGAGCTGCTGTTCCGCGGGGGCCAGGTCTTCGCCGGCTACTGGGACAACGAGGAGGCGACCGCCGAGGCGCTCGAGCGGGACGGCTGGTTCCACACCGGCGACGTCGGCGAGGTCGACGACGAGGGCTTCGTCCGGATCACCGGGCGCAAGAAGGAGATCCTGGTGACCGCCGGCGGCAAGAACGTCGCCCCCGCCGTGCTCGAGGACCGGCTGCGCGCCCACCGCGCTGGTCAGCCAGTGCATGGTCGTCGGCGACGGCCAGCCGTTCATCGCCGCGCTGGTCACCCTCGACCCGGAGTCGGTCCCGACGTGGGCCGAGGCCCACGGCAAGTCCACGCGCCTCGCCGACCTGGTCGACGACCCGGACCTGCGGGCCGAGATCGAGGCCGCCGTCGAGGACGCCAACAAGGCGGTCTCCAAGGCCGAGTCGATCCGGAAGTTCACGATCCTCGCCGACGACTGGACCGAGGAGGGCGGCCAGCTCACGCCCAGCCTCAAGCTCAAGCGCAACGTCGTGATGCGCGAGTTCCGCGACGAGATCGCGGCCCTCTACCTCGCCTGAGGCTAGAACGCGGCGTGACACGGCGCGGCAGGGCCCGAATCACACGCGTTTGCACGAGTATCGCGAAATGCCCTCGCGGATGTCGGCGATTCTCCTAGAGTGACAGCGCGCTCGTCGCGGTCTCTCGGGACTCGGGACACGACGCCGCACCGATCCAGTCACAGGCTGAGCCGGGCGCTCCGCGTGCGGGTCGCGCTGCCGACGCATCGAAGGGGTGCCAGACGATGAACCGCCGCAGATCCTGCTGCTCGCTGCCGCGCTGGTCGCCGCGCTGGGCGCGGTGCTCGTCTTCCTCTACGTCCAGGGAGCCGACGACCGCGCCGAGGAGCGATTCGACACCGTCGACGTGCTCCGTGCCGTCGGCACCGATCGAGCCGGGCGAGACCATCGACGACGCCGCCGCCAGCGGCAAGCTCGCCCTCCAGCCGGTGCCCGTGATCCGGTCCTGCTGCCAACGCACCAGACCGACACCGAGGACGCTCACCGGCCTGGTCGGCGACCACCACGATCTACCCGGGTGAGCAGATCATCTCCGACAAGTTCGAGCGGTCGAGGTCCGAGCGGCCAAGTCGGCGCTGCACGATCCCGAAGGGCGAGCATCGCGATCTCGGTGAACCTGACCGACCCGGCGCGGGTCGCCGGCTTCGTCAACCCCGGCTCCGAGGTGCCGTTTCTTCAACGGCAAGCCACGACAGCGGCGAGCCCTTCACCCGGATGCTGCTGCCCCGGGTGACCGTGCTCGGCGTCGGGCTCCACGACCACCACGACCACGACCACCACCGACGGCCGAGGGCGAGGCAGACCACCGAGCAGCTCCCGCAGACGCTGCTCACGCTGCCGTCGCCAGAAGGAGGCCGAGAAGGTGCTGTTCGCCGCGGCCAACGGCGAGCTGGCCTTCGGCCTCCTCACCGCGGACAGCGCCGTCAAGCCCGGCCCGGGCGTCACGATCGCCAACCTCTTCAAGTGAGCGCGCCATGCCCGTCGTCGTTGACCCGGACAGCGAGACCCTGGCCCTGCTGCTGCAAGCCGTCCCCACGGGCGGGCACGGCGTCGACCTGCCCGACCGGCTCCAGGCCTGGCTGGCCAACCGGCCCGAGGAGTACGTCGTCGTCCTCGGCCCGCACGTCGACCTCGCACGACGCGCTGTCGCATCGCCGACGGCATGCGCCTGACCCGCCCGTCGACCAGCATCGTGCTGGTGCGCGACGACGTCGACACCGAGGTGCTCCGCGAGGCGATGCAGGCCGGCATCCGCGACGTCGTCCCGTCCGGCGACCCGGACGCGATCACCGCCGCGGTCGACCGCGCCTACCAGCTCTACGTCGCGCTGCGCGGACCCGGCGGCGCGATCCACAGCCGGCCGCATCGTGACCGTCTTCTCGCCCAAGGGCGGGGTCGGCAAGACCACGATGGCGGTCAACCTCGCGCTCGCGCTGGCCGACAAGGGCGCCCGCAAGGTCTGCCTGGTCGACCTCGACCTGGCCTTCGGCGACGTGGCGATCACGCTGCAGCTGTTCCCGACCCACTCCATCGAGCACGCGATCGGCTCCGAGGACTCCATCGACGCCCCGATGCTCGAGTCGCTGCTGACCCGCCACCCCGACTCGCTGATGGTGCTGGCGGCGCCGAGCCACCCCGACGTCCGCGACCGGGTCAGCCGGTGCCCTGGTCTCCCGGATGCTGCGCAGCCTGCGCGAGACCAGTTCGACTTCGTCGTCGTCGACACCGCGCCCGCCTTCGACGAGCAGACGCTGACCGCGCTCGACGAGACCGACGAGTGCGTCATCGTGGCGACCCTCGACGTCCCCACGCTGAAGAACGTCAAGGTCGCCCTCGAGACCCTGGAGATGCTCAACATCGCCCGCGGCCACCGGCACCTGCTGCTCAACCGGGCCGACGACGCAGGTCGGGCTCGGCGCCGGAGAAGGTCGAGTCGATCCTCGGCATGAGGTGGCGACGCATGATCCCGACCTCCCTCGACATCGCCGCCGCGACCAACGCCGGCAAGCCGATCGTGGCCGCCAACCCGGGCCACCCGTCGAGCACCGCCTTCGCGCCAGCTCGCCAGCCGGCTGACCGGCGAGCCCGCGCGCCGCGCCGCACGTCCGAGCGCGGCGACCGCGCCGACGCCGACGAGCGGACCGGCCGCCGGTTCCGGAAGCGGAGGTGAGGATGACATGAGCAGTCTCGGAGACCGGCTCGCTGCCGCGCGCAGGGCCGCGCGCCGACGAGCGCGGCGAGGCAGGCCCCGACGCCGGCCACGAGTGGACCCCGACGACGACCTCGCCCGGCCGAGCCGAGCGGCATGGCGCAGGCCTCGCCCTACGGATCGGCTGCCGCAGCGCGCGCCGCGCCCGCGGCGGATGCCGGCGCCGGTGCTGGGCAAGCGCCGGGCCGACGTCCGCCCGGCCGTCCCGGCCCCGCACCGCAGCGCCGCCCGACGTCACCGCGGCCGGACCCAGGTCCGCAGCGTCCTCAGACGCGCAGCGACGCCGCTGCCGCTCCGGCGCGCCCCGGCGACCGGCTCGAGGAGCTCAAGGCGCACGGTGCACGCCGAGCTGCTCAAGCAGCTCGGCCCGCACCTTACGCCGCCGACATGGACCAGCAGGAGCTGGACCAGCGGGTGCGCGCCGTCCTGGCCGAGGTCCTGGCCACGCAGGACCGGCCGATCAGCAACAGCGACCGGACCCGGATCACCCAGGAGATCAGCGACGACATCCTGGGCTACGGCCCGATCGAGCCCTTCCTGCGCGACCCGGACGTCTCCGAGGTCATGGTCAACGGGCACGACAGCATCTGGCTGGAGAAGAAGGGCCGGCTGGCGCATGCCGACGCGCAGTTCGGCGACGAGGCGCCACCTGCGCCGCACGATCGACAAGATCGTGTCCCGCATCGGCCGCCGCGTCGACGAGTCCAGCCCGATGGTGGACGCCCGCCTGCCCGACGGCAGCCGCGTCAACGCCGTGATCCCGCCGCTGGCGGTCGACGGCTCCGCGCTGACCATCCGCAAGTTCTCCGCCGACCCGCTCACGGCGCAGAACCTGATCGAGTTCGGCTCGCTGTCGCCGCAGACCGCCGACTTCCTCGACGCCTGCGTGCGCGGCCGGCTCAACATCATCGTCTCCGGCAGCACCGGCGCCGGAAAGACCACGACCCTCAACGTGCTCTCGTCGTTCATCCCGACGACGAGCGGATCGTCACCATCGAGGACGCCGCCGAGCTCCAGCTCAAGCAGGAGCACGTCGTGCGCCTCGAGTCGCGCCCGGCCAACATCGAGGGCAAGGGCGCGGTCGACGATCCGCGACCTGGTCAAGAACAGCCTGCGCATGCGCCCCGACCGGATCATCGTCGGTGAGGTCCGCGACGCCTCGGCGCTCGACATGCTCCAGGCCATGAACACCGGCCACGACGGCTCCATCTGCACCCTGCACTCCAACGGCCCGCGCGACACGCTGGCCCGCATGGAGACCATGGTGCTGATGGCCGGGCATGGACCTGCCGATGCGCGCCATCCGCGAGCAGGTCGCCTCCGCGGTCGACCTGATCGTCCACCAGACCCGCTTCAAGGACGGCTCGCGCCGGATCACCCACATCACCGAGGTGGAGCGGATGGAGGGCGACGTGATCACCCTCCAGGACATCTTCGTCTTCGACCACTCGGCCGGCTTCGACCGCGACGGCAAGGCCCAGGGGCGGCTGCGGTCGACCGGCCTGCGGCCGAAGTTCCTCGAGAAGATGGCCTACGCCAACGTCACCGGTCGACCCGATGCTCTTCGCGACGGACCGGATCTGATGTCCGCCGCGGCCCTCGCTCGGCTCGGGGTGCTGCTCGCGCTCATCCTCGCTGCCTCACCGTCTCGTCGCCGGCGCACGGCGGCCGAGGACGCGTCGATCGCCCACGTCGAGGCGACCGAGGACGGCGTCCAGATCCTGGTCTCCGTCCCACCCGGGTCCGAGGTCGACCTCGACGACGTGACGGCGACCATCGACGGCGAGGACGCCCCGGCCGAGGCCGCGCTCGCGACCTCGACGACCGACGTCCGGCGGACCGCGGTGCTCGCGATCGACACCAGCAACTCCATGACCGGCGAGCGGTTCGAGGCAGCCAAGGCCGCCGCGCTCACGTTCCTCGACACCGTCCCGGACGACGTCTACGTCGGCATCGTCACCTTCGCCAACGACGTCGAGGCCGCCCTCGAGCCGACCCAGGACCGCGACGCGGCCCGGGCCGTGATCGAGGACCTCGAGCTCAGCACCCCAGACCCACCTCTACGACGGCGTGCTGGCGGCGGTCGACCTGGCGGGCACCGAGGGCCAGCGCTCGGTGCTGGTGCTCTCGGACGGCGCCGACACCAGCGACACCGAGCTGGACGACGTCACCGACAACGTGACCGACGCCGAGGTCCTGCTCGACGTGGTCGCCCTCGACCAGGCCGGAGGCGCGATGGCCGCGCTCGAGAGCCTGGCCGACTCCGCCGGCGGGGCGAGGTCATCGACGCCGATCCCGACGCGCTCGCAAGGCCTTCACCAGCGAGGCGGACGCGCTCGCACGACAGGTGCTGGTCACCGCCCAGGTGCCCGACTCGGTGAACAGCACCGAGGCCTCGGTGTCGGTGTCGTTGCCCACCGACGACGCGACACTGGTGGCCGACGCGTTCGCGGCCGTCCGCACCGCCGCCCCGGAGTCGTCCTCCACGAGCACCTCCCCCGTCGCCCCGGAGCCTGGAGTCATGATCCCCGAGACGTGGATGTTCGGCGGCCTGGCCGCCGTCGGTCTCGGCCTGCTCCTGCTGCTCTACCTGCTGTCCCGAAGCCGGCCGCGCCCCTGACGGCCGGCGAAGTGGCCTCGACCTACACCGCAGCGGCTCAACCGGTCGGTCACACTCTGCGCCGAAGGTGGAACCCGACCAGGCGCTGGCGCAGGCCAAGGACGCCGCCGCCAAGGTGCTGCAGCGCAACACCGGTCTCGAGGCGAGATCGCCGCCCGCCTCGAGGGAGCGGGCAGCCAGCTCAAGCCGGCCGAGTGGCTGCTGGTCCACACGGGCATCTTCATCGGCGCCGGCGTCGTGGGGCTTCTGCTTCGGCGAGGGCAACCTCGTCCTCGGGCTGCTCTTCCTGCTCGTCGGCGCTGTGGCTCCCTGGATCTACCTGGGCTTCAAGCGGAAGCGTCGGCGCAAGGCCTTCAACTCCAGTCTCCCCGACACCCTGCAGCTGATGTCGGGCTCGCTCGCGGCCGGGCTCTCGCTGGCCCAGTCGGTCGACACGGTCGTGCGCGAGGGCACCGAGCCGATCTCCTCCGAGTTCAAGCGGGTGCTGGTCGAGACCCGGCTCGGGGTCGAGCCTCGAGGACGCGCTCGAGGGGGTCGCCGAACGGTACGAGAGCAAGGACTTCGCACTGGGTCGTGATGGCGATCAAGATCCAGCGCCAGGTCGGCGGCAACCTCGCCGAGCTGCTCGACACCGTCGCGGCCACGATGCGCGAGCGGGAGTACATGCGCCGCCAGGTCGCGGCGCTCGCGGCCGAGGGCAAGCTCTCCGCCTGGGTGCTCGGCGGACTGCCACCGGCCTTCATGCTCTACCTGCTGGTCGCCAAGCGCGACTACGTGATGCCGATGTTCACCGAGCCCATGGGCTGGGTGATGCTCGGCGGCGCGGCGTGCCTGCTCGGCCTCGGCGTCTTCTGGATGAGCCGGCTGATCAAGGTGGAGGTCTGAGATGACTCTCGTGCTGGTCATGGGCGCGGCACTGGTGTTCCTCGCCATCTACATGGTCTCCACGGCCCTCGGCGACGCCGAGGCGCGTGGGCTCAACCGCTCGCTCGCGGTGCTCGAGGCGATGACCTCCGGCCCGAAGGAGCTCACCAAGGATCTGGACAAGCCGTTCGCCGAGCGGGTCCTCGAACCGCTGCGCGCCGCAGCGCTGCGCATCGGCCGCCGGTTCACCGGCGCCGACGCCGGCGACCGGATCCGCCACAAGCTCGACCTCGCCGGCAACCCGCCGGGATGGACGGTCGACCGGGTCGTCGCCGGCAAGGTGATCGGGCTGGTAGCCGGCATCGCGGGTCGGCTTCGTGTTCACGTTGCTGGTCGGACCGCCCGCCACCATCCGCATCCTGATCGTCGCGGGTGCCGCGATCGCCGGCTTCTTCGCGCCGAGCATGTACCTCTACCAGAAGGCCCACGACCGCTCGAACCAGATGAGCCGCGAGCTCCCGGACGCGATCGACCTGCTGACGATCAGCGTGGAGTCGGGGCTCGGCTTCGACGCCGCACTGCAGCAGGTGGCCCGCAACACCGAGGGTCCGCTCGCCGACGAGTTCTCCCGGATGCTTCGAGAGATGCAGATCGGCTCGGGCCGCTCCGCTTCGCTTCGCGCTCTCGCTGAGCGCACCAACGTGCCCGACATCCGCAGCTTCGTCAGCGCCATGGTCCAGGCCGACGCGTTCGGCATCCCGATCGCGCAGGTGCTGCGCGTGCAGTCGTCGGAGATTCGGATCAAGCGGCGCCAAAGGGCGGAGGAGAAGGCACAGCAGGTACCGGTCAAGATCACCATCCCGCTGATCTTCTGCATCCTCCCCTGCCTCTTCATCGCCGTCATGGGACCGGCCGCGATCAGCATCATGGACAGCTTCAGCTCGATGAGGCCCGCACACCCGCAGTTCCCCAGGCTCGCGGTCGGCGCGCGCATCTTCGGGCTGGCCATCCTCGCCGTCCCGTTGCTCTGGTCCGGCGAAGACACCGGCCTGCTCGCGCTGCTGACGATCGGCATCATCTGGTCGGCCGCCGTGGCAGCGGAGCGGATCGGGCTCAACAGCGTCGTGGCCTCCACCGTCGAGTGCGCCCTCGTGGGCGCGGTCTGCGGACTCACCCTCGAGGCCGCGCCGGCCGTGCTCGGCTCCCTCGCCGTCCCGCCGTTCATCGCCAGCCTCCGTCGCGGGCCTCGTGGGATGGCTCTGGCCCTGTCGGCCGAGCTCGCCACGCTGGTCGGGGTCGCCCTGCTCACCCACGGCCCACTGAACCCCAGTCAGGGGACCGAGACCTTCACCTGGGTGCTGACCGGTGTCGGGCTTCGGCCTGATCGGCAGCTTCGTGCACTCGGCGATGCCCACGCCCGTCGATCCCCTCCAGCCGTACCGCGACGCCCAGGCCCTGATCCGCGAGCTGATCGGGATCTCAGGGGAACTCACCTCTGGCCTTGACCCGATCTCGCTCGGGACGACGATCGCCGACGCGGTCCGTGACGAGCTCCCGGTCACCGCGCTGGTCGTGCAGGTGCCGCGCGACGATGAGCTCACACCCCTCGTCGACGAGACGGACCCGACCCAGACCGACACCAGCCTGCTCCAGGACCTCGCCCTGGCCACCCGGAGGACGACGCGTCCCTCCGTCTCCGGGAACGCATTCGCCCTGCCGCTCATCTCTGACGGGCGCCTCGTCGCCGTGGTCAGCGGAACTGTCTCCTCACGCCTCGAGTCGAAGGTGGTCAATCTCGAGGCCCGGCTGGACGAGGTCGCGGAGAGGCTCGACGCGACCGCGGTGCACCTGGAGACCGCCATGCTGTTCGCCTCGTTCCGCGACGCCGCAACAGCCGAGGAGCGGCGTCGCCTCGCCCGGGAGATGCACGACGGCATCGCCCAGGACATCGCCTCCCTCGGCTACCTGGTGGACGGGCTGGCGGCCGGTTCGGAGTCTCCGGAGCAGGAGACCAGGCTGCGCACGCTGCGCGAACGGATCACCGCCGTGGTCACCGAGGTTCGGCGTTCCGTGCGGACGCTCCGCACCGACGTCGATGGCAGCGAGAGCCTGGGCACCGCCATCGGCGGGCTGGCCCGCCACCTGAGCGAGAGCTCAGGGATCCCGATCCAGGTCACCGCCGACGAGCGCACAGCCCGCTTGCGGCCCGAGGTCGAGTCCGAGCTCCTGCGGATCGCCCAGGAGTCGATGAACAACGCGGTCCGGCATGCCCAGCCATCACTGATCGAGGTCCGCTGCTCGGTCGAGGCACCAGGCGCCGAGATCGTGGTCCTCGACGACGGCCGCGGGATGGGGACTGGTCGCTCGGATTCGTGGGGCCTCGAGATCATGCGGGAGCGGGCACTGCTCATCGGAGCGGACCTGACGATCGAGAACGCTGAGCCTCGCGGCACCCTCGTCAGGGTCCGCGTACCGGCGCCGCGCAGCACAGACCGCCGGGGCGTCGTCCCGGACGACGAAAGGGTGAAGGCATGAACGAACAGCCACCGACCCGCGTTCTCCTGGTGGATGACCACGACCTGATTCGCGACGGCCTGGCCGGAGTTTTCCGGCTCGAGCCGTCCATGGATGTCCTGGGGGACGCCAAGACCGTGACGTCGGCCCTGGCGATGTGCCGCGAGCTGCGGCCCGACGTCGTGGTCACCGACCTCCAGCTGCCGGACGGCACCGGGCTCGACGTCGTCCGGGAGGTGCGCAGGTCCACACCCGACACGGGCGTCGTCGTGCTGACCATGCACTCCGGCGACGAGCAGATCTTCGCGGCCATGGAGGCCGGTGCCTCGGCGTTCGTCGGCAAGGACGCGCCCTCGGCCCAAGTTGTCGAGGCGGCCCGCCACGCGGCGGTCTCGCCGCGCTCGTTCCTGTGCTCAGGACTGACCGACGCCGTGCTTCGCCGGGCCACGGCCAGCGCCACCCAGCTGACGGGCCGGGAGCACGACGTGCTGAAGCTCCTGGCCGACGGCTTGAGCGCCGCGGAGATCGGCTTGCGGATCCATCTGAGCGAGTCGACCGTCAAGTCGCACCTCGCCAAGATCTACCAGAAGCTGGGCGTCACCAACCGCGCGCAGGCACTGGTCACCGCGATGCGAACAGGGCTGCTCTCCAACATGCAGCCCGAGTTCGGGCCCGGTTCACTCGGGCAGCGTCCCGGCTACTAGGCGCAGGTAGTCCGAACGGGCTATCAGACTCCGACTGAACGTCGGATCTCACGACCCCCCGGAATCCCGGAGACTTGTCGTCGTGGAGGTCTCCCGGCCTCTCGGAATCCAAGTACCAAGCCAAACCAAGGAGACACTCCAATGCTGGACTACCTGCGCATCATGCTCAACGCCAACATCGCCCGTCGCGAGGAGCGCGGCGCCTCCGCCGTCGAGTACGGCCTGCTCATCGCCGGCATCGCCGCGCTGATCGTGGTTGTCGTGTTCGCCCTCGGCCCGATCCTGCAGGACGCCTTCGGCAACACCTGCGACACCATCTCGCAAGAGGGTCTCGACGGCGCCGCCTGCGACCGCTGACAAGGCCAGTACCTACCACTTAGCTTGGGGGGAATGATGGCGGCTGCGGGGTTCCCGCAGCCGCCATCTGCAGTTATGGACATGAAGACATCTGAAGCCAGCCAGGGGACCGAGCGCGGTGCCTCGGCCGTCGAATACGGCCTGCTCATCGCCGCTGTTGCCGCCGTGCTGGTCATCGTGATCATCGCTCTGGGCGTCGGTGTCTTCGGTCTGTTCGACGACTCGTGCAACTCGCTCGCCGAACAGAGTGGCGAAACCTGCTGAAACCTGGGGACATGGGGGTTTGGGGGGAGACGACCGTGGCCGCGGACGAAAGTCCGTGGCCGCGGTCGTTTTTACTTCTCGGCCAGGTGCTCGGCGAGCCCGATCCTCTGCATCGTCGTCGGATGGCTGCCGAACCAGAGCTGGACCAGCGTTGGCGGCGTGGGGTCACTGAACGACCGCAGTGCCAGCTCCTTCTGCATCTGCACGAACGCCCCGGGGTCCCCGGTCGCCGCGATCGCCTCCACGTCGGCCCGGGTCTCGATCTGGCGGCTGACGGTGTTCTGCACCGGCGTGGAGACGAACCCGGCGAGCGCCGCCAACGCCAGCACGAGGGGAACCACCACCGGATCGGATACCGCCGGACCGCGCCGGAACCCGACCACCAGCCCGAGCAGGCCGACGCCGCACACCGCTCCGGCCGCTCCCAGGAGGGAGCCGGTCAGCACGTCCTGGTGCCGGGCATGGGCTAGCTCGTGGGCGACCACGGAGAGCGTCTCGGCGCGGGGCACGTCCTCGACCAGGTTGTCGTAGACCACCACCCGGCGCGTGGCGCCGAACCCCGACACGTAGGCGTTCAGCGTCGTCGTCCGCCGCGATGCGTCCGCGACCAGCACCTCCTCCACGTCCACGCCCTCCTCGTCGGCCAGCGCAAGGATCTGTGAGTTGAGCTCTCCGTCCGGAAGCGGCTCGAAGTCGTTGAAGATGCGGCTCGACCAGGACCGGATAGGCCAGGGAACCGACGAGGACGAAACCGGCGAGCGCTCCCCCGGCCACCGCCGGCCAGGCCCGGCGCCACCGGCGGGCACACCCGACCACCACCAGCACCGCCAGCGCGGTGACGAACACCCCCACCGCCTCCCCCTTCGCCAGGTCGACCAGGAGCTCGGAACGGGTCTGCGTGGACAGGCCGTACTCGACAAGGTGGCTGTGCAGGAGCAGGGCGAACGGCAGGGTGGCTAGCCGGCCGAGCAGGGCAAGCGCGGCGACGATCAGCACCACCCGGACCCACCACGGTCCAGGCACCGACCCGGCGAGCCGGGTGCCGAGCCGGGAGAAGCCGAGCCAGCAGGCGATCGCGAGCGACACCGCCAGCGAGCTCCAGCTCCATATGCGGGCCTCCCGCGAGAACACCTCGGCGGTCGCGATCTGGTCGGCCGAGAACACCGTGCCCGGCGCGGGAACCGCCCCGGGCGTCCCCGGGACCGGGTCCCACGGCACGAGCGCGACCGCCAGGGCGGCAAAGGCCGCGGCGCCGACAACGGCGACCACCAGGGAGGTCCGACGGTCGTCGTGGGTCACGCAGCCAAGTCTGTCAGCAGTTCCTGCCAGAGCTCGGTGAGCTCGACCTCGGTGAGGCCGAACCCGCGCCGCAGTGCGGCGCCGATGGTGGCGCCGTCGCGGACCTGCATGTAGAGCCGAACGAGAGCCTCCTGGCCCCCGCGATCGGCCAGCAGTCGACAGGCAAGCCACGCCGACTCATATGTGGCCCCGAGGTGGGTGGTCGTCGTGTCGAACTCGGCCGATCCGGGAAGGGCCACCGGGGGCCCGTCCTCACGCACCCGGTCGATGATCTGGCCGGCCGTGGTCGACACCGGGAGGTCGACGTTGAGCAGGGCCACGTAGTCCGCGAAGCCCTCGAGGAGCCACAGCGGCATGGTGCTGTTGGTGGCTGCCTCGGTCGCCACGTGGACGGCCTCGTGGCTCATCACGACCTGGGAGCCCGTGGGACGCAGCTGGCCGAAGATGACCGGGTTGACGAACACGTGGACCGGCGCATCCGGTGCCAGGGACCCGTCGGTCGTGGTGGTCACGGCGGCGATGCCGGTGTAGGTCCCGGCGTCGGAGCCGAGTGCCTCGTGCAGCGTCGCCACCGAGCTCGGCACCTCCACGACCAGTCCGGTCCGCCACGAGGGCAGCACGTTCCGGACCACCGGCACGGCTCCCCGAGCCAGACGTGCGTAGCGCTCCGCCTGGGCATCGGTCCCGTCGACGACGACCAGGGTCCCCGGGCTACGGCGCACCTCGACGTCTCCCGAGAGCCACAGCGGAAGCCGCCGCCCGCCGCCCCCGACGGAGTCGAGGTAGACCTCACCGTCGACAGTCCGGAACCGGAACCCCACCTCGGACTGTGCCGGAGCCCGGTCGAACCCCGAGAAGGTCCACGTGACGTCGACGGCACCTTCCCAGGCGCCGGATGACGCGACGGCACCGAGCTCGTCGACGTACCGCAGCGTGAAGTCCTCGACCCCCAGGGCGCGGGCGTTGTCGACGAGCGACCCGAGCAGGGCCCGGGACTCGTCGTCGCCGGGTGCCGCGAGCGTCTCCGCCGCCTGCGGGTCGCGGGTGTTGACGGCCCGCTCGAGATCGGCCAGGACGACGGAGGCTCGCCCCGGCTGGGCGCTGGGAACGTTGTCGGGCGGCGTCGGGGCGACGTACGTCGGATCGTCGAGCACCACCCAGGCGACCAGGCCGACGGCCGTCATGAGGGACAAGGAAAGGCCGGCCACCCACCAGAGCGGGCGACCGGCCGTCGATCCTTGCGGTTCAGCCAGGGCGGACCGCGCCGGAGAAGGGCATGGAGTAGAGACCGGTCACCTGGACCCCGGTACTTGGGTTCGCCGCGTGCACGATCATGCCGTTGCCGATGTACATCCCGACGTGGCTGATCGGGCTGTAGTAGAAGACCAGGTCGCCCGGCTGAGGGCACTGGCGGGCACCTGCGGTCCGGAGCCGTACTGCGCGCTCGAGGAGTGCGGCAGGGCGACGCCGGCCTGGGCCCAGGAGGCCATGGTGAGGCCGGAGCAGTCGTAGGCATCGGGGCCGGCGGCACCGTAGACGTAGGCGTCGCCGACCTGGGCCATCGCGTAGCTGACCGCGGCGCCGGCCCGACCTGAGGCGGACACGGTGGGCGGCCGGACGTCGCTGCGGGAGGGAGCCATCATGCGTTCGCGCTGCTCCTCCTTCAGGCGGTCGAGCAGCGACTCGGCCTCGGCGACCTTCTTGTCGATCGTGGCCTTCTCCTTGGCCAGCTGCGCCTTGAGCTCGGCCACCTGGTTCGCGCGATGCGCGGTGGCGTCACGGCGGATGTCGAGGGCCTTCAGCTCACGGGAGTAGTCGGAGAACATCTGGGACTGCAGGTCGTTGAAGGACGACATCGTGGAGAGCCGGCCCAGGAACGCGCCCGGGTCGTCGGAGACGACGATCTGGCCGACCGCGGAGAGGTTCTCGCCCTGGTACTGGCGCACGATGGAGTCCTGGACCTGATGGCGGACCGCCTCGAGCCGCTCGTCCTGGCGACGTTCGTCGGCCTTGATGGAGGCGAGGTCCTGGTTGAGCTCCTTGAGCTCGAGCCGGACGTCGTTGTACCGCTCCGAGGCCATCTCGGCCTCGTGGTAGAGGCGGTCGACCCGTGCCTCGACGTCTTCGATGTCGGGCTCGGCCTGGGCCGTGCCGGGGCACGGAGCCCACGGCAGCAGCCATCGCCAGAGCGGAAAGGGCAGTGATGAGTCGCTTCCGACCGTTGAACACGAGCGGGCGGTCTCCCTTGCAAGTCGTACGCCTACCAGGTGAGCTGACGGGTTCGGGCCGACTTGCCCTACACCTGCTCCCCGGCACACGTCTGTGCACCGCCTTGCAGGCGATTCACCCCAGAGGGTTTGGTTCCCCGGCTCCTTGGCCACCGTGTGACCGCGGACTCGGCGCGGCACCCGCGCGGATCCGGTCGATCCACTCCCACGGGCGCCTGAGCGCCACACACTAGTGGGCGCCCCAGCGGTGAACCAAGTCCCGGAACGGGAACGTCGGGTGTTTCGCCCCACGTTGCCTGCGGAATCTCGAGAGCCAGGTCACACCAGCCCCATGCGTCACGTTGGTTGCAACTACGCCGACTCCACCTCGGGCCCCTCGACGGGCTGGACCAGCCGCAGCGGCGGCACCAGGCCTCCGTCGGCCAGGACGTCGAGCGCCCGCCGCTCGTCGTCGTCGAACGCCAGTTCGGGAGGCGGGCCCAGCAGCACCGTCACCACACAGTCGTGGCAGGCCAGCCCCCGCACCACACAGGTGTCGCAGTCGATTCTCGTCGTCATGCCAGTCACGCTCCCAGCGGCCACCGACATTTCGCCCCCGGGCGGCTGGACTCCGGCGTGTCGGGCGCCTATGAGGTCCGGGCCAGCAGCCCGACCAGGGCCTCCGCGGCCACGCTCCGCGCCCCGGCGGCGGACGACGTCCCGGGCGACCTCCTGGTCGCTGGTCACCACGACCACGACCCGCCCTCCGGCTCGGCCGCCACCAGGTCGCGGATCACGTCGTCGGCGATCACGCCCTCGGGGCTGAAGACGCACCTTGACGCCCCGGGGCGTGGTGACCACCGGCCGCCGGCTGAGGACGCCGGCGTCGAAGACCACTGTCGCCTCGACGCCGGTCCGCGCCACCAGCGGAGCCAGGCCGCGCAGCAGCCGGGTCCGCTGGGCCTCCAGGGACGACGACGGCCAGGCCGTCTTGCTCACGTTGTAGCCGTCGACGATCAGCCGTGCCCGCGGCAGCGCGAGGTACTGCTCGAGCAGGGCCGCGCTGGTCGGGTCCAGCGATCCCGCCGAGGTCGGGCGCCGCGTGCCCTCGCTCGCAACGCGGCCTCCACCCGGTCGCCCGGCGCCCCGGACGCGGGCGGCAGCGCGAGCTCGCGGCGCAGACCGGTCGCGGCGTCGATCACGGTGTCGAGGAGCAGCCGGGCCCGCAGGCTCGTCTCCTCGCCGCTCGGTGCGGCCGACGCGCCGGTCGGCCCGGGCCTCGGCCTCCAGCCGGGCCACCTGAGCGCGCAGCTGGCGGATCTCCTTCTCGGCCGACGCGCCGGCGGCGTCGACCTGGCCGCGCAGCTCGTCGGCCGCCCGGCCGGCCTCGTCCGCCGCGGAGAGCGCCTCCCGCAGGGCGGCTCGGGTCTCCCCCAGCTTGCGCCGCAGCGTTGTGTTCTCGGCCTTCAGCCCGGCCACCTCGTCGCGGTGCCGGGCCCGCAGGTCGCGCGGCTGCCTGCTCGGCTGCCTCCACCTGCTGTCGCAGCCGGTCCGCCTGGGCGTCATCCTGCGCGCTGGGTCGCTGCGCGAGCTCCGCGAGCGCGGCGTCGAGCTCGTCCTCCCAGCCGTCGGCGCGGACCAGCCAGGCCAGGGCGGCCACGGTCGGCGTCGTCCGACGCGGCTCGGTGGCCGGTCAGCGCGGCCACCTGGACGGCGACCCGCTCGCGGAATTCCTCGTCGGACTCGAGCGCGACGGTCATCGCGCTGGCGCCCAGCCTGGCCCGGCGTGCAGGGGCGAAGTCGGCCACCTTGCGCAACGGCGGCGGGAGCTTGGCGACGCCCGGCAGCACCTCGGCGGTCAGCGCGAGGACGCGATGGCGGACCTCGTCGGGAAGCTCGGCCAGGCCGGGGGCTGCGCGGTCGCTCGGACACGATCGTCCCGTCAGCCGTTCGCCGGGGCGTCGGCGTCGCCGTCGGCCCGCGACACGACCTCGATCGCGTCGGCGCGGCCGCACCAGCGGCAGGTCACGGACTCCACGGACTCGTCCTCGACCTCGGTCTCCTCGACGCGGTGGTCGCCCGCGAGGTCGAAGTGCCAGAACTCGGTGGTACGCCGGGTCCGGGTGACGTCGAAGCGGGTCAGGTTGCCGCACCCGCCGCAGCGCCAGCGCTGGCCGGCGTCGGGGATCCGGTGCCACGATGCTCCTCGCGTCGCGCCTCACAGCTAGGGTCCGCGCCGCGCGCCGACCGTTTGTCGGTGCCCACATCTAGCGTCGGTGACATGAGCAACGCGGTTCAGGGTGCGACCGTCCCGGTGGGAGTCGCAACGCAGCTTCGACGAGCTGGGCCGGCCGCTGCGCGACGCTCACCTTCTGCGTGGTCGACCTCGAGACCACCGGCGGGTCGGCCGCAGGGCGGCTCGATGATCACCGAGATCGGCGCGGTCAAGGTGCGCGGCGGCGAGGTGCTCGGCGAGTTCCAGACCCTGGTCAACCCGCACACCGAGATCCCGGCGTTCATCGCGGTGCTCACCGGCATCAGCAACACGATGGTCGCCGACGCCCCGCCGATCGAGTCCGCGCTGCCGGCGTTCCTCGAGTTCGCCGCGGGCTGCGTCCTGGTCGCCCACAACGCGCCGTTCGACGTCGGGTTCCTCAAGCACTTCGCCGAGCAGCAGGGGCGGCCGTGGCCGCGCTTCGAGGTGCTCGACACCGCCAAGCTGGCGCGCCGGGTGATCACCCGCGACGACGCGCCCAACTGCAAGCTGTCCTCGCTGGCCCGGGTGTTCAACTCCGCGACGACGCCCAACCACCGGGCGCTCGCCGACGCCCGGGCCACCGTCGACGTGCTGCACGGCCTGATGGAGCGGCTCGGCGGGCTCGGCGTGCACACGCTCGAGGAGCTGCAGACCTTCTCGTCCCGGGTCAGCCCGGCCCAGCGCACGCAAGCGGCACCTCGCCGAGGCGCTGCCGCACGCGCCCGGGCGTCTACCTGTTCCGCGACGACCGGCTCGCGGGTCCTCTACGTCGGCACCTCCCGCGACCTGCGCACCCGGGTCCGGTCCTACTTCACCGCGTCCGAGACCCGGTCCCGGATGGGCGAGATGGTCGGCCTCGCCGCGTCGGTCACCGGCATCGAGTGCGCGACCCCGCTCGAGGCCGAGGTCCGCGAGCTGCGGCTGATCGCCGAGCACAAGCCGCGCTACAACCGGCGCTCCCGCTTCCCCGAGAAGGTCCACTTCGTCAAGCTGACCCGCGAGCCGTGGCCGCGGCTGTCGCTGGTGCGTCGGGTGCTCGACGACGACGCCGACTACCTCGGCCCGTTCTCGTCGCAGAAGACCGCCGAGAAGTGCCTGGCCGCGCTGCACGACACGTTCCCGGTCCGCCAGTGCTCCGACCGGCTCGCCCGCGATCCCAGCCGGTCGCCGTGCGTGCTGGCCGAGATGGGCCGCTGCCTCTCCCCGTGCGACGGCAGCGTCGACGAGACGACGTACGCCGCGGTGGTGCGCCAGCTGCGCGACACCCTGCTGCGCCGACCCGACGAGGTCGTCGACGCGATCAACACCCGGATGGCCGCGCTCGCCGACGACGAGCGGTTCGAGGAGGCCGGGCGTCCACCGCGACCGGCTCGCCGCCTTCGTCCGCGCCGCCGCCCGCACCCAGCGGCTCACCGCCCTCACCCGCTGCCCCGAGGTGGTCGCCGCGCGCCGCGAGGACGACGGCCGGTGGGCGGTCCACGTCGTCCGCCACGGCCGGCTGGCCGCCGCCGGGCGTGATCCCGCCCGGGTGCCGACGCCCACCAGTTCGTCGCGCGAGCTGCGGGCCTCGGCCGAGACCGTCGCGGCCGGCCCCCGGTCCGGTGCCGGCCGCGACCGCCGAGGAGACCGAGAAGATCCTGCGCTGGCTGGAGTCGCCCGGCGTCCGGCTGGTCGACGTCGACGGCGAGTGGACCTGCCCGGTCGCGCGGCGCCACCCGCCACCTCGCCGCTGCACGACGCGGTCAACCAGTCGCGGCTCTCCCTGGTGCCCTTCGACGACCGCCGCGACCTGTCGCCCGTGCACCAGCCCGGCGCGTTAGGGTCCGCGTCATGATCACCGCCATCGTGTTCGTGAAGGCCGACGTCGCCCGGATCCCCGAGGTGGCCGAGCAGATCGCCGCCCTCGACGGCGTCAGCGAGGTCTACTCCGTGACCGGCCAGATCGACCTGATCGCGATGGTCCGGGTCCGCGACCACGACGACGTCGCCAGCGTGGTCGCCGACCGGCTCAACAAGGTGCCCGGCGTGACCGCGACCGAGACCCACATCGCGTTCCGCGCCTACTCCCGCCACGACCTCGAGTCGGCGTTCTCGCTCGGGCTCGACTGACCGCCCGGGCATGGCCTGGCTCGGAGACCACTGGCTCGACCTCTTCGGCTGGGGCGGCAGCGCGCTGCTGATCTTCTCGCTGCTGCAGACCCGGGTGCTGCGGTTCCGGCTGCTCAACCTGGCCGCGTCGCTGAGCCTGGTGCGTCTTCAACGCGCTGGTCGGGGTCTGGCCGATGGTCGGCATGAACGTCGCCACGCGTCGATCAACCTCTGGTTCATCGCCAGGATGCTGCGCGAGCGGCACGACGAGGCAGCCTTCGACGTGCTCCAGGTCGGGCCCGCGCGACGCCTACCTCCGCCACTTCCTGCGCGGTGCACGGCGACCGACATCGGCCGCTACCAGCCCGGCTTCGCCGCGACGACCTCGACGACGACGACCTCGCGTTCCAGGTCGAGAAGGGCGACGAGACCGTCGGCGTCGTGCTGATCCGGCGCGACGGCGACGTCGCCCGGGTCCTGCTCGACTACGTCACGCCGCGCTACCGCGACTTCTCCCCCGGCGAGTTCGTGTGGCGCCGAGCGCCCACGGCTGCGGGAGCGCGGCTTCCGCAAGGTGCTCACGCCGCCGGACATGGTCGCGCCCTACTACGACCGGCTCGACGCCACGGCTTCCGGCGCGAGGGCGAGTCGTACGTGCTGGATCTCTAGGCGCTGCAGGCGACGCCGCGACCCAGCGCTCCAGCGTCGCCCGGGCGGCGCCGGAGTCGACGGCCTCCCGGGCCCTGACCAGGCCGGCCGCGAGCGCCTCGTCGACCGGCGGCGCCCGGGCGCGTCGTGGACGGCCAGCGCCGCCGCCGCGTTGAGCAGTACGGCGTCGCGCACCGCGCCCGGCTCGCCGTCGAGCATGCGGCGCACGACCGTCGGCGTTGTGCGCGGCGTCGCCGCCGCGCAGCGCCTCCGGCGGTCGCCGGCGCCAGGCCGAGCGTCGGCGGGGTCGACGCGTCACCTCGCTGACCTCGCCGTCGTGGACCGTCCACACCGACGACGTGGTCGTGGTGGTGAGCTCGTCGAGGCCGTCGTCGCCGCGGAACACCCAGGCGTCGACGCCCCGCGGCGGCGAACACGCCGGCCATCACCGGCGCCATCCGCGCGGTCGGCGCAGCCGATCGCCTGGGCGGCCGGGTCGGGCCGGGTTCGCCAGCGGGCCGAGGAAGTTGAAGGTGGTGCCGATGCCCGAGCTCGCGCCGGGGCACGGCGGCGTGCCGCATCGCGGGGTGGAAGGCGGCGGCGAAGCAGAAGGTGATGCCGGCCTCGCTCGGCGAGCGCGGCGACCCGGTCGGGCGGCAGGTCGAGCCGGATGCCGAGCGCCTCGAGCACGTCGGCGCGAGCCGGACTTCGAGGACGCCGACCGGTTGCCGTGCTTGACCACCCGCGCGCCCGCGCCGGCGGCCACGATCGCGGCCATCGTGGAGATGTTCACCGACATCGACCGGTCGCCGCCGGTGCCGACCACGTCGAGCAGCCGGCCGGGCACCGAGATCGGGGTCGACCGGGCGTACATCGCGTCGACCAGGCCGGTCACCTCCTCGATGGTCTCGCCCTTGGCGCGCAGCGCGACGGCGAAGCCGGCGATCTGCGACCGGGGTCGCCTCGCCGGCGAGGATCTCGCCCATCGCCCAGGCGGCCTGGGCCGGCGGTCAGGTCCTGCCGGGCGACCAGCGCGGAGAGCACCTCGGGCCAGGTGTGGCGGTCATGCGGGAGGTCACGTGGCGGGGACGCGCGAGCGCAGCAGCGAGACCACGGCCTCGGCCAGCTGGACCGGGTCGAGCGGGTGCGGGCACGGCGGCCTCGGCGCGCGACCAGGTCGCCAGCCAGGCGTCCTGCGGGCGGCCGGTCAGCACCAGCACCGGCGGGCACTGGTAGATCTCGTCCTTGAGCTGCTTGGCGATGCCCATGCCGCCGGCGGGGACGGCCTCGCCGTCGAGGATCGCCAGGTCGATGCCGCCGGCGTCCATGTTCTGGATCACCACCGGCTCGGTCGCCACCTCGACGTACTCCAGCTCGGGCAGGTCGGGGTGCGGGCGGCGCCCGAGCGCCAGGATCACCTGCTGGCGGGTGTTGACGTCGTCGCTGTAGACGAGCACCTTCAGCGGCGCCGTCGTGGGGCTGGGTCGAGTCGGTCACGCGCGGCATGCTACCGGCCGGCACGTCGGTCGCCGCGTCGCGGTGCGAATCGCCGCCCGCGTCGCCGCGGCGCCGCTCCCGCGCCTCGAGCAGGTCCAGCCGCCGGTCCTCGCGGGCCGCCTCCGCATCGACGAGCGCACCCACTGCACGAACAGCACCACGAAGAACACCAGCCCGACCAGGTCGCCGGAGCCCCAGAGGATGCCGCCGGCCAGGTGCTGGTCGTCGATGCGGGTCGGGCAGCCAGGCGCCCATCGGCCCGTCGTGGAGCGCGGGGTACCAGTCGCCGCCGATGCAGCGTGGTCTGGCCCATGATCGTGACGCCGAGGAAGGCGTGGAACGGCAGCGTCAGCACGACCAGCAGCACCCGGAACGGGTAGCCCACCCGGCCGGGCACCGGGTCGACGCCCACCAGCGGCCAGAAGAACAGGCAGCCGACCAGCACCAGGTGGACGTGCATCATCTCGTGGACGTACGCCGAGCTGCAGCGACGCGTCGTACCAGCCGGAGAAGTAGAGCGCCCACGGCGAGACGACGTACAGCGCGAACGTCAGCGGCGGGAACGACAGCACCCCGCCACCCGCGAGTGCAGGCACGGCCAGCAGCCAGCGCCGCGGCCGCGGCGGGCAGGGTGCGCAGCGCCAGGGTGACCGGCGCGCCGAGCGCCAGGGCCAGCGGCACCAGCATCGAGAGCACCATGTGCTGGACCATGTGGACGCTCAGCAGCGTGGTGTCGTAGGCCGCCAGCCCGGACGACGTGGCGACCAGAAGAACGGCCCATCCCGACCACCACGAACGACGACCGTCCGGCCGACCGGCCAGCGGTCCCCGCGGCGGCGCAGCACGACCACGCCGAGGAGGTAGAGCCCGGCGACCCAGACGGTCAGGACGAACGGGACCGGCTCCAGCGACCAGTCTCCGTGAACACCCGTCCCGAGGGTGAACTCGGGGAGGGTCCGGAACCGCCGTCGGACGACGCATACCCAGCACGCTGTGAACAATATGACCGCCGAAGTCAGGGGGTCGGGGTGCCCTCGGCGCCGGGCTACCGACATAATGAGCGCCCGTGGCGACAGCAACTGCGATCCCGGCCTCCCGCCTGCACGGGCACCACGACCGGCCGAGCATGGTCAGCGTGGGGACGATCATCTGGCTCTCCAGCGAGCTGATGTTCTTCGCGGCGCTGTTCGCGTCGTACTTCACGATCCGCGCCGTCAGCGAGGACCTCTGGGCCCAGAACACCGCGCTGCTGAACATCCCGTTCGCCGTCGGTCAACACCACGATCCTGGTGCTGTCGTCGCTCACCTGCCAGCTCGGCGTCTTCGCCGCCGAGCGCGGCCAGGTCGGCCGCACCGGCTCGATCTTCAAGGTCGGCGGGCTGGGGCCTGCGCGAGTGGTTCATCCTCACCTACGTCATGGGCGCGGTCTTCATCGCCGGCCAGGCCACCGAGTACGCCGCGCTGGTCCAGGAGGGCGTCACCATCCAGGACTCGGCCTACGGCACGATGTTCTACCTCACCACCGGCTTCCACGGCCTCCACGTGACCGGCGGCCTGATCGCCTTCCTGTTCGTGCTCGGGCGCACCTACATCGCCCGCAAGTTCACCCACGAGCAGGCCGTCAGCGCGATCGTCGTGTCCTACTACTGGCACTTCGTCGACGTGGTCTGGATCGGCCTGTTCGCCACCATCTACCTCATCAAGTAGACCCCGCCGACCGGAACCCCCAAGGAATCGATGTGCGTCTCCTGAACCGCTCCGCCGGTCGGCTCTCGCGGCACCGCCGTGGCCCGCTGGCCGGCCTCGTGCTGCTGCTCCTCGGCCTCGTGCTCTCCGGCAGCCTCTACGCCGCTGCTCGCGCCCGCCCAGGCCCAGCAGCAGGAGTCCGACGCGGAGCTGGTCGCCGAGGGCCGCGAGCTCTTCCTGGTGGGCTGCTCGTTCTGCCACGGACAGAACGGCGAGGGCTCCTGCACCGAGCGACGGCGACGCCCAGCTCGGCCCGTCCCTGGTCGGCGTCGGCGCCGCCGCCGTCGACTTCCAGGTCGGCACCGGCCGGATGCCGATGGCGCAGCCCGGCGCCCAGGCGCCGCGCAAGGCCGCCGCTCTACACCGAGGAGGAGATCGCCGCGCTGGCGGCGTACGTCGCCTCCCTCGGCCCCGGCCCGGCGATCCCCGACGAGTCCGACTACAGCGTCGAGGGGCTCTCCGACGAGGAGCGGGAGGCCGCGATCGTCCGCGGTGGCCAGATCTTCCTGACCAACTGCACCGCCTGCCACAACTTCGCCGGCTCGGGCGGCGCCATGCCCGAGGGCGGCTACGCCCCGAAGATCCGCGGCGTCGAGCCCCACTACATCTACGAGGCGATGCTGACCGGCCCGCAGAACATGCCGAACTTCTCCAACGGCAACCTGCCCCCCGACGAGAAGCGCGACGTCATCGCCTACCTCGAGTCGCTCGAGGAGACGCCCGAGTACGGCGGCTTCGGCATGGGCGGCCTCGGACCCGGTCAGCGAGGGCATGTTCGCCTGGATCCTCGGCATCGGCTCGTGGTCGGCTTCGCCATCTGGATCGCCGCCCACACCACCCGCTCGAACAAGGAGAAGGTGGAAGCGTGACCGACACGACACACCTTCCCGCCGAGCCGGAAGACGACCGAGGTCGAGGCCGACCCGATCGCCAACCCCGGCCTCCCGGCCCACGTCTGGCGGCCCACCGACGTCGACCCGAAGGCGGAGAAGCGCGCCGAGCGCCAGGTCGCGCCGATGTTCGGCCTGTCGGCCGTCTGCACGATCCTGTTCGTCGTCGCCTACTTCGCCCTCGACATCGGCGAGGACGCGAGACACCGTCCTCGGGCTCGGCGCCTCCACCGTCGCCCTCGGCGCTGCCTCTGGGCGGCGCCCTGCTGCTGATCGGCATCGGCATCATCCAGTGGGCGCGCAAGCTGATGTCCGACCACGAGATCGTCGAGTACCGCCACCCCGCCGCCTCCTCCGCCGGAGGACCGCGCAGGAGACCCTGGCGGCACTCTCGGCCGGCCTCGAGGAGTCGGGCATCGGCCGCCGCCCGCTGGTCCGCAACTCCCTCCTCGGCGCCGTCGGCCCTGCTCGGCCTGCCGGCGTCGTCACTGCTGCGCGACCTCGGCCCGACCCCCAGCCAGGTCGCCGACAGCGGCGATCCCGGGTGCCGGCCTCGAGCACACGATCTGGACCCGCGGGCATGCGGGTCGCCCGCGACGTCGTCGGCACCCCGATCCGTCCCAGCGACATGGAGATCGGCGACCTGATCAACGCCGAGCCGGCGGCGATCTTCGAGACCGACGAGAACGGCGAGCACGCTCATCGAGGGCGCGGAGCTCCAGGTCGCGAAGTCCAAGGCCGCGGTGATCCTGGTCCGGATGGAGCCCGACGAGATCACCCCTGGCGCCGGGACGGGAGAACTGGTCGGTCGACGGCATCGTCTGCTACTCCAAGATCTGCACCCACGTGGGCTGCCCGATCTCGCTGTACGAGCGGACCACCCACCACCTGCTGTGCCCGTGCCACCAGTCGACCTTCGACCTCGGCCGACTCCGGCCGGGTCGTCTTCGGCCCGGCCGCCCGTGCCCTCCCCCAGCTGCCGCTGACAGTCGACGACGAGGGGTATCTTGTGGCCAGGAGCGACTTCACCGAACCCGTGGGACCGAGCTTCTGGGAGCGTGACTCAGCAATGAGCATCGACACCGGCAAGGTTCGCCGCGCAGCAACCGCCACCAGGCCGCGACCGCCAAGAAGCCGGCGCCGGCCGGCGCGGTCGCCAACTGGGCCGACGAGCGGCTCGGCCTCGGCACGGCCATGAAGAAGCAACCTGCGCAAGGTCTTCCCCGACCACTGGTCGTTCATGCTCGGCGAGATCGCGCTGTGGAGCTTCGTCGTACTCCTGCTGACCGGCGTCTTCCTGACCCTGTGGTTCCAGCCGAGCATGGCCGAGGTACCAGTACGAAGGCTCCTACGACCAGCTCCGCGGCATCCACATGTCCGCAGGCCTACGCCTCCACGCTCGACATCTCGTTCGACGTCCGCGGCGGCCTGCTGATGCGGCAGATGCACCACTGGTCGGCGATGCTCTTCATCGCCGCGATGCTCGTGCACCTGATGCGGGTCTTCCTCACCGGCGCGTTCCGCAAGCCGCGCGAGCTCAACTGGGTGATCGGCGGCCTGCTGCTCCTGCTGGGCATCCTCGAGGGCTTCGCCGGCTACTCGCTGCCCGACGACCTGCTCTCCGGCACCGGCCTGCGGATCGCCGACGGCCTCGTCAAGGCGACCCCGGTGCGTCGGCAGCGTACATGTCGTTCTTCATGTTCGGCGGCGAGTTCCCCGGCGAGGTGATCATCCCGCGGCTCTACATCGCCCACGTGCTGCTGATCCCGGGGCTGATCCTGGCGCTGATCGCCGCCCACATGCTGCTGCTCGTCTACCACAAGCACACCCAGTGGCCCGGCCCCGGCCGCACCGAGAAGAACGTCGTCGGCTTCCCGATGCTGCCGGTGTACGCCGCCAAGGCCGGCGGGTTCTTCTTCATCGTCTTCGGCGTCACCGCCCTGATGGGTGGCCTGCTGGCGATCAACCCGGTCTGGAAGTACGGCCCCTACGACCCGTCGAAGGTGACCGCCGGCTCCCAGCCCGACTGGTACATGGGCATCGCCGAGGGCCTGCTGCGGATCATGCCCGGCTGGGAGACGCACATCTTCGGGCACCACCTGGTCCTGGAACGTCATGCTGCCGGGCCAGATCGCGCCGATCCTGCTGCTCACGATGGTGCTCGCGTGGCCGTTCCTCGAGGCGTGGGTCACCGGCGACAAGCGGGAGCACCACCTGCTCCAGCGCCCGCGCAACGCCCCCACCCGGACCGCGTTCCTGGCGGCGATGATCACCGCTCTACGGCCTGCTCTGGGCCGCGGGCGGCAACGACCTGATCGCCGTGGTGTTCGAGCTGAACCTGAACTACATCACCTACTTCATGCGGGTGCGCGATCTTCGTCGTCCCGTGCTCGTGTTCTTCCTGACCCGGCGCTGGTGCATCTCGCTGCAGCGGCACGACAACGAGAAGCTGCTGCACGGCTACGAGACCGGCATCATCATGCGCTCCGCCGAGGGCGGCTACTCCGAGCGGCACCTGCCGATCAGCGACGCCCGCGCCTACACCCTCACCGCCCGCGACCGCGACCAGATCCACGAGCTCCGCCGTCCAGCGTCGACGGCAACGGCGTCCCGGCACCCGGCTCGCGGTCCAGCGCGCTGCGGGCGCGGCTCTCGGAGCGGATGTACGGCCACAACGTGCAGAAGCCGACGCGCGAGGAGCTCGAGGAGGGCCACCACCACGCCGAGCACGAGCACGAGCTCCAGGCCGGCCTCGACCACCCCGCCGACGGCCACCAGTTCGACGGCCACCACGCCGTCGAGGGCGAGGAGCTCCGCTCCCACTGACCCGCCCGAAACTGTCAGCAATCACGCTGACCCGCCCGAAACTTTCGGGCGGGTCAGCGTCATTTGAGGCCAGCCTCACGCGGCGCCTCGGCACGAGCAGCTGGTCGATGTCCTGGTGCGGGCCGTGGATGTTCTGCTTGCGTGCAACCACGATCGACCAGTCCTCGCTACGCCGCAGCCAGGCGCGACGCCCCTCGTCGTGCTCGCGCGTCGTCCTCGGTGTGGAACTCCTCGCCGTCGTACTCCGCGCGCGAACCGCTGCTCCTCGAGCCCGATGTCGACCCAGTAGCGTGCCGCCGTCGGCGCCGGGCACCTCGCACCTGACACTTCGGGCCGCGGGAGCCCGACGTCGAGCCACCGCAGCCTCAGGATGCTCTCGCCGGGCGACTGTGAGCTCGGGGTCCACGAACGGTGCCAGCGCGCGGAGCTGGATCACGCCCGCGATAGCCGGCGAACCGTCGCAGCTGCCTCGCACGAGCTCGTCGACGGAGAAGGCGCGCAGACCTGGCGAGCGAGTCCATGCGCCGCGAGTGCCTGATCTCGGTGCAGCGAGACGCCCCAGGTCGCACGCGGTGCGCAGCGGGTCGGTCACCTGCAGTCCGTCCAGCTCCGCGACATCGCCGGGGTCGCAGGTCCGCTCGCCACTCGCGACCAGCCCGTTGCGGAGTCGGTGGCCGGGCGGGGAGAAGACGCTGACGGCCGGGACCTCGAGATGGTCGCCGGGGCGAGGATCATGTTGGCGCCCCACAGCCAGGCCAGCAGTTCGGTCGGTGACCACGCACTCCGGGGCACGACGAGACTTGCAGGCAGCCGAGCCGCAGGGCAGAGTCGTCGGCAAGGCAGGCGCGTGGTAGACGCCGCGCATCGGATGGCTCAGCAGCCCGCCATGGCGGCCCCGCAGCCGACCTGGCCGACACGCCGCAGCTCCTGCGCCTCGTGCGTCGTGAACGGGCGGTCACGCGGGCAGATGGTCGAGCAGCCGGTGTAGCGCGACCTGGCGACGCGGCTTCCCTGGTGTCCATGGACGGGAGGATTCCCGCCGTCATCGTCCGACTACCCGCCGTTCCTCAGCCTGTGGACAACGCTGACCCGCCCGAAAGTTTCGGGCGGGTCAGCGTGATTGCTTGTCAGTTTCCGGCGGGTCAGCTGAGGGCGGAGCCGGCGGACCAGTCGGCGAAGTGAGGCGTTCCAGTCGCCGTAGCCGTTGGTGAGGGTCATCGGGCGGTCGGTGCCGGTGTACTCGACGACGTCGCCGCGCAGGGTCATGTTGTAGAGCCACGCGGCGTTGGCGGTGCTCATGCCCGTGCAGCCGTGGCTGACGTTGGCGTAGCCCTGGGCGCCGACCGACCAGGGGCGGCGTGGACGAACTCGCCGGAGTAGGTGACCCGCATGGCGTACTCGACGTCGTCGATGTCGTAGGCCTCGGGGCTCGTCGCGGTCGATGCCGACCGTCTCGGAGTTCATCCGCTTCTCGCGGAACTTCTCGATGATCACCTTCACGCCGGAGCGGGTGGTGAACCCGGGCTCCTCACCGGTGGTGATCGGGATGGTGCGCAGCAGCGCGCCGTTGCTGAGCACCTGCATCTGGTGGGTGTCCACGTTGACCTTGTAGATGTTGGCGTCGCCGACGTCGAACTCGACGTGGCGGCTCTCCTGGCCGTAGATGCCGTCACCGGCGGGGACGCTGTTGATGTCGACGTCGACCGTGACGTCGGATGCCGGCGCTGCCAGTAGGTCTTCGGCCGCCAGTGCGCCTCGTTGTCGCTGATCCAGTGCCAGGCGCCGGGCTGGCGCGGCGTCGAGTTGACCGACATGTGCTTCTCGAACGACGCCTTGTCGGTCACGGGGACGTCGAAGGTGACGATCACCGGCATCCCGACGCCGACGGTCTCGCCCTGCGAGCGGCGCCACGGAGGGGTAGGTCTGCTCGTCGAGGGTGAGGTCCTCGGTGTGGAACCGCGCGGTCCTTGACGACCTGCTTGCCGTCGCTGCGTCGCCGGTGGTGTGGATCCGGTAGCTGACGCCCGGGCTCGAGCCGGCCGCTGGACACCCAGGTCGACTTGTCCGTGCTCAGCTTGCCCGGAAGCGGACCGGCCGCCGAGGTGACCTTCGACCGAGCGGAGCTTGCCGCCGCTGGCGGTGAGCTCGACCTCACGGTCGACGGGTACGTCGTTGGCGCGCGATGTTGGTGCGGATCGTCAGCGGGTCGACCGCGGGCGCGGATTCGGTCTCGCTCGGCGGCCCCTCGTCGAGGACACCAGAGCCGCTGTCGCAGGACGCGAGGGCCGGGCAGCAGCAGTGCGAGGGAGGCAGCAGCCGACGAGTGCGCGGGCGGCTCGAGGCCGCGGCGCGGTGGTGCTGAACCGACGCATGGACATGCAGAACTCCCCCGTGTGGACGAAATAGCGAACGTGCACAAGGCGTAACGGGTACGCCCGTTCCGTCCAAGACTCCGCGCGACGTGCGGGCGAGTCACGCCGGCGCGGTCACACGGGAGCAGGAAGGCCTCAGTGGGCGTGCTCCCCGCGGTAGTACTCGAAGATCCACCCGCTCAGCGCCACCGCCCCGATGCCGACGCCGATGATGAACAGCCACCAGGCTCCCAGCGCGGTGGCGTAGACGATGACGGCGAGCGTCAGCCCGCACCACAGCGGCCACCAGGAGTACGGCGGGAAGAAGCCCAGCTCGCCGGCACCGTCGGCGATCTCGCCGTCCTTGCGGTCCTCCGGCCGGGGGTCCATCCGGCGCGGCGTGGAAGCCGAGGAAGACCGTCACCATGCCGGCCAGCAGGGTCGTCATCGTGAGCGCGGAGGTGCCGGTCCAGTCGTAGGTGATGAACCAGTAGAGCGGGCTGACGACCACGAAGAACGCGGTCGTCATGGCGAAGATCCAGGCTTCGGACCTCATCGGTCCGTCCTCCCGATCGGGGTGGTCGTTCCTCGGCGCGGTCGCCGAGCAGCTCCTCGCGGCCCTCCACGTCGGGAGCGTCGGCAGGCCTGTCGGTTCGTCCCGCTCCGCGTCGTTCTCCGCCAGCTCGAGCGCGGCCACCTCCGGGTGGTGCAGGTCGAAGGCCGGCGACTCGGAGCGGATCCGCGGGATGGTCACGAAGTTGTGGCGCGGCGGCGGGCGAGCTGGTCGCCCACTCGAGCGACCGACCCCAGCCCCACGGGTCGTCGACCTCGACCAGCGGGCCGCGGCGCGAGATGTAGACGTTGTAGAGGAACGGCAGCGTCGAGGCGCCGAGCAGGAAGGCGCCGACCGTCGAGACCTGGTTGAGGAACGTGAAGCCGTCCTCGGGCAGGTAGTCGGCGTAGCGCCGGGGCATGCCCTCGACGCCCAGCCAGTGCTGGACCAGGAACGTCGTGTGGAACCCGACGAACAGCAGCCAGAAGTGGACCTTGCCGAGCCGCTCGTCGAGCATCCGGCCGGTCATCTTCGGCCACCAGAAGTAGAAGCCGGCGAACATCGCGAACACCACGGTGCCGAACACGACGTAGTGGAAGTGGGCGACGACGAAGTAGGAGTCGGAGACGTGGAAGTCCAGCGGCGGGCTGGCCAGGATGATGCCGGTCAGACCTCCGAACAGGAACGTCGTGAGGAAGCCGATCGACCACAGCATGGGGGTGTCGAAGGACAGAGATCCCCCCCACATCGTCCCGATCCAGTTGAAGAACTTCACTCCGGTGGGTACGGCGATCAGGAACGTCATGCCCGAGAAGAACGGCAGATCGACCGCACCGGTGACGAACATGTGGTGCGCCCACACCGCGACCGACAGGATGGCGATGCCGAGCGTGGCGCCGACCAGGCCGACGTACCCGAAGATCGGCTTGCGGCTGAAGACCGGGAGAATCTCGGTCACGATGCCGAAGAACGGCAGCGCGATGATGTAGACCTCCGGGTGCCCGAAGAACCAGAAGAGGTGCTGCCACAGGATCGCCCCGCCGTGGGCGGTGTCGAAGACGTGGGCACCGAGCAGCCGGTCGGCCTCCAGGGACAGCAGGGCGCCGGCGAGCACCGGGAAGGCGATGAGCACCAGCAGGCTGGTGACCATGGTGTTCCAGACGAAGATCGGCATCCGGAACATGGTCATGCCGGGGGCGCGCATGCAGATGATCGTGGTGATGAAGTTGACCGCGCCGAGGATCGTGCCCAGACCCGCCATCCACAGGCCCATCACCCATAGGTCTCCCCCGACCCCCGGTGAGCGCACGGCGTCGGAGAGCGGCGTGTAGGCGAACCAGCCGAAGTCGGCGGCACCCATCGGGGTGAGGAACCCCGAGCCGGCGATGATCCCGCCGAAGAGGAACAGCCAGTAGCTGAACATGTTCAGCCGGGGGAAGGCGACGTCGGGCGACCCGATCTGGAGCGGCATGATCGCGTTGCCGAATCCGAAGAACAGCGGGGTCGCGAACAGCAGCAGCATGATCGTGCCGTGCATCGTGAACAGCTGGTTGTAGGTCTCCTCGTTGACGACCTGCTGTCCGGGGTAGGCCAGCTCGGACCGCATCAGCATCGCCATGATGCCGCCGATGAGGAACCAGACGAACGACGTGACGAGGTAGAGCTTGCCGATCAGCTTGTGGTCGGTCGTGGTCAGGATCCGGACGACCTGCTGGCCCAGCGGCTTGCGCTCGCCGGCCGTCGTCACCCGTGCTGCTGTCGCGGTCACTCGCACACTCCCTGCTCTTCGGACTCTTCGAGCCCGAACTGCGTGTAGGCCTGGCCGTTGCCGCACACGGGCGTCTCGGACTCGAAGCCCGCGGCCTGCAGGTCCTGGAGGTACTGGTCGTAGTCCTCCGCGCTGACCACCTCGACGTTGAAGAGCATCCGCGAGTGGTAGGCGCCGCAGAGCTCGTAGCACTTGCCCCGGAACTCGCCGACGGTGTCGGGGGTGACCTCGAAGTGGTTCTCCGCCCGGGGACGACGTCCATCCGCATCAGGAAGCCGGGGATCCCGAAGGAGTGGATCACGTCGGGCTGTAGAGGTTGAACTGCACGGTCTGGTCGACGGGCAGGACCAGGGTGGGGATGTCGCTGCCGGTTCCGGAGGTGTAGACGTTGGTGCCCTCCCCGCCGGTCGCCTCGTTGTTGGTGTAGTTGAACGTCCAGGACCACTGCTGGCCCACCACGTTGACCTCGAGGTCCTCGCTGGTGTCCTGGAGGACGGCGTTCTGGACGTTGACGGTCGCAGTAGAAGAACACGACCACCATGATGATCGGGGCGATCGTGTAGAAGATCTCGAGCGGAAGGTTGTAGCGGGTCTGGACCGGGACCTCGTCGTCGTGGCGACGGCGGTAGCGCCACACGACCCAGAAGATCAGGCCCCAGACGATGACGCCGGTGATCAGCGCCGCGACCCACGCCCACCGCCACAGGCTGAAGATGGCGTCGGCCTGCTCGGTCGCCGGGTCGGGCATCGCGAAGTTCTGCCACTCGTGCTGCTGCTCGGACGAGCAGCCAGTCAGGAACAAGAGGGCGCCGACCGCGGCGACGAGCGCCCGCACGGCGCAGGAACCCGGCCGCACGCTGGTGGATTTGCGGACCCACGAACGAGCCTCTCTCTTCAGCGATCATGGCGAGTCAAACCCTATCCGAATCCGAGCCCGGATCAGCCGGGTGGGTCGGCCGTGCCGCGGACGGCGGCGCGACCCGGGCAGGTGGACTAGGTTCAGCGTGTGACGACCCGCCGCGCAAGACCCGGGTGACCGGCCCGCGATCTACCTCGACGCGGCGTCCTCCGAGCCGCTGCACCCGGCCGCACGGGAGACGTTGCTGGCCGCGCTGGACCAGGGGTACGCCGACCCCCGCCGGCTGCATCGCTCCGCCCGGTCGGCGCGGCTGCTGCTCGACAACGCCCGGGCGGTGGTCGCCGAGTGCCTGGGCGTACGCCCGGACGAGGTCACGTTCACCGCCTCCGGGACCGAAGCGGTGCACCGCGGCCTGCTGGGCCTGGTCCGGGCCCAGCCCCGCCGCGGCAGCCGGATCGCGTTCAGCGCCGTGGAGCACTCGGCGGTCCTCCATGCCGCCGAGTGGCTGACCTCGATGGGACGAGCGGAGGACCACGAGCGCGTCGCGGTCGACCACCAGGGCCGCGTCGACCTGGCCGACCTCGCCCGCGCCGCAGCCACCCCCGAGATCGCCGTGGCCGCCGTCCAGTCCGCCAACCACGAGGTCGGCACGCTGCAACCCGTAGCAGAGGCGCTCGGCGCTCGGCGACGTACCTCTCTTCATGGACGCCTGCGCCTCCATGGGCCGGCTCCCGCTCCCGGAGGGCTGGTCGGCGGCGGCGGGTTCCGCCCACAAGTGGGGCGGGCCGGCGGGCGTGGGGGTCCTGCTGGTGCGGAAGGGCGCTCGCTGGGGCAGCCCGTTCCCGGCTGACGACCGGGTCGACGAACGCACGAGCGGGTTCGAGAACGTCGCGGCTGCCCTCGCCGCCGCCGCCGCGCTGCAGGCCGTGGTCGCCGAGCGGGAGGAGCTCAACGTCCGCCAGGCCGAGCTCATCGACCGGCTCCGGTACGGCGTCGCCGCCATCCCCGACGCCGAGGTCGTCGGCGACCCGGTCGACCGGCTCCCCCATCTGGTCACCTTCTCCTGCCTGTACGTCGACGGCGAGGCGCTGGTCACCGAGCTCGACCGGCGCGGCTTCGGGGTCGCCAGCGGGTCCGCCTGCACCGCCTCGACCCTCGAGCCCAGCCACGTGCTGGCGGCCATGGGCGCGCTCACCCACGGCAACGTCCGGGTCTCGCTGACCCGCGACACCACCGAAGCGCAGGTCGAGGCGCTGGTCACCGTCCTGCCCGAGGTCGTGGACCACCTCCGCGCGGGGATCAGCCGATGATCGACGCCGCTCTCGAGCTCGACTGCCGCGACCTGGTCTGCCCGCAGCCCGTGATCGAGCTGGCGCGCCGGATCGGGGAGGTGGAGGTCGGCCAGGTCGTCGCCGTGGTGGCGGACGACGGGGCTGCCCGGGTCGACGTACCGGCCTGGTGCCGGATGCGGGGCCAGGAGTACGTCGGCGAGCAGGCCGCCGACGACGGGACCCCGGCCTACCTGGTCCGCCGGGTCAGCTGAGGTCGGCGAGGGGGACGGCGTCGTCGGCCAGCCGGTCCCGGTCGACCTGACGGCCGACGATCCCGCGGATCGGGTCGATCTGCGTCCCAGTCGTTGACGTGCATGCCCGCGAGCACGCGGCCACCCTGAAGCCAGAACGCCGAGAACACCTCGGCCACCTACATCGCCCCGCACTACGGTCTCGTCGTATCCGTCGGGGCCGACACTGCCGACGTACTCCATGCCCAGGTCGTACTGGTCGGTGAAGAAGTAGGGCAGCCGCTCGTACGGCTCGTCGCCACCCAGCATCACCCGGGCCGCAGCGCGGGCCTGGTGGATGGCGTTGTCCCAGTGCTCGACCCGGAGCCGCCGGCCCAGGACCGGATGGTCGTGCCCGGCGATGTCACCCGCGGCGAAGACGAAGGGATCCGACGTGCGCAGCCACCCGTCGACCAGGACGCCGTCGTCAACGGCGAGGCCGGCCTCGCGGGCCAGGCCCACCTCGGCTGCACCCCGATCCCCACCACGACCAGGTCGGCGGGGAGCGCAGTCCCGTCGCCGAGCCGGACGACGCTCGCGCCGTCGGGCCGGGCGTCGATGCCGTCGACCCCGACGCCCAGCCGCAGGTCGACCCCGTGCTCGCGGTGCAGGTCGGCGAACACCCGGGCCACCTCGGGTCCGAGGACGCCGTGAAGCGGCAGGTCCTGCGTCTCGACGACGGTGACCTCGACCTCGGCGTTCCGCGCTGCCGCGGCCACCTCCAGACCGATCCAGCCGCCGCCGATGATCACGATCCGGCTCACGGAGGCGAAGGCGTCGCGCAGCTTCCGGTTGTCCTCGACGGTGCGCAGGTAGGCCACGTCGGCGCCGCTCTCGTCCGCCATGGGCAGACGTCGCGGTGAGGCACCGGTGGCGAGCAGGAGCCGGTCGAAGCTCACCGAGTGGCCGTCCCCGAGCACCAGGTGCCGGTCGAGGTCGAGACCGGTGACGGGCGTCCCGAGGTGCAGCACGACGTCTCGGTCGTCGTACCACGCACGGTCGTGGACCTGCACCGACTCCTCCTCGGCCGAGCCGAGCAGGACACCCTTCGACAGCGGAGGACGCTCGTAGGGCAGGTGCGGCTCGGCGCAGAAGACCTCGATGGTCCCCTCGTGGCCGTTGCTCCTCAGCTCGTCGACCGCCGACGCGGCGGCCAGTCCTCCCCCGACCACGATGATCTTCATCTGGCCATTCTGGCCCGCCAACCTTGTTTCGTCAAACAAAGTGTCTTTTAGAAGCTCTCAGGGCCGGAGCGTGCGCAGGTGCGGCTCGAAGTCGGCCACCGCCTCGGCGCCGTACGTCGCCTCGCACCGCTGCAGGAAGGCCGATCGGGAGAGGGTGTACTCCTGGGTCCCCACCTGCTCGACGACGTAGACCGCGAGCAGGCATCCGAGCTGGGCCGCCCGCTCGTGGCCGAGCCCCCAGGTCAGCGCGGCCAGGAAGCCGGCCCGGAATGCGTCGCCGACACCGGTCGGTTCGACCTTGCGGACCTCCGGGACGGCCGGGACGGAGATCGACGGCTCGCCCTGCCGGTCGATCCGCACGCCGGCCGGGCCGAGGGTCACGACCCAGGTGCCGACCCGCTCGAGCACGTCGTCGGCCGACCAGCCGGTCTTCTGGGTGATCAGGGCCGCTTCGTACTCGTTGGAGAACAGGATGTCAGCGCCGTCGATCAGCGGTCGGATCAGGTCGCCGTCGCTGAACGCGAGCTGCTGGGAGGGATCGGCGACGAACCGGTAGCCGCGCTGTCGGGACTCGTCGGTGTGCCGCAGCATCGCCTCCGGGTCGTTCGGGCCGACCAGGACGTAGTCGGGCTCCCCGGCCCGGTCGGCGATCGGCTTGAGCTCGATCTCCCGCGCCTCGGCCATCGCCCCGGCGTAGAACGAGGCGATCTGGGCGTGGTCCGAGTCGTTGGTGCAGACGAAGCGGGCGGTGTGCCGGGTCTCGGAGACGTGGACCGAGCCGCAGTCGACGCGGTGCCGCTCCAGCCACGCGCGGTACTCGACGAAGTCCTCACCGACCGCGCCGACCAGCACCGGGGTCAGGCCCAGGTTGCCGAGCCCGAAGCAGATGTTGGCGGCGCAGCCACCGCGTCGTACCTCCAGGTCTTCGACCAGGAAGGACACCGACAGCTTGTCGAGCTGGTCGACGACGAGCGAGTCGGAGAACCGGCCCGGTGAAGGACATCAGGTGGTCCGTGGCGATGGACCCCGTGATCAGCAGCGACATGCCGCGAGAGACTACCTGCGCGAGGCGTTGGAGTACCCATCAGTAGCCAATAGCGTCGTACGCATGGACCACCGCCGCTGCATACGACGACTCCGACAGCCCGCAGCAGATGCACGCCGACTGCGAGGCCCTCGAGCGCAACAACCCGCGCCTCGAGCGCGCCGCCCGGACCGCGGTCGAGCAGGCCAGCCCCTCGCTGCACTTCGAGGACTACCCGCGTGAGGTCCGCAAGCGCGACATCAAGATCGACGAGGCCGCCGCCCGGTTGGCCAACGCGCTGCACCTGCATCTGGACTGATCTCTGCCGCGCGGAGCTGGCTCGCGAAGCTCCGCTCAGCGGCGAGGTTGAGCAAGGCCCGCGACCGAGGAACGAGGTCGCGACGGCCGCGTCGAACCCGCTGACGAGAGCAAGGCCCCGGCGGACGATGTCCGCCGGGGCCTTTGCTCTCGTCGTGGTGTGCGACTCAGTGGAAGGAGTCCCCGCACGCGCACGAGCCCGTGGCGTTGGGGTTGTCGATCGTGAAGCCCTGCTTCTCGATGGAGTCGACGAAGTCGATCATCGCGCCGTGGAGGTAGGGGACGCTCATCCGGTCGACCACGACGGTCACGCCGTCGAAGTCGGTGGTGACGTCACCGTCGAGGGTGCGCTCGTCGAAGAACAGCTGGTAGCGCAGCCCGGAGCATCCGCCCGGCTGCACGGAGATCCGCAGCGCGAGGTCGTCGCGCCCCTCCTGCTCGAGGAGGCTCTTCACCTTGGCTGCGGCCACGGGGCTCAGGTTGATCTGGTCCGTACGGCGCTCTTCGGTGGTCTCGACCTGCTCGGTCATGGTGCTGGCTCCCGGTGATCGGCTGGGTGTGTCACAGGGTGCAATGGTCTCACATGAGGGGTTATTCCCCGACACTCGCGGAAACCGGGCCGCTCCGAGTCGCGCGTTCCCACGGCCAGGTCATCAGCGCCCAGACCCCGGCGACGAGAGCGATCTCCACCACGACGTACAGGGGCCAGGGCCCCAGCAGGTCGAGGATCGACGTCGCAGGCTTGCGGTTGAGGAACCCGTAGTTCGTGCCCACGGCCACGTTGAAAAGGAAGACCGTCACCGCCCAGGCGGACGTGATCGCGACCGTGCGTACGTAGTCCCGCCAGGTGGGATGGAGTCCGAGGCCCCAGGTGAGGAAGACGGCCGCCCAGACGATGAGCAGGTGCATACCCCAGTAGGCGATGAACTTCGGGTCCGGGAAGTCAAGGTTGAGCGCCGGAGTGATCAGCGCCTGGGTGGTGAGCGCCAGCCCCCAGTAGTAGGTGAGCGCGACGGGGGTGGGCCGGTGGGTCCAGAGGGCGACCACCGCGGCGATCCACGCGAAGTCGCACAGCTGCAGCGGGAGGGTGGTCTGGAGGTCGTAGTTGCCGGGAAGGAAGTCGATCACCTGCAGCGGGATCGTGAAGCACGGGATGAGCAGGGCATAGATCCGGCTCACCCGCACGGCGCTGGGGCGACCACGATGGCGACGCCCCAGTGCGACGACCGGCCAGATGCCGGCGACGAACACGGCGAGCATCGACCAGGTGCGAGGTGCCGAAGGCCTCGAAGACGGCCGTAGCGAGGGGTGTCATGCCTTCACCCTGCTCCTCTGGGCGGGCGCCTGGGATGCGTCGAGGTACTCACCCGGACCCGGGTGCGAAGACCGACAGTCGGGCCTCCAGACGCTCCAGGTCGTCGTCCGTGATCTCGCGCTGGGTGATCGCGTTCCTGGGACGCGGAGGCGCCAGGAAGATGTCCTCCGCGCCGGGGAGGAACTTCTCCACCAGCCGGGTGTTGCTGGGCCGTAGCTGCTCCCACAGGGCTCTGTGTTCTTCCTCCTCGAGCCGCAGGTCAGGGCCATCTGCCAGCTTGGTCAGGCGGCGGTCCATTCTCCTGTCGCGCCCATGGGTGACGTTGCGGCGTCGGAGGTACTCCGTGGTGTAGGCGTCGAGTGACGCATTGATGAGGAGCGGCTCCTGGTCGTAGTCGAGTCCGGTGAGGTCGATGGCCTCGAGGAAGTCGTCCACGAGGCTTCGCTTCCCGAACCGGGAGGAATCGTAGGGGCGCACCGCCAGCCGCGCCGACGGGAACGTCGCTGCCAGGTCCTGCAGGGTCCTGTCGTACTCCCACGCGCCGATCGTCGCCGTCCGCGCGAGCAGGTCCGAGAGCAGGTGGGTCTTGCCGCTCCGCACCGACTGCTTGTAGCGGCTCACCAGATGGTCGTCCTGCCGTCTCAGGTAGACCACGATCACCAGCTCGTCGATGGGGCCCAGTGCTTCGATCAGGGTGGTGAGCGCGGGGAGCGGCATCCGCCACAGCCCCTCATCGGAGAACACGACGGTGTCGCAACCGGACTCGGCGATCTGGTCGGGCAGATCCTTCTCGATCGCGTTCCGCAAGCCGGCGGGCGTGTCCCACGGGACCCGCCACCAGTTCGACGTGCCCATCATCTCGGAGTCGGGCCTGGCGTAGAGGGAGAGCTCGAGGTGCCGTGCCGGGCTGGAGATCTCGGGGTAGAGGTACCCGTGGGACGCCAGCGCCGTCCGGTTGCGGACGAGGAACTGCTGGATCGTCGAGGTCCCCGTCTTCCCCTGGCCGATATGGAGATACACGCGCCGGGCGCCCATTCCCGCTCCAGTCTGTCTCAAGAAAGTCGGGTCAGCCTAGGCTAGCGCGACCAGGTGCGGGCGACTCGGGCAGCGACGTCGGCCAGGGCGCCCGCCGGGTCGGCGAAGGCGCGCTCCTCGCCCACCAGGTCGACCAGCGAGTACGCCGACTCGACGCCCAGGGCGCGCATCTCCCGGGAGCCGACGAGCACCTGGCCGGCGATCGCCACGCATGGCCGCAGCGCCTCTGCGGCGACCGCGGCGACGCCGTACGGCACCTTGCCGGAGCGGGACGAGAAGTCGAAGGCGCCCTCCCCGGTGACCACCAGGTCCGCCTTCCGGGCCCGCTCCGCCAGCCGCACTGCCTCGGCGACCAGCTCGATCCCGGGCTCACGCACGGCGCCCAGCAGCAGCAGCGCGAAGCCCGAGGCCGCCGGCCGCGCCGGCGCCCTTCTCCAGGGCGGTACGGCGGTCGGTGGCGACCGCGAGCTGCTCCAGCCAGCCGTCCACCACCGGCAGCCGCTCCTCGGGGATGCCCTTCTGCGGGCCGAAGGTCTTGGTCGCGCCGAACAGTCCGGTCAGGGGGTTGTCCACGTCGGTCGCGGCGACCAGCCGGACGCCCGCGACCCGCGCCCGGGCCGGCCCGAGGTCGACTGCGCTGATGCCGTCGAGTCCGGCCGCGCCGGCGTCGAGCGGAGTCTCGCAGGCACGCGCCGAGCGCGGCCAGAAGGCCGGCACCGCCGTCGTTGGTGCCGCTGCCGCCGAGCCCGACCACGATCGTGGTCGCCGCCGGAGTCGAGGGCGGCCGCGACCAGCTCGCCCGACCCCGACGGTGGTGGCCGACTCGGCCCCTTCCCTGCCGGTCAGGTGCAGCCCGCACGCCTGCGCGCTCTCGACGTACGCCGTGCCGCCGGCGAGCAGGAGGGTGGCCGGGACCGGCCGGCCGAACGGCCCGGCCACCGTGGCGGCGAGCAGCTCGCCGCCGAGGGCGGCGTGCAGGACGTCGACGAACCCGGGTCCGCCGTCGGCCATGGGCGCGAGGTCGAGCTCGTCGTCCGGTCGCTGCTTGCGCCACCCGGCCGCGATCGCGTCGGCAGCCTCCACGGCGGTGAGGGTGCCGGCGAACTTGTCCGGGGCGATCAGGACGCGCATGGGGTCATCTCATCACCGCATAGGGTCGGCCTCGTGACCGAGGCGACCATCCGGCCGATGGCCGAGGCCGACCTGCCGACGGCGGAGCGGCTGAGCTCGGAGGGTTTCCTGGAGCTCGACAGCCGGATGTTCCGCCGGTCGTGGCCGGATCCGCAGCCCCGGTCCGCCGAGCGGGGCGAGGCCTGGGTCATCCGCACCCGGCACTTCCTCGAGACCGACCCCGGCGGCTGCTGGGTCGCCGAGGATGCCGACGGGATGGTGGGCTTCGCGACGTCGTACACCCGCGAGCTGATGTGGATCCTGGCGGGGTACGCCGTCCGTCCGCAGGCCCAGGGGCAGGGCATCGGCAAGGCACTGCTCGCGGCCGCGCTCCACCACGGCCGGGGCTGCCTGCGCGGGATGCTGTCGTCGTCGTCGGACCCCAAGGCCACCCGGCGCTACCGGCAGGCCGGCTTCTCGCTGCACCCGCAGATGTTCCTGTCGGGCACGGTCGACCGTTCGGTGCTTCCCGTCATCGAGCGGGTCCGGGAGGGATCGTCGGGCGACATCGAGCTGATGGACTGCATCGACCGCCGCACCCGCGGGGCCGCGCACGGGCGGGACCACGAGGTGATGCTGCGGCTGTGGCGGCTCGTCGTCTCCGACACGTCGACCGGCGCCGGGCTACGCCTACGTCGAGCCCCGGGACGCGTCGCGCTCCTCGCCGCCACCAACCGTCGCACCGCGACCCGGCTGCTCTGGGAGTCGCTGGCCTCGACCGAAGGGGAGACCGAGATCGGGCACGTCACCGCGGCCAACGAGTGGGCGATCGACGTGGGTCTCGCGGCGCGGCTCGACCTGCACCAGGAGGGCTACCTGGCGCTGCGGAACATGAAGCCGCCCGCGCCGTACCTCCACCACGGAGCGTTCCTCTGAGGCGCCGACCTAGGATGGGGCCATGACGACCGTCGACCTCCCGCTGCTCCCGCTCGGCCGGGGCCAGGACCCCTCCTCCGAGCGCGGCGTCGAGTGCCCGGGCGACCTGCCCGCGGCCTCCGACCCGGACCTGGTGGCGCGCGCCCGGGCGGCGAAGGAGGCGCTCGGGCGAGCGGGTGTTCGTCCTCGGCCACCACTACCAGCGCGACGAGGTCATCCAGTTCGCCGACGTCACCGGCGACTCCTTCAAGCTCGCCCGCGACGCCGCGGCGCGGCCGGAGGCGGAGTTCATCGTCTTCTGCGGCGTCCACTTCATGGCCGAGTCCGCCGACATCCTCACCTCGCCGCAGCAGAAGGTGATCCTGCCCGACCTCGCGGCGGGCTGCTCGATGGCCGACATGGCCCGGCTCGGCACAGGTCGAGGACGCCTGGGACGCGCTGACCGACGCCGGGATCGCCGACAGCGTCGTACCGGTCACCTACATGAACTCCTCCGCCGACATCAAGGCGTTCTGCGGGCGCAACGGCGGCGTGGTGTGCACGTCGTCCAACGCCGAGGTGGCCCTGGAGTGGGCGTTCGCGCAGAAGCCCGACGCCAAGGTGCTGTTCTTCCCCGACCAGCACCTCGGACGCAACACCGCCGTGCTCAAGATGGGCATGTCGCTCGACGACTGCGTGGTGTGGAACCCGCACCTGCCCGGACGGCGGGCTCACCGAGGAGCAGCTGCGCAACGCGCGGATGATCCTGTGGAAGGGCCACTGCTCGGTGCACGGCCGCTTCTCCCCCGACGTCGTCGACGAGCTGCGCGCCACGCATCCCCGACGTCCAGATCCTGGTGCACCCCGAGTGCCAGCACGAGGTGGTCCTCAAGGCCGACCTGGTCGGCTCGACCGAGTTCATCATCAAGACGATCGAGGCCGCGCCCGCCGGGTCGAGCTGGGCGATCGGCACCGAGCTCAACCTGGTCAAGCGGCTGGCCGACCTGCACCCGGACAAGAACATCTCGTTCCTCGACCGGACCGTCTGCTACTGCTCGACGATGAACCGGATCGACCTGCCGCACTTCGTCTGGGCGATGGAGTCCCTGGTCGGCCGGCGTCGTGGTCAACCAGATCCAGGTCGACCCGGAGACCGAGCAGCAGGCCCTGGTCGCGCTCCAGCGGATGCTCGACCTCCCGGGCAAGTCGCACCGCGACTGAGGGCTTACAGCCCAGGCGCGCCCCAGACCGCCAGCCAGCGCTGCAGGTCCTTCTCGATCGGGAGCTCCGCGGCGAGGGCGTCGCGGACCTGGATCTCGAGCAGGTTGTCGCGCTGCTGCTCGCCCGCTGGGGGCGAAGGGGTAGAACGTGCCGCGCTTGTAGAGGTAGACCAGCCCGGCCCGCGCGCCCGCCGGCGTCGCCGAACGGGACCAGCGAGCACAGCAGGCCGGACCCGAACCCCTGCTCCTCCAGGGCGGTGTTGACGGCGTGCAGGTCGGTGCAGATGCCCGCGACGTCGGTCGGTGTCGTCCCGGGCCACGGTCAGCCAGGTGAAGCCGTAGTCGTCGGTGCTGGACCTCGACGTCGGGCGCCTCGGGGTCGGCGTCGAGCAGCTCGACGACGTCGGCCTGCAGTCTGGCGGAACGCCGCCCCTTCCGCGGCCCGGAAGCAGACCGAGCCGGTCGCCGGTCGGGTCGAGGCCGATGCCGGTCTGCAGCGTGATCGCCGCGCTCGGCACCGCGAACAGCGCGTCGAGGTTCGGGCCGGACTGTCGTGCGGCGCCCGCGCAGGGCGTCCCAGAGCCCCACGTCAGGCGGCTCGGTCGGCGACGGCCAGCTCGGCCTGGATCTTCGCCAGCTGCTCCAGCCGCTGCTCCAGGGACGGGTGCGTCGAGGTGAGCGTCTTGCAGCGTGACGCCGCTGATCGCCGGGGCGATGAAGAAGGCGTTCATGGCCTTGCTGGCGCGCAGGTCCTGCTGCGGGATCGCCGCCATCTCGCCGGTGATCTTCTGCAGCGCGGTGGCGAGCGCGGCCGGCTTCATCGTCAGGTAGGCGCCGGCCCGGTCGGCGCACAGCTCGCGGTAGCGCGAGAGCAGCCGGAGCAGGAAGAAGCTGATGGCGTAGACGACGAGGCTGATCACCAGGGCGACGAGCCAGCCCGAGGCCCCTTCCGTTGCTGCGCGAGCCGGCCGAACAGCGCGCCGTACTGCGCGCCGCGCGTCAGCATCCCGGCCACGATGCCCGCGGACGCGGCCACCGTCATCACCAGCACGTCGCGGTGGGCGACGTGGGAGAGCTCGTGGGCGAGCACCGCCTCGAGCTCCTCGGGCGTCAGCTTGCCCAGGATCCCGGTGGTCACGCAGACCACCGCGCGGTCGGGCGACCGCCCGGTGGCGAACGCGTTGGGCATGTCGATGTCGGCGATCGCCGACCCGCGGCTTGGGCATGTCGGCCAGGGCGCAGAGCCGGTCGATGATGCCGTGCAGCTCGGGCGCCTCCTCCGGCGTGACCTCGTGGGCGCGCATCGCCTTCATGGCCACCTTGTCGGAGTTCCACCACTGGTAGACCAGGCGATGCCGATGCCGATCAGGCCGATGAAGAGCGCGTACTGCCGGGGGCATCGACGATACGATCAGCGCCGACGATGAGCGCCACGAACAGCCCGCCGAGCAGGAACATGACCGTGGTCATCCGGGCGGTGAGCCCGGTGTCCTTGATGAAGCGCGAGTGGGCCATGGGCGTCAGCCCGGGATCAGGCCGTCGTCGCTGAGCAGCGCGCGGACCTCGTCGATGCTGGCGTCGGCGGGCGGCAGGATCAGGTCGGACTCGTCGAGGCTGTCGACCTCGTGCGGTACGCCGACCGTGCGGACGCCGTCGAGCAGCGCGGCGAGGGCGGCGGTGAACGCCTCCGCGTCGCCGGCCTCGACCGCGGACTCGACCGCCGCGTCGACTCGTTGAGCCGGTCGAGGGCCTCGTCGGCGACGTCGTACTGGCCCTCGCCGAGGATCCGGACGATCATGCTCTGCTCGCCGCTCCTCGGTGGCTCGTGGTGCTCGGCGGCGACTCCGACAGGATGTCGCCGCCCTCGATGGCCTGCGGCTGGCCGGACGGCCTTGAGCGCGGCCAGCTCGGCCTCGACGTCGGTCTCGGAGCTCATCGCGTCGAGCTCGCGGGCGATGTCGTCGCCGCCGCCGACCTGGCTGACGTCGTCGAGCGCGCCGGAGGCGATCAGCTCGTCGATCGCACCGGCCCGGGCCTGCATCTGGGCGGTCTTGTCCTCGGCGCGCTGGATGGCCATGCCGACGTCGCCCATCTCCTCGCCGATGCCGGACATGGCCTCGTTGATCCGGGTCTGCGCCTCGGCCGCGGTGTAGGTGGCCTTGATCGTCTCCTTGCGGGTGCGGAACGCCTCGACCTTGGCCTGCAGCCGCTGCTGGGCCAGGGTGAGCTTCTCCTCCTCGCCCTGGAGCTGGGCGTGCTGGGCCTTGAGGTCGGTGATCTGCGTCGGTGAGCCCGGACTTGCGGGTGAGCGCCTCGCGGGCGAGGTCCTCGCGGCCCACCGAGATGGCCTTCTCCGCCTGCCCCTGGAGCTTGGTCGGACTGCTGCTCGAGCTGGTTGACCTGGAGCTCGACCCGCTTGCGGCTGGTCGCGACGTCGGCGACGCCGCGGCGTACCTTCGTGCAGCAGCTCCAGCTGGCGCTGGTAGCTGTAGTCGAGCGTCTCGCGCGGGTCCTCGGCCCGGTCGAGCGCCTTGTTCGCCTTGGACCTGAAGATCAGGCTGATGCGCTTCATGAGACTCATGGGGATTCCGCCCCTCCTCGCCGATAAATCAAAGGTGTGCGTTCACCCTAGTGTCCCACCCAAGGTGCGGCGAGCGCCGCCACGCGCCTCCGGAAAGCACTGCCCCCACGGGTAGGATCGTCCCGACCCCTGCCCCCCGATCCCGAAGGTTCTCTCGTTGTTCCGTCGCAGCAAGTCCGAGCCCGACGCCCCGACCGCGAGCACGGTCGAGAAGGAGGGCGGCAAGGGCCGTCCCACCCCCACCCGGCGCGAGGCCGAGGCCGCCGCCCGGGCCCGCGCCAAGGTGCCGCGCACCCGCAAGGAGATCGCCAAGGCCCAGCGGGCGGCGCGCGTCGAGTCGAGCCAGCAGGTGCGCTCCGCGATGAAGTCCGGCGACGAGCGCTACTTCCTGGCGCGCGACAAGGGACCGGTGCGCTCGCTTCATCCGCGACTTCGTCGACAGCCGCTTCTCGTTCATCGAGCTGATGATCCCGCTGCTGATCCTGACCATGGTGCTCGGCTACTCCGGCAACCCGACCCTGGCCAGCATCGGCAACACCATCCTGCTCGGCACGATGCTCCTCGTGGTCGTCGACCTGCTCTTCATGCGGCGCCGGCTGCGCCGCGAGCTGGCCCGCCGCTTCCCCGAGGAGAGCACCAAGGGCACGACGTACTACGCGGTGATGCGCTCGCTGCAGATGAAGTTCATGCGCCTGCCCAAGGCGAAGGTCAAGATCGGCCAGCAGCTCCCCGAGCACTACCGCTGACCGCGTCTCCACCGGAGGCCGCGTAACCCACTCGACGGCCCGTGCGTTGACGTGGCATGAGTCCCGACCCTCCAGTGACCCGTCGTGGACTCCTGGCCGCCGGCACGGGTGTCGCGGTCTTCGGCAGCCTGGGTGCCACGAGCATGGCCGCCCCTCGCGTGGCGGTCCCGCTCGGTCCCGACCGGGCCCGCTTCCTGCGTCGCGACGAGCTGGCGACCCTCCGCGCGCTGGTCGACCGCGTCGTGCCCGGCACCGAGGAGGACACCGTCCCGGGAGCGGTGGCCGCCCGGTGCCACCACGCCATCGACGCCCTCCTCGGAGCTTTCACCGTCGACCCGCCGCGGATCTACGCCGGGGCGCCGTTCTCCGATCGTGGCGGTTCGCCGGTCAACCACTTCGAGGAGTTCCTGCCGCTGGACCACTACGAACGCACGGCGTGGCAGCTGAGGGTCATAGGCTCGCGCGGCCGACGCCGGCTCGAACTCAACGGCAAGGTCGCGGGCTACCAGCGGACCTACCGGCGCGGCTTGGCCACGCTCGAGGAGAGCGTGCCGGGGGGCTTCTCCAACGCGCCCGGAATCGCGCCGCGATGTCGCCATGCGCAGCGACGACCCGGCGATCGGCGCCGTGGTCGACCTGGTCGTCCCCCACACCCTGCAGTTCATGTACGGCGCCCCTGAGTACGGCGGCAACCGCGACCTGGTCGGATGGACCACGACCGACTTCGAGGGCGACGTCCAGCCGCGCGGCTACACCGACGAGCAGGTCGACCATCCCGAGCCCTCGTCGCCGGTCGACCTCGCCGAGGACCTCGATCGGCTCCCCCGTGTGGCGATGGGCTCACCAGAGGCCGTCGCACGGCGTGCTCGCGTCGGCCGGTGACCGCTGGTCCGGCCGTCCAGGAGGCGCTCCAGCCGCTGGCCGAGCCGGCTCCCGACGTACAGGCCGGCTCGAGGCCCTCCGTGCACCTCTCGCGACAGGTTCGTCGCGGAGCGGGGAGCGGGCGAATGAGCGAGGCCGTCGTCATCGGCTCCGGAGCCGCCGGCAGCGTCGTCGCATGGGAGCTCGCCCGCCAGCGGCTGGGACGTCACCGTGCTGGAGCGCGGACGCAACCTGCGGCCCGGGCTGGGCGAGCGCCCGCAGCGGCGACTCTGGACACGCTACTACGGCTCCGACGAGATCAAGGGTCAGCGCCAGTTCGGGTTCCCCGACCCGCTGCTCGAGCCCTACACGACCCGCACGCAGTCCGAGGCCGAGCAAGGCGTGGCCCGGTCCGCGGTCGGAGCCCTCGGCCAGCTCGGGCGCCGCGGTCGGCGGCACGACTCGCTCCACTACAACGCCAAGACGCCGCGCTTCTGGAAGCAGGACTTCACGATGGCTGAGCGACCACGGACCCGTCGAGGGCGCCCAGGTGGCCGACTGGCCGATCGGCTACGACGACCTCGCGCCGTACTACGACATCGTCGAGCGGCAGAGTCGGCGTCCAGGGCGACCGTCGGCGATGCCCGGCCCGCACGCTGGAGCAGTCGCCGCGCCGCCGCGACGTTCGTGATGCCGCCCAACCCGACCGGCCATGCCGCCTCCCTGCTCGCCGAGGGCGCCGCCGGCAATGGGCTTCGAGGCCTACCCCTACCCCGCCGCGGTCAACTCCGAGCCGTACGACGGCAGGCCCGCCTGCAACTCCTGCGGACTGTGCTCGGGCTTCGGCTGCACCATCAACGCCCGCGGCGACGCCCTGGTCTCCTGGCTCAACCCGGCGATCCGGACCGGCCGGGTCCGGGTTGTCGCCCGGGCCTACGTGCACCGGATCGAGACCAACCGGCGACGGCCGATCAGGCCCGGGCCGTGCACTACCGGACGCCCGACGGCAGCGCCCACCGGCTGCCGGCCACCACCGTGGTGCGTCGCCGGCAGTCCGATCAACACGGCACGGCTCCTGCTGCTGTCCCGCAGCACCGCCCACCCCGACGGCCTGGGCAACCGGCTCCGGACCAGGTCGGCCGGAACATGATGTTCCACAACTTCACCCTGGCGGCCGCGTTCTACGACGACGACATCAAGCCGCTGCGCGCCCAGTCGACGACCCTTCAGGTCGACGACCTGGTGGGGCCGTTCACCGGCCCCGAGGTCACGGCGCTCGGCGTCCCCTACGTGGCCGGCGGGATCGTGCAGGTCGGCAGCGCGATCGCGGCCGTCGGCGAGGCGATGCTGCTGGCGGGTCTCGTCGGCTACGGCCACCCGCTCAAGCAGGCGATGAAGGCCGGGATGCTGCACGCGCGCACCGCCGGGTCGCAGCTGATCCACCAGGACCTCCCGCAGGCCGCGAACCGGGTCGATCTCGACCCCGGGTGCGTGACTACCTCGGGAATCCCGCCGCCCGGATCACCTACAGCCCGCACCAGCACGAGAAGGCCGCCGCCATGCTGCTCGGCGCGCGGCTGCTGGCGATGCACCAGCTCGCGCCCGGATCGCGGGCAGCCGCCGATCGTGCCGTACCCGATCCTGAGCGACGGCATCACCTACACCGCCCACCTCGCCGGGACGGCTCGCATGGGCACCGACCCCGAGACCTCGGTCTGTGCGCCGGACGGTCGGCTGCACGAGGTCGACAAGCGTCTACGTCGCGGACGGCTCGACGTTCCCGACCTTCCCCGGCTTCAACCCGACCCTGACCATCATGGCCAACGCGCTGCGGATCGCCCGCGCGATGCCGCTCGTGAGGAGACGCTGATGTGTGCGAGCTGCCCACCCACCCTGACCCGCCGCGGCCTGGTCACCGGCCTCGGCGCCGGCTGACCCTCGCCGCCGACGCCCGCTGCTGCCGGCCGGCGCAGCGGGTCCACCGTCGGCCGCACCGGGTGCTGGTGTTCAGCCGCACGACCGGGTTCCGGCACGCCTCGATCGAGGTCGGCGTGGAGACCATCCGTCAGCTCGGCGCCGAGCACGGGTTCGCCGTCGTACACACCGAGGACCAGCGGGAGTTCCGGGCCCGCCGCCTCCGGCGCTTCACGTCGGTCGTGTTCCTCAACACCACCGGCAACGTCCTGGACGACCGGGGGCGGGGCGACCTGCGCGACTTCGTCCTCTCCGGCGGCGGCTGGGTCGGCGTCCACTCCGCGGCCGACACGGAGTACGACTGGGGCTTCTACACGCGGCTGCTCGCCCGCGGCCGGTTCCTGTGCCACCCGATCCAGCAGCCGGGCGTGGTCGTGAGGGAGGACGCCGACCACATCGCCACGCGGCACCTGCCCCGGCGGTGGCAGGTCCCCCTCGAGGAGTTCTACTCGTTCACCGACAACCCCCGCCCGCGCGCACGGGTGCTGCTGAGCATCGACGAGTCGACCTATCAGCAAGACCCCAACACCTCCCAGCTGCCCAGCGAGGAGCAGCCCTTCCCGCCGCCGGAGGGAGTCACCGGAGCGATGGGCGACCACCCGATGTCATGGCAGCGCCGGATCGGCGACGGATTGGCGTGGTACACGGCGCTGGGCCACGAGATCGGGATGTACGTCGACCCCGACTACCGCCAGCACCTGCTCGGAGGTCTGCTCATCGCCAGCCGCCACGGCCGGTGGCACCTGCCGGCCTGAACCTGTGCCCTAGCCGTCGTAGTCGAGGACGACCTTCGCCGACGTCGGGTGGGACTGGCAGGTGAGCACGTAGCCCTTCTCGATCTCATCGGGCTCGAGGGCGTAGTTGGCGTCCATCTGGACGGTGCCCTCCACGCAGCCGTGCGCGGCAGGTGCCGCAGACCCCGCCCTTGCAGGCGAAGGGCAGGTCGGAGCGGACCCGCAGCGCCGGCCTCGAGCACGCCCACGTCGTCGGGGCGCAGCGGGAACTCCGAGCCCGGCCGTCGAGGCGGATCGTCACCGACGCGGCGCCGTCGGTGCCGTCGACGAGGGTCGGCGACGGGCGCCCGCGGGGCACGGGTCGGCGTGGAACAGCTCGGTGTGGATGCGGGTGGCGCCCGCGTCGGTGAGCACCCCGCGGAGCTCGTCGACCATCTGCTGCGGGCCGCAGAGGAACCAGTCGTCGACCTCCTTGGCCGGGACCAGCGAGTCGAGGATCCCGCGCAGCCGGTCGGCGTCGAGCCGTCCGGAGAGCAGCTCGACGTCCTGGGTCTCCCGGGAGAGCACGTGGATGATCTGGAAGCGCTCGGGATGGCGGTCCTTGAGGTCGTGCACCTCGTCGAGGAACATCACCGACCGGCTGGTCCGGTTGGCGTAGACCAGGGTGACGAAGGCGCCCGGCTCGCCCTCGAGGATCGCCGCCACGATCGAGAGCACCGGCGTGATGCCCGAGCCCGCGGCGATCGCGACGTAGCGCCTCGCGGAGCCGGGGTCGAGCTCGGTGGTGAACCGGCCGGCCGGGGTCATCACCTCGAGCTCGTCACCGATCCGGAGCCGGCCGACGACGTCCTCGCTGAACGCGCCGCCCGGCAGCCGCTTGACGCCGATCCGCAGGACGCCGGAGGAGGGCGGGGTGCAGATGGAGTAGGAGCGGCGTACGTCGTCGCCGCCGCGGATGTTGAGGTGCTGGCCGTGGGCGAAGGCGTAGTCGGCCCGCAGCTCGTCGGGCACGTCGAACGTGATCGCGACCGAGTCGTCGGTCAGCTCGTCGATCGCGGCGACCGCAGGTGGTGGAACGCCGCGTGCTGGGTCGTCATGGCCTCAGAGAGGCTTGAAGTGGTCGAAGGGCTCGCGGCAGGAGCGGCACACCCAGAGCGACTTGCACGCCGTCGAGCCGAACCGGCTCGACTCCCGGGTGTCGAGGCTGCCGCACTGGGGGCAGCGCACGCGAGAGCTGCAGCGGCACGGGCCCGGCGTCCCGGCGCGGACCGGGCGGGGCGACGCCGTACGCCGCGAGCTTGGCGCGCGCCCGTCGTCGGTCATCCAGTCGGTGGTCCACGCCGGCGAGAGCACGAACTCGACGCAGACCTGCCGGTAGCCGGCCTGGGTGAGCGCCTCGACCAGGTCGGTGCGGATGGTCTCCATCGCCGGGCAGCCGGAGTAGGTCGGCGTGATCTGCACGTGCACGCGGCCGCTGGTCGTCCTCGGTCACGTCGCGCAGGATGCCGAGGTCCTCGATCGTGACGACCGGCAGCTCGGGGTCGAGGACCTGGGCGGCGATCTCCCAGGCGCGGCGTGCGGGATCGCCGGTGCGTCACCACGCCGCCTCCGGGTGGGATCGCGGTGAGGTGCTGCATCTCGGCGAGCAGGTAGCCCATCTCCTCGGTGTGCAGGCCCTCGCCCGGTGCCCCGCCGAGTCGGCACGGCAGCTGACCGTTGCGGGCACGGTCAGCGTGGCCTCGGCGACGACCGCCTCGACCCGGGTGAGCACGGCGTCGCGCAGGGTCGCGGGGTCGACCGCCACGCCGTCGACGACAAGGCCGGCGTCAACGCACGAGTCGTCGAAGAGCTCCTCGATCCACGGCCACTCGGCATCGAGCGCGGCCTGCATCCGGGCGTGGGACTCGTCGGTGCCGTCGCCGAGGCGCACGACCCAGTGGCGGGCGTGGTCGAGGTGGTAGGCCACCTCCTTGACCGCCTTGCCGCGACGCCCGGCCAGGGTCGGGTCGGCGCTGCCGGCCAGTGCGGCGTAGAGCTCGGACTGCCAGGCGGAGAACATCAGCAGCCGGGCCATCGCGACCCCGAAGTCACGTCTGGTCGCGCTCGACCAGCTTGACGTTGCGGAAGTCGCGCTCGTCGCGGAAGTAGGCGAGGTCGTCCTCGCGTCCGGCCGCTCCCCTCGACGCTGTCCGGCGTAGGCGAGCAGCGACCGCGCCTGGCCGAGCTGGTCGAGGCCGATGTTGGCCATCGCGACGTCCTCCTCGAGCTGCGGCGCGCGGCTGATCCACCAGCCCATCCGCTGCGCGGAGATCAGCGCGTCGTCGGCGAGGCCGAGGACGTAGTCGAACAGTGGGGTGGTCACAGGTGCTCGACCCCCTCGGGGACGTCGTAGAAGGTCGGGTGCCGGTAGATCTTGTCGGCGGCCGGGTCGAAGAACGAGTCCCGCTCGTCGGGTGTGCTGGCCTCGATGTCGGCGGAGCGGACCACCCAGATCGAGACACCCTCCTGCCGCCGGGTGTAGAGGTCGCGGGCGTTGCGCAGCGCCATCTCGGCGTCGGGAGCGTGCAGGGAGCCGGCGTGCACGTGGGACAGCCCGCGCCGCGACCGGACGAAGACCTCCCACAGCGGCCAGTCCTTCATGCCGCCCCCGCATTCGGGCGCGCGGCCTGCTTCGCGGCGTACGCCGAGGCGGCCTCGCGCACCCAGGCGCCGTCCTCGTGGGCGCCGACCCGGTGGGCCATCCGCTGGGCGTTGCAGGGGCCGTTGCCCTTGATCACCTCGAACAGCTCGGTGAAGTCGACCTCGCCGAAGTCGTAGTGGCCGCGCTCCTCGTTCCAGCGCGATCTCGGGGTCGGGCAGGGTCGAGCCCGAGCGCCTCGGACTGCGGCACGGTCATGTCGACGAAGCGCTGGCGCAGGTCGTCGTTGGAGAACCGCTTGATCCCCCAGGCCATCGACTGGGCGGAGTTCGGGCGAGTCGTCGTCGGGCGGGCCGAACATCATCAGCGACGGCCACCAGTAGCGGTCGACGGCGTCCTGGGCCATCGCCTTCTGGGCGGCGGTCCCGTGGGAGAGCGTGTGCAGGATCTCGAAGCCCTGCCGCTGGTGGAAGGACTCCTCCTTGCAGACCCGGACCATGGCGCGGGCGTAGGGGCCGTAGGAGCACCGGCACAGCGGCACCTGGTTGACGATCGCGGCGCCGTCGACCAGCCAGCCGATCGCGCCGACGTCGGCCCAGGTGAGGGTCGGGTAGTTGAAGATCGAGGAGTACTTCTGGCGGCCGGTGTGCAGCTGGTCGAGCAGGTCGGCCCGGTCGGCGCCGAGGGTCTCGGCGGCGGCGTAGAGGTAGAGCCCGTGGCCGGCCTCGTCCTGCACCTTGGCCATCAGGATCGCCTTGCGGCGCAGGCTGGGGGCGCGGCTGATCCAGTTGCCCTCGGGCTGCATGCCGATGATCTCGGAGTGGGCGTGCTGGGCGATCTGGCGGACCAGCGTCTTGCGGTAGGCCTCGGGCATCTCGTCGCGCGGCTCGATCCGGCCGTCCTCCGCGAGCAGCTCGGTGAACGCCGCCGGATCGCCGGTCTCCCGGGGGCGCCGGTCCTCCGTCTCGGGGCTGCCGAAGTCGTTGCCGTACACGCTCCCGAGGGTACCAGCGTTGTTACAGGTTCATGCACCCATGCAACCGAGTCGTAACACAATCGTCTGGGCCAGGACTGGGGGCATGAGCGGACCATCAGCGGACGTCTCGGTCCGGGTCGCCTGGGCCGACGACGCCGACGCGATCGCCGCCCTCCAGGTGCGCGCGTGGCAGGCGTCGTACGCCGGCCTGCTGCCGGCCGCGGCGCTCGAGATCGATCCGAGCGCGGCGGCGGAGGTGTGGCGGACGACCCTGGCCCGGCCGCAGGACGCCCGAACCCGCGTCCTGGTGGCCCTGGAGCGCAACCGGGTCGTCGGCTTCGCCATCACCTCCCCGGCCACCGACCCCGACTGCGACCCGCGGCGCCGACGCCGAGCTGATGGAGCTGACCGTCGACCCCGGCGAGCGCGGCCACGGCCACGGATCGCGGCTGCTCCAGGCCGCCGTCGAGACGATGGCAGCCGACCGGTTCACCCGGGCGGTGCTGTGGGCCATCGCCACCGACGACGCCCTGCGGGAGTTCCTGGCGGGTGCCGGCTGGGCTCCGGACACGGCCCACCGCGAGCTCGACCTCGACGGCGACGGCACCACCCTGGTCAAGCAGGTCCGGCTGCACACCGACTTCTCGTCGGCCTCTTGACTTCACCGGCGATGGACCCGCGCGAGCGCAGCGGGATCATCAGGGACGGGCTTGGTGTCGGGATCGCCACCGGCACCTACGGCATCTCCTTCGGCGCGGTCGCGGTCGGCGCCGGACTGTCCGTCGCCCAGACCTGCGCGCTGTCCCTGCTCATGTTCACCGGGGCCAGCCAGTTCGCCCTGGTCGGCGTCCTGGCCGCAGGCGGCACTCCCCTGTCGGGGGCGCTCACCGCGGTCCTGCTCGGCACCCGCAACACGCTCTACGGCCTGCGCCTCGCCCCGCTCCTGGGTTGGTCCGGTGCCCGGCGCGTGGCGGGCGCGCACCTGGTCATCGACGAGTCCACCGCGATGTCGGTGACCCGTACGTCGACCCCGGCCGCCCGCGTCGGCTTCCTGACGACCGGCGTCACGATCTTCGTCCTGTGGAACGTGGCGACCCTGGCCGGCGCACTCGGCGGGCGCGCGCTCGGCGACCCCCGCACCTACGGGCTCGACGCCGCGGTCGGCGCGGCGTTCCTGGCCCTGCTCTGGCCCCGGCTGCGCGACCGCCGCAACCGGGTGACCGCCCTCGCAGCCGCGGCCGTCGCGCTGGGTCTGGTCCCGTTCACGGCCGCCGGCGTGCCCGTCCTCGCCTCGGCCGGAGTCGCGCTGCTGATCGGCGTGCTGTGGCCAGGCCCGGACGAGACCGAGTGGCCGGAGGTCGACCGATGATCTGGTGGGCCGTCCTGGGCGCGGGCGTGGCCTGCTACATGCTGAAGCTGGCCGGCCTCTCGGTGCCGGCGCGGGTCCTGGAGCGACCGCTCGTCGAGCGGATCGCCGACCTGATCCCGGTCGCCCTGCTGGCCGCGCTGGTGGCGGTGCAGGTGTTCGCATCCGGTCCCACGCTGGTGCTGGACGCCCGTGCCGTCGGGCTCGGCGCGGCGGTGCTGCTCCTGCTCGCCCGGGCGCCGTTCCTGGTGGTGGTGTTCGGGGCCGCTCTGGTCGCCGCCGTGGTCCGGCTGGTGTGAGGGTCCGGGCGCTCAGTCGAGGTCGAGGCTCAGTCCAGGTCGAGGAAGTTCTCGAGCCCGACCGTGAGCCCCGGGTGGGAGCCGATCGTCCGGACCCCGACCAGCACGCCAGGGGTGAAGGACGCCCGGTCGAGCGAGTCGTGCCGGATGGTGAGGGTCTCCCCCAGCCCACCGAGCACGACCTCCTGGTGGGCGACAAGGCCCCGGATCCGCAGGCCGTGCACCCGGATCCCGTCGACGTCGGCGCCCCGCGCGCCGTCCAGGGCCGACGAGGTCGCGTCGGGGACCGGTCCGGAGCCGGCCTCGCGCCGCGCGGCCGCAATGAGCTGCGCGGTACGACGAGCGGTGCCGGAGGGCGCGTCCGCCTTGTCGGGGTGGTGGAGCTCGACCACCTCCACGGACTCGTAGAACGGGGCTGCGGTCGCCGCGAAGCGCATCATCAGGAGGGCGCCGATGGAGAAGTTCGGTGCGACCAGGACGCCGACCGCGGGAGCATCGGCGAGCCAGCGCCGGAGGGTCTCCAGCCGATCATCGTCGAATCCTGTCGTGCCGACGACAGCGTGGATGCCGTGGTCGAGGCAGAACTCCAGGTTGTCCATGACCACGTCGGGATGGGTGAAGTCGACGACGACCTGGGCCCCGGAGGTGACCAGGTCGTCGAGCTCGTCGTCGGCGTCGATCCGCGCCACCAGCTCGGTGTCGTCGGCCGTCTCGACGGCACGGCAGACCTCGGAGCCCACCTTGCCGAGCGCCCCCAGGACGCCCACCCTGATCGCCTCGGTCACGGCCCCAACCTAGGCCATCGCGCAGGCGCTGGCGGCGACGGTGCCTGCCGGCATCGACGTCTGGCAGGCTGGTGCCATGCGGGCGCAGACGATTCCGGCGCGGATCCATTGGGCGGTCGACCTCATGGACGTCGGGCCGGCCGACAACATCCTGGAGATCGGGTGCGGGCCCGGTGCCGGAGCAGAGCTGATCTGCCAGCGCCTCGAGACCGGGAAGCTCTTCGCCATCGACCGCTCCGAGTCGGGCGTCGACCGCACCAAACGGCGTTGCCGGAAGTACGTCGAGGCCGGACGTCTCACCGTCCGTCAGATCGACCTCGCCACGTTGCGGGTCCCCGTGCGGCGCCTGCACAAGGTGTTCGCCTTCAACGTCAACCTCTTCTGGGTGAGGTCGTGCACCGACGAGGTGGCCCTGCTGCACGAGCGGGTGCTTCCGGGGGGTGCGGTCTACCTCTTCTACGACGCCAACCGCCCGGAGATGGTCCCCAACATGGTCCAGAAGGCCTCGGCCGCGCTGACCGCGGGCGGGTTCCGGGTGTCTGTGGTCGACCAGAAGGCCCCCTCGGTGGTCGGCATTATCGGGAAACGGTGACCTGCGCGCAGCGCAGGGCACCGCTTCGAGGGTGGTCGAGCAGCGCGCACGACTGAGGGACGAAGTCGTGACCGCGCGTGTCGAGACCCCTCTCCGGCATGAACGCGACTGACCCGGGGTACAGAGCCGGAACGACCGGTCAACCGCTCGAAACCCGAGGCGGAGGGACCGGCCAGAGAAAAGAACAGGGGACACACCGTGGACATCGGTGACAGCTTCCAGAACGCGACGGACTCATTCTTCGCGTTCCTGCCCAACCTCTTGGGCTTCCTCATCATCCTGCTCGTCGGCTTCATCGTCGCGAAGGTCGTCGCCGCCGTCGTGCGCAAGGTGCTCGAGAAGGTCGGCGTGGACCGGCGCCTGCGCGAGTCCGACGCGAACTCGTACGTCGACCGGGTGATGCCGGGCGCCAGCCCCTCGAACGGGATCGCGCGCGCGGTCTTCTGGCTGATCTTCATCTTCTTCATCTTCTCCGCGATCGGCGCACTGGGGGTTCCCGCCCTGACCGGCTTCATGTCGGCCGTGCTGGCCTACCTGCCCAACATCATCGTGGCCATCCTGATCTTCGTGGTGGCAGCGCTGATCGCCGGCGGTGTCGGCGCGGGCGTCGCCAAGGTGCTCGGCGACACCCCGACCGGCAAGGTCGTCGCCACGGTCGTTCCGGCGATCGTCATGGTGATCGCCATGTTCATGATCCTGGAACAGCTCCAGATCGCGCCCGAGATCGTGCGCATCGCGTTCGCCGCCACCATGGGGGCACTGGCCCTCGGGCTGGCCCTCGCCTTCGGGCTCGGTGGCCGCTCGGTCGCCCAGCGGATGCTCGAAGACGCCTACCGCAAGGGGCAGGACGCCAAGGTGCAGGCCCAGCACGACATCGAGACCGGACGCGACCGGGTCTCAGAGCGAGTCGGCTCGAACGACACGGGAGCGCCCGGGACCACCACCGGGACCGCAACTCCCGACCCGGCCACCACCACGCAGCCGTTGGGCGCCACTGACGGCTACGACCGGCCCGTTCGCTGAAGCAGTTCACAGACGTCGGGCCCGGCCTCGTCCCTCGGGGCGAGGCCGGGTCAGGCGGGTCCGACGATGGCGAGGATCTCGGGCTGTGAGAAGAGGTCCGAGCTGATCGCGTGGACGTCCTCGAGCGTGACGTCATCGACCCGCTCGATGACCTCGTCGATGCTCAGGAGCTCGTCGTAGACCAGTTCCGCCTTGCCCAGCCGTGACATGCGTGCGCCCGAGTCCTCGAGACCCAGCACCATTCCGCCCTTCAGCTGACCCTTGCCGCGGTCCAGCTCGTCCTGGGTGATGCCGTCGGCGGCCACCTTGGCCAGCTCCGCCCGGACCGTGGCCAGCACGTCGTCGAGCTTGCCCGGCAGGCAGCCGGCCGATACGCCGACCAGCCCGGCGTCCGCGTGGTGGCTGGCGAACGAGAACACCGAGTAGGCGAGCCCGCGTCGCTCGCGGACCTCCTGGAAGAGCCGTGAGGACGTGCCTCCGCCCAGGGCCGTGTTGAGGACACCCAGCGCGAACCGCCGGTCGTCGGTGCGGGTGAGGCCGTTGACGCCGAGCACGAGGTTCACCTGCTCAAGGGGCCGGCGGGCGCTCACCGTGCCGGCCTTGACCCGGCGTGCGTGATCCTCGGCCCGCGGCGCCACCGGGGCCTCGTCGCCGGCCAGGAAGTCGTTGCGCGAGAACGCGCGTCGTACCTGCCGGACCAGCTTGGCGTGATCGACGGCGCCGGCGACCGCGACCACCATGTTCGCCGGCCGGTAGTGGCGTTGGTAGAACCGCTTGACCTGGGCCCGGGTGAGGCCGCGGATCGAGTCGGCGGTCCCCGCGATCGGACGACCCAGCGGCCCGGCCCCCCACGCCTGGGCAGCGAACAGGTTGTGCACCACGTCGTCGGGATCATCGTCGTGCATGGCGATCTCGTCGAGGATCACGTCACGCTCGGCCTCGACGTCGGCGGCCGAGATCAGCGAGTCGGTGACCATGTCGCCCAGTACGTCGACCGCCAGCGGCAGGTCGTCGACGAGCACGCGTGCGTGGAAGCAGGTGTACTCCTTGGCGGTGAAGGCGTTGAACTCGCCGCCCACCGAGTCCAGGGCCACCGAGATGTCCATCGCGGACCGCGACTTCGTGCCCCGGAACAGCAGGTGCTCGAGGAAGTGGGAGCACCCGTGCAGCGTGGGGGTCTCGTCGCGGGAGCCGACGCCGACCCAGACCCCGATGCTGGTCGACCGGACTCCGGCCATCTGCTCGGTGATCACCCGCAGGCCTCCGGGGAGCACGGTGCGGCGTACCCGCGACGTCACCTGGCCGTCGTCGTCCTTGACCGTCTCGAGGGTGCGGGTCGAGCCGACCTTCTGCGGGACGGACAGCCGCCCCGCAGACGGGTCGGTCACTCCTCGTCCGAGTCCTCGGCGTCCTCGGAGGAGTTGTCCTCGTCGACCACCGGTACCAGGGAGAGCTTGCCGCGGTCGTCGATCTCGGCGATCTGGACCTGGAGCTTCTGCCCCACCGAGACGACGTCCTCAACGGCCTCGACGCGCTTGCCGCCGGCCAGGGAGCGCAGCTTGCTGATGTGCAGCAGGCCGTCCTTGCCGGGGAGCAGCGAGACGAACGCGCCGAAGTTGGTCGTCTTCACGACGGTGCCGAGGTAGCGCTCGCCGACCTCGGGCATGGTCGGGTTCGCGATCGCGTTGACCGCGGCCCGGGCCGCCTCGGCGGCCTCGCCGTTGGTGGCACCGATGTAGACGGTGCCGTCGTCCTCGATCGACAGCGTGGCGCCGGTGTCGTCCTGGATCTGGTTGATCACCTTGCCCTTGGGGCCGATGACCTCGCCGATCTTGTCGACCGGCACCCGGACGCTGATGATCCGCGGAGCGTGGACCGACATCTCCTCCGGCTCGTCGATGGCCTCGGCCATCACGTCGAGGATCGCGATCCTGGCGTCCTTCGCCTGGTCGAGGGCGGCGGCCAGAACCTCGGCCGGGATCCCGTCGAGCTTGGTGTCGAGCTGCAGGGCGGTGACGAACTCGCGGGTACCGGCGACCTTGAAGTCCATGTCACCGAACGCGTCCTCGGCGCCGAGGATGTCCGTGAGCGCGACGTACTGCGTCTCACCGTCGACCTCGCCGGAGATCAGGCCCATGGCGATCCCGGCCACGGCCGCCCGCAGCGGCACGCCGGCCTGCAGGAGCGACATGGTGGAGGCGCACACCGAGCCCATCGACGTCGAGCCGTTGGAGCCCATGGCCTCCGACAGCTGCCGGATGGCGTAGGGGAACTCCTCGCGGGTCGGCAGCACCGGCAGCAGGGCCCGGCGGGCCAGCGCACCGTGGCCGACCTCGCGGCGCTTCGGAGAGCCCACCCGGCCGGTCTCGCCGGTGGAGAAGGGCGGGAAGACGTACTTGTGCATGTAACGACGGGACTTCTCCGGGGAGAGCGTGTCCAGCTTCTGCTCGAGCGTGAGCATGTTCAGCGTGCTCACGCCGAGGATCTGGGTCTCGCCCCGCTCGAAGAGTGCCGAGCCGTGGACCCGCGGGATCACGCCGACCTCTGCGTGCAGCGGACGGATGTCGGCCAGGCCGCGGCCGTCGATGCGGACCTTGTCGCGCAGGACCCGCTCGCGCACGAGCTGCTTGTTCAGCGCCCGGAACGCGGCGCCGACCTCCTTCTCGCGGTCCTCGAACTGACCGGCGAGCTGGTCGAGCAACGACGCCTTGATCTCGTCGAGCTTCTCCTCGCGCTCCTGCTTGCCGGCGATCGTCAGCGCCTCGGCCGTCGGCGCCTTCACGGCCGCCTCGACCGCGTCGTAGACGTCGTCCTCGAAGTCGAGGAAGACCGGGAACTCCTGGACCGGCTTCGCAGCCTGCTTGGCCAGCTCGACCTGCGCTTCGACCAGCTGCTTGATGAACGGCTTGGCGGCGTCGAGGCCGCTGGCCACGACACTCTCGGTCGGAGCCTGGGTACCGGACTGGACGAGGTTCCAGGTCTGCTCGGTGGCCTCAGCCTCGACCATCATGATCGCGACGTCACCGGTCTCGGTGACCCGGCCCGCGACCACCATGTCGAATACGGCGTCCTCGAGCTGGCTGTGGCTGGGGAACGCCACCCACTGACCCTCGATGAAGGCCACGCGGACGCCACCCACCGGGCCGGAGAACGGCAGGCCGGAGAGCTGGGTGGACAGCGAGGCGGCGTTGATCGCCAGGACGTCGTACGGGGTGTCGGGGTCGAGCGCCATGACGGTGATGACGACCTGGACCTCGTTGCGCAGGCCCTTCTTGAACGTCGGGCGCAGCGGGCGGTCGATGAGCCGGCAGGTGAGGATCGCGTCCTCGCCCGGGCGACCCTCGCTGCGGAAGAACGAGCCGGGGATCTGGCCCGCGGCGTACATCCGCTCCTCGACGTCGATCGTCAGGGGGAAGAAGTCGAAGTGGTCCTTGGGGTGCTTGCCGGCCGTGGTCGCCGAGAGCAGCATCGTCTCGTCGTCCAGGTAGGCGGTGACGGAGCCAGCGGCCTGCCGGGCGAGAAGCCCGGTCTCGAACTTGACGGTGCGCTGGCCGAACTTGCCGTTGTCGAGAACTGTCTCGACGGCAGAAATAGTGGGTTCCACTGCATGTGCTTTCTGTTCGCGGAGCGATACCGCGAATGACCCGCGTTCCCGCTGTGTGGGTGTGGGTGCCGGTCTTCGATCGAGGCTCGCGGTGCTGTGAACAGACCGAGAGCCACTACCGAGGACCGGGCCGACGATTCGCGGATCGCTCCTGGTGATGTGTGTGTTCAGTTGTGAAATGTAACGAAAGGGCCCACAGGTGTGGACCCTTCCGGAGTCAGCGACGCAGACCGAGACGCTCGACGATCGAGCGGTAGCGCTCGATGTCGGTCTTCTGCAGGTAGTTGAGCAACCGACGGCGCTGGCCGACCAGCAGCAGCAGACCACGACGGCTGTGGTGGTCGTGCTTGTGCTGCTTGAGGTGCTCGGTGAGGTGGGCGATCCGATGGCTCAGCAGAGCCACCTGGACCTCCGGCGAGCCGGTGTCACCCTCGGCCGTGGCGTACTTGGCGATGATCTTCTTCTTGGTCTCCGCGTCGGTACCGATCGACATGCGGGCTCCTTCCGGCCCGGTCCGGGCCCTGCTCGTTGCGCGGCGCGCCGGGGCCTGTCCACCCGGGCACTCTGGTTCCGCGGCCGTCTGACGGCGGGTACTGCGTGGTGTCGCCCGGAAATCCGGCAGACCCGGGACGGGCAACCGGACGAGACTATCAGCGGCCAACGGCCGCGCCCAAAACGCAGGTGTCGCGCCTCTGAGACCTCAGACGGCCGGGGGCGGCGGGTCCTGCTCGGTACGACGCTCCGCGACCGACTGCGAGCCGTCCTCGTGGGTCGTCGTTGCCACGGTGCGGTGGGTGCGGCCGCGGTTGGCCTGGACGGCGGTCAGCACGATGACCAGCAGGCCGGCGATCGCGAGGATCCAGCCGATCATGGTGAGGTCGATGGCGTCGATCATGTCCTGCACGGCCAGCGCGAGGATGAGTCCGAGTGCGAGAAGAAAGACGCCGAGTCCGTATCCCATGGAGGTTTTTCCCTTCTGTGGTCGTCGCCCACAGCGGGCAACACGCGTCTCGAGGCTACCCGTCACGCGCCCCATCGCGGTGCACCGCCCTGTGCCAGACTGACCGAATGTCCACCCAGCTCGGCGTGTGCAACCTCTGTGAGGCCATCTGCGGCCTCGAGGTCACGATCGACGAGGGCCGGGTCACCTCGATCCGCGGCAGCGATGCCGACCCCCTCTCACGTGGCTACATCTGCCCCAAGGGCGTGTCCCTGGCCGACGTCCTCGACGACCCGGACCGCCTGCGGCGCCCGGTACGCCGGCGCGGCGAGGACTGGGTGGAGATCGGCTGGGATGAGGCGTTCGACCTGGTGGCCGACGGTCTGGCCGAGGCGCTCAACGAGCACGGCCGCGATGCTGTCGGGGTCTATCTGGGCAACCCGACGGTGCACAGCCTCGGCTCGCTGACCCACGGCCTGACCATGGTCAGGTCCCTGCGCACCCGCAACCTCTTCAGCGCCACCTCCGTGGACCAGCTCCCCCACCAGCTGGTCGCGCACCTGATGTACGGCCACCAGCTGCTGCTGCCGATCCCCGATATCGACCGGACCTCGTACTTCCTGGTCTTCGGCGCCAACCCGATGGCGTCCAACGGCTCCCTGATGACAGTCCCCGACTTCCCGAACCGGCTGCGGGCCCTCAAGCAGCGCGACGGCAGGGTGGTGCTGTTCGATCCGCGGCGCACCGAGACCGCGAGGGTGGCCTCCGAGCACCACTTCATCCGTCCCGGCACCGACGTCTACGTCCTGCTGGCCATGCTGCACGTGCTGTTCGACGAGGGCCTGACAAGCTCGAGGGCCTACGTCGACGGCCTCGACTCCGTGCGGCAGGCCGTGGCCGGGTTCGACCCCGAGCGCGCGGAGAGGCCGAGCGGCGTACCGGCCGACGAGATCCGCCGGATCGCGCGGGAGTTCGCGGCCGCCGACGGTGCGGCCGCGTATGGCCGAATGGGCGTCTCGACGACGGGGCACGGCACGGTCGCACAGTGGGCGATCCAGCTGCTCAACCTGGTCACCGGGAATCTCGACCGGGAGGGCGGCACCCTTTTCACAACGCCGGCGATCGACAGCGTCGGTCGCGGCCTGGTCGGCAGGGGACACCACGACTCGTGGCGCAGCCGGGTGCGCGGCCTCCCCGAGACTGCCGGCGAGCTCCCGGTCTCCGCCCTCCGCGAGGAGATCGAGACGCCGGGCGACGGCCAGATCCGGGCGCTGCTCACCATGTCCGGCAACCCGGTGCTGTCCACACCGGACGGCTCGGCGCTCGGACGGGCGATGGGGGGTCTCGACTTCATGGCGGCCGTCGACATCTATGTCAACGAGACGACGCGGCACGCCGACGTGATCCTGCCGCCGACCACCGCCCTGGAGCGCGACCACTACGACCTCGTCTTCCACACCCTTGCGGTGCGCAACACGGCGCGGTTCACCCCGGCCGTCATCGACAAGGACGCGCAGCCAACGACACGACTGGGAGATCTACCGCGAGGTCACACTGCGGCTGATGAAGCGACTGAACCGCAAGATGCCCTGGAAGAAGCGGCTCGCCACCCGGGCCCGGCTGATGGTCAGCCCAACCTTCCTGGTGGCGCAGCTGCTCCGCACCGGCAGGTCCGGCGTCACCATCTCCCAGCTGCGGAAGAATCCCGCCGGAGTCGACCTCGGCCCGCTCCAGGCGGGCCGGCTGCCCGAGCGACTGTTCACGAAGTCGAAGCGGATCGACGCCGCACCGGAGCTGGTGCTCGCGGACCTGGCCAGGCTGGACCGGGTGGAGACCCCGCCGCGGAGCGGGGAGCTCGTCCTCATCGGTCGGCGCCACCAGCGCGACAACAACTCCTGGATGCACAACACCGAGCGGCTCACCCGCGGCAAGCCGCGGCACCAGCTGCTCATGCACCCCGACGACCTCGCCGCCCGCGGGATCACCGACGGCCACCGCGTCACCGTCAGGTCGAGGGTCGGCTCGGTCGAGGTCGAGGTCCGGGCCGTCGACGACATGATGCCCGGGGTGGTCTCGCTCCCCCACGGTTACGGCCACCAGGTCGACGGCACCGGCATGAGCCGGGCCGCCAAAGTGCCCGGCGTCTCGATCAACGACCTGACCGATCCGGAGCGGCTGGACGTGTCCGGCAATGCCGCGCTGAACGGCGTACCGGTCGACGTGACGCCTGCCTGAGCCTAGGGCGTGATCGTGCCCTGCAGCTCGTAGCCGGGGTCGGCGAGGATCGTCTTGTCCGTGGCGAAGTGCCTCACCCGCACCCAGTAGTTGCCCTCCGCCAGGTTGGCGGCGGCTGGGTGAGTGTCTGGCGCGATCCTCGAGCAGAAGTTGGTGCCGTCGTCGTCGCTCGTCGCCAGCTCCGTGCCTGCCTGAGAATGCAGCGAGATCACGGTATCGATGGTGCAGTCCCAGCCGTTGCCGTCGAAGGTCTCCAACGTGACGTCGCCGCCCGCCGGCACGATGAACCGGTACCAGTCGACATCGCCGGCCGGTTCGATCGTCCCGTTCAGCTTCACGAGGGTGTTGAGCGGATCGTTCTGGTCGCCGAGGAGTGCGGCCCGCAGCCCGTAGATGATGCTGTTGTCCAATCCCTGTGTGCTGTTGTTGATCGGGGTGATCGACGAGCCCTCGGTGAGCTCCTTGACCTCGATCGGGCGGGAGATGTCATCGTTCGGGCCGGGGTCCTCGAAGTCGGAGCTCGTCACGGGCGACACGGACTGCGCGCCATAGCTGCGCCACCGGACGTCGAAGTCGATGTCGACGTCGTTCTCGAATCCGACACCGAGTGTTCCGAGGTTGCACACCACCGGGTAGCCGAGTGTGCAAGTGACGCCCGACGGCGCCGTGAAGTTGCGGATGCCGGCGTTCGGCTCGAAGAATATCTGCACCTGTGCGTGCGGTGCCGGAGCGGGTCCATTGTTCCGCACGGTGACGGTGTGCTGCTCGACGAAATGAGCCCACGCTGCGTTCGCGACGTTGTCGCCGGCGATGTCGTCGTCGGCGAACGCCATCAGGTCCGACTGCGCCGCGACCACGTCGACCTGTTCTGAGGTGGCACGGCAGTTGTTGCCCTCCCTCGACTCGCGGACGAGCGACGTGCCGTCCGCGCAGGCGATGACGTAGTAGGAGGCCGAGGGCGTCGCAGCGGGGATGGTGAGAGTCGCCTCGGCACTCCGGGAGGCTCCCGGCGCAAGACGCGGCGTGGAGAGGTAGCCGGCGAGCTTTCGATCGTCACCGCGCACACGGTCGGAAGAGAGGTAGTAGCGAACGCGGCTCGCCACCTCGGGCCGCGCAGTGCCGCGGTTTCGGACCGTCGTCGCGACGGTGATCGCGTGGCCCGCGACCTTCGTCGTGGCAGGCGAGGCGAGCTCACTCACCACCAGATCCGATCGTGCCGCAGCGGAGGCGGAAGGGACGAGGGCAAGGGTGGCGACGGCGGTGCCGGTCAGGGCCAGCACGAGACGGGGTCGCAGCAGTGGGATCACCGGAGAAACGTAGTCGGGGTTCACACCTCCAAGCTGGAGAATCGCCGACTCAGAAGCCCCCGCCCGGTCACCGCCACGGGACCGATCAGGACCGCGCGCGCAGGGCGAGATAGACCGCCCGCACGCCGACCGCCCGCTCCAGCTCGTCGGTCACACCGGCGAAGAACTGTTTGCGGTAGGTCTCGTCGGTCACTGCGGAGACGGTGAAGTAGAGCCCGCTGAACGACGCCAGGAACAGCGACACCTTGACCAGCTGGGTCGACACACTGTCGAGGTAGCGGAAGCTGCGGATGCCGTCGCCCAGACCGGTCCAGGACCCCTGAACGGTCTCCGGCATGATCAGCGACCCGAACAGCAGGAAGAAGACGAAGACCGCCACGACCAGCACCAGCACCTGCGCGGTCTGAATGATCAGCAGCGCGGCGATCAGGTTCCAGCGCTCATAGCCGGTGACCTGGGCGTACGACGCCGGGTCGGCGTCTGGGTCGGCGATCAGGTCGGCGCAGGGTTGCTCCAGCGGCGTACCGCGACACGCACGGGTGAGGAGGCTGTCGTCGACAGCGTCGTCGGCCTGGTCGACTTCCTCGGGCAGCCGAACCAGCAGGAACACCATGCCCAGGCCGAGGAGCAGCAGCACCGCCAGCCACAACCGGCCGAACGGTAGTCGGGAGGTCATCTCCCATGCCTCGGCGTTGATGAACAGGAATGTCACGAAGACGAGCAGCAAGGGCAGGGCGCGGGATGCGGTGGACAGCAGCAGCCGCAGGCTGGAAAACGTCCGGCCCAGCGCCCAGCTCAGGATCGGGCGGGCGCGCAGGGCGGTCATGGCGTAGACAACCCCACCCAGGACGGCCAGGGTCAACCACAGCGCCGGCGCCGCGCTGACCTGGTCCGAGAACCACCCGAGCAGCCCGCCGAGGGCGGCCGCAACGAGGAGCACCAGGAGCATCAGCGGCAGGGCGCGGCGTGGCCGGAGCGCCGCCCGGGCAGCGGCTCGCTCCTCCGGGACGAAGTAGGGCAGCCCGTGCTGGAGGAACCAGGTCTCCGTCGCGGGCAGCGGCTCGCTGCTGGTCTGCCTCACGCGGGATCCGTCCCAGGGGCATCGAGCACGCGGCGTGCCTGCTCGACGTCGTCGTGCATCTGCGCCACCAGCTTGTCCACCGACTCGAACGCCGTCATGCCGCGGAGGCGATCGACGAACTCGACCTCGACCTCGACGCCGTACAGCTCGAGGTCGGTCCGGTCGAGCACGTAGCTCTCGACGCGGCTCTCGCGGTGACCGTCGAAGGTCGGGTTGGTACCGACGCTGATCGCGGCCGGGAATCGCTCGTCGGTGTCGAGACGGCGCAGCCAGCCGGCGTAGACGCCGTCGGCCGGGGTGGCCGTCACGCCCGAGGTCGGCACATTGGCGGTCGGGAAACCGAGGTCCTTGCCGCGCTTGTCGCCTTCGACGACCGCGCCCCGCACACTGAACGGGCGACCGAGCGCCTCGGCGGCGCCGGCGACGTCGCCGGTGTCGAGGCAGGTGCGGACGTACGTCGAGGACCAGACCTGCGGGCCGCCGTCGAGGGCGATCCCCTCGGCGACGAAGCCGCGGGACTCCCCCGCCTCTCGCAGGGTGGCGACGTCACCGGCGGCCCGGTGCCCGAACCGGAAGTTCGCACCGACCACCACCGCGGCCGCGTGGAGAGCCTCGACCAGGACCCGGTCGACGAACTCCTCGGGAGACCAGCCCGCGATCTGGCGGTCGAACGCCAGGGCGAACACGGCGTCCACGCCCGCCTCGCCCAGCAGCCGGGTCCGCTCCTCGATGGTCGTCAGCGGAGAGGGCGCGTGCTCGGGCCGCAGGACGGCCATCGGGTGCGGGTCGAACGTGACGGCGACCAGGGTCAGCCCGTCGGCATCCGCGATCTCGCGCGCTCGGGCGACGACGTGCTGGTGACCGAGGTGGACGCCGTCGAAGTTCCCGATGACCACGGACGTACGGCCCAGATCGGCCGGTACGTCGTCGGGGGCTCGCCAGATCGGCACGGGGTTGACCCTACTGATCTCTCGCCCCCGGCCCGGCAAGGACAGGTCCCACGTCTCGACCACGGCGTCAGGGTTGATCGGTCCGTAGACGTGCGGGAACGGCCGGTCCGAACCGGGTACGTCGTCCTCGCGCACCGGCGCGGTGAGCCGGTCGGTGTCGATCACGAGCAGGACCAGCGGTGCCGTCGCGTCGGCGTAGTGCTCGCGGCGCACCTGCTGCCACTGGTCCTCGTGGGAGCAGTGGATGAAGCCCTCCTCGGCCAGGGTGCGGCCCAGCGTGGACATCGTGTAGGCACCGGACTCCAGGGCCGCCTCCCACTCGGCGGCCACGGCGACGTGGAAGATCCGCATCAGACGAACACCGCGACGGCTCGGGTGGTCCCGTGGCTCGGCTCGTAGAGCGCGAGGAACTCTCCGTCCGGCGCGAACAGCGCGGTGATCCCGCCCAGATCCGCGTCGATCTGGCGACCGTGCCGGACGTCGCCCGCCTGCGCCTGACCCAGGTCGCGGCTGGGGAAGCTGACCCGCGCGGCCTCCGCGATCGGCATCATCGTGAACTCCTCGGTCAGCTGGTCGACGGTGTGGGCCTGATCGAGGCCGAACGGACCGACCGCCGTGCGTCGAAGGTCCGTGAGGTGACCACCGACCGCCAGCTCGGCGCCGAGGTCACGGGCGATCGCCCGGATGTAGGTGCCGCTCGTGCAGCTGACCGAGATGTCGACGTCGACCCACTCGTCGCCCAGGCGCACCCGGTGGACATCCAGCTCGTGGATGGTCACCGGTCGCGCCGGCAGCTCCACGTACTCCCCCTCGCGGACCCGCCGGTAGGCCCGCCGGCCGTCGACCTTGATGGCCGAGACGGTGGTGGGCACCTGGTCGATGTCGCCGACGAAGGCCGCCAGCGCGGACCGGATCTGCGCCTCGTCGAGGTCGCCAGTGGGAGTGGTCGAGATGGGCTCGCCCTCGGCGTCATCGGTGGTGGTGGCGGCACCGAGCCGGATCGTGGCGTCGTACGCCTTGTCGGTCAGCGTCAGGTGACCGAGCAGCCGGGTCGCGCGGTTGAGGCCGAGGACCAGCACTCCCGTCGCCATCGGGTCGAGGGTGCCGGCGTGGCCGACCTTGCGGGTCCCGGCCAGCCCGCGCACCCGCGACACGACGTCGTGGGAGGTGACGCCGGCCGGCTTGTCCACGACCACGAGCCCGGACGCCGCGGTCATGCGTCGTCGTCGCCGGGAGGTTCCGCCTCTGCCTCGCGCGGCTTCTTGTACGGATCCTCCTCGCCGGCGTACGTCGCGCCCCGCGCCGCGGCAGCGGCCTCGTCCAGGGCACGCGCCTTGGCGAGCACGTCGTCGAGGTGGCGGGCGTTCTCCGGCAGCGCGTCGGCGATGAACGTCAGCGTCGGTGCGTGCCGCATCCCGAGCTGCTTGGCCACCTCCGACCGGAGCAGGCCCTTCGCCGACTCCAGCGCGGCCGCGGTGCTGGCGAGGTCGTCGTCCTCGCCGTAGACCGTGTAGAAGATCGACGCCTGCTGGGTGTCACCGGTCACCCGGACATCGGTCACCGTGACGAAGCCGAGCCGCGGGTCCTTGATCCGCCGCTCGAGCATCTCGGCGACGATCACCTGGATCCGGTCGGCGATCTTCCGCACCCGTGGATTGCTCATCTCGTGTTCCTCATTGCCATGCTGACCCGCCCGAAAGTTTCGGGCGGGTCAGCGTCGGGGCTCAGTCGCGCGGGATCTCGCGCATCTCGAAGCTCTCCACGACATCGCCGATCTTGATGTCCTGGTAGTTCTTCAGCACGAGACCGCACTCGAAGCCCTCGCGGACCTCGCTGGCGTCGTCCTTCTCCCGTCGCAACGAGGCAAGGTCGAGGTTGTCGGCCACGACCGCGCCGTCCCGGAGCAGCCGCGCCTTGGCGTTGCGTCGGATGGTGCCGCTGGTGACCATGCACCCGGCGATGTTGCCGAGCTTGGACGAGCGGAAGATCTCGCGGATCTCCGCCTGGCCGAGGGTGGACTCCTCGAACTCCGGCTTCAGCATGCCCTTCAGGGCTGCCTCGATCTCATCGATCGCCTGGTAGATCACCGTGTAGTAGCGGATCTCGACACCCTCGCGGTCGGCCATCTCGGTCGCCTTGCCCTGCGGGCGGACGTTGAACCCGATGATGATCGCGTCGGAGGCGGCGGCCAGGTCGACGTTGGTCTCGGTGATCGCACCGACTCCGCGGTCGATGACCCGGATGCCGACCTCGTCGCCCACGTCGATGTTGGACAGCGCGTCCTCGAGCGCCTCGACCGATCCGGACACGTCGCCCTTCAGGATCAGGTTGAGCTCCTGGCTCTCGCCCTTCTCCATCGAGGCCATGAAGTCCTCGAGGGTCCGGCGCACCCGGCGCTTCGCCTGCATGGCGGCGCGCTCGCGCGCCTCCCGCTTCTCGGCAATCTGACGAGCCATCCGGTCGTCGTCGACGACGATCAGGTTCTGACCGGCGCCGGGCACAGCGGTGAGCCCGAGCACCATCGCGGGACGCGAGGGATCGGCCTCCTCGATGTTTCCGCCGTTCTCGTCGAGCATCGCCCGGACCCGGCCGTGGGCCGGGCCGGCGACGATCGAGTCGCCGACGCGGAGGGTTCCGCGCTGAACGAGGATCGTCGCCACCGGGCCGCGGCCGCGGTCGAGGTGCGCCTCGACCACGAGCCCTTGGGCGTCCTGGTGGGGATTGGCCCGCAGGTCGAGGGACGCATCCGCGGTGAGTACGACGGCCTCGAGCAGCTTGTCGAGGTTGAGCTCGGACTTCGCCGAGACGTCGACGAACATCGCGTCGCCGCCGTACTCCTCGGGGATCAAGCCGTACTCGGTCAGCTGACCGCGCACCTTGGTCGGGTCGGCCTCGGGCTTGTCGATCTTGTTGACCGCGACCACGATCGGGACCCCGGCGGCCTTGGCGTGGTTGAGCGCCTCGACCGTCTGCGGCATCACGCCGTCGTCGGCCGCGACCACCAGGATCGCGATGTCGGTCGCCTGCGCACCGCGGGCACGCATGGCGGTGAACGCCTCGTGACCCGGGGTGTCGATGAAGGTGATCCGTCGCTCGTCGCCGTCGACCTCGGTGGCCACCTGGTAGGCACCGATGTGCTGGGTGATGCCACCGGCCTCCTTGTCGACCACGTTGGCGTTGCGCAGCGCGTCGAGCAGCTTGGTCTTTCCGTGGTCGACGTGACCCATGACGGTGACGACCGGCGGGCGGATCGCCAGGTCGGTCTCGTCGCCCTCGTCCTCGCCGAACTCGAGGTCGAACGACTCGAGCAGCTCACGGTCCTCGTCCTCCGGAGAGACGACCTCGACGACGTAGTTGAGCTCCTCGCCGAGCAGCTCGAGGGTCTCGTCGTTGACGGACTCGGTCGCGGTCACCATCTCGCCGAGACTGAACAGCATCTGCACCAGCGAGGCGGCGTCGACGCCGATCTTGTCGGCGAAGTCGGTCAGGGAGGCACCCCGGGCCAGGCGGACGGTCTCACCGTCGCCCTTGCGGACCCTCACGCCACCGAGCGTCGGGGCCTCCATCTGCTCGAACTCCTGGCGACGCGCGCGCTTCGACTTGCGGCCACGACGCGACGGCCCGCCGGGCCGTCCGAAGGCACCCTGGGTCTGGCCACGTCCGCCGGGGCGTCCACGGCCGCCGGGACCGAAACCACCGCGGGCGGGGGGACCGCCGCGTCCGGGGGCACCAGCGCCGCCACGTCCGGGAGCGCCGGCGCCACCGCGACCGGGGGCACCGCCACCGCCACGACCCGGGCCGCCGGCACCACGGCCACCGGGACCGGAACCGAATGCGGCTGGGGACTTGGGCATCATCGCGGGGTTGGGTCGCGGCATGCCGGGGCGACCGGGGGCGCCTCCGTCGCGTGCGGCGGGCGGGCGCGGAGCCCGCTGGTCGCCGGCCGGCGCGCCGTCGGTGGGGCGGGGGCGCCGGCCCATGCCCTGGCTGGTGGCGAACGGGTTGTTGCCGGGGCGCGGCGCGCCCGGGCGGCCAACCGGCCGCGGGGCCGGGGGCTTGGGGGTCGGGGAGGCAGACGCGGCAGCAGCCGGTGCCTCGGGCTCGGCCGGGGGCTCGGGCTCGCGCGTCTCTTCAGGGGCGGGAGCCTCCACCACCGGCTCGGGGGCAGGCTCCGGTTCCGGCTCGGGCTCGGGCGGAGCGGCCTTCGCGGCCGGCGCCTTGGGCTTCGCAGCCGCCTTGGCGGGAGCCTTCTTGGCGGGCTTCTCGGGCGCGGCCTCGGCCGGAGCCGCCGCAGCCGCGGTCTTCAGCTCGTCGCCGTACTCCTTGCGAAAGCGCATCTCCGCAGGGAGCTCGACAGTGGAGCTCGCCGACTTGACGAACTCCCCCATCTCCTTGAACTTCTCGAGAACAAACTTGCTCTCGACACCGAACTCCTTGGCGAGTTCGTGAACTCGGGTCTTAGCCACGTTTCTCCTTCTGGCCTGAGACCCGGGTTCCGGGGGTTTGTCTCAGACCGTTAGCGGGTGTGCAAACTCATCGCGAAGTACTCATCGAGTGCTCATGAGCTGCTGCTCCAGTTTCTGTCGGTCGGACTCAGTTGGTGTGTGAGGCGAGGTAGTCCCCCACCGGTGTGCTGGCCAACCCCTGCTCGAGCCGGAGGGCTCGGGCAAACGCTCGCCTGCGCACCGCGAGGTCGTAGCACGCGGACGTGGGGTGCAGGTGCGCGCCGCGTCCGGGTGCCGTGCCGTCCGGATCGGGTACGACGGCCGGTCGGCCGCTCGCATCCAGTCCCGCGACGACACGCAACAACTCACGTGTGGTGGCCCGTTCCCGACAACCAATGCACGTACGGACTGGCTTGCCTGTCACCTGTGCAGGGGAAAGTCGATCGCGCGCCACTGTGTTTAACCCTACCGTGCACAGGCGACGGATTTCGAACTGGCCGACTGTGCCTCGTTCCTCAGTCGGACCTGGCCGGCTCATCGTCGCCGCGGATGTCGATCCGCCATCCGGTGAGTCGGGCCGCGAGGCGGGCGTTCTGGCCCTCCTTGCCGATCGCCAGGGAGAGCTGGAAGTCGGGGACGACCACGCGCGCCGACTTCGCCGTTGCGTCGACCACCTCGACGGAGGTCACCTGGGCCGGCGACAGGGCGTGGCCGATCAGCTCGGCGGGATCCTCGGACCAGTCGACGATGTCGATCTTCTCGCCGTGGAGCTCAGACATCACGTTGCGGACGCGCTGGCCCATCGGGCCGATGCAGGCGCCCTTGGCGTTGACCCCGGACGCCGTCGACAGCACTGCGATCTTGGTGCGGTGACCGGCCTCACGGGCGATCGCCGCGATCTCGACGGTGCCGTCGGCGATCTCGGGCACCTCGAGGGCGAACAGCTTGCGGACGAGGTTGGGGTGGGAGCGGGACAGGGTGATCTGCGGCCCGCGCATGCCCTTGCGCACGGAGATGACCAGGCACTTGATCCGGGTGCCGTGGTCGTAGCGCTCGCCGGGGACCCGCTCCCCCAGCGGCAGCAGGGCCTCCAGCTTGCCGAGGTTCACCATCACGTCGTCGGGGTTGCGGCCCTGCTGGATGACGCCAGAGATGATGTCGCCCTCCTTGCCGGAGAACTCGCCGAACCGGATGTCGTCCTCGGCGTCCCGCAGCCGCTGCAGCATGATCTGCTTCGCCGTCGTCGCCGCGATGCGGCCGAAGCCCTCCGGGGTGTCGTCGTACTCCCCGATCTGGTTGCCCTCTTCGTCGAGCTCCGCGGCGAAGACAGTGACGTGCCCGGTCTTGCGGTCCAGCTCGACCCGCGCGTTCTCCTGCGCGCCCGGGGTCTTGTGGTACGCCGTGAGCAGGGCCTGCTCTATGGCCTCGACAAGGATGTCGAAGGAGATCTCCTTCTCGCGCTCCAGCATCCGCAGGATGCCCAGATCGATGTCCATCAGCTCTCCTTCGACCCGCGCCGGTTGAACTCCACCTGGACCTGGGCGCGGGCGATGTCGGCGTAAGCGATCTCGCGGATCGTCCCGTCGAGGTCGATGCAAGCTGCCATGTCGTCACTGGCCGCGATCCGGCCCTCGAGCTCCTCGCCCTCGGTGGTGGTCACCTTGACCAGCCGGTCGGCGTTGCGCCGCCAGTGCCGGGGCAGGGTGAGCGGACGGTCGACACCGCGCGAGGTGACCTCGAGCGTGTAGGGCTGCTCACCCATCGCGTCGGACTCGTCGAGCACCCGGGAGATCTCGCGGGTCGCGTCGGCGACGTCATCGAGGGTCACGCCGCCGTCCTTGTCGACGGCGATCCGGAGGATCCGACGCTTACCGGCCGGCGTGATCTCCACGGCCTCGACGTCGAGCTCCAACGCGGTCAGCGGCCCGGCGAGCTCGGTCTCGATGGATTCCCGGATGGCGTCCTGCCTGACGCTGCTCACGAGCCCGACCTCCTTGTGCAGTTGAAAGACCGCGAGACGGTCGCTGGGCGACCTGCTCGATCCTGCGAATCTCCACGATAGCGGTGCGAACGCTGGCAGAGTCAGGGGCGCGGACGGTGGGCAGGCCGGAGCCGCTAGATAGGGTCGGCGCCGTGTCCCGTCGCCCTGCTCCCCGCACCACCCGTCGTACGGCGCTGGGGGGCGCCCTCGCCGGCGTCGCCGTCCTGGCCGGCTGCGACCTGGGCGGCCTCGGCTCCGAGGATCCGGACTCGGCCCCGGCGCCCTCGTCGGGCGCCGAGGATCCCGATGCCGGCCTGGTCGAGGACGTGGTCGACGAGGTAGCCGCCACCCTGCTGCTCGTCGAGACACTCCGTCGCCGGCACGACTCGTTGCGGCGACCACTGGGCGGGCTCGCCCGAGTCCACGACGCGCACCTGGAGGTGCTCGGGTCGAGCCGACGGTCCGGCCGCAGGCCGCCGCGGACCAGCAACGCAGGGGAAGCGCTGGCCGTGCTGAGTGCGCGGGAGCTGCGTCACCAGCGGTTGCTGGCCGACCGTGCGGTGGCAGCCCAGAGCGGACGACTGGCGCGACTGCTGGCGTCCATGTCGGCCGCGGTGGCCCAGCAGCTGGCCGTGCTTGCCGAGGAGGGCCGATGACGACGCTCGACGCCCTCCAGGTCGCCCTCGCCGGCGAGCACGCCGCGCTCTACGTGTACGGCGTGCTCGGTGCCCAGACCTCGGCGTCGGACACGCCACAGCTGTTCGACTCGGTGTCCGAGGCCTACGAGACCCATCGTGCGCGCCGCGACCACCTGACCGGCCTGGTGCGCGAGGAGGGCGGGACGCCGGTCGCGTCAGAGTCGGCGTACGAGATCCCGCGACGCCTCGGGACGCCGTCCGCGGTGGCCGAGGCGGCGCTCCAGCTGGAGCGCCGCAGCGCCTCGACCTACGCCTGGCTGGTGGCGAACACGGTGGGCGGCCAACGCCGCTGGGCGATCGACGCCCTCACCGACACCGCGGTCCGCGAACTCAGCTACCGAGGAAGTCCCGAGATCTTCCCCGGAGCCGACGAGTCCACGGACCGCGGGTGACTAATCTCCCGAGAGACCAGTCAGGGAGCGCTCGCCAGTGGCGATCACTCCCTCCTGCACAATCGTGCAACGCCGCATGGGAGTACGCCAGCATCGGCCAGACTCATCTTCTTGCATTGCACGAACCTGCAATGCGTGCGGAGATCGGGGTTCAGGCCCGGTAGGCCGCCCACATCTCGTCGGCGCGCCTGTCCTGACCCGGTGTGAACTCGGTGTAGCAGCTGTCGAAGCTGTAGTCCATGTAGTTGTGGATCGGGTCGAGCCCGGGCGACGGGCAGGAGTCCCGGCCCTCGGGGCAACCGCTGGTGGGGCTCATCTGGGCCGGCGTGTCGGCAACCTCGTCGTTGAGCTCGGTGCAGCCGCCCTGGAAGGTGTGGTAGAGACCGAGCCAGTGTCCTGCCTCGTGGGTAGCGGTCCCGCCCAGGTTGAAGTTGGCGATTGAGCCGCCGGGCACGGAGTCGTAGTTGACGCGGATGCCGTCGATCTCACCCTTCCTGGCGTAGTCCCAGGGGAAGGTCGCGATCCCGAGGTACTTGAAGTCGACCAGCCAGATGTTCAGGGCGTTCGCGCCGCCCTTGCGGGTCAGCGCTCGGTAGTGGGCGGACTGGTTGTCCCTGTGCCAGGTGGTGTTGTTGTAGCGCTTGGTGCTGACCAGGTTGAAGGAGTAGCCGGTGCCGGAGAAGCTGCTGTTGAGCACCGCGATCTGCCGGTCGATCTGGCGGTTGGTGACGTCGCCACGACCTGCGGCGTCTCGCATCACATGAACGTGGACGGGGACCGTCGCGGCGAGGGCGGTGCTTCCGCTGACGCTGGGCGAGCCCTTGGCCGCGAGGCGGCTGTTGGTCCGACGCGCGATCGCGCGCTGCTCGGCGGCCGAGATGCCGCGGTGGTCGAGGCCGGTGGCTCCGCCACGTGCTCCGGCGGCCTCTCCGGCCGACGTGGGGGTGATGCACGCAGAAGCGTGATCGGCGACCCGGGCCTGGGCGGGAGCAGCAAGGCCGACGACCGTCAGCGCAGTTGCCGCGAGACCTGCTGTGGCGGCCAGACGAAGGGTTCGCGCGAGACGCATGACTTGGGTCCTTCCCTCAATGACCCGCCCCCGCGGATTTTCGAAAGTTGCCGGGAACTTACCCACGCTCGCGTCCGATTAACCATTGACCTTTGGTATTAGGGCTAGTCCGTTCGTACTAGGACTGCCCTAGGGTCATCACCCGCCAGCCGTGCACGATCCCGGGGACCTCGGCGAGGCGCTCGGCGACGGCGTCCGGCACCCCCTCGGTGTGCCCGACCTGATGGGGAGGAATATCGCTGTGCGGCACGTGAATCGCACGCAGGCCTGCGTTCTGAGCTCCCCACACGTCGTCGAAGAGGCGGTCGCCGACGTAGACGCAGCGCGACGGATCGGTCACCCCGACCGCCTCCATCGCGGCCTCGAACGCCCGCGGAGAGGGCTTGGTCCAGGGCAGCTCGCTGGTATAGACACCTGCGTCGATCAGGTCCAGGACGCCGTCCCGGCGGAAGAACCCCTCGTGCCAGTCCCGGGGCCAGATCGTATTCGAGAGCACCCCCACCTTGATCCCCTCGGATCGCAGCTCATGGAACATCGGACCGGCTTCGCTGTCCGTGTTGGTGTGGGATTCCCAGAAGTCGTAGTACGCCGAGAGCAGCTCGGGGTCGTGGTCGAGCCCGGCCTCGGCAAAGAGGTCAGCGACCGTCGAGCTCTGCTGGTGGTCACGGCTCCGCCCCCAGATGGCATCACCGGCCGCGTGCAGGCGCTCCCGCGACACCTCGAGGTCGTGGTCGGCGTTGACCACGGCCTGGGCGAGCGCCAGGGACTCGGCATGGAAGTCGATGTCGTGCCAGCGGGTGAGAGTGCCGCCCCAGTCGAAGATGACGGCATCGACGCTCATGTGACGAGTGCGACCAGATGGTCGACGACCCGGTCCGCGGGCACGTCCTCCCGGTCGCCGGTACGACGGTCCTTCACCTCGATCGTGCCCTCCGCGAGCCCCTTGCCCACCACCACGATGGTGGGGACGCCGATCAGCTCCGCGTCCTTGAACTTCACGCCCGGGGACACCTTGAGCCGGTCGTCGTGGAGGACCTCGACGCCGGCAGCGGACAGCTCGTGGGCGATCCGGTCGGCGGCGGCGAAGATGCTGGGGTCCTTGCCGGTGGCGACCAGATGGACGTCGGCGGGCGCGATCTCGCGCGGCCAGACCAGGCCGAGCTCGTCGTTGTTGCCCTCGGCGATCGCGGCGACGGCGCGGGTGACGCCGATGCCGTAGGAGCCCATGGTGACCGTGACCAGCTTGCCGTTCTCGTCGAGGACCCGCAGGTCGAGCGCCTCTGCGAACCAGCGGCCGAGCTGGAAGATGTGGCCCATCTCGATGCCCCGGGCCGTCTCCAGCGTGCCGTCACAATTGGGGCACGGGTCACCGTCGCGGACCTCGGCGGCCTCGATCGTTCCGTCGGGGGTGAAGTCCCGTCCGGCAACGAGGTCAAGGACGTGCTGGCCCTCGACGTTGGCGCCGGTGACCCAGCGCGTGCCCTCGACGACGCGGGGATCGACGAGGTAGCGGATGCCGGAGTCGCTCTTCTCGCCGAGCGCCTGAGGGCCGATGTAGCCCTTCACCACCCCTGGGTACTTCACGAACTCCGCGTCCCCGAATGGCTCGACCTCGGTGGGTTCGAGCTGGCCCTCGAGCCGCTTCGTGTCGACGTCGCGGTCGCCCGGGATCGCGATCGCCACTGGCTCTCGGGTCCCGTCGGGGTGCTTCAGCACCACCAACACGTTCTTCAGGGTGTCCCCGGCCGTCCAGGAGCGGTCGTCGCGGGGGAACTTCTCGTTGAGGTGGTCGACCAGGGTGGCGATCGTCGGAGTGTCCGGCGTCTGCTCCGCGTGGGCGGCCGGCAGGTCGTCGTAGGGCACCGGGCGGGGTGCCCGCACCTCGACCGCCTCGACGTTGGCGGCGTAGTCGCAGCTGGTGCACCGGACGTAGGTGTCCTCACCCGCGTCCGCCTTGGCCAGGAACTCCTCCGACTTCGAGCCACCCATGGCGCCGCTGGTGGCCTTGACGATCGCGTAGTCGAAACCGAGCCGGTCGAAGGTCCGGATGTAGGCCTCGCGGTGCGCGGCGTAGGACCGTTCAAGTCCCTCGTCGGTGGTGTCGAAGGAGTAGGAGTCCTTCATGATGAACTCGCGGCCGCGCAGGACACCGGCGCGCGGACGTGCCTCGTCGCGGTACTTGGTCTGGATCTGGTAGAGCCAGACGGGCAGGTCCTTGTAGGAGGAGTAGAGGTCCTTCACGGCGAGCGTGAACATCTCCTCGTGCGTGGGACCGAGAAGGTAGTCGGCGCCCTTGCGGTCCTGCAGGCGGAAGATCCCGTCGCCGTACGTCGTCCAGCGGTTGCTGGCCTCGTAGGGCTCGCGCGGCAACAGGGCGGGGAACTGCAGCTCCTGGGCACCGATCGCGTTCATCTCCTCGCGGATGATCCCCTCGACGTTGCGCAGCACGCGCAGGCCCAGCGGCAGCCAGGTGTAGATCCCCGGGGCGGCGCGGCGGATGTAGCCGGCACGGACGAGCAGGCGGTGGCTCGGCACCTCGGCGTCCGCGGGGTCCTCTCGCAGGGTCCGCACGAACAGGCTCGACATCCGGAGAATCATGAGCGAAGGCTACTTGCGGGCGTCTGCCGCCCGCGAACCAGTTATGGCGCTCAGAACATGACGGTCGCGAACGTGGCCGACTGGCGGAAGCCGACCCGCTCGTAGACCCGGCGTGCCGGCAGGTTGAACTCGTTGACGTAGAGCGCCACGACCGGCGCGATGTCGCGGCGTACCAGCTCGACCACGGCGGCCATGCCACGCACGCCGATGCCCTCGCCGCGCCGGTCCGGGGGCACCCACACGCCCTGGACCTGGGCGGCGGACGGCGTCGCGCACGCGACCTCCGCCTTGAAGATCAGTCGACCGTGGTCGAAGGCGGCGAAGGACCAGCCGCGGGAGACCAGCTGGCTGACGCGAGTGCGATAGAGCTCTGCCCCACCACCTGACTCGGGCGAGACGCCGACCTCCTCGGTGTACATCGCCACACAGGCCGGGTAGACCTCCGCCAGGTCGTCCATCGTCGTCACCCGCACCCCAGGATCGGACGCGACGTGCGCCGCCTCGGCGATCTCCAGGTGGGGCTGGTCCCAGCGGACCTCACGGGGCCGACCCCAGGTGGCGGCGACGCCGTTCCACAGGGTGCGTACGGCGCTTTGCGTGCCGACGATCGTGGAGACGCTGCGTCCCCGGGTCAGTACTCGTTCGGCGAACACCCGCGCGTCGTCCTCCGTGGCCTGCACCGGGACGAGGTTCGCGCCCACGTGACAGGCCGCAGTCAGCCGTCCGTCGGCGTAGCGCCCCCAGACCTCGCCACCGAGCCACCGGGGCTCCAGGTTGGTGGTGCGGGCGCGGTAGTCGGCGAACACGTTGACCACCGGGTCCAGCGCGACCAACCGCACGAAGTCGGGGAGATCCTCGGGGCCGAGGACCCGGACACCGTGACGGGTCGTGAGCACAGGCGAAGCCTACGCGGACGTGACTACGGGCCGGGTGGAGAACCACCCGGCCCGAAGCACTGTCACGCGGAGGTCTACCCGTGAGGCGTGGTCCTCATGGTGCCCGACCAGATCGAGGCGCCCTCGGCGTTCAGCGCCTGGACGCTGAAGCGGTATGACCGTCCGTTCTTGAGGCCCGTGACCAGCAGGCGGTTCGCGAGGGCGTCGGCCCTCCGGAGCGTCCCCACCTGGCTACCATCCAGGGTTTGCACCCGGACCCGGTAGCCCGTGATGTTGCTCCCGCCGTCGTCGACCGGGTCTGTCCAACGGACGAGGACGCTCTTGTTCCGCGGGTCCACTCCCGACATGTCCGGCGGACCCGGTCGCCCGCGTGGCACCGCGCCGACCTCTGGCGACCAGGGACCCAGGCCTTCGGCGTTGACTGCCCGCACCGAGAAGAAGTAGTCGTTCCCGTTGGTCAGGCCGGTCACGTCGAACGTGACGTCGGTGGTTGACCTCAGGTCGCCCACCTGGGCTCCCTCGATGTCGATGACCCGGACGTCGTAGCTCGTGATGGGTGAGCCGCCGTCGTTGGGCGCGTTCCAGTTGACCCGCACGTGGCGGTTGCCGGGAACGAGGTTCGGGATGCCAACAGCTCGCGGGACCTCGGCGTGCGGGGTCACCGCGTTCGAGGGCAGCGAATACTCGCCGGTGCCGAAGTCGTTGATCCCCCGCACCCGGAACGTGTAGGTCTGACCGTTGGTCAACCCGGTCACCAGGAGGCTGGTGTCGGCCGGCTCCACGATGGGTCGCAGCCCACCGACCTGCAAGCCGCTCGCGTCGAGGACCTGCACCTCGTAGCCGGTGACGACACTCAGCGACGGGACGAAGCTGATCCGCGCGTTGCCGTTGCCCGCGACGGCGTGCACGTCAGTCGGCGGGTCCGGCGGGAAGCTGTCGGAGAAGATCAGCTCCTCGACGTTCTCCACGGTGTCGGTCCCGTCGTTGGCCAGGACCCCGTCGACCGCACCGTCGCTGCCGAGGTGGCTCACCGTGATCCGGCTTCCGTCCCACTCGCGCGGGCACCGTGTCAGCGGCTGCGGTGTCGCGCCGGAGATGTCGACACACTCGTAGCTGGCGCGCGTGTCGGAGAACAGCGCCCTGTCGGTTCCCACGCCGTTCCCATCCAGGATCTCGCGGACGATCACGATGTTGCCCGGGTCGATCTCGCCGGAGAACACGCCGGCCTGGAGCTCCGTCATGCTGTTGGCGCTGCGGATCTCGCTGCCCGGGTCCAGCGGGTTGGTCCGCACGCTGAGCCGGACGTCGAGGTACTTGTCGCCGTCGAGGATGTCGTCTCCGCCGCGGCCCTCGAGGACGTCGCTGCCGTTGCCGCCGATGATGATGTTGCCGCCGGCATACGACTCCACGCCCTCGCCCACCACGTCCTGCAGTCCGCTGATCCGGGCGATACCGTTCGGGTGGAGGGTGTGGCCGTCGCCGATCGGGGTGTCACCCGGTGCGACGATGTCGGCCTCGCTCCGGCTGTCGCCGCGGAGGACGTCGTCCTGGGACCGGCCGGACACGGCCTCGACCAGGTCGAACCGGTCGCGGAGGGCACCCACCGACGGCGGCAGCAGACCGGTGAAGTCCAGGTCGGTATTGCCGGCCTGGGGGTCGCCCTGGTGAATGAACCAGTCGAACCCAAGCATGCCCTCGGCGCGCTGGATACCGGGTCCGCCGAGCATGATGTCGTCGCCGCCTTCCGCGTCGAAGTCCTGCTCGCCGCCGTCGCCGTCGAGGACGTCGTCTCCGGGCGCGTTCGGGTCGTCCTGGAACGGCGCGCCGTTGTCGCCCTGGAGGAGGTTGAACGGGCCGGAGCCGCCCTCGATCCAGTCGTCGCCGTCGTCGCCGAACACCGTGTCGATGTCGTCACCGCCCAGGACGAAGTCGCTGCCGGGGCCGCCGAAGGTCTCGGTGATGTCGTTGCCGTCGACGATGAAGTCCTTGCCGCGTCCGCCCTGGTTGAGGTCGCCCCCGAAGCCCTGGCCCGAGGAGATCGCGTCGTCCCCGTCGCCGCCCTTCAGGACGTCGTCGCCGAACAGGTCGTTCATGATGTCGTCGCCGAGGCCGCCGATCAGGTTGTCGACTCCGTCGCCACCCTGCATCCAGTCGTCGCCGTCATTGCCGCGAATGGTGTCGTCGCCCTCGCTGGCCCACACCCGGTCGTCGTTCTCGGTGCCGTTGAACACCGCGTGCGCGGGACCGTTGTAGCGCAGGCCGTTCGGGCCACCCGACATCTTGAAGAGGTCCGCACCCGGCTCGCCGGTTCGGTCACCCTCGTCGTAGTCCTCGGTCATCGGGTCGTCGACCACGGACGATCCCGGCCCAGAGGTCAGGGTTCCCACGTCGAAGACGTAGTCCGGACGGGAGAACGTGTCCGCCGGGAGACCGCTGACGTCGGTGTTGCGCGAGATCAGCTCCGCGAAGGAGTTCCCCTCGAGCTGCGTGAGCAGGTTGAGGCCCGCGGTCCGCGAGAGGTAGTAGAACCGGTCACCGAACTGCAGGTCCTCCATCTGCGTCTCGAAGACGTAGTTGAATGTGGACCCGAGGAGACCACCGAAGACCATCCGCTTCTCGGCGAGGCCACCCATCCACAGGTCGACGTCGTTCAGCCCGGCCGAGTTGTTGGTCCAGCCGCCGGTGCTGTTCATGAAGTCGGCCGCGTTCGCGGGGGTCAGCGGGTCGGCGGGGTCCTGGTTGATCAGTCGCTCGGCGGCATCGCGCCGGGCGGTCAGACTGCCGGTGATGCTCGGGTGCTTGCCGTAGGCAGCCACGAAGTTCACCAGGGACTCGCGGTGCTTGAGGTTGAAGCCGAAGTCCGTCCAGCTCGTGTAGGGCGCCAGCGCGGAGTTGTTGCTCTCGGCGTAGAACGCCGCGCGCACCGCGTTCAGCCGCGGCACACCGGTCTCGCGGGCCCGGGCGATGTTGATCGCCGGCAGGTCCAGTGGCAGTCCGAGCAGCTTGTTGCGCAGCGCCTCGGTGACGAACTCGTCGATCTCGTTGCCGGTCTGGCGGGTCATGCCGCGCACGATGCGACCCGCTGCGACGCCCGGGTCCACGGTGCCGCCGTCGTCGAACGCCAACGGGTTGAGGAAGGCATCAAGCAGGCTCATGTTCGTCTTGGTGCCGTCGGCTTCCGTGCGCGCCACGGTCTCGGTCAGCATCGAGTGCCCGAAGCGGTAGACCGCGTGGGCGAACTCCGCGCGGATCGCCGGGTTGATGGCCGTGTTGTAGCCCGAGCCACCTTCACCGAAGAGGTTGACCATCGGCTGGACCTTGCGGATGAACTCCTCGAACGCGAGGTGCTGGTACTCCATCTCGGTGACGAAGCGGGCGGCCTGGAAGATCCGCTCGCCGTTCCACACGCCGGGTGAGATCTCCCAGTCCGAGATGCTCTCCGGGTCCTCGTTGACCAGGACGTCCTTGATGCCGCTCCCTCCGGGACCCGGGTCCGCGGCAAGGCGGTTGTGCTCGGCGTGGAAGATGTGGTGAACCGCGGTGAGACCGATGTTCTCGTTGACCCGTCCGTCGCCGGCCACGAAGTGCTCGTTGAGCAGCTCGTCGTCGTAGGTGGCCGGGCTGCCGTCGTCGTCACCGGCGGCCGACAGCGGGTCGGGACCAAGCGGCTGGCGGGCCGTGGCCGGGTTGTTGTCGTGGTCGCCGAACGGGACCGCGAGGTGGGAGATGTCGTCCAGGAAGGCGTGACCGGTCCGGACGGCCTGTGAGGCGTCCACCGGGGCGTCAGGGTTGCCCTCGACCCTCACGTTGCCGGGAAGGATCAGCTGGGGGAACCCGTTGGCGCCGGGAAGGAACTTGCCGTACGGGTCCGTGGCCAGCAGCGGCAGGTTGAGGACGTCCTGGTCGTCGAGCTCGATTCCCAGCAGTGTCCGGGCCTGCTCCTTGACCGAGGCCCAGGTGGCCATTCCGTCGCGCGTGCCGTCGTCCAGGGCGCCCTCCAGCATCTTGCCGTTGCTGACGGGCTTGCCGTTGGCGTCCTCGTCGTACTCGCGGAGGAACACCTGGTGCGACGGGTGCGAGGTGTAGGTCTGGCTCTGGTCGACGAACGTCGCGGTCTGGTTCGTCGTCGAGCCGGGGCTGCCGGACGCGCGGGTCACCACCATGAAGTTCTGTCCCGGCGTCGCCGGGTTGTACAGCGGGTCGCTCGGGTCGAGCGGCATGAAGACCGTGCCGGCGCCGCCCTTGTTGACCAGGTCGAGGCCGTGGTCGAAGAACTGGCCGAAGAGGGTGAACCAGGAGTTGAAGGGCGCGGAGAGCCCGACGTCCGGGGCTTCGTTCGGGATAAACAGGGTGCCCGACTCGTCGGGGGTGGCTCCGGGCCCGGCGGCGGCCTCCGCGGCGGGGTTGCCCGGGGTCTGGTCGACGATCAGGTTGCTGATGGTGCGTGGCTGGGAGTCGACGACGCTGCCGGAGCGGGCGTAGGAGGTGTTGCCGCCCGGGGTGGTCGCGTTGCCGGGGAATCCGGCGGGTGCGGGCTCGGCGGCGCGGAAGTCGGTTCCAGAGGGCGTCGGGAAGGTCTGGTCGGCGGCCCCGAACTTCGCCTGACCGGTGACCAGGTTGTTGCAGGTTCCGTCGACGGTGCGCAGGCCCCACGGGAGCTCCTCGCCCTGCGCGGTGGTGGGGATCTGGAACTCACCGTTACCCATCAGGCCGGCGCACGGGTTCGCGGCGTTGAAGCCGGCGGCGTGCTGCTCGGAGATCTTGATCTGCTTGAGGATGAACTTGAGGTCTGACGGGTTGAGGTTGAAACCCTGGCCGACGGCAGCCTCTGCCGGGGCTAGCACCGCCGCCGGGGCGAGGACCGTCAACGGCGTGAGCGCCGTCCCCACCAGCAGGCTGGTCGAAACCGCGACCACCCTGCGGCGTGAGCTGCCATCAGTTCGCTGCCGTCGCGTCGCGATCCGTGTCCGCAGCCGTCCCTGGCCGACAAGTTTCATGTCCCCACTCCTACGTTTCGTCCACCCACCCAGGTGGTCCTTGCGTTTGTCCCCGTGTGTCCCGGTGGTCGTCCGTCACTCGCACACTCGCCGGGTACGTGCGAGAAGAGTTGGGCAGCGACGTCAACCACGCGTTAAACGCGCTAGGCAGGCGGTCTTCAGCGCGCGGTGACGCGGTTCGAGAGAACCGAGGGCGCACTGGAGCCGGCACGGCTGATCGCGCGCACCTGGAAGCGGAACTCGCCTCGAAGCAGCTGCGCCGTGAGCGAACGAGCCCATGCCGGTCGCTGGAAGATCCTGCGGCTCACGATCCGTTCGCCGTCCATCCGCAGGGCCGTCACGGCGAACCCGGTGATGGTCATTCCACCCGTGTTCAGGCGCGGTCGCCAGCGTGCGGTCGCCGTCGACAGGCCACCTGGAGATCCGGATCCCGCGGTGCCGACCCTCGGCGCGGCCGGGGTTCCAGCTCGCCGGAACCTGGCGGTCGTCACCGGGCTCGGGTTCCCGGCGGCGTCGAAGGCAATGGCCCTCAGTGCTGCGCTGCGGGTGAGGCGAAACTCCCCGTGGTACTCCACGCCGCGGTTCCGGCCGGGCCTGGTCCCGCTCAGCGTGTACCAGATCTCGCGGGCCCCGGGCGAGCCGATCCGGACCGACTCGCTGCGCAGGAACGTGCCGCCTCGCGGACGGATCCTCGGGCCTGCCGGGGCCACGGTGTCCTTGCGGATGGTGCGCTCGTCCCCGGCGAGGACGCTGTCGCCCTCGAGGTAATCCACAGTGAACGTGAGTGCGCCGTCCGCCAGGCCACGCAGGCTCCCGGCCGGGTAGTTCACGGACCAGGTCTGCGCGGTTCCCGTACCGGTGATGGTCGCGGGCCAGGTCCGTCGGGCTCCGTTGCGGTCCTCGAGTCCGACCTGCACGTCACTGGCGTTGGCACTGACGCCCCACACGTTCAACGCCTTGTCCACGTTGGCCCGGTTGATCACACCCATGCTCGCCCCGGTGACCGCGCGTCGCTCGACGGCCGGGCAGAGGTCCTCGACGAAGCGGGCGTCGGCGCCGTACGTCGCCACCGTGCTGTGGGAGCCGGCCGGGCTGCTGGCGGACTCGTGTTCGGCTCGCACCTCGGAGTCGAGGAAGGCACCCATCTGAGTCCGGCTCAGTCCGTTGAAGGTCGCCTGGAACCTGCCGGGAGCGATGTACTTGAGCTTCCCGACGACGCCCTCGGAGGTTCCCGGGGCCAGGCCGTCGAACCGCTCCTCGCTGGCAGTCCTTCCCTTGGTGGTGACACTGAGCTGGCTGATTGGGGGGACCGGACCGGCGATGCGTCCCCGGACGATCCCGGTGTTTGCGTCGACCTTGGTCGCCTCCTGCGTGACGTCGATGTCGGTGACGACGATTTCTTCCTCGACCACACCGCTGGTGACCCGAACGACGTCGCCGCCCAGGATGTCGGGGGTGGAGCCGGTCCAGCACCGGGCGATCTCGGTGTCGCCGATCTCGTGGTTGAGCTCGTAGACCCCATCGGCCGGCGCGACCCCGACGGCGCTGCCGATCTGGATGCCGTTGCGCCGCACCTCGAACGAGACCGGGGCGCCCTCGGCCAGGCCCGTGACAACGACGATGCTTTCGTCCTTCTGGACGGTGATCGAGTGGACCGGGTCCGCGGCGCTCGCCGGCAGGCTGGTGCCGCCCAGCGCGAGCACGGCGGACACCCCGCCGATCGTGGTGGCCAGTCCCCACCTGTGCGTGTCAGCCACGACTTCTCCCCGTCCAATGGTCGTCCCCCGCGCCGGAGCCTCCCGAGGCGCCGGCGTGACGTGTGGTGGAACCGTGATCGACGCTCGTCAAAGGAGCGCAAACTGGCGGGCTCAGCACTCGCCGAACGGCAGCCGCCAGGCGATCCGTCCGATCAGGCTCTCGGCCCGCACCGGGCCGTAGGCCCTGGAGTCGATCGAGACCGCGCGGGCATCGCCCATCACCAGGAAGCGGTCCGCGGGAACCACCACGGGGCCGTAGAAGACCGAGTCGATCGCCTCGTGGTCGACGTACGGCTCGTCGACGCGCTCGTCGTTGACGTAGAGGAGTGCGTCCCTGATGGCCACCTCGTCCCCGGGTAGGCCGACCACCCGCTTGACCACCGGCACCTCCGACCTGCCCTGTTGCAGGGCCACGAGGTCACCGCGGGCCAGATCGCCGAGGTCGGGGTCCCAGAGATTCACCACGACCCGATCACCGGGGCACAGGGTGGGCTCCATGCTGGTCGAACTCACGGTGAGAGGGCGGAGCAAGAACGTCCGGACGCCCAACCCGGCCAGGAGCGCGGCGATCAGCACGATGGCGAGCACGACGCGGGGCCGCGTAGTGCGGCTCCGGTTCGGGGTGCTCGCCGTCTCGATCAGTCCGGCAGGTCGTCGAACTTGCACCGTGCGGACCGGATCGGGTCGTTGGGGTCGGGTTGACCAGGCTTCCAGTCGACGCCGAACTGCACCATCATGTCGTGGTCCTCGTGGGTGAGGTTGTGACAATGCACCATGTAGCGACCACGCTGGTGCTCGAAGCGCATCAGCAGCTGGACGCTCTCGCCCTCCCCCACGTAGACCACGTCCTTGGGCCCGCGCTCCCAGGGGTGAGGCGGCTGGCCGTCGCGGCTGACGATCTGGAAGTCGATCAGGTGGATGTGGACCGGGTGGAACCAGCCGCCCGACCGGTTAGCGACCGTCCACATCTCGACGTCACCGAGGTTGGGGTCCGCGATCAGCATCTGGTAGTCGCTGGCTTCGACGTCGGCCCAGGTCTGTCCGTTGATCGTCCAGTTGCCGAGGAAGCGCTCGACGTTGAGCGTGCGGCGCCGCTTTTCAGCTCCTTCGCGGAGCCTCATCACCGGGGAGTCGGCCAGGTTCTGCGGGATCCGGTTCCACGTAGGGTCGCTCTTGTCGAACGGGTCGTCGACCACGTCGAACGCCATGACCTTGTCGGTGTTGAGGAAGTCACGGTTGTTGTCGTTGCTGAGGTTGTTCAGCACGATCCGGGTACCGGGACGGAACTTCGAGAAGTCGATGAGCACCTCGTAGCGCTCCGCGCCGCCGTGCCGGAACTCGCTGACCGTTTGTGACTTCGGCATGAGTCCTCCGTCTGTCGCCACGATGGTCATCGGGTAGCCAGGACCCAGGCGCCAGCGCCACGATCGCGACACCGAGGCCGCGAGCATCCGGAACCGGTAGACGCGTCGCTTCACCTTCATGACCGGCCACGGCCTGCCGTTGACCAGGACCACATCGCCGAAGGTTCCGCTGTGCCCCTCGTCGTCGAAGAGCAGCTGGCCGTCCTCGCGGAATGCCACGTCGGACACGATCAGCGGGACGTCGAACTCGCCCTGGGGCAACAGCGCACGGTCGACCTTGTCGGTGAGGTGGTACTGCGCCACCAGCCCGGAGAAGACGTTCTGTGCCGTGTGGTGGGCACCGTGGTCGTGGTACCAGAGCGTCCGGGCCGGCTGGAAGTTCGGGTAGTAGTAGTCCTTGTAGAACCCGGGAGGCGTGATGTCGCTTGCGTAGCCGTCGTAGTACGGCTTCGACGCCGACCCGTGCAGGTGCGTCGAGCTCGAGGAGTCGTGCCCGATCGAGGGGTGCCTGGGCGGGAGGTGGTTACGGACCCGCAACCGGATGCGCCTTCCCCGGGTTGCCTTGATGGTAGGGCCGGGCACCATGCCGCCGTAGCCGAACATCTTCGTGGTGCGTCCGCCCTTGAGGATCTTCGCGTTGACGAGCTCCTCGCACACCTCGTAGCTGTCCGTCCAGACCCCGTCGGCGCCCCGCCGTCGTGCGAAGGGCTTCAGCACGGGTGGGCGTCGGAACGCCGTGGCGAACGGGTCCGGCAGGAAGGCAGGGTCGATCGTGCTCGCGTCGTTGGCCCGGATCAGGTCGCCCACCGGAAGCAGGCTCCCTGCCGCCACACCGGCTGCCCCCAGGCCACCCAGCTTCATCATGTCGCGTCGGTTCAGTTCCATCTCCGCTTGTCCCCCTTCAACCCGCGCGCGGTCAGGACGTACCGTTTCTGTGACCCATCAAGGCATCGTGAAATGCGGCTGAGCTGGCGCCGGTGCGGCGTGGACGGCGTCGTCGTTCTCTCCCGGCGCCGTGGCGGTCAGGGTCACTGCGAGACCGAGAACCGCCGCCATCACCGCGACCTCGACCGCCGCCAGTGACCAGAAGGACGCGCCCTCACCGGCAGACATCCGGCGCAGCGTTCGCCGTCGATGGGCCAGGCCGAAGCAGCCCAGAGCAATGAATCCCGTCACCTTGAGGAGCAGCAAGAGGGAGTAGGAGCCGCTTTCCACGAGCTCCGCCCAGGAGAGTCTGGCCCACAGATTGGCGGCTCCCGAGGCAGCGACAACGACGTAGCAGACCAGCGCCAGGGCGCTGAACCGCCGCAGGAGTCCTGTGTCCAGCCTGATCTGCGGGTCGGCGTGCGCGCAGAGTGCGAGCAGGCCCCCCGCCCACGCCGAGACAGCGACGACGTGCAGACTCAGTGTCGCCAGGGCGACCGGGTTGAAGCCGGCGTGGCCGGAGTGTCCGGTCAGCACAGGCACAATCAGGCCCACGGCCGCGACGAGCAGGACCACTCGGAGACCCGCGATCGACTCCACCCGGTGGGCGAAGAACGACACCAGTGCCGCCAGCCAGGCGGCGAGGGCCAGTCCGGTCACCTGGGCCGCGATCCCGGAGGCCGCGTTTGCGCCCTCCCCACGGAGCACCTCGGCGATGGGGAGACCGGACACCTGGGACAGCTCGAGGACCAGCGAGCATCCGGCGGCAACCGCCCAGAGGAGGGCCCACCGACCCGCTGCGACCTTCAGGCTCTTCGCCCGTCCGTTCTGCGCCGTTGCCCCCGCGAGCAGGGCCATGGTGAGTGCACCGACCGTCGCTACCGCACCGAGGACCCGGAGCGCGCGCGCGACCGGGGCCGCAACATCGGTCAGCGGTCCTGCGTCCCGAATGCCCTGGGCGGCCGGCTCCAGCAGCTGCGGGTTCGTCGCCACGCTCGCCGTCAGGGCTGTCGACACCAGGACGAAGCAGACCGAGCCGACAACCCGGCGCGAGACGGTAGGCGCGCGCTGCGTGACCGTCGTGTCGGCCGGCGCCATCAGTGCGTCCGCGCCGGCGGCCGCGCCTCCGCCCGGGACAGGCGGCCTGTAGTCCAGCGCAGGTACCACGCGCCGGCGATGAGTGCGAGGGCGCCGCCACCCAGCATCAGCCATCGGGTCCTGGCGGCCTGCGACTCTGAGGTCGAGCGGGCCGGCTCACCCACGGCGAAGTCGATGCGTCCGGTGACCGGGTGTCCGTCCGGGCCCACGATCCGGTAGTCGATGTTCCACTGACCCTTGGCACCGGCGTCGTCGATGGTGACGAGTAGCACGGACGCGCCCTGGGTGAGGGTCTTGTCGGAGACGGGCAGTGCACGGCCGTTGCCATCGTTGACAACGATCTGGCTGAGACCGAGGTCGACGGGGTCCGACATCCTGATGGCCACCTGGTTCGGCGGGACGGGCAAGCTTGCGCCCTCCGCTGGAGAGCTCCACACGACGTCGGTGTGTGCGGAGGCCGGAGCGGCCCCCCACACGCAGCACACCGCGGCGAGCGCGAGCACAGCCGCAACGCGGCGCAAGGCCATCATGTCGCCAGATTCCTGCGCCGCCGTGAACGCCGCGTAAAACCTCAAGGGACTCCTAAGAGGTCTGGACACCCTTGCTCCGCATGACGCGAACGGGCCATGCCCCGATTAGCACGGTGTGGTCAAAAGCCACGCGTATCTGGGGCGTTCGTCCCCACTCTCGGGAAATGCGGCGAAGTGCGTAGCAGGGTAGTAGCAAGTTCAACGAAGTGATCTCTCGGGCACCTCACCAGCATCTGACAAGCGGGGGCTTGAGATGGAACAGAACCAGGAACCGGTCGAGATCAGACTGTTGGGCAGTCTACGAGTCCGTCGGGGAGACAGCAGCGTCATTGACGCTTCGGAGTGGCGGACCGGGAAGACCCTGGACCTGCTGCGGCTTTTGGCGCTTGACGCCGATCAGCCAGTCCGCATCGACAGCCTTCTCGAGAAGCTGTGGCCGGACGTCGACGAGGCGCGTGGACGGGCGAGTCTGCGGACCGCGGCGTCCCAGATCCGGCGTACCTTGCGCGCCGACTGCGTGGCCCGCCGACTCGGGGGGCTCGTTCTGACCAACGCGTGGGTCGACGTGACCGCGTTCCGCGACCTCGCCGTCGAGGCGCGGGTCTCTCGCCGCGGTGGCGATCACGCCCGCGTCGTGGGCCTCACCCGCGAGGCCGAGGCTCTCTACCTCGGCGACTTCGAAGCGCACGACGGCGGCAGCGGCTGGGCCGTCGAGACCAGGGAGTCCCTGGCGGCGATGCGGCGGTCGCTGCTCACTGACGCCGCCGAGAGCGCCGTCGAGCTTTCCTGGATGCGGGACGGAATCGACCTCGCCGAGTCGGCGATCACCGCCGACCCCTACTCGGAGCGTGCGTACCGGTCGTTGATGCAGGCCCTCGCCGGCCTCGGCGAGACCGACCGCGCACTGCGCGTCTTCGGCGACCTGCGCACCGTTCTCGGCGACGAGCTCGGCGTCACGCCCTCGCGGCAGACCACGGCACTTCAGATGAGCATCCTCTCGGCTCCGGATCGTGACGACGTCGTCCCGTCCTGGGTGGGTCGGGACGAAGACTGCTCGGCCATCAGCGAGCTGGTCCGCAGGAACGTCAACGAGCACCGCGTCGGACTGGTGTGCGTGGTGGGTGACGCCGGGTCGGGCCGCGAGGCCCTGATCGACGAGTCGATGAACCGCGGGCAGGTCGCCGGTGCACACGTGCACGGGCACGGGCCGCGGGACCTGCCGACCAAGTCCGAGATGGAGTGCGCAGCACGGCGTGCTCCGGTCGCGGTGCTTCCCCCGCTCGACGGGCACGACGACAAGGCCATCGCGGACCTGGTCAACGAGATCGCCTCCCTCGACGCTGCCACGGACCTCACGCTCGTGGTGCCCGTCGCGGCGAGCCACCTCGATCCCTTCCTGATGGAGCTCGAGATGGTGGGACTCCGGGCGGCGAGCCTGGAGACGCACCCCCTCGAGCGCACCGAGCTTGCCGAGCTCGCGGAGACCGTGCTGTGCGGACCCGCGGCGCCTCGACTCATCGACGTCCTGGTGGAGAAGACCGACGGGCGCGCCGGGGCCGCAGTTGCGATGTTGCGGCGCTGGCTGTCCGACGGGCAGGCGATCTGGACCCTGTCAGGGCTGGACCTCGCATCGAACCAGGCCGGGGACGCGACCGACCCCGAGCTCGGCGCCGTCATCCACGGCATCCTGGAGCGGGTCGCGCCGCTGGCGATGGACGTCATCCAGCTGGTAGCGGTGGTCAACCGTCCGGTCACGGCGGCCACGCTGCTGCAACTGCTGGACCGCCACGTGTGGTCGGAGATCGGCCCCAAGGACGTTGCGGAGGCCCTCGACCGGCTCACGGACCTCGGCGCGCTGCGGCTGGGTCGTGCCGGCTACGAGTTCCGCCACCCGATCATGCGGGCCGCGACGGAGGCCTGGGTCCGACCGGCCGCCCGACGTCGTCTGCACGACCGGATCGCGCGGTCGACGGTGGTCCACGAGAGCGACCGGGCCGACCACTGGATGCAGGCGGCCGAGCCGCTGCAGGCCTGCGACGCCGCGATCTCCTCGGCACGAGAGGCCCAGATCAAGGGTGACCACAACGCGTCGCGGGCCCACCTGGCCCACGGCCGGGACTACGCCGACGCACTGTCGTCGTCGCCCGCCGACCAGGTGGCCGTGCTGCGCCAGCTGTCCGAGGTGGCCCGGGCGATCGGGGACCACGGACTCGCCGAGGATGCCGAGGTCACCGCGCTGGACATGGCACTGTCGACCGGTCTTCCGCCCGTCCCCGAGAACCTCTCATTGGCTCGCTCCGACGGAAACGTCGAGGACGCGTCGTCCTCCCTGGACCTCAGGGCCTGGGCCAGCATGCTGGAGGAGGCGATCAAGCGGGCGGTCGAGCCGCTCCTGCCTGGCGCCAACCTGGCGATCGCGCTGTCCGTCTCACCGGTTGCCGGAGTGCCGGACCACGCCAAGCGGGCGGGCTGAGCGGAGGACCGGCTCAGGTCACGCTGACGTTGGGTTCGGCGCCGTCGACGGTCTCCATGCCCTCGGCGATGCGCATGGCCTCCTCGATGAGCGTCTCGACGATCTGCGACTCGGGCACGGTCTTGATGACCTCGCCCTTGACGAAGATCTGGCCCTTGCCGTTGCCCGAGGCGACGCCGAGGTCGGCCTCCCGGGCCTCGCCGGGACCGTTGACGACGCAGCCCATGACGGCGACGCGCAGCGGCACCTCGAGGCCGTCGAGACCAGCGGTGACCTCGTCGGCCAGCTTGTAGACGTCGACCTGCGCGCGGCCACAGCTCGGGCAGGACACGATCTCCAGCCGGCGCGGCTTCAGGTTCAGGGACTCGAGGATCTGCAGGCCGACCTTGACCTCCTCCACCGGCGGCGCGGAGAGACTGACGCGGATCGTGTCGCCGATCCCCTGCCCCAGCAGGTGGCCGAAGGCGACGCTCGACTTGATGGTGCCCTGGAACGCCGGACCCGCCTCGGTGACGCCGAGGTGCAAGGGCCAGTCCCCCGCCTCGGCCAGCATCTCGTAGGCACGCACCATCACGACCGGGTCGTTGTGCTTGACCGAGATCTTGAAGTCGTGGAAGTCGTGCTCCTCGAAAAGACCCGCCTCCCACACAGCGGACTCGACCAGCGCCTCCGGCGTCGCCTTGCCGTACTTCTCCATCAGCCGCTTGTCGAGCGAGCCGGCGTTGACGCCGATCCGGATGCTGGTGCCTCTTTCTTTGGCCGCGATCGCAATCTCGCGAACCTGGTCGTCGAACTTGCGGATGTTGCCGGGGTTGACGCGGACGGCGGCGCAGCCGGCGTCGATGGCCGCGAAGACGTACTTCGGCTGGAAGTGGATGTCGGCGATGACCGGGATCTGTGAGTGCTGCGCGATCTCCGGCAGCGCGTCGGCGTCGTCCTGGCTCGGGCAGGCCACCCGGACGATGTCGCAGCCGGAGGCGGTGAGCTCGGCGATCTGCTGGAGGGTGGTGTTGACGTCGGCGGTGAGCGTCGTCGTCATCGACTGCACCGAGATGGGCGACTCGCTGCCCACCCCGACCTTGCCGACCCGGATCTGCCGGGTCGGGCGGCGGGGTGCGAGCACCGGCGGGGGTGCTTCGGGCATGCCGAGGCTGATGGCGGTCATGGTGTGCAGGCTACTTGGGGAGGCGTGGCGATCGACAACCGAGAGATCACGACTGGAGGTGGAGCGGGACGACGAGGTCGCCCACGATCAGGACGATCCCCATCACGAGCACGGCCGACCCCACGACGTACGCGACGGGCAGCAGCTTGGCGACGTCGACGTAGCCCGGGTCCGGCCGCCCCCGCAGCCGCGCGAAGCCGCGCCGCAGTGCCTCGTAGAGCGCGCCGGCGATGTGGCCCCCGTCGAGCGGCAGCAGCGGGATGAAGTTGAACATGCCGATGAAGAAGTTGAAGCCGGCGATCAGCATCAGCAGGAAGACCGTCTTCTCCTGGACCGGGAACGTCTGGTGCGACACCGTCTCCCCGGCGAGCCGACCGCCGCCGACGATGCTGACCGGGCTGTCGGGGTCGCGCTCCTCGACGCCGACGATCGCCTTGGCAACCCCCCAGACCTTCACCGGGAGGGTGCCGAGCGCCTTGACGGTGTCGACGGTCATCGTCCCCATCTGGCCCAGCGTGTAGAAGAGCCCGCCGGTCACGAAGTGCTGGGTGGGCGTGACGCCGAGGAAGCCCACCTGGCGCAAGGTCTCGTCGGTCAAGGAGGTCGGGCGGGCCTCGACGGTGGTGTTGGTGGTCCCGGTCATCTGCTCGCCGTCGCGCACGAAGACGATCACCGCGTCGCCGTTGTCGTTGCTCCGGATCAGCGTGCGCAGCTGGTACCAGTCGGTGACCGGCGTGCCGTTGAACTCCACGACCCTGTCACCGGGCAGCAGTCCTGCCTCGGCAGCCGGGCTCTCAGGATCGGTGCTCCGGCAGTCGGTCCGCTGGTCGACGTAGGGGATCACGCACTTCGACACGGTCGAGATGACCGGCTGGCCAGCGTCCGGCTGGATGTCGCCGGGGTTGCCGTAGGTGGCGAAGACGCCCGCGAAGATGAAGAACGCGATCAGGATGTTGACCGTGGGCCCGCCGGCCATCACGATGACCTTCTTCCACCACGCCATCTTGTAGAAGAGCCGGTCGGAGTCCTCCGGGCGGATGTGCTCCCACTCCGCGGCCCGGGCGTCGGAGACCAGCTGGGTGAACATGCCGGTGTTGGACTTCCGCAGGCGTACGACGCGACGACCCTGCTCGTCGTAGACCGGGTGCTCGCGGTCCTCGTCGAGCTCCTCCGCGCCGGGCGGCAGCATGCCCACGATCTTGACGTAACCGCCGAGCGGGATCGCCTTGATGCCGTACTCGGTCTCGCCGCGCTGCGTGCTCCAGACCGTCGGCCCGAAGCCGATGAAGTACTGGGTGACCTTCCCGCCGAACTTCTTGGCCGGGATCATGTGGCCGAGCTCGTGCAGGCCGATCGAGGCCAGGATGGCGACCACGAAGATCACCACGCCGAGCAGGTAGAACAGGGCGGTCATGCGGTCCCTTCGACGAGTTCGGTTGCGCGACGGCGGGCCCACGCGTCGGCGGCGAGCACGTCGTCGACGGTGAGCTTCTCCTTCGAGGGTACGTCGTGCTCCCCGACCACCGCGGCCACCGTGGGGACGATGTCGACGAATCGCAGCCTTCCGTCACGGAAGCGGGACACGCACGCCTCGTTGGCCGCGTTGTAGACGGCCGGAGCCGTCCCGCCCATCTCCCCCGCCTTCCGGGCCAGCTCGACGGCCGGGAACGCCTCGTCGTCCAGCGGGAGGAACTCCCAGGTCTCGCGCGTGGTCCAGTCGACGCCCGGCGCGGCGTCGGGCACCCGGTCGGGCCAGCCGAGGCCGAGGGCGATCGGGATCAGCATGGTCGGCGGGCTCGCCTGGACCAGCGTGGACCCGTCGACGAACTCCACCATCGAGTGGACCACCGAGGTCGGGTGGACCACGACCTCGATCCGGTCGAAGGGGATGTCGAAGAGCAGGTGTGCCTCGATCACCTCGAGCCCCTTGTTGACCAGCGTGGCCGAGTTGATGGTGACCAGCGGGCCCATGTCCCAGGTGGGGTGGGCCAGCGCCTCGTCGACCGTCACCTGGCCGAGCTGCTCGCGGGTCCGGCCGCGGAACGGCCCGCCGCTCGCGGTGAGCACGAGCCGTCGTACCTCCTCGCGGCGGCCGCCGCGCAGGCACTGGGCGAGCGCGGAGTGCTCGGAGTCGACGGGCACGATCTGTCCGGGCTTCGCGCGGTCGGTGACCACGGGGCCGCCGATGATCAGGCTCTCCTTGTTGGCCAGGGCGAGGGTGTTGCCGGCGTCGAGGGCCGCCAGCGTCGGACCCAGCCCGACGGCGCCGGTGATCCCGTTGAGCACGACGTCGCACTCGCGGGCCGCGGCCTCGGTCGACGCCTCCTCGCCGAGCCCGTGGAAGTCCGGCCCGAACTCGGCGACCTGCCGGGCGAACAACTCCTCGTTCGAGCCACCGGCGGTCAGGGCGACGACCCGGAACCGGTCCGGGTTGGCGCGCACCAGGTCGAGCGCCTGGGTGCCGATGGACCCGGTCGAGCCCAGCACCACCACGTCTCGTCGCCTCACGGCTCCATTCTCACAGGACCCGGTCAGAGCTGGTCGTCGCGCTGGCCCCAGGGGCTGCCGTACTCGGTCAGCAGGTCGAGGAACGGCACGGCGTCGAACGCCTCCGGGCCCGAGCACGCCGGCCCCGACCAGGTGCCGTTCGCGAGCAGCTCGAGGGCGATGACCGGGTTGATCGCGGTCTGCCAGACCACGCACTGGTGGCCGTACTCCCGCATCGTCCACTCGTTGTCGACCACGTGGTAGAGGTACGTCGACCGATCGGCTCGGCCGTCCTTGCCCTTGCCGGTGACCCACAGGCCGGCGCAGGTCTTGCCCGTCATCCGCGGGCCGACCGTCGCCGGGTCGGGCAGCACGGCGGCGACGACGTCGCGCGGCGACACCTCGACGCCCTTGACCCGGACCTTCTCGGTGCGGTCGAGGCCGAGCGTGTGCAGCACCTTGAGGATGGTGATGAACTCGTCGCCGAGGCCGTACTTGAACGTCGCCCGCTTGCAGTCGACCCAGCGCGGCATCAGGAGCACCTCCTCGTGCTCGACGTTGACGCACTCGACCGGGCCGATGCCCTCGGGGAAGTCGAAGACCTCGGGCTCGCTGAACGGCGGAGTGGTGAGCCAGTCGCCGTCCTGCCAGATCACCGGCGGGTTGAGGCACTCCTCGATCGTGGTCCACATCGAGAACGACGGCGCGAAGATCTCGTTGCCGTCGTCGTCGGTCACCACGAGGTTGGCGCCGTCGCGGGTGCCGAGCTCGTCGATCTCGGAGAAGAGGTGGTCGGCGGCGTACCGCGCGAACACGTCGGAGAGCCCGGGCTCGACGCCGATCCCGACCAGCGCGAGCCGGCCGGCCGCTCTCCCACTGGTCGGCCTGCGGCGAACTGCTCGTCGCCGAGCTTCACGCCGGTCTTCTCGTACGGCGCGTCCGGGTGCGGCTTCGACAGCGACATCGCCATGTCGAGGTAGTCGGCGCCGGCCGCGAACGCGCCCTCGAAGATCGGCATGTTGAACACCGGGTCGACGGCGTTCATCACGTGGGTGATCCGGTGCTCGCGGCACAGCGCCGACACCGACGCGGCGTCGGAGGCGTCGACCTGCGCGGCGACGTACCGGTCGTCGGTGGCCGCGGCCTTCTCGGCCCGGGCCGGGTCGTAGTCGGCGACCACGATCGTCTCGAAGAAGTCGCGCCGGGCCGCGATGGCGGTGAAGGCCCCGCCGACGCCGCCGGCGCCGACGAGCAGGATCCTCATGCAGTCACTCGCCGATGTAGGACATGACGTGCTTGATGCGCGTGTAGTCCTCGAGGCCGTACATCGACAGGTCCTTGCCGTAGCCGGAGTGCTTGAAGCCGCCGTGCGGCATCTCGGAGACGAACGGGATGTGGGTGTTGATCCACACGCAGCCGAAGTCGAGCTTCTTCGCCATCCGCATCGCGCGGCCGTGGTCCCTGGTCCACACGCTGGAGGCCAGGCCGTACTTCACGCCGTTCGCCCAGGCCAGCGCCTCGGCCTCGTCGCTGAACTGCTGCACGGTGATCACCGGGCCGAAGATCTCGTCCTGGATCTGCTCGTCGTCCTGCTGGAGGCCCGACAGCGACGGTGGGCTCGTAGAAGTAGCCCGTCTCGCCCTGACGCCTGCCGCCGGTCTCGAGGTTGGCGTGGTCGGGCAGCCGGTCGACCATGCCGGTGACGCGGTCGAGCTGGTTGGCGTTGTTGAGCGGGCCGTAGAGCACGTCCTCGTCGTCGGGCATGCCGGTCTGGATGCCCTTGGCCTGCTTCGGTCAGGGCGGCGACGAAGTCGTCGTGGACGCCCGGCCCGGCGAGCACGCGGGTGGCCGCGGTGCAGTCCTGGCCGGCGTTGAAGTAGCCCGCCTCGGCGATCGCCGCGCGGCGGCACTCGACGTCGGCGTCGTCGAAGACGATCACCGGCGCCTTGCCGCCGAGCTCGAGGTGGACCCGCTTGAGGTCGGCTGCGGCCGAGCCGGCGACCTCCATGCCGGCGCGGACCGAGCCGGTGATCGCGACCATCTGCGGGGTCGGGTGCTCGACCAGCGCGCGGCCGGTGTCGCGGTCGCCGCAGACGACGTTGAGCACGCCCGGCGGCAGGAACTCCTGCGCGATCTCGGCGAGCAGCGTCGATGACGCGGGCGTGGTGTCGGACGGCTTGAGCACGATCGTGTTGCCGGCGGCCAGGGCGGGGGCGATCTTCCAGATCATCATCATCAGCGGGTAGTTCCACGGCGTCACCTGGCCGACCACGCCGATCGGCTCGCGGCGGACGAACGAGGTGTGGTCGGCCATGTACTCGCCGGCCGACTTGCCCTCGAGCACCCGGGCGGCGCCGGCGAAGAAGCGGAAGTGGTCGAGGCGTAGGGCATCTCCTCCGACATCGTCAGCCCGAGCGGCTTGCCGGTGTCCTTGGACTCCACGGCGTTGATCTCCTCGACCCGCGCCTCGATCGCGTCGGCGATCTTGAGCAGCGCGCGCGGCGCGGTCCTGGCGGGGTGGTCTCGCCCCAGGCCTCGAAGGCCTCGGTCCGCGGCGGCGTAGGCGCGGTCGACGTCCTCGGCGCCGGACATCGGCGCCGGTCGCGTAGACCTCGCCGGTGGTCGGGTCGATCACGTCGTAGGTCTCGCCCGACGCCGAGTCGACCAGCTCGCCGTTGATGACGTTGCTGGAACGTCTTGTCAGCCATGCCGCTGCCCTCCGGGGTCGACTCGAGGTGAGGCGAGCCTAGCGACGCCGGTAGCGGAATCTGTAGGCCGGACCTCGTCTGGAGCGACGGATTTCGTCGTCGAAGGCTGCGTCAGGCTTCGAAGACCGGCACTCCGTCGACCCACGTCGACACCACCCGGGTCGGCGCCGATCTCGTCCGGCGGGCCCGGCGAACGGGTCCCGGTCGAGCACCACCAGGTCGGCGACGGCGCCCGGCGGCAGCACGCCCGGCGTCGTCGCGGTGGTTCACCCACGCCGAGCCCGAGGTGTACGCCGCGAACGCGGTCGCCAGGTCGAGTCGCCTGCTCGGGCAGGAACGGTTCGCTGCCCGGCCCGGCCCGTCCTCGCCGTACGTCGTCCGGTTGACGGCCGTGTGGATCGCGGCGAGCGGGTCGGGCGTGGAGACCGGCCAGTCGCTGCCCGCGACCAGCCGGGCGCCCGGCGCGGTGGAGGGCGCCGAACGGGTACTGCCAGCTGCGCCCGCTCCTCGCCCGAGGAACGGCAGGGTCAGGTCGACCATCTGGTCGTCGAGGCAGGCCCACAGCGCCTGGATGTTGGCGGCGACCCCGAGCGCGGCGAAGCGCGGCGACGTCGTCGGGGTGGACCAGCTGCAGGTGGGCGATGTGGTGGCGCAGGTCGCGGCCGGGTCGGTGCCCGTCGAACGCGTCGAGCGCCTCGCGGACGCGCGCGGTCGCCGATCGCGTGCACGTGCACCTGGAAGCCCTCGGCGTCGAGCGCGCGGCCACCGCGTCGCCGGAGCGCGCCGGGGTCGACGAAGGAGTGGCCCCGCGTTGTCGGTCGGGTGGCCGCAGCGGTCGAGGTAGGGCGTGGACATGGCGGCGGTGAAGTTCTCGGCGACGCCGTCCTGCATGATCTTGACGCTCGTGGCCCGGAACCGCCCGCTGGTGTAGCCTCCCGCCGCTCGACCAGGTCCGCCACCTGCTCCTCGCCGAGCTCGCCGCTCCCACCACAGCGCGCCGACGACGTGCGGCGCGTCAGGTCGCCGTTGCGCGGCGGCCTCGCAGGTACGTCGGCGCCGGGTCGTCCATGCCGGCGTAGGCGCCGACGATCGCGTCCTGCCAGCCGGTGACGCCGAGCGAGTGGAGGTAGCGCCTGGCCGGCCAGCAGCGCCGCGTAGTAGTCCTCGCCGGTCGTCGGCGCGGCAGCGTGCCGCGCGACCAGCGCCATCGCGCCCTCGTGCAGCGTGCCGGTCGGGCGGCCGTCGGCGTCGCGCTCGATCCGGCCGTGCGGCCGGGTCCGGGGTGTCGCGCGTCGACCCCGGCGAGCTCCAGCGCCCGGCTGTTGACCCAGGCGCCGTGGTGGTCGCGGTTGGGCAGGAAGACCGGCCGGTCGGGCACCACCGCGTCGAGGTCGGCGGCCGTCGGCGTGCCGCCCGGGAAGGCCGGCATCGCCCAGCCGCCGCCGAGGATCCACGGCAGCGTCCGGGTGCGCGGCGGCGTACTCGCGCGATGGTGGCGAGGTAGTCCTCGCGGCGTCTCGCGCCTCGGACAGGTCGCAGCGGATCCGCTCGAGGCCGCCCTGGACGGGTGCACGTGGGCGTCGACGAAGCCCGGGCGCGAGCAGCCCGCCCGCGAGGTCGACCACCTCGGCGCCGGGCCGGCTCGGTCCGAGGTCGGCCCCGGCGCCGACCGCGACGACCCGGCCGTCGCTCGACGACCACCGCGCGCCGGGCCGACGGTGCCGGTGCCCGTCGAAGAGCGGAGCCGTCGCGGAACAGCACGCGGCGTCATGCGCAGATTCCTATCAGGTGCACAGCCGAGCACGGCCGATGCACGACGGAATCCGCGACATCATTCGGCCGAATCGCGACGGATTCACTTGCATTCGGCCGACGTCGACCGAGCACGATGGGCGCCATGACGCAGTTCGACTACGACCACCTCCAGCAGGCCGCCAACGACCACCTCTGGATGCACTTCACCCGGCACTCGACCTACGACCACGCCGACGTGCCGGTGATCGTGCGCGGCGAGGGCGCCCTACATCTGGGACGCCAAGGGCAAGCGCTACCTCGACGGGCTCGCCGGCCTCTTCGTCAGCCAGCTCGGGCCACGGCCGCACCGAGCTCGCCGACGCCGCCGCGAAGCAGGCGCAGGGAGCTGGCCTTCATGCCGCTGTGGTCCTACGCGCACCCGAAGGCGATCGAGCTGGCCGAGCGGGTCGCGAACTACGCGCCCGGCGACCTCAACCGGGTCTTCTTCACCAGCGGCGGCGGCGAGGCCGTCGAGACCGCGTGGAAGCTCGCCAAGAACTACTTCAAGCTCACCGGCAAGCCGATGAAGCACAAGGTGATCAGCCGGGCGATCGCCTACCACGGCACCACCCAGGGCGCGCTGTCGATCACCGGCCTGCCGCCGCTCAAGCAGCAGTTCGAGCCGCTGGTGCCCTCGACCTTCCGGGTGCCGAACACCAACTTCTACCGCGCCCCGAGCACGGCGCGAGCGACGACCTCGAGGCGTTCGGCCGCTGGGCCGCCGACCAGATCGCGGTCGCGATCGAGAACGAGGGCCCCGACACGGTCGCCGCGGTCTTCCTCGAGCCGGTGCAGAACGCCGGCGGCTGCTTCCCGCCCCCGCCCGGCTACTTCCAGCGGGTCCGCGAGATCTGCGACGAGTACGACGTGCTGCTGGTCTCCGACGAGGTGATCTGCGCGTTCGGCCGGCTCGGCCACATGTTCGGCGCCGAGCGCTACGGCTACCAGCCCGACATGATCACCTGCGCCAAGGGCATCACCTCCGGCTACGCGCCGCTCGGCGCGATGATCGCCACCGACCGGCTGATGGAGCCGTTCCTCGAGCCGGGCACGATCGTTCGCCCACGGCTACACCTTCGGCGGCCACCCGGTCTCGACCGCGGTCGGCGCTGGCGAACCTCGACATCTTCGAGAACGAGAGCAGGTCCTCGAGCACGTCCGCGACAACGAGGGCGCCTTCCGCGCCACCCTCGAGCGGCTCAGACCTGCCGATCGTCGGCGACGTCCGCGGCGACGGGCTACTTCTACGGGATCGAGCTGGTCAAGGACAAGGCGACCAAGGAGACCTTCAACGACGAGGAGTGCCGAGCGGCTGCTGCGCGGCTTCCTGTCCAAGGCGCTCTACGACGAGGGCCTCTACTGCCGCGCCGACGACCGGGGCGACCCGGTCGTCCAGCTCGCGCCGCCGCTGATCTGCGACCAGGAGCACTTCGACGAGATCGAGCAGATCCTGCGCGTCGTGCTCGACAAGGCCGGCACGCTGCTCTGAGCCCCTGCGCTCGCCTGGTTCCGCTGACCCGCGCAGCGATGGCGACCGTCGCCAGCGGCACTGCTCTGCGGTTGCAGTGCGTTCCGCTCGCCCTTCACCGGAGCCCGATGTGGCTCGGTGGCGACCTCGACCTGGGCGAGGCCGCGTTGGCGAGCCGCGGGCGAGATGGCTTCGACGCTGAGGCGAGTAGGGGTGGTCCCGGTAGGTGGCAGACCACTGGTAGGGCTCGTCTTCGCTCGGGCTGTCCTCAAAGGACGTCCACTGCCGTCCGGCCAACTCGTTGCCGCCTCCACCGGACACCACGGACCTGGTTGGTGGAGTTGAGGTAGCCGTAGCGGTCGTAGCCTTGGTCCCAGCGTGTGTACCGGATCAGGAATCCGTCGTAGTTGCACACGTAGATCTCGGCCTTCCCTGCCACCCCTGCCCCGGGTGGATGCCTGGCGGCAACTCCGCATGGACGGGAAGACGGTCTGCAGTCCTTCGACGCCCGCGGGTGCGCCGCACGCGGCACGGTTCGCGCCATCCTGGCCGTTCCAGCACACGACGGTCGGGGCGGAGGTCACGACCGGCAGCCCCAGCACGATGATCAGGCTGCCGCCAATGACGCAGACCCAGCCGAACGCGGATGTATCGATGAGGTTCCCGCTGACATCCGGGAAGAAGTGCTCGATCACTCCCAGCAGGAAGGTCAGTCCGAACACGATCAGAACACTGCCGACGGCGATTCCCATGGCGGTCCCCCTGCTGTTCGGCACTGCCGCGGACACTCCCATCCTGCGGGAACACCTCGAACGGGTCTAGAGACCGTCGCCGCCGCTCCGCTCAGGAGTGCTGGGGGAACCCGAGGTCGACCCCGTGCCGGGTCGCCGGGTCGGGCCAGCGCGAGGTGACGACCTTGCCGCGGGTGAAGAAGTGGATGCCCTTCGATGCCGTGCGCGTGGGTGTCGCCGAAGAGCGAGGCCTTCCAGCCGCCGAACGAGTAGTAGGCCATCGGCACCGGGATCGGCACGTTGACGCCGATCATGCCCGACCTCGACCTCGCGCTGGAAGCGGCGGGCGGCGCCGCCGTCGGCCGGTGAAGATCGCGGTGCCGTTGCCGTAGGGCGTTGTCGTTGACCAGCGCCAGCGCCTCGTCGTACGACGCCACCCGCACCACCGACAGCACCGGACCGAAGATCTCGTCGTCGTAGACCGACATGCCGGGCCGGACCCGGTCGAACAGGGTGGGCCCCAGCCAGAAGCCGTCGGCCGTCGCCCTTCGGGCTCGACCGTCGCGGCCGTCGACGACCAGCTCGGCGCCCTCCGCGACGCCGGCGTCGAGGTAGGCGGCGCACCTTGTCGCGGTGGGCGCCGGTCACCAGCGGGCCCATGTCGCAGCCCGCGCGGCCGTCGCCGGTGCGTCAGGCCGTCCATCCGGGACGCGATCGGCGGCACCAGCTGCGTCGGCGACGGGGTCGACCGCGACCACGACCGAGATCGCCATGCACCGCTCCCCCGCCGAGCCGAAGCCCGCGCTACACCGCGGCGTCGGCGGCCGCCTCGAGGTCGGCGTCGGGCAGCACCACCATGTGGTTCTTGGCGCCGCCGAGCGCCTGCACCCGCTTGCCGTGCCGGGTGCCGGTCTCGTAGACGTAGCGCGCGACCGGCGTGGAGCCGACGAACGAGACACGGCCGCGACGTCGCGGGTGCTCGAGCAGCGCGTCGACGGCGACCTTGTCGCCCTGGACGACGTTGAAGACACCGGCCGGCAGCCCCGCCTCGGCCCAGCATCTCGCCGATCAGCAGCGACGCCGACGGGTCCTTCTCGCGACGGCTTGAGCACCACGGCGTTGCCGCAGGCGATGGCGATCGGCACGAACCACAGCGGCACCATGGCCGGGAAGTTGAACGGCGAGATCACGGCCACGACGCCGAGCGGCTGCCGCAGCGAGTAGACGTCGACACCGCCGGAGACCCCGTCGCTGAAGGAACCCTTGAGCAGGTGCGGCGCACCGCAGGCGAACTCGGCCACCTCGAGGCCGCGCTGCACCTCCCCGAGCGCGTCGTCGAGCACCTTGCCGTGCTCGGCGGTGATCGCGGCGGCGACCTCCTCCCGGCGGCGCGACGAGCAGCCTCGCGGAAGGCGAACATCACCGACGTACGCCGGGTCGAGCGACGTCGCGGCCCACGCCCGGCCGGCCGCCGACAGCGTCGGCGACCACGGCGTCGACGTCCTCGCCGGAGGCGAAGCGCGACCTGCCCGGCGACCCGTCCGGTGGCGGGGTCGTGGACGTCGCCGTACCGCTCGTCGCCGACCCGGCCACGCGCTCGCCGCCGCGCCAGTGCGCGATCGTCGGCAGTCATCGGCGTCAGCCGCCGCTCGGCGTCCGCCGCCAGAGCTCGCCGACGATCACGAACAGGAACGAGACGAGGAACATCATCGTGCCGACCACGAACAGCTGCGGCGGGAACTCCTTGAGCTTGCTGCCGTAGACGTACAGCGGGAACGTCACGGACTGGCCGGCGGTGAAGTTCGTGACGATGAAGTCGTCGAAGGACAGCGAGAACGCCAGCATGCGCGGCCGCGACGATGCCCGGCATCGCCAGCGGCAGCGTGACCAGCCGGAAGGTCTGCCACTCGTTGGCGTAGAGGTCCATCGCCGCCTGCTCGAGGCGGGCGTCCATGCCGGACAGCCGCGCCTTGACCGTGACGACGACGAAGGACAGGCAGAACATCACGTGGGCGATCACGATCGTGGTGAAGCCGAGCAGCGCCGTCGAAGCCCGACCGAGACGAACATCGCGAGCAGCGAGGAGCCCATCACGACCTCGGGCGTGGCCATCGGCAGGAAGATCACCAGGTTGGACGTCGACCGGCCCGCGGAACGAGTGGCGGACCAGCGCGAACGCCATCAGCGTGCCGAGCACCGTGGCGAGGACGGTCGCCGTCAGGCCGACCGCGATGCTGAGCCGGAGCGACTCGCACAGCCCGTCGGGCTCGCAGATGCGTCGTCCAGTTGTTCCAGGTGAAGCGACTCGAACTGCGCCGTCGCCGACCGGCCGGACGGCTGGTTGAACGACAGCGCGAAGATGTAGCCGATCGGCACGAACATGTAGAGCAGCACCAGGATCCCGACGACCAGCACCAGGTGGTCGGCGAGCCAGCGGCCGACGGACCGTCGGGCGCCGTCGGCGGCGGCGCCGCGGTCTCCGGGGTCGCCGGTCACGGTCGCGACGGTGGCGATCACAGCAGGTCCTCGGTGCCGGCGCGCCGGACGTAGACGACGACCATCAGCACGACCACCACCATCAGGATCAGCGACAGGCTCGCGGCCAGCGGGTAGTTGTGCTCGGTCAGGAACGCCGACTGGATCCGGTTGCCGACCATGTACTGCTTGGGCGTGCCGAGCAGCTCGGCGTTGATGTAGTCGCCGCAGGCCGGGATGAACGTGAGCAGCGTCCCCGACACCACGCCGGGCATCGACAGCGGGAAGGTCACCTTCCGGAAGCCGGTGAACGGGCTGGCGTAGAGGTCGCCGGCCGCCTCGATCGAGCCGGTAGTCGACCTTGTCCAGCGAGGCGTAGATCGGCAGCGTCATGAACGGCATGAAGTTGTAGGTCAGGCCGGCGATCACGGCGACCGGCGTGGCCAGCAGCCGGCCGTCGTCGGGCAGGACGCGCGATCGTCTGGAGGAAGCTCGTCACCGGGCCCTGGTCGGACGAGGATCGTGCGCCACGCCAGGGTGCGCAGCAGGAAGCTGGTGAAGAACGGCGCGATGACCAGCACCAGCATGACGTTCTTCCAGCGCCCGGCCTTGAACGCGATCGCGTAGGCCAGCGGGTAGCCGAGCAGCGAGGCAGATGACGGTCGCGATGCCGGCGTACAGCGAAGGAACGGACGAAGAGGTTCCAGTTGTCCCGGATCGCGTCGACGTAGTTGGCGAAGTGCCAGGTCATCGCGTAGCCCTGCTCGTACGACCCGCTCGGGTCGTAGAGCGAGGTGAAGAACAGCTGGACCGTCGGGAAGAGGAAGAAGACCGCCAGCCACAGCATGCCCGGGACCAGCAGCAGCCAGCCCCAGCCGCGGCGCCGCGCTGGTCTCGCCGTCGACGACCGGGGCCGGTCGGGTCGGCGATCGGCGGCGTCGTCACTCGGCGTCCTCCGGCGTGATCATGCCCGGCCGTGCGCGTCCTGGTCGGCGTCGAGCAGGAACGCGTGGGCCGCGGACCAGGCGAGGTCGACCTCGTCGCCGTTGCGCGAGCGGCGCGCCGCTGGCCGGTGTTCTGCTCGAACACCATGAGCTCCTGGCCCCACGGCATCGCGACGAGGTACTGGGTGCTGACGCCGACGAAGCTGACGTCGGTGACCCGGCCGCCGGTGAGGACGTTGTCGCCGCTGCGTGGTCCTCCGAGCCGGCTGCGCTGGCGAAGATCTTCTCCGGCCGGACGCCGAGCCAGCGCGCGTCCGCCCGTCGGCGTGGCGAGCGGCGCTCGTCGACGCCGACCTTCTGGCCGTGGCAGTCGACCACGACCGTCGTCGCCGGACGGTGTCGACCACGTCGGCCATGATCAGGTTCGACTGGCCGAGGAAGTTCGCCACGAACGTCGTCCGCGGGTTCTCGTAGAGCTCGCCGGGCGCGCCCATCTGCTCGATCACGCCGTGGTTCATCACCGCGATGGTGTCGGCCATGGTCATGGCCTCCTCCTGGTCGTGGGTGACGTGCACGAACGTGATGCCGATCTCGGTCTGGATCCGCTTGAGCTCGATCTGCATCTGGCGCCGCAGCTTGAGGTCCAGCGCGCCCAGCGGCTCGTCGAGCAGCAGCACGCCCGGCTCGTTGATCAGCGCGCGGCCCAGCGCGACCCGCTGCTGCTGGCCGCCGGAGAGCTGGGCGGGCTTGCGGTCGGCGTACTGCTCGAGCTGGACCAGCTCGAGCATGTCCGTCGGTCTTCTGCCGGTAGTCCTTGACCCCGCGACGCCGCAGCCCGAAGGCGACGTTCTCGAAGATCGTCAGGTGCGGGAACAGCGCGTAGGACTGGAAGACGGTGTTGACCGGCCGCTTGTAGGGCCGCAGACCGGTGATGTCGTCGTCGCCGATGAGCACCCGCCCCGCGGTCGGGTCCTCGAGGCCGGCGACCATCCGCAGCGTCGTGGTCTTGCCGCACCCGGACGGGCCGAGCAGGGCGAAGAACGAGCCCTGCGGGCACCGTGAGGGTCGAGGTCGTCGACGGCGACGAAGTCGCCGAAGCGCTTGGTCACGCCCTCCAGCCGGAGGTCCCGCGCCCGGCTGTCAGCCACTCATCACCTCGTTGAACTGGCGCTGGTAGTCCTGCTCCTGCGTCGTCGCTCAGCGACATGAACTGGTAGCCGGTCTCGAGCGTCGCGTCGTCGAGGAAGATGAACTCGCTGTTCGACGGCCGACTTGTCGAACTGGGCGATCTCCTCCTGGGCGCCGTGCGACCGGGCAGAAGTAGTAGTTCCAGGCCGACAGCTGCGCCGCGTTCACCGGGTCGTAGTAGAAGTTCATCATCGTCTCGACGTTCGCCTTGTGCGTCCGCCTTGTTGGGCACCAGCATGTTGTCGGTCCAGATGGCGAAGCCCTCCTCCGGCTGGCACCCACTTGTACTTCCCGCCGCCGAGCAGGTTGATCACGTCGCCGCTCCAGGCCTCGCAGGCCACGATGTCGCCGGACTTCATGTCGTCGACGTAGTCGTTGCCGGTGAAGCGGCGGACCTGGCCGCTGTCGACGTAGCCCTGCAGCGCGCTCGATCGCGGCGGTGAACTCGTCGTCGGTGAAGTCCGCGGGGTCGCTGCCCTCCATGAGCAGCAGGAAGAGCATCGTGTCGCGCATCTCGGTGAGCAGCTCGACCTTGCCCTTGAGGTCGGGGCGGGTGAGCAGCTCCTCGAAGCTGCGTCACCGGGTCGGTGAGCTCGGAGTTGTAGCAGATGCCGGTCATGCCGCTCTGCCACGGCACGCTGTAGTCGCGGTTGGGGTCCCAGTCGGGCGACTTCAGGAAGTCGATCAGGTTGGCGTCGACGTTCGGCATGTTGGCGTGGTCGAGCTTCTGGATCCAGCCCAGCTCGATCATCCGGGCGGCCATCCAGTCGGTCACCACGAAGACGTCGCGGCCCGTCGACTTGCAGTCCTGCAGCTGCGGCGAGACCTTGGCGAAGAACGTCTCGTTGTCGTTGACGTCGCCGTTCTTGTAGTCGACGGTGATGCCGGTCTCCTGCTGGAACTTCTCCAGGGTCGAGGTGTCCTTGCGCCTTGACCGGGTCGACGTAGCCGATCCAGTTGGAGAAGACGATCGTCTTCTCCTCGTCGCTGAGGTCGGTGCTCGCGCACTCGCCCTGCCTCGACCTGCGCGCCCTCGGTGCCGCAGGCCGCGAGCAGGCCGGGCACGCCGAGCGCCAGCGCGGACAGCGCCGCGCCGCGGAGGAAGCGACCGGCGTCCGACGCCCGCGCAGCGCTGGCGCCTCGAGCCGCCATCCGGGTCGGCGCCAGTCGCCGACGTCGTCCGACGCAGTCCGTCCTGCGGCATGCCGTCACCTCGGTGTGCCGTTCGGATCGTGTCATGCAGAGCGCCGTCCGGACAAGGGAATCCGTCGGCGTCGACACCATGCTTGCAACGAATTCGGTGATTGCACAGCACCGTGTTGGCGCCGCGTCCGCGCTGCTGACAGCATGCCCGCCATGACCAGGAAGCACGAGCGCAGCGGCGCCTCGCCTCGACGACGTCTCCAAGGCGATCATCGAGCAGCTGCAGCAGGACGGCCGCCGCTCCTACGCCGCCATCGGCAAGGTCGTCGGCCTGTCCGAGGCCGCGGTCCGCCAGCGGGTGCAGCGGCTGATCGACAGCGGCGTGATGCAGGTCGTCGCCGTCACCGACCCGCTCGAGCTCGGCTTCGCCCGCCAGGCGATGGTCGGCATCCGGGTCACCGGCGCGCTCGAACCGGTCGCCGACGCGCTCGCCGAGCTCGACGGAGGTCGACTACGTCGTGATCACCGCCGGCAGCTACGACCTGCTCGCCGAGGTGGTCTGCGAGAGCGACGAGCACCTGCTGCGAGCTGATCTCGCGGCAAGATCCGCACCATCGAGGGCGTCGCTCGCACCGAGACGTTCATGTACCTCCGGCTGCGCAAGCAGACCTACTCGTGGGGCGTGCGCTGAGCCGACGCCGGTCCGCTCTGGGCACGACGACCGCGCCGACCGCCGGACCCCGCGGCCGCCGCTGGACGGCGACCTCGACGTCGACGTCGCCATCGTCGGCGCCGGGTTCACCGGGCTCTGGACCGCCTACTACCTCGCCGAGGCCGACCCGACGCTGCGGATCGCGGTGCTCGAGGCCGAGGTCGCGGGCTTCGGCGCCTCCGGACGCAACGGCGGCTGGTGCTCGGCGCTGTTCCCGGCCTCGCTGCGACGCCTGGCCGGCGCTCGGCGACCGCGACGGCGCGCTGGCCCAGCACGCGCGCCATGCGCGGCGACGCGTCGACGAGGTCGGCCGGGTGCGCGCCGCCGAGGGCATCGACGCCCACTTCGCCAAGGGCGGCACGATCGTCGCTGGCCCGCAACCGCGCCCAGCTGGCCCGGGCCCGGGCCGAGGTCGACGACGCCCGGCCGTGGGGGCGCGGCGAGGACGAGCTCCGGCTGCTCGACGCCGGCGGCCGCCCGCGAGCGTGCTGCGCGGCCACCGACGTCCGCGGGGCGACGTACACCCCGGACTGCGCGGCGATCCACCCCGCTGCGGCTGGTCCGCGGGCTGGCCGACGCGCGTCGACCGGCGCGGGGTGCGGCTCCACGAGCACACGCCGGCGCTGGCGATCGAGCCCGGCCGGCTGGTCACGCACCGACGCGCGGCACGGTCCGGGCCGGCACGGTGGTCCGCGCGACCGAGGGCTACACCGCCGGCCTGCCCGGCGCAGCGGCGCGAGCTGGTGCCGGTCTACTCGCTGGTCATCGCCACCGAGCCGCTGCCGACCGCGACGTCTGGGACGAGATCGGGCTGCGCCGGCGCGAGACCTTCACCGACCACCGGCACCTGATCATCTACGGGCAGCGCACCGCCGACGACCGGCTCGTCTTCGGCGGCCGCGGCGCGCCGTACCACTTCGGCTCCCGGATCCGGCCCGGGCTTCGACCGCGACGAGCGGGTCTTCGCCAGGCTGCGCGCGACGCTGGTCGACCTGTTCCCGGTGCTCGCGCGGCACCCGCGATCACCCACGCCTGGGGCGGCGCGCTCGGGCGTCGCCGCGCGACTGGTGCGCCTCGGTCGGGCTGGACCGCGAGCACCGGGCTCGGCTGGGCGGGCGGCTACGTCGGCGACGGGGTCAGCACGACGAACCTCGCCGGCCGCACGCTGCGCGACCTCGTCCTGGGCCGCGACACCGAGCTCGTCCGGCTGCCCTGGGTCGGCCACCAGTCCCCGCGCTGGGAGCCCGAGCCGCTGCGCTGGCTGGGCGTCAACGCCGGGCTGCGCGCGATGACCGCTCGCCGACGCGCGAGGAGCGGCTGACCGGCCGACCGAGCCTGATCGCGCGGGCTCGTCGCGCCGCTGCGTCGGCTGACGAGGATCGCGGACATGACGCTGCGTGCCCTCGTCCGCCGCCCGAGCCCCCGGCTCGCCGAGGGGCTGCTCACCCACCTCGACCGCACCCCGGTCGACGTCGACCTCGCCCTGCGGCAGTGGGAGGGGTACGTCGCCGCGCTGGCGGCCGAGGGCTGGGAGATCGTCGAGGTCCCGGCCGCCGACGACTGCCCGGACGCGGTGTTCGTCGAGGACACCGTCGTGGTCTACGGCGACCTGGCGGTGATCAGCCGGCCCGGCGCCGACGAGCGCCAGCCGGAGACGGCCGGGACCGAGCAGACCCTGCGCGGCCTCGGCTACCGGATCGCCCGGATCGAGGCGCCGGGCACCCTCGACGGCGGCGACGTCCTCAAGCACGGCGGCACGGTCTGGGTCGGGCTCGGCGGCCGCACCAACCAGGCCGGCCTCGACCAGCTCGCCGCCCTCCTCGCCCCGCTCGGCGCCGAGGTGGTCGGCGTACCGGTGACCAAGGTGCTGCACCTGAAGTCCGCCGTCACCGCCCTGCCCGACGGCACGGTCGTCGGCTTCGAGCCGCTGGTCGACGACCCGGCGGCCTGGGACCGCGTTCCTGCCGGTGCCCGAGGAGCCGGGCTCGCACGTCGTCCTGCTCGACGGCGAGACGGTGCTGATGTCCAGCGCCGCACCGCGGACCGCGGGCGCTGTTCGAGGAGCGCGGGCCTGCGGGTGGTCGCCGTCGACATCTGCGAGTTCGAGAAGCTCGAGGGCTGCGTGACCTGCCTGTCGGTGCGGCTGCGCCGGTAATTCGGTTGCGCCGCGTCGACCGGGTCCGTCACGATCATGATCGACCCGTGAGCGCGGGTGCCCGATCGACCGAGAGGAGCAGTGACATGACGACCACTGTCCTTGGCCTGTCCGCAGTCCAGCCCCTCTCACCGACACGGAGCACCCACCGCGATGTCTCACGACTTCAACCAGCTCGACCTCTGACCCCTCGCTTCGTCTTCGACTTCCGCGCGTACGACGACCCCGACGACACCGACCAGCGCTGGTCCACGTGGCACAGCGTCGAACCCCTCTGCCGCGGACCGGAGCCGCGCCCCGACTGGGTCGTCACCTCCCAGGCCGCGATCGACACCGACCTCGGCATCCTCAAGACCGGCAAGGAGGCCGACGTCTTCCTCCTCGAGCGCGCCGTGCCCGACGACGGCCGCGGCGGTGGTGATGGCCGCCAAGCGCTACCGCAGCGAGGAGCACCGCACCTTCCACCGCTCGGCGGCCTACACCGAGGGTCGCCGGACCCGCAACAGCCGCGACGACCGGGCGCTGGCGAAGAAGACCGCCCACGGCCGGCGGTCGCCGCGGGCCAGTGGGCCTGGGCGGAGTGGGAGTCGCTCAAGCGGCTCTGGTCGCTCGGGCTGCCGGTCCCCTACCCCGTGCAGATCGACGGCACCGAGATGCTGATGGAGTGGATCACCCACGACGGCGAGTCGGCGCCCGCGGCTGGCCCAGACCCGGCCCGCCCGCGACCTGCTGGAGTCGCTACTTCGACCAGGTGCGCGACGCGCTGGCCGAGCTGGCCCGGCACGGGATCGTCCACGGCGACCTGTCGCCGTACAACATCCTCGCGGCGGGCGAGCGCCTCGTGATCATCGACCTGCCGCAGGTGGTCGACCTGGTCGGCAACCCGGCCGGGACGGACTTCCTGATGCGCGACTGCACGAACGTGTGCACGTGGTTCCGGGCCCGCGGGCTCGAGGTCGACGAGCACGACCTGTTCGGGGAGCTGCTGGCCCACGCGCTTCTAGGGTCCTTCCGTGAGGCACACGAGGGGACGCGTCGTCGAGGTCGAGTCACTGGCGGAGCTCGACGGCCGGCTCACGGCCGGGGCGCGCTCGATGAACGGCTGGCGGGTGACCTCGGTCGACCTCACCGACCGCGGCGACGCAGCTGCGCGGCTGCGATGTCGCGGGTGCGACGTTCCTGGGCTGCCGCTTCGCGCCCGGGGACGAGGCCGACGTCGAGGCCCGCGGGGCGATCGTCTTCCCGGCGCTCCCCGACGTGCCGGTCGACGCCTACCGAGGTGCCTCTACTCCCCGCGCGAGCTCTACGACGCCGACGCCTACCCCGCCTCGCTCGACGCCCGCGCCTACGGCTGGTCGCAGGAGCACGCACGACCAGGACGCCCTGCTCGCCCGGACCCTCCACGACCACGCGATCGACGTCGCGCTCGCCGACTGGCTGGACCGCAGCCAGCGGCCCCGGGTGGGGCTCATGGGCGGCCACGCGGTGGCCCGCGACGAGCCGGCGTACGCCGAGGCGGCACGACTCGGCCTGGCGCCTCGGCTCGACCCTCGTCGTGGCCACCGGTGGCGGGCCCGGGGCGATGGAGGCGGCGAACCTCGGCGCCTACCTGTCCGGCATCCGGTCGAGGCGCTCGACGAGGCCGCTGGCCCAGCTGGCGGGAGTGCCGTCGTTCCGACCTTCGGTGAGGGCGTGGGCTGACGCCGCCTTCGAGGTGCTCGACCGCTTCCCCGACGGCGCGGAGTCGCTCGGCATCCCGACCTGGCACTACGGCCACGAGCCGCCGAACGTGTTCGCGACCGCGATCGCGAAGTACTTCCGCAACGCTCCCCGCGAGGCGATCCTGCTGCAGGTCTGCGACGCCGGCATCGTGTTCCTGCCCGGGCACCGGCGGGACGGTGCAGGAGATCTTCCAGGACGCCTGCGAGAACTACTACGCCGACGAGTCGTCGGTGGCGCCGATGGTGCTGGTCGGGTCGGCGTACTGGACCCGCGAGGTGCCGGCCTGGCCGCTGCTGACCGCCCTGGCGCGCGGTCGGATCATGGAGCCGCTCCTGCACCTCGTCGACGCCGTCGAGGAGGCGGCCGCCCTGCTGGGTGCGTGACAACCTCGCGGGCCGCTCGTTGTACCACGCATGAAGCTCACCCGCCGCGACCTGTTCCGAGCCGTCGGCGCCGCCGGCGGCGCCGCAGCCCTCGGCGGCCTGGCGGCCGAGGCCGTGGCCGGAGTCGCCGCGCGCGGCCGGACCACCCTCACCGCGACGCTCCGGAAGGGGCCGGCGGGCGCGGGAGGCTACCGGCCGGTCGTCCGGGCCGACGGCGAGCCGCACGTGGTGCGCACCGACCTCGGCGCACGCGCCCTGCGGGGGCGGGGCGCGCGCCGCAAGCCGCTGCTGGCGTTCGCGCAGCTCAGCGACGTCCACATCCTCGACGCCCAGTCGCCCATGCGCGTCGAGTACCTCGACCGGTACGACGACGAGGACGAGCCCGGCGACCCGACGCCGGGGATCTTCGGGTCGGCCTACCGGCCCCAGGAGGTGCTCACGGCCCAGATCGCCGAGGCGATGGTCCGGGAGATCAACCGGATCGGGGCGGGCCCGGTCACCGGGAAGCCGCTCGCGTTCGCGGTCCAGACCGGCGACAACTCCGACAACTCCCAGTACAACGAGATCCGCTGGAACATCGGCGTCCTCGACGGCGGGGAGGTGCGCGCCGACTCCGGCGACCTCACGCGCTACGAGGGCGTCATGGACGGCGACCCGACCTACTACGACACCCACTACTGGCACCCCGACGGCACCCCGGAGGGCAAGGAGGACGACCAGCCGCGCAGCACCTACGGCTTCCCCGAGGTCCCCGGTCTGCTCGACGCGGCCCGCCGTCCCTTCCAGGCCCGCGGGCTCGGCATGCCGTGGTTCACCGCCCTGGGCAACCACGACCCCCTCGCACAGGGCAACTTCCCGTCGACCATGCAGCTCAACACCGTCGCGGTCGGTCCCCTGAAGATGATCTCGCCGCCCACCGGCGTCAGCCAGGCCGACGTGCTCAACGCGCTCCGCGGCAACTACGCCGACTTCGTCGCGGCGTTCGCCGCCACCCCGCACGTCCGGCCGGTCACGCCCGACCCTGACCGCCGGCTCCTCCAGCGGGCCGAGGTCGTCGAGGAGCACTTCACCACCACCGGCACTCCGGTCGGCCACGGCTTCACCGAGACCAACCGCGCCGACGGCACGGCCTACTACACCTTCGACCGCGGACTACTCCGCTTCATCGTCCTCGACACCGTCAACCCCAACGGCGAGTCCAACGGCTCGCTCGACCAGACGCAGTTCGCCTGGCTCCAGGAGCAGCTGCAGGCCGCCGCCGGGCGGCTGGTCGTGATCGCGCAGCCACCACACCGCGAGCACCATGGACCAACCCGCTGGTCGGCACCGGGGGCGACCCGGAGCCGCGCGTCCTCGGCGACGAGGTCGTCGCCGAGCTGCTCGGGCACCGCAACGTCATCGCCTGGGTCAACGGGCACACCCACTCCAACAACGTCTGGGCCCACCAGCGGGAGGGCGGCGGCGGCTTCTGGGAGATCAACACCGCCTCCCACATCGACTGGCCCCAGCAGGCGCGGCTGATCGAGGTCGCCGACAACCGCGACGGCACCCTGTCGATCTTCGCCACGATGGTCGACCACGGGGCGCCGCTGTCGTACGACGGCCAGCTGGACGGGCCGATGAGGCTGGCCGCCCTGGCCCGCGAGCTGGCGGCCAACGACTGGCAGGAGCGGGACCAGGACCGCCGCGGTGCGCGCACGGACCGCAACGTCGAGCTGCTCGTGGAGGCGCCGGCGTTCCTGGGCTGAGGCCCGCTGACGCCACACGCGCTCGTCTGGCCTGACTGACCGTCCTGGCCTAGACGTATTGCTTAAGGTCTCCCTAAACACCTCCGAACGGCGTGACGGTTGCCTATGGTTGATGTAGTTCGAGCCGCTGGTGACCCGAGACGCCAGCGGCTCGACCTTTGTCCGCAAGTATCGATCGCAAGACGTCATACGGGCGGAGCAAGCGGTTGCACCATCCGTATGACGTCCTCAGGGTGCCCGAGAGCTGGTCAGACCTCGGTGGCGGCCAGCTGGCCGCAGGCGCCGTCGATCTCGCGCCCGCGGGTGTCCCGCACGGTGGTGGGGATCCCCTTCGCCTCGAGCCGGCGCACGAACTCGCGCTCGTCCGCCGGGTCCGACGCGGTCCACTTCGAGCCGGGCGTGGGGTTGAGCGGGATCAGGTTCACGTGCACCCAGCCCCAGTCGCCGTACGCGTTGAGGACGTCGCCGAGCAGGTCGGCCCGCCAGGCCTGGTCGTTGATGCCGCGCATCATGGCGTACTCGATCGAGACCCGGCGCTCGGGTCACCCGCGCGTAGTCCCACGCCGCCTCGACGCTCTCGGCCACGGAGAAGCGGGTGTTGATCGGCACCAGCTCGTTGCGCAGCTCGTCGTCGGGCGCGTGGAGGGACAGGGCGAGGGTGACCGGGATGCCCTCCTCGGTGAGCTGCCGGATTCGTGGGACCAGCCCGACGGTCGAGACCGTCACGCCCCGGGCCGACATGCCGAGGCCGTCGGGGGCGGGGTCGGTGAGCCGGCGTACGGCGCCCATGACGGCCCGATAGTTGGCCATCGGCTCCCCCATGCCCATGAAGACGACGTTGGAGACACGACCGGGACCGCCGGCGACCTCGCCTCGTGCCAGCGCCCGCGCTCCGGCCACGACCTGCTCGACGATCTCGGCGGTCGACATGTTGCGCTGCAGGCCGCCCTGACCGGTCGCGCAGAACGGGCACGCCATACCGCAGCCGGCCTGGCTCGAGACGCACATGGTGACGCGGCCGGGGTAGCGCATCAGCACCGACTCGACCAGGGCGCCGTCGAACAGCCGCCAGAGGGTCTTTCGGGTGGTCCCGCGGTCGGCCTCCATCGTGCGCAGCGGCGTCATCAGCGGAGGCAGGAGCGCCGCGACCAGCTCCTCGCGCCCGTCCGCCGGGAGGTCGGTCATCTGGTCGGGCTCGTCGACCAGTCGCGAGAAGTAGTGGGTCGACAGCTGCCGCGCCCGGAAGCGCGGGCAGTCCCAGCTCGTCGGCAAGGTCGGCGCGCTCGTCGGCCGTCAGGTCGGCCAGGTGGCGCGGCGGCTTGCGTCGACCCTTGGGCTCGTCGAACACCAGCGGCAGCGGCCTGGAGGCGCCGGGTGCATCGTGGGCGCGTCGGCGGGTCGGGGGGCGGGGCTGTCGGACATCAGGGCCCGATCATCCCATCCGTGGGCAGCGGCGCCCGAATCGTCGTGGGCGGGCTCAGCCCTGGGAGCGCACCATGAAGTAGAGCACGAGCGAGGCGACCCCGAGGACCACCAGCGCGGTCAGCGCCATGCCGATCAGCATGTAGCCGCCGAACCGGCGGGTGCGTGGGATGGCGAACAGGACGACCGGCACGGCCAGGATGACCAGGACGTAGGGGAACAGCCGCTCGGCGGTGTTGTAGTGGAAGAGCAGTCGCAGGATCCCGGCGTAGGCACCCGGCACGAGCGTCACGAAGAGCATGCCGGAGAAGAAGCCGGCCAGGGCGATGAACGTCGAGTGGTCGCCGTGCCACCAGTCCGGCGAATCGCCCGGGGCTCCTGCCCGAGGGCCGTCTGTCCCGGCGTCTCCTGCGGGGTCTGCTCCGTCGTCATCGCGACGATCCTTCCAGATCACCGCGTCCGGACCCGGCACCACCCCGCCCGGGCCCGGTGCGCGCCTTGCCGCACGACGCGGGCACCGCCACGCTGGGTCCATGGAGGTTGGGTCCATGGAGGTGCATTACCTCGACGCCGACGGGGCCCATCCCCGCTCGTCCGACGACGCGGCCGGGTTGTTCGAACGCCGGGACGGCTTCGTCTGGGTCGACGTACCGACCTGGAGCGACCAGGCCGAGGCGGTGCTCGAGAGGCTCGGCTGCCACCCGCTGGTCGTCGCTGGTTGTCGCCAGCGCAACTACGTGCCCACCGTGCACGGGTACGCCGACCACGTCTTCGTGACCACCCAGTCGCCGTACCTCGGGGACGCCGGCCACGTCCACCTCCTGGAGCTCGACCAGATCATCGGCGGCCACTACCTCGTCACCGTCCACGGGCCGATCAACCCCGACGTCGAGCCCGCCCGGGCGTTGGTCGAGACCGCCGGTGTCATGGCCCGGATCGAGGAGGGACGATTCCGCCCGAGGTCACCCGCCGAGCTCTCCTACGCCATCACCTCGGCGGTGGCTCGCCGGCAGAGCGGCGTGATCCGCGAGGTCGCCGAGAAGCTTCCCGGCCTGGAGAAGTCGGTGATGACCTCTCAGCTGCGCAACCCCGAGGCGCTGCTGGAGACCATGTTCCTGATCCGTCACGAGCTGATCACGACGCGCACGATGGCGGCACAGTGCCACGACATCTGGGTCCGGCTGGCCGGCATCCAGCGGCTGCCCGACGACGAGGACGCCGGCTTCGCCCGCGACGTCGCCGAGCAGTTCGAACGGGTGCGGTCGCTGGCCGACGGCGAGTCGCAGTTCCTGTTCGGCGTGATCGAGCTCTACCAGACGAAGGTGCACACCAAGATGACCGTCGCGATGGAGCGGCTGGCGGTGATCGCGGCCGTCACCCTGCCGATCACTGCCATCGCCTCGATCATGGGCATGAACGTGATCGTGAACGGGGAGACCCAGCCCGGCGTGCTCGCGATCGCGCTGGCCGTGATGCTCGCGATCAGCCTGCTGCTGCTGCGCTGGGCTCGCCGTCAGGGCTGGTGGTGACGCGGTCAGAAGACGAGGTAGTGCAGCAGCAGCCAGACCGGCGCGATGGTCGCCAGCAGCGAGTCGAGCCGGTCCATCAGGCCGCCGTGGCCCGGGATCACCTGGCTCATGTCCTTGATCCCGAGGTCGCGCTTGATCACCGACTCGCACAGGTCGCCGAGCGTCGCCATCACGGCCGCGATCAGGCCGAGGGCGATCCCCACCCACCAGTCACCCTCGAGGAAGTAGACGACCAGGGCCCAGCCGGCGGCCACGCAGAAGACGATGGAACCGGCGAAGCCCTCCCACGACTTCTTCGGGGAGATGACCGGGGCCATCGGGTGCCGGCCGAAGATCACCCCGGCGAAGTAGCCGCCGATGTCGGAGGCGATCGTCACCAGGATGAACACGATGATGCCCCGCACCCCGTCGTCCCAGCGGTCGAAGTCGCTGGTGCCGCCCTCGGCCAGCAGCAGGGCGACGAACGAGCCGAGGAACGGCACGTAGATCAGCGTGAAGACCGAGGCAGTGGCGTTCTGGACGTAGCCCGGGACGCCGCGCCGCAACAGCCACAGCATGATGACCAGCGCGGTCACTGCTGTCGCGGTGACCAGCGCAGCCGGCCCGAAGAAGTAGGCCACCACGACCATGACCACGCCACCGAGCATCAGCGGCTGCTCGGGAAGGTCGATCTCCTTGGCCAGGAAGCCCTTGTGCAGCTCCCAGATCGCCACCACGACCGCCCCGGCCACGATCAGCATGAAGGCGGTCTTCCAGAACACCAGCGACCCGGCGATGCCGAGCAGCAGCACCACCCCGGAGGCGATGGCGACCGGCAGGTCACGTCCGGCCCGGCCGTGGTCGACCTGCGGGGCAGGGGTGGGGTCGGTCATCAGGGTGTGGCGCGCTTCGTGGTCACTCAGACCTCGATGAGCTCGGCTTCCTTGTTCTTGAGCATCTCGTCGATCTCGTCGGTGTGCTTCTTGGTCATCCCGTCGAGCCGCTTCTCGGCGCCGGTGACGTCGTCCTGGCCGACCTCGTGGTCCTTCTCGAGCTTCTCGAGCCCGTGCTTCGCCGTACGCCGCAGGTTGCGCACCGCGACCCGGCCGTCCTCGGCCTTGGCCCGGGCCACCTTGATGTACTCCTTGCGGCGCTCCTCGGTGAGCTCGGGAAAGACACAACGCAGCAGCTTGCCGTCGTTGGCGGGGTTGACGCCGAGGTCGGAGTCGCGGATGGCGCGCTCGATGTTGCCGATGGCGCCCTGGTCGTAGGGGGAGATCAGCACGATCCGCGCCTCCGGAGAGGTGAACGACGCCAGTTGCTGCAGCGGCGTCGGCGTGCCGTAGTAGTCGACCAGGATCTTGCTGAACATGCTCGGGTGCGCGCGTCCCGCCCGGATCGCCGCGAACTCCTCACGCGTCGCCTCGACCGACTTCTTCATCTTGTCGTCGGCCTCGTGGAGGATGTCGTTGATCACGGCTGTTCCCTTCCGCTCAGTTCAGCGAGCCGCTCGGTTCGGCGAGCCGGTCCGTGGGTCAGCCTGCGCTGACCAGCGTTCCGATCTTCTCACCCCGGACGATCCGCAGGATGTTGCCCTCGCCCTGCATCCCGAAGACGATCATCGGCAGCTTGTTCTCGCCACAGAGCGCGAAGGCGGTCTGGTCCATGATCCGCAGCCCGCGGGCCATGGCCTCCGCGTAGGTCAGCTCGTCGAACTTTTCCGCCGTCGGGTCGATGCGCGGGTCGGCGGTGTAGACGCCGTCCACCCCGCTCTTGGCGACCAGGACGACGTCGCACTTGCTCTCCAGCGCCCGCTGCACGGCCACCGTGTCGGTGGAGAAGAACGGCATCCCCATGCCGGCACCGAAGATCACCACGCGCCCCTTCTCGAGGTGGCGGATGGCGCGACGCGGGATGTAGGGCTCGGCGATCTGACCCATCGTGATCGCGGTCTGGACCCGCGTCTCGACACCCTCCTTCTCGAGGAAGTCCTGGAGGGCGAGGCAGTTCATCACGATGCCGAGCATGCCCATGTAGTCGGCCCGGACCCGGTCCATGCCGCGCTGCTGCAGCTCGGCACCGCGGAAGAAGTTTCCGCCGCCGGTGACCACCGCGATCTGGATACCGGCCTTGGACACGGCCGCGATCTCGCGCGCGATGGCCTGCGCGACGTCGGGGTCGACTCCCACCTTGCCGCCACCGAAGACCTCTCCGGAGAGCTTCAGCAGCACACGGTTGTAGGACGTCACGCGGGATCCCTTCGTACGACGTTGCCTGGGCCGGTCGCTGTCGAGACCCTACTCGTCAGCTGCCGACCTCGAAACGCGCGAAGCGCGTCAGCTTCACGCCGGCCTCGTCGAGCACGGCCTTGACGGACTTCTTGTTCTCGGTGACCGATGGCTGCTCGAGCAGGACGACGTCCTTGAAGAAGCCGTTGAGCCGGCCCTCGGTGATCTTGGCGATCGCCTGCTCGGGCTTGCCCTCCTCGCGGGAGGTCGCCTCGGCGATCTCGCGCTCCTTGGCCACGATCTCGGCCGGGACGTCCTCACGGGTGAGGTACTGCGGGCGCATCGCCGCGATCTGCATGGCGGCGGTCCGGGCAGCGTCGGCGTTGCCGTCGTACTCGACGAGCACACCGACCGCAGGCGGCAGGTCGGCCGCGCGCTTGTGCATGTAGACCACGCTCGGGCCGTCGAAGTAGGCGACCCGACCGAGCTCGATCTTCTCGCCGATGGTGATGGCGAGCTGCTGGACGACCTCCTCGACCGTCTTGTCGCCGAGCTTGACGCCCTTGAGCGTCTCGGCGTCGGCGGCCTTCGCCGCGTCGGCGGCGTCGGCGATCTGCTGGGCGGCGGCCACGAAGTCCTCGCCCTTGGCGACGAAGTCGGTCTCGCAGTTCAGCTCGACCAGGGCGCCGCCGGAGGTGGCGACCAGGCCGGCCGACGCCTCGCGCTCGGCGCCGCGCTTGGCGGCCTTGGCGGCACCCTTGACGCGGAGCAGCTCGACGGCCTTGTCGAAGTCGCCGTCGGCCTCCTCGAGTGCCTTCTTGCAGTCCATCATGCCGGCGCCGGTCAGCTCGCGGAGCTTCTTCACGTCGGCCGCGGAGAAGTTAGCCATGTTCCTTCTTCCTCGAAGTTCTGGAGTGGGTGTCCCGGTGACGCGCCCGCTCAGGCGGAGGCGTCGGACTTGGACTCGGCGTTGACGAAGCCCGCGGCCTCGGCAGCTTCCGGGGTGCGGAACCAGACCTCGGCGTTGGTGCGGTCGTACCAGGGGCTGCTCGGCGCGTGGAACTTCTTCGACGTCTTGTTGCCCTTGATCTCGAAGCCCTCGGGTGCCGAGCCGTCCTCGAGCGGAGCGGCGGAGTCGGCGCCGAACTCACCCTCGGCCACGTCGGTGGTCGCAGTGCGGAGGGTGAGGCCCTCGCGCTCCTCGTTCTCGCTGCCGGACGAAACGCGGACGGTTTCCTCGGCCGGAGCCTCGGGAGCCGGAGCCTCGGGAGCCGGAGCCCCGGTGGCCGTGGTCTCGGTGGCCGGGGCCTCGGACGCGGCCTCGGCGGCGGCCTCGGCCTCGGGCGCCTCGGACGCGGCACCGGTGGCCTCCGACGCCGGGGTGGCGGTCGTGGTGGCGTCGCCGCCGGTGGCCTCGACCGCCGTCTCGACGACGGTCTTGTCGGCTGCCGGCTCGTCAGCAGCGGGCGTCTCGGCCGGAGCCTTGTCCGCAGCGGGCTGGTCGGCAGCGGCCTTGTCGGCGGCCGGCTTGTCGGCGGCCGGCTTGTCGGCGTCGCCACCAAGCAGCTCGCGCTCCCACTCGGCGAGGGGCTCCTCGGCGCCGACCGTGGCGGCACCCTCGGTGCCGGCCTTCGCGCCGGAGCGGGCGATCAGGCCCTCGGCGACGGCGTCAGCGACCACGCGGGTGAGCAGGCCCACGGCCCGGATCGCGTCGTCGTTGCCCGGGATCGGGAAGTCGACCAGGTCAGGGTCACAGTTGGAGTCCAGGATGCCGATGATCGGGATGTGCAGCTTGCGCGCCTCCTCGACGGCAAGGTGCTCCTTGTTGGTGTCCACGATCCACACGGCGGAGGGGGTCCGGCTCATCTCACGGATGCCGCCGAGCGACTTGTTCAGCTTGTCCCGCTCGCGACGCATCTGCAGCAGCTCCTTCTTGGTGCGGCTGCTGCCGGCCACGTCGTCGAAGTCGATCTCGTCGAGCTCCTTGAGACGGTTGATCCGCTGGTTGACGGTCTGGAAGTTGGTGAGCATGCCGCCCAGCCAGCGCTGGTTGACGTAGGGCATGCCGACCCGGGTCGCCTGCTCGGCGATCGCCTCCTGGGCCTGCTTCTTGGTGCCCACGAACATCACGGTGCCGCCCTTGGCGACGGTCTCCTTGATGAAGGCGTAGGAGCGGTCGATGTAGGCCAGCGACTGCTGCAGGTCGATGATGTAGATGCCGTTGCGCTCGGTCATGATGAAGCGCTTCATCTTGGGGTTCCAGCGTCGGGTCTGGTGTCCGAAGTGGACGCCGCTCTCGAGCAGCTGGCGCATGGTCACGACTGCCATGGGATCTGATCTCCTGTTGTGGAGCCGCAGGCCGTTGTCGCCGCCCCTTGAACCAGGGCCGGCCGGTCGCGTACTCCGGTTGTTCTCGGTTGTCGCAGCCGACGGGTGTCGGCTGCCCTGACGCTCGCGCGTCGGTCCCACCCGATCCGGGGATCGGGACCTTGTGGACCAACGCCCGCGGGCGGTCCGGGCCGGAGCGGCTCGGTCCGCGGTCTGCAAGCGTGCGAAGTCAATCCGGGTGGATTGCTGGCGACAGCGTAGTCGAGCGTCGGTCACGCTCGCCAATCGGCGGTACCGCCAGCCAGCTGGTCTCCACACGCACCGCTCCGGCACAGGTTGTCCACAGCCTGGGGCCGGCTTCGCCCACGTCGCGGTCCGGGCGGGCAGGCTGGAAGCATGTCACTGTTCACCGCCGTCCCGACCCGCGTCCCCGGGCTGGTGCTGGTCGTCGTCCTGAGCCTGGTGCCGGCCCTCCTGCCGGCGCCGGCGCTCGGCACGCCCGGGGACGCGGATCCGGTCGGCGTGTGGCCCCTGCGACCGCGTCCCGAGGTGGTCGCGGGTTTCGATCCTCCGCTCGATCCGTGGGGATCGGGACACCGGGGCGTCGACCTGCTCGGCTCGGCGCGACAGCCGGTGCGCGCCGCCCTGCCGGGAGGGTGACCTTCGCCGGCGTCCTCGCCGGGCGTGGCGTCGTGGTGGTCTCCCACGGCGACACCCGCACGACCTACGAACCGGTCACCGCCGACGCGTCCGTGGGCGAGACCGTGGCGGCCGGTGGGCGTCTCGGGCGGCTGGAGGCGTTCGGCTCGCACTGCTTCCCACGTGCCTGCCTCCACTGGGGCTGGTTGCGCGGCGAGACTTACCTCGACCCGCTCGACCTGGTTGGCGGAGGCCCCGTCCGGCTGCTTCCCCTCTGGCGCGACGAGCCAGCGCTGTCACCCGCTCCCCTGCCCGCTAGACAACTCGCACCGAGCGACTCCCCCTGGCGCCCAGCGTTGATACGATGGTTGAAAGCGGGCGGATTCTTCGGGGGAGGAATGTCTGATGGAGCGGATTCCACACCGTGAACTTCGGAGCAACAGCTCCCAGATCTTGCGCGAGGTCGCCGCAGGAGCGACGTACGAGATCACCAACAACAGCGAAGTGGTGGCGATCCTGTCCCCACCGGTAGCCACGACACTCCGGATCCGTCCCGCGACCCGGCACGGCGGATGGACCGAGATCACGCCGATCAAGGCTGAGCCGCTCAAGGCTGAGGGGGAGCCAGCTCCCGAGCTGTCCGACGAGCTGCGCGAGCCCCGGGTGTGATCGTCTACCTCGACACCTCGGCGGCCGTCCGACTTCTGCTCGAACACCCCGAGACCGGCACTCTCCAGTTCTACCTCGACGAGATGTCGCAGCACGCCACGATCGTCTCCAGCGTCATGATCGAGACCGAGCTGCGCCGCATCGCAGCGGATCGCGGCGCGCCGCAGATCCTCGCGACCAGCATCCTCGCCGGCCTCAACCTGATCGACCCGGTCCGGTCGCACTTCGCGATGGCGGGCCTGCTTCCGGTCAAGGGTCTGCGCAGCCTGGAGGCGCTGCACCTGATCACCGCCATGCGCGCCGAGGCCGACGTGCTGGTCGCCTACGAACGGCCGCTGATCGATGCCGCGGCGAGCGTCGGGCTGGCGTCGATCTCGCCCGTGTGATCGCTCACGCCCGCGGGTGCGCCTGCCGGTAGGCGCGGCGAAGCCGGTCGGTGGTGACATGGGTGTAGAGCTGCGTCGTGGCCAGGGACGCGTGCCCGAGGAGCTCCTGGACCGACCGGAGGTCGGCGCCCCCCTCCAGCAGATGCGTGGCCGCGGTGTGGCGCAGGCCGTGCGGACCGATGTCGGGCGCTCCCGGCACCTCCGCGATCCGGCGGTGGACCAGGGTGCGCACCGCTCGCTGGTCGATCCGCCTCCCCCGCGCTCCGAGGAACAGCGCCCCGCCGGCACCCTCGACCCGCAGCTGCGGGCGACCGGCTGACAGCCAGTGCTCGAGCGCCTGCGCGGCCGGGCTGCCCGTAGGGCACCGACCGCTCCTTGCGGCCCTTGCCGAGGACCCGGACGACGAGGCGCTCGCGGTCCAGGTCGTCGACGTCGAGGCCGACCAGCTCGCCGACGCGGATCCCGGTGGCATACAGCAGCTCCAGCATGGCCACGTCCCGGAGCCCGGTCGGACTACCGTCGTCGGCCAGCTCCGCGGCCGCCCGGATCAAGTCTCGCGCCTCGTCGGACCGCAGGACCGGCGGCAGCGAGCGATGGGCCTTCGGCGAGGCCAGGCTGGCGCCGGGGTCCACCTCGACCCGGTCGGTGCGCGCCAGCCAGGCCGTGAAGACCCGGGCCGCGGTGGCCCGACGGGCGAGGGTGGTGCGGGACTTGCCCATGGTCTGCTGGTTGGCGAGCCAGCTGCGCAGCGTGCGAAGGTCCAGCGCGGCCACGTCGTCGTGGCCGAGCCGGCGGCTGTGCTCGAGGAGGCCGGCCACGTCGGCGATGTAGGCGCGGACGGTGTGCGCGGTCAGGTCCCGCTCGGCGGACAGGTGGCGTTCGTAGTCGCCGAGCACGCGCGCGAACGCCTCCGGGAGCCCCGGCTCGTCCGGGTCGGCGCTCCGCTCGGTCATGGCGGCGAGTCTAGGAGCCTCACCTCCCCGGTCCGGGGATCATGGCCGCGCCGCTTCGGCGAGCCGCCAGCCGGCTCCGGCCCTGACCACGAACCCCTTCGAGGCCAGATAGGTCAGCGCCGTCTGCACCTCGAGCAGCCCGACGCCTGCGGTGCGCGGCGATCGAGGTCAGGGCCGCGGGCTGGTGCACCGGCACCGCCTCGAGCACCCGATGGTGACGGCGGGTCAGCCGGTCGCGCGGTCGCTCGGCTTCGCGTGGAGGCTCGAGCAGGTGCTCGCCGATGCCCCGATCACCTCCAGGACGTCGTCGGGCCGGTCACCAGACTGGCGGCTCCCCGCCGGATCCAGTGGTGGACACCCTGGGACTGCGCACTGGTCACCGCACCCGGCACCCCCATCACCGGGCGGGACAGGCTCTCGGCCCACCCGGCGGTGTTGAGGGCGCCACTGCGGATCGCCGCCTCGACCAGAACGGTCCCTCGGGTGAGTCCCGCGATCAGCCGGTTGCGGGCCAGGAACCGCACCTTCAGCGGGGCGCAACCCGGGGGGAGCTCGGACACGACCGCCCCCACCTGCGCCATGTGCTCGATCAGGCTGCGATGTGCGGCTGGGATAGGGGCGATCCACTCCGCATGCGAGCACCGCGACCGAGGGATGCTCGAGGGCGAGGGCACCACGGTGGGCGGCCTGGTCGATGCCGAATGCCGCGCCCGAGACCACGCAGTGGCCGGCGCGAGCCACGCCGGCGGCGATCTCGCGGGCGACGTGCTCCCCGTAGGTCGTCGAGCGTGCGCGATCCGACGATGGCGGTCGAGCTCGGCCAGCTGGTCGAGGCGGACCGGACCCGGACCCACAGCCCGATCGGCACGCCGCCAAGCTCCGACACTGGCTCGGCATGGGCAAGGTCGTCGAGCTGCGTCGGCCATTCGGCGTCGCCCGGGATCACGAACCGGATGCCGGCCGCTCGGCCCGCTCCAGCTCGCGGGCGGGGTCGCGCTGTCCAGCCGCACGGCCGCGTCGGCTCCCAGGCCGTCCTGGGCCCGCTGGGCCACGATGTCGTCGTAGAGCCGCACCGCGCCGACCTCGGCGCAAGCGCGCGGCCACCCGGAGGTCTGCGGGTTCGGTGAGCCGGGTGAGGGCCGCCCTGGCCAACCGCTCGTCGCATCACGAGTCATCCGGCCCTCCGGATCGCTGCGGTCAGCAACGGCTCGCCCTGCCGCAGCGCCAGGGCGCGCCGGTGTGACTCGACCGAGCCGGCGCCTCAGCTCCCGCGAGGTCGGCGACGGTCCAGGCGAGCCGCTGGACCCGGGTGGCGCCGCGGCGACTCAGTTGTCCCTTGTACATCGCGTCGTCGACGACGCGTTGGGCCGCGGACGAGAGCGGCCATTCCCGGACGAGGCCGGGCCGGGAACATGCGCGTTGAGACGCCAGCCGCGGTCGACGTAGCGCGCGGCCTGACGGGCCCGTGCCGCGACCACCCGGGCGCGGACAGCCGCGGACGTCTCCGGGACCGCCCACCGGTCGCGCTCGTCGTGCGGACGGAGCGGGAGCAGGTGTCGGGTGATGTCGATCCTGTCGGTGATCGGACCGCGGACCCGTCGGAGGTAGTCACGACGCTGCTTCTCAGCGCAGGTGCACCGGTTCGTGCCTGGCATCGGCCCGGTAGTCGCCGCAGGGCAGGGGTTGGCCGCGAAGACCACGATCCCCCGCGCCGGATAGGTGACCGACTCCTCGCCGCGGGCGATGGTCACCTCGCCGCTCTCAGGGGCTGGCGCAGCGCGTCGATCACGTCGGTGCGCAGCAGCGGGAACTCGTCGAGCAGCAGCACCCCGCAGTGGGCGCGGCTGACCTCACCGGGTCGGACCCGGCCGCTGCCGCCGCCGAGGATGCTGGCCTTGCTCGCGTCGTGGTGAGGAGCCGAGAACGGCGGCCGCCGATCAGACCTCGCCCTGCCCGAGCGCGCCCGCCAGCGAGTGGAGGGCCGTGACCTCGATCGACTCCTCGGCCGTCAGGTCGGGTAGCACGCCGGGGATCCGCTCCGCGAGCGTGGTCTTGCCGCGCCCTTGGGGCCGGACAGAAGAAGATGGTGTCCACCGGCGGCGGCGACCTCGACCGCGTAGCGGGCCTCCTCCAGCCCGTGCACGTCGGCCAGGTCGACCTCGTCGAGGCGCTCCTCACCCCGCCAGGACAGCAGCGGGCCGCCCGGACATCGGCGCCACCGGCGGGGCCTCGGGCACCTCCTCTCCGGACAGCTCGGCGACGACCTGGCCCAGCGAGCGCATGCCGAACACGTCATGCCAGGCACCATCGCCGCCTCGTCGTGCCTGCGGCTCGGGGACGAAGACCCGGTGGATCCCCCGCTGGGCGGCCGCCAGCACCATCGGCAGCACCCGGGCACCGATCTGAGCCCGCCGCTGAGGGTGAGCTCGCCGATGAAGACCGAGGCGGCCAGGCGATGGTCGGCAGCTCGCCGTCGGCCTTGAGCACCGCCAGGGCGATCGCGAGGTCGAAGTGGGTGCCGCGCTTGGGGAGGTCGGACGGCGACAACAGGATCGTGATCCGGTTCGGCTGGCCGGCCAGAGCAGGTTGGTGTTGAGGACCGCCATCCGGCACGGTGGGGGGCCTCGTTGAGCGAGACGTCGGAGCGGCCGACCAGGGTCAGCCCCGCCTGTCCTTGCGAGACGTCGGCCTGCACGTCGACCAGGTGGCCGACGGCCCCGTCGAGGGCGATCGTGGGGCGGAGGCGACGGGCATCAGCCGATCCCCCGCACGTGGTCCACCAGGGCTGGGCCCCGCGCGGGGCCGCAGCACCGCGACCAGGTCGACCCGGGTCTCGGCGGGATGGACTCCGTGGTCGCGCAGCCAGCGCGGCCGAGCCGCCGCAGCCGGGCGAGCTTGGCATCGGAGACCGCTTCGTGCGGCGAGCCGTGGGCGAGGCTGGTGCGGGTCTTGACCTCGCAACCAACCAGCACTGGCCCGTCCCGCAGTACGAGGTCGAGCTCGCCCTCGTCGCACCGCCAGTTGCGGTCGAGCACCACCATCCCCTGGTCGGTGAGGTGCCGCGCGGCGACGCGCTCGCCGTAGGCGCCCAGAGCCCGGTTGCGCAGCGCCCGGTTGTGGCCCGCTCCGGTCGGGCCAGTCGCAGTGTCCGTCATCGGTTGACCTCCTCGCTGGCCAGCGTTTCGCGGACGAGCGCAGGGGAAGCCGGTCGATCCACCGACGGTGGACAAGGTCGGCGGGAACCGCCCCTGTGGAAGGGAAGTGGCTGACGTCGTTAGCGAATGAGCCCGACGAGACCTTGGTCGGGAAGAGTGACCGCCGCGTTGGGGTCCACCCTCATGGTGATGTTGGTGCCGGAGCCGTTGAGCTCGATGCTGCTCGTGACGTACTGCGCGTTGGTCAGGTTCAGGCTCGCCCCACCGCTGATGGTGAACGGGCCGGCGTTGGGGGTCATGAAGACGCCGCGCACCTGGAACAGACCGCCTCCGGCCATGTTGAAGCCGGTGCTGGAGTTCGTGCCGCTCTCGCTCCAGAGGGCGAGGTCCTCCATGCCGTTCACGTCCCGCCAGGCGGCGATCGCGGTGGGCGTCGGGTCGCCCGTCCCCGGATCGGTCGTCGCGTCGAGGGTGTCGGGCGCCGTCCAGTCGATGCCGCCGCCGTTCTGGGTGAACTGACCGGTGCCGAGAGCGGTGAGGCCACCGGCACAGGGTGTGAGGAGGTTGGGCGCGGTCCCCGCAAGTGTGGGCACGCAGCCGGTGGTGCTGCCGCCCATCATCATCACCGTGGTGCGGCACATCCGGAGCAGGCCGCTGGTCTCCTTGAACTGGCCGGTACGGACGAACAGGACGGCCTTGCTGGAACTCTGGCCGGTGGTGCAGTTGCCGGTGAGGTCGGTGTTGCCGCCGGTGTGGACCTGGAACTCCGCTCCGGTGCCGAGGCTGACGGCGTCGGAGTTGTTGCCGTGGTTGCCGATGTAGACGTGGTGCGCGTTGATCAGCCTCACCGACGCGGCGGGGTTGACCCAGCCGCGGAAGTAGATGGTGCCGGCGTTGAACGTGAGGATCGGGTTCGAGTTGGCGCCGATGAACTTGTCGGCACAGTTGATGTAGAGCTTGTCTGTCGCGGTCAGGGCGAGCGCGTTGATTTCGGCCTGGGTCGGCTTGCAGGGGTCCACGCCCGTCGGGAACTTGGCCCAGCCGGCCGGTGGCCCCGACGCGCCCACGTTGAACGCGGCGAAGTTCGCCCCCGAGATGGCGTCCTTGACGCCGGTGAAGAACCGCTCGTCCACCAGTCGGCGGGTCACCAGGCTCCGCCCCAGGACCTCGGTCTTGACTCCACCCGTCCCGTTGAGCGCGGTGGACCCATAGACGTTGGTCAGCGAGTCGCGGATACGGGTGCCGGTGATGCCGTTGGCAGCAGCGACGGAGGTGATCGAACCCGGCTTTGTCGCGTCAGCGGCCGTCGGGTTCGACGCGAGCGGCGCGGCGTAGGCGACGATGCCGTTGGCACCCAGGCCCCCGTAGACATTGCTGCCGGAACCGCCACTACACCCGATACCGTCGCTGTCGGCGTGCACGGTGCCGGGCTGGGTCTTGCCGTTGGGCGCCACCGCGCCCTCGACGTGGATGAATGAGCCACCACCGCTGGACCCGGTCCTGAGGACGGGGCACCCGGTCCGCCTCAGCAGCAGCATCGCCGGAGCGTTGTCTCCGGGTACGCCCTTGACCCGGCCGACCGAGCGGATGTCCGTCTCGAGGTCCGAGGAGGTGGCCAGGCTGCCGAGACCGGGCTCTCGGCTCTGCGTGATGGTGACGGCGAGGTGGTCGCACCCCTGGTAGGCCGGATCGCCGGTGTCGCCAGTGGTGGCCGAGAGCGAATCCTCGGTCCACTGGTTGGCCGTGAGGGTGAGGTCGTAGCCGCTCTCGACGGTGACGTCGAGACCGACCCCGTCCACTGTCCCGGCCCAGTGCCACTTGGCCCAGGACGACTTGTCGCCGGGCTTGCAGGTGATGTTGCGCAGGGCGATGGTGTTGCAGCCGTCACCGGTGCCAGCACCGAGCCCGTTGCTCCAGCCGGCGCTCTCGCTGATGCCGACGAATCGCTCACTGTTGGCCTTGAGGTATCTGACCGCGGTGCACACGCCGACGTAGGGGTGGGGGGTGCCGTCCCCGGTGTTGAGACCGTGCAGTCCGGCCAGCGTCGCGGCGTCAGCAGCAGACCTGTCGATCTGGCGGTCGATACGAAGGAGCCCGAAGTCGAGGACCATGGCCGTGATCACGAGGAGCCCGGTCAGCGACATGGCGACGACGATGGCCACGGCGCCCCGCTCGTCGCGCTCCCGGTGCCGCCGCCGGGTCAGGGGGCGAGACACGTGGGTGCCACCTCCCGGCCGTAGTAGGCAACCGACTCCGCACCGATGTGGAAGTCGAAGGCAGGGAGTGCGATGAGCTCGATGCTCGCCGGCCGCTGCATCCAGACCAGCACGGCACAGCTGCCCGCCGTCATGTTGGACGGCGCGCTCGGCGCGGTGCCGCAGTCGCCACCGAGGGACTGGTACGGCGTGGTGCCGTCGGCCTTGACCAGCCGGACACAGATCTGGTCGTCGGTGATCTCCTCGCCCGTGTTGAAGTAGACCTGCCTCACGCGTTCCTTCACCGAGCTGGCCCAGCCGGCCGAGGAGACGTCGGTGGCCGCGCCGTAGCGAGAACCCTCACGTGCCGCGTTGGTGGCCGCCAGGTGGTCCGAGAAGGTCAGTCCGGTGGTGATGAGCCCGAAGAGAAGGATCATCAGGAGAGGCACGACCAGCGCGAATTCGACGGCGGAGGCGCCGCGCTCGTCTCGTCGCCTGAGCGCGCGAAAGGTCGAGTGCATGTACCCCCCACCCTTCGGCCACGAGAAACGAACGGAAACTCTCTGAATGCTAGGGGTGAGATTTTGCCTTGTCAGAGGATCGCCCAATCCCGCGTGGCGTTGAGCGCTTTCTTAATCAGGGCCGGACGCCCTGATCAGTCCTTCGGCGGATCGATGTCGGAAGGGCTCAGCTCCTCGACGTTGACGTCCTTGAACGTCAGCACCTTGACGTTCTTGGCGAAGCGGGCGGGCCGGTACATGTCCCACACCCAGGCGTCGGTCATGGACACCTCGAAGAACACGTCGCCCGCCTCCGTGCGGGCCTTTACGTCGACCTGGTTGCAGAGGTAGAAGCGCCGGTCGGTCTCGACGACGTACTTGAAGATCCCGACGACATCGCGGTACTCGCGGTAGAGGGTCAGCTCCATCTCGGTCTCGTACTTCTCGAGATCCTCGGCGCTCATTCGGGGTCCCCGGGCGAACCGGAGCGGAGCGAGGACTCGACTGGGGTGTTCATGCTGGCTCCTCTGCATTGATGGCCACTTCATTCTGGCCCGTGGGGAGCGCCTCGAGACCGGCGGCCCGCCGGACGTTGATGAAACGCCACCGGTGTACCGGCGAGGGCCCGTGCTCGGTGAGTGCGGCGGCGTGGGCATCGGTGATGTAGCCCTTGTGGGTCTTGAAGTCGTAGGCCGGCCAGTCGGCGTCGAGGCCGACCATGATCCGGTCCCGGGTCACCTTGGCCAGGACCGACGCAGCGGCGATGCACGCGGCGACGCGGTCCCCCTTCCAGACCGCCAGCCCGGGGACGCCGAGCCCGTCGACGGGGAATCCGTCGGTGAGCACGTAGGCCGGGGCAGCTCCAGCAGGGCCACGGCGCGACGGAGCGCCTCGACGTTGGCCACGTGCATGCCCAGCCGGTCGCACTCCTCGGACTCGATCACCACGACCGACCAGGCCAGCGCACGCCGCACGACGTGGGCGTAACAGCGCTCGCGCGCCTTCTCGGTCAACAGCTTGGAGTCGGCCAGCCCCGGGACGATGCCTGCCTTTCCGGCCGGGAGGATCGCGGCGCCGGCGACCAGCGGACCAGCGCAGGCTCCCCGGCCGGCTTCGTCGACTCCGGCGATGGGGTCGATGCCGACGCGTCGCAGGGCACGCTCGTAGCCGTAGAGCCCGGCGTCACGGCGGACGGTCGAACCTCGGGGCAGATCACTCATATCTGGTCACTCACGGCCGGTCCCACCGCTCAGGGAGCGTCCCCGACGTCGGCGAAGGTGTCGGGCTTCTTGACCCACCGGAAGTGGTCGGCCGGCCAGAGCACGACGAACACCTTGCCGACGACGAGGTCGACCGGGACGTAGGGGTTGTCGGTGCAGTCGGTGACGCGCTCGCTGCACAGGTGGGCACTGGAGTCGGCGGAGTGGTTGCGGTTGTCGCCCATCACGAAGATGTGCCCGTCAGGGATCGGCCCGGCCTTCCAGTCGCAGGCTCCGCCGTCGGGCATCGGGCCGCGGCAATCAACCCCCGTCTCGTCCTTGGCGTAGAGGCCCTCGTTGAGGGGGGCGCCGTTGACCGAGATCCGGCCCCGCTTGTCGCAGCAGCGGATGACGTCACCCTCGACGCCGATCACCCGCTTCACCAGGTGCCCGCCCTGCGGGTAGAGGCCGATCTTGGCCATCACCTCCGCCACCGGGTTGGCGGGGCCGACGTCCGAGCCGGCAGTGAGCCAGCCGCCCGGGTCCTTGAACACCACGACGTCGCCGCGCTCCGGCGTACCGCCGAACCAGTAGGACATCTTCTGGACGAGGATCCGGTCGTTGCGGACCAGTCCCGGTTCCATCGACTCCGAGGGAATGTAGAAGGCCTGCACGAACAGGGCCTTGATCACGATCGCGAGGAGCAGTGCGATCCCGAGCAGCAGGATGGTCTCCTGCCACAGGGGAAGGTGCTTCTTCTTCGGCGTGTGCGAGGACCGTGACCCGGCCCGCTCAGGCTCTCCGTTGGCGACAGCGGTCGACTGGTCGCGGTCCTGGGAGGTCACTCTGAAAGCGTAACGATGCGCTGGCTGAGGTATCCGGCTCAGGCCTCGCGCCGCTCCTTGATCTTCGCAGCCTTGCCGCGCAGGTTGCGCAGGTAGTAGAGCTTCGCTCGGCGTACGTCGCCTCGGGTGACGACCTCGATCTTCTCGAAGATCGGGGAGTTCAGCGGGAAGGTGCGCTCGACGCCGACGCCGAAGGAGACCTTGCGGACCGTGAACGTGCGGCCGACACCGGCGCCGTGGATGCGGATGACGACGCCCTGGAAGATCTGGACCCGGGAGCGGTTGCCCTCGACGACCTTCACGTGGACCTTGATGGTGTCGCCGGCGCGGAAGTCGGGGACGTCGTCGCGCTTGATCGCGCTGCCGAGATCGGCAATGACGTTGCTCATGTCTCTCCTCGCGAGTGCCACAGGTCAGCCGCGGTAACGGATGTCGTTTCAGTTGTGGACCAGCGGGGGTGGCCGGCGGCGTCATGCTCCCCCTGTGGCAGGAACCGACGCGGACCTCCGCACGCGGGGCGTTCGGATGATCCTTGTTTGGCCGACTGGGCCGGGGATTCAGTCTGCCACAGCCCCGCCGCACCCCTGAAATTCGGGACTAGCGCGGTTTGGCGAACCGCACGACGCCGGGGCTGACCTCGCCGCGGGAGCGGTAGCCCGCCCGCGTGTACATCCTCTGGCTCCGCTTGTTGCCCGTCCCGGTCAGCAGGGAGTACGTCGTCACCGACGGCGGCGCTGCCCGTTCGGCGTACTCCAGCAGGAAGCGGCCGATCCCGCGGCCGCGCAGGTCGGGGGCCACCATGAGCAACCGCGGCTGCCAGTCGGTGCCGTTCGCGAGCAGCCGACAGCTGACGGTGCCGACCAGGCGGCCGCCCACCCGGAGCACGAAGCTGGTGTCCTCCTCGAGCACGTCGCGCTGCAGGATGTCGAGTGGCTCATGCAGCTCGGGCGGGAAGCAGGCCCACTGCAGGGTCAGGAACTCGCCCAGGTCCGACGGTTCGGTCGGGCGGACCAGTGCGTCCAACTCCCCGACCGACACGGCGAGCGCTGGATGCGCGAGGTCCGGGCGGCGTTCGGCCGTCCGGCGCAGTGCCTGCTCATGGCGCCACGCGGCGATGGTGGCGTGGTCACCGGACAGCAGGACCGGCGGGACGTCGAGCCCCCGCCAGGTCGTGGGCCGCGTGAAGACGGGGTATTCCAGCAGTCCTTCCTGGTGGGACTCCTCCGTGAGCGACTCGGGATTGCCCATGAACCCGGGGATGAGCCGCACGACGGCCTCGATGACGACGAGGGCGGCTGCTTCCCCGCCGTTGAGCACGTAGTCGCCGATGGAGATCTCGCGGACGTCGGCCCGGGTGCGCACGTGGTCGAGCACGCGCTCGTCGATGCCTTCGTAGCGGCCGCAGGCGAAGACCAGGTGGTCGCGCCCGGCCAGCTCCCGGGCGGCGGCCTGGGTGAACACGGTGCCCGACGGCGTCGGCACCACCAGGACCGCCCCGTCGGGCAGCACCTCGTCGAGCGCCTCTCCCCACGGCTCGGCCTTCATCACCATCCCGGCCCCGCCGCCGTAGGGCGTGTCGTCGACGGTGCGGTGCCGGTCGTGCGTCCATTCCCGCAGGTCGTGGACGCGGAGGTCGAGGAGGTCCTTCTCGCGGGCCTTGCCCGGCAGCGAGAGGTCGAGCGGGTCGAGGTACTCCGGGAAGATCGTGACCACGTCGATCCTCATGGGTCGATCCTCATCGGTCCGGCTCCTCGAGCGGAGTGACGAGTCCGGGTCGGTCGGCGATCACGACCCGGCCGCCGGCGAGGTCGACCTCGGGCACCAGCGCCTTCACGAAGGGCACCAGCGCCTCGCGGCCGTCCGCTGTCCGGACGGTCAGCAGGTCCTGGGCGCCGCCGCGGACGATGGCGGAGACCTCGCCGAGGTGGGCGCCCTGTTCGTCGTACGCCGCGAGGCCGACCAGCTGGTGGGCGTAGAACTCCTCGGGGTCCTCCGGCGACTCGTCGACGTCGACGGTGGCGAAGAGGAGAATCCCGCGTGCCGCCTCGGCGGCGTTGCGGTCGGGAAGCTCCTCGAACCGCACGAGGAGCGTGCCGCTGTGCCAGCGGGAGCCGGCGACGCTGAGCGCCCGCAGCGGCGACGCCGAACCGCCGGGAGGCTCGGCCCGCAGGACGGCGCCGTCCGCGAAGCGGCGTTCGGGCTCGTCCGTGCGGACCTCGACCGTCACCTCGCCCTGGAGGCCGTGGGGACGGCCGACCCGGCCCACGACGACCTCGAGGTCCAAGGGTCAGCTGCGGCGGTCGACGTCGACGAAGTCGATCCTCGCCCCACCCCGGCCGGCCAGGGCCGAGATCACGGTGCGGAACGCGGTGGCGGTGCGGCCGCCACGACCGATCACCTTGCCGAGGTCGTCAGGGTTGACGCGCACCTCGAGGATGGAGCCGCGGCGCAGCTGCTTGTCGCGGACGGTGACGTCGTCGGGGTTGTCGACGACACCCCGCACCAGGTGTTCGAGCGCGTCAGCGAGCATCAGCTCATGCCTCGCTCTTGCCGGCGTCCTCGGCCGTGACCTGCTCGGTCGCCTCGGCCTCTTCAGCCGCGCCCTCGGGGGTCTCCGACGCCGGGACCTCGGCCTTCGGCTCCTCGGCCTTGGGCTCCTCAGCCTTCGGCTCCTCGGCCTTCGGCTCCTCGGCCTTCGGCTCCTCGGCCTTCGGCTCGTCCGCCTTGGGCTCTTCGGCCTTCGGCTCCTCGGCCTTGGCAGCGTCGTCCTTGTCGGCCTTCTTGGCGGTCTTCTTGGTCACCGCGGCACCCTTGGGCTCCTTGGCGGCATCCTTGAGCGCCTCGTTGAAGGCCTCGAGCTTGTCGCGCTTCGGCTCGGCCACCTTCAGGGTGCCCTCGGCTCCCGGCTCGCCCCTGAACTTCTGCCAGTCGCCGGTGATCTTGAGGATGGCGGCCACGGCGTCGCTCGGCTGCGCGCCGACGCCCAGCCAGTACTGCGCCCGGTCGGAGACGACGTCGATGTAGGACGGGTCTTCCTTGGGGTGGTACTTCCCGATCTCCTCGATCACCCGTCCGTCGCGCTTCTTGCGCGAGTCGACGACGACGATGCGGTACTGCGGGACCTTGACCTTGCCCAGGCGCTTCAAACGGATCTTGACGGCCACGTCTGTGGTGTCTCCTTGAACGTTGTTTGTGGTGAGTGACCCCTGCCAGGTGGGGACCGGGTCAGGTCACTCGATGGGTGCTGCGTCGGCCGGGTGAGAGGGTCCGTCCGCGCAGGACACGGTGGGAGATTCTGCCAGACGCCGCGCCCACCTACGAATCGAGCCCGATCGACCGCCGGAACGGCGCCACGCCCTCGACCTCGAGGGGATGTTCGCCGCGGACGAGGTCCTCCGGCCTGAGCACCAGTCCCAGGTTCGTCGCCAGCTCACCCTCGCGTCGCTTGAGGCGTCGTACGCCGTTGTCGCGGTAGCCCACCTTGCGGCTGACCGCGAGTGACGCCGGGTTGTCGGTGAAGGCTCCCGAGGTGATCTCCTCGAAGTCGAGGTGGTCGAAGAGAAAGGCACAGATCATCTGTCGCATCGCGGTGCCGATCCCCTGCCCCTGGTGCTCTCGCCCCAGCCAGGAGCCGGTCTCGCCCGTACGGGTCACCAGGAAGTGCTCGGTGCCGACACCCTGGGTGCCGAGCAGCTCGCCGTCGCGCCAGACGCCGAGGTTGAGATCCCATTTCGCCGGCGAGAAGTCCGCCCGGGTGCGCCAGTGGTACTGCGCGGTGTTCCGGGCGAGCTGATCTCCCGGAGCCTCCGTCCAGGGCTGGTAGAAGGGCATCGTGGCCGGGTCGTGGATCCCGCGCTCGGCGAGGGCACCGAGCTGCGCGAGGTCGTCGTCCACCAGGCCGCGGAGCTCGAGCGGGCCGGCCGTGATTCGCACACCGAGCGCCGGGAAGACATCGTTGATGCTCATGGGTCAGTGTTGCGTGGGCCGGGATCCGTAGCGACCGGATTTCAGCCGACCACCCGGCCGCGGAGCACGATCCGGGCCGGCGACCTGAGGACCGACAGGTCGGCGAGCGGGTCGCGGTCGTAGACCACGAAGTCAGCGGGCGCGCCCTCCTCGAGGGTGGCGTTCCAGCCGAGCCACTCGCGGGCCCGCCAGCTGGCCGCACCGAGGGCCTCCGCGGGGGTGAAGCCGTAGGCCGCCAGCTCCAGCACCTCACCGGCGATGCCCCCGTGCGGGAGGACGCCCCCGGCGTCGGTGCCGGCGTAGATCGGCACCCCGGCCTCGTGGGCGGCCATGATCGTCTCCCGGCGGCGGGCGTGGAGGTCGCGCATGTGGGCCGCGTAGGCGGGAAACTTCTCGCCGGCGGCGTCGGCGTACTGCGGGAAGTTGTTCAGCTGCATGACGGTGGGCACGAGCGCGGTGCCGCGCTCGGCCATGGTGTCGATCAGGTCGGTCGAGAGGCCCGTGCCGTGCTCGATGCAGTCGATGCCCGCCCTCGATCAGTCCGGGCAGGACCGCCTCGCCGAAGCAGTGCGCGGTGACCTTCGCGCCGTGTTCGTGGGCGACCCGGATCGCCTCGGCGAAGGTCTCGGGCGGGAACGACGGCGCGAGGTCACCGGAGTCGCGCTCGATCCAGTCACCGACCAGCTTGACCCAGCCGTCGCCGCGTTTCGCCTCCTGCTCCACGTACGCCGGGAGCTCGGGCGGCTCGACCTCGTGGGCGTAGTCGCGGATGTAGCGCTTGGTCCGCGCCAGGTGACGACCGGCCCGGATCAGCCGGGGCAGGTCGTCGCGGTCGTGGATCCAGGCGGTGTCGGCGGCGGAGCCGCAGTCGCGCAGCAGCAGCGCGCCGGCGTCCCGATCGGTGACCGCCTGCTCCTCCTGGGTCGTCCTCGTCGACCGCCCCGTGCTTGTCGAGCCCGACGTGGCAGTGGGCATCGACCAGCCCGGGCACGATCCAGCCGTCGACGACGTGCTCGGCCGACGCGATCGGCTCGAAGGTCACGCGCCCGTCGAGGACGTAGACGTCACGCGACTCCCCGTCGGGCAGCACCGGTCCGCGGAACCTGAGCGCACTCATGCCCGGCACGATAGTCCGTCACGATCGGCACCGACCTGACGGCGTGTCGGGGAGCTTTCCGGGACGGACTATCTGGTCAGGCCAGCTGGTCGAGCAGCCAGGAGGGACCCATGGCCCGGGCTCCGACACCCTCGACGCGGGCCCTCAGGAACCGGTCGGCGGTGACTACCGTGACCGCACTCCCCCGCTCCGCGGCCAGCCTGGCCTGCTCCACGATCGTGGCGTCGCCGTCGCGTGGCGCATGGACGGTCTGCACGTGGCCGTCGCGACCGGCGCTGACCCCGCCCCGGGCCGCGCCCTCGAGCACCAGCACGATGTCGTCGTACGACGTGTCCGCGACCAGCAGTTGCTCGTGCAACCGCCGGGCGGCGCCGGCTCGGTCCTTCCACCAGCCGTCGGGCCTGGAGCCGACCACGTTGGCGGCGTCGACGACGAGCACACTGGTCATCGGCCGGGACTGACTCTGGAACGATCCATTGGGCACGAACGGCAGGCCCGGGGCACGGAAAGTTGCCGTTTGGTACCAAACGGCAACTTGCGCACGCACACGTGCGCGGAGGGGACTAGCGGGCGCTTCACTTCAGGAACTTGGAGAAGTCCTTCGGCAGGTCGAGGGCGGCGGCTGCCTTCTCGTAGTCGACCTCTTCACCCTCCGGCTGCCCGAACGGGTTGCCGGACGATGCGGCGGCCCGTTCCTTGTCCGCCTTCTTCTGGGCGGCGGCCTTGGCCGGGTTGCCTGAGACGCGCTTGCCGCCCTTCCCCTTCTTCGCCGGCTTGGCCTTCGCCTTCTTGCCACCCGGGCCGCCGAGGCCGGGCATGCCCGGCATGCCGGGAAGCCCGCCACCCTTGGCCATCGTCATCATCATCTTGCGCGCCTCGAAGAAGCGGTCGACGAGCTGGTTGACGTCCGAGACCTGGCGGCCCGAGCCCCGGGCGATCCGGGTGCGACGTGAGCCGTCGATCATCTTGGGGTTGGCGCGTTCGGCCGGGGTCATGGACTGGATGACCGCCTGGATGCGGTCGATCTCGCGCTCGTCGAAGTTCTCGAGCTGGTCACGGAACTGGCCCATCCCGGGCAGCATCCCCATGATCTTCGACATCGAGCCGAGCTTGCGGACCTGCTGCATCTGCTCGAGGAAGTCGTCGAGGGTGAACTCCCCACCCTGCCCACTGAGCTTCTGCGCCGCCTTGAGCGCCTGTTCCTGGTCGAAGGTCTTCTCGGCCTGCTCGATCAGGGTGAGCATGTCGCCGAGGTCGAGGATGCGCGAGGCCATCCGGTCGGGGTGGAAGAGGTCGAAGTCGGTCAGCTTCTCGCCCGCGGAGGCGAACATCACCGGTCGTCCGGTCACCGAGGCGATCGACAGCGCGGCGCCACCGCGGGCGTCGCCGTCGAGCTTGGTGAGGACGACGCCGTCGTACCCCACACCCTCGAGGAACGCCTGGGCGGTCGTGACCGCGTCCTGGCCGATCATCGCGTCGACGACGAAGAGGATCTCGTCGGGATCGACGGCGTCCCGGATGTCCGCGGCCTGCTTCATCATCTCGGCGTCGACGCCGAGCCGGCCCGCGGTGTCCACGATCACCACGTCGTGCAGCTTGCGCTTGGCCTCCTCGACCGACTCCCTGGCCACCGCGACCGGGTCGCCGACGCCGTTGCCGGGCTCGGGCGCGAAGACCGGTACGCCGGCCCGCTCGCCGTTGACCTGGAGCTGGTTGACCGCGTTGGGTCGCTGCAGGTCCGCCGCCACCAGGAGCGGGGTCTTGCCCTGGTCCTTGAGCCAGACCGCGAGCTTGGCGGCGAGGGTTGTCTTGCCGGAGCCCTGGAGGCCCGCCAGCATGATCACGGTCGGCCCGGACTTGGCGTAGCGCAGCCGCCGGGTCTCGCCGCCGAGGATGGTCACCAGCTCGTCGTTGACGATCTTGACGATCTGCTGGGCAGGGTTGAGCGCCTGGCTGACCTCCTCACCCCTCGCCCGCTCCTTGACGGCGCCCGACGAACTCCTTCACGACCGGCAGCGCGACGTCGGCCTCGAGCAGCGCGATCCGGATCTCGCGGGCGGTGGCGTCGATGTCGGCATCGGAGAGCCGGCCCTTGCCACGCAGGTTCTTGAACGTGTCGGCGAGGCGGTCGGAGAGTGTGGCGAACAAGTGAGGGTCCCTAGCAGGTGGGGCGGGTCAGGATCGAAGGTCAAGCCTAACCGGCGGGGCTGGTGAGGGCTGACCGCACGGCGTGGGCGGCATCGGCCGCCCGCTCGTCCGGCAACGCGCCCGCGCCCTCCTCCTGGACGTAGAACACGTCGACCGCCTGCGGCCCGAGAGTGTCGACGTGAGCGGACCGGACGGCCAGTCCCAGCCGCGCCAGGGCGGCGCAGACCAGGTGGAGGGTCCCCGGACGGTCCGTCGCGCGTACCTCCAGCACCGTGGCCTGTGCCGACGCCTCGGGACGGATGACGACCGTGGGCGCGAGGGTCGAGGAGGTGTCCGGACGCAACCGCTCCCCCGGGTCGACCCGGCCCGCGGCGATGGCCTCGAACCTCTGTCTGAGGACCGCCGGGTCGAGGTGCTCCTCGGCCACCTCCCACACGGAGACGCCGTACTCCTGCTGCGACCATGCGTGGGCTGCCCGCACCGAGGTGCGTTGCAGCGCGAACACGGCGGCTTCGTCCGCAAGCAGGCCGACCCGGTCCACGGCGACGAACCGTACGGTCGAGCCGCCGTCGGCGGGCTCGACCTCGATGGCGACGGCACCGTCGTCCAGCTCCGGGACCTCCACGTCGACAGGCGGGACCGGCCGAACGGCAGGTCCGGGGCCAAGCTCGGCCAGCACCCGCCGACCGAGGCCACGGATGAGCCCGGACCGCCACGTCGACCACGCCTTCGTCGACGTCGCCCGCGCATCGGCTTCGGTGAGCACCGCCAGCAGCTCGGCCGCGGCGGGGGTCCCCAACCGCTGGGCCACATGGCGCACCGTCGCCGGGTCGTCGAGGTCACGAGTGGTCGCGGTCTCGGCCAGCAGGAGGTGCCAGCGCACCAGGGTGCCGACCAGCTCCACGGCCTCCTGGTCGAACCCCATCCGGGACGCGATCCTGCGCGCCAGGGGCTCCCCCGCCACGCTGTGCTCGGTCAGGCCACCCTTGCCGATGTCGTGCAGCAACGCGGCCACCATCAGGACGTCGGGGCGCGCGACGTCGCGGATCAGCCCGGACGCCTCGATGCAGGTCTCCACCACGTGTCGGTCGACGGTGAACCGGTGGATCGACGAGGCGTGCGGCAGCATCCGGATCCGTTCCCACTCGGGCAGGATCCCGGCCAGCGCCCCGGTCTCGTCGAGGGTCTCCCAGACCGGCAGCAGCCCCCGCCCCGAGGCGAGGAGCCGGACGAACAGGTGTCGCGCCGACGCGGGCCACGGGTCCGGCAGGGGCGGGCTCTCGCGCACCAGCCGGGCGGCCGTCGCGGGGCCGAGCGCCGCGTCGTGCTCGGCAGCCAGGGCGGCCGCGCGCAGGAGCAGCAGGTGGTCGGCGGCCGGTCGCGCGGTCGCGTCCAGGACGACCTCACCAGCCGAGAGCGCAATGCCCGGCGACAGGGTGTCGAGCACCGGGCGACGTACGCCGCGGATGGAGCCGGGCCTGGCCAGCACGCCGTCGACCCGGCGCCAGGTGAGCCGGGACAGGTGCGTGATCCGCCGGCCCAGCTCGCGGACGTGGCGCTGCGCAGCCGCGTCGTCGGCGAGACCGAGGCCGTCGGCCAGCTCGCCCCAGAGCTCCGGCGCGATCCGGTCGGTGGCCCGGCCGGCGGTGGCGTGCAGGACGTCGCGGACGTTGAGGAGGGCGCCGCGGCAGCGCTCGAGATCGGCGTGCGGTACGTCGACCAGCCAGCTCGCCACCAGTGCGTTGAGGGCGGTGGCGTCGCGCAGGCCACCCTCCGACTCCTTCAGGTCCGGCACCGACAGGTGGGCGAGCTCGCCCAGCAGGTCGTGCCGGGCGCGCACGATCTCGCGCATCTCCGGCAGCCTGGTGCGCGCGCGCCGACGCCAGCCCGTGAGCATCGTGGCCCGCAGCCGCAGGGTCAGGTTGGGGTCCCCGGCCAGGTGGCGCAGGTCCAGCAGGCCGAGGGCGACCTTCAGGTCGGCGTCGGCGGTGGCCACCATCTCCGAGAACGACCGCACCGAGTGGTCCAGCCGCGAGCCGCTGTCCCACAGCGGGTACCACACGCGCTCGGCCACCTCACCGAGCTCGACGCCGTCGTCGGCGACGAGGACCACGTCGAGGTCGGAGTACGGCGCCAGCTCGGCGCGCCCGTAGCCGCCGACCGCGACCAGGGCGGTCCCGACCTCGGACCCCCCGGCCTTCTCGTAGGCCGACGCGCAGAGCTCGTCGGCCTCGGCGGTGCGCCTCGCGCGCTCGGTGGCCGTCATGGAGCGCCCCTCGGTTGACTAGATCGCGGCCTCGTCCCGATCACCGGTCCGCACCCGCACCACGGAGTCGACGGAGGCCACCCACACCTTCCCGTCACCGATCTTGCCGGTCTGGGCGGACTTGCAGATCGCCTCGACGACGGCGCCGGAGTCCGCGTCGTCGACGACGATCTCGATCCGGATCTTGGGCACCAGGGCGATGTCGTACTCCGCGCCCCGGTAGACCTCCGTGTGCCCCTTCTGCCGGCCGTAGCCGCTGACCTCCGAGACGGTCATCCCGGTCACGCCCACGGCCTCGAGCGCGGCGCGGGTGTCCTCCCACTTGTGGGGCTTGATGACTGCGGTGACGAGCTTCATCGATCAGCTTCCTCTCGGGAGATGGCTTGCAGGACGCCGGTGCCGCCCGACCTGGAGCCGGCGGTGGCGTGCAGGTCGTACGCCGTCTCGGCGTGCACGATCAGGTCGATGCCGTTGATCTCGTGCTCCTCATCGATCCGGAAGCCCATCAGCCTGTCCACGACGACTCCGATGATGCCCGAGACCACGAACGCGTAGACCAGGACTGCGCCGGCTCCGATGAGCTGCCGGCCGAGCTGATCGAGGCCGCCGCCGTAGAACAGCCCGTCCACGGCGGTCGGCGCCGCCGCGGTGGCGATCAGGCCGATCCCGATGGTGCCGACCAGGCCACCCACCAGGTGGACGCCCACGACGTCGAGCGAGTCGTCGTACCCCCAGCGGTACTTGAGGCCGACCGCGAGGGCGCAGATGATGCCGGCCGCGAAACCCATGGCGATCGAGCCCATCGGCGACAGCGAGCCGCAGGACGGGGTGATCGCCACGAGACCCGAGACGAGACCGGAGGCGGCTCCGAGGGACGTGGCATGGCCGTCCCTCAGGCGCTCGACGAGCAGCCACCCGATCGAACCCGCGGCACCGGCGAGCAGCGTGGTGACGAACACGACCGCGGCCTTGTGGCTCGCGCCCAGCGCCGAGCCCGCGTTGAAGCCGAACCAGCCGAACCAGAGCAGCCCGGCGCCGAGCATGACCAGGGTCAGGTTGTGCGGACGCATCGGGTCCTTCCCGAACCCGATGCGTCGTCCCAGGACGAGGGCGAGCGCGAGGGCGGAGGCGCCGGAGCAGATCTCGACGGCCGTGCCGCCCGCGAAGTCGATGACACCCAGGTTGTTGGCCATCCAGCCGCCGACGTGGTCACCGGCTGAGAAATCGAAGATCCAGTGCGCGACGGGGGCATAGACGACGAGTGTCCAGACACTGACGAACACGATCCACGCCCCGAACCGGGCGCGGTCGGCGATCGCCCCCGACACCAGGGCGCCGGTGATCACGCAGAAGAGCCCCTGGAACATCGCGAACAGGATGACCGGCACGGTTGACTCGCCGTTGCTGCTCTCCGCGAGCAGCTGGCCGAGGCCGAAGTACTGCGTGGGGTCGCCTACCAGGCCGTAGCCGAGGTCGTCGCCGAAGGCGATGGAGTAGCCGACCACCGCCCAGAGGATGCAGACGGCCGCGAGCGTGCCGAACGACATCATGATCATGTTCAGCACGCTCTTGGAGCGCACCATGCCGCCGTAGAAGAGCGCCAGACCGGGCGCCATGAGCAGGACCAGTGCTGATGCGGCCAGCAGCCAGGCGGTGTCGCCGGTGTCGAGCGCGGACGCTGCCGCCGTGGTGAGGGGGAACATGAGCGCTCACCCTTCCGGCCACGCGTTTCGGCTCCCGGACGCCCATGTTTCGGGCGTGTTAACGCTGACCCGCCCGAAACTGACGCGCAAGCGCGCTGACCCGCCCGAAACTTTCGGGCGGGTCAGCGTGCCTTCAGAGGGCGGCTTCGTCCTGTTCACCGGTGCGGACCCGGACCACACCTTCGATCGGGCTGGTCCACACCTTGCCGTCTCCGATCCGGCCGGTCTGGGCGGTCTTCACGATGATTCCGACGATGTCCTCGGCGTCGGCGTCGTCGACGACGATCTCGATCCGGATCTTGGGCACCAGGGCGATGTCGTACTCTGCGCCCCGGTAGACCTCCGTGTGCCCCTTCTGCCGGCCGTATCCGCTGACCTCGGACACGGTCATCCCGGTCACCCCGAAGGTCTCGAGGGCCTCACGGACGTCCTCCCACCGGTGCGGCTTGATGACCGCGGTGATCAGCTTCATGCGGGTGCTCCTTGCTTCTTGGTGGGCTGCTCCGTGGGCTTCTCATCCGACGATTCCTCGGCCGACTTCTGACCGGGTGGTCTGGTCGGCGCCCCGGCAGCGGCGAGCACCGAGGTGGTCCGCCTGGCGCCGCCGCCACCGGTCAGGTCGTACGCCGACTCGCCGTGCTCGGTGAAGTCGATCCCCTCGACCTCGTCCTCGTGGTCGATCCGCCAGCCGATCGTGAGCTTGATGGCCAGGCCGATCACCAGGGTGGCCACCCCGGACCACGCCATCGCGTAGAGCGCGACCAGCAGCTGCACGACGAGCTGGCGCAGCCCCTCGCCGTAGAGCAGTCCGGTCGTGGTGCTGAGGAAGCCGATGCCGATCGTGCCGACGAGGCCGCCGACCAGGTGGACGCCCACCACGTCGAGGGAGTCGTCGTACCCGAACCGGTACTTCAGGCCCACCGCGAGGGCGCAGAGTCCGCCGGCCACGGCCCCGAGGGCCATCGAGCCCAGCGGCGACAGCGCGCCGCACGCGGGGGTGATCGCCACCAGCCCGGCCACGACGCCGGAGGCGGCCCCGAGCGAGGTGCCCTTGCCGTCGCGGATCCGCTCGATGAGCAGCCAGCCGAGCATCGCCGCACAGGTGGCCAGCGTGGTGTTGAGCCAGACCAGTCCGGTCTCGGTGGTGAACTGGGCAATCATCTCCGTCTCCTCGGTGGAGGTGAAGACGATGGACCCGGCGTTGAACCCGAACCAGCCGAACCACAGGAGGCCGGCGCCGATCATGGTCAGGGTGAGGTTGTGCGGCTTCATCGGCTCGCGTCCGAAGCCGCGGCGCACTCCGATGAGCAGGGCGAGCACCAGTCCGGCGACACCTGCGTTGATGTGGACCACCGTGCCGCCCGCGTAGTCGATCGGGGCGATGTTCGCGAGGCCGTCGGTGACACCGAAGGTCAGCGCGGCCAGCCCGCCCTCGACGTTGCTCAGGAAGCCGCCTCCCCACACCTGGTGGGCGAGCGGGAAGTAGGAGAGCGTGACCCAGACGGGCAGGAACACCAGCCAGGACGAGAACTTCACCCGGTCGGCCACGGCGCCGCTGATCAGCGCCGCCGTGATCACGGCGAAGGTCAGCTGGAAGGCGACGAAGACGTAGTTGGCCGGCAACGTGTCGGAGAGACCGAACTGGTCGAAGGGGCTCGCGAACAGCTTCGCGGCCTCCCAGCCCGGGTTCTCGGCGTCCGCGGCCGCCCAGGGGACCGAGCTGTAGGTCATCGACCAGCCCCACAGTGCGTAGACGATGCCGACGACGCCGAGGGCGGCGAACGACATCATCATCATGTTGAGCACTGACTTGGAGCGGCTCATGCCGCCGTAGAACAGTGCCAGCCCGGGCGTGGTCATCATCAGGACCAGACAGGACGAGATCAGCATCCAGGTGTAGTAGCCGTCCACGAAACCTCCATAGCTCGCTCGTGCGCTGTGTTGCTCGCTTGGGCTTCACTCTCGGCGGTCGAAGTTTCGGTGCGCGCCGTCTCGTGTTGCGTCCACGCAACGGCTCATGAACTTGTGTTACGGCCGCGTGAACAAGTTCGGGCGCGAGGTTCCGGAACCAGATCGTCCGGAATGACGGCTACCTTGCCCGCATGGACATCATCCTGATTCACGGACTGTGGCTCGACGGCTCGACCTGGGACGCCGTGGTGCCCCACCTCGAGACCGCTGGCCACCGACCCCACGCCCTGACCCTGCCTGGCATGGAGAGCAAGGACGCCGACCGCTCCGGCATCACCCTGTCGGACCACGTCGACGCCGTGGTGGCCGCGATCGACGCCACCGAGAGACAGGTGCTGCTCGTGGGTCACTCGATCGGCTGCGCGGTGGCGCACGCCGCGGTCGACGCCAGACCCGACCGGGTCGCGCGGGTCGTCCACGTCGGCGGTTTCCCCGCCTCCGACGGCGATGCCATGCTGACTGGCCTTCCGGAGGAGAACGGCGAGGTGCGGATGCCCGATTGGGCCGACCTGGGGGAGGAAGCCAACGTGGCGGACTTCGACGAGGAGACGTTGGCGAGGTTCTACGCCGACGCGATCCCCGCGCCGGCACAGGTGCTGGCCGGTCCGCTCCGGCTCGCTGGCGACGTGCGGCGGTTCGAGGTGCCGGTGACGGCGGTCTGTCCGGAGTACACCAGCGACCAGGCCCGCGGGTGGCTGGAGGAGGGTTACCTGAGCGAGCTGGCCCAGGTCCGCGAGGTGGAGTACGTCGACCTGCCCGGCGGCCACTGGCCCCAGCTGACCCAGCCGGCGGCCCTGGCCAAGGTCATCCTCGCGGCCGCGGAGGAGTCAGCCACTTCAGGCGCTCGCTCCACCCAGTAGCGCGTCGACGAACGCTCCCGGGTCGAAGGGCGCCAGGTCGTCGGCACCCTCCCCGAGGCCGACCAGCTTGACCGGGACGCCGAGCTCGCGCTGGACGGCGACCACGATGCCGCCCTTGGCGGAGCCGTCGAGCTTGGTCAGCACGATGCCGCTGACGTCGACGACCTCGCTGAACACGCGGGCCTGGACCATGCCGTTCTGTCCGGTGGTGGCGTCGAGGACCAGCAGCACCTCCGTGACCGGCGCCTGCTTCTCGATCACCCGCTTGACCTTGCCGAGCTCGTCCATGAGACCGGCCTTGTTCTGGAGACGTCCGGCGGTGTCGACCACGACGGTGTCGACGTCACGGGCGACCCCCTCGCGGACCGCCTCGAAGGCGACGCTGGCCGGGTCGGACCCTTCCGGGCCCCGGACGACCTCGACGCCGACCCGCTCCCCCCAGGTGGCGAGCTGCTCGACGGCCGCGGCGCGGAACGTGTCGGCCGCGCCGAGGACGACCGAGCGGTCCTCGGCCACGAGGATCCGTGCGATCTTGCCGACGGTGGTGGTCTTGCCCGATCCGTTCACGCCGACGACCAGCACCACTCCGGGCTTGCCGTCGGCTCCGCTCACGCCCAGTCGGCGGTCGAGCTCGGGGCCGACCAGGGAGAGCAGCTCCTCGCGGAGGACCGTCCGGGGGTCGGCGTCGCCGGCGACCCGGAGGCGGGTGCGCAGGTTCTCGACCAGCTCCTGGGTCGGCTTCACGCCGACGTCGGCAGTGAGCAGGGTGTCCTCGATGGACTCCCAGGTGTCCTCGTCGAGACGGTCACGGGAGAGCAGGGCGAGCAGTCCGCGGCCAAGGCCACCCTGCGAGCCGGCCAGCCGCTGGCGCAGGCGGGTCAGTCGGGACGCGGTCCCCTCGGGGGTCTCGATCGCGGGTGCAACTGGTGACGGCGCTTCGGCGGGCGCTTCCACGTCCGGCTTGGTGGGCGGCGTGGCGATGACGTCGGTGCCCGTGCGCGGCGGCTCGACCCGCCGACGGCGGGTGCCGGAGAGCAGGCCGACGACGAGGGCGACGCCGAGGACGGCGATGCCGATGATCAGATAGAGCCAGTCACCCATGGGCCCATCCAAGCAGGCGTACGGGTCAGGACTTGGGGTCGGTCCCCTCGTCCTCGTCGAGGGTCGGTAGGGCGTCGGTTGCCTTGTTCATCGCGTCGCCGAGCCACGGTGCGTGGGGCATCTCCTCGCCGCGATGCGGGAAGGCGACGTAGGCGACGACCAGGCCGCTGACGACCAGGATCAAGAGCATCGCGAGACCGATGAGCAGCAAAGTGGTTCCCCCTCCGAACGGTGCGTGACCACGATCCCACACGCCTGGTCAGGGACGAAGCAGCGGCTGAAGGGCGGACCTGATCTCGTCGGGGATCGGTGTCACCGGCCGCGCGGGGTCGGTGTTGTCGACGTACACGTGCACGAACCGGCCCTCGGCCGCCGCCTCGTCAGCGGCCCCCTGGAAGAGGCCGATCCGGTAGACGACCGACGACCGGCCGACCTTGTCGGCGACCAGTCCCGTTTCGATCGGCTCGGGGAAACCGAGCTCGCGGAAGTAGCGGCAGGAGGTCTCCGCCACGACGCCGATCTGAGGCAGGGCCCGGACGTCGAGCCCGGTCGCTTCGTACAGGTGCGCGTTGACCGCGGTGTCGAACAGCTCGTAGTAGGTCGCGTTGTTCAGGTGGCCGTAGGCGTCGTCATCGCGCCACCGCGTGGTCATGGTGCGCCAGGCGACGTAGTCGGCGCGGGAGGGACGGCGGGTCGGTTCGGTCACGGACGCCATTGTGCCGTGGCCCACACGCACGGACATTTCCCCGTACTGAAGGGCCTTGCGGGGGCACCGGAGACGCCTCGCAGCGCGCCGCGCGAGTGCGGGTTTCGGTGCTTGCGGGTGTTAGCATCCAACGGACCGGGCCATCATCGTCGACAAGGGAGTCTTGGGTGGACTACCGCCATGCCCTCTCGGAGACGCTGGCGCTCTTGAAGACCATTGCCGAGGACTATCGTCCCGCCATTCTGGCCAATGCCTTCGGCCCGGAATCGATGGTCATGACCGACCTGATCGCCAAGCACGAGCTCGAGATCGACATCTTCAGCATCGACACCGGTCGACTGCCGGAGGAGACCCACGCGCTCGCCCACAGCGTCCACCAGCGCTACGGGCCGGTGATCCAGATGGTCAGCCCCGACGCGGATGCCGTGGCCTCGTGGACCGCCGAGCATGGCCAGAACGGCTTCTACGACGCCGTGGAGAACCGGCACGGATGCTGCAACGTTCGCAAGATCGAGCCGCTGCGCAAGACCCTGGAGGGCCGCCGGGCGTGGCTGACGGGCCTGCGTCGCGAGCAATCGGCGTCCCGGCGCGACCTCGAGGCATCGGCGTGGGACGACAACTACGGCCTGCAGAAGTTCAACCCCATGCTGGAGTGGACCTCGGAGCAGGTGTGGGCCTACATCCACGACCACGCGGTCCCCTACAACCGACTCCACGATCGCGGCTACACCAGCATCGGCTGCGCCCCCTGCACCCGCGCCGTCGGCCCCGGGGAGGACTCCCGCGCCGGCCGGTGGTGGTGGGAGATGGACACCGTGAAGGAATGCGGTCTGCACCTCGACCCCGCGACCGGACGACTTCAACGGGCAAGCACTGCCACGGGCAACGGCAGCGAGCCGTCGTCCTCGACCGAAACCGAAGAATCTGGACTTGCCGCACGAGAAAGGCTCGACGCGGCCGGGCCTGACCATGAAGGGAAGAAAATGCGCGTACTCATTCTGGGCGGGGACGGCTTCTGCGGCTGGCCCACGGCGCTGCACCTGTCAGCGCAGGGCCACGAGGTGGCGATCGTCGACAACCTGTCGCGCCGCAAGATCGACATCGAGCTCGAGGTCTCGTCGCTGACGCCGATCAAGCCGATGGGCGAGCGGCTGCGGGTCTGGAAGGAGGTGTCCGGCAAGGACATCGCGTTCCACGACATCGACGCGGCGGTCAACTACCAGCGCCTGCTCGACCTGCTCGAGGACTGGAAGCCCAACGCGCTGGTCCACTTCGCCGAGCAGCGGGCTGCGCCGTACTCCATGAAGAGCAGCCGGCACAAGCGCTACACGGTCAACAACAACCTCAACGCCACCAATAACGTGCTGGCGGCGGTCGTGGAGAGCGGCCTCGATATCCACGTGGTCCACCTGGGCACGATGGGCGTCTACGGCTACGGCACTGCGGGCATGAAGATCCCCGAGGGCTACCTCGAGATCAAGGTGCCGACCGGCGACGGCGACCTGATCGACCAGGAGATCCTCTACCCCGCCAACCCGGGCAGCATCTACCACCTGACCAAGACCCAGGACCAGCTGCTGTTTGCCTACTACAACAAGAACGACCACGTCCGGGTCACCGACCTCCACCAGGGCATCGTGTGGGGGACGCAGACCAAGGAGACCAAGCTCGACGAGCGGCTGATCAACCGTTTCGACTACGACGGCGACTACGGCACCGTGCTCAACCGCTTCCTGATGCAGGCGGCGATCGGCTACCCGCTGACGGTGCATGGCACCGGCGGCCAGACGCGCGCGTTCATCCACATCCAGGACACTGTGAAGTGCATCCAGCTGGCCCTGGAGAACCCGCCCGAGCGCACCGACCGGGTCCACATCTTCAACCAGATGACCGAGACCCACCGGGTCCGTGACCTGGCGAAGATGATCTCGGACCGTACGGGTGTCAAGATCGCCAACCAGCCGAACCCGCGCAACGAGGCCGACGAGAACGAGCTGCACGTCGCCAACGACCGGTTCCTCCACCTCGGCCTCTCCCCCATCACCCTCAGCGAGGGCCTGATGGAGGAGGTCACCGACATCACCAAGAAGTACGCCGAGAACTGCGACGAGACCAAGATCCCGTGCGTCTCGGTGTGGAGCAACGAGTCCGCTGCCGCCAAGGCCGGGGCGGGCACAGGAGTCTGATGTCGTTGTCGGCCCGGACCACCGGAGGCGTCACCGGCGAGGGGCAATCCCGCCGGACGTCGGCCCGGAAGTCCGGGCCGACGCGCAACCGCATGAAGCGGTTCTATCCCCGCGCCGCCCTCAAGACGCGGATCGTCGCGCTGCCCGACCTCGGCCTGGTCTACGTCAAGAACCCCAAGGCCGCGTCGTCGACGGTGATGCTGTGGCTCGACCGGCTCTACACCGGTGACTACGCCTTCACCACGGAGAAGGCCCATCGGGACAACCATCTGCCGACGTCCGACGCGGTGGGGTGGAAGGTCGTCACTGACATGCTGCGCGGCTCCGCATTCCGGTTCACGTTCGTGCGGGAGCCGCTGGGTCGCTTCGAGTCGGCGTACCACAACAAGCTGGGGCGCCGGGGCCCCTGGCGCCCGCAGGTGCAGGCGATCCTCGGACTGCCGCAGGACCGGAACGCACCCGTCACGTTCGAGCAGTTCGTGACCGCCGTCGAGCAGCAGGACCCGCTCGAGATGGATCTGCACTGGCGCCCGCAGCACCTCAACCTCATGCATCCGCTGGTGTCCTACGACCTGGTGGGCCACGTGGAGACCTTCGATCGCGATATCGCGACCATCCACCAGCACGTGTCCCTGCCTGATGTCCCGGCGGAGTCGCGCAACGTCTCGCGCACGAAGCCGTCCGTCAGCGTCTACGACGGCCGTCCGGACCTCGCGCAGCGGGTCGAGCAGGTCTACGCCAAGGACTTCGAGCTCTACGGCTACTGAGCCGGTCCTGCTGCGTCCCTCCCGGACCTAGCCAGGTCGCGGATACGGTCGATCGCCATCTCCGGCAAGAACCGCAGGACCGACTTGCGGGTGTTGCTCTCGGTGACCAGCGAGAAGTCACGACGACGCTTGAAGATGATCGTGTCGGGGACCACGACGTGCTTCCATCCCTTCGCCATCGTCTCGACGGCGAACTGCCAGTCCTGGTAGGACAACCCGTTCGGAATGTCACGGTGGATGTAGGGCACCTCGAGGTGTGCTCCCCGGGCGTCAGGCACAACGAGTCGTAGTAGTTGCGGACGTAGAAGAAGTGCGGCGTGAACAGCGGTGAATCCTGGTCGAGGTTCTGCAAGAGGTAGCTGCCCCCGTCGAAGATCATGTTCACCTCGGGGTGCGCGATCACCCGCTCTCCGCTGCGCTCTGCCTCCATGAGGACGCCGAGGCCGTCCGACAGCCAGTTCTCGCTGAACAGGTCGTCGGCGTCGAGGAACGCGATGAAGCGACCGGAGGTCAGGGGCACCAGTGCGTTGCGCACCCGACCGAGGTCACCCTCCTGCATGACCCACCGCTGCCAGTGGTCGAAGTCGGGCTGGTTGAAGTAGTCGGTGGTCTCCTCGGTGGCCCGGTCGAGAGCGATGATCGTCTGCAACGGTGTAGCCGGCCGCACGGGCGGCCTCGACTGCCACGTCCGCCGAATCCATCGTGGGACCGCACACCAGGGTCTCGTTGTGGGCGGTCACGATGAGTGTGAGGTCCGTGCCGGTCATCGGGCGGACTCCTCAGAGTCGTCGCGGGTGAGCAACACATCGAGGGCCCGGACGGCGAACTCCTTCTCCGTGCGCTCCCGCAGCATCCGCTCCCGGAGCGAGAGCGCCCGCCTTCTTGCGTCCTCCGGGTCTGCGATCGCCTTCCTGATCGCGGCGGCGTACGCCTCGGCCCTGTCGCCCTCGGACACCGGCCATGCGTCGGCCTCGCTGAGCACCTCACCGGTCCCGCCGACGAGGGAGCCGACCATGGGGATACCGGTCATGGCCACCTCGAGCAGCTGGCTCGGGACCCCGTCCCACCCGGACGTGTAGAGCCAGACATCGGCCTCGGACAGCGGGATCTCCGAGATGTGGCCGTAGCGTCCTTCCACCGCGACGTTCTGCGGAAGCTTCCGGGCCTGCTCCCCCATCACCGACTCTCCCCACATCCGGAAGTCGACGTCCGGCAGCAGCTCAGCGACGCGAATGAACACAGGGATCCGCTTCTGCCGGTCCCAGCGACCCGCCCAGAAGACCTGGGGTCTGCGCCCGGGCCGGGCCGGGGACTCCGAGACCACCGGGAGCTGGGGGTCGACCGGCGCGCTGAAGACGTGCACGCGCTCGAGGTGGCGCTCCCCCATCTTGTAGGTCGACGTGAGCTCGCGCGCGAGGTGGTCGCTGTCGGTGATCACGCCGGTCACGTAGTCGAAGGACCGGTAGAAGTAGCGCAGGCTCCAGCCTTCCCAGGTACCCATGGCGGTCTGCTCGTTGCAGAAGAAGCACAGGAACAGCCGTTCGGTAGCGGCCAGCGCGCGTCCGTAGGACCGCATCGCGAGGTAGAGCATCCGGGAGTTGATGTTGACGATCGCGTCTGCGTGGAACGAACGCAGGAGCATGACCAGGGCGTGCTGGGCGCGGGCCTTCGGCATGAACTTCACGATGTCCGCGAAGTCGATCTCGCGGACGCCGTCGGGATACCGGCCGGCCGGCGACTCCGTGCTGTCGTCGGTGTAGATCACGACCATCTCGCTGGGGTCGATGTGGTTGGCCAGGGCGTGGGCGATGTGGCCTTCCATCCGGCGGCCACCTCCCCACCGCGCCCGGTTGATGACGAAGACCAGCCGGGCCGGTCGGAAACCAGCTATCTCCTGGCCCTGGTAGATCGCCGAGACCTCGCCCACGACCTCTGGGGTGCTGACCGGCAGCAGCTTGGGGCGCGCGATCTCGGTCCAGGCGGCGCCGATCAGGGGTTCGATCTCCGACGCCTTCGCGAGCATCTCCCCCAGGGTGCCGGTGCGGAACCTCTGCTGCAGACTGTGCCGCCGCTCAGTGAGCAGGTCGACGAGCTGCTGGGGGTGCATTCCGAGGACGAGCGCCATCCGCATGATGCCCGGCGCCGGATCGGCCACGTCGCCCGCCGCCTTGCCTTGCTTCAGCCAGAGGAGGTAGGGACTGAGTTCTCGCGTCTCGGTGGACTTGCGAGGGTAGCGGTTGACGTACTCGGTCATCGAGAAGTCGGGATCGGGGCTCAGCCGCTCCTCCAGGCCGTGCTCGAGAAAGTGCTCGATGAGGTCGACCTCGGGCCGGTCCAGCAGCTCGGGCGCCTGGAGCAGGTAGTGCAGGACGTCGAAGTTCTCGTAGAGCAGGTCGTAGTCGGGATCGGCCCCGATTCGCATCCGGCGCCTGGCATCGAACACCGCCTCGTCCATCTCGGACCCGAGGTTCGTCGCCTCGCGCTCGACGACCGGCGGGCGTCCCGAACGGGCGACGCGGGCCGACACGGCCACGGGGCTCTGTCGAAGGGACTGCCGACGACGTACGAGTCGCGCGCGCATCCGGCCCGCACGACCACGCATCCTGCGGTACAGACTCATCACTTGGTCATCCACTCGGAGCTTGGCGTGGGTCGCTGTCAGGCCGGCTGCTGGCAGAACCAGTCCCAAGTCTCCTGGAGGCCCTCCTCCAGCGGGGTGTCCGGATCGAACCCGAAACCCAACCGGGCCTTGTCGATCTCGCACCAGGTCTCGCGCACCTCCCCCGCCCGGAAGTCCTCGTAGACGACGTCGAGGTCCTTGCCGGTCACCTTGCGCATCGCATCGAGGAGCTGGTTGACCGTGGTCGGCTTACCGCTCCCCAGCTGGAAGGCACCCTCCGCGTCGCTGTCGACCGCCGCCCAGATCGCCTCGACCAGGTCGCCGACGTAGAGGAAGTCGCGGGTCTGGCTGCCGTCGCCGTAGACCACCAGCGGCTCGCCCGAGAGAACCCGCTTGTAGAAGTGCGCGACGACCGATCCCTTGTGGAAGGAGCGCGGCCCGTAGATGTTGGAGAAGCGCAGGGCGCAGCCGCTCACGCCGTAGGAGCTGGAGTAGGCGCTCAGGTAGCCCTCGAGCATCAGCTTCGACGCGCCGTACGGCGATGTGGGCTGCGGCGCCATCCGCTCGTGGACCGGAGGCTCGACGTCACCCAGGATCGCACCGCCCGTGGAGGCCGCGACGATCCGGTTGACCCCCAGCTCGCGGCTCAGCTCGAGAAGGTTGAAGGTGCCGATCACGTTGTTATCGAAGTTGTGGGCGGGGTTCTCGATGCTGTCCATGACCCGGGTGTCCGCGGCCAGGTGCACCACGGCGTCCTGGCCCTCCAGGGCCGTGCGCAGGTCGTCCCTGTTGCGCAGGTCACCGGAGATGAACCGGACCGTATCCAGGTCGAGGTGCTTGCGGTCACCGAGGGACTCGTTGTCGATCACGGTGACGGCCACGTCACCACGCCGGGTCAGGTGGTCGGCCAGGTGTCGGCCGATGAATCCTGCGCCACCGGTGATCAGGACGTTCTTCATCTGCGCTCGCTTACCTTGGGCTGCGGGACGCGCCCACGATATAGGTGTGGGCGGAGCGCATCGGGGAGGGGCACCCCCCGGGTGTGTGCGCCCCGAACTGCGTCCCCGGCCACATGAGAGGGTGGCCCCAGGCACCCCGCCGAGACCTCGCTACCGACCCACGAAGGCGATGCCTTGACCGCTCCGACAACACCACCGAGTGAGGCGCTGGACCTCACCCTGCACATCGGGTCGGGCAAGACCGGCACCTCGTCGATCCAGCACTTCATGCACCGGAACCGTGACCGGCTCGCGGAGCTCGGCCACCTCTATCCGGAGTCGCCCGGGCGGGCCCGGCACACCAAGCTCGGTCTGTTCATAAAGCCGGATGCCTTGCTCGCCAACACTCCCAGCTGGAGGCGGCAGGGCTTCGCCAGTCCGGACGAGTTCCGGGACGCGTTCCGGGACGGCCTGTTCGCCGAGATCAACGCCTCCGGACTCTCCCGAGTGGTCCTCTCGGACGAGGCGCTCTACGGTTCTCCGAACGACGCCCTACGGCAACTGCGCAGCTTCACCGACGACATCGCGGGACGGGTCCGCGTGGTCGTCTACCTCCGCCGCCAGGACGACCACCTGATCAGCCGTTACCAGCAGGTGGTCAAGATCGGTGACGTCCGGCCCCTCGCCGAATGGGCGCGGCAGGACTTCGGACAGACCTACGACTACCGCTCCCGTCTCGACACGTGGCAACGACTGCTCGAGCCGACGGAGCTCGTCGTACGCCGCTTCGAGCGCGACAGCTTCGTGGACGGATCGCTCTACCAGGACTTCCTCGACGCAGTCGGCATCGACGTGCGAGCCGATGACCTGCAGCAGGTGACCAACCGCAACGAGAGCCTCGACGCCGAGGCGGTGGAGTTCCTCCGCCTCCTCAACGTCTACAGAGTGGAGAACGAAGGCGCGGAGCCCAGGCAGATCGACAACCGGAAGCTCGTCCCGCGACTGAGCAAGGAGTCCAGAGGGCCGACACTCACGCTGCCCGAAAGCGTTCTTGACGACTACACCGAAGCGTGGGAGGAGTCCAACCGTGCCGTGGCGCGGGACTTCCTGAGCGACGAGAGTGGCCAGCTGTTTCGCACGCCGCGCAAGAACGACAACACCACGACCGAGCAGCGCGTCGACCCTGCCCGGCTCGACGAGTTCGTGACCCTGCTGGAGCTGCCCGAGAAGTGGCGGGACCCGCTCCGCCGGCTGGCCGATGAGGCGAAGGGTCCCCAGTCGCGCCGCACGCCGCCACTGAGCAAGCCGGTGGACCTGGTTCTGCACATCGGTACCGGAAAGACAGGCACCTCGTCGGTCCAGTTCTTCCTCCGCGACAACCGCGAGCGGCTGCGCGAGCTGGGCCATCTCTATCCGAAGAGTCCCGGAGGAGCGAGGCATGGCCGGCTGAGCCTGTTCATCAAGTCCGACGAAGAGCTGCTCATGGCCCCGAACTGGTACCGGCAGAAGCAGTCGAAGCCTGCGGCGTTTCGCAAGGCGTTCCGGCACCAGCTCTTCGCAGAGATCGAACGCTCGGGTGTCTCCCGCGTCATCCTCTCGGACGAGGGGCTCTACAGCTGCTCAGACCCGGCGCTGCAGCGTCTGCGGGGCTTCACCGACCGCATCTCGCATCACCTGCGCCTGGTCGTCTACCTGCGCCGCCAGGACGACCAGATGGTCAGCCGCTACCAGCAGATGGTCAAGACCGGCGAGGTCCGCCGACTGGCCGAGTGGGCTCAGCAGGACATGGCCGGGACCTACGACTACCACACCCGCCTCAGGACCTTCTCGGAGCTGCTGGGGCCGGCGGAGTTCGTCGTACGTCGTTTCGAGCCCGACCGGTTCGTCGACGGCTCCCTGCACCAGGACTTCCTCGACGCGATCGGCATCGACGCCCGCGCCGACGAGCTGCAGCAGGTTCCCAAGCGCAACGAGAGCCTGGACGCCGAGAGTGTCGAGTTCCTGCGTCTGGTGAACCTCTACCGGATCGAACACGAGGCAGCCACTGCTGGCGTCATCGACAACCGGAAGCTGGTGCGGCAGCTGGCCGAGGCGTCCACGGGGACCATCGTCACGCTGCCCGACCACGTGCTCGACGAGTTCATGTCGCGGTGGACGGAGTCCAACCGGGCGGTGGCACGAGAGTTCCTGGGGGACGAGACCGGGCAGCTGTTCCGGACGCCGCGACGCTCCAGCAACGCGACGACCGAGCAGCGCTTCGACCCCGCGCGGCTCGACCACTTCCTGACCCGCCTCGACCTGCCGGAGCAGTGGCACGCCCCGCTACGCCGGTTGGCCGAGCGGGAGGCCAGCCGCTCCACGACTGACGCCTGACGTCACGCCTTCCGACCGACGGCGCCCAGGTCGCGGATCCGGTCGATGGCCATCGACGGCAGGGCGCGCACGATCGACTTCCGGGTGTTGCTCTCGGTCACCAGGGAGACGTCGCGGCGTCGTTTGAAGATGATCGTGTCGCGCACCACGATGTGGCGCCAGTCCGCGGCCAGCGTCTCGATGGTGAACTGGAAGTCCTGGTAGGACAGGCCGTTCGGAACGTCCCTCGTGACGTAGGGAACCTCCAGGTGCGCCTCCCGCGGCGCCATGCACAACGAGTCGTAGTAGTGCCGGAAGTAGAGATAGTGCGGGGTGAAGAGCGGGGACGTCTGGTCGATGTTGAGAGGATCGAGCGGCTCGCGTCGAAGATGACGTTGAGCTCGGGGTGGGCGATGGCGCGTTCGCCACGTTCCGCGGCCGCGTCCAGCGCCGCGATGCCCTCGGCCAGCCAGTTCTCGCTGAACAGGTCGTCGGCGTCCAGGAAGGCGATGTAGCGGCCCTCGCTCTCGGGCACCAGGGCATTGCGCACCTTGCCGAGGTCGCCCTCCTGCATGACCCGTCGCTCCCAGTGGTCGAAGTGCGGCTGCATGAAGTAGGTCGTGGTGGCCTCCGTGGCAGCATCCAGCCCGATGATCGGCTGGACGGTGAAGCCGCGCGCCCGTGCCGCTTCGACCGCGAGGTCCGCCGACCGCATGGTCGGCCCGCAGACCGCCGTCTCGTCGTGGCCCGTGACGATGAGCGTGAGATCGGTGCTCATCCGGGGTCCCCGGGCAAAGCGGAGCGAAGCGAGCATTTGGCTGGGGTGTTCGATCCGGGGTCCTTTTCTCGGCCGGCCGTCGTCGAGGAGCAGCTCCGCGGCCTGCTTCGCATACGGGCCGGGAGTCCGTTCGCGAAGGAGCCGATCGCGCAGCGCCTCGGCCCGGCGACGTGCCCCGCCGGGATCGGCCAGCACCTCCCGGATCGCCTTCGCATAGGCCTCGGGATCCTCGATCTCGGGCACCGGCCAGCTGTCCTCGTCGCTCAGCACCTCTCCGGTGCCGCCGACAAGGCTCCCGACGATCGGCACGCCGGTCATGGCCACCTCGAGCAGCAGGCCGGGGACACCGTCCCAGCCGGACGTGTAGAGCCACGCGTCCGCTTCGGACAGGTCCAGCTCGGCGAAGTCGGCGTACCGTCCCTCCAGCCGGACGTTCTCGGGCGGCGTCCCGCCGATCTGGGCGCGGGTCAGCACCGTCTCGCCCCACATCCGGAAGTCGACGTCCGGCATCCGGCGCGCGACCTCGAGCGCGATGTCCATGCGCTTCTGCCGGTCCCAGCGCCCGGCCCAGAACACCTGAGGCCGCCGCGACGGGGCCGCCTCCCGCGGGCGAGCCAGCGGTATGTCCGGATCCACCGGGGCGTGCAGGACATGAATCCGTTCTGCTGACGCACCGGCGAGCTGATGCCTGTCCCGCAGCCAGTTCGCCAGATAGTCACTGTCGGTGATGACTCCTTCGACGAGGTCGAAGTAGCGGTAGAAGTACCTGAGCGGCAGACCCACCCAGTTGCCCATGGCCACCCGCTCGTTGCAGAACATCACCAGGAAGATGCGCTCGGAGGCGGCCATCGCCTTGCCGTACGGCGTCATCGCCTCGTAGAACAACCGCGACGCGATGGTCACCACCGCCTCGGCACGGAACGAGCGGATCAGCTCGACGAGGGCACGTCGGGCGGCGGGACGCGGCATGCCTTCCCCTGCGGTGGCGAAGTCGACCTCACGGACGCCGGCGGGGAATCGGCCGCGCGGAGCGGTGCCACCGCCGTCGGTGTAGATGACGACGATGTCCTCGGGGTCGAGGTGCCCGGTCAGCGCGTGGGTGATGTGGCCCTCTGCTCTTCTGCCGCCTCCCCAACGCGGGTCCGAGAGCACCAGCACCAGCCGCGCCCTGGCGAACCCGGCGGCCTGCTGGCAGGCGTGGATCGCGGCGACCTGGTCGACGGTGGCGGCGGATTGCAGCGGCGGAAGCATCGGCTGAGTGGCCTCACCCCACACGTCTCCGATCAGCGGCTCCACCTCCGCCGCGCGGGCGAACATCTCGCCGAGGGTCCCGGTCAGGAGCCGCTGCTGGAGGTCCGTCCGCGTGGCGGCGAGCTGGTCGACCAGCTCCCGAGGCTGCATCCCGAGGACCGGCGCCATCTTCTCCAGATGAGGGGCGGGGTCAGCGATCTCACCAGCCGCCTTGCCGTGCTTGAGCCACGCCAGGTAGGGGCTCTTCTCGGGTCCGTCGGCCCTGGCGGGATACCGCTCGAGGTAGGACGCCATGTTGAAGTTGATCTCGGGACTGGCCAGGGCCTCCGCGCCGTTGGCGAGGAAGATGGCGAGCGGGTCGATCTCCTCCTCCGTCAGCATTTGCCGCGCCTGGAGGAGGAAGTGCGTGACGTCGAAGTGCTCATGGGCGAGGTCGTAGTCGGCGTCGATGCCGGCCGGCTGCATCCGGCGCTTTGTCCGCGCCACGATCGTGTCCATGTGGGGGCCGACGTGGGTCCGCTCCACCACGGCTTCGCGGGGCGTTCCCTTTCCTTCCTGGATGGCGCGACGGAGTCTGACGTCGCGCAGCCGCTGCCGCACCTTGCGCATCAGCTGGGTGGGGGCTGCCACGTCACCTCCTCCTTCTGCCGAGAAGGCGGCGGGGTCGCCCGGCAGGCCCACCGTCCGACGCGCGGTGCGCCGCGTCGGTTGCGTGCTGCTGCTCGCGCTCGAGCCACGCCCATGCCGCCTCCGCCTCGAGGTTGTAGGCCCTGTTCTGGATCGGGTTCCACCTGCGGGGCGATCCGAACCAACCGGGCCTCTTGCCCCTGGACCGCAGGTCCTCGACCGCTTCCCGACGCTCCCGGTCGACCAGGGCAACCGCGCTGAGCTGCCCGCGGATCGGTGCGAGGACGGCCCGCCAGGAGTCGATCGTTTCCTCGTCGCCGGGCTGGCGGTCGTCTCGCCGACCAGCGCCGCAGGACGTCGTACAAGGGATTCACGGCGGAGACCGCGCCGGGCAGGCCGTCGTCGGCAACATCGTGTGCCAGATCCGGCTCGATGAACTCGTCGACGGCTTCGGCGACCGCGTCGGGTGCCTCGGGCCATGCGATGTCGAGGGCGCGGGAGACACGGTCCATCTCGGAGCGCCAGTCGCGCAGCAGGTTCTCGAAGGACACGAACACGTGTTGCTGCTCGCGGGTGTGCTCCTCGGCGTCGAGGGTGTGGGCCAGCCAGGAGAGGGTCGCAGCCTCGGGTGACAACTTGTTGCGGCGCCGGAGAGAATCGGCGACCGCGCCAGGGTGCCGAAGTGCCACGACGTGGACGCACCGGAAGCCCTCCTCCTCCAGCGCCTGCTGCCAGAGGGGCAACAGGCGCGAGACCCGAGGGTCCTTCAGCACGATGATGTCGGCGTCCCGGAACTCCTTGCGGACCAGCTCCTGGGCACCCTCGACGAGTTGCCTGGAGGCCAGCAACCGCTCGGTGTCGACGCTCTGCCACCCGCCCCACCACGAGCCGAACTTCTCAAGTGCCTTCTCGTCGAGGTCGATCACCCCGCGGCCTTCCCAGAAGCCGCGCTCGTTGTCGCCCTTCGCCTCGATCATGTCGTCCGGGAGGCCGGCACCGAGCAGCGAGACCACCCTGGTGATCGCGGAGGTACCCGAACGGTGCATGCCGCTGATGAGGATCGCCGTCCGCGGACGGCCGGGTTCCTGGTCATCTGCGTGCACGGGTTGAGTCCTCTCCAGGCCGATCCGCGTCGACGGATTCGGCCGAGCCACACCCTAACTGCTGGACTTTGCGAGCCTCAGGCCGACTCCGCCTCGCGCAGCCGCTGGCTGATCACCGTGGTGACGCCGTCGCCGCGCATGGTCACGCCGTAGAGCGCGTCGCCGACCTCCATGGTCCGCTTCTGGTGGGTGATGACGAGCAGCTGGGAGTTCTCGCGCAGCTCCTCGTAGATCTCCAGCAGCCGGCCGAGGTTGGTGTCGTCGAGCGCGGCCTCGACCTCGTCGAGGATGTAGAACGGCGACGGCCGCGCCTTGAACAGCGCCACGAGGAACGCCACCGCGACCAGCGACCGCTCGCCGCCGGAGAGCAGCGAGAGCCGCTTGACCTTCTTGCCCGGCGGGCGGGCCTCCACCTCGACGCCGGTGGCGAGCATGTCGTCGGGGTCGGTGAGCACCAGGCGGCCCTCGCCGCCGGGGAACAGCCGCGCGAACGTCGCGTCGAAGGCCTTGCTGACGTCGGCGTACGCCGTGGTGAAGACCTCCTCGACCCGGGCGTCGACCTCGCGGACGATGTCGAGCAGGTCCTTGCGGGTCCGCTTGAGGTCCTCGAGCTGCTCGGTGAGGAACTTGTGCCGCTCCTCCATCGCCGAGAACTCCTCCAGCGCCAGCGGGTTGACCCGGCCCAGCATGGACAGGGCGCGCTCGGCGCGCACGCAGCCGCTTCTGCTGCTCCTCGCGGACGAACGGGCACCGGCTCGGGCGTCTCCGTCGCCCTCCTCGACCTCGCCGGTGAACGGCACCAGCTGGTCGGGGCCGTAGTCGGCGACCAGCCCGTCCGGGTCCAGCCCGAGCTCCTCGAGCGCCCGCTCCTCGAGCTGCTCGATCCGCATCCGCTGCTGGGTGCGCGCCATCTCGTCGCGGTGCACGGAGTTGACCAGCTCGTCGTGCTCGCGGCCCAGGTCGCGCAGCGTGGCGCGCGACGGCCATGAGCTCCTGCTCGCGGCTCTGCCGGGCCCGCTCGACGCTCGGTGCGCGCCTCGGCCGCGCGGTCGATGGAGACCTCGAGCCGGTGCAGCACCACGCGCGACGGCGACGCCGACCGCCTCGGCCGCCCGGCCCTCGCGGATCAGCCGCTCGCGGCGCTCGGCCGCGCGGGCCCTGGCCTCGCGCTCGGCCTGCGCCGCGCGCCGCAGCGAGTCGGCCCGACCGTGCAGGGCGCGTCGCACGCTCCTCGGAGGTGCGCACGCGCGAGCCGGGCGTCCATCTCGGCCTGCCGCGGCCTGCGGGCGCGCGTCGACGAGCCGTTCGCGCTCGCTGGTGTCGGGCTCCTCGTCGGTGGCCTCCGTCCGCCGTCGCCAGCCGCGCCTCGAGCTCGGCCAGGCCGGCCAGGTCGCTGGTCGCGGGCCTCCTCGGCCCTGGCGATCGCGGCGGTGACGCGCTCCGCCTCGGCGCGGGCTGCCCGCGCCTGGGAGCCGTACTGGCCGAGCTCCTCCGCGACGGCCGCGAGCGTCGCGTCCGACTCGTGCAGACGCGCGAGGGCGACGTCGACCCGCTTCTGCGCCTCCAGCCGCTCGGCCTCGAGCCGGGACATGTCGAAGGCGAGCCGCTCGGAGCTGGCCGTCGCCTCCGCCAGCTGGGTCTCCGCTTCGTCGACCGCGGCCTGGATCTCGATCAGGCTGGGCTGGCTCGAAGAGCCGCCCGAGGCGAAGTGGGTCCCGAAGACGTCACCGTCGCGGGTCACCGCCGTCAGGTCGGGCAGCTCGGCCACCAGAGCCCGGGCGGCGTCGAGGTCGTCGACGACCGCAACCTTGAACAGCAGGCGGCCCAGCGCACCGCGCAGGTCGGCCGGGCAGTCCACCACGTCGACGGCGTACGTCGCGTGACCCGGCAGCCCTGGCCAGTCGCGGTCGGTGGCCGCGCCACCGCCGAGCAGCAGTCCGGCGCGGCCGAGGTCATCGGTCTTGAGGAGCCCGATCGCCTCGACGGCGGCGTCGGCGTCGCGGACGGCGACCGCGTCGGCGGCGGAGCCCAGGGCGCCGGCCACGGCAGTCTCGAAACCGGAGCGCACCGACAGCAGCGCGGCCACGGAGCCGAGCAGGCCGGACACGGGGTCGGAGGCGGCAAGCAGTGCGGAGGCGCCGTCCCGGCGGGCGAGGCCCATCTCGAGGGCGTCACGGCGTGCGAGCAGCGAGGCCCGGTCGCGATCGGCCTGCTGCGCCTCGTCTCGCGCCTTCGCGAGCCGTTCCTCGATGTCGCCGAGGGCGGCGGTCGCGGCCTCGTGCTCGGCATCGAGCCCCTCCTCGCCGGCGTCGAGTCCGGCGACCCGGGTCTCGAGGCTGGTGAAGTCTCGCTGGGCACGCTCGGCGCGAGCCCGGGCGTCCTCGCGGGCCTGGCCGAGGCGGGCGAGCTCGTCGTCCGCCGCGGCGGCGCGCGACTTGAGGGCGTTGACCTGGCCGTGCAGCCGGGCCAGGCCCTCGCGTCGGTCGGCGGCGGCACGATGGAGGCCGGCGATCCGGCGTTCCTCCTCGGCGGCGGCGTCCTCGGCAGCCCGCCGGGAGGCGAGCGCCTGCTCGAGAGCGGCACGCTGCTGCTCGACCTCGGCACCGATCGCCTGCTCCTGCTCGACGACCCGGGCGGCCTCGGCCTCCAGCTGGTCGGGGTCACGGCCGGAGTCAGTCGGCTCCTCGATCGCGCCGGCGTTGCGGATGCGTTCGGCGGCGAGGGACTGGGTGCCGCGGAGCCGCTCACGCAGCCCGCTCAGCGCGAACCAGGTCTCCTGGGCGCCGGCGAGGACCGGCAGGTCCTCGCGCAGGCCGGCTTCGAGACTGGCCTCGGCCTCGCGGGCGCGGGCGATGGCCGCCTCCACCTCGGCCCGGCGCTCGACCAGGACCGTCTCGTCGGCGAGCTCCTGCTCGAGCGCGGTGCGGGCGACGACCAGGTCGTCGGCAAGCAGCCGGGCGCGTGCGTCTCGGACGTCGGCCTGGACGCCTGCCGCACGGCGGGCCACCTCGGCCTGGCGGCCCAGCGGCTTGAGCTGGCGCCGGATCTCGCCGAGCAGGTCGTTGAGCCGGGTGAGGTTGCCGTCGGTGGCGTCCAGCTTGCGGAGCGCCTTCTCCTTGCGCTTGCGGTGCTTGAGGACACCGGCGGCCTCCTCGATGAAGCCGCGTCGGTCCTCGGGGGTGGCGTGCAGGATCGAGTCGAGCTGGCCCTGCCCGACGATCACGTGCATCTCGCGGCCGATGCCGGAGTCGCTGAGCAGCTCCTGGACGTCGAGCAGGCGGCACGGGTTGCCATTGATGGCGTACTCGGACCCGCCGCTGCGGAACATGGTCCGGCTGATCGTGACCTCGGAGTACTCGATCGGGAGCGCACCGTCGGTGTTGTCGATGGTCAGCAGCACCTCGGCGCGGCCCAGCGGGGGCCGACCGGGCGTGCCGGCGAAGATGACGTCCTCCATCTTGCCGCCGCGCAGCGACTTGGCCCCCTGCTCGCCCATCACCCAGGCCAGGGCGTCGACGACGTTGGACTTGCCCGAGCCGTTGGGCCCGACGACGCAGGTGATGCCGGGCTCGAGCTGCAGCGTGGTCGAGGAGGCGAAGGACTTGAACCCCTTCAGGGTCAGGCTCTTCAGGTACAACGCGGGGCTCCTCACCAGAGGCGACACGGTCGCTGAAGGCGCGGGGAAGCTCAGCGCGGCTCACCCTACCTGCCGGGTCGGGCGATTCGGCGGAGGTGGGGGTCGTGGCTCAGGCGTGGGCGAGGGCGTCCCGGAGGGCGGCGAGGACGAGGAGCACGGCGTCCGGGCGGGCGTTGTGGCCCATCAGCCCGATCCGCCACACGGTGCTGGCGAACTCACCGGCACCGGCACCGATCTCGATGTCGTGCCGCTCGAGCAGGTAGCGGCGGACGGCGGCCGAGTCGACGCCGTCGGGCACCTTGACGGTGGTCAGCTCGGGCAGCCGGTGCCCCTTGGCCGCGAACAGCTCGAGGCCCATCTCCTCGAGGCCGTCCTGGAGCAGCCGACCGGCCTCCTCGTGCCGTGCCCAGACCGCTGTCGAGCCCCTCGTCGAGGATCCGGGTCAGCCCGCCGTGCAGGCTCGCGACCATCGCGACCGGGGCGGTGTGGTGGTAGGTCCGGCCGCCGGACCTTCCGCTGGCCTCGCCGACGTACCCGCCGAGCAGGCCGAGGTCGAGGTACCACGACTGCGGCTTCTCGACCCGGCGCTCGAACGCCGCGGTCGTTGATCGTGAACGGCGCCAGGCCGGGGGCGACGCCGAGGCACTTCTGGGTGCCGGCGTAGCCGACGTCGATCCCCCAGTCGTCGGCGCGCAGCTCGATGCCGCCGATGCTGGTGACGGCGTCCACGACCAGCAGGGCGTCGCCCTTGCCCGCGCCGAGGGCGGCGATGTCGGAGCGGACGCCGGTGGAGGTCTCGGCGTGGACGGCGGCGATGATCGCCGGCGACTCGTGGGCGGCCAGCACCCGCTCGACGTCGACCGGCTCGCCCCACTCGTGCTCGACCGGGACCACCTCGGCGCCGCAGCGGGCGGCGACGTCGCACATCCGCTGGCCGAACAGCCCGTTGACCGCGACGACGACGACGTCGCCGGGATGAACGGTGTTGACGAACGCCGCCTCCATGCCGGCCGAGCCGGTGGCGGAGATCGGCAGGGTGCGGGCGTTGGTGGTGCCCCAGACCTGGCGCAGCATGTCGCAGGTCTCGTCCATCAGCTCGAGGAAGGCCGGGTCGAGGTGGCCGAGCAGCGGGAGTCCGAGGGCAGCGGTCGCCTCGGGGTAGGGGTTGGACGGGCCGGGGCCGAAGAGTCGTCGATCGAGGATCATGGCCCCGACGCTAGAGGATGGCGCCGGGGTTGAGGATCCCGTCCGGGTCGAGGGCGTCCTTGACCCGCCGGGTCAGCGCCATCACGTCCGGGCCGAGCTGGTCGGGCAGGGCGCCCTTCTTGGCCCGCCCGACCCCGTGCTCGCCGGTGATCGTGCCGCCAAGTGCGATCGCCGCGTGCATGACCTCGTCGAACGCCTCGCGGGCCCGCTGCTCCGAGGCCGGGTCGGCGGCGTCGTAGACGATGATCGGGTGGGTGTTGCCGTCGCCGGCGTGCGCCACGACCGGGATCTCGATGTCGTACTTGTCCGCGATCGTGGCGATCGCGGCGAGCAGCTCGGGCAGCAGCGGGATCGGCGCGCCGACGTCCTCGAGCAGCAGGGTCCCGCGCTTCTCGATCGCCGGGAACGCGGCCCGCCGCGCCTCGACGAACATCTCCCCCTCCTCGGCGTCGTCGGTGACGAACACCTCAGTCGCGCCCGCCGGCCGGCAGGCCTTCTGCATCACCTCGACCTCCAGTTCGCGGGCGGCGCCGGGAGCGTCCGACTGGGCGACGAGCAGCGCGCCGGCGTCGCGGTCCAGGCCCATCTGGCGGAAGTCCTCGACGGCGTTGATCGAGGCGTGGTCCATCAGCTCCATCATCGAGGGGCGGATCGACCGGCCGACCTCGACCACGGCGCGGGCCGCGGCGTCCACGTCCGCGAACGACGCCACCAGGGTCGACCGCTCGGCCTGCTTCGGGACCAGCCGCAGGATCGCCCGGGTGACGATGCCGAGCGTGCCCTCGCTGCCGACGAACAGCTTGAGCAGGCGACAGCCCGGCGACGTCCTTGATCCGCTTGCCGCCGAGGCGTGACCAGCGTCCCGTCGGCCAGCACCACGTCGAGGCCGAGGACGTAGTCGGTGGTGACGCCGTACTTCACGCAGCACAGCCCGCCGGCGTTGGTGGCGACGTTGCCGCCGATCGAGCAGATCTCGTACGACGACGGGTCGGGCGGGTACCACAGGCCGTGCTCCGCCGCCGCCGCCTTCACCTCGGCGTTGAACGCGCCCGGCTCGACGACGGCGACCCGGCAGTCGGTGTCGATCTCGATCGCCCGCATCCGCTCCAGGCTGAGCACGATCCCGCCGTCGACCGCGCTCGACCCGCCGGACAGGCCGCTGCCCGCGCCCCGCGCGGAACGACCGGGACCCGGTGCTCGCGCCGCCCAGCGGACCGCCGCCTGCACCTGGTCGGCGTCCTCGGCTCGGACGACGGCGAGCGGCTTGCCGGCGGTCGACGTCCTGGGACCAGTCGAAGCGGTACTTCTCCATCGCGTCGGGGTCGGTGACCACCACGCCGTCCGGCAGGGCTCCGGCCAGCTCGGCGAGCGCGTTCATGCGCCCATGCAACCACTCACGCCGGCGGCGATGGCTTGCTTCGTCCGCGTGGGCGATGTGCCCGAGCTCCCGCCAGACCAGCGCGAGGGTGAGCCCGGACCCGATGAACGCGAACCACCACGGCGCCACGATCCCGCCCCAGTGCGCGATCAGGCCACCGAGGAACGAGCCGATGAGCATGCCGCCCATCACGCAGATCATGTAGACCGAGCCGACCCGGCCCTGGAACTCCGTCGGCACCGCGCGCTGGCGGACGGCGTTGGACAGCGTCCCCCACACGAACGCGTAGGCGCCGAAGAAGAACATCAGCGGGTACGCCGTCCACGGCGACGTCGTCAGCGCCATCGCCGAGGTGGAAGACCACCTCGCAGCCGAGCGCGAGCCGCATCAGCAGCGGCCAGCGGCACCCGGCGCTCCAGCCATCCGTAGCTGAAGCGTGCCCACCAGCCCGCCCAGCGCGGTGGCGGTCGTCAGCAGGCCGAAACCGGCCTCGTCGATGCCCACGCGCTGGAGCGCCCACAGCACCAGCACCGACCAGGGCGCGGCCCAGGTGATGTTGAAGGTGACGATCACCAGCGCGAGCGTCCGCACCGGGCGGTTGCCCATCAGCCAGCGCACGCCCTCGACGATGTCCTGGCGGACGTGGGTGTCGACGTTCTCGCGGACGGCGCCCTTGGGCGTGCCGATCCGGCTGATCAGCACCGCCCCGAGCGCGACGCAGACGGCCTGGACGGCGAACGGGACGCGCCATGCCGACGGCGAAGAGGAAGGCACCGAGCGCGGGGCCGATCAGCTGGTTGACGGTCACGAACCCGGCCATCATGCGCGCGTTGGCGATGCCGAGGTCGGCCTTCTCGACCAGCATCGGGGCGAGCGTGCCCGACGTGGCGTCCGCGAAGACCTCGGCCGTGCCGAGCACGAACAGCGTCACCATCACCAGCCAGATGTCCACGTGCCCCGTGACGATGACGACGCAGAGCCCGAGCAGGACGGCCGTGCGGAGCGAGTCGACGACCATCACGAGCAGCCGGCGGTCGAGCCGGTCGGCCAGCGCTCCGGCCACCAGCCCGAACAGCAGCCACGGCAGCTGCCAGGCCATGGCCGCGCCCGCGACCAGCACCGGGTTGTGGGTCTGCGAGGCCACCAGCAGCGGTCCCGCGGCCACCATCAGGCCGTCGCCGAGGTTGCTGGCCCACGACGAGGCCAGCAGCCACCGGAACCCCGTGCCCAGGCGGGCGGGGACCACGGTTTCGACGACTCTGCTCACAGTCCGTAACGCTAGTCGCCGATGTGCGACGCACTCAACGCGTTAAGGGAGGGTCAAGGATTCGTACTAGTACCAAAGCCCGATGGCGATTCATACCGGCCGACGACCAACATTGTCGTATCAGCTACCGACCGGGCGGTGGAGTTCACTCGCAGGTTGGGCTCCCCGTCGGATCCGCAGCTTGACCCGCACGACACCCGGGGCGCCCCACCCCGTCCCCCCGTCCCGGGTGTCGTGGGTCAGCTCCTCTTCGGAGCCCTTCCTCACGTCATCGGTCCCTCAGGACGATCAGACGTTCTCCGCGGCAATCAGACGTTCTCTTCCGGCAGGTGGTCCCGGGCCCAGATCGCCGCGCTCGTGCGGTCGGTCACCCCGATCCTGCGGAACACGTTGCCGAGGTGGACCTTGACGGTCCGCTCGCTGATCTCGAGACGCCGGGCGATCTGCTTGTTCGCCATCCCACGCGCCACCAGTCGAAGGACCTGGAGCTCGCGCGCGCTCAGGCCCGCGCCCGGGGCCGGGGCACGGTCGGGCAGCAGCGCCCGGGCGACCCGCGGGTCGAGCGGCGCGTGGCCGGCAGCAGCCGCCCGGATCGCGGCCAGCACCGCGTCCGGTTCGCCGTCCTTCAGCAGGTAGCCGACCGCGCCCGCTTCGAGCGCCTCGGCGACCCGGTCGGTCTCCTTGAACGAGGTGAGGATCACGACCGCTCCGTCGTACCCGCTCGGCGAACAGGCGCCGGGTGGACTCCACGCCGTCGAGGCCCGGCATCGAGAGGTCCATCAGCACGACGTCCGGCTGCAGCTTCGCAGCCAGCCCGACGGCCTCCTCACCGCCTCCGGCCTCGCCGAGGACGCTGATGTCGTCGGTGGTCGAGCCGATCAGCCCGGTGAGACCTGCCCGCACCAGTGGATGGTCGTCGACCACGAGTACGCCGATCACCGGCGCGGCACCCGAAGCCGCCAGTGGCACCCGGCGCCCGGCGCCGTGGAGACCGACAGGTCGGCACCTGCAGCCGACGCCACGTCGGCGAGCACGCGGACCCCGAAGTGACCCTCCCGCGGACGGGTCAGGACGTCTGCGGGGTCGAATCCCCGTCCGTCGTCCACGACGTCCAGCACCATTTCCTCTCCCTCCGAACGCCAGGCGATCCGCACGCTGCTCGCGCCGGAATGCCGTCGCACGTTGTGGAGGCACTCCTGGGTGATCCGGAAGACCAGGCGCTCGACGTCGGGGTGCAGGTCAACGGCGTCCTGCTCCAGGTCCAGGGTCACCTCGATGCCACGCGAGCGCAACGGCGCGGCGAGATCGGCGAGCGCGTCCGCGAGGCCGCCGGTGTGCAGGTTCGCGGGGAAGATGTCCACCAGCAGGGAGCGCAGGCCGCCGATGCTGGAGCGCAGCGTCCCGGCGACCCCGTGCAGGTCCTCGGCCAGCCGCGCGTCGCCCTGGGTCTCGGCCCTGGCGGCGGCACCGGCCACGGTGAAGGAGGTGGCGGCGAGCTCCTGGACCACCCCGTCGTGAAGCGTGCCGGCGATCCGGCGCCGCTCCTCGATCGATGCGTCCACGGCGCGTTCGAGAAGCTCCTCGCGTTGGTTCTGGGAGCGCTTGAGCCGTCCGAGGAGCCACCACACGATCGGCAGCAGCAACACGCTGAAGAACAGCAGGCTGCTCACCGTCACCCCGGCGAATCCGCGCCTCAGCTCTCCTGACCGCTCACCGACGACATCGTCGTAAGGCGCATAGGTCTCGAAGAGCAGCGGGGTGCCGTTCGGCGTCCAGACCGGCCCGTAGACCTCGAGCATGCTGCCGTAGTCGCGCTCGAACTCGTTCTCCCCCTCGTCCAGGTCGGAGACCTCGGCACGGGCTTCGCATACGGGGTTCGGGCGGTCGGCGCAGCTGAGCATCTGCCGCGCCTCCGACCCGAGCGGGAAGGTCTGACCGATGAGCTTCGGCTCGTCGGAGTAGACGATGAGTCCCTCGGCGGTCCAGATCTTCACCCGGACGATCGAGGTCGCATCGGACTCCTTGATGTAGTCCGTGACCGCCTTGTCCAGACTCTCCTGACGGCTGCCTTGTCCCCATCGATCAGGTCGTTCCGGAGTCGGGGGTGATGACGGCCTCGGCGACGAGGTCGTTGGTGTCGACGGCGTCGTGGACGGCCTCCGCCTCGGCCAGCTCCTGGGCAGCGAAGAAGCCAGCGATGGCGACGGCGACCAGGGCGACGAGAGCGGCGACCGCGACCCATCCGAGCACCGTGCCGGTGCGTTCCGGCCCACGGTCCCTCGGGGGTGCGCCATAGGAGACCTGGACCCACGACGGGGCCTCGGCACCTTCGGGGCGCCGGTCACGGACGGTGTGCTGGTCAGTCATCCCCTTCATTGTGCGCCTGTCGGCCCTCGGTGCGCCGGGAATCGCGATCTTCCTTGCCAGCTTCCTTGCCAGCCTTGCGCTCGTCGATCTCCGGGTCGGGCTGCTGCCGCTCGGGAGGCAGCTGGATGGTGCTCCGCTCGGGGAACCGCACCGGCGTCTCGGGGGTGAACGAGGCGTTCCGGATCAGGCCGAGCGCCGCCGGCGTGGCAGCGATCATCAACGCCGCGAGCATGAGCGCAAACCTGAGCATCCGGGGAGTCCGTTCCGTGGCCGAGAATCCCACGATCTCGCGCGCGACGGTCCCCGCGCCATCGGGCTTTCGGTCTAGTACCCCGCCGGCCCCGGCCTCCAGGAGGCCGGCCGGTCAGTGCTGCCGGCGGGTCCGCCGGCGTACGGCGACGACGAGGGCGAGCGCGCCCCCGACCAGGCCGATCGGCACCGCACCGTTCGAGTCTGGCCCACGACGGAGCTGTCGGCCCGTCGCGGACGGGTACGGGTTCGAGCCGCGACCGTCGCCGGGGACGTCGACGGAGTAGACGTCGAGGCCGCGGACCAGGTCGATCGGAGTAGACGACGTTGCTGCTTCCCGCCGGTCTGGTCGGCCCTGTCGCGTCGTAGACCGGCACCCACATGGCGTCCCAGACCTCGGAGGCGCCCCAGTGGGCGTAGCCGTGGGACTTGATGTCGCGGGGGTCGCGGACGTCGATGAACTGGGTCCCGCCGCCGTAGTAGCCGACCGCGACGATGCCCGCCGGGCCGGTAGTCGAACCAGTGCGCCGAGCAGAACGCGCCCCGCGGGCAGCGGGAAGTTGCCGAGGTCGGAGAGCTCGACCTTGTCCAGCGGCACGATCGCCGACCGCGGTCGCCGTCGAGCCGCTTGACGTGCCAGGTCTGGAACGAGCCGGCCTTGGTGCAGTCGGTCTGCTCGTAGTCCTCCTCGGTCACCAGCAGCACGTTGCCGTTGGCGAAGGACGGCCGGCTGCCTGGGCCGGAACGTTCCTGGCGTTGGGCCGGAAGGAGTTGTGGTGGATGAAGTCGTTGTAGCCCTCGTACCGTCGGGTCGTTGCCCGCGCCGGCGGCCGCCGGTGGTGGTGACCAGCCGCGGGTGCCGCGGCTGCTCGACGTCCCACATCGAGGAGCCGTCGAAGCCGGTGTGGGTGCCGATGCCGGCGGCGTCGAAGTTCCACTTGTGCCCGGCGGTGGGCGACGTGAACGGCTGGACGCCCGTCCGTGCGCCGGGTTGCTGTCGACCTCGACCGCGGCTTGTCGAGGTTGCGCAGGTCGAAGATCGAGAAGCTGCCGTCTGCTGTCGCCCGCGGAGTAGGCGTAGCGGCAGTCGGTACTCGTCGACGCAGGCGACGGTGTGGGTGCTGGTCGTGGCCGGGGCGCGCGGACGATCACCGGGGCGGCCGGGTCGGTGACGTCGACGACGACCAGCTCGTTGCCGCCGACGTTGACGTGCTGGGGGTCGTCGGGCGACGCCTGGCACAGGTCGACGCCGATCAGCGCGAAGCGCCGCTTGCCGTCGTCGGTACGCCGCTCGCCGCAGTTCATCGCCTCGTTCTCGAACACGGCGTTGGGCAGCACCCCGACCTGGCGTCGGGTCGGTGGCGTCCGTGACGTCCCACACCCGGAGCGAGTCGAGGCCGCTGGTCACGAACAGCGGCGCGGTCTTCAGGAAGCAGCCGGAGATGCCGGCCTGTGCCGGGCTGGTTCGCGAGGTGCTGGACGTTGCCGCTGAGCAGCGGGGTGTCGTCGCCCTCGGCGAGGAGGGCGTCCGCAGTCCTCGCAGGTCAGCCCGCGGTCACCGTGGGCGGAGGCAGGCCCAGCGAATGTCGAGGCGATGGCCAGGGAGGCGCCGACGATCAGGCCGGCGGCGAGGGCGACGAGGTCTGCGCATGCACGATCAACGAGCGGCGTGACTTCGGTCACGCCGTCAACGTGCAGACCGCCGGTCAGGCGGGCTGCATCTCCTGCATTGTCCGGACTCGAGGTCGAGCAGCGCGGCCGCGTGGGCGGCGGCGAGTGCGTCGTTCTCCTGCGAGAGACGGAGGACGAGTGCCTCGAGCTCGGCCACCCGGGCGCGCAGCCGCGTGTTCTCGGCTGTGAGTCGGGCGGGGGTCCGCAGGTCGCTGTTCATGTAGCCGATCAGCGCCTTGGCCATGGATGAGCCTTCCAGGTGGAGGTGGAAGCCCGCGGTGTCGGGGCCGTCTTCAAGAGTCCCACCGCGACGGTCGTCGGGGTCAATCCTCGCGGGCCCTGACCGGCGCCGGCGCGGCGCGGGCTGGCAGCGGGGGCAGAAGTACGACGACCGGTTCATGAAGGCGACCCGCCGGATCGGGGTCCCGCAGCGGTCGCACGGCTCGCCCTCCCGGCCGTAGGCGTGCAGCGAGCGGTCGAAGTAGCCCGACTCGCCGTTGACGTTGACGTAGAGCGCGTCGAAGGAGGTGCCGCCCTGGCCCAGCGCCTCGGCCATCACCTCGCGGGCGTGGCGAGCAGCTCGCGGACCTGCGGACCGGTCAGCCGGTCACCCGGCCGGTCGCCGTGGATCCGCGCACGCCACAGCGCCTCGTCGGCGTAGATGTTGCCGACCCCGGAGACCAGGGTCTGGTCGAGCAGCAGCCGCTTGACCCCGGCGGTACGCCGGCGCACGCGGCGTACGAACTACGTCGTCGTCGAACTCCGGGTCGAGCGGGTCGCGGGCGATGTGGGCGATCTCGGCGGGCAGCTCGGCGCCGCCGTCGGAGACCGACAGCCCGCCGAACATCCGCTGGTCGACGAACCGCAGCTCCGGCCGTCCGTCGTGCAGCACCAGGCGGACCCGCAGGTGCCGCTCGTCGGGCGCGCCGGCGGGCTGCACCAGCAGCTGTCCGCTCATGCCGAGGTGGCCGAGCAGGGCGTCGCCGTTGTCGAGCGGCAGCCAGAGGTACTTGCCGCGGCGGCGGGCCGCCTCGATCCGGCGGCCGGTCAGCGCGAGCGCGAAGCCCTCGGGACCGCGCGGGTCGCGGCGGACCGGGTCGCGGGTGGAGGACGTCGACCCGGGTGATGGTGCGGCCGAGGACGTGGCGCTCGAGGCCGGCGCGGACGACCTCGACCTCGGGGAGCTCGGGCACGGGTCAGGCTTCGTGGGCGGTCAGTCGTTGACAGCGGCCGCGGCGGCCTGCGGCCGCGGGGTCCTCGACGCCGAGGTCGGCCGCGATCTCGCCGTACGCCGTCTCCGCGGCGGCCTGCTCGGCCTCCTTCTTGGAGCGGCCGACGCCGTTGCCGTAGAGCTCCTCGCCGACCCGGACCTGGGCGGTGAAGGTCTTCATGTGGTCGGGGCCCTCGTCCTCGATGACGTACTCGGGGACGCCGAGGCCGTGCTCGGCGGAGAGCTCCTGGAGGGAGGTCTTCCAGTCCAGCCCGGCGCCGAGCGCGGAGGCGGCCTCGATCAGCGGGTCGAACAGCAGGTGCACGACCTGCGCGGACGACCTCGAACCCGCCGCTGAGGTGAACGGCGCCGAGCACCGCCTCGACGGTGTCGGAGAGGATCGAGGCCTTGTTGCGGCCGCCGGTGGCCTGCTCGCCGCGGCCGAGCTTGACGTGGTCGCCGAGGCCGATCTCGCGGCCGACCTCGGCCAGGGCGCGGGCGTTGACGACCGCGGCCCGCAGCTTGGCCAGCCGGCCCTCGGAGAGGTCCGGGTGGGTGAGGTAGAGCGTCTCGGTGACGACCACACCGAGCACGGAGTCGCCGAGGAACTCCAGCCGCTCGTTGGTCGGGCAGTCCGCCGTTCTCGTAGGCGAACGAACGGTGGGTGAGGGCGCGCTCGAGCAGCTCGGGGTCCAGCGTCGGATCCCCGAGCGCCGCCCGCAGCTCGCTCGTAGTCGGTCAAGCCGTCGGTCCAGCGGTCGGGGGCTCAGAGGACCTGACGACGGTCGGCCCTGGCGCCGTACTGGCCGCACTCGCCGCACGCGCGGTGCGGCAGGTGCTTGGCGCCGCAGGCGGGGTTGGCGCAGGTCACCAGGGACGGCGCGACGGCCTTCCACTGCGAGCGACGGTGACGCGTGTTGCTGCGCGACATCTTCCGCTTCGGGACAGCCACTGTTCTCTCCTACTACCTCGGGCCGAGCGTCTCGGCACTCGGATCAATTCGTCGCCCTGCTGGAGTTCCTGCAGCCTTCCCCACCGCGGGTCGATCGCCGCCTCGTGCGCGTGGCCGGGATCGTCCGCCAGACGCGCACCGCACTCGGTGCACAGTCCGGGACAGTCGTCCTCGCACAGCGGCTGGAACGGCAGTGCGAGCACCACCGCGTCCCGCAGCAGGGGCTCGAGGTCGAGCAGGTCGCCCTCGAGCCGGCTGGCCTCGTCGTCCTCCGGTCGTCGTGCCGACCCGGTGGTGGCGCTGGTCGTCGTAGACGAACAGCTCCTGGAACCGCACCTCGATCTCGTCGGAGATCGGCTCCAGGCACCGCACGCACTCGCCGTCGAGCTCGGCCGTCGCCGAACCCGTGACCAGCACCCCCTCCATGACCGCCTCGAGACGCAGGTCGAGCTCGACCGGCGAACCTTCGGGGACACGGAGGACTTCGATGCCCAGATCTGCCGGTGCCGGAACCGTTCGGGTCACCTCGCGCTGGGACCCCGGGCGGCGGCCGAGCTCGCGTGTGTCGAGCACGAGCGGCGCTCTCGGGTCCAGGCTGCTCAGGAGTTCACTTCCGGGTCCGGGCACAACAGATCGTCGGGAATCGTAACCGGCGCGGGCACCGGCACGGCAAAAGCGCAGCAGGCCGTAGGCAGTCCGTCCTAGCCGCCGCCCTGTCGCGCTCCGCGAGCCGGGCGCACCAGCCGCTCGTGGACGAAGTCCGGCACCAGGCCCGAGACGTCGCCGCCGAACGTCGGCGACCTCCTTGACCAGGCTCGAGGCGAGGAAGGAGTACTCCGGGCTGGTGGGCACGAAGACCGTCTCCACGTCGGCGAGCGAGGCGTTCATCTGCGCCATCTGCAGCTCGTAGTCGAAGTCGCTGACCGCGCGCAGGCCCTTCACGATCGCGTGGATGTCGCGCTCGCGGCAGAAGTCGGTGAGCAGGCCGGTGAAGCCGTCGACGCGTGACGTTGTCGAAGCCGCGGCACGGCCTCGCGCGAGCATGTCGATCCGCTCCTCGGCGGTGAACAGCCGGTTCTTGGACTTGTTGACGCCCACCGCGACGACCACCTCGTCGAACAGGTGCGAGGCGCGCGCCGACGATGTCGATGTGCCCGTTGGTGACCGGGTCGAACGACCCGGGGCAGACGGCTCGGCGCACGGGCTACTCCTCGCTGGTGGCGGGTCCCGGCGACGGCGGGACGCGGCGTGACCGTACCAAAGCACGGTCTCGCCGTAGCGTCTTCGTCCCGGTCGTCGGTGAAGCCCGTCGGGCCAGGCCGGCTCGGGGCTGCGCGAGCGACCGCTCGACGACCACCAGCGCGCCCGGGCACCAGCCAGCCGTGGTCGACCAGGGCCTGCGAGGTCGGCTGGCGACCGCCTCGTCGTCGAGCGGGTAGGGCGGGTCGAGGAACGACCACGTCGTACGGCGCGGCCGGGCGGCCGCTGCAGCGTCGCCGCGACACCGGCGCCGCGACGACGTCGGCCTTGGCGAAGCCGAGCGTCCGGGCGTTGTCGGCGATCAGCGCGGCGGTGCGCCGGTCCTGCTCGACCAGCGTGACCACGCCCGCGCCCGCGGGACCAGGCCTCGAGGCCGACCGCGCCGGAGCCGGCGTACAGGTCGAGGAAGCGCAGGCCGTGCAGCGACCCGCACCAGGCCTCGATCGGCCGAGAACAGCGCCTCGCGCACCCGGTCGCTGGTCGGGCGGGTGCTGCACGCCCCGGGGCGTCTGGATGCCGTCGCGGCCCGCCGGCGCGATCCCGCCGATGATCCGGGTCACGGACGTCATGACTTCTCCATGAAGTCAGACTGCCGTGACTGCTCCATGCTCTGCCACCGCCGCGGCGAGTCGCGGGCGCCGCGCGTCAGCGCCGGGATCGGCGGCCAGCAGCGCCTCGGCCGCCTCGCGGGCGGCGACGATCGTCTTCTCGTCGCGGAGCACGCGGAGGTTCTGCAGGCTGGAGCGGAAGCCCGACTGCGAGCGCCCGAGCACGTCGCCCTCGCGGCGCTGCTCGAGGTCGACCCGGCTCAGCTCGAAGCCGTCGGTGGTGGCGGCCACCGCGTCCAGCCGCTCGCGCGCCGGGGTGCCGGCCTCGGCGCGGGTGACGAGCAGGCAGAGGCCCGGGCAGCCCGCCCCGGCCGACCCGGCCGCGCAGCTGGTGGAGCTGGGAGACGCCGAACCGGTCGGCGTCGAGCAGCACCATCGCGGTGGCGTTGGCGACGTCGACGCCGACCTCGATGACGGTGGTGGACGACCAGCACGTCGACGTCGCCGGCGGCGAAGGCCCGCATGGTGCGGTCCTTCTCGTCCGGGGCGAGCCGGCCGTGCAGCATGGCGACCCGCAGGCCCGGCCAGCGGCCCCTCGGCGAGCTCGTCGCGCGAGCTCCTCGACGGCGGCCAGCGGCCGGCCTGCGGCGTCGGCGCGGCGTTGCCCTCCTCGTCGACGTCGACGCTGGTCGGCTCGCCCTGCTCCGGCTCGTCGCCGGTGATCCGCGGGCAGACGACGTAGACCTGGTGGCCCTTGTCGACCTCCTCGCGGACCCGCTCCCAGACCCGGTCGATCCAGTGCGGCTGGTCGGCCGAGGGGCACGACGTTGGTCTGGATCGGGGCCCGGCCGGCGGGCAGCTCGGTGAGCGTCGAGATCTCGAGGTCGCCGAAGACGGTCATCGCGACCGTGCGCGGGATCGGCGTCGCGGTCATCACCAGGACGTGCGGCGGGCGTCCCGGCCTTGTCGGTGAGGGCGGCCCGCTGCTCGACGCCGAAGCGGTGCTGCTCGTCGACGACGACCAGGCCGAGGTCGGCGAAGGTGACCTTCTCCTCGAGCAGGGCGTGGGTGCCGATCACGATGCCGGCCTCGCCGCTGGCGATCCGCAGCATCGCCTCCTGGCGCTGGGCCTTGGTCATCGAGCCGGTGAGCAGCGCGACCGTGGTGCCCTCGGCGGCGCCGCCGAGCATCCCGCCGGCGGCGAGGTCGCCGAGCATCGCGGTGATCGAGCGGTGGTGCTGCTGGGCGAGCACCTCGGTGGGCGCCAGCAGCGCCGCCTGGCCGCCGGAGTCGACGGTGCGCAGCATCGCCCGCAGCGCGACCAGCGTCTTGCCGGAGCCGACCTCGCCCTGGAGCAGCCGGTTCATCGGGTGCGGCTGGGCGAGGTCGTCCTCGATCTCGCTCGCCGACCTCGCGCTGGCCGCGCGGTCAGCTCGAAGGGCAGCCGCTCGTCGAACGCCGCCAGCAGGCCGCCCTGCTCACCGGTGCGGGCCTGAGCGCCCTGCGCGCGCAGCTCGCGGCGCCGCCGCGCCAGCACCAGCTGGGTGACCAGGGCCTCCTCGAAGCGGAACCGCTGCTGGGCCGCGCCGACCTGGCCGTAGTCGTCGGGCGCGTGGATCCACTCGCAGGGCGGTGCGAGCGTCGAGCAGCGACGTACTCGCTCGCGCAGCGTCGTCCGGGAGCAGCTCGGGGACGTCGTCGACGACGGTGAGCGCGAAGCTGACCGCCCGCTGGAGGTCCCAGGACTCGACGCCCTTGCGTGAGCGGGTAGATCGGGAGCAGGCCCTTCAGGCTGGTCCAGCGCCAGCCGCCGGTCGTCGTCGCTCGCTCGCCGCCGAACAGCACCATCTGCGGGGTTGGTCGAGCTGCCAGTCGTCGCTGGAACCGCCGGACCTTGCCGGTGAACATCCCGCGGCTGCCCGACCGGCAGCCGGCCGGCGCTGCCACTCGGCGATGTGCCTGCGCTTGGCGAAGAAGGTCATCGTGCAGCGACGGGCCGTCGGTCGCGAGCACGCGTCTCGACGCCGGTAGGCCGGCCGGCCGGTGCGCCGGTCGGTGTAGGTCTTGACCTCGCTGCTGGCGATCTCGCCGACGACGGTGAGCGACCTGGCCCTCGGCTCGAGGTCGTCGACCTCGGTGAGCTCGCCGGTCTTGACGTAGCGGCGCGGGAAGTGGTCGAGCAGGTCGCCGACGGTGCGCAGGCCCGAGCCCGTCGACGATCTTCTTGCGCTTCTTGGCTGGTCGCCGAGGACGGTGGCGACCGGCGAGTCGAGGGTGATCACGCGGCTACCGCGGCTCACTCGACGGACATGAGGAGCGGGTAGCGCTCCTGGCCACCGTCGTACACCACGACGTCGACATGGGGGTGGTGCTCCTCGACGTACGCCGCGCACGCGCGCGGCCAGGCCGTCGGCGTCTCCCGGCGCCGGCGACGATCGTGACCAGCTCGCCGCCGCCGCCGAGCAGCCGCTCGAGGACGTCGGTCGCGACGGCGTACAGGTCGTCGCCGACGACGGCGAAGTCGCCCTCGACGACGCCGAGCACGTCGCCGGGCTCGCAGGGCCCGGCCATCGTGATCGCCTGCCGGGCGGCGACCGTGACGGCGCCGTGGCGGGCGTGCCGGGCGGTCGCGGTCATCTCGCAGGACGTCCTGCTCGAAGGTGCGGCCGGGCTCGTGGACGGCGAGCGCGGCCAGGCCCTGGACCTGGGCGTGGGTCGGGATCACCGCGACCGTGAGCCCCTCGTCGCTCTCGGCGGTGCGGGCGGCGATCTCGGCGACCCGCACCGAGTCGGGGTCGTTGGGCAGCACGACGACCTCCTCGGCGCCGCAGCGCGGTGATCGCCTCGAGCAGCTGGCCGGTCGACGGGCGGCGCCCGGGTCCGCCCTCGACGACCACGGCGCCGGCCTCGGCGAACAGCGCGGCCAGCCCGGGGCCGGCGGCGACGGCGACGATCCGGCGGCCGCGTCCGCGTCGCGGCCGACCTGCTGCGCGCGCCTCGGCGACCTGCTCGGCGAAGTGGGTGACCCGGACCCGGTGCGGGCGCCCGGCCTCGATGCCGGCCTCGATCGCGGCGCCGACGTCGTCGACGTGGACGTGGACGTTGAACAGCCCGTCGCCGCCGACGACGACCAGCGAGTCGCCGAGCGGGGCCAGCGTCCCGCTGCAGCTCGGGGATCCGGTCGTCGTCGGCGTCGAGGAGGTACATCACCTCGTAGGCCGGGCCGTCCGGCGGTCAGGTCGTCGGCCGGCACGCGGGACCGGGATGCGTCGGCCGCCCGATGCGGCGTCGTGACCGGCATCGGGCGACGGCCGGTGAGCACGGTCTCGGCGGCGTCGAGGATCACGCTGAGCCCGCGGCCGCCGGCGTCGACGACGCCCGGCGTCGCGCAGCACCTGGCAGCTGCTCGGGCGTCCGGGCCAGGGCCTCGCGGGCCGCCGCGCGCCGCGGCGGCGAACACGTCGCGGGCCCGGGCGGTCGGCGTCGGCCGCCCGGCGCCGCGCGCGGCGTCGGCGGCGGCGCGGGCCACGGTGAGGATGGTGCCCTCGACCGGCTCGCCCGACCGCGGCGTAGCTCGCGTCGGTGGCCCGGTGCAGCGCCTCGGCCATCGACGGTGGCGTTGCGCTCGTCGGGCTCCGCCTGCGGCGATGCGCTGGGCGATCGCGCCCAGCATCTGGCTGAGGATCACGCCGCTGTTGCCGCGGGCGCCGAGCAGCGCGCCCCGGCTGAACGCCGGCGAGCGCCGTGCCGCAGGTCGGCGTCGGGGTCGCCGCCGGCGGCCTCGCGGATGGCGTCGCGGGCGGCGGAGACGGTGAGGTACATGTTGGTGCCGGTGTCGCCGTCGGGCACGGGGTAGACGTTGAGGGCGTCGATCTCCTCGCGGGCCTCGGCCGAGCGCGTCGGTGGCGATGTCGACGAAGCGCAGCACGACCGCGAGCTGGATGTGCCGCTCGTGCGGTGCTTCCATGGCCTGCCTCGTCGCTCCTGATCGGGTGGTCCGGATCGGGCTGCGTGAGGCCACAGGGTAGTGGCTGCTCCTGCGGCCGGCGACGATTCGCACGCGGGCCGGGGCATCGGATACTCTTGTGCGGTTGCCCGCTCAGCCGGGCCCTCGTTCACAAACCTCGATCTTCAGGAGTTCACGGTGGCTGCCGTCTGTGACATCTGCGCCAAGAAGCCGGGCTTCGGCAACAACCGCCCGTGGTCGCGCAAGATCACGAAGCGTCGCTTCAACCCCAACATCCAGCGCGTCCGGGCGACCGTCAACGGCACCCCCAAGCGCCTCAACGTGTGCACCGGCTGCCTCAAGGCCGGCAAGGTCACCCGCTGAGCCGATGCGGCGAAGCCGCAGCGAGCGTCAGCGCGGGAGGTTGAGCAAGCCGTCGTTGCGCGAAGCGCAACGAACCGGCGTGTCGAAGCCCGGTGAGACGAAAGCGAACCGCGACCCACGAGGGTCGCGGTTCTCGCACTTCAGAAGTGGGTCCAGCCGGTCGGGCCGTCGTACTCCGCGCCGTCGACGGTGACGCCGGCACCCTCGGTCACCGCGCCGATGACCAGCCAGCCCGTCGGGGACCGAGCCCTCGGGGAACGTCGCCAGCAGCGCGTGGTCGTCGCCGCCGCCGAGGATGAACTGCAGCGGGTCCGCGCCGAGGGCGGCACCGACGGCCTGCAGCGGCTCGGCGATCTCGAACGCGTCGCGGTGCACGTCGATCGCCACGCCCGACGTCGGTGGCGATGTGGCCCGCGTCGGCGAGCAGCCCGTCGGAGACGTCGATCATCGCGGTGGCGCCGGCGTCGGCGGCGACCGGCCCGGCGTCGTACGGCGGCTCCGGGCGGCGGTAGGCCTCGACCAGCACCCGCGGCGAGCGGAACCCGCGCCCGAGCACGGCCAGCCCGCCGGCCGCCCAGCCCTGCCGGCCGGCACAGCGCGAGCACGTCGCCGGCCGGGCGCCGGAGCGGACCACCGGCGCCACGGTGCAGGCGCCGAGCACGGTCACCGCGATCACGACCTGGTCGGCGCGGGTCAGGTCGCCGCCGACGACGCTCGCGCCGACCAGCGCGCACTCGTCGGCGAAGCCGCGGGCGAAGTCGAGCGCCCACTGCACGGGCAGGTCGGCGGGCGCGGCGAGCCCGATGGTCAGCGAGGTGGCCCGGCCGCCCATCGCGTTGATGTCGGAGAGGTTCTGGGCGGCGGCGCGGTGGCCGACGTCCGCGGCGGAGGCCCAGTCGCGGCGGAAGTGCCGGCCCTCGACCATCAGGTCGGTGGAGACCACGACGTGGCCGGTCTGCACCCGCAGCACGGCGGCGTCGTCGCCCGGGCCCGACCAGCGACCTGCTCGCCCTGCTCGAAGATCGCCGTGAGCGCCTCGATCAGCCCGAACTCTCCGGCGTCGGACGAGGGTCGCGTCGGGGGGAAAGGCCATGGCGCCATCCCACCAGATCAGCGCCCGCTCCGCGCACGAGGGGACCTATCGGCACCCCGCGACCGCACGGTAGGTTGGCCGCGACACATGACCCGTCACGAGACGAGGAGTCCACGATGGTCGTCCAGGCGTACATCCTGATCCAGACCGATGTCGGCAAGGCCGCCGAGGTGGCCCGCGAGATCGCACAGGTCAAGGGCGTGACGCTCGCCGAGGACGTCACCGGCCCCTACGACGTGATCGTGCGCGCCGAGGCCCGCAACGTCGACGAGCTCGGCAAGCTGGTCGTGTCCGAAGGTGCAGAACCTCGACGGCATCACCCGCACCCTGACCTGCCCGGTCGTGCACATCTGACCGGCTGCGACGCCTCGCGACGCCCCGTTCCCGACGGGACCGGGGCGTCGTCGCGTGTGGCCTGCTCGCTGCTGCCTGCGCCGGCTGCGGCGAGCGAGCCGGTCTCGATCGACGTCGCCCGACGCTGGTCCGCGGCCGACGGCGCGGCCTGCGAGGCGCTCGCTCGACGACCTGCCCGACGAGCTGGCCGGCGAGGAGCGCCGGACGGTCGCCCGGCGACGGCCGCGCTCGGCGCCGCCGTGGGGTGACCCGGCGATCGTGCTCACCTGCGGCGTGCGAGCTGCCCGACGACTTCGACCGCGTTCGCGGACGTGCGTCGAGGCCGAACGGCGTCGGCTGGTTCGTGCCCGCCGAGCAGAGGACGACCAGTCGCTCGACGTCGACGCTCACGGCGGCGGGCTACCGGCCCGGTCGTGCAGGTGACGGTCCCCGGCGACTACCGGCCCGAGGGCGTCGCCGCGATCATCGCCGACTCGCCGATCGCCGGTCGCAGCGAGCACCTGCGAGCTGGTCGACCGCTGCGAGTGACCGGTGCGCTCAGCGCAGGCCGGTGTCGCGGGCGAGCGCCAGCTGGATCAGCCGGTCCACCAGCGTCGGGGTAGTCGACGCCGGTGGCCGCCCACATCCGCGGGAACATCGACGTCGGCGTGAAGCCGGGCATCGTGTTGATCTCGTTGACCACCAGCGGACTCGTCGGGCATCACGAAGAAGTCGACCCGCGCCAGGCCCTCGCAGCCGACCGCCTCGAACGCGCGCGCCGCCAGCGTCCTGCAGCCGCGCGGTGACGTCGTCGGGCAGGTCGGCCGGGACGTCGAGCTCGGTGGCCTCCTCGGGGAGGTACTTCGCCGCGAAGTCGTAGAACTCGTGGTCGCCGGTGATCCGGATCTCGGCGGGCACGCTGGTCTCGGGCGTCCCGTCGAGGGCCTGCAGCACGCCGCACTCGACCTCGCGCGCGCCCTCGGCGGAGACCTCGACCAGCGCCTTGGGGTCGTGCCGGTGCGCCTCCTCGAGGCAGGCGTCGAGCTCGGAGGCGTCGTGGGCCTTGGAGATGCCGATGCTGGAGCCGCCGCGGGCCGGCTTCACGAACAGCGGGTAGCCGAGCGCCGTCCGCGCGCTCGCGACACGCCTGCGGGTCGGTGGCCCACTCGCGGGCGGTGATCGTGACTCGACGGCAGCACCGGCAGCCCGGCCGCCGGCGAGCACGACCTTCATGTACGCCTTGTCCATGCTGACCGCGCGACGCGAGCACGCCGGCGCCGACGTACCGGACGCCGGCCATCTCGAACATGCCCTGGATGGTGCCGTCCTCGCCCCACGGGCCGTGCAGCAGCGGGAAGACGACGTCGACCTCGCCCAGGGTGCGCGGCGGCTGGGACGGCTCGGTGCACGACGAGGTCGGTCGCGTCGCTGTCCTGGGCGAGCGCGATCGCCGCGCGGTCGCCGTCGACGCGGGGAGCTGGTCGGGGCCCTCGATCCGCAGCCGGTCCGGGTCGCCGGACTCCAGCACCCAGCGGCCGTCGGTGGCGATGCCGACCGGGACCACGTCGTACGCCTCCCGGTCGATGGCCTGCAGCACGCTCCCGGCGGTCACGCACGAGATCGCGTGCTCGCTGGAGCGGCCACCGAAGACGACGGCGACGCGGGGCTTGCGGGTGGGCGCGTTCATCGGGTCGACCCTATCCACCTACGCTCGTGCGCATGCCCGAGGACGCGCCCGCCCTGAAGCCCGCCACCGTCGCGGTCACCGCCGGTCGCCCGGACACGCAGCCGGACGCGCCGCTGAACACGCCGCTCACGATGGCGTCGACGTACGTCGCCGGCGGCGACCTGGAGTACGGCCGCTACGGCAACCCCACCTGGACGGCGTTCGAGGAGGCCCTCGGCGCGCTCGAGGGCGGGCGCTGCCTGTCGTTCGCGTCCGGCCTGGCCGCCGTCGCCACGGTGCTCGACCTGGTCGGCCAGGGCAGCCGTGGTGGTCGCGCCGCGGCACGCCTACAACGGCACCGTGATGCAGCTCGCCGACCTCGAGGCCCGCGGCCGGCTGCACGCCGAGCTGGTCGACATCACCGACACCGACGCCGTCGTCGCGGCGTGCGACGGACGCGGCGCTGGTCTGGCTGGAGTCGCCGACCAACCCGGCCCTGGAGGTCGCCGACATCCCGACGATCCGGGCGGCCGCGCACGAGGCCGGCGCCTACGTCGTCGTCGACAACACCTTCGCCACGCCGCTGCTGCAGCAGCCGCTCGAGATGGGCGTCGACCTCGTCGTGCACTCCGCGACGAAGTTCCTCTCCGGCCACAGCGACGTGCTGCTCGGCGCGGTGGTCACCCGCGACGACGAGCTGTACGACGTCCTGAAGGGCCGGCGCGACCTGGTCGGCGCGATCCCCGGGCACCCTCGAGGCGTGGCTGGCGCTGCGCGGCCTGCGCACCCTGCACCTGCGGGTGGAGCGGGCCCAGGCCAACGCGGCCGAGCTGGCGCGCCGGCTGGCCGGACACCCGGCCGTCGAGGAGGTCCGCTACCCGGGCTTCGGCGGGATCGTCTCGATCGTGCTCGCGCAGGGCGCGCTCGCGGCGGACCTGCTGACCCACAAGACGAAGCTGTGGGTGCACGCCACCTCGCTCGGCGGCGTGGAGTCGACGTTCGAGCGGCGCCGGCGCTGGAAGACCGAGCCGGCCACCATCCCCGACGCGCTGGTGCGGATGTCGGTCGGCATCGAGGACGTCGACGACCTGTGGGCCGACCTGGAGCAGGCGCTCGACGACCTCACCTGAGATGTTGAGTTGGCGCATGATGGCCCCTTCAGTCGCGGCTTCTCGGCCTCGGGAAGGGCCATGCTCGCCCAATTCGAGGGGCCGCGAGGCCAACTCGACGGTCAGTCCGTCTCGGCCTTCGTGTCGCGGGCGATGAAGGAGTCCATCATCTCCTGCGCGGTCATCCTGCCCGCGACGACGGCGTCGACGTGCTCGGCGATCGGGGCGTCGACGCCGGTGCGCTCGGGCGAGGGCGAGCAGCGAGGAGCACGACTTCGCACCCTCGGCGACCTGGCGGGTGCTCGCGTAGATCTCCTCGGTGGTCATGCCCTTGCCGAGCTTCTCGCCGAACGGTGCGGTTGCGCGACAGCGGGGAGGAGCAGGTGGCGACCAGGTCGCCGAGGCCGGCCAGCCCCATCAGGGTCAGCGGGTTGGCGCCGAGCGCCATCGCCAGCCGGGCGGTCTCCGCGAGGCCGCGGGTGATCACCGAGGCGGTGGTGTTGTCGCCGAACCCGAGGCCGACGGCCATGCCCGACCGCGAGGCCGACGACGTTCTTGTAGGCGCCGCCGAGCTCGCAGCCGAGCACGTCGACGCTGGTGTAGGGGCGGAACGCCGGCGAGTGGCAGAGCGCCTGGAGCCGCTTCGCGACGTCCTCGTCGGCGCAGGCGACCACCGAGGCGGCCGGCTCGCGGCGGGCGATCTCCTTGGACAGGTTGGGGCCGCTGACGACCGCGATCCGCTCCGGGCCCGGCGCCGGTGACCTCGGCGATCACCTCGCTCATCCGCTTCAGGGTGCCGAGCTCGACGCCCTTCATCAGCGAGACCATCACGGCGTCGCGGCGGATCACGTCGGCCCACTCGGTGAGGTTCTCGCGGAACGTCTGCGACGGCACCGCGAACACGACCACGTCGGCGTCCGGCGGCGGCCTTCTCGGGGTCGTGGGTGCGCCGACACGGTCGGGCGGCAGCTCGATGCCGGGCAGGTAGTCGGTGTTCTGGTGCCGCTCGTTGATGGTCGCGCAGACCTCCTCGCGGCGAGCCCCAGATGGTCACGTCGTTGCCGGCGTCGGCCAGCACGATCGAGAACGCCGTGCCCCACGACCCGGCACCGAAGACCGCGACCTTGCTCATGCTGCGTCCTTCCTTCGGCGTCCTTCGCTTGTTCGGGTTGCCGATCTGCTGCACGCCCATCCGGCGCGGGTCGAAGCGCTCGGCCGGGGCGGTCTCGCCGCGGAGCTCCCGACGATCGCGGTGAGGGCGGCCATGATCCGGGCGGTCGCCTCGTTGACGACCTCGCGTGCGTGCGCGGCTGGCCACCAGGTCGCTGAGGTCGACCGGGTCCCCGGCCTTCATCGTGACGTGCTTGCGCGGGAACAGGTCGCGGCCTCGTGGAGTACGGCGGCAGCACCTCCTGCGCGCCCCACTGGCCGACCGGGATCACCGGGCAGCCGGTCTCCAGCGCGATCCGCGCGGCACCGCTCTTGCCGGCCATCGGCCACAGGTCCGGGTCGCGGGTCAGCGTGCCCTCGGGGTAGACGACGACGCACTCGCCGTCGCGCACGGCGGCCACCGCGGCGTCGTACGCCCCGACCGCGGTGCGGCTCAGCCGCTCGACCGGGATCTGGCCGGCGGCGGTGAGGAAGCCGCCGAGCGCCTTGTTCTTGAACAGCCCGGACTTGGCGAGGTAGCGCGGCAGCCGGCCGTGGTCGTAGACGAAGTGCGCGGCAGCAGCGGGTCGATGTGGGAGATGTGGTTGAACACCACGATGCAGCCGCCCGTCGGCCGGGATCTTCTCGCCGTCGATCCAGGTGCGGCGCGGTGGCCGCGAACAGCGGCGGCTTGAGGATGGACGACCGCCAGGTCGAACGCCCAGCCACGCTTCTGCTGGAGCTTGCGAACCTTCACGCTCGTCCCTCGTCGGTCCCCGGGCCGAGTGCCGGCCTGACGCACCCTGCGTCGAGTGCAGGCTACTCGGTCGATTCCCCCGGGCTGCGATTCCGCTGCCGCGTCCCCTGGTCAGGCTCCGGCGTAGAACTGGGCGAGCACCGCCCGGAACTGAGCTGCCGCACCGCCGAGTTCGGATGCGCCGGTACCCCGACAGCCGGTCCGTTCACAGAGGGACCAAGGACCTCGGCGTACCGCACGTTCGGCGCCTGCAGATGTCGTGGCCGATCGTGGGGTTGTAGGAGTCGACGAACTCCGCACCCCCGGCGGCCGCCGCCCGCCGCACCATCGCATTGAGCCGCAGCATGGTGGCGTGCAGGTAGATCATGTCCTCCTCGCTGATCGGCACGGTCGGGTAACAGGCGTGCTCGGGTACCGCCGCGAAGTAGTCGATGATCAGCACGCGGGCGTCCGTGCTGCGCCGGTGAACCTCCTGCAGCGCCGCCACCACCTTCGCTCGGCCTCGAGGATCTGCCGGCGAGCTGGTCCTCACCACCTTCCGGTGCGTACTTGTCCTTGCAGCCGCCGGTCGGCACGGCTCGGGCAGAGTCCCGGGAGCACCGTCTGGTCGTCAGGGACAGCCGAAACAATCCATCGCCGCGCCGGCGATCCCCGCGTCGTTGCCGCCGATGCCGACCGTTACCAGGTCGGTGGTGGGGCTCAGGCGGTCGGACTGCGCCGGATTCGTGCCACCCAGCTCGACACTCTGCGGAGCGTAGAAGTCGATCGGTCTCGGCCCCACCGCACGTGGCGTCCCGGAAGTTCGAGATCCCGAGCTCCCGGGCCAGCAGCTTGGACAGTCGGTGGCGCCCGCAGCCGATCGGCGCGTGAGTCGTGTCCGGCGTGCCGTTCGTCGCAATCACCACGTCGGCGACCAGGAGTCACCCAGCGCGACGTACTCGTCGTAGATCCCGTCGCGGGGGCGCCCGCTGCGTTCGACGCGGTGAGGAAGGGCAACGACAGGGCGGATACGGCGAGGACCACCGCGAGCAGGTTTCTGGCGCATGCCACTTCAACGCGAGAACCGCATCCTCACGCCCGGAACATTCGCCGGGACCCGTCGCCGATCGGTGCCTACAGGTCCTGACAGGATCGACCCGATGAAGGCGCAGGAGTACGTCGTGCTGGTGCCGGTGAAGCCGCCCGCCGTCGGGAAGTCCCGGCTGGTCGGGCTGCCCGACGGACCGCGCCGCGAGCTGGCGGCCGCCTTCGCCCTCGACACCGTGTCCGCCTGCCTGGCCACCCCGGGCGTCGGCGCCGTGACTGGCGGTCACCGACGACGCGGCGTTCGCACGACGCCTGGCCGACGCTCGGCTGCGACGTGCTGCCCGACGGCGCCGCCGGCGACCTGAACACCAGCCTCCGGCTCGCCGCCGCCGAGGCCGTGCGGCGCTGGCCCGAGCTGCCGCCGGTGGCGGTGTGCGCCGACCTGCCGGCGCTGACCGTCGGCCGACCTCGGGACGGCGCTGGCGCCGCTGCCGGCGGCGCGCGTCGTTCGTCGCCGACGCCGTCGGGACCGGGACCACGATGTACGCCGCGCCGCTCGAGCGCGTTCGACCCCCGGTTCGGGCCGGCTCGCGCGCCGCGCACCTCGACGCCGGGGCGAGCGAGGTCGCGGGCGACCTGGCGTCCCTGCGCCAGGACGTGGACGACCTCGACGACCTCGACGAGTGCCCGCGCCTCGGTCTCGGCCCGCGCACACCGGCTCGCCGCCCGGAAATGCAGTGAGGGTGGGCCACCGCACCGGTGGCCCACCCTGACGGTGCTGGTTCAGGACTTCTTGGCGTGCGTCTTCTTGGCCGTCGACTTCTTGGCCGGCGACTTCTTCGCGGCGCGTCTTCTTCGCGGCCGTCGACTTCTTCGCCGCGGTCTTCTTCGCGCCGGTCGCCTTCTTGGCCGCGGTCTTCTTGGCGCCGGTCGCCTTCTTGGCCGCGGTCTTCTTGGCGCCGGTCGACTTCTTCGCCGTGCGTCTTCTTCGCGGCCGGTCGACTTCTTCGCCGCGGTCTTCTTCGCGCCCGTCGACTTCTTCGCCGCCGTCTTCTTCGCGGCCGTCGACTTCTTCGCCGCGCGTCTTCTTCGCGCGCCGTCGCCTTCTTCGCCGTCGACTTGGCCGCCGCTGCCGCCTTCCTGGCGCGGCGCCGTCGCCTTCTTGGCCGCCGGCGCTGCGACGCGGCCACCGTCAGCTTCGGCAGCTTCTTGGCGCCGGAGACGACGTTCTTCAGGTCAGCGCCCGGCGGTGAACTTCGGCACCGCCGTCTTCTTCGCCTTGATCTCGCACCGGTCTGCGGGTTGCGCACCCAGCGGGCCTCCCGCACGCGCTTCTCGAACGAGCCGAAGCCCGTGATGGCGACCTTCTCCCCCTTGGCGACCTCGCGCGTGATCGTGTCCAGGACGGACTCGAGCGCGTGGGCGGCCGCCTTGCGGTTCCCCTCGAAACGCGCTGCCAGCGTGTCGATCAGCTGTGACTTGTTCACTAGCTTCCCTTCCAATGAACGTTCGCAGCCGAGCCCGTGCTCGACTTTCTTCTACGCACGCTAGGGTATTCGTGGCGTCACGTCACAATCACCACGCCGCACTTTGCGCGGGTTTTTTTCGGACTCCAGTTCGTCGATCCGCGAATTGCGCCGGATCAGGGCAACGCTCACGATCGCCGCGAAACGCCCGAGATCCGCATCCCTGGTTGGGGATTCTGGCTCGACGTGCTCGGCAGGCTCAGAGGGTGGCGGGCTTCCAGCTCGGGCGCGTTCGCCTCGTACGCCGCGATGTCGTCGTCGTGCGACAGCGTGATGCCGATGTCGTCGAGACCTTCCAGCAGCCGCCACCGCGTGTAGTCGTCGATGTCGAAGGAGTCCTCGATCGCGTCCGGACCCTCGCCGGCACGGATCGTGCGCGACTCGAGGTCGACGGTGACGGTGGCGCCGGGCTCGGACTCGAGCAGGTCCCACAGTCGCTGCACGACCTTCTCGTCGACCTGGGCGGCGACCAGTCCCGGCCTTGCCGGAGTTGCCACGGAAGATGTCGCCGAAGCGCGGGCGAGATGACCGCCTTGAACCCGTAGTTCTGCAGCGCCCACACGGCGTGCTCGCGCGACGAGCCGGTGCCGAAGTCGGGCCCGGCGACGAGCACCGACCCGGCGGCGTACGCCTCGTTGTTGAGGACGAAGTCCGGGTCGTTGCGCCAGGCCGCGAACAGCCCGTCCTCGAAGCCGGTGCGGGTGACCCGCTTGAGGTAGACCGCCGGGATGATCTGGTCGGTGTCGACGTTGCTGCGGCGCAGCGGGACGCCGACGCCGGTGTGGGTGGTGAACTTCTCCATCAGTCCGAGATCCTCGAGGTCGGCCGGCGACGAGAGGGTGCCGCGGATCGCGGTGGCGGCGGCGACCGGCACGGACACCAGGTGGGTGCGACCGCCCTTGCCCTGCCGCCCCTCGAAGTTCCGGTTGGACGTCGAGGCGCTGCGCTCGCCGGGCGTGCAGCTGGTCGGGGTTCATGCCCAGGCACATCGAGCAGCCGGCGCCGCGCCACTCGCCGCCGGCCTCCTTGAAGACGATGTCGAGGCCCTCCTCCTCGGCCTGCAGGCGGACCCGCACCGAGCCGGGCACGACGAGCAGTCGGGTGTCCTTGTCGACGCTGGCGGCCCTCGATGATCTCGGCCGCCGCGCGCAGGTCCTCGATCCGGCCGTTGGTGCACGAGCCCGACGAAGACGGTGTCGACCTTGACCTCGCGCATCGGGGTGCCGGCCTCGAGACCCATGTACTGCAGCGCCTTCTCGGCGGCGATCCGGTCCTGGGCGTCGTCGAAGTCCTCGGGGTCCGGCACGCTGCCGCCCAGCGGCACGCCCTGGCCGGGGTTGGTGCCCCAGGTGACGAACGGCGTCATGGTCGACGCGTCGAGCACGATCTCCTTGTCGAACTCGGCGTCGTCGTCGGTGACCAGGCTCCGCCAGTGCTCGACCGCGGCGTCCCAGTCGGCGCCCTTCGGCGCCTCGGCGCGACCCTCGATGTAGTCGAACGTCGTCTGGTCGGGCGCGATCAGGCCGGCCTTGGCGCCCCACTCGATGCTCATGTTGCAGACCGTCATCCGGGCCTCCATCGAGAGCTCCTCGATGGCCTGGCCGCGGTACTCGACGACGTAGCCCTGGCCGCCGCCGGTGCCGGTGTGCGCGATCAGGGTGAGCACGAGGTCCTTGGCGGTGACGCCGTCGGGCAGGCTGCCGTTGACGGTGACGGCCATGGTCTTCGGCCTGGCCTGCGGCAGGGTCTGGGTCGCCAGGACGTGCTCGACCTCGGACGTGCCGATGCCGAAGGCGATCGCGCCGAACGCGCCGTGGGTGCTGGTGTGGCTGTCGCCGCAGACGATGGTCATGCCGGGCTGGGTGAGGCCGAGCTGCGGGCCGACGACGTGGACGATGCCCTGCTCGATGTCGCCGAGCGGGTGCAGCCGGACGCCGAACTCCTCGGCGTTCCTGCGCAGGGTCTCGACCTGGGTGCGGCTGACCGGGTCGGCGATCGGCTTGTCCCAGTCGACGGTCGGGACGTTGTGGTCCTCGGTCGCGAGCGTGAGGTCCGGGCGGCGCACCCGAGCGGCCGGCGAGGCGGAGGCCGTCGAACGCCTGCGGCGAGGTGACCTCGTGGATCAGGTGGAGGTCGATGAAGAGCAGGTCCGGCTCCCCGGAGTCGAGCGGACGACGTGCTCGTCCCAGACCTTCTCGGCCAAGGTCTTGCCCATCTGTTCCTCCCCTCGCGGTCGCGTACGTCACACACCCTACGTCTTGCATCCCATGATCTGAGACGGCAATATTGCCATATGGACAACACCAGCGGAGTCGGCGTACTCGACAAGGCCGCCCTCGTGCTCACCGCCCTCGAGTCCGGACCGGCCACCCTGGCCGGCCTGGTCGCCGGCACCGGGCTGGCCCGGCCGACCGCGCACCGCCTGGCCGTCGCCCTGGAGCACCACCGGCTCGTCGCCCGCGACATGCAGGGTCGCTTCGTCCTCGGACCGCGGCTGGCCGAGCTCTCCGCCGCCGCCGGCGAGGACCGGCTGCTCGCGACCGCGGGCCCGGTGCTGGCCCGGCTGCGCGACATCACCGGCGAGTCCGCCCAGCTGTGGCGTCGCCAGGGCGACCACCGCGTCTGCGTGGCCGCCGCCGAGCGGCCCAGCGGACTGCGCGACACCATCCCGGTCGGGTCGCAGCTGACCATGCGCGCCGGCTCGGCCGCCCAGGTGCTGCTCGCCTGGGAGGACCCGGAGCGGATGCACCGCGGCCTGCAGAACGCCGTCGTTCTCCGCCGCCGCGCTCTCCGGGATCCGCCGCCGGGGCTGGGCGCAGTCGGTCGGCCGAGCGCGAGCAGGGCGTGGCCTCGGTGTCGGCGCCGGTCCGCTCCCCCGGAGGCAAGGTCATCGCCGCTGTGTCGGTCTCGGGCCCGCTCGAGCGGCTGTCGCGGCAGCCCGGCCGGATGCACGCGCCCGCCGTCCTCGCCGCCGCCGAGCGGCTCTCGGAGTCGCTGCGGCGGGCCGCGGCCGAGTAGTCAGTCAGGCCACTGCTTCGGCCAGAGAAGTGCGGTCCCACGCCAGCTCGACCCCCGGGCAGGCGAGCAGGTAGTCGACGATCTGGTCGTCGGAGAGCTCATGGGTCTTCCGCAGGCCGCGGGCGATGGTGGCGACGTACGGCGCCGCCGGGGCGCGCAGGCCCAGCGACTCGACGTCGGAGGAGCTGAAGGTCACCACGGGACGGCCGTCGAGCTCGCCGGCGAGATGGAGCGTCTCGTAGCGGCCCGGCCCGATCACGTGCCGACGCGCGCTGACCACCTCGGTCAGGTCGAGGTCGGCGCCCGGCTCCCGCCACATCTCCTGCTCGAGGACGTCGGCGAGCTGCCCGGCGGTCACGAGGTAGGCGCAGGCGAGCACCGAGCCCTCGGCGTCGGGCTCGTGGAAGGCGATCCCTCCACCCCACGTCGGCGACTCCCAGGCGAACACCAGGCGCCCGGACATCGTGAACGCCCGGGTGTCGAGCGGGTCCGCACGGTCACGGGCGCCCGGATAGGTCCGCGTGGCCCCGGCCGGCCGGCCGCCGCGCAGGTAGCGGTGGAACCGGTCGGGATCGAGGTTCGAGCCGTAGCCGGCGTACCAGACCGACCCGCCGTCCCAGCTGTTCAGAACAGCGCGTCCTGTTCGATCCCGAGCAGCGTCTGCTTCCGCTCCAGGCCGCCGGCGTAGCCGGTGAGGGTCCCGTTGGCGCCGATCACGCGGTGGCACGGGATCACGATCGGGATCGGGTTGCGGCCGTTGGCCAGCCCGACCGCGCGGGACGCGGCGTTGGTCATGCCGAGCCGGTGCGGCGATCTGGCCGTACGACGCGGTCTCGCCGTATCCGATGTCGAGCAGCTGCGTCCCAGACCCGGCGCTGGAAGTCGCTGCCCTGCGGCGCCAGCGGCAGGTCGAACTCCTTGAGGTCCCGGGCGAAGTACGCCGTCAGCTGCTCGACCGCCTCGACGAGGACCGGGTTGGCGTCGTCGCGCTCGCCGATCGGGCGGCCGTCGATCTTCGGCCGGAACGGGGAGAACTCGATCTGCCGTGATCACGCCGTCGCGCTCCACGATCCGCAGCTCGCCGACGGGTGAGTCCATCAGGGTCCACATGTCAGTTCTCTCCTTCGGTCGGGGAGGCTCAGTGTCTGCCACAGGTGCATCTGGGCGTAGGAACGCCACGGTCGCCAGCCCTCGGCGAGCCGGCGCGGCCTCACGCGGGTCGCGGCCCAGCGCGGTGAGGGCGTCGCGGATGCCGACGTCGGTCGGCAGGAACACGTCGGGGTGGCCGAGCGCACGCAAGGCGACGTAGTCGGCGGTCCATGGCCCGATGCCGGGGATGTCCAGCAGCGCGTGGCGGACCTCATCGCGGTCGGCGCCACGGTCGAGCGCGATCGTCGCCGTCGGCCAGCGCGGCGCACAGCGCGACCAGCGCCCTCCCGCGGGCCCGCGGCATCGGCAGGTCGCGCGGGTCGAGGCCGGCGATGGTCGCGGGGTCGGGGAAGAGGTGGGTCAGCCCGGCGGGCTGGCGCTCTTGTCGCAGCGGGACGCCCGTGCTGCCCGGACCAGCCGGCCGGCGACGGTCCGCGCGCCGGCGACGCTGACCTGCTGGCCGAGCACCGCGCGGACCGCGATCTCGTTGCCGTCGACGTGGCCCGGGCACGCGCAGGCCGGGGTTGCGGCGCACGAGGGGTCCGACGACCGGGTCGCCGGCGAACGCGTCGGCGACCGCCACCGGGTCGCAGTCGGCGTCGAGCATCCGCCGGGTGCGCTCGACCGCGGCCGCGGTGTCGCGCAGGTCGTCGAGGGCGAAGGTCGCGGTCACGAAGGCGGTCTCCCCCGCGGTCGGGGCGTCCGGGACGTCGAGCCTGACGGTGCCTGCGCCGTGCGGCAGGGCGAGGGTGCGGGCGTACCAGCCGGGTCCGGTCGCCTCGACGCCCGGAATCGCCCGCAGGGCCAGGAACCCCAGCAGTGCCGAGCCCGCGAACGGCGTCCGCACGGCGAGCCGCATCGTCAGGGTGCCCGTGGCCGGCGGGCCGCTGCCGCCGCCCGCGCAGCTCGGTCGGCGTCGCGGCGTAGACCTCGCGGATCGTCTCGTTGAACTGGCGCACGCTGGAGAAGCCGGCGGCGAACGCGATGTCGGCGTAGGTGAGCTGCGTGGTCTCGATGAGCACGCGTGCCGTCTGGGCGCGCTTCGCCCGGGCCAGGGCGAGGGGTCCCGCCCCCAGCTCGGCGGTCAGGATCCGGGTGAGGTGCCGTGGACGTGTAGCCGACGCGGGCAGCCAGTCCGGGCACGCCCTCCCGGTCGACCACGCCGTCCGCGATCAGTCGCATCGCTCGGCCGGCCGCATCGGCCGCGGTGTCCCAGTCGGGGCTGCCGGGAGTCGCGTCGGGCAGGCACCTCTTGCAGGCGCGGTAGCCGGCCGACTGCGCGGCGGCCGCGCTCGGGTGGAAGGTCACGTTCTTGAGGGCCGGGGTGCGGGCAGGGCACGAGGGCCGGCAGTAGATCCCCGTGGTCCGGACGGCGGTGTAGAAGACCCCGTCGAACCGGCGGTCGCGTGACTTCACCGCGCGGTAGCAGGACTCCCGGTCCAGCTTGTCGAGGGGGCTCATGGGTCCATCATGCCTGTTCGCGCCGACCCTATCTGGCGGGAATCGGACACGGCCATGATCTCCTCCCCTAGAGTCCGGGTGTGACCGACGTGGAGATCCTGCGGCTCGCGCCCGACGAGTGGGAGGCCTTCCGTGACCTGCGGCTGCGGGCGCTCCGCGAGGCGCCGTACGCCTTCGGGTCGCGGTACGACGACTGGGTGCTGGCGCCGGATTCGAGGTGGCGGGATCGGCTCGCGAACGTGCCGCTCAACGTCGTGGCCCGACGCGACGGCGAGCTCGTGGGCATGGCCAGCGGGGTGCTCGACGGCGAGGATCGAGCCGAGCTGATCTCGATGTGGGTCGACCCGGCCGCCCGCGGGTCAGGGGTCGCCGCTGCCCTGGTCGGGGCGGTCGTGGAGTGGGCGAGCGCGGCCGGCCGGACGACGTACCTCATGGTGCGCAGCGACAACGCCCGCGCGATCGCCGCCTACGTGCGGGCCGGATTCGTGGACCTCGGCATCCCGCCCAACCGGGACCCCGACGAGCCGCCCGAGAACAAGATGGTGCACCACCAACGAAAGTGACCCGCCCGAAAGTTCTGGGCGGGTCAGTTGGGCCGGTAGAAAATGTGTACCCCCGACCGGATTCGAACCGGCGCTACCGCCTTGAGAGGGCAAGCCGTGTCCACCACATCGCCGCAGGCGCGTGGTCGTTCCGCCGCTGGATTCTTTGACCGCACTTGCCGAGGTGTGCTCTGACCTGCGCAGACGCGCACAAGCCAGGGGTCCCCACCCCGCATCCTTTGACGCTGTCTGCCTGGAATAGACGGCTTGAGCTGGCGTTTTCGGGCCATAAGCGCGGCACAACTCAAGTCGCACGAAGTCCGGCGACAGGGCAACGCACTTCCCATACGGACGCCTACCTGAGCATCCCACAGCTCGCAGGAGACTGGTCAGATTCGACTTACACCACCATTGCGGTCGTAGTAGCGGGCCATCAGTTCCCAGTACGCCATCAGCAGCCCCATCTCCAGTGCTGTCGCTGCTGTGGCCGGTACTGCGCGGTGCTGATGGGCGGCGACCATCGCGACCAGCAAGGCGGCGGTCGCGGCGACGTTGACCGCCATCGCGGTGTCCATCGGCCGCTTGGCGATCCACTGCTCCTCACCAAGCGCCGCCCGGGTCGCCCATGCCCCGTCGTGCGCGGGTTTGCTGAACACCACCGGGTTGACTGCCATCCATAGGCCGACCAGCGCGGCGTCGCGCCGGCTGCGTCGCCACACCGGGACAAGCATCAGCGGTGTGCTCGCCCACCTCGTCCACATGCTCCACGGATTGCTGTGCCGCGCGAACACCACCCGCTTGACATTCCGCCAGTCCTCCATCGCCGGCTCCTTCCGCCCCTGCTGGTCGCAGAACTCTGGATTCTGCTCCCGATGCGCCGTCCGGCACCGTACGCCGGCGCCGCGGCCGGAGGGATAGTCAAGACCCATGGATCGGCGTGTCACGCGGCGTGAGCGTCACCTCCTGATTCGTGGTCGTCGTCTCGTTCGAGCAGCTTGCCTTCCTCGAATCTCGCGCCGGCGCGGACGAGGGGGACGAGGTGGGGTGCGCTTTAAGCGGCTTCAGCCCGACTCCGACACCCTGACCAGGGCCCTCCGCCACCTAGCCAGTTGCGACGTCGCGGCGTCGAAAGCCCCACAGACCCAACGCGACCAACGCCGCAGCCAGGACGAGCTCGGCGACCGCCGGCGTGGGGTCGAAGGCCTGGACCGGCAGCTCGGGCAGGTGCCAGAACGGTGAGAGTGAGTCGATCCAGTCCGGCAGTCGCAGCGTCTCGCCCAGCATGACCTGGAAGAAGACGAAGGCGACGCCTCCCCAGGCAAGGAGGGACCAGCGCGGCCAGCACGCCAATGATCGCGACAGCGCCGGCGGCAACGACCAGCACGCCGGGCAGGTAGGCTCAGCTGCCCGCCGACCTGTGCGACGACCTGGTCCCACTCGCCCGTGCCCAGTCCGTACCCGACGGCGAGACCGAGTCCCATCAGCATCGGAGAGGACCAGCGGACCCGAGGGCGGCCACCAGCGACGGTGGCGGCGAACCAAGAGGATCCGGGGACACGCCGGTCGCCAGCACCGCCTCGGCGCGACCCGACTCCTCCTCGGAGCGCAGCCGCAGCACGGAGGAGCACCGCGAAGCCGGTCGAGATCGACGGCCATGAACAGCAAGATGTAGCGCAGGAACGCATCGATGAGTGCCTGCTCGGCGTCGGCGGAGGCGCCGATGAACTGGGCGATGTCGGGGTTCGAGGCGACCAGGTCCGGGATCGTCGGGATCACCGCGCCGTAGAGCAGGCCGAGGAGCGGTCAGGCCGACCGCCCATCCGATCAGCAGCCCGCGTTGGAGGCGCAGGGTGAGGCCCACAGGCGTGCCGAGGAAGCGCGCGGCATGCGGCGCGACCGGGGCGCGTCTGCAGTACGCCGCCGCCGAAGTCGCGGTGCGCGGTGAGCCAGGCAGCCAGGCCGAGCAACGCGGCGGTCAGCGCCACCAGCAGCAGGGCCGGCCACCACTGCTCGGCCCCGAAGGCGTCCATCCGCTGGGCCCATCCGAAGGGCGAGGCCCAGACGAGCGCGTTGTCCTGCATGGCGCCGACCCCCCGAACCAGGTAGCCGATTGCGACCGCGGCACCGGCGAGGCCGAGGGCTCCGCGCGCGGAGGTCGAGAGCTGGGCGGCGACCAGGCTGACCGCGGCATAGCACAGGCCGAGGAGGGTCAGGCCCACGCCGTAGGTCGACGCTGCCGAGGCCGTCGAGGCCGGCCGCCAGCATCGAGGCTGTGGTGACCAGCCCGATCAGCAGCGCCGCTGAGACGCCGTAGAGCAGGCCAGCGAGCGTGGCCGCATGACGGCCCAGCACGGTCGAGCGGAGCAGCTCCGCCCGGCCGGTCTCCTCCTCGGCCCGGGTGTGGCGGACCACCAGGAAGACCACCATGAGGCAGATGCCCAGCTGGGCGACCTGCGAGATCTCGTTGGCGACGATGCCGCCGATGGTGTCGATGGCGGCCTGCCGTCCGGACATCAGGTAGCTGACCGGGCTGGCGCCGACCGCGCTGGCGTAGCCGGCGATCTTCTCGGGGGTGTCGTAGATCGGCGGGACGGCCAGCGCGCTGGCCGCGATCATCCCGCCCAGGCCGATCACCCACAGCGGCAGCCGCATGCCGGTCCCGACGCAGAATGAGTCGGACCAGGTGGCGAGTGCCGGTGAACGGCGAACTCACGCCGTCACCTCCTCGCCGTACTGACGCAGGAACAGCTCCTCCAAGCGTCGGCGGGTGGGCGGCCAGCGAGCGTACGCCGAGAGTGGCGAGTGAGCGCGACTGCGGCGTCGAGGTGGTCGGAGTCGACGTCGAAGGTGACGCGCCCGTCGAGGAACTGCGGGTTGTGCACGCCCTCGACCGCGGCGATGTCGGTGGCCGGCCTCGCCGTCTCGGCGATGACCGTCGTGCGGGTCAGGTGCCGCAGCTCGGCGAGCGAGCCGCTCTGGACGACCCGGCCGGCTCGGATGATGCTGATCCGGTCGGACAGCGCTTCCGCCTCGGCCAGGATGTGCGAGCTGAGCAGCACGGTCGCGCCCTCGTGCTTCAGCTCGAGCACGGCCCGCTGGAACTCCGCCTCCATCAGCGGGTCGAGACCCGAGGTCGGCTCGTCGAGCAGGTAGAGCTCAGCCCGGCTGGCGAGCGCCGCGACCAGGGCCACCTTCTGCCGGTTGCCCTTGGAGTAGGTTCGCGCCTTCTTCCGTGGGTCCAGCTCGAAGCGCTCGAGCATCTCGGCTCCGGCGCTTCTCGTCGAGACCACCTCGCATGCGCCCCAGGACGTCGATCACCTCACCGCCGGTCAGGTTCGGCCACAGGTTCACGTCGCCCGGGACGTAGGCGATCCGACGATGCAGCTCGGCCGCCTGCCGCCACGGATCGCCGCCGAGCAAGGTGGCGCGGCCCGCGTCGGCCTTGCAGCAGCCCGAGCAGCACCCGGATGGTGGTGGACTTCCCCGCGCCGTTGGGTCCGAGGAAGCCGTGCACCTCCCCGGCCTCGACGGTGAGGTCGAGGCCGTCGAGGGCCCTGACAGGCGCCGAAGGTCTTGACGATGTCGCGGAGCTCGATCGCGGTCACCCCACCATCGTGCCACAACATTCATAAACTTGTGAATGTTGTGTAGCCTGACGGTTGTGAGTGACCTCGCAGCAGGCCGTGGAGCGCCTCGGACAGACCCTGGAGTCCATGGGCATTCCCCGGATGCCGGCCCGGGTCTTCGCCTTCATCCTGGCCGATGACCAGTCGACCTACACCGCCGCCGAGCTCGCCGTGGAGTCGAGGCCTCCCCCGCGGCGATCTCTGGCGCGGTCCGCTACCTGACCGACACCCACCTGGTCGTGCGAGAGCGCAACCCAGCCGGACGCGGGGACCTCTTCCGTGTGCGCGACGGCGACATCTGGGGAACGATCCAGGCGGCCCGCCTGCCCATGCTGGACAACATCATTCAGTCGGTGTCGGAAGCTGTCGACCTGCTGCCCCCCGATTCGGCCGGTCGAGCCAGGGTCGAGGAGACGCGGGACTACTTCGCCTTCATCCGAGAGGACGCCCGAGAGCTCGACGCACGCTGGCGCACATGGCGCAGCTCGAGGACTCCGTAGGTTGGTGGGTGCGGCACCTGCCGTGCAAGGTCACACGATCGCCCTGCGTTACGGTGCCTCGTCTTTGACCTAACCAGAACGGCGGCTGAATGGTGAAGATGCGTGCGCCGGGGAGGCCGTTGTTCCGGCACCCGGCTCAGGTGATCGTCATGGCCTTCGGCACGGCCGTGGTCGTCGGCACGCTGCTGCTGATGTTGCCGGTGTCGCGAGTCGGCCCGGACGGCGCGCCGTTCGTCACGGCACTGTTCACATCGACCAGCGCGGTGTGCGTGACGGGACTGGTCACGGTGGACACGCCGACGTACTGGAGCGGGTTCGGGCAGGCGGTCATCTTGCTGCTGATCCAGGTCGGTGGCTTCGGGATCATGACGCTCGCGTCGCTGGTGGGGTTGCTGCTCTCGCGCAGGATGGGGCTGCGCACTCGGCTCACGGCCGCCGCGGAGACCAAGAGCCTGGGCATCGGCGACGTCCGCGCGGTGCTGGTCGGCGTCGCCAAGGTGAGCCTGCTGTTCGAGTCGGTCACTGCGGTGCTGCTCACGGCACGGTTCCTCATCGGATACGACGAGCCGTGGCCCCGAGCCGTCTACCACGGTGTGTTCCACGCGGTGTCCGCGTTCAACAACGCCGGCTTCGCCCTGTACAGCGACAGCCTGATGGGGTTCGTGACCGACCCATGGATCTGCGTCCCGATCGCCGTGGCAGTCATCTTCGGCGGCCTCGGCTTCCCAGTACTCTTCGAGCTGCGCAGGCAGCTCGGGCGGCCTCGGCAATGGAGCCTCCACACCAAGCTCACGGTGGGTACCACTGCGGCCCTGCTGGTGCTGGGCACGCTCTTCGTAACCTTCAGCGAGTGGAACAATCCCGGGACCCTGCGGCCCCCTGGACACGCCGGGCCGGGTCCTCGCGGGGTTCTTCCAAGCGGTGATGCCACGCACTGCCGGCTTCAACAGCGTTGACTACGGCGAGATGCGCGACGGCACCCTGCTCGGTACCGACGTGCTGATGTTCATCGGCGGCGGCTCCGCCGGCACCGCGGGCGGCATCAAGGTCACCACCTTCATCATTCTCTTCTTCGTGATCTACGCCGAGGTGCGGGGCGAGCGGCACGTCAACGCGGCCGACCGGCGGATCGGGGAGCGGGTGCAGCGGCAGGCGCTCACGGTCGCACTGTTGTCGGTCGGACTGGTGATGGCAGCGACGCTGCTGCTGCTCCAGATCACCGACCTGTCCACCCGGGACGTGCTGTTCGAATGTGTCTCGGCGTTCGCCACGGTCGGGCTCTCGACCGGGATCACCGCCGATCTGCCGTCGGCCGGCCAGCTGGTCCTGGTGGTGCTGATGTTCGTCGGCCGCCTCGGCCCGATCACACTGGTGTCGGCGCTGGCGCTGCGTGAGAAGCAGCTGCGCTACACCCTTCCGGAAGGACGGCCCCTGATTGGCTAGGCAGATGCGCCTCAACAGCGACCCGGTCGCCGTCATCGGCCTGGGCCGGTTCGGGAAGTCTCTCGCCCTCGAGCTCTCCGACGAGGGCGTCGAGGTGCTCGGCATCGACAACGACCACAAGGTCGTCCAATCCCTGGCGGGACGGCTGACGCACGTGGTCGAGGCCGACACCACCGACGAGGAGGCGATGCGGCAGCTGTCGCTGCACGAGTTCACCCGGGCGGTGATCGGGATCGGCAACGACCTGGAAGCGAGCATCCTGTCGGCCTCGGTCCTGCTGAAACTTGGGGTCCGCGACATCTGGGCCAAGGCGATCAGTGAGTCGCACGCCCGGATCCTCTCCCAGATCGGCGTCCACCACGTGGTGCGACCCGAACACGACATGGGCAAGCGCGTCGCGCACCTCGTCCGCGGACGCATGCTCGACTACATCGAGTTCGACGACGGCTACGCGATCGTCAAGACACGCCCACCGCAGAACCTGCACGGCCTCCCCTTGGGCGAGTCGCGCCCACGGTCGAAGTACGGCATCACCATCGTGGGAGTGAAACGCGCCGGGCAGGACTTCACCCACGCGACCCCCGACACCGTGGTGGAGGAGGGCGACCTCATCATCGTGTCGGGACCCCAGAGACAAGGTGGAGCGGTTCAGCGAGCTCACCTGACGCCGCCTCCCGATTGATGGGCCGTGCGCTACGCGGTAAGCAACGCTTGACCGAGCAGGATCAATCCGAAGCCGAGCACGATGCTGACGACAGGGTCGAAGCGAAACCGGCCCTCTCCCCCGGTGGCGACGATCGCTACTGCTCGGAGCATTCCAACCAGTCCAAGGGCCATGAGGACGACGGCGAGAGCCGTGGTCATCGGGCCGCAGCCACCTGGTCTGCGAGGAGGACGGCGACGCGACGCTGCTCCCGGCTCGGGTAGGCCAGGTGCGAGGTCGCGGTGATCAGGAAGTGGCCGAGGGTCTGCGGCCCTCGCTGTACGGGAACTGCGAGGTACTCGTCGGTGGTAGTCCCGAACGCTCGACGTCGACAGCATGCCCGTTGCGGGTCAGCATGCCGTCGTGGTCGAGAACCCCGGCATGGGATACCGCTTCATGCCCTGACCGAACTGAGTCCGGCCGGGAAGGCGAGCCCAGGGGTTCGGGTTCCTCGACCAAGTAGAAGGGGAGCTCGGAACTCGTGACTTGACCTTGACCCAGCGTCAGGGTTGCACAGTCTTCCTATGACGCAGATCACCAGCCATCCAGGTCGCCGGAACCATCAAGTCGTACGGCGAGAACTCGGTGCTCCGGGGCGTCGACTTCGACGTCGCCCGGGGCAGCATATTCGCGCTGCTCGGCTCCAATGGAGCCGGCAAGACCACCCTCGTCCGGATCCTGTCCACGCTGCTGAAGGCAGACGGCGGCACCGCGACCGTGCACGGCTTCGACGTCGCCACGCAGGCCGCTCGGGTGCGGGAGTCGATCAGTCTCACCGGCCAGTTCGCCGCCGTCGACGAGGTACTGACCGGACGCGAGAACCTCGTCCTCGTCGCCAAGCTTCGCCACCTCGCAGACCCGGGTCGCACCGCGGATGAACTGCTCGCCCGATTCTCGCTCACCGACGCAGGCGGGAGACGAGTGGCGACGTACTCCGGCGGCATGCGTCGACGGCTCGACATCGCGATGAGCCTCATCGGAGACCCACCCGTCGTCTTCCTCGACGAGCCGACGACCGGCCTCGACCCGCAGGGCCGCACCGAAGTGTGGGGCGCGGTCCGAGAGCTCGCCCAGGGCGGCACCACGGTGCTGCTCACCACGCAGTACCTCGAGGAGGCAGAACAGCTGGCCGACCGGATCGCTATCCTCCACCGCGGCCGGATCATCGTGAACGGCACTCTCGCCGAGCTGAAGGCGCTGCTCCCGCCCGCCCAGGTCGAGTACATCGAGAAACAGCCGAGCCTCGAGGACGTCTTCCTCGCCCTCGTCGGCGACGCCCCCGCCGACACCCCCGGCCTCGACGCGCCCGTCGCGGCCCGCACCGATCAGTAAGGGAACGACGATGAACAAGCACCTCTTCGCCGACACCGCCACCCTGACCGGGCGCTCTCTGCGCCACATCCTGCGCAGCCCCGACACCATCATCACCACGGCCATCACCCCGGTCGCGATGATGCTGTTGTTCGTGTACGTGTTCGGCAGCGCCATCGAGACCGGCCAGGACGGCAGGTACGTGAACTACCTGCTCCCCGGCATCCTGCTGATCACGGTCGCCTCCGGCGTCGCCTACACGTCGTACCGGCTGTTCCTCGACCTGCAGAGCGGAATCTTCGAACGGTTCCAGTCGATGCCGATCGCGCGTTCGGCGACGCTGTGGGGCCATGTGCTGACCTCGCTGGTGGCCAACCTGATCTCGCTCGCACTGGTCGTGCTGGTCGCCGTGGCGATGGGCTTCCGCTCGGGCGCGGGCGTGCTCGCCTGGCTCGGGGTGGCGGGGATCCTCGTGCTGTTCACGCTGGCGCTGACCTGGCTGGCGGTGATCGCGGGCCTCGCCGCGAAGTCCACCGACGGCGCGGGCGGGTTCGCCTATCCGCTGCTGTTGCTGCCGTTCCTCAGCTCGGCCTTCGTGCCGACTGACGGCATGCCCGGCCCGGTGCGCGCCTTCGCCGAGAACCAGCCGGTCACCCCGATCGTGGACACGCTGCGCAATCTGTACGCCGAGCAGCCACTCGGCAACGACGGGTGGCTCGCGTTGGTCTGGTGCGTCGGCCTCCTTGTCCTCGCGTACGGCTTCGCGATGACGGCGTACCGGCGCAAGCTCGCCTGACCATGACGCCCGAGCTCGCGCGGCAAGATCGGACCCGACGAAGGAGGGACCATGCTGACCATCAGCCAGCTCGCCGCCTATGCCGGCGTCACCGTCCGGGCGGTCCGGCACTACCACGCTAAGGGGCTGCTACCCGAGCCCGAGCGCGACCACTCCGGCTATCGCCGCTACGACGCCGCGGCGGTCGTCGAGCTGATCCGGATCAGGACCCTCGCCGATGCAGGCGTGCCGCTCTCGCGGGTGCAGGAGCTGCTCGACGCCGACGAGGCGGAGTTCGCAGCGGCGGTCGAGGACATCGACCGCCGCCTGCGTGCCGAGATCAGGGAGCGGCAGCGGCACCGCGAGCGGGTCGCGAAGCTCGCGGCGGGCGACAGCCTGGCGCTGCCGCCGGAGGCCGTAGCCTACCTTGCCCGGCTTCGCGCGCTCGGCATCCCGCAGCGGGCGGTCGACATGGAGCGGGATGCCTGGATCCTGGTGGCCGCCCAGCTCCCCGACCAGATGCCGGCGCTCATGTCCCTGAAGCGCGCCGAGGTCGAGACCCCAGCCGTCAGGGCCCTGTACCTCGAGCTGGTCGAGGCGGCCGACTGGCATACAGACGACCCGAGGTTGCCGGCGTTCGCAGACCGGCTGGTGTCGCTGATTGAGCAGTCGACGGAGGGCTGGGAGGACTTTGAAGAGACGAGCGAGTTCGCGCTCGACGACGGTCTGGTCGCGCTGCTCGACCAGGTCTTCCTCGACACCGTGCCCATCGCCCCGAGGCTGCTGCAGCTGCTGGAGGAGCGCGGCTGGACCGGATGGACCCGGCTCGAGCGCATCGACCGGGCCACGAGACGGCCATCTCGACGCGGCTGAGACGTCGCACGTCTACCGCGGCAACGACGAGCTGCGCTCGGGCATTCGATGCCGCCACCGGCCACCCGCTTCGTTCGAGTCGTCGACGACGGCACGAGTTCGACGTCGTCAGGCCCAGGTCTTTGGGTCACAAAGCGCGGCATGAGCCGAAATGGTGCAAATACAAAGTCGGCCCCGATCTGCGTTTCCGCAGGTCAGGTGCCACTTTTTCGTAGCCGGGGGCAGGATTTGAATCTGCGACCTCTGGAGATCGCGTGCTACGAAGCGACTTGGATAATCGCGGGTCTCCTCGGGTTTACGCGGAGAGACCTCGCGGTCCGCTTCGGAGTGTAGCGGAGCCACACGGGTCGTCGCGGACAGTAAGTGGCAGGTCTGTGGCCGCCCCTCGAATCCCACCTAACGAAGCGGTTGGGAGGCATCACCGCCAGGCTGGACCGCTCCGGCGCCCCCACGGGGCGAGCTGGCGGACAACCCTTCAGGGGCCAGTGGCACACCGACGCATGTGCCCTCATCTGGCTCCCCTCTGTGTCAAGGAGCCGTTGAGGGACCTTCTCTCGTGGGCTCTTCCTGACCTGCGCGGCCGGTTGTAGCGTCGGGTCTGCGGGTCCGGGAAGTGGCTGATCCGAAGTGTCGATGTGCGGGGGCAGGTCGACCGCGCTGGATTGAAGAGACGCCCCGCAGTGCCCTCCCGGGCCCGTTCCGCCTGTGCGGACCTCGCTGGCTCGAGCGTCGGCGACGAGGCGTCGGTAGACGACGTCGGACAGGCGTCGCTTGAGGCAGCGCAGGGCTTCCAGCGGGGTCTTGCCGGCGGCGAGCTTGCGTCGGTAGTAGGCGCGGCCCTCGGTGTCGTTGCGGAGTTGGACGATGGCGGCGATGTGGATGACGTGGTTCATCCGGCGGTTGCCCGCCCGGGACAGCCGGTGCCGGATCTGCTCGCCGGAGGAGGCGTCCAGGGGTGCGGTGCCGGTCCAGGAGGCGAACCGGTTGCGGTCAGGGAACCGGGCGACGTCGCCGACGTCGGCGAGGATCCTTGCGGCTCCGGCGGGTCCGATGCCGTGGACGTCCATCAGGGTCGAGCCCCGCTCCCGGACCGCGGCCTTGAGCTCGGCCTTGATCTTCTTCACTTCTTCGTCGACCGCCACCAGGTCGGCGAGTTCTTCGGCGGCCACCCGTCGTCGGGTCTTCCCGGCGATGTCGCGTGGTCGCACGGTGGCGAGCATCGCCTTGGCCTGCAGGGCCGAGAGGTCCTTCTTGCGCTGGCCGGGGATCAGTTCGCTGAGCAGCCGCTGGAGCCGGTTGACCGACCTGGTCCGCAGCCGGGCGAGCTCGTCGCGCGGTCGGTGAGCATCCGCAACGCCTCGAGCTCACCATCTGATGCCACCACCCGGAGCCCGCTTGTGCGGACCGCGACCATCGCGATCGAGTGCGCGTCCAAGGCGTCGGTCTTCCGGTTGTGGCCGGTGTCGAACAGGCGGACCCGGGCTGCGAGCTTCGCGGGCACGTCGAGGACCTCCTCACCGGCTTCGACCAGCCGCTGGGCCAGCGGCCGGCCGGCACCGTTGGCGCCCTCGATCGCCCAGACGCGGTCAGGCCACGACTTCACGTAGTCGCGCATCGCGGCGTAGCCGGCCTGGTCGGTGGTGTACCTCCCCGACCCCAACGATGTCCGCGGTGGTCGACGACCTCGATGGTCGCTGACAGCTTGTGGGGATCCACCCCGATGATCACGCCTGCCATGGGCGCCTCCTGCCTCCTCGAACCGATAGGGACGGCGAGCGTGGGCAGTGCTACTACGAGCTGGGCAGTCCCCTCTTGAGCCACGCCTCGTCAGGTGCCCGGCGGTCGCAGCCCAGATGAGAGCCACACCTCGAACAGGGCGGGCAGCCGAATGAGAGCGTCCCGCCGGACACCTGGACCGAGCCTCGCCAGACACCGATCCTGCATGAAGTCTCCTAGTAGCCGATGAGGGTAGTCCGATTCGGTCGTGTTTAGCGCGCTTTCCCGCGGAGCAATCTGATCGTCTCCGCGTGCCGAACACTTAATGGGTGAACCAGCACCCCGACAGGGGGAAGTCACATGAAACGCCATATCCCGGCTCGGGACGTCGAAGCGGCCAAAGGGCATGACGTAGCGGACGGTGGGCTCATGGACGGGGAGCGGGCGGAGCAGTCGACGCTGGCCCGGCTGCGGGACGAAGTGACCGGGGCGCTGGCCGAGCGAGTCGAGGTCGAGACCGTCGCGGAGCAACCCAGTGACCTCGTGTTCATCACCATTCGACTGCCCGAGGGCATCACGGAGCAGGCGCGGCTGGCGACGGAGGAGTGGGTGCAACTGCGACTCATCGCTCTGGAAGGTGCCCAGGCCCCCGCCGAGCACGTGTACGTGGCCCGCTACGTCTGACCCAATCAGCACAATTTGGCGGTCCGGATGGGTGGCCAACTCGTCATCGAGCAACGTCGCGTCAGGATTCCTCGACGGGTCGGATCTCCACGACGGGGTGAGCCCGGGTGAGGACCTGTGCGGCCTCCGCAAGCGCGTCGTAATCGTCGCAGGTGACCACGAAGAACCCGGACAGCTGCTCGACGGTTTCCGCGAAGGGGCCTTCGGTGATCATCGGGTTCGACTTCGATCCGCGTTTGATGGTCCGTGCCTTGCTGCTGTGGGCGAGCCCGGCGCCGCCGGTTATGGCGCCGCCACGCGCCTTGAGCAGCTGGACGAACTCGAGGTCGGTTTCGAAGGTGGCCTGATGATCGGCCTCGGTGCCGGCCTCCCACTCTGCCTCGTTGTCGGCGGGGAACATGACGACGTACTCGGCCACGACGCCTCCTTTCGGCGATGGTCTGACAATGAGGTGACGAGTGGTGCCCTCTCAGTTCGACGTTCGGGGCGCAGAAACCTTACGACCAGCCCGACGTCCGGTCATGCCGCGAGGCGCCACCCTGCCGATGGGCTGAGGACTCACTCAGGTCCTCAACCGCCGTAGTCGGACTCCCAACCCGAGGAGGCAACGGCGTCGACGTCGTCTCTGGCCAGCAGTCTGAACAAGCGCAGGACCTCGTCGCGGTCGTGTGCCGCCCGATGCCGAACTGCCGTGTCTGCCTCGACGTTCTCCCACACAAGTCGACCGCTTGGGAAAGTGCTGAGCGACCAACCGGACTCGTGCGTGACCGATACGTCCGGGTGTTCGGAATCTCCGCGCTCGTCCAGGTCGGCCGCGCGCCCACGGAGGTCGGCGTCATGGACATGCTCGGTCATCGCTCCGCTGCGGTGAGTCAGCGTGACTGTCATGCGAACAGCATGCCGAACTCCCACCCGCGCACCTCTCTGTGACTGACGGGAGTACCCTCTCAGCCGCTGAGCGGTCATCCGAGTTGCGGGTAGTCCGATTCGGTCGGTGCGAATGCGCTTTCCGTGCGGAGCAATCTGATCAGCTCCGCGTGTCGAACCCACTCTTGATGGGTGAACCAGCACCCACCAAGAGGAGGGAAGTCACATGAAACGCATTCTCGCCGCAGGATCCATCGCCGCTCTTGCAGCGCTCGGCCTCGCCGCCCCGGCCAGCGCTGCACCAGCCGGGGCCGCTTGCTTCGGCCAGGTGCACAAGACCGTCAACGGCGGCGGCCTCCCCGGGTTCGACAACGTTGGCGAGCTCGTCCAGGCCGCCGGCGGCCAGGGAAAGAACGCGGCCGCGAGGGGTCTCTGCTAGGACGGCAGCCCCCACCTGCACCAGCGGCGGCGGCTCGGGTCCTCGGACCCGAGCCGATCCGTCCGGTCATGCCTGTCAGTACGGCATGGCGTGACCGCTCATGCTGTGAGCTTATGGCGATCGAGGTGGCGCCCTGCGGTCGGATGAGTAGCCTCGCTCGTATGTCCAGCAAGTCGGAGCGGCGGGCCGAACGCGAGGCAGTTGCGACGTATCACGAGGCTCGGTTGGCCGAGCTTGTCGAGCATGTAGGCGACGCCGTTGACCGCTTTCGCGCCGGGGACCCGATGTGTTCGAAACCGACCAGGTCATCTTTCAGTACAGCCGCGCCGCGAAGGAGTTGTGGAAGTTCTGCGAACCTTCCGGCGTCGAGTTCACCGCCGGCTTGATTGCCGATGGTGCACCTGTCGACTGGTGGGAGCGGGGCGCGCCTCGGCGTCGATGACCTCGGGCTCGGGCGAGCATGGAGAACCCTGCGCCGACTAGGCCGCCTGACGTCGGCTTCCGCGAGTGACGCAGTTAGAAAATGAACACCGCCCAACTTCTCGTTCCTGGCGATGACGCCAGCGCAACACTTCGCATCGAATTCGAGCCGGCCCAGACCTCGGGGGGTGGGCCAGGTCGACCCGGGCATCAGCGGGTGTCGCAGGCGGTGCCGTCGTTGTCGGCGTCGCTCTCGTTGTTGACCCGGTAGACCCGGGGCCGAACAGCGGGCGGGCCCGCCACGTCACGGCTACTGGGCATCGGCGGAAGAGGTCGCGACCGAGCTCGGCATCACTGTTGCTGCCGTGCGGAGAATGATGCTGGAGGGCCGGCTCCCTACGCCACGCGCCCCCAACGGTCGCCGCTACATCCGCAGGCACCATCTCGACGTGATCGCCAACGTCCGCGCATCAGCCGCCCAAGAGACGGCGAGCGAAGGCGGGTGATCTCCGGGACCTTCGCGACTACCTCCGAGTCGCGAACCTGGTTGGAGTGCATATCCGATGACCTCGTCGCTCCCTTACGCGGCCGCCTTCGTCGGGCTAATTGGCCGTGTTGCCGCGGCTGATGGCAGGTCCTCGGCAAGGGCTGTTGTCGCAGTCGCCGACGGAGCGAATACCACGACACCTACCTGGCCTCGTCCGACGACCCAGGCTGTTCGCAGCGCCCCGCATGGCCCGTGGTCTTGCCGGGGCCGACCGGTCCGACGAACAGGTCGAGTCGCGGATCCGAGCCGCAACCCGCGCGGTGGGACCGCGCTCGCAATATCCGGGGCACATATGGGGCACAGATACCCGTAGAAAGCCGGTTTCAGCCGGTCATGGCCGGACGACGCAGCAGGGACTCCGGTCGGCGTTTCCGCAGGTCAGAGCCCCTTCTGAGCGTGGTACCCCCGACCGGATTCGAACCGGCGCTACCGCCTTGAGAGGGCGGCGTGCTAGGCCGCTACACAACGGGGGCGGGCCTGCGAACTTGCGGCCTGAACACTAGCGAAACCGCCTGATCCAGACCAAATCCCGGCTCCGTCACGAGGATCGGACCGGGACTTCGCTGGGATACTAGGACTCGAACCTAGACTAACTGGACCAGAACCAGTCGTGCTGCCAATTACACCATATCCCAAGGGTGCTGGGCCGTCGTCAGCGTTGCCGTTCGGGCCGGGGAGAAACCTTACACGCGGCGTTCGGGGGCCTCCAAAACGATCGGCTGCGTCCTCGTCGCGAGCCCCATCCGGCGGGCGACGAGCAGCGCGAGGCCGAGGTAGACCAGGGACTTGATGATCGTCACCGGGACGTCCCACCAGCTGCCACCGGTCGGGTTGAGGGCGCTCCCGAGGTCGAAGAACGCGACTGCCAACCCGAACGCCAGCCAGTTGTTCAGCACGTGGAACGCGATGCCGGCCTCGAGGCCGCCGGTCAGGATCACCAGGGTTCCCGCCACGAGCCCGAACGCGAACCGGTCGAAGAAGATCGGAAAGCTCTGCCCGGCGCCGTGGGCGATGGCGAACAACAACGACGACCCGACCACGGCCGCGACCCGGCTGCGGAACAACCCCCCGAACGCCTGGGTGAGATAGCCGCGGAACGCGTACTCCTCCCCCGCCGCCTGGAGTGGCGTGAGCAGCGCGATGACCAGGACGAAGTCACGGACCGTGTCGGTCCACGGGTTCGGCGAGCCGCTGATGTCCTGGCCTTCGGCCTGTCCCGGCAGCAGAGCGGACAGCACCAGGCTCAGGACCAGCGCCACCAGGGACACGCCAAAGCATGCGAGCAGGAACCGCCAGCGAAGGCGCGGGGACACCGATGCCAGCCAGCGCGGCCGGAGGCCGTGCAGGACCCGGATGGTGAACCACGCGACCGGGATCGCAGATGCGAGGGTCAGCAGCAGGTAGGCAAGAGACAGGGGGCTCGGGTCAGCGAAGTCCACGAGTCCCTCGAGGCTGGTCCCGATGTCCTGGCCGTCGATGATGAACCAGGCGGCGAACGGGATCAGCCAGACCGCGGGCGCGATCACGTAGGTGCCAATGCCCAGGGTGAGGATGCCGATCACGGGTCGCCACCAGCCGGGGCGGCCACCGAGCAGGATCAGGTGGTAGGGCAGCCCTTCGGTGGTCGGAGGACGGTGGCTGGTCACGCCAGCGCGCCCTCGAGTCGGGCCAGGCTGCGCTCGCGGCCGAGCAGCTCGAGCGACTCGAAGAGGGGCGGTGAGATTCGGCTTCCGGTCACCGCCACCCGCACCGGCCCGAACGCGTTGCGCGGCTTGAGGCCGAGCTCCTCGACCAGCTTCGCGCGGAGCGCCTCCTCGATGGCGGCCGTCTCCCAGTCGTCCAGCGACGCGAGGGCGTCGTACGACGCGCGTACGACGTCGCGGCCACTCTCGTCGAGCACCTTCTCCACGTCGCCCTCGTCGCGGGTGAACGACTCCTCGTCGACGAACAGGAAGCCGAGCAGGCCCGGGGCCTCGGCGAGCTTGTTCATCCGCTCGTTGACCAGCGGCATCGCCCGGTCGAGGAGCAGGCGCTCGTCGTCGGTGACCGGGTCGGACAGCACGTCGGCGCGCTGGAGGAACGGGATCACCCGCTCGGTCATGTCCTCGAGCGTGATCAGCCGCATGTGGGAGGCGTTGATGGCCTCGGCCTTCTTCAGGTCGAAGCGGGCCGGGTTCGGATTGACGTCCTTGATGTCGAACGCCGCCACCATCTCCTCGAGGGTGAAGACGTCGCGGTCGGGTCCGATCGCCCAGCCGAGCAGCGCGAGGTAGTTGAGCAGCCCCTCGGGCAGGAAGCCCTGGTCTCGGTACGAGAACAGGTGGGCCTGAGGGTCGCGCTTGGAGAGCTTCTTGTTCCCCTCGCCCATGACAAATGGCAGGTGGCCGAAGTCCGGGACCGCCTGCGAGACACCGAGCTCGACCAGCGCCTGGTGCAGCGGGATCTGGCGAGGGGTGCTCGAGAGCAGGTCCTCACCACGCAGCACGTGCGTGATCTCCATGAGTGCGTCGTCGACGGGGTTGACCAGGGTGTAGAGCGGGTCGCCGTTGGCACGGCACAGCGCGAAGTCGGGCACGAACTCGGTCTCGAAGGTGATCGGCCCTCGCACCAGGTCGTTCCAGGTGATCGCGCCATCGGGCATCCGGAACCGCACGAGCGGCCGACGACCCTCCGCCTCGAACGACGCGCGCTGCTCCGGCCCGAGCTCACGGCAGAAGCCGTCGTACCCCTGGAGCTTGGACCCGCTGGCCTTGCGGCGCGCGTCGACCTCGTCGGTGGTGCAGAAGCAGTCATAGGTGAACTTCGAGTCCGCGAGCTTGACGAGCACCTCGCGGTAGAGGTCGGTGCGCTCGGACTGCCGGTACGGGCCGTGCGCGCCGCCGGTCAGCGGACCTTCATCCCAGTCGAGGCCGAGCCACCGCATGGTCTCCAGCAGTGCGTCGTAGGACTCCTCGGTGCTGCGCTCCTTGTCGGTGTCCTCGATCCGGAAGACGAAGGTCCCGCCGTGGTGGCGGGCGAAGACCCAGTTGTAGAGCGCTGCGCGGGCGAGCCCCACGTGAGGTGAACCGGTCGGGGACGGGCAGAAGCGGACGCGGACGCTCATCGCTTCATCACCGGGTTGGTCAGCGCTCCGAGACCGGCGACGGAGACCTCGACCTCGTCACCGACCTCCATCGGACCGACACCGTCGGGGGTGCCGGTGAGGATCACGTCGCCCGGCAGCAGCGTCATCACGCTGGTGATGTGGGCGATGAGGGTGGGGATGTCGAAGACCATGTCCTTGGTGTTGCCGTCCTGCTTCAGGTCGCCGTTGAGGTGGGTCTGGACGCGTACGCCGTCGGCGAACGCCTGCGGGTCGAGGTCGGTCTCGATCCAGGGGCCGAGCGGGCAGAACGAGTCGAACCCCTTGCTCCGGGTGAACTGCACATCGCTCTTCTGCAGGTCGCGGGCGGTGACGTCGTTGCCGATGGTGTAGCCGTGGATCACGTCGGTCGCCTGCTCCGGCGGCACGTTGCGGCAGATCCGGCTGATCACGACGGCAACCTCACCCTCGTAGTGCAGGTTCTCGGTCTGCTTGGGGTAGATGATCGGGTCGCCGGGGCCGATCACGCTGGTGTTGGGCTTCAGGAACATCAGCGGCTCGTCGGGCAACTCGTTGCCCAGCTCGGCGGCGTGGGCTGCGTAGTTGCGGCCGATCCCCACCACCTTGCTGCGCGGCAGCACGGGCGCGAGGAGGCGGACGTCCTCGAAGCGGTGCTCCTGCTCGAGCGGCTTCACGCCGACGTACAGCGGGTCGCCGGCCAGCGCAACGATCACGGCGTCGTCACCGGGCTGGCCGAACTCGTCGAGGTCGCCGGTCAGGACGCCGTAGAGGGGGTCCTCCCCCGCGGTGAATCTGCAGATGCGCACGGGCTCGACCCTATCGACCGGCCCTACGCTGGTCGGCGTGGACCTGCAGGTGCTCGACGAGCCGACGTGGCGGGCGCGGGCGGAGGCGCACGCCGCCCGCGTCGACGCGTTCGTGGGGCCGCACCTCGCCCGCCGCCGCGACGGGCAGAAGCACCCGGTCCACGACTTCCTGTTCACCTACTACTCCCATCGGCCCGCCCAGCTGCGGCGGTGGCACCCCGGGTACGGCGTGGTGCTCGCGGACGCACCTGAGTACGCCGACCTGAAGGGATACCGCGAGGGCACGGTCTCGGACGAGTACGTCGCTGCGCACTCGACGTTGATCAACTCCATTCGACGCCTGTTGGGAGCCACCGCGAGCCGTCCGGCGCAGCTCGGCTGCTTCGGGCTGCACGAGTGGGCGATGGTGCACCGGGCCACGGAGTCCGCCACGGGGACCCGGCACGACTGGCCGCTCCGGCTGGGCGGCGCCGGCACGGACGGGGTCGTGGAGTCCCACCGGATCTCCTGCTCCCACTTCGACGCGTTCCGGTTCTTCACGCCCACGGCTCGCCCGCTCAACACGCTGTCGCCGACGAGCGACGACCGGGCGGCGTACGAGCAGCCGGGGTGCCTGCACGGGAACATGGACCTCTACAAGCACGCCTTCCGGCTCACCCCGATGATCTGCTCCGACCTGGTGGCCGACGCCTTCGAGCTGGCCTGGGAGATCCGGATCATGGACATGCGCGCGGCTCCGTACGACCTCACCGGCCTCACCCTCGACCCCACCGGCGAGCAGTGGGCTCCGATCAAGGTCGAGACGGCTGACGGCAAGCGCGAGTACGCCGACCTCCAAGGGCGCTTCTCCGAGCGCGCGGCTGCGATCAGGGCGCGCCTCATCGAGGAATGCGAGCACCTCTCCGTCGTCACGAGCACCTTGGCCGATTCAGCACCGACACCTCGCCCGGACTGATCGGTGTGGCCGCGCCGACGGGTGGTACAACTGCGAGCATGTCTGCGGAGAGCTCGCTGGATCCGGTCGCACGCTTCCGTGACGAGACGTGGACCGCGGGCGTGATCGGCCTCGGCTACGTCGGCCTCCCCCTCGCGGTCGCCGCCTCCGAGGCCGGGCTCGAGGTGATCGGCTTCGACATCGCCGAGGAACGAGTCGACGCCCTGACGGCCGGAACCTCACACGTGGGTGACGTCAGCGACGCCGAGCTTCGCGTAGCCCTCGATCGCGGCGCAGTGTTCACCGCCGATCCGTCGCAGCTCTCGAAGGCGGATGCGATCTTCATCGCCGTACCCAGCCCGCTGGGCCGCAACCGGCAGCCCGATACGTCCTACATCGAAGCCGCGGCGGCGATCGTTTCCGCGGTTGCCCGACCGGGACAGCTGATCTCGCTCGAGTCGACGACGTACCCGGGCACCACCGAAGACATCATCGTGCCCGCACTGGAGGGAGCCGGCCTCACGCTCGACCACGACGTCTTCGCGTGCTTCTCACCGGAGCGTGTGGACCCTGGCAACAAGCTGAGCACGGCCGACATCCCCAAGGTGGTGGGCGGTGTCACCTCCCTGTCCGGCGACGTGGCTGCGGCAGCGTATGGACGCTTCGTGACCTCGGTCCACACCGTCTCAACCGCCCGAGCCGCCGAACTCACCAAGCTGCTCGAGAACACCTACCGGGCCGTGAACATCGCGCTGGTCAACGAGCTCGCTCAGATCTCGCACGCCTTCGACGTCGACGTCTGGGAAGTCATCGATGCGGCCGCGACCAAGCCGTTCGGCTTCCAGCCGTTCTACCCGGGACCGGGCGTCGGCGGGCACTGCATCCCGCTCGATCCGCAATATCTCGCCTGGAGGGCGAAGGAGAAGCACGTTGCCACCCGCTTCGTCGACCTCGCCGAAGACATCAACCTGCACATGCCCGACTGGATCGTGGACCGGGTCCAGGACGAGCTCAACCAGCGGGGCCTGCCGGTGCGTGGCACCCGGATCCTCCTGGTCGGGATGGCCTACAAGCGCAACATCGCCGACGACCGCGAGTCGCCGTCCATGCAGGTGATGAACCGCCTCGCCGGCCTGTGTGCCGAGCTCGGGCTGCTCGACCCCCATGTCGCACCCTCGCGCCTTGCCCGGCACGGTCACGAGGTCGTTGACGAGATCGGAGACTCCACCTGGTCGATGGCGGTCGTCCTGACCGACCACGACGACATCGACTACGAGGCGATCGCAGCCGCGGTGCCGGTGGTCTTCGACACCCGGGGCGCCTACCGGAGTCGTGGACTGGTGCGAGACAACGTCGTCGCGCTTTAGCCGACGGCGAGAACGCTAGCCGCGACCGCTCGGCGGCGTACGACTCGGGTTGTGGCGTACGCCGAACTCGGCCACCGCCGCATCGAGGTCGCCCTCACCGCCGATCCGGTCCCACAGCGTCGGGAACCAGTTGTCCGCGTCGTCGAGCCAGACCGTCATGGTGTTCGTCTTGTCCGCCAGGAAGGCCTCGATGTTCTTGGTGACGGTGCGCACGTAGAACCGGCACACGTCGAGCCGATCGGCCTCAGGCCACTCTTCGTTGTGGATCATCAGGCCGTGCGCGAACGCGCGCACCACGCTGGACCCGGTCGGCTTGGCGCCCCTGGAGCGCCACCGGCGGAGGAAGCTTGCCGCCACCTGCTCGGGGTCGCGGCGCAGATGGACGTAGAGGGGCTCATCGCCGAACCGCTCACCGAGATCGCCGAGGAACCACGACAGCCGGTTGTCTGCCTCGACGTGCCGATCCGGGTAGTCGAGGCGTCCGTCACCGATCGCACCGGTCCGCGTCTCGTGTCCGGCCGTGAAGTTGGTCAGGTGCTCGCACGCCCTGATGGTGGTCATGGAGCCGCATCGTCCGGTGTTGAGGACGAAGACGCGCACGCGTCAGACCTTCCTCGCAACGAGCACGGTCGACCGGTCGACCGTTCGACTGACCTCCAGAGCACGTCCGGCGTGGACTTCGCGACTCCACCGCTCGACGATGGCGTCCTCGGCCGGACGCCCGGTGTCGTCGAGAATGACGACCGCGTTCGGGGCGAGCCGGTCGGCGAGGAGCGGGAACGCCGGGTAGCGGACCTGTGGAGCAACTCTGCTGGGTGGTCCGTCGACGAAGAGGAGGTCGATCTCTCCGGGCAGCGTCAGCCCGGACAGGTCGAACCAGGGCTGGGAGGAGTCATCCGGCAGGCCGGTGTCCACCAGCGGCGCGTGCACCACCGTCGCCCAGTCACTGAGCCCCAGCCGCTCCAGCTCTGCGCGGGTGATCGCCGCATAGTGATCGTTGTCCTCGAGAGCGACGACGCGGCCATCTCCGCCGCGCGCCTTCAGCGCCGTCGCGACCCACACGGTGGACGTACCTGAGCCGCACTCGACGATCGTGTGCACCGGTTCCGACATGACGCGATCGAGGATCCACAGCATCGTCGAGGGAGTGGCGGCCCAGCCACCGAGCTCAGGCATCGGATGAGGGTGGGTCACGACACGGTCGTAGACGCGGATCATCTCGGCGGTGAGTCCCGGCGAGCGGTGGATGGCGTTGCGGATCTCGGCCAGTCGGCGTTCGGTGTCCCGTAGCCGACCGAGCACCGGGTCGTCGGCGGTCCGCTCGGTCTGCCGTTGACGCCGGGGGCTTTCCTTGACGCTCGCCACCGCTTTCGCCTCGCGTCGGGCGCGATCCGCGGTGCGCGTCGCCTTCGCGACCGACTCGGCGAGCGATCGCATCGCCAGCACCAGGTAGCCGAGAACCCCGAGCACGGCGACGGCGAGCGCCGCCAGCGCCAACTCCGGGGCACCAACCGCGGCTGCGACAACCGTCACCCCTGCGGCGATCGTGGTGGCCAGCACAGAGGCACGCCTGGGATTCACCTGTACTCCTGTCCATCGGCGGTGCCGGCGACTATACGGTCCGGTTTCCGCCTGCTGGGCCCGGGTGCCAGCAGGTCACCGCTTACAGTTCGGGCATGCACCAGGACGAGGTCGAACCGGTGGGGCCGGCGCCCGACCGACACCCCTTTGTCGTCCTCGACGACGAAATCGTCCTGGAGCGTATCCGTGCGGCAGCCGCCGCACGGAATCCGTTCAGCCTGCTCAGGACCGGTGACGGTGAGGCTGTCCTGCTCTCCATGGACGAGTCCGCGTGGCTCCACGATCTGGCGGAACTGCATCGGCACTGGGGTGCGGAACGGGTCACCCTCCACGACGTGCTCCGCGTACGCCGCGACCTCGAAGCGGCTCTCGCCGACGCCGACCTGGTCGGGCTTCGGCCTGACGTGCTCGGAGTCACGGTGCCGGACGACCTGCTCGACTGGCCGCTCGACCAGACCGGTGATTACGTCCGCGAGCACTTCAATCTGCGCGAGCGGGACATCGCGGACAATGTGGCCCGGCGAGTCGCACTCGCCCACCGGGTGACGATGCGCTTGCCCAAGTCATCTCACCAGGAGTACTGCAGCAGCTGGATCCACTGGGAGATGCTCGCGAACGGCGTCATGGACGAGCTCCTCGACCAGGCCGACGAGGTGGTCCTCGTGACCACCCACCCCGAGCTCGGCCCGGTGGTGGCCGAGAAGTTCGGGGTTCGTGCACACGTCGTCACCGTGCCCGGCAAGTTCGTCGACACCGGCCGGCCGGGCGTTCATGTCCCCGACCGTTACGACGAGCTCCGGTCAGAGCTCACCGGCTTCGCACCGGGCACCCTGGCACTGGTCGGCGCCGGCATCCCGGGCAAGATCTACTGCCACTGGCTGAAGGAAGCGGGCTGTGTCGCCCTCGATGTCGGTGCGACCTTCGACGCCTGGATCGGGAGAGCGTCGCGTTCCGTCGTGCTCCGACACCGCTTCGGTGTCGCTGACGGACGGTCTGTACCTGCCGATCTGCAGCTGGTCGAACCGGCTCCCGAGCAGCCGGGACGGGAGCCGCCCTCGTCTCCGGCGGCGCGGCGTCTCCGGACCCTGGAGGCGCGGCTGGAACGCGCGAACCGGAAGCGCAAGGAGGCGCAGCGCCAGCGGGACGCAGCTCGACAGGAGCTGTCTGCGCTACGAGGACGGCGATCAGTGCGCGCCGCTCTCGCTGCGGCACGTCTGCTCCCCGGCCGACGCCGCTGACTCCGCTCCGACCTGGTGGTTTGCTGACGGCTGACGGGGATCCGGTGTCCTACGGTGGAGGCCATGCACCTGATCGCAGCGCTCCTCCTGGCGGTCTCGATGGCTGTCGCGCCGGCCCCGGCCGCCGAGCCGGACCCGAGGTGGAGATTCTTCACGTCGGACAAGACCTTCTACCACTCGCCGTGGTACCGGCACGCCCACCGGATCATGATCCCGTTCGGCTGCACGCGTGCCCCCTACTACTCGCCGGACCCGCGCTGCGCGGACGATCGCGGCTTCCACCACGGCCTCGACATCGCCATGCCCTGCGGCACGCGGCTGCGATCCGACCGGTGGGGCTGGGTGGTCTCGAACGACGCCCTCGGGCCGGCGTACGGCGTCAACCCGATCCGGCTGCGCAACAAGAAGCACGGCTTCGACATCGTGATCGGCCACACCAGGAAGGTGTTCGTGAAGCCCGGCGACCGGATCCGGCCCGGAACGCTGCTGGGTCGCGCGTCGGACTCGGCGGCTCCCGACGGCTGTCACCTGCACTTCGAGAAGCGGGCGCTCGCGGGCGGACTGGCCAGCGCCACCCATCCGCGCGAGATGCTCCGTCTGAGACCCAAGGGGTGACATGGACCTGCGCGACGACCGGGTGCTGCGGAACTTCCTGACCGACGACGGCCGGCTGCACACGATCCCGTCGAAGCACTCGAAGCTGCTCGTCGTCCTCGACCACATCGCCCAGTCGTTCGAGCCCGGGCAGAGCTATCCGGAGCAGGAGGTGAACGCGATCATCGAGAGGTTTCACCCCGACTACGCCGCGCTGCGCCGCTACCTCGTCGAGGACCAGTTCCTCACCCGCGAGGACAACGTCTACTGGCGCAGCGGCGGAACCTTCGATGTCTGAGGTTTCTGACCAGCACTTCCGGGGCGAGGACTGGTACGCCGACGACCTCGCCGACGGGCGCTACGTCGAGTGCACGTTCACCGACGTCGACCTCAGCGAGACCACGACGAGTGGCGCCCTGTTCGACCGGTGCACGTTCCACAACTGCCGATTCAACGCCTCGGTCCACAACTCTTCTGCGTTCGTGGCCTGTGACTTCCAGCGGGTCAACTTCTTCGATGCGGTCTTCGAGGGCTGCAAGCTCAACGGCTCGGTGTTCGCCGAGTGCACCCTGCGGCCGATCAAGGTGGCCGGTGGCCAGTGGCACGGCGTGACGATCCGCGGCACCAACCTGACGAAGCTGGACCTGAGCGGGGTCGACCTCCGCGAGGCCGACCTGTCGCTGAGCGACCTCACCGGGACGGTCCTGCGCGACGCCCGCCTCGACTCGGCCAACCTGCGCGAGACCGAGCTCGGCGGCGCCGACCTGCGGGGCGCCTCGCTGTCCGGCGTCGACCTGGCCGCAGCCCGGCTCCGGCGCACGAAGCTCGACCTGCCCGGCGCCGTACTGCTCGCCGAGCTGCACGGCGCGGACGTGGACCCTGCTTAACCGGTCAGGGTGCCGTGCTCGACACAGTTCGCCGACCAGCCACGGGGCGTGACCTGCACCTTCATCCGGCGGCGGCATCGGGTACAGAAACGCGGCGGTTCGAGGGCGAGCAGGCGTCGGCAGGTGGCGTGGTCGCGATCGGCGAGCGGCTCGCCGCACTGGCCGCAGTACGTCGGTGCGCCGCTCACAGGGTCTTCGCGAGTTCCTTGATCGGCATCTTCAGGTCGCTCAAGAGGGCCAGGTCCTCGTCGGCGTCGCGGCCGAGGGTGGTCAGGTAGTTGCCGACGATGACGGCGTTGATGCCGCCGAGCAGCCCGTCGCGGGTGCCGAGGTCGCCAAGGGTCAGCTCGCGGCCGCCGGCGTAGCGGAGCACGGTGCGGGGCATCGCCAGCCGGAATGCCGCGATCGTGCGCAGCGCGTCGGCGGACTCCATGAGCGGAAGGTCGCCGAAAGGCGTGCCGGGACGCGGGTTGAGGAAGTTGAGCGGGACCTCGTGCGGGTCGAGCTCGGCCAGCTGCGCGGCCAGCTCCGCGCGCTGCTCCAGAGACTCGCCCATACCGACCAGGCCGCCGCAGCACAGCTCCATGCCGGACTCGCGGACCATCTCGCAGGTCTCCCACCGCTCCTCGAAGGAGTGGGTCGTGACCACGCTGGGGAAGTAGGACCGCGCCGACTCGAGGTTGTGGTTGTAGCGGTGCACGCCCATGTCGCGCAGGTCGTCGACCTGTTCCTGGGTCAGCATCCCGAGCGAGCAGGCGACGTTGATCTCGACCGCCTCCTGGATCGCCTTGATTCCCTCGCGGACCTGCGACATCAGCCGGTCGTCGGGGCCGCGAACAGCGGCGACGATGCAGAACTCGGTCGCCCCGGTGGCGGCCGTCTCCTCGGCGGCCTTCACCAGCTGCGGGATGTCGAGCCAAACCGACCGCACCGGCGAGGTGAACTGGCCGGACTGGCTGCAGAAGTGACAGTCCTCCGGGCAGCCGCCGGTCTTGAGGCTGATGATCCCCTCCACCTCGATCTCCGGGCCGCAGTGCTTCATGCGTACGGCGTGCGCCAGCTCGAGCAGCTCGGCGATCCGGTCGTCGGGGAGCTGGAGCACTTCCACCAGCTCGTCGTACGACAGGCCGGTGCCCTCGTCGAGGACCTTGACTTGGGCGCGCTCCAGGATGTCCGTCACGTCCAGCAAGATATCGGGCGTCCGTAGACTGCCCGCGATGACCTCCCCGGCCACCCCCGAGCAGCTGCTCGCGTTCGACCGCGAGCACGTGTGGCATCCGTACACGTCGATGACCGAGCCGACCCCGGTCCGGCTGGTCACCGGGGCGAAAGGCTGTCGCCTGCGCCTGGCCGACGGTCGCGAGGTGATCGACGGGATGTCGTCGTGGTGGGCCGCGATCCACGGTTACCGCCACCCCGCGCTCGACGCCGCGCTGAAAGGCCAGGCCGACGACTTCGCGCACGTGATGTTCGGCGGGCTCACCCACGAGCCGGCGATCCGGCTCGCGCAGCGGCTGGTCGAGCTCACTCCTCCTGGTCTCGATCACGTCTTCCTCGCCGACTCCGGCTCGGTGAGTGTCGAGGTCGCGCTGAAGATGGCCCTCCAGTACCAACGCGGTGCCGGGCGTCCCGAGCGGACCCGGATGCTGACCATCCGCGGCGGCTACCACGGCGACACCTGCGGGTGCATGGGCGTCTGCGACCCCGACAACGGGATGCACACGATGTTCCGCGGCTTCGTGGCCGACCACGTGTTCGCCGACCAGCCGCCTGCGGACGAGGACGGCCTGCCTGCCTGGGAGGCGTCGTTCCGCAAGCTGGCCGACAGCCACGCCCATGAGCTCGCGGGGATCGTGGTCGAGCCGTTGCTCCAGGGCGCGGGCGGCATGTACGTCTACCCCGCGGCGTGCCTGCGGGTGATGCGCGAGGTCGCCGACGAGCACGGGCTGGTGCTGGTGCTCGACGAGATCGCCACCGGCTTCGGGCGGACCGGAACGTTCTTCGCCGCCGACGCCGCGGGCGTCGTACCCGACATCATGTGCGTCGGCAAGGCACTCACCGGCGGCTACCTCAGCCTCGCGGCCGCGATCTGCACGTCCGAGGTGGCGCGCGGCCTGTCCGCCTCGGAGTCCGGCGTCCTGATGCACGGGCCCACCTACATGGGGAACCCACTCGCGTGCGCGGTCGCGCTGGCCAACCTCGACCTGCTCAACACCGGCGACTGGAAGACCGACGTCCAGCGGATCAACCGCCGCCTGGCCTCCCGGCTCGCGCCCTGCGGCGACCTGCCCGACGTCGCCGACGTACGCACGATCGGGGCGGTGGGCGTCGTCGAGCTCACCCACCCGGTGCAGGTCGACGCCGCGACCGAGGCGGCCCTGGACGCGGGCGTGTGGCTCCGGCCGTTCCGCAACCTGATCTACACGATGCCGCCCTACATCTGCACCGACGACGACATCGACCGGATCTGTGCCGCCGTCCACAGCGCCGCCGTGGTCGGATGAGCCGATGATCTGGCAGAAGTGGCTGGACGACCAGGCCGGGCAGCGCGACCGGGCCGGCCTGCGTCGCACCCTGCGCGCCCGCGGCCCCGACGACCCCGTCGTCGACCTCGCCGGCAACGACTACCTCGGGCTGTCCCGGCACCCGGCAGTCCGGGAGCACGCGGCCGAAGCGGCGCGCACGTGGGGCGCCGGCGCGGGCGCCTCCCGGCTGGTCACCGGCACGCTCGACCTCCACGTGGAGCTCGAGGCCGCGCTCGCCGGGTTCCTCGGGCAGCCGGCTGCGCTGGTGACCTCGACCGGCTACCACGCGAACCTCGCCGCCGTGACCGCGCTGGCCGACCGGGACTGCCTGATCGTCTCCGACGCCCACGTGCACGCCTCTCTGGTCGACGCGGCCCGCCTGTCCCGGGCGGAGGTGACGATCACCCCGCACAACGACGTGTGTGCCGTCTCGGCCGCGCTCGCCCAGGCCGGAGATCGCCGGGCGATGGTGCTGACCGAGTCCGTCTACAGCGTCCTCGGCGACCCGGCCCCGCTGCGCGAGCTCGCTGGCGTCTGCGCGTCGTACGACGCCCTGCTGGTCGTCGACGAGGCCCACGGGCTCGGCGTGGCCGGGGCCGGCGGACACGGGCTGGTGCGCGAGCTCGGCCTCGCCGGGCACGACCACGTCGTCGTGACCGCCACCCTGTCCAAGGCGTTGGGCGCGCAGGGGGGCGCCGTCCTCGGCTCCACGTCCGTGGTCGACCACCTGGTCAACCGTGCCCGGCCGTTCATCTACGACACCGGCCTCGCGCCGGCAGCGGCCGCCGGTGCGCTCGCGGCACTGGAGCTGCTGACCACCCGGCCCGAGCTGCCGGCGCTGGTCCACACCCGCGCCAGCGGCCCTCGCCGGCGCGCTGGGGGTCACGCCGCCGGAGGGCGGGGTGCTGTCGGTGCCGATGCCCTCCCCCCAGGTCGCCCTGGCCGCGCAGGCGGCGGCGCTCGAGGAAGGGGTGCGGGTGGGGTGCTTCCGTCCGCCGTCGGTGCCCGACGGGATCTCGCGGCTCAGGGTCACCACCAGCGCCGGGATCGCGGAGGCGGACTGGGCGCGGGCGTCGGCCGTGCTCGGACAGGTCGTCAAGGAGCACTCGTGACGATCATCGTCGTCACCGGGACCGACACCGGGGTCGGCAAGACCATCGCCACCGCCGCACTGGCCCGCCGTGCGGCCGAGAGCGGGTCGGTGGTCGTGGTGAAGCCGGTGCAGACCGGCGTCGGGCCGGCCTCCGACGACCTCGCGGACGCCGAGGTGGTCCACCGGCTGACCGGTTGCGCCGTCCAGGAGCTCACCTGCCTCGAGGACCCGCTGGCACCCGACACCGCGGCCCGGCTGCGCGACGTACGGATCCCCCCGGTGGCGGAGCACGCCGACCGGGTGCGGGTGCTGGCCGAGTCGCACGACACCGTGCTGGTGGAGGGCTCGGGCGGGGTCCTGGTCCGGCTCGACACCGACGGCGGAACGATCCTCGACCTGGCCGACGAGGTGGGGGCCGAGGTGGTGGTCGTGGCCTCGCCCGGGCTCGGCACGCTCAACCACACCGAGCTGACCGTGGCCGCCCTGCGGGCTCGCGGGATCGAGCCGACCGGGCTGGTCATCGGCTCGTGGCCGAGCGACCCCGGGCTGGCGGAGACCTGCAACCTCGACGACCTGCCGCGGGTGACCGGCGTACCGCTCCTGGCGTCGATCCCGGCCGGCGCCGGGACGCTCGACGCGTGACGAGTTCGCGCGTCAGTCGCGCTGACGTGGTTCAGCTGACGGCTGGTTGAGGAACCACCGGTGGCCGAACGGGTCCCGGAACACCGCGACCCGCCCGGCGGGCTCGCTGTCCTCCGGACCGCGGTCCATGGTCACCCCGGCAGCCTGGACGCGCGCGGCGAAGGCGTCGACATCCTCGACCGTGAGGTGCAGCGAGACCGCGCTGCCGCGAGCGGGGTCCGGGGCGGCGACATTCGCCTCCGCGAACTCGTCCGACATCATCCAGCCGGCGCCGTCGACGGCCAGCTCGACGTGTCCGATCCGCCCGTCCGGCATCTCGATCGGCGCGTAGGTCACCTCGGCGCCCAGCACGTCGACGTACCACTCGACGGCCGCGCGGGCGTCAGCGACGCAGATGTACGGCGTCAGTTCGCTCATGCGGGGTCCCCGCGGAAGCGCGAGCGAAGCGAGTGGTTCTGTGGGGTGTTCATGCGGCCCAGACTGCCACGCTCAGGCGGCGGATGCCTCCAGCTCGTGGTCGACCAGGGTCTGGAGTGCGGCGAGCACGCGGCCGTTGATCTCGGCGTCGGCCAGCACGTCCACGCCGACGGAGGACTGGGACAGCGTGGCGTCCTCGACGACGACCGCGCCGGCGACGGTGGCCGAGCGCCGGACGTCGGCGTGCGCCCACTTGCCGCCGTACGGCGTGGGCGTGGTGCCGAGCACCGCGAGCCGCTTGCCGGTCAGGGCACCCACCCCGTAGGGGCGGGACAGCCAGTCGATGGCGTTCTTGAGCACGGCCGGCATGGTGCCGTTGTACTCGGGGGTGACGACGAGGACGCGGTCGGCGTCGGCGACGCAGTCGCGGAGGCGCTGCGCGGACTCCGGGACCTCGTCGGTGTCGAGGTCTTCGTTGTAGAACGGCAGCTCGGCCAGGCCTTCGACGATCTCCAGGCGGAGCCCGGCGGGAGCGTCGCTGACGAGCTGCTCGGCCAGGCGGCGGTTGAGGGAGTCGGAGCGGAGGCTGCCGACGAGGACCACGATGTTGGTGTCAGTCATGCCCAGCCAAACGGACCGGGGTCCGCTTTCATTCCCGCCGAGTGTGCTGGCAATAGAGTGACCCGCACCATGTCGAGTCATCCCCTGCTCCCGATCATCGGGGAGCCGCGCCCGGAGCGCAGCGACGCCGCCCGCAACCGGAAGGCCCTGCTCGAGGCGGCCACCCGGCTGATCGAGCACTGCGGGATCCAGGGGGTCACCATGGAGGCGGTCGCGGCCGAGGCCGGGGTCGGGAAGGGCACGGTGTTCCGCCGCTTCCAGAGCCGGGAAGGCCTGATGGCGGCGCTCCTCGACCACTCCGAGGCGGACTGGCAGGCGCAGGTGATGGGCGGCCCGCCTCCCCTGGGACCGGGCGCGCCACCGATGGAGCGGTTGTTGGCCTTCGGCAATTCCAGGATCGAGATCAACCTCCGGCACGCGGACCTGATCCGCGCCGCCGGACGGGCCGGCGCCCGCTCGTACGCGGCGTACTCATTCGTGGCCACCCACACCCGATACCTGCTCGGGGAGCTGGGCGTCCGCGGCGACATCGCCCTGTTGGCCATCGCCCTGATGGCCCCCATCGAGTCCTCGATCCTCGAGCAGCAGGTGAAGATCGAGCAGATCGACCTCGACCGGATCCGGTCCGGCTGGGCCGACCTGGCCCGCCGGATCGTCGAGAACCCGTAGACGAAGGAGCACGATGACCATCCCGACCTACACCCTCAACGACGGCACCACGATCCCCGCAATCGGCTTCGGCACCGCAGGTCTGCGGGGCGACGCGGCGGTCGAGGCGACGGCCAGCGCGGTCGAGGCCGGCTACCGCCTCGTCGACACGGCCGTGAACTACGAGAACGAACGCGAGGTCGGCGAGGCGCTGCGCCGTTCGGGTGTCCCGCGAGACGAGCTGCGGGTGACCAGCAAGATCCCCGGCCGGCACCACGCGTACGACGACGCCATCGCCTCGACGCGCGAGTCGCTGGAGCGGCTCGGGCTCGATCACCTCGACCTGCACCTGATCCACTGGCCCAACCCCAGCCGCGGGCAGTACGTCGACGCGTGGCGGGCGCTGGTCGACCTGCGCGAGCAGGGGCTGGTCCGCTCGATCGGCGTCTCCAACTTCACGGCCGAGCACCTCGACCGGATCATCGACGAGACCGGCGTGGCGCCGTCGGTGAACCAGATCGAGGTCCACCCGCTCTTCCCGCAGGCAGAGATGCGGCGTGCCAACGAGGAGCGCGGCGTCCGCACCGAGTCGTGGAGCCCGCTGGGCAAGCGGCAGGCGCCGCTCGACGAAGCACCCGTGCGCGCGGCCGCGGAGGCACACGGGGTCACGCCGGGCCAGGTGATCCTGCGCTGGCAGGTGCAGCTGGGCAACCTGCCGATTCCGAAGTCGGCCACACCGTCGCGCCAGCGGGAGAACCTCGACGTGTTCGGGTTCGAGCTCGACGAGGCCGAGATGGAGGCCATCACCGCGCTGGGACGCTCCGACGGCCGGCTCTTCGGCGGTGACCCCGACAGCCACGAGGAGATGTAGCCGACGCGGCTCAGTCGGTGGGGTGCCGGCGCAGCCCGAAGGTGACTCCGTCGATGAGCGCACCCCAGGACGCCTCGATCACGTTGTGGCCGACCCCGACGGTCACCCACGACGACTCCCCGTCGGTGGTCTCGATCAGCACCCGCGTGATCGCGTCGGTGCCGTGGCCCTGGTCGAGGATCCGGACCTTGTAGTCGATCAGCTCGAACTTCGCGACCTCCGGATAGGCCTGGCCGATCGCCTCGCGCAGCGCCTGGTCGAGCGCGTTGACCGGACCGTTGCCCTCGCCGGTGACGACGAACCGGACACCCCCGGCCCTCAGCTTCACCGTCGCCTCGGAGACGGCCTCGTCGCCGGGCCGGGTCTCGGTGATCACGCGCCACGACTCCACGTCGAAGTACGACGGCCTGGCGCCCTCGACCTCCTCGGCCAGCAGCAGCTCGAAGGACGCGTCCGCGGCCTCGAAGGTGTAGCCGCGTGCCTCCAGCGTCTTCACCCGCTCAGTCACGCGGTTGACCAGCTCCTTGTCGCCCGAGAGGTCGTAGCCCAGCTCGCGACCCTTGAGCTCGATCGAGGCCCGGCCGGCCATGTCGGAGACCAGCAGCCGCATGTCGTTGCCGACGTTCACCGGGTCGAGGTGCTGGTAGAGGTTCGGGTCGACCTTGATCGCGCTGGCGTGCAGCCCGGCCTTGTGGGTGAAGGCCGACGTGCCGACGTAGGGCTGGCGCGAGGCGGGCGCGAAGTTCGTGACGTCGGCGACGGCGTGCGCGATCCGGGTGGCGTCCTTCAGCAACCCGGTCGGCAGCACCCGCCGGTCCAGCTTGAGCTCCAGGTTGGCCACCACCGAGACGAGGTCGGCGTTGCCGGTGCGCTCGCCGTACCCGTTGATCGTGCCCTGCACGTGGGTCGCGCCGGCGTCGACCGCCGCCAGGGTGTTCGCGACCGCGCACCCGGTGTCGTTGTGGCAGTGGATCCCGACCCGCACGCCGGTCGAGGAGACGACGTCGTCCACGACGTCACCGACCCAGCCAGGGAGCATCCCGCCGTTGGTGTCGCACAGCGCGATCACGTCGGCGCCGGCGTCGTACGCCGTCCGCAGCACCTCGAGGGCGTAGTCGCGGTTGTCGCGATAGCCGTCGAAGAAGTGCTCGGCGTCGAGGAACACCTGCTGCCCCTCGGCCCGGAGGTGGCTGACGGTGTCGCGGACCATCGCGAGGTTCTCCTCCAGGGTGGTCCGCAGGGCCAGGTCGACGTGACGGTCGTGCGACTTGGCGACCAGCGTGACCACGCTCGCGCCGGAGTCGCGCAGCGCCGCGACCATCGGGTCGTCGGCGGCGGCCACGCCCGGACGGCGGGTGGCGCCGAAGGCCGCGAGCTTCGCGTGCCGCAGGTCCAGCTCGTCGGCGGCGCGGCGGAAGAACTCCGTGTCCTTGGGGTTCGCCCCCGGCCAGCCGCCCTCGATGTAGCCCACGCCGAGGTCGTCGAGCTGGCGCGAGATGGTCAGCTTGTCGGCCACCGACAGGTTGAGCCCCTCCTGCTGGGCTCCGTCGCGCAGGGTGGTGTCGTAGACGTGGAATCCCCCGTGGAGATCAAGCGGCAGGTCCATCGGTCTGCTCTCTCAGGTCGCGTGTCGTCGGATGGCAACAAAAAAACCTCCCGCGGAACGGAAGGTTTGCGCGTCGGCGGCCCCGGTCGGAGGGGCGTCGACGCGCTAGGAAATAATGATGCGGTGGTGCGGCACGCGTTCAGTGTGCCACCGCATCGCTCCTCCCCGCACCAGATCTCGCGATCCGGCCCCTTCGTTGAGTTGGGCCTCGCGGCCCCGTTCAACTGGGTGTTGAAGGGCCGGCAGGCCCAACTCAAGGGGCCGGCAAGCCCAACTCAACATTTGCGGGGTCGGAGCCGGGAGACCAGCTCACGCCCGAGGTGGCCACCAGGTAGCCGAACGACGCGGCGACCGTTCCCACCACCAGCAGGGACACCAGCCAGGTGCCGAGACCGGACGCGAGCGGGTGGACGACGCGTGCCAGTGGCGATCGGACGCGCGAGCCCCCGGGACCCAGTGCCAGGGCGACCACGAACGTCACCCCGGTGGCGAACAAGCGAGACCTCGAGGTCGACGGCCGCGGCGTAGCAGATGAGGACGGCGGCCAGGGCCAGCCCGACGCTCCACAGCGCCAGCAGGATCGTTCCCGGGATCGCCCGGACGACGTGCCAGGGAGCGCCGATCAGGTAGATGACGGGGTCGTACCACTTCACGCCGCGCAGCCGGCGCCGGTCGCCGGTCGCGGTGGCGGCGAGTGAGGCGCTCCGGAGGAACCAGGTCAGGACGAGCAGGGTCAGCAGGGCGAGCCAGGGGTACGCCGTCAGCGCGGTCCCCGCAGCGACGGTCAGCGCCGTCCACAGCGCGCCCCGCCGCAGCCGCTCCAGGGTTCCCGGCCGCGGAGGCGCGGCCCAGTCGTCCTCCAGCCGGTGCGTCTGGCCTGGTTCGTCCTCTTCGTCGAAGATCGAGAGGGTGGTCTCGCGGCCCTGAGCGGCCAGTGCCAGCGGCACGGTGAAGGGGTCGTCGGGCACCGACTGCGGCGGCGGTCCGCCACCGTCCAGCCAGTCGAGGAGCTCGGCCGGCGCCGGCCGGCGCCGCGGATCCGGGTCCAGCGCGGAGGCCACGACGCGGCGCAGGTCCTCCGGCAACCCGTCGAGCTCGTGCTGCCCGCGTCGGACCCGGTCCATGATCGCCATCGACGGGCCGCGACCGAAGGGCGAGCGTCCCGTCCCGGCGAAGGCGACGGTCGCGCCCCAGGAGTGGACGTCGGAGGCGGTCGTGGCGTCGTGCCCGTCCAGGATCTCCGGCGCGAGGTAGCCGGGAGTGCCCAGCAGCCAGCCGGTATGGGTGAGCTTCGGGTCGTCGGCGACCCGGGCCAGGCCGAAGTCGATCAGGATCGGGGTCCGCCCCTCGATCAGGACGTTGGAGGGCTTCACGTCGCGGTGCAGGACCCCCACCGCGTGGACCGAGGCGATGCCCTCGGCCAGGCCGCGCGCCAGGAAGCGCAGGTCGGCGTCGCTGAGCGGCCCCTCGTCCTTCACCAGGTCGTGCAGGGAGGGGCCGGGGACGTAGCGGGTGGCAACGAACGGGATCTCGCCCCAAGGGTCGGAGTCGACGATCTCGGCCACCCACGGGCTGCGGATCCGCGACAGCGAGCTGACCTCCCGGGCCAGCCGGGCACGAGCCTCGTCGTCGCCGACGATGTGGGGCCGCAGCACCTTCAGCGCGACCCGTTCCCCACGCGGGGGTCGGGCCAGGTGGACCACGCCCATGCCGCCCTCGCCGAGCCGCATCAGCAGCTCGTAGCCACCGACGGTCAGCCCGGTCGGCGGCCGCTGCGGGGAGAGTTGTCACTCCTCGAGGCTACTGTCCGCGGTCAGCAGATCCTGTGCATCCAGCCGAAGGTGTCCTCGGCCCGGCCGTACTGGATGTCGACGAGGGCCTGGCGGATCTTCATGGTCAGGTCGGTCGACGCCGGCGCGGGCGCCTCGCCGCCGCCCCACTTGAGCGTGCCGACCGGGGTGACCACGGCCGCCGTGCCGCAGGCGAAGACCTCGGTGATCGCCCCGCTTCGGACCCCGTCGCGCCACTCGTCGATCGAGAACTTCCTCTCCTCGACCTGGTGGCCGAGCTTGCCGGCGAGCTCGATGATGCTCGAGCGAGTGATGCCCTCGAGGATGGTGCCCGACTCCGGGGTGACGATCCGGCCGTCGTCGTGGACGAAGTAGAGGTTCATGCCGCCGAGCTCCTCGACGTACCGCCCTTCCTGCGAGTCGAGGAAGACCACCTGGTCACAGCCCTGTGCGATGGCCTCCTGCTGGGCGACCAGCGAGCTGGCGTAGTTGCCGCCGGTCTTGGCAGCGCCCATGCCGCCGCGCCCGGCGCGGGTGTATTCAGTCGTCAGCCACAGGGTGACCGGCTTGACCCCACCCTTGAAGTAGGCGCCGGCCGGGCTCGCGATGACCAGGAACGTCACGTGCTGGGCCGGCCGCACGCCGAGGAACTTCTCGGTGGCGAGCATGAACGGCCGGACGTAGAGGCTCTTCTCCCCCTCCCCGTCGGGGACCCATCGCTGGTCGACCTTGACCAGCTCATCGACCGCCTCGACGAAGTCGGTGACCGGGAGCTCGGGAAAGGCCAGGCGCTTGCTCGACCGCACCATCCGGGCGGCGTTCTCCTCCGGGCGGAAGGTCCAGATCGAGCCGTCGTCGTGGCGGTAGGCCTTCAGCCCCTCGAACGTCTCCTGCGCGTAGTGCAGGACCGCGGTCGCCGGGTCGAGGGTGAGCGGGGCGTACGGCGTGATCCGGGCTCCGCTCCAGCCGGTGTCGGGGGTCCACTCCACCGTGAACATGTGGTCGGTGAAGTGGGTCCCGAAGCCGGGGTTGGCAAGGATCTCGGCCAGCCGCGCGTCGTCGACCGGGTCGGACGAGGGGGTGGTGCTGATCTGCATGGGGTCAACCTATCCGACCCCCTGGCTCAGCCCAGCCGGGCTGCGACGGCGTCGCCGACCTCGGTCGTACGCCGCGTGGTGCCGGGCGCGCGGTCGGCCAGGTCCTCGATCACGGCCCGCTCGACGGCCGCCGCCGCCTCGGGGTGGCCGAGGTGGTCCAGCAGCAGGCTGGTCGACAGGATCGCCGCCGTCGGGTCCGCCTTCTGCTGGCCGGCGATGTCGGGGGCGGAACCATGCACGGGCTCGAACATGCTCGGCGCGGTTCGGTCGGGGTTGATGTTGCCGGAGGCGGCCAGCCCGATGCCGCCGGTGATCGCGGCCGCGAGGTCGGTGATGATGTCGCCGAAGAGGTTGTCGGTGACGATCACGTCGAACCGAGCAGGGTCGGTGGTCATGAAGATGGTGGCGGCGTCGACGTGCAGGTAGTCAACGGTCACGTCCGGGAACTCCAGGCCCACCTCGCCCACGATCCGTGACCACACCGCGCCGGCGTGGACCAGCACGTTGGTCTTGTGGACCAGGGTCAGTCGGTTGCGGGGCCGGCGGGCAGCCCGGGCGAAGGCGTCGCGCACGACCCGCTCGACGCCGTACGCCGTGTTGACGCTGACCTCCGTGGCGACCTCCTGCGGCGTCCCGACCCGCAACGCTCCCCCGTTGCCGGTGTAGGGCCCTTCCGTGCCCTCCCGCACGACCACGAAGTCGACCTCGCCCGGCTCTGAGAGTGGCGAAGCAACCCCGGGGAAGATCCGCGAGGGCCGGAGGTTGACGTAGTGGTCGAGCTCGAAGCGCAGGCGCAGGAGCAGCCCACGCTCGAGGAGTCCCGGAGGCAGGTCCGGGTCGCCGGGCCGGCCCCCGACGGCGCCCAGGAGGATCGCGTCCTGCTCGCGGATCTCGGCGAGGACGGAGTCCGGCAGCACCTCACCCGTGGCGAGGTAGCGCTCGGCGCCCAGGTCATAGTGCGTGGACGCGAACTTCACGCCGGCCGGAGCCGCCGCGTCGAGGACCTTCAGGGCCTCCGCGGTGACTTCCGGGCCGATGCCGTCGCCGGGGATGACCGCGAGAGAGAGGGTGCCCTGGTTCATGCCGGGGACACTAGTTGTCGTCCGGGCGCTCCCCGCCGTTGTCTCGCAGGTCAAGCGACGCCTGAATGGCCGCCTGGTTCCCCGCGTCGTCGGGCTGCAGGGCCCAGGACGGAACGGCCTCACTGGCCGGCCCCCACTCGGGATACATGTCGTACATCTGTCTCTCCTGGATTGCTTTCGATGGGTGGTCGTGACGACCACCGGGATTCCTGAACGCCCCGCGGCGGGAGTGGTGCAAGGCCCACGGGTCACGTGGGCAACGCTTGACCAGGAGAGTGCGGGTTTCGCGGTACTGCCGGCGTACCCGCCGCGGAGGCGTCTTCAGCTGGAGGTGCAGGCCGTCAACGCGCGAACTCCGCGACGAGGTGGCCTGCTGTCAGGCCTCGCCGCGGCGATCGATAAGTACGAACACGCTCCGCATGATGGCTTCACCGTACGACGCGTGCGTGCGGAGTGTGGCCGTTCGGTCGATCTGTTCAGGATGCGAGACGTCGATCCCGTGGTGTAAGACTCGACCCCATCGAGCGCCGTCCGCCCCGAGCTGCCCGAGATCGTGTCGCGGGCGTTCGACGTGTCGCGCAAGGCGGGCTACGTGTCGTTCTGCCGCAACGAGACCGGGCGGCTGCTGGCGACGCTCGCCGCGACCCGGGACGGCACGATGGCCGAGTTCGGCACCGGGACCGGCGTCGGCACCGCCTGGCTGCGCTCGGGCGTCCGCGGCGACGCCAGGATCCTGACCGCCGAGCTGGACCCCAAGCTGGCGGGCGCCGCCGCGGAGATCTTCGAGGACGACCCCCAGGTCGAGGTGCTCGCCGCCGACTGGTCGACGCTCACCGACCAGGGCCCCTTCTCGCTGCTCTACCTCGACTCCGGCGACCCCAGCTCGGTCCGGGTGCACGCCGTCGCCGACCTGGTCGACGAGGGCGGGATCGTGGTCCTCGACGACTTCACCCCGTGCGAGATCTGGCCGCCGGTGTTCCACGGCCGCGTCGACACGCTGCGCGAGGAGTGGCTGACCGACGACCGGTTCACCACCGTCGAGGTGATGGTCGCGGCCGACGCGGCGACCCTCATCGCGACGCGTCGCTGACCAGCGCCTGCTCCTCCCGCTCCGTCGAGGCCCGGACGACGCCCAGCCCGACAGCGACCCAGGCGGCGTACGACGAGAGCAGGAAGATGTCGTGGAAGGGGTCCACCCCGACCGCCATCGCCAGGAAGCCCAGGACCGCCACGGCCAGCAGCCCGGTGCCGGCCGGAGCGGCTCGGCGGGCGCGCAGGAGTCGGATGCCCCAGGTCAGGCCGCCCGCAGTGAGGGCCAGGAAACCGAGCAGGAAGGCGACGAACATGCCCTCGAAGGGCTCGCCCTGCACGAGAGCCGTGATCCCGTACCCGACCGCGAAGACAAGCTGCAGGACGCAGCCGGCCTGAACCAGCCGGGATCCCCAGCGCGAGCCGCCGGCGCGGGACGCCAGCAGCCGCGACAACGACAGGAGCAGGGTCCACCCCACCAGCTGGGAGGCGGCGAAGACCCCATGGCCCCAGAGCGCCATGTTGTCGCTCCGCACCAGGGTCTCGACGGCAACGGGCACTGCGAGGAGGGCGGCCGCGACGGCGGACTTGGTCAAGGCATTCATGGGTGCTCCTGAGGTCGATGGGTCAACGTCTCCGACGCTAGGGAGGCCAGCCGCCGACGTCGTCTGCCGTGGGGCGGGTTTCGGGCATCTGCCGAAAGGCAGACGCGGCGACCCAGCACTGGCTCTACATTCGGGGGATGGAGTGGCAGGTGACCGCGCGGTGGGCGTTCCTCGGCCTGGTGGCCCTGCTCTTCGTCTCCGGGCAGCTCCAGGTGTGGTGGACCCCGGAGCGGTCCGACGTGTGGGCTTCCGCGGCTGTCGTGCTGGTCACCGCCCCCCTGCTCTGGGCTCGTCGCTGGCCACTTCCGATGCTGCTGGTCGTCCTGAGCGGCGCCGCGCTGGAGCGCTACTCCGACGCCGGCCTGGGCCAGGTCTGGTTCGCGATCCTGCTCGCGGTCTATGCCCTGGGGTCGTGGGCCTCCGCGAGGTCCTCGGCGATCGGCATGTCGGTCGTGGCCCTGGGCGCGCTGGCCATCGACATCCCCCGGCTGCAGCAAGGCGCCGCGATCGACGACGTCGTCCCCGGCTGGGTGATCCTCGCCGGCACCTGGGGCCTGGGCCGCTGGCTGCGCCACCGCCGCGGCGAGCACGCAGCCCTGGTCGCCCACAACTCGGCACTGGAGCGAGACCGGGAGGAGGCCAGCCGCGCCGCGGTCGCCTACGAGCGCGCCAGGATCGCGCGCGAGCTCCACGACCTGGTGGCGCACAGCATGGCGGTGATCGTGCTGCAGGCGCAGGCGTCTCAGCGGGTGCTTCCGGGAGACGTCGCGGCGGCGCAACGGTCGCTGGCCGCCATCGAGTCGGTGGGCCGTGCCGGGATGGACGAGCTGAGGCGGCTGCTCGACGTACTCCTCGTCGAGACGGAGGGTGTCGAACCCGGGGCGCGGCCGAGCCTCGACCAGCTGGACGACCTTGTCGACCAAGTCCGGTCGGCCGGCCTGGAGGTGACCGTCGACGTCGACGGAACGCCCGGGCCGCTTCCCCCGGGGCTTGACCTCTCCGCCTACCGCATCGTGCAGGAAGCGCTGACCAATGCCCTCAAGCACGGCGGGCGATCACGCACCAGTGTGCGGGTCGGCTACGGTGCGGAGACCCTGACCATCCGGGTCAGCAACCCCGCAGCCCAGGCGCCGGCCGTCCAGGATCAGAGGATCGGCCACGGCCTGATCAGCATGCGCGAGCGAGCTGCCCTGTACGGCGGTGAGCTGGAGGCCGGCCGCGGCCCGGAGGGCGACTTCGTCGTCCACGCCACGCTCCCGCTGGAGGCGCGATGACGATCACCGTGGTCACCGCGGACGACGAACACCTGGTCCGTTCCGGCCTGCGGATGATCCTGGGCACCGAGCCCGGAATCGAGCTCGTCGCCGAGGCCGAGGACGGGCAGGAGGCGCTCGACCTCGTGGCGTGCCACGACCCCGACGTGCTTCTCCTCGACATCCGGATGCCGAGGTTGGACGGTCTCGAGACCATGCGCCGCCTGACTGCCGCCAGGGCTCGCACCCGCGTCGTCGTCCTGACCACCTTCGACACCGACCGCAACGTCTACGACGCCCTGGCCGCGGGCGCCTGCGGCTTCCTGCTCAAGGACGCCCCCGCCGACCGGCTGCTGACCGCGATCCGGGCGGCCGCGGCCGGCGACTCGGTGCTGGCACCGTCAGTGGCGCGGCGGGTGGCCGATGAGCTGGCGCGGCGGCGTACGCCCGAACGGCTCGAGGCCGTCTCGAGCCTCACCGGGCGCGAGCACGAGGTCCTCGCGCTGATGGCCGACGGCTGCTCGAACGCCGAGATCGCCGACCGCCTCGTCATCGGCGAAGGCACCGTCAAGACCCACGTCGCACGGATCCTGATGAAGCTGGGCGTGCGCGACCGGCTGCAGGCCGTCGTGCTGGCCTACCAGTCCGGCACCCGCTGACCGCAGTCAGCGCTCAGGTCAGGTTGACCGCGCGCACCACGTCGGCGTCGATGGCCGTCTCGATCTCGGCCAGCGTCTCCGCGGGGATCGCGCTGTCCACCGAGAGCGCCACCAGAGCGGAGCCGCCCTTGGCATCGCGGGAGACCTGCATCCCGGCGATGTTGACCCCGGCGTCGCCCAGGATGCGGCCGACCGTGCCGACCATGCCCGGCCGGTCCTCGTAGTTGAAGAACGCCAGGTGGTCGGTGGGCTCGATGTCGACGTCGAAGCCGTTCACCTCGACCAACCGCTCCTTCTGGCTGATGCCGATCAGGGTGCCGCTCACCGACACCTGGGAGCCGTCGGCAAGGGTGCCACGGATCGTGATCAGGTTGCGGTGGTCGGGGCTCTCGGCGTCGGTGACCAGGCGTACGGCGGTGCCGCGCTCGGCCGCCAGCAGCGGAGCGTTCACGTAGGACACCTGGTCCTCGACGATGTCGGAGAAGACTCCCTTGAGGGCGGCCAGCTCGAGCACCTTGACGTCGTACTCGGTGATCTCGCCGCGGACCTCGACGTCGATCTGCTGGGCGGACCCACCGGCCAGGCCGGTGAAGACACGGCCGAGCTTCTCGGTCAGCGGGATGCCGGGGCGGACGTCCTCGGCGATCACGCCGCCCTGGACGTTGACCGCGTCGGGCACCAGCTCCCCGGAGAGCGCGAGGCGGACCGACCGGGCGACCGCGACCCCGGCCTTCTCCTGGGCCTCGTCGGTGGAGGCGCCGAGGTGGGGGGTCGCGACGACGTTCTCGAGCTCGAACAGCGGGCTGTCGGTGCACGGTTCGGTGGCGAAGACGTCGAGCCCGGCTCCGGCGATCCGGCCGGTCTTGAGGGCGTCGTACAACGCCTCCTCGTCGACGATCCCGCCGCGGGCGGCGTTGACCAGGACCAGGCTCGGCTTGGCGCGGCCCAGCTCGTCGGCCCCGATCAGGCCCACCGTCTCGGGGGTCTTGGGGAGGTGGACGGACATGAAGTCGGCCTCGGCGAGCAGGGTGTCGAGGTCGACGAGGCGCACGCCCATCTGCGCGGCGCGGCCGGCCTGGACGTAGGGGTCGAAGGCGATGACGTTCATCCCGAACGCGCTCAGCCGCTGCGCGACGAGGACGCCGATCCGGCCCAGGCCGACGATGCCGACGGTCTTCTCGTAGAGCTCGATGCCGGTGTACTTCGAGCGCTTCCACTCGCCGTTCTTCAGCGCGGCGTGGGCCGGCGAGAGGTGACGGGCAGCGGCCAGCATCAGGGCCACCGCGAGCTCAGCGGCCGACACGATGTTGGAGGTCGGCGCGTTGACGACCATCACACCGTTCTGGGTGGCGGTCTTGACGTCGACGTTGTCGAGGCCGACTCCGGCGCGGGCGATCACCTTGAGCCGCTTGGCGGCGGCCAGCGCCTCGGCGTCGACCTTCGTCGCCGAACGGACCAGGATCGCCTCCACGTCGGCGATCGCGGGCAGCAGCTCGGCGCGGTCGGCACCGTTGCAGTTGCGGATCTCGAAGTCGGGGCCGAGCGCGTCGACGGTGGCGGGGCTGAGCTCTTCGGCGATGAGTACGACGGGCTTGCTCACAGCGGTGTCCTCGATGGAAGTCGGCGAATGGCGGACCTGGCTCGCGGTGCCGCGAGGCGGTCGTGCACGACGCTGTGCTCCGCACACCCTACAGGCCGCACGCCGGGCCGACGGACTCAGTCTCGGGGTCGACCCCGAGATCCCTCGGGGTCGAGCGAGGGTCGCGTGGGCAGGTTCACCGATGGGCGCAACGACCTCGTCGCGAGAGCGTGGTCGTCATGATCAGAGTCGAAGCCCTCAGCAAGAAGTACGGCCAGTTCCAGGCCGTCGACGACGTCACCTTCAGCGCCCGACCGGGCCGGGTCACCGGCTTCCTCGGGCCCAACGGAGCCGGCAAGTCCACGACCATGCGCGTGATGGTCGGCCTCACCCCACCGAGCCACGGAACGGCGACCATCCTCGGTCGGCACTATGCCGACCTCCCGAACCCGGGCCGCGAGGTGGGCGTCCTCCTCGACGCCTCCGCGCAGCACGCCGGTCGCACCGGCCGCGAGACGCTCCGGGTCGCAGCGCGCACGATGGGTCTCCCGGTCTCGCGCGTCGACGACGATGCTGGAGCGCGTCGGCCTCGCCCAGACCGAGGCCGGCCGCCGGGTCCGCAACTACTCCCTCGGCATGCGCCAGCGGCTCGGCATCGCCACCGCACTGCTCGGCGAGCCCGAGGTACTGATCCTCGACGAGCCCGCCAACGGCCTCGACCCCGCGGGCATCCGGTGGATGCGGGACCTGCTCCGCGACTTCGCCGACCAGGGCGGGACCGTCCTGCTGTCCTCGCACCTCCTGCACGAGATCGAAGTGATCGCCGACGACCTGGTCGTGATCGGCCAGGGCCGGATCGTCGCCGAGGGCACCAAGACCGACCTGCTCTCCGCCGCCGGGACGATCGTCCGGTCCGGAGCCGTTGCCGAGCTGGCGCGCGCCCTCACCGAGTCCGGCGTGACCGTCGCTGCGCACGGCGACGACGGCCTACGCGTCGATGCCGACCCGGCGCTGGTGGGCAAGTCTCCCACGTCGCCGGCGTACCCCTGACCGAGCTCCGCACCGCCGACGGTGCGGGCCTCGAGGAGATGTTCCTCGAGCTCACCGCCGAGACCTCCCGCGAAGGAGCAGCAGCATGAGCACCATGACCCTGGCCCAGGCGCCGACCCCCGCCCCGGCGCGCGCGGTCCCCGCCCGGATCCCGTTCGGCCGAATCCTGTGGGTCGAGCTGACCAAGATGTTCAACACCCGTTCGGGCTTCTGGCTCGCCGCGAGCATCGGGATCACCGCACTGCTCGCGACCGCCGCCGTGATCGCCTTCGCGCCGGACAGCGCGATGACCTACGACAGCTTCGGTGCCGCCGTCGGTGCCCCGATGGCGATCATCCTGCCCGTGATCGCGATCCTCTCGGTCACCAGCGAGTGGAGCCAACGAAGCGGTCTGACGACGTTCACCCTGGTCCCGAAGCGCGGTGCGGTGATCTGGGCCAAGCTGCTGATCTCGGTCGCGCTGGGTGTCGTCTCGATGCTCGTGGCACTCGGCATCGGCGCAGTGGGCAACCTGGTCGGCGCCGCGATAACCGGGATCGATCCGTCTGGGGCATTTCGCTCAACCAGGCCACGTCGCTCGTGGCGGCCAACGTGCTCGGCCTGCTGATCGGCTTCATGCTCGGAGTGTTGATCCGCAACTCCGCCGCGGCCATCGTGGGGTACTTCATCTACGGCTTCGTGCTCGGTGGCCTGGCCGCCGTCCTGGCCGCGAGCCAGGAGTGGTTCCGCGACCTCCAGCCGTGGATCGACTTCAACTACACGCAGGGCCTGCTGTTCGAAGGCTGGCCCGTCGGCGGCGAGGCGTGGGCACAGCTGGGTGTGACGGCGGTGGGCTGGCTGGTCGTTCCTCTGGCCGTGGGCCTCTGGCTCATCCGGCGGTCCGAGGTCAAGTAGTCCTGCTCGCCGTTTGGTACCAAACGGTGGCCTCTGGGCCCGCCACGTTGCCGTTTGGTACCAAACGGCGTCGTTTGCGGGGCTACGGCTGCCGCCGCACCCGGTGCAGCAGCCAGTCGGAGCCGGTGTGAATCAGCGCATAGCGGACGGAGTCGGACCGACCGTGGAGCACAAAGACGAAGCGCTTCTCGTTCCGGTCCTCGAGCTCCCACCAGCCGGTGTCGGCGATCCGCTTGTCCTCGTCGGTGTACGTCGCGTGGTCGAGGCCGTGGTCCTCGACAGCGACCGCGAGCCGGTCGCTGGCCGGGTCATCGGGCATTCCCTTCGGCACCGCCCAGGAGCGCAGCACGCCGTCCTCCTCCAGCCGGAGGTCGAAGTGGTGGCGCGGCCGGTCGTGCTCGTGGAGCACGAACACCGGGCGGTCAACCACGATCAGTCCGAGCAGCCGTCGGAGCCGCAGACGTCGTCGCCCGCCGACCATCTGGAGGCTCGGCTCGCGCTCGGCCCAGGCACGGCGCAGCACCTCGCCGAACGCGTGGGGCGGCTGGGCGCCGGAGACGCCGTACCGTCCGTCGATGACGAAGAACGGGACTCCACTGGAGCCGAAGGCGTGGGCCTGATCGATGTCGGCCTGGACGTCGGCGGCGTACGCGTCGCTCGCGAGCACCTCGTCGATCCGAGCCGGGTCGAGCCCGGCGCCGGCCGCGACCTCGCGCAGCACGTCGTGGTCGGCGACGTTGCGGGCCTCGGTGAAGTACGCCGCCAGCAGCGCCTCCTTCAGCCGGTCCTGGACTCCTGCGCCGGACTCATCGAGCGCGAGGTGGAGGAGACGGTGCGCGTCGACGGTGTTCGCGCGCTGTGCCTGGTGGAGCCGGTAGACCAGCCCCTCCTCGGCGGCCACGGCCTCCACCCGGTCGATCATCTGCGATCCGGCGGCCGGACCGCCGCCGTACTTGCGGCCCAGCGTCTCGGCCACCGACTCGGTCGCCTCACGAGGCGCTCCGGGGTCGAGCTGGTAGGAGTGCCACACCACCTCGATGTCGGCGGCATGCTCGAAGTCGGCGAGCGCGGTCTCCAGCCGGCGCTTGCCGATGTAGCACCACGGGCAGACCACGTCGGACCAGATGTCGATTCTCACGGCGGCACAACCACTCCCTCGGGCCTGCTTGTTCCCGAGATGGGTTCAGCGGGTGGCGGTGCCCTCGACGTAGTCGGAGTCGTGCGACTTCACCCAGGCCATCAGCTTGCGCAGCTCACGGCCGGTCTGCTCGATCGGGTGCTCCTCGCCCTTCGCCCGCAGCTCCTTGAACTCCGGGCCTCCGGCGTCCTGGTCGTCGATGAAGCGCTGGGCGAACGAGCCGTTCTTGATGTCCTCGAGGATCGCCCTCATGTTCTCCTTCACCTGGGGCGTGATCACGCGCGGGCCGGAGACGTAGTCGCCGTACTCCGCGGTGTCGGAGACCGACCAGCGCTGCTTGGCGATGCCGCCCTCGTACATCAGGTCGACGATCAGCTTGAGCTCGTGGAGGCACTCGAAGTAGGCGACCTCGGGCTGGTAGCCGGCCTCGATCAGGGTCTCGAAGCCGTACATCACCAGCTGGCTCGCGCCGCCGCACAGCACGGCCTGCTCGCCGAACAGGTCGGTCTCGGTCTCCTCGGTGAACGTGGTCTTGATGCCGCCGGCGCGCAGGCCGCCGATCGCCTTGGCGTACGACAGCGCGAGGTCCCACGCCTTGCCGGAGGCGTCCTCCTCGACCGCGACCAGGACGGGCACGCCGCGCCCGTCGACGTACTCGCGACGGACCAGGTGGCCCGGTCCCTTCGGCGCGACCATGAACACGTCGACGCCCTCGGGCGGGGTGATGTAGCCGAAACGGATGTTGAACCCGTGCCCGAAGACCAGGGTGTCGCCGGCGGTGATGTTGGGCTCGACCGACTCGGCGTAGAGCGTCCGCTGCACGTGGTCGGGGGCGAGGATCACGATGACGTCGGCCTCCTCGACGGCCTCGGCGGGCGTGAGGACCCGCAGACCCTCGGCCTCGGCCTTGGCCCGGCTCTTCGACCCCTCGGGCAGACCGACCCGGACGTCGACGCCGGAGTCACGCAGCGACAGCGAGTGGGCGTGCCCCTGGCTGCCGTAGCCCAGGACCGCCACGTTCTTGCCCTGGATCAGGGCCAGGTCGGCGTCGTCGTCGTAGAACATCTCAGCAGCCACGGGGGCTCTCCTTCGTCGTTGGTTCGGTGGATCTCACCCCGACACCGCCGGCGGGGCGGGGATGGCGACGGGGCGAAGGGTGCGTTCGCTGATCGAGCGCGATCCCCGGCCGATGGCGACCATGCCCGACTGGACGAGCTCGCGGATGCCGAACGGCTCGACCACCTTGAGGAAGCCGGCGAGCTTGTCGGCGTTGCCGGTCACCTCGACGGTGACGGCGTCGGGAGCGACGTCGACCACACGGGCCTTGAACAGCTGGACGGCGTCGAGGACCTGACCGCGGGTCTCGACGTCGGCCCGGACCTTGACCAGCAGCAGCTCGCGGGTGACCGAGGCGGTGCTGTCGAGCTCGACCACCTTGATCACCTCGACCAGCTTGTTGAGCTGCTTGGTCACCTGCTCCAGCGGGGAGTCCTCGACGTTGACCACGATCGTCATCCGGGAGACCTCGACGTGCTCGGTCGGGCCGACGGCCAGGGAGTGGATGTTGAAGCCGCGGCGGCTGAACAGGCCCGCGATCCGGGCCAGGACGCCGGGCTTGTTCTCGACCAGCGACCGACGAGCGTGTGGTGCGTCAGGACACGCTCGTCAGAGCTCGTCCTCCTCGAAGTCGGGGGCGAGGTCGCGGGCGTACTTGATGTCGTCGTTGCTGGTGCCGGCCGCCACCATCGGCCAGACCATCGCGTCGCGGTGGACGCGGAAGTCGACGACGACCGGTACGTCGTTGATCTCCATCGCCTTGGCGATCGTGGCGTCGAGGTCCTCGGGGCTGTCGCAGGCCAGCCCGACGCAGCCGTAGGCCTCGGCCAGCTTCACGAAGTCGGGGATCCGCTTGCTGTGCAGGTCGGTGTTGGAGTAGCGCTCGTTGTAGAAGAGCGTCTGCCACTGGCGGACCATGCCCAGCGACTCGTTGTTGATGACCGCGACCTTGATCGGGATGTCGTTGATCGCGCAGGTGGCCAGCTCCTGGTTGGTCATCTGGAAGCAGCCGTCCCCGTCGATCGCCCAGACCGGGGAGTCGGGGACGCCGACCTTGGCGCCCATCGCGGCCGGGACCGCGAAGCCCATGGTGCCGAGCCCGCCGGAGTTGATCCAGGTGTTGGGGCTGCTCGTAGCCGACGAAGTGCGCGGCCCACATCTGGTGCTGCCCGACGCCGGCGCAGTAGATCGCCTCGGGCCCGGCGAGCGCACCGAGCCGCTCGCAGACCAGCTGCGGGGCCAGCCCGCCGTCGGCAGGGGTGTCGTAGCCGAGCGGGTACTTCTTCTTGACCCCGGCCAGGAACCCGACCCAGGCCTCGTAGTCGCCGGTGTTGCCGGCGTCCGCCTCGGCCTTGAGTGCGACGACCAGGTCGCTGATCACCTCGCGGCAGTCGCCGACGATCGGGATGTCGGCGACGCGGTTCTTGCCGATCTCGGCGGGGTCGATGTCGGCGTGGATGACCTTGGCGCCCGGCGCGAAGGAGTCGAGGTTGCCGGTGACCCGGTCGTCGAAACGCGCGCCGAGGCTGATGATCAGGTCGCTGCGCTGCAGACCTGCGACCGCGGCGACGGTGCCGTGCATGCCGGGCATGCCGAGGTGCTGGGGGTGGAGTCCGGGAAGGCGCCGCGCGCCATCAGGGTGGTGACGACCGGGATGCCGGTGAGCTCGGCGAGCACCTTGAGCTCGCGGTAGGCGCCGGCCCGGATGGTGCCACCGCCGACGTAGAGCACCGGGCGGCGGGACTCGAGGATCAGCCGGGTGGCCTCCCGGATCTGCTTGGAGTGGGGCCGCGTCACCGGTCGGTAGCCGGGCAGGTGCAGCTCGGTGGGCCAGGCGTACGTCGTCTGCGCCTGCAGGGCGGACTTGGCGACGTCGACGAGGACCGGCCCGGGTCGCCCGGTCGAGGCGATGTAGAACGCCTCGGCGATCGTGCGCGGGATCTCGGCGGGGTCGGTGACCAGGAAGTTGTGCTTGGTGATCGGCATGGTGATGCCCCGGATGTCGGCCTCCTGGAAGGCATCCGTGCCGATCGCGGCCGCGCCGACCTGGCCGGTCACCGCGACCATCGGGACCGAGTCCATGTGGGCGTCGGCCAGCGGGGTCACCAGGTTGGTGGCGCCCGGCCCGGACGTGGCCATGCAGACGCCCACCTTGCCGGTCGCCGCGGCGTACCCCTGGGCGGCGTGGCCGGCGCCCTGCTCGTGGCGGACCAGGATGTGCCGGATCCGGCTGTCCATCAGGGGGTCGTAGGCCGGGAGGATGGCGCCGCCCGGGGATGCCGAAGAGGTTCTCGACGCCGGCGGCCTCCAGCGACGCGATCAGGCTCTGCGCACCGGTCACGACGGGCCCGCTCCCCTGGGTGCCCGTGCTGTGGCTCATCGCCGTCCTCCTCGTCCCGGTGTTCCTCACTCCCGCTGTCGCGCAAGTCTGCCACCCGTCCCACATCGTGGTACGCGCATCCCACGATCTGGCGTCAGCCCGAACCCACGCCCTCGCCGGCGGCGTACTCGCTGATGGTCCGCGCCAGCTTCACGTCGCGGTCGGTGACCCCGCCGACGTCGTGGCTGGTGAGCGTCACGTCGAGGTGGGGATAGCGCAGGTCGAGGTCCGGGTGATGGTTCATCGCCTCGGCCGCCTCGCCGATCAGGTTGACCAGGCGAAGGCCGGTGGCGAAGTCGCCGGTCTCGAGGTGGGCGTGGATCGCGTCGTCGCGCCAGGTCCAGTCCGGAAGACCGACCTCCGCGAACTGGTCGGCGGTGAGGGTGCTGTCGTCGGTCATGGCACCTGTCTACCGCGCCCTGGCGCGAGAGGACAGGGTTGGGTACCACGTCCCTCAGGGCAGCACGGCCGCGCCGACGTCGCCGGGGGCCCAGGCGATCTCCCAGCGGTAGCCGTCGGGGTCGCCGAAATAGCCGGTGTAGCCGCCCCACTCGCGGTCGACGCCCTCGTGCACCGGGTCCGCGCCGGCCCCCCGCGCGGTCTCCAGCACCGCGTCGACCTCCTCGCGGGTAGCCGACGTTGTGGGCGAGCGTGAGCGGCGCGAGCCCCTGGCCGGTGACGATCGGGCCGACCTCGGCCTCGAAGTGGTCGCGGTCCCAGAGGCTCAGGATCACCTTGTCGGCCACCTTGATCATCAGCACGTCGCCCGGCACGTGGATCATCGGCTCCCAGCCGAGTCCGTCGACGTAGAAGCGACGGGTGGCGTCCAGGTCGGCGACGGCGAGGGTCACCAAGCTCATCCGTTGGTCCATGACGCTCAGCCTGCCAGCCCACGAGCGAGGTCCGACAGCGCGACTCGTTGTCGGGCCTGCGCGTCGAAGTTGGCCGGGTCCAGCCACCGCTCGTGGGCGGCGCGGATGGCCGGCCAGTCGGCGTCGGTCATCGCGAACCAGTCGGTGTCGCGGTTGCGGCCCTTGTAGACCATCGCGTTGCGGAACCGGCCCTCGTACGAGAAGCCGAGCCGTCGTGCGGCGCGGGCCGAGGGCGCGTTGTGGGAGTCGAGCTTCCACTCGAAGCGCCGGTAGCCCAGGTTCTCGAAGACGTAGCGCGCCAGGAGGCTGATGGCCTCGGTGGCCGCGCGGGTGCGCTGCAACCGGCGGGCGTACAGCACCGCCCCCACTTCGATCGAGCCGTGGTCGGGGTCGATCGCGGCACAGCGTGGCCACACCGGATGCCAGGCCGGTGTCGGTGGGAACCAGCGCGAACGTGACTGTGTCCGTGCTGGACGCCCAGCCGGCGATCATCCGGGCGAGGGCGGCGACGTCGCCGGGTCGGTCGTCGTGGCGATAGGTCCACAGCGAGTCGTCTGCGTCATGCGCCGAGGGCCTCGAAAAGTCCGGTCGCGTGGCCGTCCGCCACCGGCTCGAGCCGGACGTATCGGCCCTCGAGCGTCGACCTGTGCCGGGCGGGATCCGCGGCCGCCAGTCGGGGACCGGCTCGCCGATCGGCTGGCCGTGCTGCGTTGGTGCGGGTCACCCCACCCGCTCCAGCTCCTCGCGGACCGCGAGCATGCCGCGACGCACCTCCTCGAAGGAGGTCGACAGCGGCGACAGCCCGATCCGCAGGCCGCTCGGGGTCGCGGTAGTCGGGGATCACGTCGCGCTTCCACAGCGCAGCGGTGACCGCCTGCATCTCGCGGGTGCCTGAGGGTGACGTGCCCGCCGCGGCGCGCCGGGTCGCGCGGTGAGGCCAGCTCGACGCCAAGCGGGGCCAGCAGGTCGTCGGCGAGCTCGACGGCGTACGGCGTCAGGGCCACCGACTTCGTCGCGGACGGCGTCGATGCCCGCCTCCTCGATCAGGTCGAGCATGTCCTCGATGGCCAGCATGCCGACGACCGGCGGGGTGCCGGAGAGGAAGCGTCGGATCCCCTCGGTCGGGGTGTAGGTCGGGCCCATCAGGAACGGGTCGGCCGCGCCCATCCAGCCCTGGATCGGCTGGGTGAGGTCGGCGAGGTGCCGGTCGGCGACGTACAGGAACGCGGGCGAGCCGGGCCCGCCGTTGAGGTACTTGTAGCTGCAACCGACCGCGAGGTCCACGCCCCACGCGTCGAGCTCGGTCGGCACCGACGCCGCACCGAGTGGCTGAGGTCCCACAGCATCAGCGCGCCGGCGTCGTGGGCGATCTCGGGTCAGCGTCGGTGCGTCGGCCAGCCAGGCCGAGCGGTAGGCGACGTGGCTGAGCATCACCAGCGCGGTCCGCTCCCCCACCGCGGCAGCGAGCTGGTCGGCGGTGACCCCGGCGGAGGTGTCGACGTCGATCCATCGCAAGGTGAGGCCGAGCTCGGCGGCGACCCCCTGCGCGACGTACCGGTCGGTCGGGAAGTTGTCGCGGTCGAGGACGATCTCGTCGCGTCCGGGGCGTGCCGCGACCGCGGCCCGCACCAGCTTGTAGAGCAGCACGGTGGTCGAGTCGCCGACGGCGGTCTGGCCGGGGGCGGCACCCAGCGCGACCCGACCGAGCCGGTCGCCGAGCGTGAGGGGCAGGTCGAACCAGCCCTCGTCCCAGCCGCGGATCAGCCGGTCACCCCAGTCGCGCCGGACGAAGTCCGCGAGTCGCTCGGCGGTGCCCTCGAGCGGCCGGCCGAGGGAGTTGCCGTCGAAGTAGACCAGCGGCGTCCGCGGCCCCGACGAACCGGGACCGGTAGGCGGCCAGCGGGTCGGCGCGGTCGAGGTCGCGGGGGTCGGTCACCCGCCCCGTTCTACCGCACAGCTGCATGTAACCCGGAGTTACCCGGTTTAGTCCGGCCCCGCCGGGTTACAGAGGCGTCCAGGCCGCGACGGGCTAGACCGGTCTCGGCCGGTCCAACTGGGAGGGAACCCATGAGCCACATCCGATCAATCAACCGACCGCCTTGCGGTCCTGATCAGCGTGCTGGTCACGGTCGCGCTGGCCCTGATGGCGGGAAGCGCGGCGACCGCGCCGCAGCGCCGCCACGCGGCGCGGCAGCCGCCGGCAAGCTCAGTTGCCGACAGCCGGTCAGGACTGACGTCGACCGATCGTCGGCACGACGGCGACGGGCCAGGACGTCACCGGCGACCTTCGTGCCCGCTGAAGTTCAGCAAGCACAGACGGCAAGCTGAAGGCCCGCGGCGTGCTGCAGCGGCGTCGTCGACAACGCCGACGGCAGCACCACGCACGTTCGCGGTGGTGCGGACGATGCGGTGCAGGTCGATCAACGGCAGCCGCGACATCGGTGCCATGCCGCATGCCGGCGCGCGCCGGCGTGCGACATCCTGCAACCTGGTGCTCGGGCCGCTGGACCTCGACCTCCTCGGCCTGCGAGGTGCACCTCGACACGGGTGGTGCTCGACATCGTCGCGCAGTCCCGGGCCGGGCAACCTGCTCGGCAACCTGCTCTGCGCGGTCGCCGGACTGCTCGACGGCGGCGCTGCTGGACGGCCTGCTCGGGCGGCTGGTCAACCTGCTCAACCAGATCCTCGGCGCAGCTCGGACTCGCGGCTCTGACGGCACTGACCGGCTCCTGACCGTGGGTCCGGGCGACGAGGGAGTCGCCCGGACCCAGCGCCGGTCAGCCGCAGACGGCGCCGTGCGCGGCGCTCTGCACGACCTTGGCGTACTTGCCGAGGACGCCGCGGGTGTACTTCGGCGGGCTGCGGCGCCCAGCCGTCACGTCGCGTCTCCAGCGTCGTCGATCTCCGCGTCCAGGGTCGCGGTTGGCGACGTCGAGGGTGATCGGGTCGCCGTCGCGCAGGAACGCGATCGGCCCGCCGTCGGCGGCCTCGGGCGCGATGTGGCCGACGCACAGGCCCGTCGTACCGCCGCAGAACCGGCCGTCGGTGACCAGCAGGACGTCCTTGCCGAGCCCGGCGCCCTTGATCGCGCCGGTGATCGCCAGCATCTCGCGCATCCCCGGCCCGCCCTTGGGGCCCTCGTAGCGGATCACCACGACGTCGCCGGCGATGATCGTGCCCGCGGCGAGGGCGTCCAGCGCGGCCCGCTCGCCGTCGAAGACCCGGGCGGTGCCGGTGAACGTGGAGTCGTCGAACCCGGCGCGACTTCACCACCGCGCCCTCGGGGGCCAGCGACCCCTTGAGGATGGTGAGGCCGCCGGTCTTGTGGATCGGCCGGTCCAGGGCCCGGATCACCTCGTCGTCGACGGCCGGCGGGTCGAGCGCCTCGAGGTTCTCGGCGCATCGTCCTCCCGGTGACGGTGAGGCAGTCGCCGTGCATCAGCCCGGCGTCGAGCAGGGCCTTCATCACCATCGGGATGCCGCCGACCTTGTCGACGTCGTTCATCACGTACCGGCCGAACGGCTTCAGGTCGCCGAGGTGCGGCACCTTGTCGCCGATCCGGTTGAAGTCGTCGAGGGTCAGGTCGACCTCGGCCTCGCGGGCGATGGCGAGCAGGTGGAGCACGGCGTTGGTCGAGCCGCCGAGCGCCATCACCACGGCGATCGCGTTCTCGAACGCCTCCTTGGTCATGATCTGCCGGGCGGTGATGCCCTCGCCGCAGCATGCTCGACGACCGCCTCGCCCGAGCGGTGCGCGAACCCGTCGCGGCGGCGGTCGACCGCCGGCGGCGCGGCCGAGCCGGGCAGCGACATGCCGAGCGCCTCGGCGACCGACGGCCATCGTGTTGGCGGTGTACATGCCGCCGCAGGCACCCTCGCCCGGGCAGATCGCCCGCTCGATCCGGTCGACCTCCTCGCGGGTGATCTTGCCGGCGAGGCAGGCGCCGACCGCCTCGAAGGCGTCGATGATCGTGACGTCCTGGCCGTCGACCTGGCCGGGCATGATCGAGCCGGCGTAGAGGAAGACGCTGGCCAGGTCGAGCCGGGCGGCGGCCATCAGCATCCCGGGCAGCGACTTGTCGCAGCCCGCCAGCAGCACCGACCCGTCGAGCCGCTCGGCCATCATCACCGTCTCGACGGAGTCGGCGATCACCTCGCGGGACACCAGCGAGAAGTGCATCCCCTCGTGGCCCATCGAGATCCCGTCGGAGACCGAGATGGTGCCGAACTCCAGCGGGTAGCCGCCGGCGGCGTGCACGCCGTTCTTGACGGCCTTCGCCAGCCGGTCGAGCGAGAGGTTGCACGGGGTGATCTCGTTCCACGAGCTCGCCACGCCGATCTGGGGCTTCTCCCAGTCGTCGTCGCCCATGCCGACCGCGCGCAGCATCCCCCGGGCCGCGGCCCGCTCGAGCCCGTCGGTGACGTCGCGGGAACGCGGCTTGAGGTCCGGTTGCTCGCTCATGCTCGCGAGCGTAGTCGTGGGACCCGCCGTGGGCGCTCCCTGTTCCGAGACGTGGGTGGCGGCGCACTCTAGGTTTGGGGCCGTGCTGGATCCGAACCAGGCCGCGGAGGTGGCGGGGCGTTTCGCCCTCGGCAACCACCCAGTGCTCGCGGGTCCGGTCGCCGCGGGCCGGCTCGGCGACGTCTGGCGACTCTCGACCGACCGCGGGGATTCGCGGTCAAGGACGCCCGCTTCCCGATCGACCCGGCGGAGGTCGCGCCGACGCGGCGTACCAAGACATGGTGCGCAGCCACGGCGTCCCGATGCCAGCGGTCATGCGGACGCCCGAAGGGGACGCGCTCGCCCAGCTCGGGTCGGGGCCCGTGCGGGTCTACGGCTGGGTGGACGTCCTGCCCCGGGAGCGCGGACTCGACCCGGTCTCGGTCGGTGCACTGGTCGCGGGCATTCACCGCGTCCAGATGGCGACGCGGGGGCCGGTGGACCCGTGGTACGTCGCCGCCGTCGGCGAGCCGGCCTGGCGCGACCTCATCGCCCGGCTGCGCATCGCGCGGGCACCCTTCGTCGACCGGCTCGAATCGCTCGTGCCCGACGTGCTGGCCGCTGAGGCACTGCTGGTCGAGACCGAGGCGGTGCAGGTCTGCCATCGCGACCTGTGGGCCGACAACGTCCTGCGCACGCCCGACGACGGGCTGGTGGTGCTGGACTGGGAGAACTCCGGCCCCGCCGACCCCGCAGGCGAGCTCGGCGATGGTGCTGTTCGAGTTCGGGCAGGACGACGACGACCGGATGCGGGAGCTGTTCGCGGCGTACGTCGACGCCGGCGGACCAGCGCGCCTGCGCACGCCCGGGGATCTCACGATGCTGATCGCTCAGGCCGGGCACATCGCGCAGATCGGGTGCGAGCGCTGGCTGAAAGCGACCACCGACGACGAGCGGGCCGACAACGCGGAGTGGGTCGGCGAGTTCCTCGACGAACCCGTCACCGTGGCCACGGTCGACGCGATCCTCGAAGCTGCGCAGTGAGGCTAGTCCTCGGTCTCGGAGACCGCCTTGAGCCGGGAGAGGCCCTTCTCGAAGTCCTTGCCGATCAGCTTGTCCATGCTGAAGACCTTGCTGAAGACCTTGCCCAAGCCCGCGTGCTCACCGGTCATCACCCAGGTGACCTCGGTCCCGCTGCCGGAGGGCTCCAGTGTGAAGACAACGTCGTTGGTTGCCTTCCACGGCTTGAGGAACGACAGCTTGATCCCGATCTGCTCGGGAGTCGAGGAGACGATCTCCATCGAGCCCTGGCCGGCCTTGCGGTTGCCCTGCCACGCGTAGTGGGCGCCGACGCCCTGGTCGGGTCCGGTGTAGATCCGCTGCAGGTTCGGGTCGACGTCCTCCCACGGCGACCATGCGGTCCACTCGTGGAAGTCGTTGATCCGGCCGTGCACGCTGGCCGGGTCGGCAGCGATGTTCGTGGATCGCGAGATCTCGAAGGTGCTCATGGGCGCGAGCGTAGTGGGCCCGGCCTGCTACCGCACCCGGCCGTGTCGGAGGGTCAGATCGATGCCGCGCGGACGACCATCACGTCGGGCAGGTCGCTGACGATCTGCCGCCAGGTGTCGCCCTCGTCGGCCGACCCCCAGACGGTCCCGTTGCGCGCCCCGAAGTAGATACCGGCCCGGTCGTGGTCGTCGGCGCACATGGCGTCGCGCATCACCGCGACGTAGAACGAGTCGGGGAGGCCGCTGCCCAGCTCCTCCCACGACTCCCCCGCGTCGCGGGACCGCCACACCCGGGCCTTGGCGTCCGGCGGGTAGCGGCCGTCCCCGCCGCTGATCGGGAAGACGTAGACCGTGTCCGGCTCGTGCGGGTGGACGACGATCGCGAAGCCGAACGACGACGGCAGACCGTCGGCGATCGACTCCCACGACTCGCCGTGGTCGTCGGAGCGGTAGACGCCACCGTGGTTCTGCAGGAACAGGCGCTCGGGCCGGGACGGGTGCCGGGTCACCTTGTGCACGCACTGGCCGAACTCGGGGTACTGCTCGCCCTCCGGGAGGAACTCGGCCCGGATGCCCTTGTTGCGCGGCTGCCAGGACGCGCCGCCGTCGCTTGTCTGGTAGACGCCGCCGGTCGAGAGGGCGGCAGTGACCGACTGCGGATCGGTCGGGTGCGGAAGGATCGTGTGGAAGGCCTGGCCACCGAACCCGGCGTCCCACTCCGGGCGGTGCGGGTGGTCCCACAGTTCCTGCTCGAGGGCGAAGGTCTCGCCGCGGTCGGTGGACTTCCAGACCGCCCCGGGCTCGGAGCCGGCGTACACCACGCCGTCCTCGGCGCCCGCGACCAGCTGCCAGATCCGCTCGACCTTGGCGTCGGCGCCCTCCGGGAAGCGGACCGCGCCGTTGGGAGTCTCCTGCCAGGAGGCTCCGAGGTCGTCGGAACGGCGGACCTGCGGGCCCAGCCACATCGACGACGCACCGGCGAGGAGCCGGGGACGTTCGCCGCGCTTGTCGATCATGCAGGAGTAGACCTCCTCCATGTCGAAGTGCGGTCCGGAGAACTCCCAGTCGCGCCGCTCGTCGTCAGCGGTGCCGATCCACATGCCCTTGCGTGTGCCCACCATCAGGATCGTGCTCATCGTCTCCCTCTCTTCGGCCGTTCGATCATCTCACCACGGCAGGCCGGTGCTCGGCCACGAAGTGGTGCCTCCCTAGATTGACCGGATGCACCCGCGTTTCTCACCGGTCTGGCTGGTCCTGGGCGGAATCTTGTCCGTCCAGCTCGGCGCGGGGATCGCCAAGGATCTCTTCGACGAGGTCACTCCGACGGTCATGGTGTGGCTGCGGCTGGTGACCAGCGCAGTCGTTCTCGGGCTGCTCGCGCGGCCGGTTCTGCGAGGGCGGACGCGGGACGACTGGCTGGTCGCACTTGGCTTCGGCGTCAGCCTGGGTGTCATGAACTGGGCGATCTACCAGTCCTTCGCCCGAATCCCGCTGGGGATTGCAGTGACGATCGAGTTCGTCGGGCCGTTGACCCTGGCCATCTTCGGGTCACGCCGGGCCCGTGACCTGATCTGGGCGGCGCTGGCCGGCGTCGGGGTGGCCCTGCTCGGCTTCGATCCGGCGACGTCTGGACCTCGTGGGTGTGGCGTTCGCGCTGGTCGCGGGTGCGGCCTGGGCGGCGTACATCCTGCTCAGCGCACAGACCGGACGACGCTGGCCCGGTCTGGACGGGTTCGCCGTCGCCAGCGTGGTCGCGACCCTCCTGCTTGCCCCGATCGCGGTCGCCTCTGGCGGCTCGGGCCTGCTTGACCTCCGCGTGTCCTGGCGCTCGGCGCGGCGGTGGGAATGCTCAGCTCCGTCATCCCCTACAGCCTCGAGATCACCGCGCTCCGCACGATCCGGCCCGCCGTGTTCAGCATCCTGATGAGCCTGGAACCCGCTGCCGCGGCCCTCGCCGGAGTCGTGGTGCTGCAGGAGTTCCTGACGCCGCTGCAGCTGCTGGCCATGGCCTGCGTCGTGGTGGCCAGCGTCGGAGCGACCCACAGCCATCGAGTGATCCGCGAGCCAGCACCGGACTGAATCGGACCCTCAACCGGACTGAACCGGTCTGGACAGATCGCGGGAGGGAGTTAACGCGGATTTCACGGCGAGTTGATCCGGTCGGCCGGTGAGCCCTCTAGCGTCGTACCTGTCCACAACTGCGCGGGGGGAGACGGGATGCACCCGGTGATCCATCACCTCAGTCCGATCGCGCGATGGGCGGTCGAATCCCAGCAACGGTCCCGACGCAACGCCATGCTCGCAACGACCACGCTCACGCAGCGACGGTCGGAGCGGATCGAGGTCGAGGAGTTCCTCGCCTCCCGGAGGGGCCGCCCGGCGAATCCGGCAAGCCGGCCGGTGACCGCACGAGGTTGAGTGCCGGCGGCACCCCACGCGCCGCCGGCACTCGACCACCTCCCACGACCGCGACGGTCGCTCGGGCAGAATCGAGGCATGCCCGCCTCGAAATCCCGCTCCACCGTTGCCGACGTCGAGATCGTCTTCCACGAGGTCCTCTCCGATGACGGGACCCCGCTCCGGGCGTGGACCAACGACCCCGACGGGAAGATCGACGGTCCGACCGTCGTCCTGTGCAACGGCCTCGGCACCAACCCGTGGTCCTGGCCGGCGCTGCTGAAGCCCGACTGCGGGGTGCGGGTGATCTCCTGGAACCACCGGGGCACCGGTGGCTCCGCGCGGCCCTCCGACCCGGACCGGGTCGGGATCGACGACTTCGTCGAGGACGCGCTGTCGGTGATGGACCACTTCGGCGTCGACCGCGCCGTCCTGATGGGCTGGTCGATGGGCGTCAACACCATGTTCGAGCTCGCGGTCGACCATCCCGAGCGGGTCAAGGGCCTGTTCGCCGTCGCCGGCGTCCCGGGCGACACGTTCTCCACGATGCTCGGCCCGCTACGCGTCCCGCGGCCCCTCGCCCGCGCGTTCACGGTCAACCTCTCGCGCGTCCTGAAGTACGGCGGCCGCGCGCTGACCCCGGTCACCACCCGGCTGCCGGTGGGTCCGCGCCTGATCTCGGTGATCTCGCACAGCGGTTTCATGCTGCCAGTGGCTGATCCGGAGCTGGTCGCCATTGCGGTCCGGGAGTTCCTCTCCACCCCCGTCGAGTGGTACTGCCACCTCGCCCTGCGCTCGTCGGAGCACCCGAGGGTGTCGCTGAGCCAGCTCGAGGTGCCTGCCGAGTTCGTGGGGGCGACGTACGACCTGCTGACGTCGGCGAGACAGATGAGGTCGGCGGCGGACCGGATGCCCGAGGCCACCTACGTCGAGCTGAAGGGCACGCACTTCCTCCAGATGGAGAAGCCCGACGAGGTCCACGACCTCCTGGTCGCCTTCCTCGACCGGGTGGGTTGACATGGGCGGCGGGCGGTCGCTGGTCGTGGTCACGACCCTGGCGCTGGCCGCTCTCATCGGCGGTTGCTCCGACGAGGACGAGGTCCCCGGCCCGCCGACCGTGACCGCGAGTCCGTCCGACCAGGAGACCGAGGCCGCGCCCTCGACCACGGAGCCCACGTCCCCGTCGCCGAGCCGCAAGGATCGGCCGGGACCACCCCGGGTCGTCGACACCGTGGCCCGCAACCTGTCGGTGCCCTGGGGGATCGCCTTCCTGCCCGACGGCACTGCCATCGTCACCGAGCGCGACACCCGGCGGGTGCTGGCCATCGACGACGGACAGGTCACGCAGATCGGCCTGATCGAGTCGGCCGCCCCGCAGGGCGAGTCCGGACTGCTCGGCGTCGCTGTCTCCCCCGACTTCGCCGAGGACCGGGCGATCTTCCTCTACGTCACCACCGCCGCGGACAACCGGATCGTCCGCACCATCTACCGCAACGGCGAGCTGGGGTCGCCTCAGGTGATCCTGGACGGCATCCCCAACGGGTTCATCCACGACGGCGGGCGGCTGCAGTTCGGGCCGGACGGCTACCTCTACGCATCGACCGGCGAGACCGGCGCGCCCGAGCTCGCCCCAACCGCGACTCCCTCGGCGGCAAGATCCTGCGGATCACGCCCGACGGAGACCCCGCCCCTGGCAATCCCGACCCCTCCTCGCCGATCTGGACCCTGGGTCACCGCAACGTGCAGGGGCTCGCGTTCGACGACCAGGACAACCTGTGGGCGTCCGAGTTCGGCGAGTCCACCTTCGACGAGCTCAACCTGATCCGGAAGGGCGGCAACTACGGCTGGCCGCGGTTCGAGGGCCGCGGTGACGACCCGAACTTGATCAACCCGCAGGTCGTGTGGAACACCTCCGAGGCCTCGCCCTCCGGCCTGGCCTACCTCGACGGCCGGCTCTGGCTGGGTGCGCTCCAGGGCGAGCGGCTCTGGCGGATCGACGTCGCCAACGGCCGCGCCACCGAGCCCGACCGACTTCTTCGTCGGGCAAGTACGGCCGGCTGCGCACCGTGGTCGTGGCGCCCGACGGCAACCTCTGGGTGTCCACGTCCAACCGGGACGGGCGGGCCACCCCGGGCCCCGACGACGACCAGATCATCGTGGTGGACCCGGGCTGAGCTCGACCGGCTAGATCGTCGGCAGGCTGCTGACCTGGGTCACCAGGAAGGCGGCGAAGGCGATCTCCACACAGGCACCGAGGACGTCGCCGGTGCTGCCACCCAGCTTCCGCCCGCAGATCAGCAGCACGGCGGCGACGGTGCCGGCAGCCACCACGACACCGACCAGGCCACCCAGCCCGGCGACCAGCGTGACCAGGGCAGTGGTGAGTCCGACCACCAGGGTGGCGACCAACACTGGGACCGCGCCGACGACCGTGTGCCCCAACCCGTCGGCCCTCGCCGCGGGGAGGCCGCGCATGCAGGCCGGAGCCAGCACGGCGCGGCTCGACGACCACCGCCAGGGCCACGGTCGCGACCGAGGAGCCGCCCTGTGCCACCAGGGCGGCGAGGGCGCCGACCTCCGCAGAGAGCACCAGCAGGAGCGCGGCCGCGCCCGACGGGCCGACGTCCCCGCGGCGCATCACCTCCAGGCGCCGGGCCCTGGTCGCCGTGGGTGGCGAGTCCGTCAACGGTGTCGGCCAGTCCGTCGAGGTGGAGCCCCCCGGTGGCCAGACCCAGGACCACCACGATGAGGGTGGCCACCACCAGCGGCGGCAGGGCGAACAGATCGCCGGCCCACGCCGTGGCGGCCGCAGCGGCGGCCACGGGAAGCACGGCGATCGGCGCAGTCGCCATGGCGACCGCGGCCTCGGCACTGCTCACCCGACGGGGCGGTGGCACCGGCAGGACGGTCAGGGTTCCCAGACGCGAGCCGGAGCCCGTCGCCGAGCACCGTCACCGCGACGGGACCACATCGGCGGCGGCCTCGATGATCGACGCGAGCGTCGACATCTCCGCGAGCAGCTGCGGCGCCGTCCTCAGCACCGGGAGCGCCGTCAGCGCACCGGTCGCCTCGCCCAGCCGCATGCCGAGGTCGAGCACGGGCAGCAGGCCGAGGGCCTCCAGGGCGATCCGGTGGGCGGGCTCGGTCGACCGGTGGCCCGCGCACCACCAGGCGGCTGCGCCGGGTGCCATCCGCTCGGCGAGCACGGCGCACGCCCCGGACACGATGCCGTCCAGCAGCACCGGCCGGCCGCGCTCGGCAGCCCGGAGGAGGAACCCGGTCATCGCCGCGGTGTCCGCACTGCCGACGACCCTGAGCAGCGCGGCCGGGTCGTCGCGGAATGACCGGGCTCTGGCCAGCGCGGCCTCGATGACCGCGTGCTTCGCACGCCAGGTGGCGTCGTCGATGCCGGTGCCCCGCCCGACCACGTCGACGGCGTCGAGGCCGAGTGCGGCCCCGACCAGAGAGGCCGCCACGGTGGTGTTGCCGATCCCCATGTCGCCGGGGACCAGGAGGTCGCAGCCGGCGTCGATCTCCTCGTCGGCGATCGCCGCTCCGGCGATCAGCGCCGCCGTGGTCTCGGCCTCGGACAGGGCGTCCTCCCGGTCGATGCACCCCGGACCCCCGTCGCACCTTGTGCCGGCGTACCTCCGGCGGGGTGTTGGCGAGATCGTCGTCGACGCCGAGGTCCAGCACACGGACCCGGGCGCCGTGAGCACGCGCCAGCACGTTGACCGCGGCGCCACCCCGGAGGAACTCCCGCACCATCATCGCGGTCACGTCCCGCGGGTACGCCGACACCGCCCGGTCACTGCCGGTCACGCCGTGGTCGCCGGCGAACACCACAACCGAGACCTCCGTGGGCGGACGTGGCGACGCGGTCCCCTGGACGCCGGCCAACCAGACCGCGAGGTCCTCCAGCCGGCCCAGGGCCCCGAGCGGCTTCGCCAGCCCGTCCACCCGTGCCCGGGCTTCGGCGCGCGCCGTCTCGTCGATCCTGGCTGCCATGGTCATGCGCGTTCGTCCTCCAGTCGGTGAACACGCCCGGCGACCACCAGGCGTACGTCGTCGGTCAGGTCGGCGAGCCAGTCGGTTGAGACGGCCGAGGACGTCCCGGAACAGCACGCCGGCGCGTGTCCCGGGGACGACTCCGGAACCGACCTCGTTGCTCACCGCCACCACCGGAACCGACGCCGACCGCCACGCCGCCAGCAGCCGGTCGACCTCGGCGTCGACAGGCCCTTGCCATGCGGTGTCGCCGTCCGCAGACTCCCAGGCCCCTGCTGCGCCCATGACTCCGGCGAGCCAGGTGGCCAGGCAGTCGACGAGCACCGGCTGCGTCGCCGTCTCGAGGGCGGCCGGAACGTCCGTCGGTCTCGAGGGTGGTCCAGCCATCGGGCCGACTGCTTCGGTGAGCGGAGACCCGGGCGGCCCAGTCGGAGTCGCTGCCGTCCGGGACCGGGCCCGGCGCGACGTAGAGCACCTCGGCGCAGCCGGCCAACAACCGCTGGGCGTGACGTGACTTGCCGGATCTGGCCCCGCCGAGGACCAGCGTGCGGGGCGGCAGCGACGTGGGGTCGGGGGCAGGCGAGGAGTCGGGCGCAGGAGCGGAGTCGGCCGGCACCGGAAGCACCGCGGGACCGGCGTCCCGCCGAAGGACCTCCACCCGCGCGCCGTACACCTTGGCCAGGCGCACCGGGCGCAGCACCTCACTGGGGCTGGCGTCGGCGACGACCCGGCCCTCGTCGAGGAGCACCACCCTGCGGCCGTACTGTCCGGCCAGCGTCAGGTCGTGCATCGCGGCGACGACCGTGAGCTCGTCCTCCAGCCGCATCGTGTTGACCAGGTCCAGGACGCTCTGCTGGTGACCGATGTCGAGCGCGCTCGTGGGTTCGTCGAGCAGCAGGACCCGCGGCTCCTGGGCAAGCGCCCGGCCGAGGACGACACGTTGCAGCTCGCCGCCGGAGAGCCCGAGCGCCGGTCGCTCGGCGAACTCGGTGAGCTCGAGCCGGTGCAGCGTCCGCTCCACGGCGTCCCGGTCGGCGGCGGTCTCGGTCCCGAAGCGCCGGAGGTGGGGGGTGCGTCCCAGCGCCACCAGCTCCCGGACCGTGGTCCCCTCGGGCACCACCGGACGTTGCGGCATCAGCGCGACCACCCGGGCGATTTCGGCGGCGCGGCGCGTGCCCCGGGTCGAGGCCCCCGACACGCAGCTCCCCGCTCGCGGGGAGCAGCCCCGCGACCGCGTGCAGCAGTGAGGTCTTGCCGGCGCCGTTGGGCCCGACGATCGCAACCCAGTCACCCTCCTCGACCACCAGGTCGACATCGGCCACCACCCGCTTCCCGCCGCGGTCGATCGACACCCCGCGGCACTCGAGGGCAGGGTTCTCGCCGGCCAGGAGCCTGGTCACCGTGGCGCTCACATCTCCCCCTTGCTGCGGCGCAGCACGATCAGGAAGAACGGTGCCCCCACCAGCGCCGTCACGACGCCGATCGGCACCTCGGCCGGCGTCAGGGCGGTTCGAGCAACGACATCGGCCAGCACCAGGAACGCGGCGCCCAGCAGAAGCGCCAGGGGCAGCAGCGTGTGGTGCGCTGCGCCGAACAGCAGCCGGACGGCGTGGGGCACCACGATCCCGACGAAGCCGATCAAGCCGCTGACGCTGACCACGGCGGCCGTGCCAAGGGTGGCGGTGAGCACCAGGATCAGGCGGACCCGCGCCGGGTCGACGCCGAGGCTCGCCGCCTCGACGTCACCCACGGCCATCACGTCGAGCACGCGCCGGTGCAGCAGGATGACCGTGCAGGAGGCCACGACGTACGGGAGCGCGATGACCACGTCGGACCAGCCGTCGGTGCTGAGCCGCCCCAACATCCACGAGTACACCGAGAGCAGCGAGTCGTCGTACCGCTGCTGCACGAAGTTCTGGATCGCGTTGAAGAACGCACCCACGGCGACTCCGGCCAACACGATGACCACGGCGCCCCGGCCGCCACCCACGCTGCTGCCGAGGGCGTACGTCGCCGCGACGCCGAGCAGTCCCCCGACGAATGCCAGGAGCGGGATGCCCACCGGGCCGATCGCCCCGCCGGCGACGATCCCCAGCGTCGCGCCCAGCGCGGCGCCGCTGGAGACCCCGAGCAGATAGGGATCGGCGAGGGGGTTGCGGAAGACCCCCTGGTAAGCCGTCCCTGCGACGGCCAGCATCGCGCCGACCAGGACCCCGAGCACCACGCGCGGCAGCCGGATCTCCCAGAAGATGGCCTGCTGGGTGAGGGACATCCCCGAGTCGACCTCGACCCCGGGGACGGCGTCCAGCAGCTCCAGCAGCACGCCGGAGACGCTCAACCCGGCCGGGCCCACCAGACACCCGACGAGCACCGCCCCCAGGCAGACCAGGACGCCGACGGCGATCTTGGTCAGCCGCATCCGGGGGCGAGCGTCGAGGCGCGAGAGGGCGCGCACGCGCGCTGTCGCGGCGGCCCCCCGCTCCTGCCCGGCCAGGTCGAGCGCCATGGTCGGTCAGCCGTCCGTGCCGCCGAGCGCGCTCTCGCGCTCGGCGAGGATGTCGCTCACCTGCTGAACGAAGTCCACGACCCGGGGGCCCCATCTGCTGGCCATGTCCTCGTCGACGACGTGGACCTGCCCGTCACCCACGGCCGCGACCTGCTCCCAGCCCGGGCGCCCCTCGACGTCCGCCACGGAGACGTCGCAGCACTGGCCGTCGGCCAGGAACACCAGGTCCGGGTCGGCCTCGACGACGTACTCCCGGGAGAGCTTGGGGTAGTCGTCCTTGACCTTGGAGCGGTCAGCGATGTTCTTCAGCCCGAAGAGCGCGTAGACCTCGCCGATGAACGTGCTGCCCGAGGCGGAGTAGAGGTCCGGCGTGAGCTCGTGGAAGTAGGTGACTCCGTCGGCGTCCGGCGCATCGGCCAGCGCCTGGTCGATCCCCTCCCGCATCTCGGTGACATCCTGCTCGGCCTCGTCCGCATGCCCGGTAGCTGCGCCCAGGCGCTCCATCTGCGAGTAGGTCTCCTCCAGGTCCTCAGCCGCGGGCAGCAGCAGGGTGGGAACCCGGGCCTTGTCGAGATTGGCCACCAGGTCGCCGGTGTCGTCGGCCGCGACCACCAGGTCCGGCTCGTACTCCAGGACCGCCTCGACGTTCGGCTCGTAGCCGGACAGCTTGGTGGTCGGGGCGTCCTTCGGGTAGTCGGACTGGTCGTCGACGGCGACCACCTGGTCGCCGGCGCCGATCTCCCAGAGCATCTCGGTCGCCGTGGGGCTGAGCGAGACGATCTTGGCGGGTTCGTCCTGGATCGTGATCTCGGTTCCGTCATGGACGGGCCCGGAGAGCACCTGCGCCGGGAACTGCTCGTCCGGTGAGGGCGAGGCCTCCGCTGCCTCGTCCACGGTGTCGACCCCGCCACAGCCGGCGAGCACCAGGCTCAGCAGCAGGAGCAGGCAGGGGAACAGGCGCCGCTGTGGGCGCAGGGAAACCTTCGTGTGCACAGCATCCTCCGGTCTACGGAGGACGAAAGTGGTCGCACCGCGCGAGCCAGGAATGGCCGTTGCCGCACGAACTATCCTTCGTCCGAGGGTAGTTGCGTGGCCACGGGCCAGGTGACCTGGCTCGTCCGGACGCTTGCGCATCCGGCTTCACAGTTGCGGGACAGCACCGGGATCTCACCGGACTTCACTGAGCACCGTGGCACTCCCGTACGTACGGGAGCAGCAGCACACTACCCCGGCTCCGCCCCAGGGACGGCCTAGGGTCTGTCCGGTGAGAGGCAGCCTGATGGTGCTCGGTACGACCTCCGACGCCGGCAAGACGGTGGTCACGACCGGCCTGTGCCGCGCCCTGGCCCGCCGGGGGGTCCGGGTGGCGCCGTTCAAGGCGCAGAACATGTCCAACAACTCGATGGTCACCTCCGACGGTCTCGAGATCGGGCGGGCGCAGTGGATCCAGGCAGTCGCTGCGCGCGCGGAACCGGAAGCGGCCATGAACCCCGTGCTGCTGAAGCCCGGCAGTGACCGGCGCAGCCACGTGGTCGTCATGGGCGCCCCGGCCGGTCACCTCGACGCACGCGAGTACGCCGGCACCCGGACGCCGCTGGCCACAGCGGCGTACGCGGCGTACGACGACCTCGCCGAGCCGCTTCGACGTGGTGATCTGCGAGGGTGCCGGAAGCCCGGCCGAGGTCAACCTGCGACCGCACGACTTCGTGAACATGGGGCTGGCCCGTCACGCCGGGATGCCGGCGGTGCTCGTCGGGGACATCGACCGCGGTGGGGTGTTCGCCGCGATGCACGGCACCCTCGCGATGCTCGAGGAAGCCGACCAGGCGCTGATCTGCGGGCTGGTGATCAACAAGTTCCGGGGTGACGCAGGGCTGCTGCGGCCAGGGCTCGACCTCGTCGAGAAGGTGACCGGGAGGCCGTTCCTCGGCGTGCTGCCGTGGCTGCCGGGCATGTGGCTGGACTCCGAGGACTCACTGTCGGTGGGTGACCGGCCGGGGATCCCGAGCCCGCCGGGGCGCCGGCTCCGCGTCGCCGTGGTCCGCTTCCCGCGGATCAGCAACTTCACCGACCTGGACGCCCTCTGCCTCGAACCCGGTGTGGAGGTCTCCTTCGTCGACGACCCCGGAGCACTGGCGGGGAGTGACGTCGTCGTGCTCCCCGGCACGCGCGCGACCATCGGCCGACCTGGAGTGGCTGCGGGCAACGCGGGCTCGACTCGGCGGTTCGTCGCCACGCAGGGGCGGGTGGCGTCGTACTCGGCATCTGCGGGGGCTTCCAGATGCTGGGGCAGAACATCGCCGACCCCGACGGGGTCGAGGGCGAGCGCGGCGGTCAGGTGCCGGGGCTCGGGCTGCTCGATGTCCGCACCAGGTTCGGGAGCGACAAGGTGCTCGGGCGTCCGGAGGGACGGGCGCTGGGAGTCCCGGTCGCCGGGTACGAGATCCACCACGGTCGTGTCGACGTCGGCTCCGGCGAGCCGTTCCCGGGTGGCTGCCGGTCCGGTGCGGTGTTCGGGACGATGTGGCACGGCTGTCTGGAGGGCGATCCCTTCCGGCGGGCATGGCTCGCGCTGGCCGCGGAGCTGGCCGGGGTCACAGGCTTCAGCGCGGACGGACCGTCGTTCGCAGACGCGCGTGAGTCGCGGATCGAGGCGCTCGCCGACGCGGTGGAGCAGCACCTCGACCTGGACAGGATCCTCCAGCTGGTCGAGCACGGCCCGACGCCCGGCCTGCCCGTCGTACGCGGCGGCCTGGTCACGTGAGCTCCGCGAATTGTTTCAACCGGGTATGACGCATGGCCACAATCAGGAGCGTCGCCAGGCACGTCAGGTCGCCTGGTGGCGGCGCGCGTGGGCGCGTGCCTTCGAACGGTTGCCACACCACTCCATCCGACACCAGCGGCGACGGCCAGCCCGATCGATGAAGAGCCACCCGCAGTCCCGGCCGGGACACGCTCGTACCCGAGTTGCCTCGGGCGTGCCGAGAAAGAGAAGGCAATGCCAACCGAGCTTGTCGAGAGGTCGTTGCACGCCCTCAGCGAACTCCCACGTGGCCGGTGGTTCCCACCACAGGCGGGCGGCAGCGATCGCTGCGCTGGCGATCTCCTGTACGGTCCGCAGGGCCTCGGCGGTCGCCGTGGCATCAGGGTTCACAAGGAGGTCGTGAACCGAGGATCTCAGCTGCTTGGCCCGACGCAGGGCCTCGTCCGCCGCCGGATCGCGGTGCCCGGCCCGGCGCAGCGGGCTCACGTCGGCATCAACCACCATCCCGACACTTGCTGACCAGAGCACGAAATGGTCATACGACTGGAGATACTCGCGCGCCGATGCTGCTGTTGGCCGATCCCATCCTGCGAAGGTGTTGACCAGGTCCAGGGCAGCATCCCCGCCGATCGCACGAGGCAGGACCAATCCGTCACGCTCGTATCGAACGCTGAGGGCCATGTTGACCGTGCCTCCCGTCCACAGGATACTAACCACTAATAGCCGGATATTCGGTTAGTAGGGTGCGTGGTGAGATGACGACAGTCAACGTCGCTGCTCCCATTCGCTGGCTGTTCCTTGGCGTGATGGTGTTGATCGTCGGGTTGACCGGCTGCCGTAGCGACGAGGCGGCGCGCAGGCTCGAGGCGAAGCCGATGACGGCGGCCCAGGCGCAGGCGGTGCTGGCCCATGAGGGCCCCGCGGGCGAAGGAAGGTTCCCTGGCGGCACTTTCACCTTCGGGTCGCCCTTTGACAACTCCGACTCGCCGTTTGGCAACTCCGGGCGGATCGGCGGGCGGCTGGCCTCGGCCTCGTGGGACGTCTACTGGTACCGCACCGACGGCGATCGTGGCGCATGGGGGTCGGAATCGACGTCCTTCACACGCCCGGGCGTGCGGCTCGCGCGCTCGACGAGGAGGCCGCCTTCTGGTGCCCCGGTCCGCGGCGCGGGGTCAAGGATCTCGGAAACGGCGGCTTGGCGGATGTCCGCGTGTCATCGTGCCGTCGGGCCGGAGGTGATGGCTTCTACGCCACGCTCGACGCAGCGGACGGGCCGGTCCTGACCAGCCTCACCGTCGGCGGCCCGACTCGACCTGCGGCGGTGGCCGCCCTGCGCGCCGTCTGGCCCGCGATCCGCGACGCTGTGGTCCGGGTGCGCGCGTCGCTGGGCTGAGGCGATCCAGCTTCGAGGTCCGTCCTAAGGTGTTGTCCGATGCCCGACAGTTGGCTGTCCGATACGCGCACCTCCTACGACACCGACGCCTCCGGCTACGCCGAGAAGGTGCGGGGCTTGCTGGACGGGAGCCCCTACCTTCGCGCGAGCCTGGCGTTGTTCGCAGAGTTGGTGCGCGATGCTGGGGGCGGCCCCGTCGCCGACGTCGGCTGCGGTCCGGGATACGTCACCCGCCACCTCCATGACCTTGGCGTGGACGCGTTCGGCATCGACCTGTCGCCCGAGATGATCGCCATTGCGAGACGCGACCACCCCGACCTCCGGTTCGAGGTGGGGACGATGACCGACCTCGACCTGGCGGACGACTCAGTCACCGGCGTACTCGCCTTCTGGTCTGTGATCCACGTGCCCGATCACTCTGTGCCCGGGGTGTTCGGGCAGTTCCGTCGAGTCCTGCGCCCGGGAGGTCCGCTGCTGGTTGGCTTTCATGTCGGTGACGAGACACGCCATACGTCTGAGGGCTACTCGGGTCGTTTGATCAACGTCGACAGTTACCGGCGCCGGCCGGACCAGGTTGCCCGCTGGCTGCGGGAGGCAGGGTTCACGATCGAGGCCGAGCTGGTCATGCGACCGGATGAGGAGGTCCCGGGCGCGATCATCCTCGCGCGAGGTCACGGGTGACCGCCCCGTGGCGTCACTGCCCCGTGGTCGAGGCAGCCGAGCACACTCGCTCTCTGGGAGCTCGCGCGTCAGCCGGTGGAGTCGGTGATCCTGACCAGCCCGCCGAGCACCCCGACGTACGCCGCGCGGTCCGGCCCGATGCTCACCGGCGCGTAGTTCACGTTGTACCGAACCCGGTGCCGTACCTGGTCTTGTAGACCAGCCGACCGGTGCGGAAGTCCAGTGCGCCGAGGTACCACGGGTCTTCGCTGCCCGCCGGGTCCTTGAGCACGGTGTAGACCAGACCGTTGGCAAGGGACAGCTTTGGCACCGACGACGGCGAACGCTGCCTGGTGTTGCGCCACACCGTGTGGCAGCCGCGCCCGTCGCGGTCGATGTCGACCCGCTCGACGCCGGGCTCGGTGACGCCGCCCTGCATCGTGGCCGTGGGGCCGGAGTACCCGTAGTTGTTGGTCACCACCAGCGCCCGTCCGGCGGCGATCAGCGAGTTGTCGGTCGCGCTGGCTCCCTTGCGGAACACCGGCACCGTGCACACCTTTCGCCGGCCGACAACGTCGGTCCCGCGGTGATAGACGACGACGTTCATCGGGTCGGCGTTGTCGGTGATCGCCACCCACTGACGACCCATCAGCGTGGGCGTCGTACCCGAACCCGCCGACGTCTGCCCGGGTTTCTGGACACCGGAGTTGCGGTAGACCTGCCGCCAGGTCGACCTCGGTCGGCCTGCCGCGGACACGTCGATCCGGTAGAGCGCGGCGGTAGTGACGACGTAGACACCGCCGGTCTCGTCGGTGGCGATCGAGTTCGTGATGCGCTCGCCCAGGTCGAGGGTGCGCACCGTTCCGCTCCCCGGACGGATCGCGCCCACCTTCCCCTGCTCGGTGACGAACACCAGCCGCCCCGACCAGTCCGGAAGGACCGACACAATCTTGTCCTCCGACCCGATGGCCGGTGTCAGGTCATAGTCGCGACGCAGCTCGAAGCCAGGACCGGCGGTCTGCGCCACGACGTACACGTGGTTGTCGGTCGTCGGGATCACAGCACGGTCGCGGTGGTCGAGGTAGAAGTAGCCGCCGCCGCTGAAGTCGTTGAACGTGCCGGTCCCCGGTCGTCGCGGCGGCAGGTTGTACGAAGCCAGCTCCTCCAGCGTCGTCGGGTCGAAGAGCTTCAAGGTCACGGTGTTCGTGCCGACGCAGACCGTCTCGAGCCGGTTCCGCCGGTCGAAGGTCAGCGATGCGCACTCGGCGGCCTGGAGGGTCGAGGTGGTGACCGGCTGCCTCCCGAGCGGCCCCATCCGCTCGTAGGCGTCGGTCATGTATGCGTCGTTGTGGATGTTGTTGCCGGGGTTCGCGGCCATGAACGGGTGCTGCGGCGGCGCCGCCACGTCGACCGGTTTCGGCGTCGCCGGCGCTCCGACGTACGCCGGGGACTGCGGCGGTCGCGGGTCCGGGGGGATGGGTACGGCGGACGCGGCTCCTGCCCCCACGCACAGGGCGCCGGCGAACAGGGCGGTCGTGACTACGCGGCGGGTGGCCATGATGGTCGTTCAACGACCTCGGTCCGCCACGGGTTACGTCCTCCGCCCCAGACCCCGCACTACCGGAGTGGGCACGCCCCGATGCAGCACGCCTCAGCTGAGCCTCTCCAGGATCAGCTCCCGGACCCGGCCGGCGTCGGCCTGACCGCGCATCTCCTTCATCACCGCGCCGATCAGGGCTCCCGCGGCCGCCACCTTGCCGGCGCGGATCTTGTCAGCGATCTCGGGGTTGGCAGCGATGGCGTTGTCGACCGCGGCACCCAGCGCGCTGTCGTCGGACACGATCGCCAGCCCGCGGGCGGCGACGATCTCGTCGACCGATCCCTCCTCGGTGAGCAGTCCGTCGAAGACCTGGCGGGCCAGCTTGTCGTTGAGCTTGCCCTCGTCGACCAGCGCCTGGACGCGTGCCACATCGTCCGGGGTCACGGACAGATCGGCGAGCTCGGCCCCGGCCTCGTTGGCCCGCCGGGCCAGCTCGCCGAGCCACCACTTGCGCGCCGCCTGGGGCGAGGCCCCGGCGTCGATGGTCCGCTCGACCAGCACCAGGGCACCGGCGCCGACGGTGTCACGCATCTCGAGGTCGGAGAAGCCCCAGTCGCCCTGCAACCGCGCCCGCTTCTCCCGGGGAGGCTCGGGCAGGTCGGCGAGCAGCTCCTCGACCCACTCGCGGCTGGGCGCCACCGGGACCAGGTCGGGCTCGGGGAAGTAGCGGTAGTCCTCGGCATCGGACTTCTCCCGGCCGCTCGTGGTGACGCCGGTGTCCTCGTGCCAGTGCCGCGTCTCCTGCAGGACCTTCCCGCCGGAGTCGAGCACGGCGGCGTGCCGCTGCATCTCGTAGCGGACGGCGCGTTCCACAGAGCGGAGGGAATTGACGTTCTTGGTCTCGGTGCGAATGCCGAGCCCGCCGTCGCCCTTCGGGGACAGAGACAGGTTGACGTCACACCGCAGCGAACCCTGCTCCATCCGGACGTCGGAGACGCCGAGGCCGAGGAGCAGGTCGCGCAGCTGGGCGACGTAGGCCTTGGCGACCAGCGGCGCCTTGTCGCGAGTGCCGAGGACCGGCTTGGTGACGATCTCGATCAGGGGGATGCCGGCGCGGTTGTAGTCGACGAGCGAGTGGGTGGCGCCGTGGATGCGGCCGGACGTGCCGACGTGCAGCGACTTGCCGGTGTCCTCCTCCATGTGGGCGCGCTCGATCTCGATCCGGAACGTCTCGCCGTCGACCTCGACTTCCGTCCAGCCCTCGAACGCGATCGGCTCGTCGTACTGGGAGGTCTGGAAGTTCTTCGGCATGTCCGGGTAGAAGTAGTTCTTGCGCGCGAAACGACACCACTCGGCAATGTCGCAGTTGAGGGCGAGCCCGATCCGCATCGCCGACTCGACGGCCTTGCCGTTGACGACGGGCATCGCGCCGGGAAGCCCCAGGCAGGTGGGGCAGACCTGGGTGTTGGGCTCGGCACCGAAACCGGTCGGGCAGCCACAGAACATCTTCGAGGCGGTGTTGAGCTCGACGTGCACCTCGAGGCCGAGGGCGGGATCGAACTTCTCAAGTGCCTCGTCGAAGGAGAGCAGGTCGTCGCTCATGCGGGGTCCCCGTTCGAAGCGGAACGAAGTGAGCATTCGTATGGGGTGTTCATGCTGGCGCTCCCGTCCGGGCATCGACCGCGTCGAGACCGTGGTTGCGGTCGAGCAGCGGGCCACCCCACTTGTCGATCAGGAGCGTCTCGAGGGCGGCGCCGACCCGGTAGACCCGGTCGTCGGCCAGCGCCGGCGCGAGGATCTGGACGCCGGTGGGCAGGTCGTCCTCCTCGGCGAGACCGCTGGGAATCGAGATGCCCGGGACACCGGACAGGTTGGCGGGGATCGTCGCGAGGTCGTTGAGGTACATCGCCAGCGGGTCGTCGATCTTCTCCCCCAGCTTGAACGCCGTCGTCGGGGCCGTGGGCGAGACCAGGACGTCGGCGCGTTCGAAGGCCGCCTCGAAGTCACGGCTGACCAAAGTTCGCACCTTCTGGGCCTGGCCGTAGTAGGCGTCGTAGTAGCCGCTGGACAACGCGTAGGTGCCCAGCATGATCCGGCGCTTGACCTCCTCGCCGAACCCGGCGTCGCGGGTGGCGCGCATGACCTCCTCGGCACTCGGCGCCTCGACGCCGTCGGGCAGCACCCGGAGGCCGTAGCGCATGGCGTCGAACCGCGCCAGGTTGCTGGACGCCTCGGCGGGCAGGATCAGGTAGTAGGTCGCCAGCGCGTGCACGAAGTGGGGGCACGACACCTCGACCACCTCGGCGCCGGCCCCGACCATCAGGTCGACCGACTCCTGGAAGCGCGCCAGGACGCCGTCCTGGTAGCCCTCACCGCCGAGCTCCGCGACGACACCGATCCGCACACCCGTCAGGTCCCCGAGGCTCCCTGCCGGGCCGCGGCGACCAGGTCGGGCAGCGGCTGGTCGATGCTCGTGGAGTCGAGCGGGTCGTGGCCACCGACCACCTCGTGCAGCAGCGCGGCGTCGAGGACGGTCCGCGTCACCGGGCCGGCCTGGTCGAGGGAGTTGGCGAGCGCGATCAGGCCGTAGCGCGACACCCCGCCGTACGTCGGCTTCATGCCGACCGTGCCGGTGACGGCGCCGGGCTGGCGGATCGACCCTCCGGTGTCGGTGCCGAGCGCGATCGGAGCCTCGAACGACGCCACCGCGGCCGACGACCCGCCGCCGGAGCCGCCGGGGATCCGGTCCAGGTCCCACGGGTTGCGGGTCGGGCCGTAGGCGGAGTGCTCGGTCGAGGAGCCCATCGCGAACTCGTCCATGTTGGTCTTGCCGAGGATCGGCAGGCCGGCTGCGCGCACCCGGGCGACCACCGTCGCGTCGTACGGCGGCACCCAGCCTTCGAGGATCCGGGACCCGCAGGTGGTCGGCAGCCCCTTGGTGGCCATCACGTCCTTGACCGCGATCGGCACACCGTCGAGCGCGGAGGCCGGGTTGCCCGCGGCGCGGCGTTCGTCGGCGGCCGCCGCCTGCGCGAGCGCGCCCTCCTCGTCGACGTGGAGGAAGGCATGGAGCGCGTCGTCGACCTCGGCGATCCGGTCGAGGTGGGCGCGGGTGATCTCCACCGACGTGGTGTCGCCGGACGCGAGCGACTTGGCCAGCTCGGCGGCCGTCTTGCGCGTGAGGCTCACTGCTCATCCCCCAGGATCCGCGGGACGCTGAAGCGCTGCTGCTCCGACTCCGGCGCCCCGGAGAGCGCCTGCTCGGCGGTCAGGCCGGGAGTGACCACGTCGTCGCGGAACACGTTGGTCAGCGGCAGGGCGTGCGAGGTCGGGGGTACGTCGTCACCGGCGACGCCCTGGATCGAGGCCACCGACTCCAGGATCACGTTCAGCTGCGGGGCGAGGTGGTCGAGCTCGGCTTCGGACAGGTCGATCCGGGCGAGGTCGGCCAGGTGCGCGACCTCGTCTCGCGAGATCGCCGCGGCCGGCTCGGAAGGGCGCTCGGGCATGCGTGGACTTCCTGTCGGTTCGGGTGCCAGAACATCCTAGGAGTCGGCTACCGCGGCCCCTCAGGCAGCCACGGTCAGGGCTTGTCGCGCGGCGGGCCGTGCGGCTTGTCGTGGCCCTTCTTCCTGCCCGGGTTGTCGTCCGGCGCGTGGCCGGAGGCGGCCTGCGTCGGCGCCGGCGAGGGCGCCTCGCTCGTCGGCCGCGGAGCCGGTGTCGGCGTCTGCCGCGACGTCGACGCGCGGCTCAGCGTGAGGTCGGGCGCGGGCGGCTGCTTCGAGGAGGCTGCGTCCTCCGGCTCCGCCGTCGGGTGACTCGGGGCCTTCGTGCCGGGAGCGGACGGTTCGGGGGAAATGGCCGAGAAGGAGTCACGCTCACTGTTGCCCTCGTCGTCGGAGCTGCTCGGGATCGGCTCGACGCCCCAGTCATGCGCCTGGTCGTCGCCGGAGCCCGGGAGCAACACGAAGAAGCCGATCAGCACCCAGACGACGACGGCGATGACCACCACCGGCGCGGCGCGCAGGAACCGCCACGGCGACGGCTTGGCTCGCTTCCCGGACATTCCGGCCACCCTAGACAACCGGCCGGCTGGCCCGTCAAACGGCGTCCGGGCCGCCCGCCAGCAGCTTCTCGAAGTCGGCCTCGTCGAGGGTGCGTACGCCGAGCTGCTCTGCCTTGTCGGCCTTGGAGCCGGCGTTGTCGCCGACCACGACGAAGTCGGTCTTCTTCGACACCGAGCCGGACGCCTTGCCGCCGCGGGTCACGATCGCCTCCTTGACCGAGTCGCGGCTGTAGTTGTCGAGCGACCCGGTCACCACGATCGTCAGCCCCTCGAGGGTGCGCGGCGTCGACGCGTCGCGCTCGTCCTCCATGGTGACGCCGGCCGCTGCCCACTTGTCGACGATCGCGTTGTGCCAGTCGGCACCCTCGCCGTCGAACCAGGCCCGCACCGACGCCGCGATCGTCGGCCCGACGCCTTCCGTGTCGGCCAGCCGCTCCTCCGAGGCGTCCCGGACGGCCTGCATCGAGCCGAAGTTGGTGGCCAACGCCCGGGCCGCGGTCGGGCCGACGTGGCGGATCGAGAGGGCGACGATCACCCGCCACAGCGGGACGGTCTTCGCCCGGTCGAGGTAGTCGAGCAGGCGCCGGCCGTTGGCGGAGAGAACCCTGCCCTCCCCCTCGGCTTTCTTGGCGGCCCGGGTGAAGAGCTCGGTCTTGAGCAAGGCGGCCTCGTCGAGGTCGAAGACGTCGCCCTCATCGATGATCACCCCGGCCTGGAGCAGGGCGTGGGCTGCCTCGGAGCCGAGGCCCTCGATGTCGAAGGCACCGCGGCCGGCGACATGGAAGACCCGGTCGAGCAGCTGCGCGGGGCACCTGCGGTGGTTGGGGCAGCGCAGGTCCTTGTCGCCCTCCTTCTCCTGGACCAGGGTCGTCCCGCAGGACGGGCACTCGGTCGGCATCATCCACTCGTCAAGGCCCTCGGGTCGCAGGGCGAGCACCGGACCGACGATCTCGGGGATCACGTCACCGGCCTTGCGGAGCACGACCGTGTCGCCAGGGCGGACGTCCTTGCGCTTCACCTCATGGGCGTTGTGCAGGGTGGCCCGTTCGACCGTGGATCCGGCCACCCTGGTCGGCTCCATCACCCCGAAGGGGGTCACCCGTCCGGTCCGACCGGTGTTGACCGCGATCGAGAGGAGCTTGGCGTTGACCTCCTCGGGCGGGTACTTGAACGCGATCGCCCACCGGGGCGCGCGACTCGTGGAGCCCAGCCGCCGCTGCAGGGACACGTCGTCGACCTTGATGACCACCCCGTCGATCTCGTAGGGGACCAGCGAGTGACGCCGCTCTCCGGCGTTGTCGATGAAGCCCTCGACGTCCTCGAGCGTCGGGAGCACCTTGACCTGGTCGGACGTCGGCAGGCCCCAAGCGGCCAGCGCCTCGTAGGCATGAGACTGAGCCTTCGGCTCGAAGCCCTTCCGCTCGCCGATGCCGTGGCAGACCATCCCCAGCGCTCGGGTGGCGGTGATCCGCGGATCCTTCTGGCGCAGCGAGCCCGCGGCGGCGTTGCGCGGGTTGGCGAAGACCGGCTTGCCGGCCTCGGTCATCGCCACGTTGAGCCGCTCGAACGCCTCGACGGGCAGGAAGACCTCCCCGCGGACCTCGATCAGGTCGGGGACGGGGAACTCGTCGGAGGCCTTGAGCCGGTGGGGCACGGAGTCGATGGTCTTGACGTTGGGAGTGACGTCCTCACCCGTGCGGCCGTCGCCGCGGGTCAGCGCCCGGACCAGCCGACCCTTCTCGTAGAGCAGGTTGATCGCCAGCCCGTCGACCTTCAGCTCGCACAGCAGGTCCGGGTCGGTCACCCCGTCGCGGGCCAGCCGGGCGTGCCACGCCTCGAGCTCCGTCGAAGGTGAAGGCGTTGTCGAGGCTCTCCATCCTGCGGCAGGTGGTCGACCGCGGTGAACTCGGTCGACACCGCTCCGCCGACCTTCTGGGTCGGCGAGTCGGGCGTGCGCAGCTCGGGGAACTCGCTCCTCCAGCGCCTGGAGCCGGCGCAACCGCTGGTCGTAGTCGGCGTCGGAGAGGGTGGGCTGGTCGAGCACGAAGTAACGCCAGCGCGCATCCTCGATCTGCTCGCTCAGCTCCTGGTGCTGGTCACGCGCCTCGGCCGGGGCCGCCTGGGGTGCATCCATGGGTCACATCTTGCCCGGTCGGACCGACACCGCGAGTCGTCCCCATCTGGCACCCTGAGGCCTCCGAACAACAAGCCATGGGTGCGGTGGAGGTGGGCGTGACAAGGCCGGTGTTGTCGAGGTCCGACGCCGCGGCCCCACCGCGCGCGTGTGATCCTGATGCTGCACGGCGGCAAGGACCACTCCCGACAGGTCGTCGACGGCCGGAGTGCCTCCTGGCAGCGCTGCCGCTCGATGCAGTGGGCGATCTCCCGACGCGCGCACGAGGCGGGCGTGAGCACCTGGCTGCTGCGCTACCGGCACCGCGGGTGGAACGGTGGCGACGGCCCGGTCGAGGACGCCCACTGGGCCCTGGCGGAGGTACGACGCGAGCTCGGCGAGCTGCCCGTCGTCCTGCTCGGCCACTCCATGGGCGCCCGGACGTCGATCCACGCGGCCGACCACGACTCGGTCGTCGGCGTCGTCGGCCTGGCGCCCTGGTTCCCTCCCGGGGAGCGGGTCGCGGGCCTGGCCGGCCGGCACCTCCTCGCCGCACACGGCCGGCACGACCGCATCACGTCGTACCGCGCGACCGCGGCGTACGTCGAGCGCGCCCGCGGTGTGGCCTCCTCCGCCGAGCTGCGCGACATGGGTCCGGTGGGCCACTACATGCTCCGGCGCGTGCCGTCGTGGAACGACGTGGCGGTCTCGGGTGCGCTGGCCATGCTGGCCGCCTGAGGCCGTCGCGAGCCACCTACAAGGGGGCGCGGGCAGGTTCCGCGCTGGGACCGACATCGGCTCGGCACCGCCGTCGCCGACCTGCCAGGCGATCATCATGTCGTGGTCCTCGTGGACCGTGTTGTGGCAGTGCATCATGTACTTGCCTTCCCGGGGACCGAACTTCGCGATGACCCGAATCGTCTCGCCCTCGCCGAGGTACACCGTGTCCTTGCGGCCGACCTCGTAGGGGAAGGGAGGCTGGCCGTTCCTGTCCAGGATCTTGAAGTCGACCAGATGGACGTGGATGGGGTGGTTCCAGCCGCCGGAGTTGTTGATGAACCGCCAGATCTCCACGTCGTCGAGTCCCCGGGTGGGCGCGCACGCGGCCGTCCTCCCAGGTCACGCCGTTGACGGTCCACAACCCGTTGTCGCGCTCGAACCGGAAGTCCCTGGTCGCGCACCGCCTCGGATTCCTGCAGCGGCATCGGGTCATGAGGATGGTCGGGGTCGGGTGTGGCGGGGATCAGGATGTCGGGGACATCGTTGTTCGCGGTGTTGGTGGCGTCGCTGACCACGTCGAAGCGCATGACCTGGCGGGTCGAGGGGAAGTCCTCGTTGTTCTTGAGCTCACGGTTCTCCAGGACGATCCGGTCTCCGATTCGGTGCTGCTCGAAGTCCAGCACCAGTGCCGTACCGTTCACCCGGACCGATCCGGAAGCTCTCCACCTCCACCGGGGCGGGTCCCAGTCCCGCGTCCTGGCCGATGAACGTGAACGGCTCGCCCGAGCTGAGGGCCAGGTTGAAACCGCGGGAGTTCGAGGCGTTCAGGAAGCCCAGGACGTACTTGCGCCGCTCGACCTCCATGACCGGCCAGGGCGCGCCGTTCACCAGGATCACGTCACCGTAGAGACTTCGCTCCCCGCCATCGTCGAAGATGAACTGGCCGTCCTTGGAGAAGATCTTGTCCTGGAGCATCAGGGGGACGAAGTACCGGCCGCGGGCAGCTCCGACTCAAAGCCGTGCTGGTCATTGAGGTCGGGCGAGTAGAAGCCGGCCAGGCCCATGTAGGTGTTCAGGGCGGTGTGGTGGACGACGTGGTCGTGGTACCACAGCAGCCGCTGGCCCTGGTCGTTCGGATAGATGTAGTCCTTGTACTGCCCGGGCTCGGTCACGTCGTCGGCCCATCCGTCATAGGGGGGTTCCGCTGCCATGCCATGCAGGTGGACCGAGGTAACGTTGAGGTGGCCGAAAGGACTGGTGCGGGGCAGCCGGTTGATCTGGCGAACCACCGAATTCCGTCCCAGTACGGCGACGATGGTGGGACCGGGACTGATGCCGTTGTAGCCGAAGATCTCGGTCCTGGGGAAGCCGGGCAGGATCGGCACGAGAGCCCGCTTCATGGTCAGCTCGTAGTAGTCGTTCCCCGCGTCGCGCCGTACGGGCTGGGCGATCGGCGGGATGGCCAGCGGGACCTGGAACGGCGCCGGGATCCGGCTCGGCGGGAGACGGTCCAGCGCCAGGGCCTGCGTGGTGGCCGCGTAGCTCAGGGGTACGACGAGGCCCGCACCGCCCAGCAGACCGATCTTCAGTAGCTCCTCGCGGGTGAGTTTCATGTCGCGCCTCCTACCGAGGCAATTGGGCGGCGCTGCCGACCGGCCCCCACGGTCGGGCGTCCGCCGGTAACAGTCTTGCGCTCGATCGACCCCCTCGAAATGGCCCCTTCAGGCCACCCCCATCGGGCTGGTTACGCCGCCCCGGGCCGTGCGAAGAAAGTTCGATTTGGCGGGAATGCCATGGGCTCCTACGCTGTTCGATGAAACGAAACCGTTCCGTTCCATCCACAACGCATCCGCAAGGGCAGCCCATGACCCCCACCGAAGCGCACGCCGTCCGGCCGCGCATCGAGGGCGACCGCGAGCGCGAGATCCTGGAGGCAACCCTCGAGGTGCTCGCCGACGTCGGCTACGACCGGCTCACCATGGACGCCGTCGCCACCCGGGCCAGGGCTTCGAAGGCGACGCTCTACCGCCGCTGGAACACCAAGGTCGGCCTGGTGATCGACGCCCTGCTCGTCGAGAAGCCGGCGCCCCCGATCCCCGACACCGGCAGCTTCCGGGGTGACCTCATCGAGGCCTTCTGCGGTGCCGCCGGCCTCGCCGACGCCAAGTCGCTCGGCACCTTCTCCAGCGTTCTGACCGCGCTGACCCGCGACGAGGAGTTCGCCGCGGAGTTCCGCAGTCGGGTGCTCGGGCCGAAGGTCGAGGTGTCACGCGTCGTCTACGAGCGGGCCAAGGCCCGCGGCGAGGTCCGCCCGGATCTCGACGTCGCCCTCTTCGGGCCGGCGCTCGCGGGCATCTGCCTGCACCGCTTCTACGTGCTGGGCGAGCGACCGACGCCCGATCTCATCACCCGCGTCATCGACCAGATCATCGTCCCCGCCGCGACCGCACCGGTCTCGCGGGAGTCCCTACCTGCAGAGTCACTGTCAACGACGGAGGAACCCCATGTCTGAACCGACCCGGACCGAGGAGCGAGCTGCGGGAAAGCAGCTCCACCTCGGGTGGGCGCTGGTGCTGATCTCGGTCGCGCAGCTGATGGTCGTGCTGGACGGCACGATCACCAACATCGCGCTTCCCTACATCGGCCGTGACCTCGACATCGCCCAGGCGAACCTGTCGTGGATCGTCACCGGCTACGCGCTGGCCTTCGGTGGCCTGCTGCTGCTGGGCGGGCGGCTCGGAGACCTCTACGGTCGCCGCCGGATCTTCGCCGCCGGACTCACCATCTTCGCCATCGCCTCCCTCGTCGGTGGCGTCGCGCAGACCGAGGCCATGCTGCTCGCGTCCCGTGTCGCTCCAGGGCTTCGGCGCCGCGCTCGCCTCCCCCGCGGCCCTGGCGCTGATCACCACGACGTTCCCCGCCGGGCCGGGCACGCAACCGGGCCTTCGCGGTGTACGCCGCCATGTCGGGCGCCGGCGCCGCGGTCGGCCTGATCCTGGGCGGCTGGCTGACCGGGCTCGACAGCGTCTTCGGCATCGAGATGAGCGGCTGGCGGCTGACCTTCCTGATCAACGTCCCGATCGGCATCGGCGCGGCCCTGCTGGCCCGCCGGTTCCTCAACGAGTCGGAGTCGCACCCGGGCGAGATGGACATCCCCGGCGCGCTGACCGGCACGTTCGGCCTGCTGGGCATCGTCTACGGGCTCACCCGGGCCGGCGACGCCCGCTACGGGTTCGACGACCCGTGGACGATCGCCAGCCTGGTCGCGGGCGGCGTGCTTCTTGCGCTGTTCGCGTTCCTCGAGTCGCGCGCCGAGCACCCGCTGATGCCGCTGCACATCTTCAAGAACCGCACCCGCGCGGCCAGCTTCGCGGCGATGATGCTCGGCCCGGCGGCCATGTTCGCGATGTTCTACTTCCTCAGCCTGTTCGTGCAGCAGATCGTGGGCTACAGCCCGCTCAAGGCCGGCTTCGCGTTCCTGCCGTTCTCGGCCGGAATCGTGATCGGCGCCGGCCTGGCGTCCAACCTGGCCAGCCGGATCGACCCGCGCTTCCTCGCGGGCACCGGCACGCTGCTGGCGTCGTTCTCGCTGTTCATGTTCTCGCGGCTCTCGATCGACGACTCGCCGTCGGCCGTCGTGGCTGCGCTGGCCGGCGCAGGCGACCGCCGGGTACTCGGTGAACTACGTGACCGACCTGCTGCCGTGGATCATCGTGATGTCCATCGGCATGGGTCTGACGTTCGTCCCGCTCACCTTGACCGCCGTGCACCACATCAAGGCCCGAGGACTCCGGCATCGGCTCGGGCGTCCTGAACACCATGCAGCAGGTCGGCGGTGCCCTCGGGCTCGCCACCCTGAGCACGGTGTCGCTGCACTACATCAACGAGCGGGTCGCGCTCGGTCGGACCCGAGCTCAGCCCGAGGCGGCCGGGGTCGACCCGGGCACCGAGCCAGGGTGCGCGCTTCCTCGAGGCGGCGTGCTTCCAGGCGACGTTCACCGAGGGCGCGACCCACGCGTTCCTGATCGCGTCGCTGATGATGCTGGCCGCCTCGCTCGTGGTCTGGATCTTCCTCGACGTGAAGCACGAGGAGCTCGCCACCGACGGGCCCGAGGTCGCGCCGATCGTGTGACCCTCGACGCGACCCGTCGGAAGCGCCCGGGCCTGCGAGCCGCGGTCGGAGCTTCGGTGCGTCAGCGGAGCCTGGGTCGCGGCACCGCGCAGCGTGGCCAGCGCCTGTCGCGCCCAGGCGTACGACGCCCCGGCCAGGCCGCACGTCGGGCGTGACCACCAGCCGGTCGCCGACGTCGTCCGGGGTCGAGGCCGAGCATGTCCAGCCAGCGCAGCACCTGCTCGGCCACCTGCCCGTCCTCGGGGGCGACGGCCGGGTCGACGCGACGGCACGACGCCGAGCACGACGCTGTCTCCCGGCCTCCAGCGCCTCGGCGAGCGTGTCGTGGTCGGCGGCCGACATCATGGCCAGGTCCACCGACAGGCCCCGGGCACCGGCGCCGCGCAGCAGGTCGAGCGGCGTGTCGCCCGCAGCACGCGTGGACCCACGGCTCGGCGCCCGCGCTCGGTGATCGCCTCGAAGACCCAGCCCAGGGCGTCGAGGCCTCGGGCGGCTCGACGCTGCGGTGCCGGTGGAAGCCCGACGCGGTCGGGACGCTGCCGGCCAGCACGGCGGCCAGCGCCGGCTCGTCCACCTGCACCACCAGCCGGTCGACCCCGCGCAGCCGGCGGCGTACGTCGGCCACATGGTCGCGCGAGTCCCTCGGCCAGCGCCTGGGCCAGCTCGCGTCGGGCGCCGACGTCGCTGAGGACCTTGTCGCCGCGCGGCTTCTCGACCGTGGCCGCCAGCGTCCACGGACCGGCGACCTGGACCTTGAACGTCGCCCTCGTATGTCCTGCGCCTGCTCCTCCAGCCGGTCGAGGTCCTGGGCGAGCAGGCTCCGCGCCCGGCGCTGGTCGACGCCCGGGGCGTCGGTGAGCCGCCAGCCGGCCGGCTGCAGGTCGGCGCCGAGCTCGCTGACGATGGCGAGGGCGCGGCCGGTCATGGTGGCGCCGGCACCGCGGCCGGGAAGCTCGGGCAGGTGGGGCAGGTCCGGCAGCTCGCCGAGCACGGTCCGCACGGCTTCGGCGTACGCCGCGTCGTCGTCGCCGGGCATCGACCCGACGCCGGTCGCGACCGTCACTCGTTCCCCAGGCCGCGCCGACCCGCTGCGTCGCGCTGATCGTCGCCGACCCGACGACCCGGGTGCCGTCGTAGACCACCGCGGCCTGGCCGGGCGCGATGCCCTCGGCCGGGTCGAGCAGCTCGATCGTCGACCTCGTCGCCGTCGCACCGAGACGACCGCGCGGTGCTCGCTCGCCGTGCGCCCGCAGCTGGACGGTGCCCTCGAGCCGCGACGGGACCGTGCCGCACCAGCGCGGCCGGACGCCGGTGATCCGGTCGACGGCCAGCCCGGTCGCGGGGCCCGACGGTGACGGTGCCGGAGACCGGCTCGATGTCGAGCACGAAGCGCGGCTCGGCCGTCGGGGGCGGGGCGCCCGAGCCGCAGCCCCTTGCGCTGGCCGATCGTGAAGCCGTAGGTGCCGTCGTGGCGGCCGAGCACCTCGCCGGTCGCCGAGTCGACGATCGTCGCCGCCGTGGTTGGGCGCCCGGTCGCCGAGCTTCTCGCGCAGCCAGCCGGCGTTGTCGCCGTCGGCGACGAAGCAGATGTCGTGGCTGTCCGGCTTGTCGGCGACCAGCAGCCCGCGCCGCTCGGCCTCCCGCGCGTACGTCGGGCTTGGTCGAGTCGCCGAGCGGGAACAGCGAGTGGGCGCAGCTGCTCCTGGTCGAGCACGCCGAGCACGTAGGACTGGTCCTTGCCGGCGTCGACCGCCCGGTGCATCTCGATCAGCCCGTCGGGTCCGGTGCGCAGCTGGGCGTAGTGGCCGGTGGCGACGGCGTCGAAGCCGAGCGCGAGCGCCCGGTCGAGCACGGCCGCGAACTTGATCTTCTCGTTGCAGCGCAGGCAGGGGTTGGGCGTCCGGCCGGCGGCGTACTCGCCCATGAAGTCCTCGACGACGTCCTCGTGGAAGCGGTCGCTGAGGTCCCAGACGTAGAACGGGATGCCGATCACGTCGGCGGCGCGGCGGGCGTCGTTGCTGTCCTCGATGGTGCAGCAGCCGCGGGCCCCGGAGCGGTAGGACTGCGGGTTGCGGGACAGGGCGAGGTGGATGCCGGTGACGTCGTGGCCGGCCTCGACCGCGCGGGCCGCAGCGACCGCGGAGTCGACGCCGCCGGACATGGCAGCGATGACCCTCATCGTTGGGTGGTCCTCGCGCGTTCGACGACGGGTCCGATCGCCTCCACCAGGGCGTCGACGTCGGCCGCGGTGCTGGTGTGGCCGAGCGAGAAGCGCAGCGAGTGCCGGGCCGGCCTCGTCGGTGCAGCCCATCGCGAGCAGGACGTGCGAGGGCTGGGGCACGCCGGCCGAGCACGCCGAGCCGGTCGAGCACTCGATCCCGCGGGCGTCGAGCAGCATCAGCAGCGAGTCGCCCTCGCAGTCGGGGAAGCCGAGGTGGGCGTTGCCCGGGCAGCCGTCCCTGGCTCTCGTCGGGCTGCGGTCCGTGCAGGTGGGCGTCGGGCACGACCTCGATCACCCGGCGCACCAGGTCGTCGCGCAGCGCGGCGACCCGCGCGCGCGTGGTCGGCCTGCTGCTTCACGGCCACCTCGACGGCGGCGGCGAACCCGGCGATCGCCGGGGTGTCGATGGTGCCCGGACCGGATGTCGCGCTCCTGGCCACCGCCGTGCACCAACGGCGACCAGGTCGACCTCACGGCCGACGACGAGCGCGCCGACGCCGAAGGGCCCGCCCAGCTTGTGCCCGGTCAGCGTGAGCGCGTCGACGCCGCTGACGCGGCGAAGTCGACCGGCACGGAGCCCACGGCCTGCACGGCGTCGGTGTGCACCGGGATGCCGTGCTCGGCCGGCGATCGCGACCACGTCACCGACCGGCTCGAGGGTGCCGACCTCGTTGTTGGCCCACATGACCGAGATCAGGGCGACCGAGCCGGGGTCGCGCTCGACGGCTTCCCGCAACGCGGCCACGTCGAGGCGGGCCCGCTCGTCGACCGGCAGCAGCTCGACCTCGGCGCCCTCGCGCTCGGCGAGCCAGTGGAGCGGGTCGAGCACGGCGTGGTGCTCCACCGCGGTGCTCAGGATGCGGGTCCGGCGCGGATCGGCGCCCCGCCGGGCCCAGAACAACCCCTTGAGGGCCAGGTTGTTGGCCTCGGTCCCGCCGGAGGTGAACACCACCTCGCCGGGGCGGCAGTTGAGCGCCTGCGCGATCTTCTCCCGCGACTCCTCCACGACGCGGCGGGCCTGCCGCCCGGAGGCGTGCAGGGAGCTCGGGTTGCCGACCGTCGGCCAGTCGCGCGGTCATCGCCTCGACCGCCGCCGGCAGCATCGGCGTGGTTGCGGCGTGGTCGAGGTACACGGTCATGGCCGTCTAAGCGTACGGCGCCAGGTGCCGGTCGAAGCCGGGCAGCCAGGGGTGGTCCGGATAGAGGCGTCGTACGGCGTCGCGCAGCCAGGCCTGCCGGTCGGGTGCGAGCAGCGGCCAGGTGCGGGCGAGGTCGCGGTCGTCCTTGGGCCGGTGCAGCACCGCCTTGAACAGCAGGACGATCTCGGGGTTCTGGTAGCGGATCCCGTCGGCGGCGACCCACGTCGCCTCCTCGAGCGGCACCACGTGGTCCGGCATCCGCTTGCTGGTCCACAGGCCGTCCCGGTCGGGGGTGATGGGGAGGTCGATGATCCAGGGGTGCTGCGCGCTCGCCCGCACCCAGATCTGGCTCCGGACGTCGAGCACCTCGGGATGCTTGTCGTTCAGCGGCCGGAGCGTGCCGCCGTGGTTGCTCCAGAGGTGCCAGCGCTCACCGACGTGCTCGCGCAGGGCTGGGATGTCGCACGCGAGGATCGACAGGTCGACGTCCTCGTGCTCGCGGAGCACGCCGGTGAAGGCCTCGATCGCCCAGCCGCCGACGATCCACCATGGTCGTTCGAAGCCGGACATGAACTCGGCGACGCCGGGCGGGTCGAGCGGTTCCCAGGCGCCGTAGAGCGCGAAGAACTCCTCGTCTTCCGTCACCTCCTCCGGCGTGCGGTCGAGCGGCTCCCTCACTTCGGCCGCCAGCTCAGCCACCAGCGCGCGGTGGTCGCTCTCGGGGATGTCGATCGTGTGCGTGCTGAGCGCGGCGAAGGAAGGACCGACCAGGACGTGGTCGATGGCCACCACGTTCGGGACCGAGACGCCGAGCACCGATGCCCCGGCGGCTGCCGGCCAGGTGGGCTGCCATCCCTCGTTGGCGAGCTCCGAGGCCGAGCGGTAGCCCGCGTCGGCCAGGGCCCGCATCGGCGGGTGGTCAGGGGTCGCATTGAAGTCGCCGACCACGAGGTCCGGCTGCTCGTCGGTCACCGCGGCCCGGATCACGTAGTGGTCGCGACGCCACTTCGCGATGTCGATGGGCGCCCGGGGTGGACCGCGAAAAGGGTGTGCGTGGCCCATGGGCACCCGCCACGAGCCCCCGCTCGTGTCCAGGCGGGTGGCCTTGCCGAGCCGGACGTTGGCGAAGACCATCGTCCCCTCCTTGCTCCGGCCGGGCCTGCCCGCCCGGTGGCCGAACAGGCTGTCCAGCCCGGCCCGCTCCATCCTGGCGAGCGCTTCCGGGGTCACCTCGGTCACGACCAGGACGTCGACGTCCTCCTCGCTCGCCGCCCGGACCACGTCCAGGCCGTCGGCCCGGCCCACGTACAGGTTGGCGACCATCACCCGCAGCGGGTCGGCGCCCGCCCGCGGCGGCGGGTTGGCACCCATGACCATCGGCGCAAACCACGACAGATGGAGCGCCAGCCCCACAGCGACCGCCGCGGCGGCGATGCCGGTGGCCCAGCCTCGCGCGATGGCGAAGCGGATCAGCACGACGACCAGGGCGGCGCCGTACGCCGCGATGCCGAAGGGCGTGAACGCCTCCAGCCGTACCCAGCGCCCGTCCCACGGGTCCAGGAGCCGGACCAGGGTGAGCACGATCCCCGGGACCAGCAGCAGCGCGAGGAGCAGTGTCACCGCCCTACGCCCCCACATGCGGGTGAACCTACCCGGCTGACGAGCCGGGATCCGTGAGCAACACCAGATCGTCGCGGTGCACGACTTCCCGCTCGTACGCCGCCCCGAGCTCGCGCTTGAGCTCGTGGGATGACCTGCCGATCAGGTCGGGGATCTCGTCCGCGTCGAAGTTGACCAGGCCGCGCGCGACCGGGCGACCCTCGGCGTCCGCGAGGTCGACAGGGTCTCCGGCCACGAACCTGCCGGTGACGCCGGTGATCCCGGCGGCGAGCAGGGACGCCCGCCGCTGCGTGATCGCGCGTACGGCGCCCGCGTCGAGCAGCACCTGCCCTCGGGGCTCGGTGGCGTGGGCCAGCCAGAGCAGCCGGGTCGGACGTCGCCGGCCGGTGGCACGGAAGAGGGTCCCGACCGGTGCACCGGCCAGCGCGGCTGACGCATGCTCGGCGGAGGCGAGAACGACCGGGATGCCCGCGCCGGTCGCGATCCGTGCGGCCTCCACCTTGGTGTGCATGCCACCCGTCCCCACGCCGGCGGTGCCCGCTCGGCCGATGCGGACCCGGTCCAGGTCCTCGGCGACGGCCACCTCCCGCACGAGGTTGCTGCCCGAACGGGCGGGGTCGCCGTCGTAGAGCCCGTCGACGTCGGAGAGCAGGACCAGCAGGTCGGCGTGGACCAGGTGGGCGACCAGCGCCGCGAGCCGGTCGTTGTCGCCGAACCGGATCTCGCTGGTGGCCACGGTGTCGTTCTCGTTGACGATCGGCAGCACGCCGAGGTCGAGCAGCTTCGCGAAGGTCTGGTAGGCGTTGCGGTAGTGCGAGCGCCGGGTCATGTCGTCGTTGGTGAGCAGGACCTGGCCGGCGACGACGCCGCGACGGGCCAGTTCCTCGGTGTAGCGGTGCACCAGCAAGCCCTGCCCGACCGAGGCCGCGGCCTGCTGGGCCGCGAGCGCCCGGGGCCGCCGGCTCATGCCGAGCGGGGCGAGCCCGGCCGCAATCGCGCCGGAGGAGACCAGGACCAGCTCCGCCCCGTTCGAACGGGCGTCCACCAGCACCTCGGTCAGGCGGCGGACCCGGGCCGGATCGATGCCGCCGCCCGGGGTGGTGAGCGACGACGAGCCGACCTTGACCACGACCCGCCGCGCGGCGACCACCTCGGCCCGGAGGTCGGCGTCGGTGTTCATGCCTCGGGGTCGCTGTCGGGCCGGTCGCGGCGGCGCGCGACGTCGGCGCGGGTCTCGCCCTCGGCGCGTTCCGGCATCGCCTCCTCGATGTCGCGGCGCCGCCGGGCTGCGGGCCGCGTCTCGTCGAAGCGCTGGTCCTCGCCGCGACGGCCGAGCATCTCGACGCCCGCGTCGATGCCGGGGCGGAAGTCGAAGACGACGGCGTTGTCGAGGTCGCCGATCAGGACCGTGTCGCCCTCCGCGGCGCCCATCGAGAGGAGCCGGGACTCCACCCCGAGTCGGTTGAGCCGGTCGGCGAGGAAGCCCACCGCCTCGTCATTGCTGAAGTCGGTCTGGCGCACCCAGCGCTCGGGCTTCACGCCGACGACCCGCCAGGCCCGTTCTCCGAGCCTGCCGCCGGGTCGACGGTCTCCTCGACCGAGAAGTCGTCGCCGCCGTCGGCCGACGGCGGGCGCATCACGATCCGGGTCGCCTCGGCGACCGTCCTGTCCCGCCGGGCGGCCCCGACCACGCGGGCCATGGCAAAGGTCAGCTGGCGCAGCCCCTCGCCCGAGGCGGCCGAGACCGGCACCACCTCCAGCCCTCGGTCCCGGAGCTCTTCGGTCACCATGTCGGCGATCTCGCGCCCGTCCGGTACGTCGACCTTGTTCAGGGCGACCAGACGCGGCCGGTCCTCCAGGCCGCCGTACCGGGCGAGCTCGTTCTCGATGACGTCGAGGTCCTCGACCGGGTTGCGGCCGGGCTCCATGGTCGCGGTGTCGACCACGTGGACCAGGGCCGCGCAGCGCTCGATGTGCCGGAGGAAGTCGTGGCCGAGACCGCGGCCCTCGCTCGCGCCCTCGATCAGGCCGGGTACGTCGGCGACGGTGAAGGTCGTGTCCCCGGCGGTGACGACGCCGAGGTTGGGCACCAGCGTGGTGAACGGGTAGTCCGCGATCTTGGGCCGGGCCCGCGACATCGCGGCGATCAGGCTCGACTTGCCGGCGCTCGGGAAGCCGACCAGCCCGATGTCGGCGACGACCTTCAGCTCGAGCACGATGTCGAGCTCGTCGCCGGGCTCGCCGAGCAACGCGAACCCCGGCGCCTTCCGCTTGGCGCTCGCGAGCGCGGCATTGCCGAGCCCGCCGCGGCCACCGGAGGCGATCACCATCTCGGTTCCGGGACCCACCAGGTCGGCCAGGACCTTGCCGCGGCTGTCCGAGACGACCGTGCCCTCCGGGACCGGCAGCACCAGGTCGCCACCGTGAGCGCCGTTGCGGTGCCCGCCCGCCCCGTGGCCGCCGTGTTCGGCCCGCCGCCGGGGGCTGTGGTGGTAGTCGACCAGGGTGGTGATGTCGGGATCCACCCGCAGGATCACCGAACCGCCCGGACCGCCGTTGCCACCGTCCGGCCCGCCGAGCGGTTTGAACTTCTCGCGGTGCACCGAGGCCACCCCGTTGCCGCCGCGACCGGCGCTGACGTGCAGCGTCACCCGGTCGACGAACGTGGGGACTGCCATGGGGTGCTCCTGTGTGCTGCCGGAATGCTTGCCGTTTGGTACCAAACGGCAACGATCCGGCGGCCAGAGTTGCCGTTTGGTACCAAACGTCGGGTGCAAGAAGCCGAAGGGCGCCCCGATTCTAGGGACGCCCTGGGGTGAAGCTGGTGTGTGCCGAGCGTCAGGTCACTCGCCCGGAACGATGTTCACGACGCGGCGACCGCGACGGGTGCCGAACTCCACGGCGCCACCGACCAGGGCGAACAGCGTGTCGTCGCCACCCCGCCCGACGCCGGAGCCCGGGTGGAAGTGGGTCCCGCGCTGGCGGACGATGATCTCGCCGGCGTTGACCAGCTGGCCGCCGTACCGCTTGACGCCGAGGCGCTGGGAGTTGGAGTCCCGACCGTTCTTGGTCGAGGCCGCGCCCTTCTTGTGTGCCATGTCTTCGTCCTTCGTTGCTCGAGCCTGGGCTCAGAGAGAGATGTCGGTGACCTTGACCTGCGTGTACTTCTGGCGGTGGCCCTTGCGGACCTTGTAGCCGGTCTTGTTCTTGAACTTCTGGATCACGATCTTGGGGCCTTTGACGGCACCGAGGACCTCGGCGGTCACGCCCGCCTTGTCGAGGCCGGTGGCGGTGACCTTGTCGCCGTCGACGACCATGACGACCGGCAGGGTGAGCGACTCGCCGACGCCGGTCTCGACCTTGTCGATCGAGATGACGTCGCCTACGGCAACCTTCTGCTGCTTGGCGCCTGCGCGCACGATCGCGTACACCGCGGTCTCCTTCGTCTCAACTGTTGCTTCGGGTCTGCGGCATGCCTCGGCCTCCGGTCGGGAGTCGGGATGCCGTGCAGAGAGGTGCGCGCGAGCGCACCGAGAATCAATAGTACGGATGGTCCGCTCGCCCCGCAAAACGGAGCCGCCGCGGGGTGAGCTCGCGAATCCCGCGATGAGCGGCGAAGGGTGAGGAGCGTCGACTCAGACTCGAGCGGAGCGAGAGTCTGCGTGACGCGTCTCGAAACCGGGCGGCCCGGTCAGCGCTTGCGCGACCCCTTCTTCTTGATCGGCACGTGCTCCACGGTCGTGATCGACGCACCGGTGCCCGGCTCGGCGTCGACGGTGCCGGGCTCCACCTGCCCGGTCTCCGCGATCGCGCCGACCTGGCCGCTGGCGGCCGGCTCCTCCGCGAGCACGTCGCCGGTCGAGGCCGCGGGCTCGGAGTCCCCGGCCTGAGTCGCGGTCGGGGGGCCCGCCGGGCGGCTGGCGCTGCGGCGCCGGGTCCGGGTGACCACCTTCGGCGCCTTCGCGGTCTCGGGGCCTCGACCGGCTCGGCCTTCGGGGCTCGGGGGCCTCGACCGGCTCGACCTCCACCGGGGTCTTCGCCGGCTCGGCGGCCTTGGGTTCGGGGGCCTCCGCAGGTTCGACCTCCACCGGGGTCTTCGCCGGCTCGGCCTCCTTGGCTGCGGGCGCCTCGACCGGCGCCGCCTCCGGTTCGACCGACTCGGCGTCTGTGGGCTCCGGCGTCTCGGGCCGCGCCATCGCCGCCACGTCCTTCGGCGACGGCGGGCTCTTCGGGGCACCGTTGCCACCGCCACGGTTGTCGTCGCCGCGACCGCGGCCACCCTTGCCTCGGCGACCGCCTCGCGCGGAGGCGTCGTCGGTCTTCTTGGGCTCGACGGGGACGTCCCGGAGAATGACGCCTCGGCCCTGGCAGGCCTCGCAGTTCTCCGAGAACGCCTCGAGGAGGCCGGTGCCGATCCGCTTGCGGGTCATCTGCACCAGGCCGAGCGAGGTGACCTCGGCGACCTGGTGGCGGGTCCGGTCCCGGCCGAGGCACTCCACCAGCCGGCGCAGCACCAGATCCCTGTTGGACTCCAGCACCATGTCGATGAAGTCGACGACGATGATGCCGCCGATGTCGCGCAGCCGGAGCTGGCGGACGATCTCCTCGGCTGCCTCGAGGTTGTTCTTGGTGACCGTCTCCTCGAGGTTGCCGCCCGAGCCGGTGAACTTCCCGGTGTTGACGTCCACGACGGTCATCGCCTCGGTGCGGTCGATGATCAGGGAGCCGCCGGAGGGCAGCCACACCTTGCGGTCGAGCCCCTTGGCGATCTGCTCGTCGATCCGGTACGTCGAGAACGAACCCGACTCGCCCTCGTAACGCTCGAGTCGGTCCTCGAGGTCGGGCGCCACGTGGGCGACGTACTGCTGCACCGTCTCCCAGGCGTCTTCGCCCTCGACGACCAGCTTCTTGAAGTCCTCGGTGAACAGGTCACGGACGACCTTGAGAGTCAGGTCGGGCTCGGCGTAGAGCGCCTGGGGCGACTTGCCGTTGGCCTTGGCGTCGATGTCCTCCCAGCGGGCCTTGAGGCGCTCGACGTCACGGGTCAGCTCGTCCTCGCTGGCGCCCTCGGCAGCGGTCCGGACGATGACCCCTGCGGTGTCGGGGACGATCTCCTTGAGCAGCGTCTTCAGCCGCGTGCGCTCGGTGTCGGGCAGCTTGCGGGAGATGCCGCTGGTCGTGCCGTCGGGCACGTAGACCAGGAACCGCCCGGCCAGGCTGATCTGACTGGTCAGCCGTGCGCCCTTGTGGCCCACCGGGTCCTTGGTGACCTGCACCAGCACCGACTGGCCCGACGACAGGACCGACTCGATCTTGCGGGGCTGTCCGTCCTTGTGGCCCAGCGCGGACCAGTTCACCTCACCGGCGTACAGCACGGCGTTGCGGCCCTTGCCGATGTCGATGAAGGCGGCCTCCATCGAGGGCAGGACGTTCTGCACTCGTCCGAGGTAGACGTTGCCGATCAAGGAGGTCTGGGACTCGCGGGCGACGTAGTGCTCGACGAGGACCTTGTCCTCGAGCACGGCGATCTGGGTGAGCTCCTCGCGCTGCCGGATCACCATGACCCGCTCGACGGCCTCGCGGCGGGCCAGGAACTCCGCCTCGCTGACGATCGGCGCCCGGCGCCGTCCGGCCTCGCGGCCCTCGCGGCGACGCTGCTTCTTCGCCTCCAGCCGGGTGGAGCCGGACACCGCCGTGATCTGGTCCTCCGCGGAGCGACCCTGACGGACCTTCGTGACCGTGTTGGCGGGGTCGTCACCACCGCCGTCGCCCTCGTCACCGGAACGGCGGCGCCGCCGCCGGCGCCGGGAGGTGCCGCCCTCGCCGCCGCCCTCGCCGCCGCCCTCGCCTCCGGCCTCGTCGGAGGCGGGTCCCTCGGACTTGTCCGCGTCGTCCTGACCTGCGGTGTCGTTCTCTCCGTCGCCCGACTTGCGCCGCCGGCGACCGCCCCGACGGCGACGGCGACGGCCGCCTCCGCCCTCACCGTCGTCGGTGTCCGCCTGGTCTGGCCCGTCCTCGGTCTTGCCCTGGTCCGTCGTGTCCTCGGCCTTGCTCTTGGAGGCCTTGTCCTGGGCCTTGCCCTTCTCGGGCTTGTCCTCGGCCGTGCCCTTGGCCTTGGCGGGCTTCTCCTCGGCCTTGCCCTCCTCGGCCGACGCTGCCTTCCGGGTACGGCGCGGCGGGGCCTGTGCGACGTCGGGCGCCTGGAAGAGCACCGCAGGCGTGCTGGCTGCGGACTCATCGGCGGTGGACGGGGGAACCTCGTCGACCGCGGCCTTCTTGGACGCGCTCCTCTTCGCGGCGGGCTTCTTCGCCGTCGACTTGGCCGCCGTCGACTTCTTCGCAGCCGTCTTCTTCGCCGGGGTCTCGACCGGGTCGGGCGAGGATGCCTCGCTCGATGAGGTCTGCGGGTCCGTGGCCGAGGCAGTCTTCTTGGTGGTGGCCTTCTTCGCCGCAGTCTTACGTGTGGCGGTCTTGGCCGCAGCCTTCTTGGCAGCCGGCTTCTTCTCGGGCTCCGTCCCGGCCGTGGCCGGGGCGTCGCTGGGGGTGGAGCCGGGGTTGTCGCTGGACTGGTGGTCCTCGAGCATGTTGCTCTCCTAGACCCGGCGCGAGCGCCGGGCTGTCGTACGCCGGGGCCCGGTTTCCAGGCGCAGGCGTCAAGCCTTCGGTGGCGGCGACACCCTCCGCGGTGTGCGTCGACGAGAGGTGGCCCATCGCCTGCCGCGGTCGCTGGGCCCTCGTCGAGAGCCATCTTTGGCGGAGCTGCTGTCACTCACTCGCACCGGCCGCGTCGCGGTCTGGCGACGACCCGCCCTCGCGATGCCGGACCTCAGAAATGCTGATCTGTGGGACCGGCGAGAACGTCGTCGGGTCGATCCGGGGCAGCGGGGCCGCTCCGGCTCAACCGCTTGCGAGTATGGCACACCGGAGGCCGATCCCGGTCACCACCGATATCCGGCCGCCGTGTCCGGCGAGTCAGCTGGGTGGATTAGCTGGGCGAGTCGCCGAGGGGGTCCCCGATGTCGCCGGTCGCCTCGTCGAGCGGTCCCTGTGCGAGTCGGGTGAGACGTGGGTCCTCGCCGGTTTCGAGGGCGGCAACGCTCCGCAGGCCGGTCAGGACGTCGTCGGGGCGTACGGCGGGGACGGTGTGGCGCAGTCCGACCATCAGCCGGGTCCCCGCGGGTGCCTCCTGGGCCGAGAGCGAGACGACGGCGGCGCGGCAGTCGAACTCGCGCAACCCCTTCTTCGTCATCCGCTGCACGGGCACCGACTCGGTCGCGAGGAACGCCTCGACCGCCGCCGTGGTCTCGGCGAGTGAGGCAGCGACGTCGACCTGCCACGTGCTGGCCTGCAACAGGTCGGCGAGCGAGCCGCCGGGCGACTCCACGACGCTGACCAGGTCCAGCCCGTCGGGGAGGGCCTCGTCCAGGTCCTCGGCCACTCGTGCCGGGTCCACGACCTCGGCCAAGGCGATCTCGAGGTACTCCGCCTCGCTCGCGGAACCGGTCGGTGCCGCGCCGGCGTACGAGATCCGGGGGTGGGGATTGAACCCCGAGGAGTAGGCCATCGGGATCCGGGCCCGGAAGACCGCGCGCTCGAAGGCCCGGCTGAAGTCACGGTGGCTGGTGAAGCGCAGCCGGCCGCGCTTGGCGTAGCGGATCCGCAACCGCTGGACGGGTGGGGCTTGTTGCGGGGGCTGGTCGGGCACGCCCGGAGGTTACTTCTCGCGGGCTGTTGCCACGAACTCGCGGTGTGCCAGCATGCGGGAGTGCCACTCGCGACATACAAGGACCTGTGCATCGATGCCGTCGACGCCGAGGGGGCGGCCCGATTCTGGGGCCGCATGCTCGGCCTGACGCCAGGCCCGCACCGCGACGGGATCTGGTGGCTGGATGACGACGCCGGGCGGGCCGTGGCCTGGGTCAATCCCGTCCCCGAGCCGAAGACGGTCAAGAACCGCATGCACATCGACGTGAACGCAGAGAGCCTGGAGGCTGCGCTGGCCGCCGGCGCCACCGTGGTGGACGACAGCTTCCGCTGGACCGTGATGCTCGACCCGGACGGCCAGGAGTTCTGCCTCTTCGTGCGGGACACCCCCATCGAGCGACGGCTCTACGAGCTGGTCCTGGACTCGAGCGCCGACCCGGCCGAAATGCTGGCGATCGCGCGGTGGTGGGGCGAGGTGCTCGGTGCGGAGGTCGGCCAGGACGAGGAGGGTTACTGCTGGATCGAGAAGGTGCCCAACGCGCCGTTCGACGGGATCTGCTTCGAGCCGGTCCCGGAGCCGAAGACGGTGAAGAACCGCGTGCACATCGATGTCACCACCCACGACGTCGACGCGCTGGTCGCGCACGGCGCCCGGGTGCTCCGCGCCAGGGGCGACGGAGGCATCAGCCACACCATTCTGGCGGATCCCGATGGCAACGAGTTCTGCGCCATGACACCGGACTGAGCCCGGTCACGGCAGAAGTGCCGACCTCATCTGCAAGGACGCGTAGACGCTGTTGACGCGTACGCCGTCGAGGAAGTCAGTCAATCTCTCCGCCTCGACATCGAGCGCGGCCCGCGCCGCCGCGCCCGGGTCCTCCCGGAGCACCACCCGCACCACACCGTCCTGGTCCTGGACCCAGCAGCCGACGATCCGGCCGCCCCACCACGCGGTCGACCCGGCATTGCCGTTGGTGTCGAAGAGGTACGGCGTGTGGTCGGGGTCGAGGTAGAAGTCCCGCTGCTTCCAGCCCATCGTGGTCGGGTCGAGCACGGGCAGCAGGGCTGCCCACGGCGGCTCCGGGTCGACCGGCTCGACGTCGTCGGCGAGCACCCAACCGGTGGCGCCGCCGTCCAGCGAGACCTCGACCGCCCCCACGTCGGCCAGAGCGCGTCGTACCGCCGTCTTGGTGGCGCCGAGCCACCAGACGATGTCGGTCTCGGTCCCGGGCCCGAAGGTGCGCAGCCACCGGACGACGAGCTCGGCGTACCCCTCGTGCGTGCCCAGCGGCTCCGGCTGCTCACCGAGCCAGTGGTCCATCAGGGTCCACGCCGGGCGGGACACCCGCCAGTGGCCCTCGTTACGGCCGCGGACGATCAGTCCCTCGGCTCCGAGCACGCCGAGCACGCGGGGAGCCAGCGACACCTCGGCCGCCCACTTCGTGCCGCCGCCGAGCAGGACCTTGCCCTCCAGCACGGGCAGCTCGGTCCGGAGCGTGGCGGCACCCAGCGCAGATCCGTCGGCGAGGCGGCCCAGCACCGCCTCGCGCGCCTCCTTCAGCCATGCCTCGCCATCGTCTGCGAGCCCCCCGAGCTCGGCATCCTTCGCCGTGCGGCGTCGTTCCTGGTCTGCGACCCGGGCGGAGGCGCTCCCCCAGGCCGCGGGCAGCAGGTCACGCGGGAAGGCGAAGAGGGTGCGCCGCATCGCGAGCTGCTTGACCAGCGAGCGATCCTCGTAGAGCGCCCGGTTGACGTCGGTGACCGTCAGTCCGTCCACCCGCGCGAACAGTGCGAGGTAGACCGTCGCCGGCTCGGTGGCGTGCAGCACGGTGAGGGCCCGAGCCGCGGACAGGGGATCCGCGACCCGGGCGGTCGGAGCCAGCGCATGGCGACGGGCGATTCGGGCACGCCGCTCGTCGTCGCCGATGTGCCGCACAGGTCCATTGTCCCACGCTGACCCGCCCGAAACTTTCGGGCAGGTCAGCGACTTTGAAGCCGGTGGTTGAGGAGCGAGCGTTTCGAAACCCGGGCGGGTCAGCCTCCGTAGCAGGACTCGGTGAACTCGTACTCCGAGGCGTTGGTGCCGGCCGTGAAGTCCTCGACCTGGGACATCCCTGTCGGGGCCTGCGGGTCGACCTCCTCGAGGACGGTCTCCCGGAAGACGGTCTCGTTGGGCTCGCCGGAGAAGTTGCCGGCCTCCTCGGGCAGCATGCCCTCGTAGTCGACCGTCTCCAGCGACGCGGCGGCCTCGATCAGGCCGGCCCGGTCCTTCGAGAAGTCACCCTCGAGCCAGGTCTCCAGCGCTGCCTTCATCGGGTAGGACCAGGCCCAGCCGGCGGTGTAGCCGTCGTTGGGCGTGACGTCACCGATTGCGTCGCGCATGGCCTGGTGGCCCGGGGTGTCGCCGCTGAAGTTCTCCCACGGACCGGTGTGCAGGTACAGCTGCTCCAGCGCTCGGGCCGCGGGGGTGTCGAGGAGCGCCGGGTTCCAGGTCGGCCCGATGCCGATGAACTGGCCCTGGTAGCCCCGGGCTGCGGTCTCACCGACGATCACGGCGGTCTCGGTCGGGCTCACGGCGAGCACGACCAGGTCCGGCTCGCTCTGCAGGATCGCGCTGATCGCGCCTTCCTGCTCGGTCTCGCCGGGCACGGTCTCGAGGTTCTCGTAGTCCATGCCGTTGGCCTCGGCTGCTGCCTCGACGCCGCCGGCGGAGTCGCCGCCGTAGTCGCCCTCGAACCCGATCGACATCACGCTCTGTGCATCGGACTCCGCGACTGCGTAGTCAACGGCGTTCATGGCCTCCATGCAGTACGGCGCACCGGACTCCAGGATGTTGTCCTCGAACTCCCATCCCGAGGTCCACGAGGCCGGAACCGCGAGCACCTCGTCGCTCTCGAGGTTCTCCAGGATGGCCGCGGTGGTGGGCGAGCCCAGGGTCTGCGCGATCGCGAGGACGTCGGGCTCGATCTCGTTGTAGACCTGGCTGTGCGTCTGGGGGTTGTAGAGGTTGTCGCGGATGTAGGTCTCGACGTCGATGTCGTAGCCGCCGATGCCGCCGTCCTCGTTGACCTGCTGCCAGAAGGCCTTCATGGAGTCGGTGATCGGGACTCCCAGCGGGGCGAACGGCCCTTGGGTCAGGTCGGAGATCTGCCCGAGGTAGATGCAGCCGTTGTCCTCGTTGACGGCGTTCTCGCACGGGTCCGACGTCACCCCGGGTGCCGAGATGTCGCCGCTCTCTCCTGTGTCGCCGCCGCCCCGGCAGCCTGCAAGGACGATGACGGGGATCGCCAGCAGGGCTCCTGTCTTGCGCATCTTCATGATCAACATCTCCTTGGGTTGTCGGCTGCTGTCTTTCATCTGTTTGGGTCAATAGCTGAAGGGCCAGCTCTTCCAGTAGTTCCGGATCCGCACCCAGATGCCGAACAGTCCGCGTGGCTCGAAGAGCAGGAACACGACGATCAGCAGCCCGTAGAGGATCGACTCGAGCTGGAACACGTTCGGCGTGACGGTGACCTGCTGGCTGATCCACGGGACGTAGTTCGGCACCTCCCGGGTGAGCGTGGGCAGGAGCGAGATGAACAGCGCACCCATGATCGTTCCGCTGACGGTGCCCGCGCCGCCGATGAGCACCATGGCGATGAACTGCACCGACAGCAGCAGGTTGAAGGAGGCCGGGTCGAAGAAGCCGACGATCGTGTAGAGGAGGCCACCGGCGCAGCCGGCGTAGAACGAGGAGATCGTGAAGGCGAGCAGTCTTCGTGCGGCCGAGGTTGACACCCATCATCTCGGCGGCCACGTCCCGGTCCCTTACGGCCGCGAAGGCGCGCCCGACCTTGGACCGGGCCAGGTTGCGAGCGAGCAGGGCGAAGATCAGCAGCAGCACCAGCATCAAGAGGTAGAGATTCTGCTCGGCGGTGAGGAAGGCGCTGTCCTCGTCGAAGGCGTAGCCGAAGATCACCGGGTCGGCCGCCGCTCGACCCACCCCCACGCCGCCGGTGAGGTCGCTCCACTCGCTGAAGATGTGCTCGCCCAGGAAGACCAGGCCGAGCGTGACGATGGCGAGGTAGAGCCCGCGGAGCCTGGTGGCCAGGGGCGCGATCAGCGCGCCGGTCAACGCCGGCGACCCCGCCCGCGATCAGCCACACCGGCAGGAAGGTGATGCCGAAGCCGATCTCCGGCTCGGCCGGGTCGCCCGAGATCGCCGCTGCGGTGTAGGCGCCCACCCCGAGGAAGAACGCGTGTCCGAGGGAACCTGTCCGGCCATTCCGGTCACGATGTTCAGCCCCAGGGCCCCGATGGCGAGCACGAACGCCGTCGCGAGGACCTCGAGCAGCGGGTCGCCCAGGATGAAGGGCATCGCCAGGGCAGCGACCACGATCGCCGCGACGCCGACGAGCTTGGGCCGGGTGTTGAAGAGGGCCAGGTCCTGGGCATAGCTGCGGTAGAACCCCGGGCGCCCGCGCAGCGTCGGATGTGCTCATACCCGCTCGACCTCGGGGGTGCCGAACAGCCCGTAGGGGCGGATGAGCAGTACCAGCAGCATCACGACGTACGGCGACACGCTCGCGAAGTTGTTGCCGAGCCACGGAGCGAGCTGACCCTGGTAGGTGCCCACCAGCGACTCGACCACGCCGACCACGAGACCGCCGATCACCGCCCCCTCCAGGGAGTCCAGCCCGCCGAGGATGATCGCTGGCAGCGCGACCAGGGTGATGATCCACAGCTGCCGGTCCACACCAGTGCCGGTGGCCAGCAGCGAACCGGCCACGGCGGCCAGGCCGGCCGCCAGCGCCCACGACAGGGCGAACACGGAGCCGACGTTGACGCCCTGGGTGAGGGCCGCCTCCTGGTCGAAAGCGGTGGCCCTCATCGCCAGCCCGTAGCGCGTGTACCGGAAGAACCAGAAGAGGATGGCGAGGACCACCGCCGTGGTCACCATCATCGCGATGTGGCGCCACTGCACCTCCAGCCCGCCGATCGAGAGCCGGGAAAGGCCCCACGGGTTCGCCGATGGGGCGGGCACCGAGCCCGATGAAGCCGTTCGCGACCACCCTGATCGCGATGTCGACCCCGATGGTGATGATGGCGACCACGAACACGGGTCGCCCCACCATCGGCCGGATCGCCGTCCGCTCCACGAACAGGCCAGGCCGGCGAGTGCGAGGGCGCCGAGAGCCAGGGCCGCGAAGAAGCCCACCTGGGGAGACGAGGTAGCTCACCACCACCGCGCCGGTGAGCATCATGGCTGGCTGGGCGAAGCTGACCACACCGGTGGACTTGAAGATGATGACGAAGCCGATGGCCAGCAGCGCGTATGCCGACCCCAGGCCGAGGCCGCGCAGGACCGACTCGAGGAACTCGATCATCGGGCCTCCTGCTTCTCGCGGTACATCGACTCGACGAGGTCCTCGAAGACCCCCGCGATGGCCGAGCGCTTGACCTTCTGGGTGGCGGTCAGCTCCCCGTCCTCGTGGTCGAGCTCCTTGGGCAGCAGTCGGAACGCCTTGATCTGCTCGACCTGGGCGAACCGTTCGTTGACCGACTGCACGATGCCGTCGACCAGCTCGACGACCTCCGGCTTCTCGGACAGGTCGTGGTAGGTGCTGTAGCCGATCTGCCGGCGCTGCGCCCACTCGCCGACGGTGTCGAGCTCGATGCCGATCAGGGCGGCGAGGTGCTTGCGACCGTCGCCGACAATCATCGCCTCCTTGATGTACGGCGAGGTCTTGAGCGCGTTCTCGATCTCCGACGGGGAGATGTTCTTGCCACCGGCGGTGATGATGATGTCCTTCATCCGGTCGGTGATCTTCAGGTGCGTGCCCTCGACCCACTCACCCACGTCGCCGGTCCGCAACCAGCCGTCCTCGGTCATGGTGGCGGCGGTTGCCTCCTCGTTGCGCCAGTAGCCGAGGAACGTGCCCGGGTGCCGGGTGAGGATCTCGCCAGTCTCATCGTCGACCTTCACCTCGATGCCGTCGTGCACTTCCCCGACCGTGCCGAGACGGACCCGGCCCGGGCGGTTCCCGGTGGCGACGGCGGTGTTCTCGGTCATCCCGTAGACCTCGTGCATGGGGACGCCGATGCCCATGAAGAACTTGAGGACGTCGGGGGCGATCGGTGCCGCACCGGACGCGGCGTACCGGACCCGACGCATGCCGAGACGCTCCTTGAGCGCCCGGAAGCAGAACACCCAGCCGAGGCCGTACAGCAACCGCGTCCTGGCGGTGTGGCTGCCGCCGTTCTCGACCAGGACATCACCGATCCGGCCGGCGACGCCGAGCCAGAACCTGCTGTGCCGACGCTTGAACCAGGTCGCGCCGTTGAGTCGCGTCTCGACCCCGGCGAGCAGCTTCTCCCAGATCCGCGGGACGCCGAAGAGGATGGTGGGCTGTACCTCGCGGAGGTTCTGCGGCACGGTCTCGATCGACTCGGCGAAGTTGACCTGGGTGCCCGCGGCCGCGTTGAACCAGGTGCTGAAGATCCGTTCGGCGACGTGGCTGAGCGGGAGGTAGGACAGCAGCAGGTCGTCGGGGCTGGGCGGCGGGTCAGTGAACGCGCCGTGGTGGACGAGGACGTCGATGGCGAACTCCACGTTGGCCACCGACAACATCACGCCCTTGGGCGGCCCGGTCGTGCCCGAGGTGTAGATCAGGGTGGCGATGTCGTCGGTCCGCGCCTGCTCCATCCGCTCCGACACCGCGTCGGGGTGGCGCTGGCGGTGGGCCTCGCCGCGCTCGAGCAGCTCCTGCCACGACATCAGGGCCTCGTGGTCGTAGCGGCCGCGGATCCCGCGCGGCTCGAGGTAGACGATGTGCCTGAGGTCGGGGCAGTCCCGATGACACTGAGCGCCTTGTCGACCTGCTCCTGGTCCTCGGCCACGAGGACCTTCGCGCCGGAGTTCGACAGCAGGTACTGCACCTCGGCGTGCCGGGTTGGTGGGGTAGATGCCGACGCTGGCCGCCCGAACCGCCAGCGCACCCATGTCGGCGAGCAGCCACTCCGGACGGTTTTCGGAGTGGATGGCGATCCGGTCGCCCGACTCGATGCCCAGGTCGATCAGCGCGTGACCGACCAGCTGGATCCGGTCCCAATAGTCGGCCCAGCTCATCTCCTGCCAGATGCCGAAGTCCTTCTCCCGCATCGCGACCCGCTGCGGCATCTCCGCAGCGTGGTCCCGGATCCTGGAAACGGGGGTCGTCGTCATGACGCGGCCTCCTCGCCGAGGTACGCCCGGATCACCTCGGGGTGCCCCTGGACCTCGTCGGGAGTACCGGTGCAGATGGGGACCCCGAAGTCCATCACCATCACCCGGTCAGCGAGGTCCATCACCAGCCCCATGTCGTGCTCGACCATCACGATCGGGATGTCCAGCTCGTCGCGGATGTCGACGATGTAGCGGGCGGTGTCCTCGGTCTCCTCCAGATTCATGCCCGCCACCGGCTCGTCGAGCAGCAGCAGCCTGGGCTCCATCGCCAGCGCCCGGCCGAGCTCGACGCGCTTCTGGATGCCGTATGGCAGGAGGCCGACGGGCTGCTTGCGCCACTGCTCGATCTCGAGGAAGTCGATGATCTCCTCGACGAACCGCCGGTGGGCGATCTCCTCCTTCTTCGCCCGCCCGAGCCAGACGAACGCGGCCGCGGAGCCGTAGCCGATGTGCAGGTGCCGGCCGAGCATCAGGTTGTCGAGGACGGTGAGGTGCTCGAAGAGCGCGATGTTCTGGAAGGTACGGGCCAGACCCAGCGCGGCGATGTCGTACGGCTTGCGCCCGAGGATGTTCTCCCCCAGCAGCTCGACATTGCCCTGCTGCGGTCGGTAGACGCCGGAGAGCACGTTGAACGTCGACGTCTTGCCCGCGCCGTTGGGCCCGATGATGGCGAACAGCTCGCCGGGGTGGACCTCGAAGCTCACCCCTTCGATCGCCCGGACCCCCTTGAAGGAGAGATGGACGTCCTCGAGCCGGACCACCGGGTCGGGGCCGGTCATGCCGACCACCGCTTCTTGCGGCGGTAGTGCTTGACGTCGCGGAACGACCGGCGCCGATGCTCCTCGGCGTCCTCCCCGGGGTGCAGTCCGAGGTAGAACTCCCGGACGTCGTCGTCCTTCAGCAGGGCGTCCGCCGCCTTGTCGAGCACGATCCGTCCGGTCTCCATGACATAGCCGCGGCTCGCGATGCTCAGCGCCATCGTGGCGTTCTGCTCCACGAGCAGCACCCCGGTGCCGGTCGCGTTGATCTCCACGATCACGTCCCGGACCTGGTCCACCAGCTTCGGCGCGAGGCCAAGGCTCGGCTCGTCGAGCAGCAGGAACCGCGGGTTGGACATCATCGCCCGGCCCATCGCGAGCATCTGCTGCTCACCGCCGGACAGGAATCCGGCGATCTTGTTGCGACGGTCGGCGAGGATCGGGAACAGCGAGAACACACGTTCGACGTTCTGCTTCAGCCTCCCGGGCGGGCGGTGTGCGCGCCGATCCGGAGGTTGTCCTCCACCGTCATCTCGACGAAGATCCGGCGCCCCTCCAGCACCTGCCGCACGCCCTGGCGGACGATGTTCTCCGGACGCATCCGGGTGAGCGGCCGGTCGTCGAGAGTCACCTTGCCCTTGGTGATCTCGGCGTCGTGGATCTTCAGCAGGCCGGTCATGCTCCGGAGCAAGGTGGTCTTGCCCGCGCCGTTGGAGCCGAGCAGCGCGACGATCTCGCCGTCCGGGACGCTCAGGCTGACCCCGCGCAGGGCCAGCACCACGTCGTCGTACACGACCTCGAGATTTCGTGCTGTCAGCATGAAACTCCTGTGCGGGCCCCCGCACGGTCCCTGTGACACGTGTCACAGCGGGTGCCGTAAGGCTTGCGACGTCGCCGTGGTCTGTCAAGGACTGCGGTACCGGTTCTGGGACGATCGGGCCTCATGAGCGGTGGACGGCAGGACCTGGGACCGCGCGTGCTGCTTCTCGCCGGGCTGCTCCTGCTGGCGGTGAACCTGCGGCCCGCGGCGGTCAGCGTGGGGCCCGTCCTCGCCGAGGTCCGCGACGGGCTGGCGATGTCGACGCTCACGGCTGGAGCTCCTCACCTCGCTGCCGGTGCTCGCGTTCGCCGGGTTCGGGGCGCTCGCCCCGCAGCTCGCCCGGCGGGCGGGCGTGCATCGGGTGACACTCGCCGCACTCCTGCTCGTGGCGGTCGGCTTGGCGGCCCGATCCGTGGCGCCCGGTCCGGGAACCTTCCTGGTGCTGTCGATGGTGGCGCTGGCCGGGATGGCCGTCGCCAACGTGCTGCTGCCGTCGCTGGTCAAGCTGCACTTCCCCGACCGGATCGGTCGGGTGACGGCGCTCTACACCGCGACCCTGGCGCTTGGCCTCACCGGTGCGCTGACGCTCACGGTCCCGATCGCGGAGGCTCGGCGGTGGGTGGCGGGTGGGCCTCGCCGTCTGGGGCGTCCTCGCAGCCGTGGCCGCCCTGCCCTGGCTGCGCCTGATCGGCCACGACCGGCATCTCGACCCCGGCCCCCGCGACGTCAGCCTCTCCGAGGTCGCCCGAACCCGGCTCGGTCTGGGCATGGCCCTGTTCTTCGGGCTGCAGTCCATGCATGCCTACGCGATCTTCGGGTGGTTCGCGCAGCTGTGGCGCGACCAGGGCTACTCCCCCGCGTCGGCTGGGCTCCTCGTGGGCCTCGTCGCGGCCACCAGCATCCCGCTCTCGCTGTGGCTACCGGCGGCCGCAGCCCGCCGCCACGACCAGTCCGGGATCCTGCTGGCCGTGATGGCCTGCTATCCCGTGGCGTACGTCGGCCTGATGCTCGCGCCGCACGACCTTGCCGTCGTGTGGGCGGTCATCGTCGGCGCCGGGACCTGCACGTTCCCGCTGATCCTGACCCTCATCGGGCTGCGGTCACGCACGCCCGCCGGGACCGCCGCGCTGTCCGGCTTCACCCAGTCGGCCGGCTACCTCCTGCCGGCGCTCGGTCCGTTCACGGTCGGCGCCCTCTACGGCGCGACCGGCGGCTGGACCGCGCCGCTGTGGTTCCTGATCGCCCTGACGGTGCCGCAGGCCGTCGTGGGCTGGTACGTCGCCCGGCCGGCGTACGTCGAGGACCAGTTGCGCCGGCGTCACCCGGGTCGTGTGCCTGACAACGCCCCCTAGGTAGTTCCTCGGGCGCACGAACGACCCCGCGTCCGGTCAGACCGTGGGGCCGGTCCGCACCATCAGCGACGTCGCGGGCTCGAACCCGGCGCGGGCGTAGAACGGGACCGAACGCTCGCTGGGGCTGAGCACCTAGTCGGGCGAACCGGTGCTCGTCGGCGTGGCTGGTGCACGCGTTGATCAGCGAAGAGCCGAGACCGGCGTTGCGATGGTCCAGCGAGCACGAAGGTGTTCGCGACGTAGATCCCGCGACTGCGTCGCGACCCGCTGCGGCTCGCGACGCGGATGACTCGGGGGCGAACACGGGCAGTGCCGCGTCCAGAACACCACCTAGCATCGTTGAGCATGCCGACGGGGTACTTCGGCACCTCTCCGTGCAACGCCAGCCAGGTCAGCCGCTGCGTTCAGACGTCCTTCTGGAACCACGAGGAGAACGCGCGACCTCGAACCTCTACGTCGACGCACCGGTCCACCGGCGTTCTCCTCGGTGCCAGGCACGACGGAGCCGTGGCGATCGCGTACCTCTAGTCCCGGTCTAGTCAGCCAGTCGCGACCGCGGACCGGTCAGACGACCGAGAGCGGCAGCAGCGCGGCCGGTGGGGCCGATCTGGATCTCGGTGTCCATCTCCGGGCACACCCCGCAGTCGTAGCAGGGCGTCCACCGGCAGTCCTCGACCTCGATGTCGGCCCCATCGGCGACGGCGAGCGCGTCCTCCCAGTCGGCCCAGAGCCAGTCCTTGTCGAGGCCGGAGTCGAGGTGGTCCCAGGGCAGCACCTCGTCGTACTCCCGCTCGCGGGTCGTGAACCAGTCCAGGTCGAGCCCGGTGCCGGCCAGCGCCGCGCTCGCAGGCCTCGCCCAGCGCTCGTAGGAGAAGTGCTCGCTCCAGCCGTCGAAGCGTCCGCCGTCGCGCCACACCTCCTCGATGATCCGGCCGACGCGGCGGTCGCCGCGGGAGAGGAGTCCTTCGATGACTGCCGGGCTTGCCGTCGTGGTAGCGGAAGCCGATCGCGCGGCCGAAGCGCTTGTCGCTCGCGGACCGCGTCGCGCAGCTTCTCCAGCCGGGAGTCGGTGGTCTCGTGGTCGAGCTGGGAGGCCCACTGGAACGGCGTGTGCGGCTTCGGGACGAACCCGCCGATCGAGACCGTGCAGCGGATGTCGTTGCGGCCGGAGACCTCGCGCCCCTTGGCGATCACCTTCTTGGCCAGGTCGGCGATGGCCAGGACGTCCTCGTCGGTCTCGGTGGGCAGGCCGCACATGAAGTAGAGCTTCACCTGGCGCCAGCCGTGGGAGTACGCCGTGGCGACGGTGCGGATCAGGTCCTCCTCGGTGACCATCTTGTTGATCACCTTGCGCATCCGCTCCGAGCCGCCCTCCGGGGCGAAGGTCAGCCCGGAGCGCCGGCCGTTGCGGGAGAACTCGTTGGCCAGGGTGATGTTGAAGGCGTCGACGCGGGTGCTCGGCAGTGACAGCGAGACGTTGCAGTCCTGGTAGCGGTCGGCCAGTCCCTTCGCGACCTCGCCGATCTCGGTGTGGTCGGCGCTGGACAGCGAGAGCAGGCCGACCTCCTCGAAGCCGGACTTGCGGATGCCGTTCTCGACCATGTCGCCGATGGCCTCGATCGACCGCTCGCGAACCGGGCGGGTGATCATGCCGGCCTGGCAGAAGCGGCAGCCGCGGGTGCAGCCGCGGAAGATCTCCACCGAGTAGCGCTCGTGGACCGTCTCGGCGAGCGGCACCAGCGGCTTGGCCGGGTAGGGCCACGCGTCGAGGTCCATCAGCGTGTGCTTGCGCACCCGGAACGGGATGCCGGGCCGGTTCGGCACGACGGCCTCGATCTGCCCGTCCTCGGCGTAGGTGACGTCGTAGAACTTCGGGACGTAGACGCTGCCGCTGACCGCCAGCCGGCGCAGCAGCTCGTCGCGCCCGCCGGGCCTGTCCTCGGCCTTCCACTCGCGGATCACCTCGGAGATCGCGAGCACGATCTCCTCGCCGTCACCGAGCACGGCGGCGTCCAGGAAGTCGGCGATCGGCTCGGGGTTGAAGGCGGCGTGGCCGCCGGCGAGCACGATCGGGTCCTCGTCGCCGCGGTCGGTCGCCCGTGAGCGGGATCCCAGCGAGGTCGAGGGCGTTGAGCATGTTGGTGTAGCCGAGCTCGGTGGAGAAGCTGATGCCCAGCACGTCGAACGCGCCGACCGGCCGGTGGCTGTCGACGGTGAACTGCGGGATCCCCTCGGCGCGCATGACCGACTCGAGGTCCGGCCACACCGAGTAGGTGCGCTCGGCCAGGATCCAGTCGCGCTCGTTGAGCACCTCGTAGAGGATCTGGACGCCCTGGTTGGGCAGGCCGACCTCGTAGGCGTCGGGGTACATCAGCGCCCAGCGGACATCCACCTCGTCCCAGTCCTTGATGGTCGAGTTGAGCTCGCCACCGACGTACTGGATCGGCTTCTGCACGGACGGGCAGCTTGGGCTCCAGGCGCGGGAAGACGCTTTGGTGGTCGAGCTGATCAGGCTGGGCGGGCTGGTCGAAACCAACGGGCACGACGACAACACCTCGGGGGTCGGGGGACGGACAGCGCCCAAGGGTACGTCGCGATCAGCCGGTGCGCAGACTTCTCGCGGAATCAGTCCCGGGGGGCAGATCAACCCTTGACGTAGGAGAACTTCTCGCACACCAGCCCGTCGCGGAACCGCAGTACGTCGACCCCGCGGACGTGGCCCGGAGACCCGTCGTCGCCGACCCAGTCGAAGCGCCAGCGGAGCACGCCCCGGTCGCCGGCGACGAACGACTCCTCCTCGGTGAAGGCAGGCTCCTCGGTCCCGCCGAACAGCTCCACCCACACCGCGCGCACCGCTTCGGCACCCTCGTGCCGGACCCCGTCGGGCGCGGGTCCGGTCGCCTCGAAGACGCAGTCGTCGGTCATCAGCGCCATGATCGCGTCGACGTCGCCGCTGCCGAAGGCGGCCGAGAACCTGGCCAGACCGGCGTGGTTCGGGCCCCAGTGCGGATCCCGGCCGAAGGCCGCCAGCAAGTCGCCCTGGGGTTCTCCGGTGGGGGCTGCCGCGGGACCGATCGCCCCGCCGGCGCGGTACAGCTCCTCGCGGTCGGCGAACCACGCGGCCACCTCGTGCACCAGGGCGGGGTCCAGCCGCGTGTCACCACCGGTCGCCACCGCGAGGTCCCAGCCGTGGACCAGGTGGTCGGCGGCCAGCTGGTGGACGTACTCGTCCATCTGCTCCTCGCCGTAGGACAGGTGCACGGTCCCGCCTTGCGGCAGCACGTCGGCCACCGTGCGGATCGCGTCGCGCGCGGCGGCGAGCGAGGCCCGGATCGGGTCGTCGCCGAGCAGGTCGCCGTCGAACCGGTCCCCCACCTCCTCGATGGTGCTCCCCTGCATCAGCGGGGTGGTCCACAGGTCCTCCCCGGTGACGTGGTTGGCCAGGTCCCGGACGGTCCACTCCCGGCACGGCGTCGGGCCCTCCCACTGGTCGGACCGGACCGCGTTGACCCGGTCCGCCCAGCTCTCGACCGTCCGGTGGTACAGCGTGTTGAGATCCATCAGAGCGCTCCACTCTCCAGGGTTTCCCGGGCTTCACGGACCCACCAGTCGAGGTCCCGGCGCTCCCGCTCACGCTTGGCGGGATCGGGATGCTCGGCCGCGTCCAGCGCCTTGTTCCAGCCCAGCCACAACAGGCCCGCCAGCAGGGCCAGCCGCAGCGAGCGGTCGTCGTACGCCGGCCCGGCCAGGCCGGCGTAGGTCGCCAGGACGTGCTCACGGCTGGGCTCGAGCACCGACGAGCAGCCGGCCAGCAGCCGGGCGACGTCCAGGGCGCCGGGCGCCGCGGTCGCCAGCGCCCAGTCGAGCAGCACCAGGTGTCGGCGTCCCGACGGCCATGTTCACGGTGGCCAGGTCCCCGTGGGCCAGCGTGACCGGGCCCGCGTCGAGCGCGCTGACCAGCGGGCTGGGGTCCTCCAGCAGGACGAGCACCGGGCCCGCCACGTCGGCGGGCACCGTCTGGGCGAAGATCTCCCAGCCCCGGCAGGCGAGCCCGGCCAGCTCGTTCCCCTCCTCGGCCAGCCCGCCGGATCCGCCCCGGTGCGAAGAGGGTGAGCACCCGGTCGAGCGGAACCACCTCCTGCGGCGGGCTCCCCAGGAACCGTCGGTGCATGGCCGCGACCCGGCCGAGCACCCAGTCGGTCTCGTCGGTCGAGAGCCGCGATCTCCCAGGTGAGGACCTCGTCGCCAAGGTCGTCGCATCACGATGACCGTCGTGTCACCCTCGACCCAACCGTCCACCACGGCGTGACCGACCCCGGGCGGAAGCCGGTCGAGGGCACCCGAGCTGCCAGAGGAGGTACTCGCGCGCGACGGTGCCGCCGGTGAGGGCCAGGGTCAGGTCGGAGGCGGGGGTCACCCGCTTGATGATGTACTCGCTCCCGTCAGCGAGCCGGACGTGCTCCAGTCCAGCGCCAGATCTGCCGTCGTGTCCGGTGAGGACGGACTGATCCACCGCCTGGTTCAGCAGCTCGGACGGGGTCACCGCTCCACCTTGACACCGGCGCTCTGTGGACCACTATGCCCCGGCCGGGCTGGTCCAGACGTGCCACTGAGCAGAGCTATCTGACCGAGAGCAGCCGCGGCTGGGTGGTGAGGAACCGGGTCGGCAGGGACGCCGTGGACCGCAGGTGGATGTTCTGCAGCAGCCCGACCGCGAGCATGCCCGCGAACATCGAGCTGCCGCCGTACGACACGAACGGGAGAGGGACACCGGTGACCGGCATGATGCCCAGGCACATCCCGATGTTCTGGAACGCCTGGAAGCCGAACCAGCAGGCGATCCCGGCCGCCGCGATCCGCCCGAACGTGTCGTCGGTCTGGAAGGCGATGACCAGGGCTCGCCAGATCACCACCCCCAGCAGCGCGATGAGCACGCCGGCCCCCACGAGTCCCAGCTCCTCGCCCGCGACCGTGAAGATGAAGTCGGTGTGCTGCTCGGGCACGAATCCGGAGCGGGTCTGCGACCCGTCGAACAGCCCCTGACCGAACAGTCCGCCGTTGCCGACCGCGATCCGCGCCTGCTCGGTGTTGTAGCCGGCGCCGCGGGGGTCGAGCTCGGGGTTCGTGAAGGCCAGGAAGCGGTCGACCTGGTAGTCCTTGAGCACCCCGGCGGCCACGGCGGCTGCTCCGGCCGCGATGCCGCCACCGCCCATCAGGAGCAGCCAGCGACGCGGCGCTCCCGCGGCGGCGATCACGCCGAACACGGTGGCCGACAGCACGAGCATGGTGCCGAGGTCGGGTTGGGCCATGATCAGGGCGGCCGGGATCGCCGGCGATCACGAGCATCCCGGCCACGTCCACCATGGTGACGTCGTACCGGCGCCGCGCCTCCGCCCGCTCGGCCACCAGCAAGGCCATGCCGATCACCACGGCCAGCTTCGCGAACTCCGCCGGCTGGATCGACATCCCGCCGAGCTGGATCCACGAGCGTGACCCGTTGATCGTCGTTCCGCTGGTGAGCACGAGCACCAGCCCGCCGATCGACGCGAGGTAGACCAGCGGCGCGAGGATCCGCACCCAGCGGTGGTCGGTGGCCAGCACCATGACCATCAGCACCACCCCGATCGCGACGTTGACCAGCTGCTTGCGCAGGTACGCCGTGGGGTCGCCGCCGGTGAGGTCCTCGCGCGCCGACGTGGCCGACCAGACCAGAAGGCTGCCGACCACCAGCAGGGCGAGGACGGCCACCATCAGCAGCCAGTCGAGCCCCGGGGCGCGCAGGGCGGCGGCGGGTCGGGCGTGGCGGAGGTGTCGCAGCGCGGCCATCAGTCACCGCTCCGGCCCGGCGGCAGGATCGAGCCGTCCTTCATGAAGTTCGGCAGCCGGGTGGGCGGGGAGGTGCCGGGGATCGCCGCCCGCTCCGGGTCGACGTCGAGCGCACGGATGCCGTAGAGCGACTCCCAGATCTTGCGGATCGCCGGGCCGGACGTGCCGGAACCGGTGCCGCCCTGGGACACCATCATCACCACGACGTAGTCGTCGGTGTACGACGCGACCCAGGACGTGGACTGCTTCCCGTAGACCTCGGCGGAGCCGGTCTTGGACCTGACCCTCACCTTGTCCAGGGGGAAGCCGATCATCCGCCACGACATGGTGCCGATCCGGGTGACGCCCTTGAGAGCCTCGTCGATGTAGTCGATGATCCGCTTGGGCACCCTGACGTGCCCGTTCACCCTCGGCTTGATCCGGTGCAGCACGGTCCCCTGGGGGGAGACGATGGCCTTGCCGACGCGCGGTGCGTAGAGCGTGCCGCCGTTGGACAGCGCGGCGTACGCCCGGGCCAGCTGGAGGGGAGTCACGATCGTGTCGCCCTGGCCGATGGCGAAGTTGACCGCGTCTCCGGCCCGGTACTTGTAGCCCTCGAGGCAGAACTCGTAGGCGAACTTGTAGACGAAGTCGCTGGTCTTCGCGTCCTGCGGCTTGTGGGAGATGTCGCAGTAGTAGTCCTTCATCGACTTGTAGTAGGCGAGCTTCCACTTCCGGTCGGCGATCCGGCCCGACGCCTCGCCCGGGAGGTCGATGCCGGTCTGGCTGCCGAACCCGAAGGTCTGGGCCTCCTCGACCAGGGGGTCCCGGGCGTTGACGTCGTCCTCGTCGGATCCCAGGCGCCGCCAGAAGTCGTAGCCGACCCGGTAGAAGAAGGTGTTGCACGACACCTCGAGCGCCTTGGCGAACCCGATGTAGCCGTAGGCGCCGGACTCGTAGTTCTTGAAGACGCGGTTGCCGACCGGGAATCCCGAGGAGCAGTTGAGCTGGGTGGAGGTGCTGTAGCCGTTCGTGAGCGCACCCGCCGTCATGAACGGCTTCCACGTCGAGCCGGGTGCGAACTGCCCCTGCGTCGCCCGGCTCAGCAGTGGCGTCCCGGCCTTGGTGGAGTAGAGCCGCCGGAGCTGCTTCTCGCTGATGCCGCCGACCCACACCGAGGGGTCGTACGTCGGCTGGCTGGCCATGGCCACGATCCGGCCGGTGTCGGCCTCCAGGACCACGGCAGCACCCGAGTCGGCGACGTAGTTGCGGCCGCTCACCGGGTCGGGGGTCCGCCGGGCGGTCGCGATGGTCCGGGCGAGCTGCCGCTCCACGACTCCCTGCACCTTGGCGTCGATCGAGGTGACCAGCGTGTCGCCCGGCTGGCCGGCGAGCTCGCTGTCGTCGCCGAGCACCCGACCCATCGAGTCCACCGCGACACTGCGGTAGCCGGGCATCCCGCGCAACCACTCGTCGTACTGCTTCTCGACGCCGGCGCGACCCACCGACGAGGCGCCGTTGACCGAGCGGTCGCCGTTGGCCCGGGCGGAGTCGTACTCGGACTCGGTGATCGGGCTGAGATAGCCCAGCACGTGGGCGAGGTTGATGCCGTGGGGGCGCGGGTAGGCCCGCACGGTCTCCCGTTCGGCGAGGATCGCGGGGTAGTCCTCCGGCTGCTCGAGGATGCGGAGGGAGACGGACTGCCGGACGTCGCGGGCGACGGGCACCGGCTGGTAGGGCGAGCCGTTCCAGCAGGTGCCGGCGATGCTGCCCGGATCGCCGCAGGTCACCAGGCGCTTGTCGATCCGCGCGGCCGGCTCACCGACCGCCCGGCCCAGCCGTGCCAGGAGCCGGCTGCGCTGCCGGTCCGACATCTTGCCGAGCATCGTCCGGTCGACCGAGATCACCCAGGACGGACGATTGGTCACCAGCGGCCGGCCCTGGTCGTCGACGATCAGCCCGCGCTGTGGCTGGACCACGATCTCCCGCACGGACTGAGAGGCGGCCTGCGCTTCGTACTCGGCCCCGCTGACGACCTGGAGGTAGTAGAGGCGGGCGAAGAGGGTGGCAAACAGCGAGAACACCAGTGCCTGGATGACGATCAGGCGCAGTCGGGCCTTGCGTCCCCCGATGCTGCTGCCGTTCTTCGAGCTCGTCGACACCATGTCAGGCGGTCGCCCGCTCGGGCTGGAGCCGGTTGAACATGGTCATCACGGGCGGCAGCACGAACGGCGTGAGCAGCACGTCCCAGAGGACCGCGACCAGGATCACCTGCAGCAGCTGCGAGACGTCGAGGACCGGGTCCTGCAGGATCATGCCGGTGATGGCGAAGACGGAGGTGCCGATGAACGACGACGCGGCGACCGTCGCGACGACGGCGACGGCAGTGGGCTTGACGTCCTGGCGCACCCGCCCGGCGACGTAGCCGACGACCACCAAGGCGAGCGCCCACCGGCCGGCGACGTGGTCGGCGGGCGGCGCGAGATCCAGCGCGACGCCGGCGAGGAAGCCCAGGAGGACGGCGACCTGCGGACCACGGGTCAGCGCGGCCCCGACCACCACGAGCAGGCAGAGGTTGGGCACGATCCCCTGCCAGGCGAAGTGCGGGAACAGTGACACCTGGAGCACCAGGGCGAAGCACACCACCAGGAACGCGACGAACATCCGCAGGAGTGTCATCGCAGTCTCCCGTCTGCCTCGACGACCGCGCGGTCGCTCGACGACCCGGACGGCACCACGACGCCGACCAGGTCGAGCGAGCCGAAGTCGACGAACGGCTCGATCACGGCTCGCTGGGAGGTCTCGCGCAGGCTGCTGTAGACCGAGCTGACCTGGCCGATCGGCACGCCGGAGACGTAGGGCGCCCCGCTCTCGCTGCCCCAGGTGACGACGGTGTCGTGCCGGGCCGGCACCTCGGACTCGTCGGCGAGGTCGAGGTCGAGCCGGCCGGAGCTGCCGAGGACCCCGCGGCCGTGGAGGAACCCCACGTCCATGCTCTCGCCCACCCGGCCGCCGACCACCGACTCGGCGTCGACGACCAGCAGCACGGTCGCGGTCGAGCTGGTGACCCGCAGGACACGGCCGACGAGACCGTCGTTGTTGAGGACGGTCATGTCGGGATGGACACCGGCGCGGGAGCCCGCGTCGATCGTCACTGTCTGCGAGAAGGACTGGGATGGCCCGAGCCCGACGACCCGGGCGGGCACCAGGGCGTAGCCGAGGTTCTCGGCGGCCCGGGTGAGGCCATCGAACTCCTCGAGGCGGTTGCGGTCGTAGCTGGAGGTCGCGGACTCGGCGCGCAGGCGCGCATTCTCGGCCTCGAGCTCGTTGATATCGCCCCGGAGGGAGTCGTGGGTCCGGAACCACCCCGGAACCGCGATGAACGGCCGCACCGTGGCCGAGGTGGCGGTCTCCACCGGGCCGAACACCTCGCCGACGGCCTGACGGGCAGGCTCGATCGGCGAGCTCTCGCCACCTTGATGGTCGAGGGTGATCAGGGTCGCGCAGGCGAGGAGGAGAGCGACCATCAACGCCCGGGAAGGTCGGTCGCGGCCGTCGAGCCGGGCGGTGGCCCGCCACCGGCGGTCTCGTCGGTCGGTCCTGAGCCGGCCCGACGTACTGCCCTGCTCCCGCCCCCTCGGCGGTCGAGCGTGTCGAGAGCCATCAGAACCGCCTCGGCTCCGAGACCAGCACCTGCTGGAGCGCCTCGAACTCCTCCACGCACTTGCCGGCGCCCAGGGCCACGCTGGTCAGCGGCTCCTCGGCGACGTGGACGGGCATCCCGGTCTCGTGGCGCAGACGCTCGTCGAGGCCGCGCAGCAACGCGCCGCCCCCGGTCAGGACGATGCCGCGGTCCATGATGTCGCCGGCGAGCTCGGGCGGGGTCTGGTCGAGCGTCGCCCGGACCGCGTCCACGATCGCGTGCAGCGGCTCCTCCAGCGCCTGCCGGACCTCGGCGGAGGACACGACGACGGTCCGCGGGAGCCCGGACACCATGTCGCGGCCGCGGATCTCGGCCTCCGGCTCGTCGGGCAGGGGGAAGGCCGAGCCGAGGGTCATCTTGACCTCCTCGGCGGTCCGGTCCCCCAGCATGAGGGAGTACTCCTTCTTCATCCAGGCGACGATGGCCTGGTCGAGGTCGTCACCTGCGGTCCGGATCGAGAGGCTGGTGACGATGCCGCCGAGCGAGATGACGGCGACCTCGGTGGTGCCGCCGCCGACGTCGACGACCATGTTGCCGGTTGCCTGGTGGACGGGGAGCCCGGCTCCGATGGCGGCGGCCATCGGCTCCTCGACGATGTAGACGCGCCGGGCCCCGGCCTGGTAGCCGGCCTCCTTGACCGCCCGCTGCTCCACGGCGGTGATGCCGCTGGGCACGCAGACGACCATCCGTGGCTTGGCGAAGTAGCGCCTGCGGTGGACCTGCTGGATGAAGAACCGCAGCATCTGCTCGGTCGCCTCGAAGTCGGCGATCACGCCGTCCTGGAGCGGCCGGATGGCGGCGATGTTGTCGGGGGTGCGGCCGATCATCCGCTTGGCCTCGTGTCCGACCGCGAGGATCTCGCCGGTGCTCGCGTTGAGCGCCACGACACTGGGCTCGTCGAGGAGCACACCCTTGCCCCGGACGTAGACCAACGTGTTGGCCGTTCCGAGATCCACGGCCATGTCCCGACCGATGAAGCTATTCGCCATGCCCGATGCCTCGCTGGTGCTCGCCCGGTGAAGGGTCTGGGGGAAGGCGGTACGTCGCCCCCTGTGGCGTCGTGCCGCGTCGAGCCTAAGAGCGGAGGCGCCCGATCCCCGGGAGGACACGCGAGGGGCGGCCAGGCGTACGGCTAGCTAAAATCTCGGGGTTGGGCTCCTCCTTGCGGAGCCAGGTCTCGCGTTGGTCCTCGGGCACCTCGATGCACGGGCCGGACACGTCGAGTCCGACGAACGGACCGCCGGTGTGGACGAAGGACGCGGAGAGATCCCCCTTGGCGGCCGCCAGCGTGGTGAAGCCGTTCGGCTCCTCGCGCAGGTCCTCGACGGTGAATCCGGCCTCCACGAGCACAGGGCGCAGCCGCTCCAGGAGGGCGGAGGCAGAGCCGGGGCCGGTGTCGACCCGGGCCTGGGCGAGGTACTGGAAGTTCCGGAACTGCTCCGAGAACGCCGACTCGCACCCGCGGTAGCCGCTGGTGCTGTTGCGGGTCGTGGCGGACAGCTCCTCCTCCGCAGCGAACACCAGTTCCCGGGCGGCCTCGCGGACGTCGGCGCGTTGCTGTTCGAGCGCCTTGCTCGCGTCGTCGGCGTCCACCTGATCCTCTCCTCCGGGCAGACCGCACGCCGCCAGCCCTACCAGCAGGACCATGGTCAGCACGGTGCGGATCACGGTCATCTCCCGTCGGTGTCAGGGGCGGTCGGCTCGCGGTCGAACTCCGGGTCCTGCACGCCGGCGTAGAACGGGTCGTAGACGTGGTCTGCGTGCTCGACGGCATCGTAGTTGCCGTTGACGATCTGGCTGATGTTGTAGAGCGCCTCGGTGTCGTGATCGAAGTACTTCGAGTGGTCGTCGAAGGCGTCGAGTCCCACGCTGTCGTCGGCCCGCGTGGTCGACTCGGCCCGGAACCGGTTGGCCGCGAAGTCGTCCTCGGTCGGGTCATCGCCGAGCCCGGCTCCGAACACGGTCTCGCCGTGGATCCAGCCGTGGTTGCCGAGGTTGGCGATCGGGTCGCGGCTGTTGGCCCGGCCCAGACGTGGTCGGTGTCGACGCCGGTGTCATTCGCGTGGTCGGTGTCGCCGCCGACGCCGGGACTCCCCACGAACACGAGGTCGTCGACGGGGATGCCGTGGTCGTGCGCGGCGTGCCCGGTCGTGGTGGAGCCGTAGCTGTGCCCGATCGCGGTCAGGTGTGCGGGGTCGCCGTCCCGGGACTCCCTCAGGCCGTCGAGGGTGTCGGCCAACCGCTCGCCACCACGGGTCGCCATGCTCTCGGTCACGACGCCGGCGGCGTCCCAGCCCTCGTCCCAGGGCATGTTGTCGGGGGCGTCGTAGCCGATCCAGAACATCGAGGCGTTGGTCTCGGCAGTGCCGAGGAACCTGCTCGACTCGTAGAGGGTCAGGGCCCGCGCAGCCTGGTAGGGCGCGCTCTCACCGTCGGTGCCGAACCCGGGGACGACGACCGAGACGTTGTCGGCCGTGTCGAGGTTGCCGGCGGCCACGGCGACCGCGCCGTCGCCGTCGAAGGCGGCGGGGTCGTAGAGGTAGAGCTGGCTGATCACCGGCTCACGGGTGACCGGGTCGACGCCCGACTCGATGGTGTCGATGGCGTCGCGGGCGGAGCGGGCGTTCTCCAGCCATCGCTCCTCGTCCGAGGTCAGCAGGTCGTGCTGCTCGAGGTGTTGCCAGTCGGCGAGGTCACGGTCGAGGGCCACGTGGTTGGCCTCGTCCCGCGCCCAGGACGGGATGCCGTCGCGGTTGCCGATGGCGCCGGGCGAAGCCGCGATCACGGCCTGCTGCTGCTCGTGGGTGAGGGCGTCCCACCAGGCGTTGACCTCGCCCGGGGAGGCTGCTGGACCGGGCATGGTGTCGAGCGCGGCGTCGGCCGGGTCCGCGACGCCGCCGTACCGCGCCTCGACCTGCTCGAGCCGAAGCACCCGGTCGAACGCCTCCTGCATGGCGGCCTCCTCGGCCGCGAGATCGGCCGACCAGGCGCTCAGGTCGTGCTCGAAGGCCTCGACCCGCCGTCGCAGGTCGTCGCAGTCAGCCTGGACGGCGGCCGCCTCCGTCTCGGTCGCGGCGTGCGCGCGGGCGGCCACAGCCTCGAGGGCCCCCACCAGGTGCTCCCGCTCACCGGCCAGGGTGGTACGTCGTTCGACGAGGGCGGCCATCGCCTCGGCGTGGGCGTCGCAGCGGCGGGACACCGAGCGCAGCGCCAGCGACATGGCATCCGCGCGGCGACCCAGCGGCGCGATCGTCTCGCGGTAGGAGGTGGCGGCGAGCGCGTGCCAGTCGCCGATCCGGGCGTCGCCGGCGACGAACGTGCCGAGGTCGTCGACCTGCGCGGCACCGGCGAGCAGGTCGGCGGCGAACGTGCGGATCGCACCGACGTCGACGTGGAGCGGCGGGACCGACCGAGGGGTCGGCGGCAGCCAGATCGTGGTCATGCGGGGTCCCCGTTGGAAGCGGAACGAAGTGAGTTCCATGGGGTGCTCATCGCTGCTCCCGCAGGTAGCTCGCCAGCACGAGCAGCTCGGAGCCGGCAGCCTGGTCGGTCGCGAGGTAGTCGGCGATCACCGTCCGCAGCCCATCCGCCCGGCCTTCGGCCGCCTCGGCGAGCCCGGTCGCGTGTCTCTCCCAGGCGGTGGTGAACCGGGAGGCGGCGCCCGCCACGGCTGTCGTGAAGCCGCCGCTGGACGCGGACCCGATCTGGCCCGCTGCGGCGGAGACGTCGAGGGCCTGCTCGTCCCACGATCGCGACACCCGGCCGACCGAGAGGGGGACGACCTCCATCAGCCCCTCACCAGCTCCCGTGCCCGGGCCCGGCCGACGTACATCGGCTCCGACCTGACCTCGAGCAGCAGAGCGCCGGTGGCGTCGGCGTAGGACGCCTGGACCCGGACCTCGCCTCGGGTGGCCGACCACCGCTCGACCTCGCCCGGGACTCGCCGGACCCGCCAGCCTTCTCGCTCCAGCTGGCCCCGCAGCGCCACCAGGGCGCCGAGCCCGTCCGGGGTCGTGGCGCCAGCGCGGGCCGACGCGATGACGGTGCCGTCGTCCGGCCCGAAGCCCAACCGGGCCGGGGGCGTGGTGGGCGCGCCGAGAGCTGCTGCTTCCCCCAGCCGTTCGGCGGTGCTGGTGACCCGCTCGAGGGTCTCGACCACCTGCGCCTGGCCGAGGGACCCCCTCGATGGCGTCGCCTGTGGGGCCGGCAGGACGACGATGTCGACGTCGGGGTGCCGACGGCGCACCGGCGCGAAGAACGCGTCGAGGGGAGCGCTGGGCGGTTGGAGCTTCATGCGGACAGGCTGCCACCTGCTACCCGTCGCCGAAACCGGGCGCTCAGCGGCTGTGGACGGCCGCTGCCGGCGGGCCCTCGGGGAGGCTCGTGCGCCAGGGCGCTCAGCCGTCGAGTGCCGTCCGGAGCGCGGCGGCGAACCCGTCCGGGTCGCCCCGCTGACCGAACTCCCCGCCCAGGAAGCCGCCGTGGTGGCTCGGGAACATGGTCAGCTCGACGCCCAGCCGCTCCGCGAAGGCAGCGGCCCCTCGGGCGGCCATCTCCCCCTCGGACTCCACACCGGCGGCGACGACGATCCTGGTCGACGCGCTGCCCAGCGCACCGAGGTCGGGCTCGTACTGCGGGATGGTCCGGATGCTCTGCCCCAGCATCGGGTCGTCTCGCGAGCCGTCATCGTCGGTCGGCAACCCGAAGGCGGCCGGGTCGGGCGCGGGCTGGTCGGCGTAGGTCGCAGGCAGCTCGCCCTTGTGCTGGACCAGCGCGATGAACTTCGCCATCGCCGGCCCCAACCCCGCGCTCTCGTAGGTGTCGTAGATGTCAGTACAGGCGGCAAACAGCGGCTCCCGGTCGGGCAGCACGGAGGCGAGCGGCGGTTCGTGTGCGACCACGCTGCCCACTTGCTCGGGGTGGTGGGCCACCAGGGCCAGGGCGTTGACCGCACCGCCACTGCTGCCGAACAGGTCCACAGGGCCGACACCGAGCGCCGAGATCACCCGGTGCAGGTCCTCGGCATGATCCTGCGGCGTCAGCGGCCGGTCGTCGTAGGCGCCGGTGCTGCGTCCGACCGGGCGTGGGTCGTAGGTCACGACGGGTCGGTCGGTGAAGTACGACGCGAGCGTCCCGAAGCCGGTGGCGTCCATCGGATAGCCGGCCAGCACCAGCACTCGGTGCGGTCCGTCGGCGTGCAGGTCGCCGCGGACGTCGTACTGCACGGTCCCGCCGGGGACCTCAAGGGTGCGGGTCTCGGTCTTGGTCTGGGTCTCGGTCATCGCTGTCATCCTCCCGGGTGGTCGCCTGTGTCTGCTGACCGGCGATCGCGCCGAAACTCATCGGCTCCACTGATCTAGCCGATGTCGCGGTGCTGGGTCTGCTCCGGTGAGTTCTCGGTGACGCAGAAGGGCAGGCCCGCAGGATCGCGCAGGGCGTGCCAGCCGCGACCCGGACCGATCTCGTCCGCCCCGAGGTCACGGAGACGGCGCACCTCGGACGGGAGGTCGTCGCTGCCGTGGTCGAGGTGGGCCCGGACCGGGCCGTCGGGCTCATCGAGGCGCTGGAAGAGCAGCTGCAGGGGCGATCCGGCGTCGTCGTGCCACTTGCCCGCGAACTCGGGAGCTGACGAGCCGACCCACCTGCCGGGCAGCAAGGCGCGCCAGAACGCCACCTCCCCGTCGTGGACCGCCTTCGGCGAATCGATGCAGACCTGCACCATCCGGCTGCGGTGCCCGTCGTCCCATGTCACCGGGTCCGGCGGCTCGTGCTCACCGACCTCGAGCACGCAGAAGGGCAGCCCGCCAGGAGACCGCAACGTCCGCCAACGGTCATGCTCGCCGACGAGGTTGGCACCCAGCTCGCCGGCCCGGTGGACGAAGACGTCGGGGTCGCTGGTCTCCAGATCAACGTGAACGCGTGGAGCGCCGTCGATCTCCTGCAGGTGGAGGTACGACGTTCCGCGCGGCGGCTCGAAGCTTCTGAGCTCGGGGTGGTCCGGCCACGGATCGCCGACCTGCCAACCCAGGACGCGTCCCCAGAAGTCGGCCTGCCCGGCATGCTGGTCAGGCGGGACATCGATCACGGCGTGGAGCCAGGTCATGTCACGAAGGCTAAAGCGTCGGCGCTGTGACTCCCTCGACCGGCGTAGCATCGCCACATGAGTCGGATGACCGGCGCTGCGAGAGCACGTCTCCGGCTGGCGCTCGCTCTCGTGGTCGGCGGCGTGGTCACCCTGCTGGTGCCTTCGCTGCTCCCGTCGACGGTGGACGGCCCAACGGCCGCGGTGCTCTTGGCGGTGGCGCTGGCCGTCGCCGCGGTGGCAGTTCTCCTCAGCCACGTGGTAACTCCGGTGCCCGGGACGCTGGCACCGCGCTCGCGCGCGGCTGATGAGGCGGCCGCCATCCTCACCGGGCGAGTCACCGACCCCCTGCACCACCCGCTCCGTCCGCGCGCTCCTGGACTGGTCTGACCCTCGCCGTTCGGCGACCCTCAGGTCCGACCATCCCTTCACCCATCCAGGAGTACCCATGTCCCTGCTCGAACCCCTCTCCCATGCACTCGCTGCCATCCTCGCGGCGGCCCTCGCCGCCCTGACCTACGTCGGCGCCGACCCCACCGCCGGCACCACCTGGCTGCTCTGCATCGCCGCCGTTGTCGTCACGGTCCGCGTCGCGACGCTCCCCCTGGTCGCCCACGGCGTCCGCCTCGCACACGCCTCTGCTCGTGCGCGGCCACAGCTGCAGGACCTCGCCAAGCGCTACACAACCGCGCGGACCGCGACAGCGTCCGCCGCCACATGGAGGAGCGTCGCCGCATCGCCGCCGAGCACGGGATGTCACGACTCGGCTGTCTGCCGATGCTGTTACAGCTGCCGATCTGGGTGGCGCTCTACCAGCTGCTGGCGAAGCGGCCGTGGGTGTGCCGGTCGGGGCGATGAACGCCGAGCTCGTGGCGTCATTGGGTGCCGCCACGCTGTTGGGAGTCCCGCTCGCCGAACGCGGCTACCTCGGCGGGGAACAGCGCACCTCGCCGTGGTCGCTGGCATGGCCATCGGGGCGGCCACGCTCACGTTCGTCACCCAGCGGTACTTCGTCGCTCCCAACACCGTCACCGACGGCCTGCCCGAGCCTTGGCCATAGCCCAGCAGATGATGCCGGCGCTCTCGGCGCTCGGCCTGCTCGTGGCCGGCGGCGTCGTCCCGGCGGCGCTCCTTGCCTACTGGGTGTGCAACTCGCTGTGGACCCTGGCGCAGTCAGCGGTCATCTGGCACTGGTTCCCCACACCGGGTTCGCCAGCGGCCAGCCGTGCGTGCTGAGCCGGCTGCCCATACGGGGCATAGTGATCGCATGTCTGTGGTTGCCAACGCCCGCCCACTCACGGCCGACGAGGACGAGCTGGTCGAGCTCGCCAGACGCACGATCGACGCCAGCACCGACGCCGGCCCGGGCGAAGACGGAGTCCACACCATGGGAGCCGCCGTACGCGCCGACGACGGTCGCGTCTTCGCCGCGGTCAATCTCTATCACTTCACCGGCGGGCCCTGCGCCGAACTTGTCGCTCTTGGAACCGCCCGTGCGCAAGGCGCCCGGCAGATCACGCACATCGTCGCCGTGGGCAACCACGGTCGCGGCCCGGTCGGTCCGTGCGGGCGAGACCGGCAGATTCTGCTCGACTACCACCCGGGTATCCGCGTCATCCTGCCGACGCCTGACGGCGTGCGCAGCGTGGCCGTCGAGGATCTCATGCCGCTTGCCACCGGATGGAGCATCAAAGGCGGCTCGGAGACGCTCTAGGACCACACGCTCGGTGAGTTCCCAGTTCGGGAGCGAGGATGGGCGAGTGATCAAGATCCGGACAGCGGTGGTCGACGATGCGCCGGCCATGGGGCGCGTGATGGTGGAGGCGTGGCTCTCGGCGCACCGCGGCCAGATGCCCGACACGGCCTGGCGGAAACGTGTGGACGAGTGGACTCCGGACGTGTCGGCGCGGGCATGGGCACGGCTGCTCACCGAGCGAGCTGAGGGCGAGCACGCACGGGTCGTTCTGCTGGTCGCTGAAGACGACACCGGCGATCCCGTTGCTCTGGTGCTGGGCACGGAGGCCGAGTACGACACGTCGGGCTCGACCGCCCGGATCGATGCCCTGTACGTGCTGCCGGACCGTCAGGGTGAGGGAATCGGCCGGCGGCTTCTGCAGGCGGCGGCCCGCGAGTTGGCCACGCTCGGTTTCACCATGCTCCACATCGGGGTCCTGACCGCCAATCTCCCGGCCCGTGGGTTCTACGCAGCCATGGGTGGCCACGAGATCGGCCAGCGGACCTTCGATGAAGAGGGCGACTTGCTCCCCGAGAGCGTCTACGCCTGGCCTGACATCACTGCTCTGGTTGGTCCCAGCGAGCGCTCGTAGTGGCGGACCTACCGCGAGCCGGCATCGTCGAGCGCCGCGGAGATGGGCTCGAGGTCCGCGATCAGCTGGTCGAGATCGCTCGGCTCCAGGCTGTCGTACGCCGGTGCCGCGAGGTCGTCGGTGAGCGACTCGATCCGATCCTTGGTCTCCCGGCCGGAGGTCACTGAGCCAACCGGAGGCGTCGATGAGGCCCCGGGCACGCATCCCCTCCACCACCGCGGCCAGCTGGGCCGCGGGGAGGTGGTGGACCCTGCCGAACTTCTCTGCGGGTGACCCCTCGGAAAGGGCGTGGAGCACGTGGGCCTCCGTCCCGCCGATCCCCGCGCCGACCAGGGCGGCGACATGACCGTCCCCGCGGTACTCGCGGAGCAGGGTGGCCGCGTGCCAGAGCCGGGCCACCGGCTCCTCGGGGACGGGGAGCCCGGAGTGCGGCGTACATGGTCCGCCCCTCCGTCCTGGCGCTGGTCGCGGCCCTGTCGCGAGGTCGGCGGCACGCGCGAGACCCGGGGGCGTCGGCGAGGTCGCCGAGGATCCGTCTCAGCGCCGCGACGCTTCCCTGCTCACGAGCGGCGAGCGCCGCCTCGGGAGTGGTGATGTCCCAGACGCGCGGGATGTGCCGGGCGACCTCGCCGTCGGCGAAGTTGTAGAAGATCGCATGGACCACCTCGGCCGGGACCCGGCCCAGCGGTGCAGCCGTCCGGCGAAATAGCAGTCCCAGACGTTCCGGAGGCCAAGCGCCTCGAGCGCATCCTCCGGTTCGTCGGAGAAGTAGGTGACCAGGTGGATCGGCTCCACGAGCCGGTGCAGCCGGCGCGCAACGGGCTCCATGGGCCGCGACGATAGCGAGCCAGGTTGGATGAGACGAGGCACTCGCGCGGAGCAGCCGACACCCTCGACCCGGCCCGCATGTCGCCGCCCTATGCTCCGCACATGAACAACAGTGCGGAGGCGCGCATCATCGCCTCCTTCACCTTCATCGTTGCGCTGCTGTTCGGCGCGTGGGGCGTGCTCGACCACCTGATCGCCGGGCCCTCCTCCCTGCTGCGCGAGCCGGAGTTCGGAGGCCTCGCCATCGCGCTCATGCCGTTTGCGGCGACCGCGGTCGCGCTCCAAGCGGCGAACGCGGCGGAGGCTGCCTGGGCCCGGGCACTGGGCAGTGCGGCCGTGATGCTCGGCGTCCTCACCAGCCTTGGCGGTGTGCTCTACTTCCTTACGAGCTTTTGAGCTGATTCCGCGCCGGTGACACCCCGGTCGGCGGCCTGTCCTCAGTGCCCGGTGCGGTGCACGACCCACACGTTCGGCTCGACGTACGTCGCGACGCCATGCTCGACGTCGCAATGCACCGGGGCGAGTGCCTGGGGCACGAGGACGGGGCCGGTCTCGTCGAACGGCAGCCCGGTCCACTCGCGCCACTCGTCCAGCGTGCCGGGCACGACCATCGAGCGTGGGGCCACCTTCTCGATGCGGCCGCCCGCCCGGACGTGCACCCGGAGCCAGGGGTCGACCGGCAGGCCGTCGTCGCGAACCCGGGACGCGTACGTCGACATCGGCTCGTGCATGTCGGCCTTTCCGTTGGGACGCACCGGCGCGACCAGCTCGGCGAAACCCCGCCGCGCGGCGTTGTCGCGCATCGCCGCGAGCATCTGCCGGGAGACACCCGTGCCCTGGCGGTCGGGGCGGACGGCGATCTCGACAGCGGAGATGGCGTCGGGCTCCTGGTCGCGGAGGCTGGCCAGCAGACCGTTGCGGACCACGAAGTCCCATCCGTTGTCGGGCAGGGGGTCGCCGCCGAGCACGAACGGGACGGAGTACGCGCACGCGACGACCTCGCCCGCATCGTCCTGGGCGACGAGGACGAACTCGGGGAACCGCGTCTCAACGTTGCCGTAGAACAGACCGCCGAGCGGATCGTGGCGCATGAACTCGGCCACGAGTTGGGCATGTCCCACATCGCCTGGACGAGGTCAGGCCGGTCGGCGAGGACCGAGATCGTGAGTGGCACACAGACATCGTGCCCGGTGCGGTAGCGCGCGATGCAAAGGGCGTGCCCCGGAGAAGAGCTGCACCTGATCGCGGCAATGAGCGGGCGGGGGTCACAGCTGGTTCAGGGTGACCTCGACCAGAGTGGTTGCCGGCGAAGACCGGGTCCTGGCAGTAGAGTCGGATGGAGATGGGTCCGGCTGGGCGAAGCGGCGCCGATCGCCAGGAGGGCTTGTCGATGACTATTCTGGTCAACAGCTTCCCGTTCTCTGAGCAGCTCTGCGTGACACACCTCTTTCTTCAGAGTCTGCGTGCGGGTCGTTTGTCAGGAGTCCAAAAACTGTTGCCGCCGCTCGGTTCCGTTCCCGGGCCTGGGGCGGGCTATCAGCTGGCACTGACCGCGCGAGGGCCTGCAGGTTTTCTCAGTGAGCTTAGTGTCAGCGCCGACGGTGCCGCGCAGAAACCATTTGCCCGGCAGCTCGCTGGCTGCGGCATGACCATCGCCGCCAGCAGAGCTCGGGGCCGTTCTCGTCGAGCGCACCCGCAGTCGCCACATCGTCAACCCACAGCAGTCGAGGTGATCCAGCGAGAGCATCTCCATGAGCCCCGGGCAGGGCAGTTCAGCTTTCGTCGGTGCCACTCGTGTTCGGATGGGCGGCGAAGCGGTGCCGCGAGCGGTGCGACCTGCTGCTGGGGTCCCGGGCGTCGACGGCGCCAGGCTGATCGGGAGATCGTGGACATCGGCATGACCATTCCGCCGCGCTCGCACCCGCGGGCATGAGCGTGTCTCACCCGAACGCGTGACTCGACGAGCACGTACGTGGCCAGTACGCGCCAGCGGCGGAGAGAAACGCACCTGATCGCGGACAGATCCGGGCGTGGGCCGGGCGTAGGCCGAGCGACGTCATGCGGATGGAGCAAGGGGTTGCACTCCCCGTATGACGTCCTGGAGCCGGCCCGGATCAGGCAGATCCGGACGTGTCCGATCTGACCTCAGCAGGGTTCCCCTGCCAATAGGGTCATCCCTCATGTCAGAGGTTCTGATCACGACGGCGCTGGTCGTTGCCCTGGTGTCGGTTCCGAGCATCGCCGCTATCACCGCGATGGGGTTGGCAGGGGGCGACGGCGAGCCGAAGAACGCTTTCTTCGGTGTGCTGGGCGCGATCGTCGGCTACGGATCGCTCTACAACGCGGTCACCTGCTTCACCGCCTTCTTCGGGGGCGAACCGGCCTGGCGTTGGTGGCTGATGCTGCTCCCACCTGCCGCCGGTCTGTTGGGTCTCCTCACCTACGGAGATGAACCGGAGCACACCACCGGCTCGGACCGGCTGGTCGGGCTCGCCATGCAGCTGGCGCTGGGCATCCCAGCGGGCCTCCTCCTCGCGAGCGAGGCCGTCACCCTCTGAGCGCCAGAGGTCAGAGGTCGGGAACCAGATGGCGAGCTCGCGCTCGGCCGACTCGGCGGAGTCGGATCCGTGCACGAGGTTCTCGCGGTTGGACAGCGACAGGTCTCCCCGGATCGTGCCGGGAGCCGCCTTGCGCCCGTCCGTGGCGCCGGCAATCGCCCGCACCACCGCGATCGCCTCGTCGCCCTCGAGCACCATGGCCACCAGCGGGCCGCCGGTCACGAAGTCGCGCAGCGGCGGGTAGAAGTCACGCTCGACGTGCTCGACGTAGTGCCGGTCCGCCAGCTCCCCGTCGATCGTGCGGAGCTCCATCCGGACGATGCTCAGCCCCTTGGCCTCGAAGCGGGACGTCACCTCGCCGACGAGACCGCGGCGGACCGTGTCGGGCTTCAGCAGGACCAGGGTGCGCTCAGCGGGTCCCCGCGGAATCCGAGCGCAGTGAGTGTGGGGTGAGTCTCATCCGGGAATGAGGGCGCCGGGTCAGGCGGAGTCGGCCTCGTGAGCGGCGTACGCCGCGGCGCGTTCGCGCTCGATCTTGCGTCCCAGGAAGGTCGCCGTTCCCCACAGCAGCGCGAAGATCGCGCCGAGCAGGAACATCATCGGAACCAGGAACCCCAGACCGATCGCCGCGACCTGGATCGCCCAGCCCGCGCCGTAGGCCCACTCGGAGCGGAGCAGCCCGGCCAGCAGCAGGCAGGCCACCGCGAGCCCGAGCCCCAGGGCCAGCGCGACCGGAGTGGAGACGTCGGTGAGCGTGATCATCACCGGCGTCGTGAGCCCGAGGGTGATCGCCTCCAGCGAGAGGACGGCGGCGCACATCCCGCGCCGCGGGGACCGGGCCTCGCTCTCGCTCACGACCGTCCCCTCAGCATGGTCCGCGCCTCCCCGGCGGTGACCACCGAGCCCGTCACCAGGACGGCACCGGAGCCGACCCCGCCCCCGAAGACCGCGCCGGCCTCCGCCAGGGTGGCCGCCTGGTCGATGGCGTCCGCCAGCTGTGGCGCGACGGTCACCCTCTGGTCGCCGAAGACCTCGCGGGCTACCTCGGCGAGAGCTCCCGCGGGCATCGCCCGGTGGGTGGAGTTCTGGGTGCAGACGAGGTGGGCGAGGTGCGGCTCGAAGGCGGCCAGCAGTCCCTCGGCGTCCTTGTCGGCCATCACTCCCATCACGCCGATGAGCGGGGAGAACGTGAAGGAGTCTTCCAACGCGGCGGCGGTGGCTTCGGCGCCGTGCGGGTTGTGGGCGGCGTCGAGCACGATGGTCGGACTGCGGCGGATGATCTCCAGCCGGGCCGGAGAGGTCACCCCGGCGAACGCCGCCCTGACGATCTCCGCGTCCAGGGGCTGTGAGCCGGTGAACGACTCAACGGCCGCGAGAGCCACCGCGGCGTTCTGCGCCTGGTGTGCGCCGTAGAGCGGCAGGAAGACGTCGTCGTACGTCGCCCGCAAACCCTGCAGCGACAACAGCTGTCCCCCGACCGCGGGGACACGCGAAACGACCCCGAACTCCGAGCCCTCGCGGACCACGGACGCGCCCACTTCGGCGGCCCGGTCCAGAAACACCTCGGCCACCTCGGGCGTTTGCTCGGCCAGGACCACCACCGAGCCAGGCTTGATGATCCCGGCCTTCTCGGCGGCGATGGCGACCGCCGTGGTCCCCAGGTATCGCGAGTGGTCGATCGCGACGGGCAGCACGACGGCGACGGCCGCGTCGGCGACGTTGGTGGCGTCCCACGAGCCGCCCATCCCGACCTCGACCACGGCCGCCTCGACCGGAGCGTCGGCGAACGCGGCGTAGGCCATTGCGACGATGGTCTCGAAGAACGACAGCGGGTGCTCCTCGGCGGTGTCGACGAGGTGGGTGTAGGGGGCCACGTCGTTGAACGCCCGCACGAACTGTTCGTCGTCGAGCGGCTCGCCGTCGAGGGAGATCCGCTCGTTCATCCGCTCCACGTGGGGCGAGGTGAAGCGGCCGGTGCGCAGCTCGAGCCCACGCAACAAGTCGTCGATCATCCGTGAGGTGGAGGTCTTGCCGTTGGTGCCGGTCAGGTGGACGACGGGGTAGGAGCGTTGCGGTTCCCCGAGCAGCTCGGTGAAGGCCCGGATCCGGTCCAGGGACGGCTCGAGCCTGGTCTCGGGCCAGCGGGACAGCAGGGCGTCCTCGACCTCGGTGAAGGTCTCGGCGAGGCGTGGCGCGGCAGGGGTTTCACTCATGACCTGTCGAGTCTAGAGAAGCCCTCCGCAGCAGTCGCAGTGGTGCCGGACGTCAGCCGGCGAGGACGGCCGCCCCGGACGAGACCGACTCGGTCAGGACCGCCTCGTAGTGGACGAACCGGGCGTCCGTCACGATGGCGTCGAGGTGCAGCACGAATACGTCGCCACCGCTCTGAAGCCGGTAGAAGTCCGACTGCAATGGCCGGCCTGCCGGTCCGGTGAACCGCGCCTCGAAGGTCCTCACGCCGTCGTACTCCCACGGCGTCGACAGGTCCTCCAGCACCAGTTCGACGCCATCGACCAGCCGGCAGGGCTCAGGTACGACGGCCAGCGCACGGCCCCGGTGGCCGAGCAGCGTCTGGTACGACGGTGTCGCGTAGGTGGTGTTCATGGGCTCCCCGATCTCCAGTCCCACGACCACCATCCCCGTAGTTCGCCGCATCGTCCCGGAATCGGTCGGATATGACCCACGCGCACTACCTCGGTCGAGACGTTCGGGCATTGACCGGAACTGGTTCGCGGCCGTAGCAGGCCCACCCGTAGCATTTCGCGCATGACCGACACCCAGCCGCAGCCTGTCCAGACGCCGACGCCGCCCGCCCCGCGCGGCGTCGTCGTACCGGACAAGCCGGCGCTGGAGGGTCTGGAGGAGACGTGGGCGGCGCGCTGGAAGGAGCAGGACACCTACCGGTTCGACCGCTCCCAACCGCGCGAGAACGTCTACTCCATCGACACTCCCCCGCCGACCGTGTCGGGGAGCCTGCACGTCGGCCACGTCTTCTCCTACACCCACACCGACCTGATCGCGCGGTTCCAGCGGATGCGCGGCAAGTCCGTGTTCTACCCGATGGGCTGGGACGACAACGGCCTGCCCACCGAGCGCCGCGTGCAGAACTACTACGGGGTGCGCTGCGATCCGTCGCTGCCCTACGACGCCGACTTCACCCCACCCGAGAAGCCCGACCCCAAGACGGCAGGTCCCGATCAGCCGGCCGAACTTCGTGGAGCTCTGCGAGCAGCTGATCGAGCAGGACGAGGAGATCTTCGAGGAGCTGTGGCGCACGGTCGGCCTGTCGGTCGACTGGAAGGAGCACTACACGACGATCGGCCCGAAGGCGCAGCTGGTCAGCCAGGTCGCCTTCCTGCGCAACTTCGCCCGCGGCGAGGCCTACCTCTCCGACGCGCCCACGCTGTGGGACGTCACCTTCCAGACCGCGGTCGCCCAGGCCGAGCTGGAGGCCCGCGAGTACGCCGGCCACTACCACCGGGTCGCCTTCCACCGCGCGTGACGGATCCCCCGTCCACGTCGAGACCACCCGCCCCGAGCTGATCCCGAGCGTGGTCGCCCTGATCGCCCACCCCGACGACGAGCGGTACGCCGACCTGTTCGGCCAGACCGTGACCTCGCCGGTGTTCGGAGTCGAGATCCCGGTCCTCGCGCACCATCTGGCCGAGCAAGACAAGGGCGCCGGCATCGCGATGTGCTGCACGTTCGGCGACCTCACCGACGTCATCTGGTGGCGCGAGCTCGACCTCCCCGTCCGGACCCTGATCGGCCGCGACGGCCGGATGTCGCGCGAGACTCCGGAGTGGCTCGCCGGAGAGGCCGCCGCGGCGGCGTACGAAGAGCTCAAGGGCAAGACGGCGTTCTCCGCCCGCGAGGCCATCGTCGCCAAGCTCCGGGAGAGCGGCGACCTCGAGGGCGAACCGACTCCGACCCAGCGGATGGCGAACTTCTACGAGAAGGGCGACAAGCCGCTGGAGATCGTGGCGACCCGGCAGTGGTACATCCGCAACGGCGGCCGCGACGCCTCCGTGCGCGCCGAGATGCAGGAGCGCGGGGCCGAGATCGAGTGGGCGCCGGCCCACATGAAGCACCGCTACGACAACTGGGTCGGCGGCCTCCACGGCGACTGGCTGATCTCGCGGCAGCGCTTCTTCGGCATCCCGTTCCCGGTCTGGTACCCCCTCGACGACGACGGCGAGCCCGACTACGACCACCCCCTCCTCCCCCGCGAGGAGGAGCTCCCTCTCGACCCCTCCACCCGGGCGCCCCAGGGCTACACCGAGGACCAGCGGGGCAAGCCCGGCGGGTTCGTCGGCGACCCCGACGTGATGGACACCTGGGCCACCTCGTCGCTGACCCCGCACATCGCCGGAGGTTGGGAGACCGACGACGACCTGTGGCAGCGGGTCTTTCCGATGGACCTCTGCACCCACGCCCACGACATCATCCGCACCTGGCTGTTCTCCCGGGTCGTCCGGGCCCACTACGAGAACCACGTCGCCCCGTGGCGCCACGCCCTGATCTCGGGCTTCATCGTCGACCCGGACCGCAAGAAGATGTCGAAGTCCAAGGGCAACGCCGTCGTCCCGTCCGACGTCCTGGCGAAGTACGGCGCGGACGCCGTCCGCTGGCGCGCCGCCATGGCTCGGCCCGGCCTCGACTCCCCGTTCGACGAGAGCCAGATGAAGGTGGGGCGCCGGCTGGCGATGAAGGTGCTCAACGCATCGAAGTTCGTCCTCGGCGGGGTCGGCGCCAGCTCGCTCGACCACTTCGCCGTGAGCGAGCCCATCGACTGCGCCCTGCTCGCGCGACTGGAGACGGTCGTCGCGCGCGCCACCGAGGCGTTCGAGGCCTACGACTACACGACGGCGCTGGAGGTCACCGAGAAGTCGTTCTGGGAGTTCTGCGACGACTACCTCGAGCTGGTCAAGGAGCGCGCGTACGCCGAAGACGGTGGTCTCCCGACCGCCTCGGCTCGGGCCACCCTCGCCATCGCGCTCCACGTCCAGCTCCGCCTGCTGGCGCCGTTCCTCCCGTACGTCACCGAGGAGGTCTGGTCGTGGTGGCAGGAGGGGTCGATCCACCGTGCCCCGTGGCCGGTGTCCGGTGACCTGGGCGCCGCGGCTGCCGCCGACCCCGCGATCGTGGACGCCGTCGCGGCCGCGTTGATCGGGATCCGTGGGACGAAGTCGCAGGCCAAGGTCTCCATGCGAGCGGAGCTGGCGCGTGTCGAGATTTCCGGACCTGCCGACCAGGTCGCCGGCGTCGAGTCCGCGGCCGACGACCTGCGGAAGGCCGGCAAGATCACCGGCGAGCTGACGCTTCAGGGCCGACCCGGAGGCCGACGGCATCACCGTCGAGGCGGAGCTGGCCGAGACGCCGCAGAACTAGGACTGGCCAGCTCTCGGGCGGTACCTGGTCCGCTCGCTGCTGGCCTCAGCGGTGGCCGTGACCTCGTGCGTGGCCGTTCTTGGCGTGGCCCTTGGCCTTGCCGTGGCCGGACTTGGCGTGGCCCTTCGCCTTGCCGTGGCCGGACTTTCCGTGGCCCTTCGCCTTCGCGTGGCCGTTGCCGGACTTGGCGTGGCCGTTGGCCTGGCCATGACCCGTGTTGTCGCCACCCGTGCGGGCGTGGGCGCCGGCCCGGTCGTGACCCTTGGCCTTGTGCTGGCCGTTGTCGTGGCCCTTGCCGTGGCCGCCCGATCCGTGGCCGACGGCGGGACCACCGGGTCCGCTGGCGCCGGCCTGGGCGGCGCCGCCGCCAGGTCCGCGTCCCGGCCCGGTGGCCTGCGCCTTCGGCGCCCCCGGAGCGTTGCCGGCTGCCTTGCCGGGAGCCTGGCCGCGGTCTCCGTCCTGCGCGGCCGTGCCCGCTGGGCGGGCTCCGGCGTCGTTCCCTGCGGCGGGCGTCGGAACCGGCGTCGCGACGTTGACTGTCGGGGAGGCCGCTTCGTCGACGGTGCCGGTGGGCGCGGCGCTGGCTGGCGCGGCGCTCGCATCATCCGAGGGGTCGACCTCCGGCTCGGGCTCTTCAGCGGCGTCGAGCCGCCTGCCGTCCTCCACGACGTAGAGGGGGTCGTGCAGCAGTGGGGTCCCGGCGAGCACGTCCGAGGCCCCGCCCCGGATCGCGTCCACCACGTCCTGCGCCCGGAAGGAGGTCGCGAACACCAGCCCGCCCACGATCGCCACGACGACGAACGCGAACAGGGGTCGCAGGTGCTCAGCACTCACGGCGGGGGGACCTTTCGAGTGGTTGACTCTTGAGTGTCCCTTAACTTTCGGGTCGCGGAACCTTCTCGAAGAAAATGATCCGAAGTAACTACCCGCTAGCCGAAATCGTGGTCTGTCTGGTACGGCCTGGCCTAGCGGGACTCGCACCCGGCCAGACGCTCGGCAGTGCAGTCGTCGCTGCCCGGTCCACCGGAGGAAGTGTCCTGCCCCGGGCCGCCACGCAGCTCGTCGGGGCCGATGCCGCCGAACAACCGGTCAGGGCCGAAGCCTCCGAGGAGGTCGTCGTTACCGGCCCCGCCGACCAGCAGATCGCTGCCTCCGGCGCCGTCCAGCTTGTCGCGGCCGTCACCGCCGTACGCCCGGTCGGCACCCGGGCCGGCGCAGATCTCGTCGTTGCCGCCATTGCCACGAATCACGTCGTTGCCGCCGAGAGCGACGATCGAGTCGTCGCGGGCCGTGCCCCGGATGACGTCGGCCCGCGGGGTCCCGGTGATGGTGACGACCTCACCGTGGCAGAAGTTCGGAGCGCTGGAGGCGGTTCCGAGCGCGGCCAGGCTGAGCGGCACGCCCAGGGCCATGACGAGCACTGTCCGCTGCGCGAGCCTTGCGGCACCGATCTTGTTCATCTTGATCCCCTCCAGGGGTGTTGTGCTGAACCGGCCACCAGGACGCACCCGGACCGGTCAGGTCTGTGTTGCGTCGATTGTGCTCGCCTGGAGGGACGCAGCGGCAAGTGGACGATCGTCGTAGTACTAGAAGATTGAACGACGGGGTCAGGCAGGGTTTCGACACGCGCGGCCGCGACCTTCGTGCCTCAGTCGCGCGCTGCTCAACCTCGCGCGACGACGGGGCGACCGACTTCGCCGGTCGCCCCGGTCACGCAGACTTCTTCTTCTTCTCGGCCTCGCGGGGGACCAGCGTGGGTGCCACCTCGTCGACGACGACCTCGCGGGTCACGATGACCTTGCCGATGTCGCCGCGGGACGGGACGTCGTACATCACGTGGAGGAGAACCTCCTCGATGATCGAGCGCAGACCACGCGCGCCGGTGCCCCGCTCCATGGCCTTCTCCGCGATCGCGGCGACCGCGTCGCCGTCGAACTCCAGCTCGACCCCGTCGAGCTCGAAGAGGCGTTGATACTGCTTGACGAGGGCGTTGCGCGGCTCGGTGAGGATCTGGACCAAGGCCTCGTCGTCGAGCTTGCTGACGCTCGCGATGAGCGGAAGCCGGCCGATGAACTCGGGAATCAGGCCGAACTTGGTGAGGTCCTCGGGCCGCACCTGCGCGAGCAGGTCGTCGGCGTCGCGTTCCGCGGCGCCCCGGACCTCGGCCGTGAAGCCCAGCGTCTTCTTGCCCACCCGCTGCTCGACGATGTTCTCGAGCCCAGCGAATGCCCCGCCCACGATGAACAGGATGTTGGTGGTGTCGATCTGGATGAACTCCTGATGCGGGTGCTTGCGCCCACCCTGCGGAGGCACCGAGGCGGACGTGCCCTCGATGATCTTCAGCAGCGCCTGCTGAACACCCTCACCGGAGACGTCGCGCGTGATCGAGGGGTTCTCCGCCTTGCGGGCCACCTTGTCGATCTCGTCGATGTAGATGATCCCGGTCTCGGCCTTCTTGACGTCGTAGTCGGCCGCCTGGATCAGCTTGAGGAGGATGTTCTCGACGTCCTCGCCGACGTAACCAGCCTCGGTCAGAGCGGTCGCGTCGGCGATCGCGAACGGGACGTTGAGCATCCGGGCGAGGGTCTGCGCGAGATAGGTCTTGCCGCAGCCGGTCGGACCGATCACCAGGATGTTGGACTTGGCGACCTCGACGATCTCGTCCTTGCTGTGCTTACCGCCGATGGCCTGGATTCCGGCCTGCACCCGCTTGTAGTGGTTGTAGACCGCCACGGCGAGCGACTTCTTGGCGTGCTCCTGCCCGATGACGTAGGAGTTGAGGAACTCGAAGATCTCCTTGGGCTTGGGCAGCTCGTCGAGGGAGACCTCGCCGCCCTCACTGAGCTCTTCCTCGATGATCTCGTTGCAGAGGTCGATGCACTCGTCGCAGATGTAGACGCCCGGCCCGGCGATGAGCTTCTTGACCTGCTTCTGACTCTTCCCGCAGAAGGAACACTTCAGCAGGTCGCCACCGTCACCGATTCGTGCCACGGGCGATCATCCTCCGGTCGGTCCGTCTTGTCGTGCTCAACTCCCCGACGGTACCTCGCGCCAGCCCCGTTGGCTGGCTGACACGAGGAACTCGGCGGGCGATCATGTGAGGGCCGGCGTGCCCTTGCGCGACTCCACCACGGCATCGATGAGGCCGTACTCGACGGCACCCTCCGCAGTCAGGATCTTGTCACGCTCGATGTCCTTGCTGACCTCCTCGACTGACCTGCCCGAGTGGTCGCTGATCATCTTCTCGAGCAGCTCGCGCATCCGGATGATCTCGTTGGCCTGGATCTCGATGTCGGAGGTCTGGCCGAAGGTGCCCTCGGTGTAGGGCTGGTGGATGAGGATCCGGCTGTTCGGCAGCGCGAGCCGCTTGCCCGGGGAGCCGGCTGCCAGCAGGATCGCGGCCGCCGAGGCAGCCTGTCCGATGCACACCGTCTGCACGTCGCACTTGATGAAGTTCATCGTGTCGTAGATCGCGGTCAGCGCCGTGAAGGAGCCCCCGGGACTGTTGATGTAGATCTGGAGGTCCTGGTCGGGGTTCATCGACTCCAGGCACATGAGCTGGGCAATGACGGCATTGGCGACGTCGTCGGAGATGGGGGTGCCGAGGTAGATGATGCGGTCCTCGAACAGCTTGGCGTAGGGGTCGATCCGGCGGAAGCCGTAGGAGGTGCGCTCTTCCCATTGGGGGATGTAGTAGTTCATCTCAGTCCCTCTCAGTCCTTGGCCCTGGCCGGGCGGCCCTCGTCGGCGGCCTCGCGGGCGCTCGTGATGACCTGGTCGATGAAGCCGTAGTCGAGCGCCTGGTCGGCGGTGAACCACCGGTCCCGGTCGGCGTCGTTGATGACCTGGTCGAGTTCCTGACCGGTGTGCTGGGCGATCAGCTCGAGCAGGACCTTCTTGATGTGGAGGGACTGCTGGGCCTGGATCTTGATGTCGGAGGCGGATCCACCCATGCCGGACGACGGCTGGTGCATCATGATCCGGGCGTGCGGGAGGGCGTAGCGCTTGCCCTTGGATCCGGCGCAGAGCAGGAACTGCCCCATCGAGGCCGCCAGGCCCATCCCGACCGTCGCGACGTCGTTGGGGATGTAGTTCATGGTGTCGTAGATCGCCATGCCGGCGTCGACGGAGCCACCGGGGCTGTTGATGTGGAGGAAGATGTCGGCCTCGGGGTCCTCCGCGGAGAGCAGGAGGAGCTGCGCGCAGATGGCGTTGGCGTTCTGGTCGCGGACCTCGGAGCCGAGGAACACGATCCGCTCGCGCAGGAGCCGCTGGTAGATGTGGTCGTCGAGCCCGTACGCCGACTGTCCGCCGTTCATCTCGACGGCGTTCATCCCTGGACTGGAGTTCTGGTTCACGCTGCGACCCTAGCCCGAACCACTGACAACTCCACGCAATGTCCCGTGCTGTTCGCGGACAGCGGATTTCACCGACCAGCTCGCTGAGCAGCAGCGAGCGAGGCACGAGCTCGTTGCGTGGCGAAGTGAGATTGAGCAAGCCCCGCGCCCGAGCTTGCGAGGGCGCGACGGGCGCGTCGAAATCCCGCAAGCGTGGGCAGGACGGCGACCGCGCTCGACGGCCGCGTCGAGATCAGAGCCCGCTCAGGCCAGCCAGCGTCGCAGCGCGGCGTGCACGCCCGGGTGGTTGAGCAGGCCGAAGTGGTCGGTCCGACCCACGTGGAGGAACTCGGCATCCGGGAAGAGGTCCGCGCCCCTCCGGTCTCGGCCGCGGGCCGACTCCACCCGGACCAGGAGGTCACCCACCACGTGCCCGACAGGGTGCCGGGGGGAGGCCGTGACGGTGGCCGCGACCAGCCGGTAGCGCGCGTGCGGCAAGGGTGGGACCTCCTCGGCCAGACCGGCGACCAGGTCGTGCACCCCGATGGAGCGCCAGTCCAGGATCCGGCCGAAGGCCGCAGTCTCCGGGAGCCGACCCAGCCCGCGGCTTCCCTCGCCCACGCCCCGGGCGATCGGCGCCCCGAGGTGGGGGGACCCGAGCGTGACGACGTCGGAAACCAGCTCGGTCCAGGGCTTCTCGACCTCGGTGGCCACCGCACCGGCCGCACGCATGATCAGGCCGCCCATGGAATGGCCGACCAGGGCGATCCGCCGGACCTCCACCGGCCACGCACCGACCACGTCCTGCAGCAGGGCGGTCAGCGCGACGCCGTTCTCGCGCAGGCCAAGACCGGTGTTGGCGCGCAGGAAGACCGGGGTCCAGCCCTCGGCCGCCAGCATCTCGCCGTACGTCGTACCGAGGCGGTCGCGATCCCGGTTCCAGTAGGACTCGTTCTCGCAGAGCCCGTGCAGGAACACGACCAGCCGGTCGCTGGCGTCCGGGAAGGCCGCGGCGAGCGCATCTGGCTCGAGCGGTACGTCGCGGCCGCCCGCCCGCACCCCCATGGGGATGGCCAGCCGGGGGCGCTCACGCACCAGCCGGTCCCCGATCAGGCCGTTGACCGCCGAGTTCACGAAGCGACCCCGGCGATCGTCCTCCAGCCTCGGCCCGATGCCGGTGTCGGCGACCTTGTCCAGGCCGTTCGCCGCGAGGCGCAGGCCGCGACCGAGGCCGCCGTACACAGCCCCGGCGATTCCGCGGTGGACGCGTTCGGAGAGCGTGGAGGTCTCCCGCGAGCGTCCGCTGAGCGACTGGACCCGGTCGAGCAGGGCTTCGTGGGTGTCCCGCACGGTGCGCACGACGAGCTCGTCGGCGACCTCCGAGAGCAGCGAGAGTGCGTCGAGGACCCCGGGTCCTCCGGACGCTCCGGGCGAGTCGGCAACCGCGTGCATGGCCCGACCATACGAGTCAGTGAACGCCCGTTCACTCAGAGACACGCTGACCCGCCCGAAAGTTTCGGGCGGGTCAGCGTCAGCGTCGTGGGTCAGGCTTCGGCTGGCTTCTCTTCGCCGGCCGGCGCCTGGTCGGGCTCGCCCTCGGGTTCGGGCTCGCCGATGGTGCCGTCGGGCCGCAGGCCTGCCAGCTCGACCACGTTGCCCGAGGCGTCCTTGACGGTCGCGGACTCGACCACCACCGCCAGGGCCTTGCCGCGCAGGATCTCCTGCACCAGGTCGGGGATGTGGTTGTGCTCGAACATGTGGTTCGCGAACTCCTGCGGGTCCTGGCCGGACTGCTGGGCCCGGCGCACCAGGTGCTCGGACAGCTCGCTCTGGTCGACCCCGAACTCCTTCTCCTTGGCGATCGCGTCGAGCAGGAACTGCGCCGTGACGGCGTCGCGGACCCGGCGCTCGAGCTCGGCCTCGAACTCCTCCTGGGTCTGCGACTCGTCCTCGAGGTACTTCTCCATGGTGATGCCGGCCATCGCCAGCTGCTGCTCGATGTTCTGGCGGCGGGCGTTGAGCTCGTCGGTGACCATCGTCTCGGGGAGGGGGACCTCGACCTTGTCCAGCAGCCGCTCGAGTACGGCGTCGCGCGCGGCGGCCGCCTGCTCGAGGCGCTTGCCGCGGCCCAGCCGCTCCCGCACGTCCGCGACCAGCTCGTCGGTGGTGTCGAACTCCGAGGCCATCTGGGCGAACTCGTCGTCGAGCTCGGGCAGGTCCTGCTCCTGGACCTGGGAGACGGTCACCGCGACCTCGACGTCCTCGCCGACCAGGTCGCCGCCGACGAGCTGGGAGGTGAAGGTCTTCTCCTCGCCCGCGGCCATGCCGGCGAGCGCCTCGTCCAGCCCGTCCAGCATCCCGCCGCGACCGACCTGGTAGGACATGCCGGTCACCTCGGCGCCCTCGACCGGCTCACCGCCCTGGGTGGCCTTCAGGTCCAGGACCACGAAGTCGCCGTCGGCGGCTGCGCGGTCGACGTCGTGGAGCGAGGCGAACCGCTCACGGAGGGCCTTGACCTGCTCGTCGACGTCGGCGTCGGTGATCTCGATGTCCTCCACCTCGGCCTCGAGGCCGTCGTACTCCGGGACGTCGATCTCGGGCTTGACGTCGACCTCGGCGGTGAACTCCAGGGCCTCGTTGTCCTCGAACTTCGTCACCTCGATCTCCGGCTGGGCCAGGGGCTCGAGCGAGTTGGACTGCAAGGCCTCGATGTACTTCTGCGGCAGGACCTCGTTGATCGCCTCGTCGAGGACGACGTTCCGGCCGACCTGGCGGTCGATGACTGCCGGTGGCACCTTGCCGCGGCGGAAGCCGGGCACGTTGATCTGCTGGGCAATCTTCTTGTACGCCGCGTCGAGGCTCGGCTTGAGCTCCTCGAAGGGCACCTCGACGGTCAGCTTGGCCCGGGTCGGGCTCAAGGTCTCGACGGCGCTCTTCACAGGTCTGTCTCCTCATCGATGTGTCGGAAAGTACGTCGGGGCGACAGGACTCGAACCTGCGATCTCCTGCTCCCAAAGCAGGCGCGCTAGCCACTACGCTACGCCCCGCCAAGCGGGCTCCGGACCGGCCCAGAGGTTGGCCCGGTGCCCCTTGGAGCGGATGACGGGAATCGAACCCGCGTAGCCAGTTTGGAAGACTGGGGCTCTACCATTGAGCTACATCCGCGCGCCCGGGGTCAGCTCCGGTAACACCCGACCACGACCGCGCCCCGCGCGGTGTCATGGTGCCACACAGCGCCCGCTCTGCCGTAACCGAGGCGACCCGGCCACACGGACCATGGCCGAATCAGCCGCGGTGGATCAGCAGCAGCGCGCGGTCGTCGGTGCGGGAGCCGAGCTGGTCGATCAGCCGGCGGGCGCCGTCCTCGAAGCTGCCCCGCAGCAGCACTTCAGCCTGGCCGAGCATCCGGTCGAGACCGAGCCCGATGTCCCGGCTGCGGCTCTCGACCATCCCGTCTGTGTAGAGCAGGACCGCATCCCCGGGTCGCACCGTGCCGCGCACGCAGGGGAACTCGGCGTGCTCGACCAGGCCCAGCGCAGGGCCCTCGCTCGGGTGCACGGTCCACCGACCCGAGCCCGCGGCCCGCTGGGCGGCCGGCGGGTGGCCCGCCGACCGGATCTCGAAGTTGCCGGTGGGCAGGTCCAGCGACAGGTGGATGGCGGTGGCGAAACCCTCCTCCCAGTTCTGCTGGAGGAGGTAGTCGTTGGCGGAGCTCAGGAAGTTCTCCGGCGGGAGCGCCGCGAGCAGGCCGCCGAGCGCACCGGACAGCAACAGCGCCCGCGTCCCGGCTCCGGCACCCTTGCCCGAGACGTCCACAACGGCGACCTCGAACCGGTCGCCACCATGGGGTCGCGCGGTGACGACGAAGTCACCGGCGAACGGCGTGCCTCCCGCCGACCGCAGCGCTGACTGGGCCTGCCAGCCCTCCGGCAGCACCGGGATCCCGCCCTGACCCTGGATGCGGTCCCGGAGGTCGACCAGCATCGACTCCCCCTGGGAACCGCCGACTCCGAGGCGGCTGCGGCGGAACGACGTCAGCAGGATGATGAACCCCGCGGAGAAGATGACCAGCAGGACGCCGCCGGTGGTCACGGTGATCTCAGGCTGCCTGGCCAGCAGCACGACGACCATGATCAGGACGAAGACCACGAACCACGGCAGCTCGCGCGGTCCCAGGAAGAGGCTCCCGAACAGCATCGGCAGCACGAGCGAGGTCATCGGGAAGTCGCCCGGGAAGATGAAGATGCCGGTGGCGCAGGCCAGGGCGAACAGGACCAGCCAGCGCAGGTTCCGGCTCTCCCGCGGGAGGGCGCGGCCCACCGCCGAGCGCCACGCACGACGCCAGGGCGACTGGGCGGCGCCGCGCGTGGCGGCGACCCCTGCGTTCATCTCAATTCCTCTGTTCGTCTGTGACTCCGCTGCTTGGCAGCCGCGGCTCCGTCACTTTACGGCGCGGGAGCGGAACCTGGGTTTGACAACGCGATCACCAGATCCACCCTGCCGTGTCCAGCTCGGCCACCGTTGGGCGATTGGGTAAAGAAACTAGCCCATGACCGGCGGGTTAACCGCCTAAGCGGGGTTAGGCTGTGGCATTGCATTTCCCACTGGCGACTCCGCTGGTGCCGGGACTCGGACCTCGCCCCGTCGATTCGACGGTTCGCGAGGTTCCTCCATGTCTGTGCTTCGAACTCTCGGCCAGCGAGATGGGCGCGCCAGATTTCGCGCCCTCGAGATGGTCAGCGTACGGGGCCCGGACTCGCCCGCTCATGCCGAAGGGTCGTGTACTTGCCTTGGCTCCGGAATGCATGCCATTCCGGATTTCGCCCGGCTTGGACACCTGCGCCCTGACCCTTTAACGGCGCGGCGGGACAACGTGGTTGTTCAGACCACATCTCGATAGCACCAACCGAACAAGGGAGCAGCTCATGCTGTTCAAATCGAAGCGGGCTCTACACCTGAGTCTGCTGGTCCTGTTGGTTCTCGCGCTGGGAACGAGCACAGCCGGCGCGGCAGCACTCCTCACAGGAGCCGACATCAAGAACGAGTCTCTCAACAACGACGATATCCAAAACGGGGGCCTGATCTCCGCCGACTACAATGACGGATCCGTCAAGACAGAAGACCTCAGGGACGGCACCATCGGAGTCGTCGACCTCAACCCGGAGGTCTTGGGGTCGCTTGCGTTCGCCGGGCAGCACTGGAGCATCGTCGACCGCAATGTATCGGGCGGCGGGGATTCCTACCTCCGTGCCGGCCCGTCGGCTGTGATCAGATGAGGCGGGCACGATCCTCAGCCCGCCCATAGGCATCGGCAGCCTCGGCCTTCGAACCGGAAACAGACACGGATAAGGCGGCGTTCGGCAATCAGGTCGATTTCGTCGGGGACCTGGTCAGCGACCTGTCCGCGCGTGAGTTACTCGGTGTTCACCACCGGTGAGAACAACGGCACGGCGCCCAACAACATGCCGAGCATCACGTTCGAGATCGATCCGAACGTGACGGGGGTGGATGACAATTTCTCCTCGATGGTGTTCCAGCCGGCCAACTCCGCTCCGGGCGTCTGGCGTCAGATTGACGCCACCGACGACACCAACGGTGCGGTGTGGGGCCTGACCGGAGGCAACCTCCCGTGCGATATCAACGGCGCCCGTTGTACCTGGACGGAGCTGCAGACCGAGCTGAACGACGGCGGCGACCCGGCCAGGATCTTGACCGTGCAGGTCACCAAGGGCAGTGACTTCGCCTTCTCCGGTGCAGTCGACGCGTTGCAGGTCAACAGCGAGATTTTCGACTTCGAGCCGACGGGGGTGATCACGACGACGGCTCCGTGAGCCTTCGTGCCGCCGCGCTCGGATCGCGCGGCGGCACGATTTCACCAGCCGTGGCTCGTCACTTGCCGGCCCGGGAGCGGAACCGGGGTTGACATCGCGGACACCAGAAGAGATTCCGGCCCTGCAGCGTCTCCGTCCGGATCCGCGAGCCGCAGACGTGACAGGCCTGGTCGGCGCGCCGGTAGACGTAGACCTCCCCGCCGTGGTCATCGACCCGCGGAGGACGCCCCATGACCTCCGGGGTGTGCTCAGTGTGCACCGTGTCGATGCGCCCCGTCTGCACCCCGGTGGCCATGAGCTCGACCAGGTCTTCCCACATGGCCCGGAACTGACTCACGCGCAGCGTGCGGCCGGGGCGCAGTGGGTGCATCCGGTGGCGGAACAGGATCTCGGCGCGGTAGACGTTGCCTACACCTGCCAGCACTTCCTGATCCATCAGCAGGTCCCCGATCGGACGGTGGCTCCGCGAGATCCGGCTCCAGGCGAGCATCGGGTCGGCATCCGGGCGCAGCGGATCGGGGCCGAGTGTCGTGACGATGGCGTCGCGTCTCTCCCGCGAGACCAGGTCGCACTGGGTCGCGCCACGGAGGTCGGCGTACGCCGTCGGGACGGTGAGCCGCAGCCGGACCTGACCGACCGGTGGCGGAGCCGCTCCGGCATGGACGTCGAACTTCCCGATCAGCCCGAGGTGAACGTGCACGAACAGGTCGCCCTCGAACTCGACGAAGAGGTGCTTGCCTGCCGAGGTGGCGTCGAGCAGGCGGGTGCCGTCGACGTGGACGGCGTCGGCGAACCTCCCCTGCGGGCTGGAGACCCGCACGACCTGGCCGGCGAAGGCGGTGGAGAGCTGGCCGGCGAGCCGGTGGAGGGTGTGCCCCTCAGGCATCCGGGCCCTGGCCCCGGGCGGACTCGGGCAGGGGAGGCAGCTGCCCCGACGACTCGTAGTCGGCCAGCTGACCGATCCGGCGGGCGTGCCGCTCCTCGCCCGTGAACGGGGTCGAGACAAAGACTTCGACGAAGCGGGTCAGCTCGTCCAGCGCGTGCATCCGGCCACCCAGGGAGATCACGTTGGCGTCGTTGTGCCCCCGCGCGAGTGCTGCCGTCTCCTCCGACCACACCAGGGCTGCGCGGATGCCGGGAACCTTGTTGGCGGCCATCTGCTCGCCGTTGCCCGAGCCGCCGATCACGACGCCGAGGCTGTCGCCGCCGGCGGCTCGCTCACGGGCGACGGCGTCGGCCGCGCGCAGGCAGAAGACCGGGTAGTCGTCGAGGGCGTCGTACTGGAAGGGGCCGTGGTCGACCGGCTCGAGGCCGTGCTCGCGCAGCCAGCCGAGGAGGTGGTCCTTGAGGTCGAGGCCGGCGTGATCGCAGCCCAGGTGCACTCGCATGCCGGGATTCTCTCAGTGCGTGATCAGCGGGCCATCAGGGCGTCGAGGCCGACCGCGACGGCCGCGGCGACCCGGAAGTCGACCCGCTGGTCGGGCACGTGGACGGTGTACCTGTCCCGGACACTGGCCTGGCGCTCGATCGCGAGGAGGCGCGCGCCATCGGAGCCGACGAAGTCGAAGTGGATCGGCAGAAAGGGGATGTCCAGGAAACGCCGGATCAGCGCCACGCCCTGGCTGCGCTCCTGCCCGGTGCCGACGTAGCCGGGGCCTTCGATGTGGAACGTCGACCGCAGCAGGCTCGCGCCGAAGTCCTTTCGGAAGAAGCCGATCTGGTGACCGGCCTCATCGGTGACGTCGTAACCGGCGTTGAGGTCGATCGCCTTGCGGGCCTTGAAGCCGAAGACCGGCCGGGTCTTGGTGTCATCGCTGAAGAAGGTCACCTGCTCCTTGAACGCGAACTTCTTCTGCTCCGCCAGGCCGTAGAGCTGCCCGAAGCTGCCGTCCGGGTTGGCGGCGTACAGCTCGTACCGGTTCGTCATCATCGCGAAGCGCTGCCGGACGAAGAACGTCGGCAGGTACATCGGCGGGGTCATGCCGGTGACCCTATCGACGGGCAGAATGGTCCCGTGTTCGCGTGGGCCGTGCTGGCTCTGGTGTTCCTCGACGAGGTGCTCGCCGTGGTGGCGCTCGGAGTGTGGGGTCTCGATGCCGGCGGGGCATGGCTTGCGGTCCTGGCGCCGGTGGCCGCTGTCGCACTGTGGTGGGCGTTCGCGTCGCCGAAGGCACCGTACGGCGGTCCGGTCACCCGCCCGGTGGTGAAGGTGCTGGTGTTCGGAGCCGCCACCTGGGGGCTGTGGGTGGCCGGCCATCCGGGGGCCGCCATCGCGCTGCTGGTGTTCTCGATCGTGATCAACGCCGCCGCGGAAATGCCGAGCGTGCGCGCCGTGGCCTCAGGCCCGGCCGACCGACGCAGTGGGTGAGCGGGACACGAAGTCGCAACCCGCACCCCGCGCCGGCGACGGTTAGTGCAGCTGCAAGCACCAGAGCATGAGAATCTGCCGGTCCGGCGCCGTGCCCACAGTCGCTGCTCAACCACCGGAAACCGGCACTACTCAGCCTCGGCGGTGAGCCGCTCCAGCTCTACGTCCACGACCGCGGGGTCGAGCTTGGTGAAGACCGGGCTCGGCTTCTCGATCCGGGTGCCGACCTCGATCGGCCGGTGCCGCCACGGCGGTGTGGCCGAGTAGTCGCCGGTGATGATCGGGTAGAACCCGAGGCCGGCGCCGTCGTCGGGGTCGAGGTCCTCCACCTGCTCGACGCGCGGCATCGGCATGAACTCCCCCTCGCCACCGAGGACCTGCCACACCTTGTTGGAGGAGTGAGGCAGGAACGGCGCGAGCATGGTGTTGCAGTCGAGCACGCACTGGACTGCCACGTGGAGCACCGTGGCCAGCCGGTCCCGCTGCGAGTCGTCCTTCATCTTGTAGGGCTCGGTGACCGTGAGGTACTTGTTCACCTCGCCGACGACCCGCATCGCCTCGGCGATGGCGGAGCGCAGGCGGTGTCGGCCGAGCAGGTCGCCGACGGAGTCGAAGCCGGTGCGGACGGCGGCGAGCAGCGACTCGTCGACCGGCTCGAGGTCACCGGCCGGCGGGATCTCGCCGAAATTCTTGGCGACCATGGTGGCGGTGCGGTTGACCAGGTTGCCCCAGCCCGCGACCAGCTCGGAGTTGTTGCGGGTGACGAAGTCGGCCCAGGTGAAGGCGGCGTCGGAGGTCTCCGGGCCGGCGGCGCAGATGTAGTAGCGCAGCGCGTCCGGGCCGTAGCGGGCCAGGAAGTCCCCGACGTAGATCACGTGGCCACGGCTGGAGGAGAACTGCTGGTCGCCCATCGTGAGGTACTCCGAGGAGACCACCTCGGTGGGCAGGTTGAGGTCGCCGTAGGGGCCCGGCTCGCCGCCGCGCGAGCCGCGGCCGTCGTACGCCAGCAGCTCGGCGGGCCAGATCTGGCTGTGGAAGACGATGTTGTCCTTGCCCATGAAGTAGTAGGACAGGGCCTCGGGGTCGTTCCACCACTGGCGCCAGGCGTCGGGATCACCGGAACGGCGAGCCCACTCGATGGACGCCGACAGGTAGCCGATGACCGCGTCGAACCAGACGTAGAGGCGTTTGGTCGGCTGGTCCTCCCAGCCCGGCACCGGGATGCCCCAGTCGATGTCGCGGGTCATCGCCCGCGGCCGGATCTCCTCGAGGATGTTCTGGGAGAACTTGATGACGTTGGGGCGCCAGGTGCCCGACGCCGCCCGGCCGTCGAGCCACTCCCCCAGGGCGTCGGCGAGCGCCGGCAGGTCGAGGAAGTAGTGCTGGGTCTCGATGAACTCGGGGGTCTCGCCGTTGATCTTCGAGCGCGGGTCGATCAAGTCGGTGGCGTCGAGCTGATTGCCGCAGTTGTCGCACTGGTCGCCGCGGGCCTCGGCGTACCCGCAGATCGGGCAGGTGCCCTCGATGTAGCGGTCCGGGAGGGTGCGGCCGGTCGACGGGCTGATCGCGCCCTGCGTCGTCTGCTCGACCATGTAGCCGTTGCGGTGCACGGTGCGGAACATCTCCTGCACCACGTTGTAGTGGTTGCCGGTGGTGGTCCGGGTGAACAGGTCGTAGGACAGCCCGAGGTCGACGAGGTCCTGGACGATGACCGTGTTGTTCTTGTCGGCCAGGTCCTTCGCGGGGACGCCCTGCTTGTCGGCGGCGACCAGGATCGGCGTGCCGTGCTCGTCGGTCCCGGACACCATGAGTACGTCGTGTCCGGCCATCCGCATGTACCTGCTGAACACGTCGGAAGGCACGCCGAACCCGGCCACGTGGCCGATGTGGCGCGGGCCGTTGGCATACGGCCAGGCGACGGCGGACAGGACTCGACTCATCCGGGGTCCCCGTTCGAAGCGGAACGAAGTGAGCATTCGAATGGGGTGTTCATGCGGGAATCCTAGAGAGCCCGCGCTACCGGGTTTCGGCGGGAGCCAGGCTCACCAGTGGTCGATGCGCCACTGGGCCCGCTGGCGGATCTCCGGCAGCTTGCCGTAGACCCGCCCGGGGCAGGCTGTGTCGTTGGTGTCGCGGTGTCCGTCGATGGCCGGCAGCCGCACCCTGGTGCCGTCCGGGTACTTGTCGCTGCCGGTCGAGGTGATGCTGACCGAGCCGACGGCGTACCGGTTGTACATGTCCAGCTTCCAGGCGGCCAGCCGCACGACCTGGGTCACGGCCTCGGGCCAGGGCGCCCGGGATTCGAGGTTCCCGATCACGGAGACACCCACGGAGGCGTGGTTGAAGCCGAGGGTGTGGGCGCCCTTCACCAGCCGGTTGGCCCCACCGGAGCGGCCGACCCAGGCCCGTCCGAAGCGGTCGACCAGGAAGTTGTACCCGATGTCGAACCAGCCGAGTGTCTGGGTGTGGTAGCGGTACATGCCGCGCAGGATGCCCGGCACGTCCGCCCGCGAGTAGCCGTTGCCGGTGGCCGTGTGGTGCACGTGGATCTGCTTGAGCTGGTCGAGGTAGACCGGCTTCCCGTTGCGCCAGTCCGGGTTCGCCCCCCACTCCTTGCGGGTGTGGAGCTCGGGCTGTGGCGCGCTCGTCGTCCGGGTCAGGCGTCGCGGCGTCGTGCTCGTGGCGGCAGTGTCGCTCGGCAGCACGCCCGGGTCGATCAGGACCAGCTTCAGTGCGCGCGGGGTCCGGCTCGTCGTCCGGACCTGGATGCCCTGGGACCGATCCACCCAGAGCAGGCTGGAGGCGCTTCTGCCGACACTGTCCTGTCCGTCGGTCAGGAGGTGCGCGTGCCGCCAGTCGCTCCACGTCCCGTCGGTCCGGGTGCGCAGGGCGACCTCAGGGTCCGGCCCGCGCCAGGTGAAGCCCACCATCGAGTACGCCGCCGTGGTCAGCTGGTCGGTGCGGGCACCACCGCGTCCCGGGTGCAGCCGGTCGGCATCGAGCCGGACAGTGGCCGACCGCACGACCTCTCCGGGACGGCCGGCGAGTCGCAGGTCGGGCCCGGCGCCGGGGGCGGGCGCCGGAGCGGCGTCGGCAAGTGGCTGTCCGGCACCGAGGGCGCCGGTCAGGACCAGCGCGACGGCGGCGGTCAGCAGGGTGTTCGGCCGAGTGGAACGCAGCATGACCCGCCCCATGATGCGTGAGGGACGCGTGATGCGCCAGTGGCTCAGGAGAAATCGAGGTCGGCGGTCCTGCTGCGCTTGAGCTCGAAGAAGTAGGGATACGACGCCAGGGCGACCGCGCCGTCCCACATCCGGCCGGCCTCCTCGCCCCGCGGGATCGACGTCAGGACGGGACCGAAGAACGCCGTCCCCTCGATCGCGATGGTCGGGGTGCCGACCTCGTTGCCGACCTGGTCCATCCCGAGGTGGTGGGACTTCCGGATGTCGTCGTCGTAGGACGGGTCGTCCATCGCATCCGCCAGCGAGGCGGGGAGGCCGGCCTCCTCGAGGGCCTCCTCGATCATCGCGCGGTCCTTGTCCCGGCCTTCGTTGTGGATCCGGGTGCCCAGCGCGGTGTAGAGCGGCAGCAGGACCTCCTTGCCGTGCAGCTGCTCGGCGGCCATACACACCCGCACCGGCTGCCACGCCGTCTTCAGGCGCTCGCGGTACTCGTCGGAGACGTCCTTGTCCTCGTTGAGGTAGGCCAGGCTCATGATGTGCCAGGTCACGGAGATGTCGCGGACCTTCTCCACCTCCAGCATCCAGCGCGAGGTGATCCAGGCGAACGGGCAGGCAGGGTCGAACCAGAACTCGGCATGGGTCATACAGGGACAACCACGGTCTAGACCGGATCATTCCCACAGCTCAGGTGAGGGCGGTGAGGGCCAGGCCCAGCAACGCGCAGGTGCCCAGCACGCGCAGGACAGACCATCGGAGCCAGAAGGCGAGCAGCATCGCGACTGCCCCGATGAGGAACGACTCCCAGACGTACGACGACCACACCGGCAGCAGGAGCTCGACCGGCCCCCGGTCGATGGTCCGGGTCTCGGTGAACAAGGTGTGCACGGCGAAGAAGAAGGCCAGGTTCGCGATCACGCCGACGACCGCGGCCGTGACCCCGGTCAGGGCGGCCGCGAGCGACTGGCTGCCCCGCAGGCGCTCGACGTACGGCGCCCCGAGGAAGATGAAGACGAAGCAGGGGACGAACGTCACCCACACCACCAACAGCGATGCGAGGACACCGGCGACCCACGGGTCGAGACCTCCGGGGTCCCGGTAGGCCCCCAGGAACGCGACGAACTGCACCACCATGATCAGCGGACCTGGTGTGGTCTCCGCCAGGGCAAGGCCGCGAACCATCTCGCCGGCGGTGAGCCACCCGTAGGTCTGGACGGCGGCCTGGGCGACGTAGGAGAGCACGGCGTAGGCGCCACCGAAGGTCACCAGCGCCATGCCGCCGAAGAAGATGCCCTGGTCCACGAAGACCGACTGCGTCCCCGCCGTCAGGATCGCGACCAGCAGGACGGGGGTGACCCAGAGCGTGGCGCCGATGCCGAGGACCAGGAGGTTGCGTCGCCTGGACGGCCGGGCGTGGTGCAGTGCGTCGTCGGAGATCAGCGGCGCCGTGTCATCCTCCGGCGTCGGCCGGTCGGGGACCTCGAGCAAGGCCGGACGCCACCGGTGGACCGCCCAGCCGACGACGCCCGCACCCAGAATGACGAGCGGGAAGGGCACCCCGAACAGCGCAAGTGCGAGGAAGGCGGCGACGGCGAGCACGACCAGCACCCGGCTGCGCAGCGCGCGGGTGCCGATCCGGAGCACCGCCTGGACCACGATCGCCAGCACGGCCGGGGAGAGCCCGAGGAACAGGCCGGTCACGAAGGCGGTGTCGCCCTGGGCGACGTACAGGACGGAGAGCGCCAGCATCGCCAGCAGTCCCGGGAGCACGAACAGGATGCCCGCGATCAGGCCACCGAGGGTGCCGTTGAGCAGCCAGCCGGTGTAGATCGCCAGCTGCTGCGCCTCCGGCCCAGGCAGGAGCATGCAGTAGTTGAGGGCGTGCAGGAACCGCTTCTCCCCGATCCACCGTCGCTCGTCGACCAGCGTGCGTTGCATGACGGCGATCTGGCCGGCCGGGCCGCCGAACGTCTGCAGCGAGATCAGGAACCAGCTTCGGATCGCCGTGCGGAGGGGTACGACGTCGCGGACGGGGGTCACGATGACCAGTATGTCAATGCAGAAACGCGTGCTCACCGATGCCCGCTTCGCGGTCAGCGACGCTGCACGCGCACCGTGGTCTCCAGCTCGCCCGGTCGCACGATGTCCGTCCCCGCGTAGCGCACCCGCACGGTGCGGACGCCGGCCCGGAGGTCGCCGATCACGACCCGCAGCCGGCCGTCCTCGAGGCGACCGGTGGCGCGGTGGTCGCCGATCCGCACGGTGGCGCGTCCGCCCGGCGTATTCACACCGGGCGCGGTGACCTTGAGCCGCACGATCGCGCGGCCCGGAAGACCGTCCGTCCACACCGACAGGCTGGGCCGGGTGGTGACCGGGCCCTCGGCGGACACGCCCACGGTCCGGGCGCGGTAGCCCTCGTGGCTCAGGCGGATCCGGACCGAGAGCCGCTCGCCCACGTCGCGCAGGCCCGGCACGTACGACGACCCGGTGGCGCCGGGGATCGCCCGCCCGTTGCGCAGCCACGTGTAGGTCACGGCCGCCCCGGCGGGCCGGAACGTGCCGGGATCGACCTCCAGTCGTCCACCCAGCTTCGGCCTGCCACTCAGCCTGAAGGGGTCGGTGATCTCGAACCGGCCCGACGCGACCTGTGCCGTGCGCGGGGAGGTGAGGGTCGAGCTCCGGTAGCCGTCCCGGCGGGCCGTCACCCGCACCGAGATCCGCTTGCCGCGGTGGGCCGGGGCGAGCCGCAGCCGGGTACCCCGCTCACCGGCGATCGGCTCGTCGCCGGCGTACCACCGGATCGAGGTCGAGTCCGGGCGCGGCGACCAGGCGGCACCACGCACCGACAGCGCCTCGCCCACGCGGACGGTCCCCGTGATCTCCGGCCGGGCCACCGTCTGCATGCGCCCGCGCTCCACCGTGGCGGTCCGCTCGGAGGTGGTCGCGCCGGTGAGGTATCCGCTCCGACTGGCCGTCACACGCACCGACAGCCGACGCCCCTGCAGCGAGGCGCCCGGGGTGAAGCGGGCCGAGGTGGCGCCGCGGATCCGCTTGCCGTCGGCGAGCCATTGGAAGGTGTGCCGCGAGCTGACCGACCACCGACCGGCGGTGGCCACCAGGCGCTCGCCGACCGCGGGCCGGCCGCTGACGTCAGGTCGCGACCGGGCCACGACCCGGCGGTCGTCGAAGTGGATGAACCCGGTTGGCCAGCCGGAGCCCGACTTGGTGATCGTGCGCCAGTGGAAGTCTCCGCTCCAGCTGTCCTCGGAGATCACGATCTTCCTCGGCGACAGCACCTTCTCGACGTAGGCCACGTGACCGCTCGACCCGGCTCCCGGGACGTTGCGTCGCCACCAGGCGACGGCCCCCACCATCGGCTTCCCGTCGGTGATGCCGCTCTTGGCTCGGCCCCAGTTGTAGGCCATGCCGCTGCCGCTCCAGGGACGCGTGGCGGGCATCCCGCCGCGCACCAGCCGGTACGCGACGTAGTTGGTGCAGTTGTGGCCGGCGTACATCTGCCACCACATCTTCTGGCCCGCCGTGCGGTAGCCGAAGTGGGAGTACCCGCGCTCCTGGCACCCCGTGTAGCCGGTGCAGAGGTACGTCGAGCTCGCGTGCGCCGACGGCGTGAGCGGAAGCAGGGCAGCCAGCACCGCCAGGAGCAGGCTGCACGTGAGTCGCCGAGTCGAATACACGAGGAGAAAGTCTCCTCGATGTCAAGAATCTTTGTCGGCGTTTTGCAAAGTATTCCCAACCTCGCCCCGGGCGCCCCATCTCGATTGGGAGGGCATGGGGGGGGTGACAGACTGCACAACATGCCTGGGACCAACCTCACGAGGGACGAGGCCGCCACCCGCGCCGCCCTCCTCGACATCACGTCGTACACCGTCGACCTGGACCTCACCACCGGCGAGACGACGTTCGGGTCGACCACCACGATCCGGTTCGGCTGCCGGCAACCGGGCGCGGGGACGTTCGTCGACCTGGTCGGCGCGAGCGTCCACGAGATCACGCTCAACGGCGAGGCCCTGGACCCGACGACCGCCTACGCCGACAGCCGGATCAGCCTGCCCGGGCTCGCGGCCGACAACGAGCTCGTCGTCCGCGCCGACTGCACCTACTCCCGCACCGGTGAGGGCCTGCACCGGTTCGTCGACCCGGCCGACGACCGCGTCTACCTCTACTCGCAGTTCGAGGTCCCCGACGCGCGACGCGTCTTCGCGACCTTCGAGCAGCCCGACCTCAAGGCGCCGTTCACCTTCCACGTCACTGCCCCGAGCCACTGGAAGGTGGTCTCCAACGCCGCCACTCCATCGCCGGAGCTCATCGGGGACGGTAACGCGGTCTGGCGGTTCCCGGCGACCAAGCCGATGTCGACCTACATCACCGCGATCGTCGCCGGCGAGTACCACGAGGTCCTCGACACCTACGAGGGCAAGCACGGCACCATCCCGCTCGGCCACTACTGCCGCCAGTCGCTCGTCGAGCACCTCGACGTCGAGGAGCTGGTGAAGCTCACCCGGCAGGGCTTCGAGTTCTTCGAGGAGGTCTTCGACTACCCCTACCCGTTCGGCAAGTACGACCAGCTCTACGTGCCGGAGTACAACATGGGGGCGATGGAGAACGCCGGGTGCGTGACCCTGCGCGACGAGTACCTCCCTCGCAGCCGCCAGGACCGCTCGTTCTACGAGTTCCGCGCCGAGGTGATCCTGCACGAGATGGCGCACATGTGGTTCGGCGACCTGGTCACCATGAAGTGGTGGGACGACCTGTGGCTCAACGAGTCGTTCGCCGAGTGGGCCTGCTACCACGCGGCCGTCGAGTCCACGGAGTTCACGGAGTCCTGGACCGGCTTCACCAACGCCCGCAAGAACTGGGCCTACCGGCAGGACCAGCTCCCCAGCACCCACCCGATCGCCGCCGACAACGTCGACCTGCGCGCGGTCGAGGTGAACTTCGACGGCATCACCTACGCCAAGGGCGCCGCGGTCCTCAAGCAGCTGGTGGCCTGGGTCGGGCTCGACAACTTCCTGACCGGCATCCAGGGCTACTTCAAGGACTTCGAGTACTCCAACTCCGAGTTCAGCCGACCTGCTGGCCGCGCTCGAGAAGTCCTCGGGCCGCGAGCTCGACTCGTGGGCGCAGGAGTGGCTGCAGACCTCGGGCGTCAACACCCTCGCGCCCGAGTTCGAGCTCGACGCCGACGGCAGCTACGCCTCGTTCGCGGTGCGCCAGAGCGCCGACCCCGAACACCCGACCCTGCGCCGTCACCGGCTCGGCATCGGCCTCTACGACGCCGCACGACGGCCACCTGGTGCGCCGTACGTCGTTCGAGATCGACGTCGAGCACGAGCGGACCGAGGTGCCCGAGCTGGTCGGCGTGAAGCAGCCCGACCTGCTCCTCCTCAACGAGGGCGACCTGGCCTACGCCAAGATCCGCCTCGACGAGCGCTCGCTGGCCACGGTCGTCAACGGCCTCGGCACGCTCGACGACTCCCTGGCGCGGGCGCTGTGCTGGGGCGCGGCGTGGGACATGACCCGCGACGCCGAGATGAGGGCCACCGACTTCGTCGCGCTCGTGCTCAGCGCCATCGGCCGCGAGACCGACGCCTTCGGCATGAGCCGGATCCCGGTCTACGCCGCGCAGGCCGTCAACGCCTTCTCCGCCCCCGCGAACCGTGAGGCCCTCAGGGCCACGTGGGAGCAGGGGCTGCGGAGCCTGCTCGACGAGGCCGAGCCGGGCAGCGACCACCAGCTCTCGTTCGCCCGGGCCTACGCCTCTGCCGCACGCAGTGACGAGGCGCTGGCGACGCTCGAGGGCCTGCTCGACGGGTCGGTCACCATCGAGGGACTCGCGATCGACACCGACCTGCGCTGGTCGCTGCTGACCGCGCTGGCGAGGGCAGGACGCGCCGACCAAGGAGCGGATCGAGGAGGAGCTGCGACCGCGACAACACGATCTCGGGCCAGGAGCAGGCCGCGGCGGCGCGCGCGTCCCGCCCCACCCCCGAGGCGAAGGCCGAGGCGTGGGAGATCGCGATGGTTCGTGACGACGTACCGAACGAGACGCAGCGCAGCGTGGTCCTCGCCTTCCAGTGCCACGGCCAGGACGACGTGCTGGCGCCGTACGTCGACAAGTACCTCGCCGCCGCCGACACGATGTGGGAGGAGAAGGGCACCCAGCGCGCCTCGACCGCGCTGGAGTTCATCTTCCCCCGGCCGCTGGCCAGCCAGGAGCTGCTGGACCGGGTGGACGCCTGGCTGCAGACCTCCGAGGCCAACCCCGCCGCCAAGCGCTACGTGCGCGAGGGCCGGGCCGACGTCGCCCGCTACCTCGCCGCCCAGGCCCGGGACGCCCAGCCGCGCTGACCCGCCTGAAACTTTCGGGCGGGTCAGGCCTCGTGGAGGGTCTCGGGGGCGCGGGCGTGGTCGGCGAGCATCGTGATGCCGCGCTTGAGCCCGCCGACCAGGTCGCCAGCGGCGAACGCGGACTGCATCTGCAGCACGGCCAGCTCGACCTCGCGGTCGGTGAGGTTGCGGCGTACGTCGACTCCGGTGACGACCTCGAGCGCGCGGGCGACGGGGTCGACCAGGATCAGGATGCTGCGCGATGGTGCGACCAGGCGCGGCGTGCAGCCGTCGTCGCGAAGGCCTGCGGATCGCCCTCGGCGCTGTCCGACGTAGACGGAGAACTCGTAGCGCGACGCCTGCTCGGCGGCACGGATGGCCCGGTCGATCTCGTGACGCTCGCCGGAGTTGAACTCACCAGCGGCCACTGGCACCTCCGGTCTCGCTCTCGGCCGGCTCGCGGCGGCCACTGCCCGACTCGAGCTCACGGGCGCCGCCGCGCGGGCCACCGAACCACTGGTCGGTGACCGGCGCGGCTCCCGGCGCGACCCGCTCGCCGCGGATCATGGCCGGCAGGTAGACGGCCGCGCTGATCAGCACGAACAGCAGCAGCGGGATGCCGACGAGGACCAGTAGCGCTTCCAGCATCGGGACCTGCTCGGGGTCGCTCCAGCCCTCCGGGACCTCGGCGGAGGCGGGACCTGCGACCAGCATCGTGAGCCGCGGCGGCGGTGGTCAGGACGGCCGAGCGGCGGACGAGCGTGAGGGTTGTCGAGGTCACGGAGAGCAGGATATCGGCTCCGGTCTCCGGACGGATTCGGGCGTGCGGCGTCGAGTCCGTCACATCGGGGCGTGTGGGTTCGGAAGTACCCGATCATCGTGGCAACCTAGGGCCACATGTTGCCCCTCCAGACGTCAGACCCCTGCACCGCCGACGAGTTCTTCTGCCGGACCGCGATGGACCTCTGGGACAACGAGCAGGTGGCCGAGGTGGCCGACGTGGTGATCGGCAACGCCGCTGGTGATCGGCGGCCTGGTGATCCTCGGAGTCGCCATCCGCTTCGTCCTGCACCGGATGATCGACCGGCTCGTCAGCAAGGCCGAGGTCGGCGTGCTGCCCGACCGGGTGGGCCGCCTCTCCCGTGGCCAGGGCAAGAGCAAGGCCGCCAAGCCGGGCGGGGCCGACCACAGGGACGTCGTGGTGGCCACCCGCCGCGTGCAGCGGGCCAAGACCATGGGCAGCCTGCTCAAGAGCATGATCACCGGCATCATCGTCGCGATCGTCACCACGATGATCCTCGCCGAGCTGTCGGCGTCGACGTCGCTCCGATCATCGCCAGCGCCGGCATCCTCGGCCTGGCGCTCGGGCTTCGGCGCCCAGAGCCTGGTCAGCGACTTCCTGTCCGGGATCTTCATGATCTTCGAGGACCAGTACGGCGTCGGCGACGTAGTCGACCTCGGCGAGGCCATCGGCACGGTCGAGGCGGTCAGCCTGCGCGTCACCCGGCTGCGCGACATCAACGGCACGGTCTGGTACGTCCGCAACGGCGAGATCATGCCGCGTCGGCAACATGAGCCAGAACTGGGCGCGCACCGTGCTCGACATCAGCGTCGCCTACCACGAGGACCTGGTGAAGGTGCGCCGCGTGCTCCAGGAGGTCGCCCACGACCTGTGGGACGACGAGGACTTCAAGGGCCGCGATCATCGAGGAGCCCGAGGTCTGGGGCGTCGAGGCGCTCGGCCTCGACGGCGTGACCGTCCGGGTGGCGCTCAAGACCGCCCCGCTGGAGCAGTGGAGCGTCGCCCGCGAGATGCGCGAGCGGATCAAGGCCCGCTTCGACTACGAGGGCATCGAGATCCCGCTTCCCCAGCGGGTCGTGTGGCACCGCGGCGAGCGAGCCGGCGCCGAGGACGGAACGCGGCAGGAAGACGAAGCCGGGCAGCCCGTCTGAGCTGCCCGGTCCGCGCCTCGGGTCAGGCGAGTGCCGCGTCCAGCGTGATCGTCGGTGCCGGTCAGGGCCTGGCTCACCGGGCAGCCGGCCTTGGCCGCCTCGGCGGCCTCGACGAACTCCTCCTCGGACATGCCCGTCGACCTTGCCGCGGACCGTCAAGCGGATGCCGGTGATGCCGGTGCCGGGGGTGAACTCGACCTCGGCGGTCGTGTCCAGCGCCGTGCGGCGGGGCTGCCGGCGTCGGCGAGGCCCTTGGAGAACGCCATCGAGAAGCAGGACGAGTGCGCCGCCGCGATCAGCTCCTCGGGGCTGGTCTTGCCGTTGGGCTCCTCGGCGCGCGCGGGCCAGGAGACGTCGTACGTGCCGAGCCCGCGAGACTCGAGGGTCACCTGGCCGGCGCCCTCGAACAGGGTGCCCTCCCAGTGGGTCTTCGCGGTGCGGGTGGTGCTCATGCAGGACATCACTCCTCAGATCGGTGGACGCCTGCGATCCTTGCACGCCGAGTGGAGCCGCCCAGGCCGATCGGCACAATGGAGCCCGTGACGCACCGTTCTACGAGGAAGTCGGCGGCTTCGAGACCTTCCGCACGCATCGTCGCCAGGTTCTACGAGGGCGTGGCGACCGACGAGGTGCTCCGGCCGCTCTACCCCGAGGAGGACCTCGGCCCGGCCGAGGAGCGGTTCCGGATCTTCCTCGTGCAGTACTGGGGCGGCCCGACGACGTACTCCGACCAGCGCGGCCACCCGCGGCTGCGGATGCGGCACGCGCCGTTCGCGGTGACCCCCGAGGCGAAGGACCGCTGGCTGGTCCACTTCCGGGCCGGCCTCGACGCGGCCGACCTGACCCCCGAGCAGGACGCGCAGTTCTGGGACTACGTCACCCACGCCGCGCAGTTCATGGTCAACACCTTCGAGCGAGCCCGACCGATCAGCTCGCTGACGACGCCGAGCAGCCGCTCGCGGTAGGCCTCGGGCGGCGGCGTCGCGCGCGGCCGGTCTCGGGGTCGAAGAAGACCATCGCCACCCGGGCCCGGGACAGCACGCGTGTCGCCGTCGCAGATCTCGGACTCGATCGTCATCGACCGCGTCGCCGACGCGGGAGATCCAGGACCAGCACGTCGTACGGCTCGGGGCGGAACAGGATCGGCAGCTTGTAGTCGACGTCGGTCTGGGCGACGACCATCGAGGGCTCGGGCGTGCCCTCGGGCACGCCGCGTCCACAGCCGCGCGGTCAGCAGGATCCGGGCCTCCTGGAAGTACTCGAAGTACTTCACGTTGTTGACGTGGCCGTAGACGTCGACGTCGGAGAACCGCACGTGCACCGGGTAGTGGCCGAGCTTGTCGTGCGCGCGACCGACTGCGCGGTCGGACTGCTCTGCGGTTCGGCTGCGGCTCGAGGAACGTCTCCAGCGCCGCTTCTCCTCGGCGGTGAGCCGGCGCGGCCGCTCGCTCGCGAAGACGTACGGCGTCAGCACGGTCGTGGCCCGCAGGTAGACCCGCCGCCCCGTCGTCGGTCTCGTGGAAGATCTCGTAGGCCAGCGTGAACGACGCGGCCCGGATCTCGGTCACCCAGCACTCGATGTGGACCGGCCGAAGCCGGAACGACAGCGGCGCCAGGTAGTGCACCTCGTGGCGGACGACGACGACGCCCTCGGCCAGCTCGCCGGTCTGCGCGCGCCGGGCCGTGGGTGCGCAGCATGTCGACCCGCGCCTCCTGCAGGTAGTCGACGTAGACGACGTTGTTGACGTGCCCGAGCAGGTCCATGTCGGCCCAGCGCATCGGGCACTCGTAGACGTGGCGCACGGCGACGATCCTGCCAGACGGACGTCCGACGGCTCGGCCCGGGCGACGGTGACTAGGGTTGGCGAGGCAGTCCCGCCACCGCAGATCGGAGTCCGCCCATGCCCGAGGCAGTCATCGTTTCCGCCGCCCGCTCCCCCATCGGCCGCGCCAACAAGGGGTCGCTCAAGGACCTGCGGCCCGACGACCTCACCGCGACGATCATCAAGACGGCGCTGGACAAGGTCCCCGGGCCTGGACCCGAACACGGTCGACGACGTCTACCTCGGCTGCGGCCTGCCCGGCGGCGAGAGCGGCAACAACATGGCGCCGCATCGTCAACGTCCTCAACGGCATGGACGACGTGCCCGGCGCGACGATCACCCGCTACTGCGCCTCCTCGGTGCAGACCACGCGGATGGCGTTCCACGCGATCAAGGCCGGCGAGGGCGACGTCTTCGTCTCCGCCGGTGTCGAGACGGTGTCCCGGTTCGCCAAGGGCACCTCCGACCACTGGCCGGACACGCAGAACCCGCGTCTTCGACGACGCGATGGCCCGCACCGCGAAGACCGCCGAGGGCGGCATCGACTGGCACGACCCGCGCGAGGACGGCGCCGCTCCCCGACGCCTACATCGCGATGGGCCAGACCGCCGAGAACGTCGCCACGGCTGCGCGGCCTGACCGCGAGGAGCTCGACGAGTTCGGCGTCCGCTCGCAGAACCTCGCCGAGAAGGCGATCGCGACGGCTTCTGGGCCCGCGAGATCACCCCGGTCACCACCCCCGACGGCACCGAGGTCACGCACCGACGACGGCCCGCGCGCCGGCGTCACCTACGAGGCGGTCTCCCAGCTCCAGCCGGTGTTCCGCCCCGACGGCGTCGTCACGGCCGGCAACTGCTGCCCGCTCAACGACGGCGCCGCCGCGGTCGTGATCATGTCCGACACCAAGGCCGCCGAGCTCGGGCGCCACGCCGCTGGCGCGGATCGTCGCCACCGGCGTGAGCGGCCTGTCCCCCGAGATCATGGGCCTCGGCCCGGTCGAGGCGACCAAGCGGGCGCTCGCCCACGCGGGCATGACCATCGACGACATCGACCTGGTCGAGATCAACGAGGCGTTCGCGGCGCAGGTCGTGCCGTCCTACCAGGACCTCGGCATCGACCTCGACCGCCTCAACGTCAACGGCGGCGCGATCGCGGTCGGGCACCCGTTCGGCATGACCGGCGCCCGGCTCCAGAACACGATGCTCAACTCCCTGGACTTGCACGACAAGACGCACCGGCCTGATCACCATGTGCGTCGGCGGCGGCCAGGGCATGGCGCTCATCCTCGAACGCCTCTGACCTCAGCTCGTCGACGTACCCGGCGAACGACAGGCCCCGGAAGGCGGCCAGTCGCTCCGCCTCTGCGTCGAGTCCGGCCGGCGGGTCGCCGCCGTCCCACATCGAGACTGCGAGCCTGAGCTTTCGTGCCCGACGCCCGGGGTCGCCAGCTGCCGACCACCTCGTCACCCGCGAGGACGCCGCCGGGCCGGCCGAGTGTCCGCCAGAGGTCCTTGCGCGCGGCCGGGTCCGGGACGACCAGGTCCCGGTCGCGGCCCTGCAGGAACAGGTCGAACGGGCCCGAGCAGCCGCACCACCCCGGACGCTCTCGGCCCCCGACAGGGCTCGGTACGTCGTCGGCGAGGATGTCGAGCCGCTGGCCGTCGACCTCGACCGCCTCGACGTCCTCGGGCCACCGCGCCGACACTTCGGCGACCGGTGAGTCGACGTACCCCGCCACCAGCTTCGGCGTCGCCGGGCCGAGGAGGCGCAGCACGCCGCGGACCGGGTCGAGGTGCTGCGGGACGCCCGCGGCCGGCCCGCGCCACCGCGGGATGCGTCGCAGCACCGGGGGCGACGTGCCGGGCTCGAGCTCCAGCCCCGCACGCAGCGCGGCCAGCCGGAACGGCTGCTCGTAGGTGTGGACGGCCTGGCAGGGACGGCACTAGCGGAGGTACGGCGCGTCGAGCCGCCCGGTGAGCTGCGTGGACATCTCGCCCTTCACGATCGGCTTCGTCGCGATGTCGCGCATCTCGGCGGCGACCACGTCGAGGGCCTCCAGGACCGGGATCCCCGCCGCCTTGAGGGGACGTGCGGCGTTCCGCCGCCCTGATCGAGGTATGGCAAGCGGGCCTGCAGACGCCGCGCCTCGCCGCCGACAGCCTGGTGAAAGCGCTTCGGACCCATCACCGGCAGACGGGGAGATTCCCCTCTGATTTCCGCGAGTTGGAAGTCCGTGTGTGGAAACACAAGAAGCCCCCAGATTTCGGCGTCGACGGGCGCAGCTTATCTATCGCCAACTACCACTACATCTACCACCCCGCCGGCGCCGGCGTCTGCACGATCTGGATCATCCCGACGGGGCCGCGTCGCGACGAGGGCGCCACTCATTTCCTGCTGCTCTACCCAAACAGCCTGCGCCGATGGAAGGGCGCTCCGCTCTCGCTCGACGAGGTCAAGGCGCTGCCGCCGGTCCCGCAGTACCGTGAGATGGCGCTCTTCGGAATGACCGAACAGCCGCAGATCAATCTGGTCAGGAGGTAGCGCGGGAAGTTATGCGCGCCGTGATCAAGGTCAAACCGATGGGAGGCAAGGGCGCATCTCGCGTGGCGCGCTACATCGCCGAGAGCAAGCTCGATCCCGTTCGCGAGGGCAAGCGACGCCCCCTGTTCTCTGACCGCGAGGACGATCTTGCCAGCGCCGACGACCGGACGCACCGCGGGGCTAACCGCTACCTGACCGGAGGGCATGGCTCCCGCTCAAGAAGGACCTCATCCACTTCTCGGTCAGCTTTCGCGAAGTGGACTTCGAGCGCCTTGGCGCAGGCGACGAAGAACGCAAAGAGCGATTGCGCGAGGCCACGCGCGAAGCGATGGCCGAGGTTCAGGCCGATCTGAACGTGGCCGACTGGAGGTGGATCGCGGGCATTCATCTCAACACCCCTCATCCGCACGTTCACATAGTCATTCACAAGGACGTCACGGACCGCAAGACGGCTCTGCCACGCCGCCTGGGAAAGTTGCCCAAGCGGATGCTGCAACACAAGGAACGCGGGACTGACGGCAAAATCCGGTCGGTGGACGGTAGCGTCGCCGGGCATTTCATCGCGGCGCTGGAACGCGCGCAACAGCGGGCACGCGAGGCCGCAGCGCGCTACAGAGAGGATGCTGCTATGACTCCCACACAGACTAAAAAGCCGCTTACACGTGAAGAAATAAGAGAGATAAAGGCCGAGGTCTTCAGGAAGGCGGAGGCGCACAGACGCGCTGCGCCTCCCTGGCTCGATCGCATGTCGGAGGCCGCCTCCCGCAATCCGTCGCTCGGAGGGCGGGAACTGACGCTGGAAATCCTCGGGCGAGAGTCGAAGCTAGAGCCGAAGCCCTTAGACGAGCCGGCGCCGGTTAACGACATCCGGGAAGAGCTGAAACCGACCGATGACATCCGATACGCTCTTGCCAGCAATAGTCTGGACGATATCGACTATCGGACGCCGCGTGAACAGGCCGACTGGCTGGGCGAGTACAGTAAGGATTTACGTGATCTCTACGAACGTTGCGCGGTAAAAGGCGACACGCTCATCATCCCCGCCGAAGAATACGAAATTCCGGACGAGCGCGAGCACATCCGCGTCGTCAACATCTCGCACGCTTTCGATAAGATTCGAGACCCGAAGACCGCTGTCGAATTTGATTCCCTCGCCCGCGCCATCGCCGGGGAGACTGCCGACACCGGAACCGAGATCGAATGTCTTCAAACACTACTACGATCTGATCGAGCGCAACGCTGATGGGCGCAGGCTTGATCGTCACGGCAAGGATTACGAGCGAGAGCGCGCCGCTGCGCTCAACCGGACGCTCGCGGAGATGCGGCTCATGGCCGGGCCGATGGCGAGATGCGAGACGAGAGAGATCAACATCGTTCCGTCTATCACGGAACGATCCTACGTCTACCGGCATATTCAGGATTATGAGCGCGCCTCCGAATTTTATTCGCTTGCCCTGGCGATCGCCGGACCGGAAGCCGATCTGCAAAGAGAGACTCAAGTCTTCAGCTACTACTACGGCAAGATCAGAGAGACGAGGAGGGGCACAGGCTGGCTCCGGATAACGAGGGCGGAAGGATTGAGGCCGTCGAGCGGACGCTCACGGTGATGCGCCAGGCGGTCGAGCAGAAGGCGGAGATACAGGAATATGCCGGCGTCGCTTACGCCGTTGTTTCACTCGATGAAGCGGCGGAGCATGGGCGTAGAGCTGCAGACACGGAACGCGGAGACAATTCCGAAAATGAGGAAGAGTATTCGCTCATCGATGACCCTCCTGGCCTTGAAGCCGACGATGACGCGGACGATCTCGACGGGCCGGAGTATGAATACACAATTGAAGAGGCGTACGGCGAGCGCGAAGCGGAGGCGGCAGCGTGGCAATTCAACACCGCCGCGCGCAAGGTCAATCTCAGCGGCGAGAGCCTGCGCTTTCCCGCAGGACTGACCGTCGCTACCAAAGAATGGCTCATCGAGGTCAAGCTGCCAGAGATCGAACAGGCGGATCGAGAACGGCGCCAGTTTCTATGACAAAAGAGACAAGGAAGGCGCCATACGGGAAAAAGGCATATTGTCGGACATCTCGCGCCTGATCCGGCCCGAGCGCGACGAGATGTTGCGTAGATTGTCGGAAGCGGCCGGGCTGGCAGTAGACGATTCACAGCTTCGCCCGCCCGGTCCCGACGAACTCGCCGAAGCCAGGCGCATACTCATCGAACTCTGGCTAAGAGAAGAGCGAATTGGAGCGCAGGCGTGAACTGCGTTCAAGGCTTGAGATCAGCGACAGGCGTGATTTGGAGAAGGCCGGGTAAGAGAGGCGCCGGATCGTTCACACATCTTCAACGACCATACGGCTAGCCGCCTGGGGCGGATCGAGAAGTTGATCGAGGGGCTTCAGAAGAACCAGGGCGCCACCGGCGCGGAGCGAGGATCGTCCCGTTCTTCGGATTCCAGGCTCTATGTGAGCCTCTCGAATGGCGCCGACGCGCCTCGCCTGCCCGCCGGCGACATCCGCGTCTACGACGCGATCGAGAGAATGGCGACCGGGGCGAAGCTCCAGTTGCCCACATGGATCGGCAAAGACGGCCCGGCCCTCATCAACGGGGTTACGGAGAAGGAATACGATTACCGGGTGAAGGTCGCCGGGTTCCTGAAAAGCTATGTCCACGAGCGCCTCCGTGATCCCGAAACTCGCCTCATCCACGACAACGAAATCTTTCGCAACGCCCACAGGGCGCTCGACCAGGTCCAGACTCCTGAAGAACTCGACCGCGCAGCTTACGATTTCATGAGCAGAAACGAGCGCCAGGGGAAGCCGCTCGGAGAGCGGGAGCGATGGCTGCTCTTCAACGGACGCGCTCCGGACCATTACACGCCAGAGGTGGTAGAACTGCGGCTGACCTGGGGCTTGCCGAGAGAAGGGCGCGAACAGGCGTTGCGCGACGGGCGACTTCCGCCATCGCCGACGCTAAAAGCCATGCTGGATGAGCTTGAATCGCGCCGCAACGTCGAGTCGGTGCGCCAGTATCAGAAGTCCTTGATGACTCCCCCTGAAGAGATGCGCAATCCGGGCAGGCTGCCCCTGTACCAGCTGCACAAAAAACTTCTGGGGCATGAACGAGACTATGTCTATCACCTGGCCGAGGAGATGAAACGGCTACTGCCGGGCAAAGAGCCTCCGGTTCGCGCAGACGCAAAAGCCCGCGAAGATTCGGCGATGGGGCGCGCATTCGGCGAAACCCCTCACGAGAGCAGGTCATACAAGGAATACATAGCCGTGCTCGGCGGGATAAAGCGGCGACTTCTCGACGAAGCCCTTTCGCGCTCGAACAATGGCGCCGGCGTGATCAACTCTGCCGAACAGATCAGAATTCATAACCGCGCCTGTGACCTTGCCTGGGAACGGCTCGCGACGAGGAAGTCTTTCTCTTCGCGGCCTTCCGAGCAGGCGATGCGGCTGAGCGATGCGATAACGAAACTCCAGGAGGAGGCGCAGCCTCGCGCCCGGCTGGCTGCCCAAGTGTTAGACGAGTTCAGTAAAGAGAACATTCCTTCTTACGCAAACGGCCTGGTTCCCAAGGACGCACTTTACGGGCTGAATCCGTCCACCAAGGAGCGATATGAACAGCTCAAGGACTATGCGGACGGACTCGCGAAGAGCTGTATCGCGGCTTCGAAGAGATCGAACGGCTTGCGGCAGAAGATTGAAAAATCCCGCGCCGAGGAGCTGATGAACGACCGGGTCGCCCTGGGCAACGCAGTAATCGCCGAAGCCCGGTATGAGTGCGTGAGGTTCGACTACGAGACTGCGCGCGATCACGGCGAGGCTTTCCGCTTTCGGATTCGTGACGTGAGCCTGCAAGCGGACCGCCGGATTTCCGCGTTCGACGTCGGGCGTCGGGCGGACGCACGGGGAACGAGGGCCGCCGATGAGCGCGGGGCCGAACGCGCGGAGGAACGGCGTGACATCAGGCGGGAGGTTTCCGCGATCAACCTTACCAGTCATGCGGAAACCTTGCGTGAGCACGGCGTGGTTCACAGAAACCTCGTCAACAAACTCGGGACGGAAGCAGAGAGGGCGGCGAGCGAGCGCATGCTGGCCCAGGAGCGGGCGCAGGATATCACCAGGAAGTATGAGGAACGTGGAGAGCAGATTCCCGCCCCCTTCATCAACAGAAAGACTCTGACCGAAACTCAGGAGCAGGCCGTCAAGCGAGGTCTCACCGTTCAAATCGAGACGCTCGAACGCATCCGCGACGCGCAATCGGGGGAATTCAACCGGCCTGCGCGAACAGAGACGGAAGCCGCCCGTCTCCAAGCGCAGTTATTCGTCGCCCGAACCGATCTTCAGGCGAGAGAAGAACGCGCCTCGCGCTTTGATCGCACGCGACACATCAGACAGTGGGAGATCGGCGGCGAGAAATGGTCACTGGCCGATGTCGACCGGAGAATCGAACGGCAATCCGATGAGGCTCAGACATTCGGCAGATACCATCTCCACCTCGGCCCTGGTAGGCGCAAATCGGCGAGGGACGAGATCGAGCGCCTGACCTCGATCAGAGAACAGATCGTCGCGAAGACCGCCGAGCAGCGGAACGAGCTGCGCGATAAGGTTGGTGAAGCAGGCAAACTGGTCGAGATACTTTCACAGGCCCACGAGCGCGAATCGGAGCGTCGCGCTCAAATGGGGCAAGCGATGCCGGAGCCGAAATTCACCCGCGACGAGTTCGAGCGCATTGCGGAGAACGCAGCCACGACGCGTGACGCGGCGATGCTCAGGCGACTCCATCAGTTCGAGCGACAATCCATTTCTTACGCCGAACCGAAAGAGCGCATATCGCCCGAGCGACAGCTTGCGCGCGCGCTCGGCCGCGAAGCGATGGCGGAAGTCTTCCTTCACGAGAGCGCCGAGAGGCTTTCGAACTTCCAGGAAAGGAAGGAAGTCCAGCCCCTTCCGATCGAAACGCCTGACGGAAGGCTTATCACACAGAGATTCAATGACACGGAACCCCGGTATATCCTTGAGCGGATCGCCCGCCCGCTCGTCGAGGCGCCGGCGGAGCGCGAACTCCGCGAAGTGGTCCAAACGGCTCTGGAACATCAGCAACGCCATTTAACTGGCGATCTGGAAAAGAGCCGGGGTACTATGAAGCGGCGCGCGCGATTGCCGGAGAGCTTTCGCCGGGAAGAAACCAGGGGGGCCTCGAGAGCCCACCAGCGCCGGAGTTCTCGCCGAAAGAGAAGATGAACATCGAGATCTACGCCGAGCGGCTGACTGACGAGAGACGGAGAGACCATTACCTTAGCTTGCTCGATCCGGAGCGCGCCGCCGCTCTGTCCCGCCACGATTCACGTGACAATTCCGATCATTGAGGGGAAGCTGCGACGCTCACCCCGGATACGCCGGCGCTCGGCGCGGGGCGCGGACACTAAACCGATTTCGACCGCCATGGAGGTAAATTATGGAACGGTAATTCCCACAATCGCCTGCTCGCATCACAATCGTCTTCATTCCGCCAGTATGCGGAAAACTATAACGAGGAGGTGATTCAAGATTTTGCCGAAGAGACAGGACGGAAGCCAGCCCCGAGATATTGCGGGATGCCATTGACGCGAATAATTGTCATGCGCCGCGCCACTCCGGCCGGCGGCGACGCCCCGACGAAACGGGAGGGGAAGAGCAACATCTACGAAAATCGAGGAACTCCGGCGCGCCGTCGAGCGACTCGCCGATCAATACGAAAACCTGGCGCAAAGCATTGACCACACGCAGCGGCGGGACCACGGCTACCTGCTCGAAATCTTCCTGGCCGCCTACGGCGCAAGAACCTGATCTGGAGAGATGTCTCGAACAGAATGCGCCTGGGCAAGCAAGCGCCGATCGAATTCAGAAGCAGTATGAGGCGCTGGAGCGGGAATGGAACGCGCAGTGCAACGCGATGGCGGACAAGATTCAGGAGATCATCAGGAAAGGGAGACAAAATGCTCGGCTGAACCTGGACAAGGCTGACACCGCATCCGGATTGAGTTCCAGGATCGAAAACATCTATGACCGGATCGCCGGCGATGACGATTACCAGCGGAATGAGAGCAAGCTCAGGCTGATTCAGATCTGCGTGATAACCACCAAAATCACACCGTGATACCCGCAAAGTAAATAGCTTACCCGACCAGGTAACGATCATAGATCCACGACATCCCCTTTACGGACAGACATTTCCCCTACTTCGAACTCATTCCTCCCGTCCCAATTCCCGTCTTGTCGTAATCCTTCCCAATGGACATCGGAGAACAGTTCCTCGGTCTGTAACAGACATTGACCAACCCCAGTTGGAGCAACCACCACAGGCATTGATCTCGGCGCCTACTCTCTTCCATGGCTCGCTATGTCCGCCTTAAAGTGCTCGCCTTGGAGGAACCCACTAATGACACAAAGACCGAGCCAAAGCGCGGCGATCCAGGCGACCTTATCCTTGCCGCCACAACAACCGACCAGTACTCCCCAGACAACGCTCTGGAATGCCCTGGAAGAGAGTCTGCGGGTGCAACTGACAAAACATCTGGCTGCACTGATTCAACGAGCCCGGAAATCACAGGCGCTCATGAAAGGAGGGCACGATGAACTCCCTTAACTCTCTTCCCTCGAAGGTCACCACCGAGCATCAGGCCAAGCTCGCCTATATTTACCTGCGCCAATCAAGTCCGGGCCAGGTGTTACACAACACCGAGAGTACTGTCCGACAATATGCCCTGGTCGATCGGGCCGTCGCGCTCGGTTGGCCCAGAGACCGCGTTCAGATCATTGACGAGGATTTGGGCCGTAGCGGCGCCTCGGCTGATTGGCGCTCGGGCTTTCAGCAGCTTGTGACGGAGGTCAGCCTGGGCCGCGTCGGGCTGGTGCTCTCGTTGGAAGCCAGTCGTCTCGCGCGTAACAACGGCGACTGGGCCCAACTGCTGAATCTCTGCTCGATCTTCGGCACTCTGATCGCCGATTCCGAAGTCGTCTATGACCCGCGAACCTATCACGACCGCCTGTTACTTGGGCTGGCCGGTATCATGAGCGAGGCCGAACTGCATCAGATCAAGATGCGGATGGACGCCGGCAAACGCTCGAAGGCCGCGCGAGGCGCGCTCTGCTGGGTGCTTCCGGCCGGCCTTGAACGCCTGCGCAGCGGCGAAGTCATACTCCATCCCGACGAGGAGATTCAGGCGCGGTTGCGGCTGATCTTCGACAAGTTTCTCGAGTTGGGCAGCGCCAGGGCTGTGATGCGTTATCTCCATCAGGAAGGGTTGAAGGTCCCTCGCCGGGTGATCAACGGGCCCGGGCCGCATGAGATCATCTGGGCTGTGCCTACTTCGGCCAATGTACGGGACATCCTGCAAAATCCCGCCTATGCGGGAGCCTATGTCTACGGCCGCAGGAAGGTTGACCGGGCACGCCCACGCCTTGGATCGCCTCAAGGTCGCATCGTGCGGCTCCCGATTGACAGGTGGGAAGTCTGCATCCAGGATGCGTTTCCGGCTTACATTACGTGGGAGGAGTTCGTGGGCAATCAAAAACGGCTGGCAGCCAATCAGAACAATTATTGACAGAATCGGAGCGGGGCGGCGCGGGAAGGACGAGCTTTGTTGCAAGGGATTGTCCTGTGCGGTTTGTGCGGGTCGCATATGACATTGCACTACGAAGGTGGGCGCAGTGATCATCTGGTTTATATTTGCGATGCTGAGGTGCGCGATTACGGAAGCCCTCGATGTCAACAGGTCCGGGGATTGGCCGTGGATGCGGAGGTCGAGCGGTTGGTCCTTCAGGCATTCGAGCCGGATCGCGTTGCGCTGGCGCTCGGCGCGCTTGAACAACTCGAACGCGAAGCGGCGACGCTGGAGCGACAGTGGGAGTTGCGGATCGAGCGGGCGCGGTATGAAGCGGCGCGGGCCCAACGTCAATACGAGATGTGCGAGCCGGAAAATAGATTGGTGGCGCGGAATCTCGAACGCCTTTGGGAAACCAAGCTCCGAGCCGTTGAGGAAGCGGAGAAGGAGTTTCAATCGTGGCGCCGACAACACGACACTGTTCTGACCGATGAAGACCGGCGGCAGATTCTTGCTTTGGGCGAGGACCTGCCAAAACTGTGGTCAGCGCCGACTACGACCAACGCTGACCGCAAACAGATTATTCGCCTGATCATCAAAGATGTGGTTCTGGATCAGAAACGGGAGCGAGGGAAATTATGGTTCAAGATCAACTGGCAGACCGGCGCGACAACCGAACACTGGATCAAACGGCGAACGACAAGTTACCGGGAGCATGCCGATCTTGAGCCTATGCAAGCCCGAGTCAGAGCGCTGAATGCTGAAGGAAAACCCGACAATGAGATTGCTGAGATGCTTGCGTCCGAGGGCTACCGAACTACCAAGGGGGGACAGGTCAACAGTGTGTCTGTATATCGTATGCGAAAGTGCTGGGGAATTCGCGCCAACCGGCAGTATGAAGATGGGTGCAATCCAAAGAGATGGGAAGATGACACATACTCGGTTCGAGGAGCGGCGGCGGTCATCGGCGTGAAGGCGAGCGCTGTGCATAGGTGGCTGCGAGCAGGTCTGCTCGATGCGAGACAATCAGGCAAAGGAGGGGCCTGGAAAATCCGCTTGACCGCGGAACAAATTTCCTGCCTACGGAAATACGCACGGCAACCCCAAGCAAAGCGGCGCGGAAAAGCTCTACTCAGGCAGTTGGCGGCTGGTGAGCAATCCGATCAGCCAATCATCAGACATGGAGAGTCGTAATGAAAATACACGTGCTGAAAAGAAGGCCCGAAGTAAAAAACAGACAAGGTCAGAGAAAAGAGGATATCGATGGAAATTTTGGTTGATGCTTACGGCGCATCGGAACGCGCAATGGGTTGGTATTATTACCTCGATCAACAACTGCAATTTCCATTTCTTGCCAGATGCATCACATATCGCCCGATTTCACCTTTGGAAATCAAAGACGAGATCACCGTGATTGGGATGACGCCTGAATCGGAGTGCGAACGTGAAATCTTTGTGATGATCGAGTGGGGGAAGAAGGGATTAGGCGTTCCCCTATCACAATTGGAGGGAATCAAGGCTGACAAAGAAACCCGTCAGGCAATCGGAGATTGGCATTATTGGGTAAAAAAAGGTTATGAATATTGATCGCTCGCAGTAGCCAAGAGAAGCCTCTTGAGTGTGAGATCGAAATGGCGTCTGAGGTCTTGAGAATTGTGAAGTACGAAGTGAAAGGGCGATAAGATGGCCAAAGCAGGAGATACAAATCGCGTCCCCGCGGCAATGTCGTGGATCTACCAAAGTATTATAGGCTTGACAGATGAGTTCTCGGCCTCGCATCTAAACGACGAGTACGCGGCGCTCGCTCGGCGCATGGCCGCAGCACTCGCACGTAAACGGCCTTCACCTCTCTGGTCGGGGAATCTTGAGACATGGGCGTGCGGCATTCTTTATGCGCTCGGCAAAATCAACTTTCTTTTTGACAAGGCGCAGACGCCGCACGTAAGAGCCGAAGATCTTTGTTCCTACTTCGGTGTCGCCGCAAGCACCGGCTCGGCGAAGGCGAAAGTTGTTCTTGATCACCTTCGGATTCGAGGCCATGATCCGAACTGGACGTTACCGAGCCGACTAGCCGATCATCCATTGATATGGCTTGTTTCAATCAATGGACTTATCGTGGACATCCGCGATATGCCTGAAGAGGTCCAAGAGGCGGCATATCGTCGCGGTATCATTCCATTTGTACCAGGAAAGCAGCCAGCTCCTGATCCTCGTTGAGCGCCGATTTCAGTCGCTGATCTATTAGCCTGAGGCTTGTTTGTGGTTTCGGAGCCAAGTGAGCTGTTATTCTTCTCTCGAAACGATCAAGCAATAATGGTTTCCTGAGCGCCCTGCGCGCAAAGATGAACCGCCTGCGGCAGCTCCATTTGGGCGAATCTATATAGAAAAGAGGTATTATGAAACCATTA
>CAWHNI010000004.1:0-47724 GCA_963830755.1 uncultured Actinomycetota bacterium | reverse complement strand
TCGGACAGGGGGATAGGTGGCGTTTCTGCCTGACAGCGGCCGGGATGGCTCGCGCGCAGGAGAGACGATGACGAGACGATCGCGCCGGAACCACAACCCGGCTTTCAAGGCGAAGGTGGCTCTGGCCGCCATCAAGGGCGAGAAGACGCTGGCCGAGCTGGCGCAGCAGTTCGATGTCCACCCGAACCAGATCACGGCCTGGAAGGCGCTGCTTCTCGAAGGAGCTGCCGGGGTGTTCGGGGCGGAAGCCCGGACCACGCCGGGCGCGCCGCCGCCGGTCGACGTCAAAACCCTCCACGCCAAGATCGGGGAGCTGACCCTGGCGAATGATTTTTTAGAAGGTGCGCTCAGCAAAGCGGGCCTGCTGAGCGCAAGGCGATGATCGACCGGTCGCACGCGCTGCCCATCACCAGCCAGGCGAAGGCGCTGAACATCAGCCGGAGCGGCATCTACTGCTTGCCGCGAGCCGTGCCCGCGGCCGATCTCGCCATCATGCGCCGGATGGACGAGCTGCATCTCGACTTCCCGTTCGCGGGCAGCCGGATGCTGCGCGATCTCTTGAAGGCCGAGGGCGTGAAGATCGGCCGCTGCCATGTCGCCACGCTGATGAAGCGGATGGGCATCGAGGCTCTCTATCGCAAGCCCGCCACCTCAAAGCCGGCGCCCGGGCACAAGATCTACCCCTACCTTCTGCGTGGGATGACGATCGACCGCCCGAACCAGGTCTGGGCGATGGACATCACCTACGTGCCCATGGCGCGCGGGTTCGTCTACCTCGCCGCGGCCATCGACTGGTTCAGCCGCCGGGTTCTCGCCTGGCGGCTGTCGATCACCCTGGAGGCGGCGTTCTGCGTCGAGGCGCTGGAAGAGGCCTTGGCCCGCCACGGCCGGCCGGAGATCTTCAACACCGATCAGGGCAGCCAGTTCACCGGCGAGGCCTTCACCGGTGCGCTGACCAGGAACAGGATCGCCATCAGCATGGACGGCAAGGGTGCCTGGCGCGACAACGTCTTCGTCGAGCGGCTCTGGCGATCGGTCAAGTACGAGGAGGTCTACCTCCGAGCTTACGACACGGTCGCCGAGGCCCGCGCCTCGATCGGCCGATATCTCAGCTTCTACAACTGCTCATCAGAACGCACATCTCGCTATGTTGTTGATGCAAAGAGGCTTTGCTGCGCGGGGTCCGGTACCGTGGGGTGTTTGGCACGGCTTGCTGCCTGCTGAGCGAGGGCTCGGGCGGCCGATCCCTCGAGAGCGGCTCGGCTGAACACCCACGGTCCGTCCGCGAGCGGATGCTTTGCGTCGACCTCGCCCCGTTCCGACGCCAAGCGCAAGGTGCGCGCTGCCACTCCGAGGCGGGCGGCCGCCTGGCTCAGGTTCAGCCAGGGCTCTGCTCCCTCCTCGGCCGGGCGGAACACCGGGATCCGGTAGTGCGAGCGCAGCGCCGTGACGCGCTCGCGGGTGAAGCGGTTGCCGTGACCGGTCCTCACACCGTTGCGGTTGAGCACGCCCGCGATCACGTCGTCGCGGGCGATCAGCGCCAGCGTGCGCACTGCCTCGACGATGTCGGCGGGCGTGCTGGTGCGCTGCCCACGCCGCCGGCGTGGCAGGCGGTACTCGGTGTGGGCGCCACCTACCCAATGCAAGATCAGCACGATCTCGGCCTGCTCCTCGTCGAGATCAGCGACGGCCTCGTGGATGAGCGTGCGCACGATCCGCTTCTTGAGCCGCACGTCCGTCGTGGGCGCCGACCAGATGCTCTGGAGATCCGCGGCGAGCGTCTCAAGCGCGATGGGCGTAGGGGCAGGCCGCGGCGCGGCTGCGTCATGCTCGGCGATGCGTGTCTCGCAGGCAGCCACGCGGGACAGGGCGCGGTTCCAGCGCGCCTCCAGCTCGCTCGTCACGAGGCGGTTCTCAGGATCAGCGGCGTCGTACTGCCGGAAGGCACGGTCGGCCGCGTAGCCTGCCGCTTCCAGGTCGCGCACCATGGCCTCGCGCGCCTCATCGCGCCGCGTGCTCGCCTGCGCCTCGGCTGCCCGTGCCGCCTCCACCGCGGCCGGCTGCACGACGGACAGGAGCGCCGCCTCGACCACGTCGTCGACGCGCAGGCCGCCGAACGCGATGCAGTTCGGCTCGCCGTAGTCGATCCGCCCGCGCACGCAGGCGTAGCGCGGGATCTGGCCCTTGGCTCCGGTGTACTGCACGCTCAGCTTGCGTCCGCAGCGACGGCAGCGCAGTAGGCCCGAGAGCAGCGCCGCGCCGAGCTTGGGCGCGCCGCGGGAGCTGGCCGGAACGTTCTCGCGCACCATGGCTCGGATCGCCTCCGCCCGGTCCCAGTCGACGTAGCCCTGATGCGCGCCAGGCTTCAACGCCAGCCACTCCGCGCGGGGCGTGCGCCGCGCCCGCGCCTTGCATCCGGCCGCGTCGTAGCTGGCCGCGGCGCGGGTGCGCCCGTAGGCATAGGCACCGCCATAGGCAGGATTGGCGATGAACTCGCGCAAGGTCGAGTAGCGGGGGCGGCGCCACTCGACCGGACCGGCATTGACGCGGGTGGGCAGATCGAGCCCATGCTCCAGAAACCAGAGCAGCGCCTGGCGCACGCTGCCGAGTTCGGCGACCTTGTCGATGGCGAGCCGGATCGCCGCTTGTACGCGCCGGTCGGGATCCATCTCGAGGTGGTCACCGACCTTGATGAAGCCCACGGGCGCCGCCACCACGAGTTCGCCACGACGGGCCTTCTCGTAGCGCGCCGCGAGCGAGCGCTGACGCAGGAGATCGAGCTCGTACTCGTTGAGGCTGCCCTTGAGCCCGAGGAGCAGACGATCGTTGCCCAGACGCGGCGCGTAGACCGTCTCCTGATCGATGAGCAGGGTATCGACGACGCGGCACATCTCCACGAGTTGCTGCCAGTCGCGGCTGTTGCGGGCGAAGCGGGAGACCTCGCGAGCGGCCACCGCGCCGACCTTGCCGAGACATACCTCGGCGACCATGCGCTCGAAGCCGAGGCGTGGCGTTCCGCCGGCGGCCGAGCACCCGAGATCCTCGTCGATGACCTCGACCTGCGCGAAGCCGAGTTGGGCGAGGCGCTCGCGCATGGCGTACTGCAGCGCCTGGCTCTCGCGGTTGTACTGGACCTGATGGGCCGACGACTGGCGCACGTAGAGCACGGCTTTGCGCCCGCGATGCTGCGGGCCGATCTTCTCAGCGCTCATCGGCCTTGCCTCCGACTTGCCCGTCCTGCTGTGAAGCGGCGTCGGCATGCGTTACCAGCAGGCGCGTCAGGAGGCTCCTCAGCGTGCGCTGGGTGGATCCCGGGAGGGCGTCCCAGGCCGGCGGGGTGGACAGCGTCACCGGCCCGCTCGTCAGACCGAGTTCGAGCTGCGGGTAGGACCGGCGCGGCCGGCGCGGAGGACGTGGCATGGCGATCTCCCCAGAGACTCGGGAGATGCTAGCGTCGTCCCGCTCGGGGCTTGGCCTCCCCTGCCTCTCGCGGCATCGGCGAACAAGGCATGCAAACCGATGAGGGCGGACAAGAGCAATGCCATGGGCGCCTGCTCTCCCGCTGCAGGCTGCCTGACGCGGCTCCCTGCCCCGACATCATCGCCGGCGGCGTCGCCGGTGCCTCCCGACCAGGTCGCCTCCGCCGAGAGCATGGACGCCGCCACCACCGGCCCAGGGTGGACCTGTTTCGGCGGCACCGGTCTCGACCCCGTCGAGAGCCTCGACGACGCGCCCTGGCTGGGGGCCTGGGCGCCGGGCGGCGGCGAGTCGGTCCATCAGAAGGGGTACGGCGTCCGGCTGGCCCCAGGTTCGCGGATCGTGATGCAGGTCCACTACAACCTGCTGGCCGGTACCGACGAGGACGTCTCGGCGGCCCAGCTGCGGCTCCTCCGGCCGCGCCGGCTCACCGAACTGCGGACGATGCTGATGCCGGCCCCTGTCGAGCTGCCCTGCCGGGAGGCCCACGACGACGGCCCGCTGTGCGACCGCGACGCGGCGATCGCCGACGTCAAGGAGCGGTTCGGCAGGCCGGTCGCACCGCGGACGGCCTCTACTTCCTGTGCGGCGGCCGCCCGAGGCCCGGCAACGTCCAGTCGTGCACCCGCACCATGTCCCAGCCGCGCGACCCTGCGCGGCGTCGCCGGCCACATGCACCTGCTGGGCCGCTCGATCAAGATCGAGGTCAATCCCGGCACCGACCGCGCCCGAGACCATCCTCGACATTCCGGTGTGGGACTTCGACAACCAGGCCGCCAAGCCGGTGCCGGCCTACCGGCTCGGCGCCGGACGACACGGTCAAGGTCACCTGCCGGCACGTGCAGTGGCTGCGCGACAAGCTGCCGGCGTTCGAGGGGCAGCCCGACCGGTACGTCGTTTGGGGCGAGGGCACGACCGACGAGATGTGCCTGGGCATCCTGCAGGTCACCCGGCCCTGACCCGTCCAGTGCGGTTTTCGGTGGGCGGCGCGCCCGCTCCCGTAGCATGGAGGCGCTCACATCGCCGACCGGAAGGACCGCCCCACCGGGCATCCATGACTGACACCAACACCGCGCAGGGACCCCCGGCACCCGTCACATCGTGGTGGTTCCGCAACAGCATCAACATGGTCAGCGTCCTCGGGCCCGGAGACGAGCACCTCGGCCTGATCGAGAAGGCCTTCGAGGCCGACGTCCACGTGCGCGGCAACCGGATCACCCTGCACGGCGAGCCGGGCGAGGTGGCGCTGGCCGAGCGGCTCATCGACGAGCTGGTCACGATCATCCGCACCGGCCAGGGCGTCACGCCCGAGACCGTCGAGCGGGTCCTCGGCATGCTCCGCGCCGAGACCACCGAGCGGCCCGCCGACGTGCTGTCGCTCAACATCCTCTCCAACCGCGGCCGCACCATCCGCCCCAAGACGCTGAACCAGAAGCGCTACGTCGACTCGATCGACAAGCACACGATCACCTTCGGCATCGGCCCCGCCGGCACCGGCAAGACCTACCTGGCGATGGCCAAGGCGGTGCAGGCCCTCCAGGCCAAGCAGGTCAACCGGATCATCCTCACCCGGCCCGCGGTCGAGGCCGGCGAGAGCCTGGGCTTCCTGCCCGGCACGCTCACCGAGAAGATCGACCCCTACCTGCGGCCGCTGTACGACGCGCTGCACGACATGATCGACCCGAGTCGATCCCCAAGCTGCTGGCCGCCGGCACCATCGAGGTCGCCCCGCTGGCCTACATGCGGGGCCGCTCGCTCAACGACTCGTTCATCATCCTCGACGAGGCGCAGAACACCTCGCCCGAGCAGATGAAGATGTTCCTGACCCGGCTCGGCTTCGGCTCCAAGATCGTGGTCACCGGCGACGTCACCCAGATCGACCTGCCCGGCGGCACCCGCTCCGGCCTGAAGGTGGTCGAGGACATCCTCGACGGGGTCGAGGACCTGGCGTTCAACCGGCTCACCAGCCACGACGTGGTGCGGCACCGGCTGGTCGGCAAGATCGTCGCGGCGTACGACGACTTCGACGCCCGCAGCGGCTTCTCCGCACGAGGCTCCAAGCCCGGGAACCGCGAAGCGCATGGCGACCGCAGCTCAGTGACGCATCGAGGTGCTCAACGAGTCCGGGCACGACCTGGACATGCAGCAGCTGGCGCCGCTCAGCCGCTTCGTGATGGACCGGATGCGGGTGCACCCGCAGGCCGAGCTGTGCATCAAGGCCGTCGACCAGGACACCATCGCCGCGCTCAACGCGCAGTGGATGGAGAAGGAGGGCCCGACCGACGTGCTCGCCTTCCCGATGGACGAGCTGCGTCCGGGCATGGTCAACGAGGAGCCCGAGGAGGGCGTGCTCGGAGACCTGGTGCTCTGCCCGGCGGTCGCCGAGCAGCAGGCCGAGACCGCCGGCCACGGCACCGTCGCCGAGATCGAGCTGCTGACCGTGCACGGCATCCTGCACCTGCTCGGCTACGACCACGCCGAGCCGGAGGAGCACAAGGAGATGTTCGGTCTCCAGGACGAGCTGCTGGGGGAGTGGCGGGCCTCGACGCCGCCGAGTGAGCCTCAGCGCGACCTGTGGCTGCTCGTCACGGCCGCCGTCCTGGTCCTGCTCGCCGGGCTCTTCTCGGCCGCTGACGCCGCGCTCGCGTCGTTCTCCCGGGCCCGCGCCGAGGAGCTGCTGGCCGAGAGCCGGCCCGGCGCGCAGCCGGCTGGTCGCGCTGCTCGAGGACCCGGCCCGCTACCTCAACACCCCGCTCCTGCTCCGGCTGCTCTGCGAGATCGGGGCGATCGTGATCGTCACCCAGCTGGTCCGCGACGCCTACGACGGCGCGTTCTGGGGCCGCTGCTCACCTCGATCGCGATCATGCTGGTGGTGTCCTTCGTCGCCATCGGGGTCGCCCCCGCACCCTCGGCCGCCAGCACGCCGACCGGGTCGCGCTGCTCTCCGCCGGCCCGCTCACCGCGATCACCACGGTCCTCGGTCCGATCCCGCAGCTGCTGATCCTGGTCGGCAACGCGATCACCCCGGGCCGCGGCTTCCGCGAGGGCCCGTTCTCCACCGAGACCGAGCTGCGCGAGCTCGTCGACATCGCCGAGGCGTCCGCCTGATCGAGGACGGCGAGCGGAAGATGATCCACTCGGTCTTCGAGCTCGGCGACACCATCGCCCGCGAGGTGATGGTGCCGCGCAACGACGTCGTCTACATCGAGCGGTACAAGAACCTGCGCCAGACCATCTCGCTGTTCCTGCGCAGCGGCTTCTCCCGGCTGCCGGTGATCGGCGAGAACCTCGACGACGTCCTCGGCTTCGCCTACCTCAAGGACGTCGTCCGCCGCGACTTCGACGCGCCCGACGCCGAGTTCACCGAGCGGGTCGAGGAGGTGATGCGACCGGCGCACTTCGTCCCCGACTCCAAGCCGGTCGACGAGCTGCTCTCGGAGATGCAGGCCGATCGCCAGCACATCGCGGTGGTCGTCGACGAGTACGGCGGCACGGCCGGGCTGATCACCATCGAGGACATCCTCGAGGAGATCGTCGGCGAGATCACCGACGAGTACGACGCCGACGAGGTCGACGTGGAGGTGCTGCCGTCGGCGGCACCCGGGTCTCCTCGCGCTACCCGGTCGACGACCTCGACGAGCTCTTCGGCATCAAGGTCGACGACGAGGACGTCGACAGCGTCGGCGGCCTGATGGCCAAGCACCTCGGCCGGGTCCCGATCCCCGGGCTCGCACGTGGAGGTCCACGGCCTGCGCTTCGAGGCCGAGGGGCGACCGGCCGGCGCAACCGGATCGGCACGGTGCTGGTCAGCCTGGTCGCACCGGCCCGAGCCGGCGACCGAGACACGCACGACCGGGAGGCCGACCGATGACGTGAGCCTGTCCGCCGAGGACGCCAAGCTCGTCACCCTGGCCCGGGCCACCCGGGCCCGGAACCGGGCCGCCGAGGGCGCCGCCGTGCCGCGACCTCGACGGCCGCACCTACGCCGCCGCCACGGTGGCCCTGCCGTCGCTGCAGCTGTCCGCGCTGCAGGTCTGCGTCGCGATGGCGGTCGCGTCGGGCGCGCGGGGCCTCGAGGCCGCGGTGGTGCTGACCGAGGACGACGCGGTGCCCGAGCCGACCTGGCCGCGGTCGCGCGACTTCGGCGGCGCCGGGCGTCGTCGTCCACCGCGGCGACCCGGCGGGTCGGATGCTCTGCGAGACGACCTCCAGCCGACCCCTGACCGCTCGTCTCGGCGTAGGTTTGGGCCGTGACTCTCCAGCGTGGGCTGGGATCAGCACGACGCAGCCGTCGAGCGGCTGCGTGCGTCGTACGCCGCGATGCCGGCCGGCGCGCCGGTCCGGCTGGCCAAGAACACGTCCAACCTGTTCCGGCCCCGGCAGCCGCGCCGAGCAGCCGGGTCTCGACGTCTCCGGACTCGACCGGCGTGATCGCGATCGACCCGGCCGAGCGGACCGCCGACGTGCAGGGCATGTGCACCTACGAGCACCTCGTCGACGCCACGCTGCCGCACGGGCTGATCCCGCTGGTCGTGCCGCAGCTGCGCACGATCACCCTCGGCGGCGCGGTCACCGGGCTCGGCATCGAGTCGACCAGCTTCCGCAGCGGGCTCCCGCACGAGTCGGTCCTCGAGATGGACATCCTCACCGGCGCCGGCGAGGTCGTCACCACCCGGCCCGGCGACGACCTCTTCGACGCGTTCCCCAACTCCTACGGCTCGCTGGGCTACGCGACCCGGCTGCGGATCGCCTGGAGGAGGTGCCGCGGCCACGTCGCGCTGCGGCACCTGCGCTTCGACGACGCCGAGCTGCTGGCCAAGACCGTCGCGGAGATCGTCGAGACCGGCGAGTACGAGGGCGTCCGGGTCGACGGGCTCGACGGCGTCGCGTTCGAGCCGGACGAGCTCTACCTCACCCTGGCCCGCTGGGACGCGACGCCGGCCGACGGCACGCGACGCCACCAGCGACTACACCGGCCAGCAGATCTACTACCGGTCGCTCCAGCAGCGCGAGACCGACCTGCTGACGACCTACGACTACCTCTGGCGCTGGGACACCGACTGGTTCTGGTGCTCGCGCGCCTTCGGCGCCCAGCACCCCGTCGTGCGCCGGCTGTGGCCGCGCCGCTGGCGACGCTCGGACGTCTACCACCGGCTGGTCGCGCTCGACCGGCGCTTCGGCATCGCCGACCGGCTCGACCGGCGGGCCGGACGGCCGCAGCGCGAGCGGGTGATCCAGGACGTCGAGGTGCCGGTCGAGCAGCTGCCGGAGTTCCTGGCCTGGTTCGACGAGCGAGGTCGGCATGCGCCCGGTGTGGCTGTGCCCGGTGGTCGCCACCCGCGCCTGGCCCACGTACCCGCTCGAGCCGGGCGCACCTACGTCAACGTCGGCTTCTGGGGCACCGTCCACGTCGGCCCGGAGGCCGCCGACGCGCCGCTGAACCGCGCGATCGAGGACAAGGTGCACGAGCTCGGCGGCCACAAGTCGCTCTACTCCGAGGCGTTCTACGACCGCGAGACCTTCGACGCGCTCTACGACGGCGCCAACCTCGCCGCGGTGAAGGCGACGCTACGACCCCGACGACCGATTCACCTCCCTCTACGACAAGGCGGTGCGAGACAGATGACCACGACTCACGATCGGCGATGCCGATCGAGTCCCTCCTGCGCGGACGGGCTGCCGGTGCGCTTCACGGCGTACGACGGCAGCGCGGCCGGCCCGCCGGACGCGACGTCACGCTGGAGCTGCTCAGCCAGCGCGGCCTGGCCTACCTGCTCACCGCCCCCGGCGACCTCGGCTTGGCGCGCGCCTACGTCGCCGGCGACCTCGACCTGAACGGCGTGCATCCCGGGTGACCCCTACGACGCGCTGGTGCTCCTGCAGAACAACCTGCGCTTCCGTGCGCCCTCGCCCGTCCGAGGCGCTGGCGCTCGTCCGCAGCCTCGGCCTCGGCAACCTCCGGCCGCCGCCGCCCCCGCCGCGAGGAGGCGCCTGCCGCGCTGGCGCCGCGCGATGGAGGGCGTGCGGCACTCGATGAGCCGCGACGCCGAGGTGATCAGCCACCACTACGACGTCTCCAACCGTTCTACGAGCTGGTGCTCGGGCCGTCGATGACCTACACCTGCGCGGTCTACCCCAACGCCGACGCGACGCTCGAGGAGGCGCAGTTCGAGAAGTACGACCTGGTCGCCCGCAAGCTCGACCTGAAGCCCGGGCAGCGGCTGCTCGACGTCGGCTGCGGCTGGGGCGGGATGGTCCGGCACGCCGCGCGCGAGTACGGCGTCCGGGCGCTCGGCGTGACCCTGTCGCGGCAGCAGGCGCACTGGGCGCAAGGAGGCGATCGACCGCGAGGGGCTCGGCGACCTCGCCGAGGTGCGTCACCTCGACTACCGCGACGTGATCGAGTCCGGCTTCGACGCGGTCAGCTCGATCGGCCTGACCGAGCACATCGGCATCCGCAACTACCCGGCGTACTTCACGCTTCCTCCGCGACCGGCTGCGTCCCGAGGGCCGGCTGCTCAACCACTGCATCACCCGCCCGCACAACCACCGCCAGGACATCGGCGCGTTCCTCGACCGCTACGTCTTCCCCGACGGGGAGCTGATCGGCGTCCGGCCGGATCATCACCGAGGCGCAGAACGCCGGTCTCGAGGTCATGCACGAGGAGAACCTCCGGCGCCACTACGCGCTCACCCTCACCGGCTGGTGCCGCAACCTGGGCGAGAACTGGGACGAGTGCGTCGCCGAGGTCGGCGAGGGCACCGCGCGGGTCTGGGGCCTCTACATGGCCGGCTCGCGGCTGGCGTTCGAGCGCAACGAGATCCAGCTCCACCACGTGCTGGCCGTGCGCACCAGCGACGCCGGCGACGACGGCTTCCCGCTGCGCCCCACCTGGTGACCCGCCGAGCTGACACGTTTCCGCCGCCGACCCGCCCGAAACCGTCGGGCGGGTCAGCGCCTAGCCTTGGGGCGTGAGCACCCGGGCCCGGCAGTACGACGCGCACGTGCTGCGCCGCGAGCGGCTCTCGCCCCACCTGCTCCGCCTCACCCTGGGCGGACCGGGCTGCCCGGCTTCGAGTCCACCGGCATCCCCGACGAGTGGGTCGGGCTGGTCGTGCCCGGGCAGTTCCAGAGCCGCTACTACACCGTGCGCTCGTGGGACGGGCGCGAGCTGGTCCTCGACGTCGTCGTCCACGAGGTCGGGCTGGTCACCGAGTGGGCGACCGCGCGACTGCGTCGGCGACAGGTCACGGTCACCGAGCCGCGCGGGCTCGTTCGCGATGCCGGCCGACGCCGCGTGGCTGCTGCTCGTCGGTGACCTGACCGCGATGCCGGCGATGGCGCGGATCGCCGAGACGACGTCGCCGGGCCGATCCGTGGCGACCCGGATCTGGGCCGAGGTCCCCGACGACCTGGCCGGCTACCTCCCGGACGGCCCCGACGTGACCTGGCTCGAGCCGCCCGGGCCTGGACAGAGCGCGCTGGCCGCGGTGGTCGAGTCGATCGACTGGCCGCGCCGGCGACGGCTACTTCTGGATGGCCGGCGAGTCCGCCCAGATGCGCGCGATCCGCAAGCACCTGATGCGCGAGCGACGGCTGCCGAGCACGGCGTACGACGTGATGGGCTACTGGCGCGGCGCGTCCCGGCGCCAGCCGCGGGCCGTCGACCCCGGGCCGATCTGGCGGGCCGGCAAGGCCGCCGGGCAAGTCCGACGAGCAGATCTGGGCGGAGTACGACGAGGCGAGGGATGGATGACGCGCCGCACCAGAGGGCCACCGCAGCGGGTTCGCCTCGTTCGTCGGCCGGCCCAACGCCGGCAAGTCGACCCTGACCAACGCCCTGGTCGGCACCAAGGTCGTGATCACCTCCGACAAGCCGCAGACCACCCGCACCGTCGTGCGCGGCATCGTGCACCGGCCGGACGCCCAGCTGATCCTGGTCGACACCCCCGGCCTGCACCGGCCGCGCACGCTGCTGGGCGAGCGGCTCAACGACCTGGTCAGGACCACGCTGGCCGAGGTCGACGTGGTCGCCGTCTGCTTCCCGGCGAACGAGAAGATCGGGCCCGGCGACCGGTTCATCGTCAACGAGCTGGCCAAGGTCCGGCGCACCACCAAGGTCGCGGTCGCCACCAAGACCGACCTCGCCGACGCCCGAGCAGATCGGCGCAGCACCTGCTGGACATCCAGCGGCTCGGCGACGAGACCGGCACCGAGTGGGCCGAGATCGTGCCCGTCTCGGCGCAGTGCCGGCGACCAGGTGAAGCTGCTCGACGACCTGCTGGTCGGCCTGCTGCCCGAGGGTCCGCAGCTCTACCCCGACGGCGACCTCACCGACGCACCCGAGGAGACGATCGTCGCCGAGCTGATCCGCGAGGCCGCCCTCGAAGGGGTCCGCGACGAGCTGCCGCACTCGATCGCCGTCGTGGTCGAGGAGATGGGCCTGCGCGAGGGACCGCCCGAGGACAAGCCGCTGCTCGACATCCACGCCAACCTCTACGTCGAGCGGTCCTCACAGAAGGGCATCGTGATCGGCCACAAGGGCTCCCGCCTGCGCGCGGTCGGCACCGCCGCCCGGCACCAGATCGAGGCGATGCTCGGCACGCCGGTCTACCTCGACCTGCACGTCAAGGTCGCCAAGGACTGGCAGACGCGACCCACGCCAGCTGCGCCGGCTGGGGTTCTGAGTTGCCCTACTGGTCAGTCCGGGCCCAGCAGATGGAGCGCCGGTTGCCGGCCTCCCACTCGGCCTCGTGGAACCACGTGTACCCGAAGTCGTAGTCGACGGGATAGCTGAGCCACGCGCCGACGGAGTCGGAGCAGAAGTCGCGGGTCTTCACCTCGACGACCCGGTCGCCGGGGTACTCCTCGCCGGCATCACCCAGCTTGATCGTGGTCACCGCCCGCCAGTTGTGCTCCTCCGAGCAGGGGATCTTCGGCGCCCCCGAGACAGAGGCTCCGTTGACGCAGACCATCCACTGGTCTGCCTGCCGGAGCAGGAGGCCCTCGGCGGTCTTGGGCAGGTCGACGTAGGACTCGCTCTGGTCACCACCGCCGACGATGTCGCAGCGGTACCACCGCGCTCCCTCGTCCCACGCCGCCTCCGAGGGCCGGAACCACGCCCAGCTCACGACGGTCCGCATCACGACGCTCTCGTCGGCACCGAGGAACGACATGAACTTCTTGCTGCACCGGTCGTAGGCGAAGGCACCGACCTCGCGGTCGTCGTACGCCGCGTCGTCCAGCTCGGCCGGCAGCTCTCCGACCGCATAGGTCTCGGCGTTGTGCCGCTCGGAGCAGTCGACGATCTCGGTCGCGTTGGTCGGCAGCGCGACGTCGTCGGGGGTCAGCACCCGGCAGGCCCCGAGCTCGGGCGTCTCGACGGCGTCGACCTGGTCCGGATCGACGTTGCTGCCCTGTCCGTCCTCGCCACACGCGCTCACCAGGAGGACCAGGAGCAGGACGAGACCGCGTACGACGTGCGACAACGCGGCTCCCTCCAGACGGGTCGGTGATGGAGCGGGATGGCCGCGATGCTACCTCCGCGCCGTCAGGCCAGCGTCACTCCGTGAGCAGCGCCGCCAGAGTCCCGCCCAGGTCGTACGCCGCTGCGCGCTCGTCGTCGCCCACGTCGCCGAGAACCTCGAGCACCTCCGCCGCCTGGTTCCACGGCAGGGCACCGACGATGGACAGCACCGACCTGACCGCACCGGTGGTGTCGTAGCGGCCGTGCACCCACAGCCCGAACGGCTTCTTGCCGCCGCTGCCGGCCGCGGCGGACCCGTCGTCGGACAGCGCACCACCGGCCTGGAGGAAGATCGTGTCGAAGAAGTGCTTGAGCGCCCCACTCATGTAGCCGAAGTTGGCCGTGGTCCCGAGCAGGTAGCCGTCGGCCCCGAGTACGTCGTCCGCGTCAGCTTCCAGCGCAGGCTTCACCACCACCTCGACGCCCTCGATCTCGTCGTCGTTCGCACCGGCGACCACCGCGTCGGTGAGCGACTGCACGAGCTCGGTGGGGGAGTGGTGGACGATCAGCAGGCGGGCCATGCCGCCCGAGGCTAGTCCGTCCCCCGATCGCTCACCGTCGGGACAGCCCGCAGGTGGCCGGCCCCTCGAGCACCTCGCCGTCCGGCCCGAACCGCGAGCCGTGCAGGGGGCAGTCCCAGCTGCGCTCGGCGTCGTTCCAGCGCACGATCCCGCCCAGGTGGCTGCAAACGGCCGACACCCGGCGCTCGACCCCGTCCACGTGGGCCGAAGCCGTCGGCGTGCCCACCCGATCCAGCCGGACCTGCCCTCTGCCCTCGCCGGACGGAACACCGGCACCAGGGCGGATCACCGGACGCAGCCAGCCCCAGGTCATCTCGAGACCCACTTCGCCGTTGACCCGAGCACTGTCGAGGAGCCCCCGCAGCTCGCGCGACCGCCACGGCTCGAGGACCGCGGCCCACTCCGTGTTGCCCGCCGAGGATCCGCCCGGCCAGGGCAACGCCAGCGGCGACGCCGTTGGTCAGGCCCCACTTCGCGTAGCCGCCCGCGACCAGCACCTCCTCGCGCCCCGGCAGCACCGGGCCCACGAACGGCAGGCCGTGGTGCGGCACGTAGTCCTGGGCCGACCACGCGTGGGTCTCCTCCGAGCTCGGGAAGTGGGTCGGCGGTCCACTGGCGCAGCTCGTCGATCCGGTGCCGCTCCGACACCGGAGCGCCCGGCTTGTGGCCGTTGCCGCCGACCAGCAGCAGGCTGCCGGCGGGGTCGGGGGCGTCCCGCAGCGAGCGCGCCGGGCGTCTCGGCCGAGAGGTACATCCCGTCGACGGCGGGCTCAGGGGTCCGGAACGCCAGCCCGTACGACCGGGCCGGCTTGGCCCGGGCGAAGAAGCCGCCCCGGTCGAGGATCGGCATGTTGGTCGCGACCACCACCGTTCGCGCGCTGGCCGCGCCCACGTCGGTGACGACCCGGACCGGGTCCTTGCCGGTGACCCGGCGGACCCGGGCGCCCTCGATGATCGTCGCCCCGTGGGCGGTGGCCTCGCGCGACAGCGCGTCGAGCAGCTCCATGCGGGTCGACCTGCAGCTGGTCGTCGAGCCGTGCCGCGCCGGTGGTCGCGGAACGGCAGGTCCAGTCGTGTCCAGCCAGGTGACCGGCAAGCCGGCCTTCTGGGCCGCGTCGTACTCGTCGCGCGCGGCGCGCTCTTGCCGCGGCTGGTCGTGGCGAAGGTGTACGCCGGGCGGCGCTGCGTCTCGACCCCGTGGTCCGCGCAGAACCGGGCCAGCCAGGCCTGCCCCTCGGCGTTGGCGGAGACGTAGTCCCGGACCACGCGTCGGGGTGGCGCCGGGAGATCCGCGACAGCTGGGTGCCCTGGAGCAGGCTGACCTTGGCGGTGCTCCCACCGGTGGTGCCCGCTCCGACGTGCCGTGCCTCGATGACGGCCACGGACTGGCCGGCGCGCGCGAGGAGCAGTGCCGTGGTCAGCCCGGTGATCCCGGCACCGACCACGACGACGTCGTACTCCCCGCCCACGGTCGCCTCGTCGGCGGGGCCGCTGCGGGGATGCCGGTCCCGCCACAGTGACGTGAGGGTCATGTCGATGTCCTTGTCCGTCCTTGCGGCGGCGACGGTGCTTGTTGCGATGGCTGCGGCGCAGCTCCCGGCCCGCGACGGAGGTCCTTCGTCCTCCTTGGCCCGGTCCTTGTCGAGCTTGCGGGTGTCGCGCGGGGGCAGCTGCAGGGTCTCCTCGGCCGCGAGCCCGGACTGCAGCTCCCGCCCGCGCTCGAGCTCGGAGTCGAGCTCGGCGCCGAACAGCAGGGCCAGGTTGGTCAGCCACAGCCACAGCAGGAAGACGATCATGCCGCCGAGGGTGCCGTAGGTCTTGTCGTAGGAGCCGAAGTTGGCGACGTAGAAGCCGAACGCCGCCGAGACCAGGCCCCAGATGACGATCGCCAGCACGGCCCCGACGCTGACCCAGCGGAACCGGGGCTGCCGGATGTTGGGCGTGGCGTAGTAGAGCAGGGCGACGATGAGCACGACGACGGCGAGCAGCACCGGCCACTTGGCGATCTGCCAGACCAGGATGCCCGTGGAGCCGAGCCCCAGCGCCTCGCCGACCGCCTGCGCGACCGGGCCGGTCAGGACGAGGGCCAGCAGCACGGCCGCGGCGAGCACGACGAGGACCACGGTCAGCAGCAGCATCACCGGGCGCAGCTTCCAGATCGGCCGGCCCTCGCCGATCTCGTAGATCCGGTTCATGGCGCGACCGAACGCACCGACGTACCCGCTGGCCGACCACAGCGCGCCTGCGAGACCGAGGACCAGCGCCAGCCCGGCTGACTGCGACCGGCTCAGGTCCGAGCAGCGGTTGCTCGATGCTGGCCACGATGGAGGCACCGCCCAGGTCGTCGACGATCGAGAGCACCTCGTCGACCGCGTCTCGCCCTGGCCGACGAGACCCGAGCAACGAGGTCAACGCGATGGCGGCGGGGAACAGCGCGAGGACGGCGTAGTAGGTCAGCGCCGCGGCCAGGTCGGTGCACTCGTCGGACATGAACTCCCGCCACGTCCGGCGCACGACGTAACGCCACGAGCGAGAGGAGAGCTGGGTGGGGGAGTGGAGCTTGCCGGCATCGGGCTCGGCGGAACGCCGCGTCTCCTGTTGGTCGGACAGGGTCATGCCGCCCCGTGCCCGTCCACCCCGCGTTCATGCCGGTCGACGGGCCGGTCACGTCCGACCGGGTACCAACCGCCGCGCCCGGTCGTGCAGCAGGGCCGCCCGTGCGGCATTGCGGCCGCACGCACCGTGGACGCCTCCACCCGGGTGCGCGGAGGCCGAGCCCAGGTAGAGACCGGGCACCCCGGTCTCGGCCCGACCGAGGCCGGGGACCGGGCGGAAGACCAGCTGCTGGTGCAGCTGGGCGGTGCCGCCGCCGACCGCGCCGCCGATGAGGTTGGCGTTCCGGGCCTCGAGCTCGCGAGGCCCGAGGATCCGCCGGGCCAGCACCCGACTTCCGAAGCCGGGCGCCAGTCGTTCGATCCGGTCCTGCATCCGGTCGGCGAACCGCTCGCAGTCGTCACGGTCCCACGTCCCACGGATGCTGCCGTCGCCCGCGTCGTGCACGCTCTCCTGCGGCACGTGGGTGTAGGCCCACATCGACTCGGTGCCGGCGGGCGAGCGGGTGGGGTCGGTGGTGGTCATCTGGCCGGCCAGCAGGAAGGGCTCGGCCGGCACCGCGCCTGCCGCCAGCTGTCCCAGTGACTCGGTCAGCTGGGCCGTCGAGTCGGCCACGTGCACAGTGCCGGGGGCGTAGGCCGGCTGCTGCTCCCAGGGCACGGGTCCGTCCAGCGCCCAGTCGACCTTGACGGTGCTCGGGTCCATCCGGAAGCCACGCATCCCGCGGACCACCCGGGCCGGCACGTCCGCCGGGTCGAGGAGGCGGCCGAAGAGAGCGGGAGCGGCCACGTCGGCGACCACGGCCCGACGGGCGAGGACACGTTCACCGTCGGCCAGCTCGATGCCGCACGCGCGACCGCCTGACGTCAGGACCCGCGTCACCTCCGCGTCGCAGCGGATCTCACCCCCCAGCGCGGTGAAGCGACGTGCCAGCGCGGCGCTCAGCTCGCCGGCCCCTCCCTCCGGGACCGGGAAACCGACCGTCTGGCCCAGCATCGTCATCATCAGCGCCATCAGCCCCGAACCCGGCGCGTCGAGGGGGATGTCGCTGTGCCCCGCGTTCCCCGCCAGCAGGATGCGGGGCGCGGTGCCACCGAAGCGCGAAGAGCCCAGCTCGGCCGCGGGCGTGAGCAGGGTCCGGACGAAACCCAGGCCACCGACCCCCCGCAGCCGGGCCAGTCCGGCCAGGGCGGGACGGACCGGCGGGAAAGGGGTGAGCAGTCCGTTGACGAGATGGTCCCCGATCCGGTCCCAGATGTCGCAGAGGTCGAGCCACGCCTGCCCGTCCCCGGGGTACGCCGCGTCCATCAGGCCGGCGGTCACCTCCCGGTCCCGGTGCAGGAGTGCCCAGCCCTGCCCGGGGAGCGGATGTCCGAGCACGGCGGGGGCCCGCCGCCAGCGCAGCCCGTGCTGGTCGAGCCCCAGCTCCCGGATCGCGGGCGAGGCTGCGCCCAGGGGATAGAACGCACTGAACGTGTCGTGCACGAAACCGGGGTGCACGTCCTCGGCGCTGCGCACGGCGCCGCCGACCTCCGCCTGTGCCTCCAGCACGAACCACCGACCAACCGTGGTCCGCGAGGTGGTTGGCGGCCACCAGACCGTTGGGGCCGCCACCGACCACGACGGCGTCGTAGGTCACTGGCGTCGCTCGGCCAGGTACGCCAGGCGACGCAGGGTCTCGACGTTGCGCCACCCGAGCGGAGGGTCCCGCAGCACCTTGGGCACGAGGGTCGCCGGTCCGCTCTCGGCGTCCTCCTCGATCACCACCTCCGTGTCCGTGCCGTTCGGCCGCAGGTGGAGGGTGACCCCTGCCTCGCCGCTGGGCCAGGCCCGGGCCCGGAGCGCCAGCGTGACGCCGGGGGTTGCCTCGATCACCTCGGTGGTGTCGTCGAGCAACAGCGGCCAGGTGCCGACGGAGTGGTGCAGCTGGGCACCGGGCTCCGGCCAGTGGTCGTCGACGTCCCGCATCCGGGACGCGCCGACGACCCAGAGCGGGTAGAGCCACCCGTCGGCGAGGACCGCCCAGACCTGGTCGGGGGTGGCGTGGACGAGTCGGGTGTTGGTGCTCACGAGCCGGAAGGTACCCGCGTCGTACCCGCGCATGCGAGGTCCGGACATCTCGCGCTCCGGGCCTCACCACCCCGCGCCGGGAGACGGTGGGTTATCGTGGGCCTGTCATGACGCACCTGCTTCTTCGCCGCCGCAGCGAGGTCTGAGCTCAGCCGGGCCCCTCGCTGCGGAGGACGCGCCACCGGCACTCCAGGCGAAACCCAGCGAGGAATCCATGACATCCATCAACGGAGCATTCGGCAACACCCAGCGGGCCAGCGGCATGCCCATCCACCGCTACCAACCCTTCCCCCCGGTGGATCTGCCGGACCGGACCTGGCCGAGCAGGACGGTGACCCAAGCGCCGCGCTGGTTGAGTACGGACCTGCGCGACGGCAACCAGGCGCTGATCGACCCGATGACACCGGCCCGCAAGCACACGATGTTCGACCTGCTGGTGCGGATGGGCTACAAGGAGATCGAGGTCGGGTTCCCGTCGGCCAGCGAGACCGACTTCAGCTTCGTCCGCCAGCTGATCGAGCAGGACCGGATCCCCGAGGACGTGACGATCTCGGTGCTGACCCAGGCGCGCGAGGACCTGATCGAGCGCACCGTGCAGTCACTCGTGGGCGTGCACCACGCCAACATCCACCTCTACAACGCTCTGGCACCGCTGTTCCGGCGGGTGGTCTTCCACGCCGGTCGCGACGAGATCAAGGACATCGCGGTCCGCGGCACCCAGCTGGTCATGAAGCACGCCGAGAACTACCTCGACCGCACCGTCATCGGCTACGAGTACAGCCCGGAGATCTTCACCGGGACCGAGCTGCCGTTCTCGGTCGAGGTGTGCGAGGCGGTCTCGGACGTGTGGCAGCCCGATGACGGGCGCGAGATCATCCTGAACCTGCCCGCCACCGTGGAGATGGCCACCCCAAACATCTACGCCGACCAGATCGAGTGGTTCTCCCGCCAGCTCACCAGGCGGGAGCACACCACGATCAGCCTGCACCCCCACAACGACCGGGGCACCGCGGTCGCGGCGACCGAGCTGGCCATGATGGCGGGGGCCGATCGGGTCGAGGGCTGTCTCTTCGGCCATGGGGAGCGCACCGGCAACGTCTGCCTGGTCACCCTCGGCATGAACCTCTTCAGCCAGGGCATCGACCCGCAGATCGACTTCTCCGACATCGACGAGATCCGCCGGACCGTGGAGTACTGCACCCAGCTGCCGGTCCACCCGCGTCACCCCTACGCGGGTGACCTCGTCTACACCGCGTTCTCCGGGAGCCACCAGGACGCCATCAAGAAGGGACTCGAGGACCTCGACCGGCGGGCCAACGAGGCCGGGATCGACGTCGCCGACATCGAGTGGGAGGCGCCGTACCTCCCGATCGACCCGAAGGACGTGGGCCGCACCTACGAGGCCGTGATCCGGGTCAACAGCCAGTCGGGCAAGGGCGGGGTCGCCTACCTCCTCAAGTCCGAGCACAACCTGGACCTGCCGCGGCGCGCGCAGATCGAGTTCAGCCGCGTCATCCAGGAGCGCACCGACACCGAGGGCGGGGAGATGACAGCCGACCAGATCTGGGGCGTGTTCTCCGCCGAGTACCTCGACCCGGAGGTGCCGCTGCGCCTGAACTCCGTGCACACGTCCTCGGCGGCGGGGGAGAAGGACCGGCTCTCGGTCAACGTCTACGTCGACGGCTCGCCCGTGTCCCTGTCCGGTGAGGGCAACGGGCCGATCGCCGCCTTCGTCAACGCGATCAACGACGCTACCCCACGACTTCGACGTTCGCGTGCTCGACTATCACGAGCACGCCCTGTCGTCGGGCGGTGACGCCATCGCGGCGGCGTACGTCGAGTGCGCGGTGGGCGACCAGGTCCTCTGGGGCGTCGGCCTGGACCCCAACATCGTCACCGCCTCGCTGAAGGCGGTCATCTCGGCGGTCAACCGGGGCGCGAAGTCCTAGCCCCGGTGTCGGTGCAGCGGGAGCACGACGGTGACCTCCGTCCCGCGGAGGTGCGCGGACTCGACGCGGACCCGGCCACCGTGCGAGGCCACGATCCCCGAGACGATCGAGAGTCCGAGCCCCGCTCCCTGGATCGCCTTGGCCTGGGCGGTCGAGGAGCGGAAGAACTTCTGGAACAGGCCTGACTGCTCCTCCTCGGGGATGCCGATGCCGGTGTCGCGCACCGCCAGCCTGGCCTCGGAACCGTCCTGCTCCAGGCGGACCGCGATCTCGCCGCCGTCCTCGGTGAACTTGACCGCATTGCTGAGCAGATTGTCTATCGCCCTCTCGAGCTGCATCCGGTCGCCCAGCACCACGGTCGGCTCGTCCTTGGAGTGGAAGCTCAGATCGAGGTGCCGTCCTCTCGCGATGTGTCCGACGGACGCCTCGGCGTACTTCATGAGCGCGAGCAGGTCCACCTCCTCCCGGGCGATCTCGGCCGCGCCGGACTCGAGCTCCCCGATCAGGAGCAGGTCGTTGCAGATGGTGATCAGGCGCTCGCCATTGCGGGCGATGGTGTCGAGGAGCGGGAGCTGGGCTGCGGTCCGGCCTCACCAGGGAGCCGTCGGTCAAGAGCTCGGTGTAGCCGATGATGCTGGTGACCGGGGTGCGCAGCTCGTGGCTGACCGTGGAGACGAACTCACTTTTCGCCGCATCGAGCTTGCGGAGCCGTTCGACCGCTCGACGCTCGGTCTCGAGAGCGGTGATCAGCATGGCCTGGCTGTGCCGCTGCTCGGTGACGTCACGTCCCACGCACAGGAAGCCGTTGCGGGTCGCGGGGGCGTCGGCCGCCACGCTCAGGGTCATCGAGACGGTCAGGCGTCTGCCGCCGGCCCCCAGCCACGTCCAGTCCTGCGGCGGCGTCTCGCCCCGCTCGCCGAGGGTCTCGACAAGCGCGGCGAAGGTTCCCGGCTCCGCGCTCGTTCTCGTCCGGATCGCCAGGTCGTGGGGGTCGAGCAGGTCGATGAAGGGCAGGCCGACCACCTCGTCGTCCTCGTAGCCCAGCAGGACGCCTGCGCCCGAGTTGAACAGCGAGATTCGTCCGCGGTGGTCGATCCCGATCAGGGCGGTGGTGTTGGAGGCACGAAGGAGGTGGTCGACCAGGCCGGCGGCAGTGCGTTCGGCGGTGACATCGATGCCGGTCATCACGACGTACGCCGCGTGCCCGTCGTTGTCGAAGACGATGTTGTTGTTCCACAGGACGCGGAGCAGCCCACCGTCGGCCCGGGTGACGTCGGCCTCGCGGGTGAGCGGAACCGCGGCACCGTCGGGGGAGGAGAAGATCTCCTTCACCAGTGGCACGCGGTCCTCGGGGACGATCGTGTCCCAGACGGGATGACCGAGGATCTGATCTTCGGAGAAGCCTGTGAGGCCGAACGTGGCGGCGTTGACCCGCACGACCTTGCCCTCCATGTCGGCGACCATGATGATGCACGCGGCGGTGTCCAGGGTGGCACTGGTCAGTTTCTCGGCAGCCTCGATCCGGGCTCGTGCGTTGTGCTCGGCCGTGACGTCGAGCAGCTGGGCGGCCAGGACCGGCTGGTCCCCCCGAGAGATCACGGAGAGCGAGACGTCGATCCTGGTGCTTGGCCGGTCGAGCAGCCCCAGCTGGGCTGTCCATCCGTCCTGGGTGCCGGCGAGCAACGCCTGCGCCGCGGCCCTGACCCGGGCCGGCTGGTCGATGACGCGGTCGAGATGACGACCGACGACGCGGCCGCCGCCCTCGCCGAGCAGGCGGAGCGCGGCATCGTTGGCGTCGACGATCTGGAGCCGCTCGCGGTGCGGCTTCAGCAGCAACATCCCGGTCAGTGACTCGGTGAAGTTGCGCCGGAAGAGTTCCTCGCGGGCCGTCACCTCGTCGAGCAGCTGCCGGCGCTGCTCGACCGTGACGGTGAGCGGCAGCGACATCAGGGCAGCGCTGAGCAGCCACAGCTGGACCATGGCGCCGGCGCCGGCGGCGGTGCTCGCGCCGGCAGCGGCGTTGGCCGCGAAGGGTCCGTAGCCCTCGGCCGTCAGCATGGTTCCCACCACGCTGGTCCCGAGCAGCTCCCACGTGAGGGCCCGGACTCCCAGGCGGAGGGCCGCCCAGACCAGGAGAGGAAGAGGCGTGAAGGCCAGGGCGAGTGGCTGGTCGGGCGCGAAGACAAGGAGAGTCACGGCGAACAGGGCGGTGGCCTGGATCGCCAGCTCGACCCGGCGCCGGTCGGCGGGCTTGTAGCCCAGGGTGAGCGCGACCGGGACGATCACCAGGGTGGACGCGGCGTGGGAGGCCCAGAGGTAACGCCAGGTCTCGACGAAGGAACCCCCGCCGAGAGCCGCGATGTTCAGCGCACCGCCGGTGGCGGCCACGACTGCGCCGATCGCGGCCGCGCGCACGAGCCGCAGAAAGTCGTCGAGGGATTCGAAGCGCGGAATCCCCGTGATTCCCCGCTTGAGGACAAGGCCGGCCACGACCGCCTCGGCCGTGTTGGCGAGCCCGAAGACGAGGGAGACCTCGAACGCGCGACCTGCGGTGAAGTTGGCGGCGCCACTCGCGATGATGCCGCCGGCGATGAGGGCCGGCCACCAGCGACGCGGTGCGAGCGCGAACAGGCTGACCGCGATCCCGGCTCCGGGCCACCAGGAGGCGACGGCCCCCTCATAGGGGGCGAGGTGGACGGCCTGGGTGCCGGCGACGTAGATGACGACCAGCGCGCCGAGCGCAGGGAGTGCGCCGACGTACGGGGGACGGCCCGAGCCGGTCATGCGGTCCATCGTCGGTCATGGGGGATTGGAATGGGCTCGATTGGACGCATGTGACCGTGGCAGCCCGCTCTCACGACTACATTGCGCACCATGCTCGTCTCCGAACGGATCGGCCAGTTCTTCCTCGACACAGAATCCTCTCGCGACCGTCTCGAATACACCGAGTACGGCAGCGGCGAGTCGTGGGTGGTGTTGCTGCACGGCCAGCTGATGCCGCGCCGAATGCACCAACCCCTGGCCCGTGCCCTGGCCGCCGAGGGGCTGCACGTGGTGACCCTCGACCTGCTCGGCCACGGCCGCTCGGACCGTCCAGCCGACCCGCACGCCTACTCTATGACGGCCTTCGGTCGGCAGGTCATCGCCCTGCTCGACCACCTGGGAGCTCCTCAGGCCGTCGTCGGCGGTACCTCGCTGGGGGCCAATGTCTCGCTCGAGGTCGCCGACATCGCGCCTGAGCGGGTGCGCGGTCTGATCGTCGAGATGCCGGTCCTCAACAACGCGCTGGAGGCCGGCATCCTGGCCTTCGCGCCGCTGATGTTTGCTGCCCGGTTCCTGCCGTTCACCGTCAACGGCGTCCGGCTGCTCACCCGGCCGGTGCCGCGTGGCCTGGTCCCCTTCTGGGTGGGCATCGGCCTTGACACCTGCAACCAGCGTGCCGACTCGGTGGCGGCGATCGTCCAAGGACTCTTCTTCGGGCGGATCGCCCCGTCGTCGCGCGAGCGGCGCGGCATCCAGGCGCCGGCCCTGATCGTGGGGCATCCCGCCGACCCGATCCACCCGGCCGCGGACGCCGCGATGCTCGCCGAGGAGATGCCCAACGGGACGTTCCTGCGGGCGCGGAGCATCCTGGAGTGGCGGGCGCGACCGGAGCGGCTGAACCGCGAGGCAGCCGACTTCGCCCTGACATGCTGGAAAACACCGGGCCGGCAGCGTCGTACCAGCTCCTGAGCGGGGCAGAATGGGGTGAGTGCCCCTCTATCGCGACGAGGCGATCGTGCTCCGCACCCACAAGCTGGGCGAGGCCGACCGCATCATCACCCTGCTGACCCGTCAGCACGGGCGGGTGCGCGCCGTGGCCAAGGGGGTACGCCGCACCAGCTCGCGGTGGGGATCACGACTCGAACCCTTCACCCACGTCGACCTGCAGCTGGCGGAGGGTCGCAGCCTCGACGTGATCACCCAGGCCGAGACGCTGACCCCGTTCTGGGGCGAGATCGGGGACGACTACGACCGCTACACCGCGGGCACGGTGATGCTCGAGACCGCCGACCGGTTGGTGTCCGAGGAGCGCGAGCCGTCCCCCCAGCAGTTCCTGCTCCTTGTGGGTGGCCTCCGCGCCATGGCCGGCGGGCGGCCCGCACCCAGCCAGGTGCTGGACTCCTACCTGCTGCGGTCGCTGGCCGTGGCCGGCTGGGCGCCGTCGTTCGAGCACTGTGCGCGCTGCGGCGAGGAGGGACCGCACCGGTGGTTCAACCCGGCCGCCGGTGGCGTGCTGTGCGCGAGATGCCGGGTTCCGGGGTCGGCCACCCCGGCGGCGGGGACGATCACGGTCCTGGGTGCGCTGCTCGCCGGCGACTGGCCGGTGGTGGAGTCCGCCGACCCGCGCCACCTCAAGGAGGCCAGCGGTGTTGTGGCGGCGTATCTCGCGTGGCACCTCGAACGCGGCCTCCGGTCGCTGGCCTACCTCGAGCGCTGACGTCTCGGAACCGGTCGGCCTCGGGACGTCATGCGGATGGAGCAAGGGGTTGCCCCTTCTGTATGACGTCCTGAGAACGAGACGGCACCGAGCGAGCGGATCGTGGCATGTGAGTGCGCTTCGAAGGCAGCGGCCCTGAGGAGAACGCGGACCAATGCATCCCGAACGAGGTCGTTGGTCGGAACAAGCTGCTAGGGACGGCGGCCTCGAGGTGTGCAGCTGCCGCGCGGCGGCTGCTACCCCACCGGGACGGTGTCGAGGTCGGCCATCACGATCTCCCTGTCCTCCGGGTCGGTGATGTCTCGGGCGAGCCCGAGTCCGACATCCCGTGCGTCCCGCGCGGCCTCTCGGTCACCGGCAACGGCGAGAGCGCGCGCGAGGGCCTCCTGGGCGGAGGCCGCCACCCAGTCGTCCATCCCGCCTCCGGCGGCCAGCTCCACGCAGCGGCGAGCGTGGTGCAGGGCCGGCTCAGCGCGCCCGAGCGTGGCGTACACGCGCGCGACCTGCCACTCCCCGATCGCCCGATGCTGGTCGGTCCCGACGTTGCCCCAGTGGAAGCGGGATGCGTGCGCCATGTGCACCATCCGGTCGTCGTCGGTCGGCGTGCGGTTCTCCTGAGCCAGCAGTGTCCACACCTCGTTGAAGAGGGCGGCGGCGAGTGATCGCTCATCGGAGGGTGCTGGGGTCGCCGCGTCGTTCAGGGCCATGGTGAGTCCTCTTTCGTCATCCAGGAGGCGGTTGAGCGCGTGAAGGTAGAGCCGGATCTGGTCGTCACGGGCCTGAAGGGCGGCGCGGTGCTCGGCGAGGAGTCGGCGTACATCGGGTTCAGGAGCACCCGCCAGCACCGCGCGGACCAATGCGAGTGGTGCGTCGACCGCGCGCAACCGGGCAATCAGGCGTGCGGTCGTGACCTGGGCCTCGTCGTAGAAGCGGTAGCCGTCCACCGGATCGGTCCACGCCGGCGTGAACAGCCCGAGGCTGTCGTAGTGACGCAGTGCTCGGGCACTGAGCCCTGTTCGGCGCGCGAGCTCACCGATCGTGAGGGTGCCCTCGCCTGCCGTGGTCATGGCTGCAACCTAGGACGTTGACGCGGGTGAAGGTCAACGCCCGACGCCAGAGCCCCGGATACGGACGAGCACTCCGACCCCGTCGACGCGGTATCGCGCAATTGCACGACCGCGGTCAACGCGGTATGAGCGGAGGGCTCAGCGGGTGCGCGAGCCGTCGTTGTACGGATCAGGAACTCCGGCGGGCATGCGGTCCCGTTCGGGAATGGCGACCGGCCGGGTGCGTCGGGTGAGCATCCGCTGTTGAGTTACGCCAGATGAGTGCGCTCGAGTGGCGTAGGCAGCACCGCCAGCTAGGCCGTGCCGTACCTCCGGTCCCGCCGCGCATAGGTGTCGACGGCCTGCCACAAATGCCGGCGGTCGACATCGGGCCAGAGCACGTCGCTGAAGACGAACTCCGCATAGGCCGCCTGCCAGAGCATGAAGTTCGAGAGTCGCTGCTCGCCGGAGGTGCGCCACACGAGGTCGGCGTCGGCGACCTCGGGGACATAGAGGTGGCGGGCGAAGGTCCGCTCGTCGACCCGGTCCGGGTTGAGGCGTCCGGCGGCGACCTCGCGGGCGATCGACCGGGCGGTGTCGGCCAGCTCGGAGCGGCCGCCGTAGTTGACGCACATCGTCAGGGTCAGTACGTCGTTGTCGCGGGTCAGCTCCTCGGCGGCCTGGAGCTCCCGGATCACCGACTTCCAGAGCCGCGGGGCGCGTCCGGCCCACCTGACGCGCACCCCGAGCTCGTGCATCTCGTCGCGGCGCCGGCGGATCACGTCGCGGTTGAATCCCATCAGGAACTTGACCTCGTCCGCCGAGCGCGACCAGTTCTCCGTGGAGAAGGCGTACGCCGAGATCGCCTTCACCCCGATCTCGATGGCGCCCTCGACGACGTCGAAGAGGGAATGCTCGCCCTGCTCGTGCCCTGCCGTCCTCGGCAGTCCGCGCTCCTTGGCCCAGCGCCCGTTGCCGTCCATCACGATGGCGACGTGCCGCGGCACCAGCTGGCGGGGCACGTCCGGCGGCCGCGCACCGGACGGGTGAGGCGTGGGCGGGCGCGCGGATCGCTTCACCGGTGCAGGATAGACCTCGCGGTTCTGCCTCGGCTCACCCCCGATTCTGGGATCCTTGTCCGCGCGACTGCGCCGGGACCGGGGAGGGCTCAGATGGGGGACGTCAGGGAGCGAGGGCGCGCTCGCGGCCTGCTCTCGGCGCGGCCTGCGCCCTGGGTCTGGCAGTGCGTGTTCGCCGCCGCTCTCGCGGTGGCGCTCCTGCTGCTGGCCGTTGGCGGCGCGTTCACGACGCCTCGTTCCTGGCTCGGCCTTGCGGGGCTGATGGGTGCCGTGACCACCGTGCTCACGCCTCTGGTGCCCTGGTCCCGGCTCCCGCGCACCGCCGTCTGCGTCGTCCCGGTGCTGGACATCGCCACCCTGGGCGTCGCCGGGATGGACCCGTCGGGCTGGGCCCTTGCCCCGCTCGCGATATTGCCCGTGCTCTGGTGCGCCGTGGAGCTCCGCCGCCGCGGCGCGGTTCTCGCCACCGTCGCCACTCTGCTGCTGTACGGGCTGCCCGGCCTCGTCCACCATGAACGGGGCGCCAGCCTGGCCTGGTCGCTGCTCATCCCGGTGGCGGCCGCCGGCCTCAGTCTCGCCTTCGCCTCGATCCTCGACGCGGTCGAGGTGGAGCGACGCCGGCTCGCCGGTGCCCGGGAGACCATCGACCGCCAGCAGCGCTTCGCGGACGCGATCCTCGACACCGTCGACGTCGGACTCGTCCTGCTCGACCGCGACGGCGCCTACCAGACCATGAACCGGCGGCACCGCGACTTCATGCGGCTGGCCTTCCCCGACGGCCACGACGGGTACGCCGGCCATCTCGGGCTCGTCTACGGCGAGGACGGCTCGACCCGGTTGACCCGGGAGGAGATGCCGTCGTACCGCGCGAGCCAGGGGGAGGAGTTCGACGACTGCCGGATGTGGGTGGGCGACGACCCGCTGACGTGGCGCGCCCTGTCGGTGTCGGCCCGGAGCGTCCGCGACGAGCAGGGCCACTTCGCCGGCGCGGCGCTGGCCTACAAGGACGTCACCGACTTCATGCGGGCGCTGCGGGTCAAGGACGAGTTCGTGGCGTCGGTCTCCCACGAGCTGCGCACGCCGCTCACGTCGATCCGCGGGTACGTCGACATCCTGCTCGAACGCGACGACCTGCCGGCCGAGCAGCGGGCCCAGCTCGAGGTCGTGGCCCGCAACGGAGAACGGCTGAACAGACTGGTGGCCGACCTCCTGCACACGGCACGGGTCGACGAGGGGCCGCTGGAGGTCGTCCGCACGCGACAGGATCTCGGTGAGATCGTGCGGGCCTCGGTCGAGGCGGCCGCCCCCGCGGCGAGGGCTGCCGGGATCGAGCTGCGGCTCGACGCCCCCTCCAGGCTGGTCACGCTGGTCGACGGGCAGCGCATCGCACAGGCCATCGACAACCTCGTCTCCAACGCGATCAAGTACACGCCCCGCGGCGGCCACGTCGAGGTCCGGCTCGCGATGGACGGAGCGCGGATCGAGATCTGCGTGGCCGACTCCGGCATCGGCATCAAGGCGGCCGACCGCGACCGGCTGTTCACCCGGTTCTTCCGGGCGGAGCACGCCGAGGAGCAGTCGGTCCAGGGGCTGGGACTGGGCCTGGGCATCGCCAAGTCGATCGTGGAGAGCCACGGCGGACGCATCGACATCGAGAGCGAGGTCGACCGCGGCAGCGTCTTCCGGATCCGGCTCCCCGTCGGGAGCGAGGGGGGACCCGTCATCAAGGGCGGGCCTCCCTAGCCGTTGCGTCAGCGGCAGGAGTTGCAGACTCCGAAGATCTCGAGGGTGTGGCTGACGTCGGCGTACCCGTGCTCGTCGGCGATGGCCCGGGTCCAGCGCTCGACCACCGGTCCCTCGACCTCGACGGTGGCTCCGCAGGTCCGGCAGACCAGGTGATGGTGGTGGGCGGGGGAGCAGCGCCGGTAGATCGCCTCGCCGTCCTCGGTGCGCAGCAGGTCGACCTCGCCGGCCTCCGCGAGCCGTTGCAGGGTGCGGTACACGGTGGCCAGGCCCACGGCCTCGCCGCGCTCGGAGAGCAGCTCGTGGATCTCCTGGGCCGAACGGAAGTCGGAGAAGGTGGCGAGAACCTCCGCGACTGCGCGGCGTTGCCGGGTGGGGCGGCCACCGGGGACCGCCGCGGGGCCGGGTCCGTCAGTGCTCGTCATAGTGCTTCCCGTGGGCCGCGTGCCGATGTCCGTCGTGGACGTAGTCGACGTGGTCGCCGTGCCGTACGGCGACGTGGCCGCACTCCGGACCGTGCACGTGCGGGTGCTCATCGGTGACCTCGTGGCGGTCCGGCTCCACCTCGGGGAACGGGGTCCGCATCCGCCGGCGCGCCCGCAGTGCGACGCCGAGCGGCCAGGTCACGACGAACCCGGCGAGGGCCAGCAGCACGATCGTCGGCCCCGGCGCCACCCGCGCGTGGTAGGACGCGAACGCCGAGATCAGCAGGCCGCCGACGGAGGCGAGCGTGCCGATGGCCATCGCCGCGAGCAGGGTGGTTCGGAACGACCGGGTGAGCTGCTGGGCCGTCGCGACCGGCACGACCATCAGCGCCGAGACCAGGAGGAGGCCGACGGTGCGCATGGCCACGGTGACGCTGACGGCGGCGAGGACCGCGATCAACACGTTGTAGACGCGGACGTTCAGCCCGGCAACCCTGGCGAACTCGGCGTCCTGGGCGACGGCGAAGAGCTGCGGCGACAGCCCCACGCAGACGAGGACGACGATCGCGGCCAGGACCAGGGTCACCCAGACGTCGGTGCTCGAGATGGTGGTGATGGACCCGAAGAGGTACTCCTGCAGCGTGGCCGCGTTCTGCCCGGCCAGCCCGGTCACGAAGACTCCGCCGGCGAGACCGCCGTAGAACAGCAGGGCCAGGGCGACGTCGCCGTTGGTGTGGCCGCGCTCGCGGATCACCTCGATCAGGACGGCGCCCAGCACTGCCACCACGACCGCGGCCCACAGGGGAGAGGTGCCGGTGAGCAGGCCGATGGCGACGCCGGTGACGGCCACGTGGCCGATCCCGTCGCCCATCAGGGCCAGGCGTCGCTGCACCAGGTAGGTGCCGACCGCCGGAGCGGCGAGGCCGGTGAACAGGGCGGCCAGGAGCGCCCGCTGCATGAACTCGAGGGTGAGCAGGTCCACGGCTCAGCCTCTGTCCAGAGGCGAGCCGACGTGCGGCGAGTGGTCCCGCCGTCCGGGCTCGGGGTGGTGGTGCGTGTGCGCTTCACCGAAGTCGGGGTGGTGCACCTCGTGGTCGGCCAGCGGCTCGCCGTCGTAGGCGACCCTGCCGTCGCGCATCACCACCGCCCGGTCGACCAGCGGCGCCATCGCACCGAGCTCGTGGGCGACCAGCACGATCGTGCTACCCCGTGTCTTGAGGGTGCGGAGCGCCTCGGCCAGTGCCTGCTGGTTGGGCAGGTCCACTCCGGCGGTCGGCTCGTCGAGGAAGAACAGGTCCGGTTGTCCGGCCAGGGCGCGGGCGATCAGGGCGCGCTGCTGCTGGCCGCCGGAGAGCTGGGAGACGCCCTGCCTCGCCTCGCGCTCGAGGCCGACCACGCTGATGGCCTCGTCGATGGCGGCGCGGTCGGCCCGCGACAACGGGCGGAGCAGCCGTCGCCGGGTCAGTCGGCCGGAGGCGACCACCTCCCACACCGAGGACGGGACACCGGAGGACGGCCCCGGTCCGCTGGGGGACGAAGCCCACGCGGTGCCAGTCCCGGAAGCCGTCGAAGGGTGTGGCGAAGAGCTGCAGCCTCCCGGCAATCAAGGGGCGAAGCCCGGTCAGCCCACGGACCAGGGTGGACTTCCCGGAGCCGTTGGCGCCCATCAGTGCCAGGAACTCGCCGGACCCGACGGTGAGGTCGACCCCGCGCACCACCGGCCGGCCGGAGATCGCGATCGCGCCGCCGCGCAGGTCGACCACCGTCTCGCCGGTCGCGCTCACCGTGACCATCAGCAGCCATTCGCTTTCTGGAGAGCCGCGAGGTTCGCGCGCATGAGGGACAGGTAGTCCTCGTCCTCGGTCTCGTGGCTGAGTCCCTCGACCGGGTCGAGGACCGCGGTGCGGATGTCGAGGTCGCTGGCCAGGCTCTCGGCCACCCGCGGGCTCACCAGGCGCTCGGAGAAGACGGTGGTGATGCCCTCGGCGCGGATCAGGTCCTGGAGCTGGGCCAGGTCGGCGGGGGTCGGCTCCGCGCCGGGGGAGAGTCCGGCGATCGGGGCGAACTCCAGCCCGTAGCGGTCGAGGTAGCCGAACGCGTCGTGGCTCACGACGACGGTGGTGCGGGAGCAGTCCGCCAGTCCTTCCTCGTAGGCCCGGTCCAGCCGCCGGAGGTCGGCGCGGAGGTCCGTGGCGTTGTTGCGGTAGGTGTCGGCGTGGTCGGGATCGGTGTCGACCAGGGCCTCGGCCACCTCGTCACCGAGATCGGCCATCAGCAACGGGTCGAGCCAGAAGTGCGGGTCGTCGGACCGGATCGCAGGCTTGCTGCGGCTCTCGAAGTCGGGACTGGAGGTGTCGACGACGGTTCCACCCTCGGCCGCGGTCGCGACGGCGTCGTCCACGGCCGGCTGGACCCCGCCGGCCACGACCAGAACGTCGGCCTCGGCCACCAGAGCGGTCTCCCTGACTGACAGCGTGGTGTCGTGGGGCTCGCCCCCGGGTTGGGTCAGCACCTCGACCTTGGCCTGGTCACCGGCGACCCGCTCCGCGACGTACTGCAGGGGATAGAAGCCCGCCGCGACCTCGACCCCGGAACCGGTGTCGGCCAGCGCCCCGCACCCGGTCAGGCCGAAGGCCAGGAGGAGGGTGGTGGCGAGGCGCATGAGAACCATTCTCAGATGTATTGAGAACCATTGTCAACCCGGGGTCGGCTAGATTGCCCGACGTGCTGGTGGTCAACAGGTTCCGTGTCGCCGACGACGCCGCGGAAGGGTTCCGAGCCGACCTGGATCGAGCGCTCGCGGCCCTCGCCGCGTGCCACGGCTACCTCGAGGGCCGGGTCGGCCGCAATGTGGACGAGCCCACCCTCTGGGTGCTGGTGACCACGTGGGAGGGGCCTGGCGCCTATCGCCGCGCGCTGTCGTCGTACGACGTCAAGCTGCACGCCGTTCCCGTGCTGGGCCGCGCGATCGACGAGCCCGGTGCCTACGAGACCGTCGAGCCCGACACCGTCCTGAACGTCGCGTCGACCCGGTCGTTAGGCTGACTCCTTCCAGACCGGCAGCCAGCCGGCCGACCGAAGGAGCCACTCGTGGCCAAGGCCCCAGCGACCGCCCTCGACAACGTCGTCTCCCTCTGCAAGCGCCGGGGATTCGTCTACCCGTGCGGCGAGATCTACGGCGGCACCCGCTCGGCCTGGGACTACGGCCCGCTCGGCGTGGAACTGAAGGAGAACATCAAGCGTCAGTGGTGGAAGGCGATGGTGACCGCCCGCGAGGACATCGTGGGCCTCGACTCCAGCGTGATCCTCCCGACGCGCACCTGGGAGGCCAGCGGCCACCTGAGCACGTTCACCGACCCCCTGACCGAGTGCCAGTCCTGCCACAAGCGGTTCCGTGCCGACCACATGCAGGAGGACCACGCGGAGAAGAAGGGGATCGAGGACCCCGACTCCGTCAACCTCCACGACCTCGCCTGCCCCAACTGCGGCACCCGCGGCGCCTGGACCGAGCCCCGCAACTTCAACATGATGCTGAAGACCTACCTCGGCGTGATCGAGGACGAGTCCGGCCTGCACTACCTGCGCCCCGAGACCGCGCAGGGCATCTTCCTCAACTTCGCCAACGTGGTCACCTCGAGCCGGAAGAAGCCGCCGTTCGGCATCGCCCAGATCGGCAAGGCGTTCCGCAACGAGATCACCCCCGGCAACTTCATCTTCCGCACCCGCGAGTTCGAGCAGATGGAGATGGAGTACTTCGTCAAGCCGGGCGAGGACGAGGAGCTGCACCAGTACTGGATCGACACCCGCACCCAGTGGTACGTCGACCTCGGCATCGACCCCGCGAACCTGCGGCACTACGAGCACCCGAAGGAGAAGCTCAGCCACTACTCCAAGCGGACCGTGGACATCGAGTACCGCTTCGGCTTCTCCGCCCGCGACTTCGAGGAGCTCGAGGGCATTGCGAACCGCACCGACTTCGACCTGAGCCAGCACAGCCAGTACTCCGGTCAGGACCTGTCCTACTTCGACCAGGCGTCCGGTGAGCGCTACATGCCCTACGTCATCGAGCCCGCGGCCGGGCTCACCCGGAGCCTGATGGCGTTCCTGGTCGACGCCTACCACGAGGACGAGGCCCCCAACACCAAGGGCGGTGTCGACAAGCGCACGGTCCTGCGCCTCGACCCAAGGATCGCGCCGGTCAAGGCGGCGGTGCTGCCACTGAGCCGCAACCCCGAGCTCTCGCCGAAGGCGAAGGCGCTCGCCGCCGACCTGCGCCGCAACTGGAACGTCGACTTCGACGACTCCGGCGCCATCGGCCGGCGCTACCGACGACAGGACGAGATCGGGACGCCGTACTGCGTCACGGTCGACTTCGAGAGTCTCGACGACGGCGCCGTCACCGTGCGCGAGCGCGACACGATGAGCCAGGAGCGGATCGGGATCGACCGGATCACGTCGTACTTCGCCGAGCGTTTCGTCGGCTGCTGAGAGGCTGTTCATGCACAATCTCCCCATGCCCCGTCCCCGCCCGAACGCCCCCGTTCGACCCGGACTCCGGCCGCTGGCCGCCGTGCTCCTCGCGCTGCTGCTGGCGTTGTCCGCGTGCGGGGGTGGCGATTCAGATCCGAGCGCGAGCGAGACCAGCGCCAGCGAGTCCGACGCGACCGAGTCCAGCGACGGCGAAACCGCCGAAGAAGCGCCCACCGAGGAGCCCTACCTCCCCGTGCCGGACGGGGTCGAGCTGACCGCGCAGGGCAGCCCGCTCGACGTCGGTGACAAGGCCGTGGTCGCCTACGAGCCGCGCCAGGACAAGGTCGCCGCGCTGGAGATCAAGGTCACCGCGCTGCAGGACGCCGACTTCAAGGACTTCGTGGGATGGAAGCTCACTTCCGAGACCCGCAAGACCAACCCCTACTTCGTCGAGGCGACGGTCAAGAACGTGGGTGACACCAACCTCGGCGGTGAGGGAGTGCCGCTCTATGCCGTCGACGGCAACAACAAGCTGATCGAGGCCTCGACCTTCCAGAGCACCTTCAAGCCGTGCTCGCCCGAGTCCTTCCCCAAGCCCTTCAAGAGGAATGACAAGGGCAAGTTCTGCCTCGTCTACCTCGCCCCCGACAAGGGTGACCTCACCGCCGTGAGCTTCCGGCCGGTCGAGGAGTTCGACCCGATCACCTGGACCGGCAAGCTCCAGAAGCCCGGGGCCGGCGGCAAGAAGGGCGGCAAGCAGAACGGCGGCAACGGGAACGGCGGCGGCAACAACAACGGCTGACCCCGTCCGCGGTTTTGGGGGCATCCGGCCCGGTCGGGACAATGTCGACCATGACCGTCCTGCCCACCTCGCTCACGCTCGGGTCGCTGAGCGTCGAGACTCCGGTCGTGCTGGCGCCGATGGCGGGCATCACCAACGCCGCCTACCGTCGCCTTTGCGCGGAACAGGGCGCCGGGCTCTACGTCAGCGAGATGATCACCTCCCGCGGACTGGTCGAGGGCGACGCGGTGACCCGGTCGATGCTGGTATTCGACGAGCGGGAGTCCGTGCGGTCGGTGCAGCTCTACGGCACCGACCCGGTCTACGTCGGCAAGGCCGCCGAGATCCTCTGCGGCGAGTACGGCGTGGCGCACGTCGACCTCAACTTCGGGTGCCCGGTCCCCAAGGTCACCCGCAAGGGTGGCGGGGGTGCCCTGCCCTGGAAGCGTGGGCTGCTCGCGGAGATCCTGGAGTCGGCGGTCCGCGCGACCGCGTCGTACGACGTCCCGGTCACGATGAAGACCCGCAAGGGACTCGATGACGACCACCTGACCTACCTCGACGCCGGCCGGATTGCCCAGGAGTCCGGCTGTGCCGCGATCGCCCTGCACGGCCGCACGGTCGCCCAGGCCTACTCCGGTGTGGCCGACTGGGAGGCGATCGCCGCGCTCGTCGACCACGTCGACATCCCCGTGCTCGGCAATGGCGACATCTGGGAGGCCGCGGATGCGGTGCGCATGGTCGAGCAGACCGGTGTGGCCGGGGTGGTGGTCGGGCGGGGTTGCCTGGGCCGCCCGTGGCTGTTCCGCGACCTGGCCGAGGCGTTTGCGGGTCGCGCGGTCAGCACCCTGCCGACCCTCGGCGAGGTGCGCGAGATGATGCGCCGCCACGCCGAGCTGCTGGCCGCACACCTCGGAGAAGAACGCGGCTGCAAGGAGTTCCGCAAGCACGTGTCCTGGTACCTCAAGGGCTTCCGCGCTGGCGGCACGCTGCGGCACTCGCTGGCGCTCGTGGACTCGCTCGCGGCGCTCGACGCGCTGCTGGCACACCTCGACCCGGACGAGCCCTTCCCGGCGAGCGAGCTCGGCGCCCCTCGTGGGCGGCAGGGGGCCCCGCGAGCCCGGCTGGCGCTGCCGGAGGGGTGGCTCGACGACACTGACGGCAGCGGCGCGCACGTTCAGGAGGACGCCACCGAGGTCACGGGCGGATAGCAGGTTTATCTGCGGCGGGTGACGGGAAACACCACCAGAAGCCCCGCCCCTGATTGGAGGCCATTGCGGGGATGTGCTTTAGTCATTGACCGCGCTGGCAGCCGCCACAAGCGGCTGCGGGCGTTCCCCCGAAAGCAACAGCAAAGGATCATCGCTGTGGCAGACCATCGCCACAAGCGGGACACCAATGCCCGCCGCATGCCCAAGGCCCATCTCATCGCCGGACCCATCGCCCTCGTAGCGACCGCCGCTACCGTCGGGATGGGCGTCCTGGCCACCGCCCCCGAGACCCGTGACCTGCTGGTCTCGAGCAGCGGAGCGAGCATCGGCAACGCCGGATCCGACCGCCAGGTCGTCTCGCGGTCCGACTCGCGCGAGGACTTCGCCGACCTGCAGCAGGCCTTCAACGCGAACCTGTCCCAGCTCGCGACGCTCCGGGCGGTCCGCAAGGCCGACACCAAGCTGTGGACCACGACCGAGCTCAACCTGTGGGACTCGCCCGGGAAGGGCGCCAAGAAGGTCGGACTGCTCCAGGAGGAGAAGAAGATCCTGGTGACCGGCCGCCACCACGGCGACCGTGACGAGGTCGTGTGGAAGGGCAAGTCGCGCGTGGGTGACCTCCGGCTACCTCTCCGAGGACAAGCCTGTCGAGGAGGTCGCCGCGGACGGCTCCGGCGGCGACGTGAATGCAACCTGCACCAACGGCTCCTCCGTCCCGAGCGGCGTCAGCGCCAACATCGTGGCGGTCCACGAGGCCGTCTGCGCCAACTTCCCCGAGATCACCAGCTACGGCACCTTCCGTGGCGACGGCGAGCACGCCCAGGGCCTGGCCGTCGACATCATGGTCAGCGGCGAGCGCGGCTGGCAGGTCGCGGAGTTCGTCCGCGCCCACTACTCCGAGCTCGGAGTCAGCTACATCATCTACAGCCAGAACATCTGGTCGGTCGAGCGCTCCTCCGAGGGCTGGCGTAGCATGGAGGACCGCGGTTCCACCACCGCCAACCACTACGACCACGTCCACGTCACCACCTACTGACTCAGAACATCGCTGACCCGCCCGAAACTTTCGGGCGGGTCAGCGCATTTCCGGGTGTGGGCAGTGCCCCCTAGAGTCACCACCGATGGATGACTCGCTCGAGCTGTACGACGCCGCGTCCCGCGAGCGCCTTGTCGACGAGCCGCCGAAGCGGGTGGCCGCCCCGGAGCGCACCCCGTTCGAGCGCGATCGGGCCCGCGTCGTGCACGCGGCGGCGTCCCGGCGACTGGCCGCCAAGACCCAGGTGGTCGGGCCGCAGACCGACGACTTCGTGCGCAACCGGCTCACCCACAGCCTCGAGGTCGCCCAGGTCGCGCGCGACCTCGCCCGTGCGCTGGGCTGCCACCCCGACATCGCGGAGACGGCCGCCCTTGCCCACGACCTGGGTCACCCACCGTTCGGGCACAACGGCGAACGGGTGCTGGCCGAGCTCAGCGAGGACTGCGGCGGCTTCGAGGGCAACGCCCAGACCCTGCGCCTGCTGACCCGGCTGGAGGCCAAGACCTTCGACCCGTCGGGCCGCTCGGTGGGGCTCAACCTGACCCGGGCCACGCTCGACGCCTGCACGAAGTACCCCTGGCCGCGCTCCGAGGGCGAGGCGCCTGAGGGCGTGCACGCCGACGGCTCACCCCGGGTGGTGCAGAAGTTCGGCGTCTACGACGACGACCTGCCGGTCTTCACGTGGCTGCGCCGCGACGTCGAGGGTCGGCGGCGGTGCGTGGAGGCCCAGGTGATGGACCTCGCCGACGACGTGGCCTACTCCGTCCACGACATCGAGGACGGCATCGTCGCCGGACGGATCGAGCTGACTCCGCCTCGACCCGCCGGCGGTCTGGGAGACCGTGCGCGACTGGTACCTCCCCGACGCCACCGACGACGCCCTGGACGAGGTCCTGACCGGCCTGCAGCAGCAGGAGAGCTGGCCGCGGACGCCGTACGACGCCAGCAGACGCAGCCTCGCCGCCCTGAAGAACCTCACCAGTGACCTGATCGGGCGCTTCTGCGGTGCCGTGCAGCAGGCGACGTTCGCGTCCGGGGGCGAGCCGTTCGTCCGGTACTCCGCCGACCTGGTGGTCCCCGAGACGCACCCGCCTGGAGATGGCGGTGCTCAAGGGCGTGGCCGCCCACTACGTCATGCGGGCCGATGACCGGGTGGTGGCGATGTCCCGGCAGCGCGAGCTCCTCGCGGAGCTGGTGGCCGGGCTGGCCGAGCGGGGTCCCGATGCGCTGGACCCGTTGTTCGCCGACGACTGGCGGGCCGCGCCCGACGACGCAGCGAGGCGCCGGGTCGTCGTCGACCAGGTCGCCTCGCTCACCGACGCCAGCGCGGTGGCCCGTCATGCCGCACTGGCGGGGCCGGACCGCGCCGCGACGGGTTGATCAGGCAGGTCAGGGCAGGTTGCCCTGCGGGTAGGGGTCGTCCTGCAGCGCGGTGCTGTCGGGGTTCAGCTGGTCCGCGGCACCTGAGCCGCTCGACGGCTTCACCTTGCTCGCCGCCGTGCCCGCCGCGTCGGCGAGCTTGTCCTTGACGACGGGTGCGTGCTCACGCGCGGCGTCGGCCGCCTGGTGGGCCTTCGCCTGGACTTTTGGGTTGTTCTTCACCTGATTCGCCAGTCCGCGGATCTGGTCATAGCGCTCGCGGCCCGCCCGGGTGCCCAGGACGTAGCCGATTCCGCCGGCCACGAGGACCGTCAGCTTCCTCATCGTGTCTCCTCCTCCGGTCGGCCAGGGGACAGGCCGACCTCCGTCAAGTCCATCACGACGGTCCCGTGCCCCATCAGGGTGTGCGCAAACGTCGGGTCAGCGGTAGCTCACCACCAGCGTGCTGGTGCCGCTGCCGGCGGGTGTCTGGACGACGACCTCCCGCCCGCGCGCCGTGGACCGCACGTCGTACTTGGTGACCGCGCCGTTCAGGGTCACCCTGGTGACCCTGGCCCGTCGGGCAGGACGTGCCCGATCAGCAGTTCGGCGGCCAGGTGACGGTTGACGGTGGTCGTGAGGCGCGGACTGGCTCCGCAGCGCCGTCACGTCGACCGAGCCGGCGCCGAGCCGCACGTTGGTGGCCGCGACCCGGCCCTGCCCGTCGGGGATCTGCGGCACCACCGCGAGCGCGTCGCGCCCGAGGTCGGGGCTGATGCCGAGCTGGTGGTGCACCACCGGCCACAGGGTGCCGTAGGTGCCCCAGGCCTGCAGCACCATCGACCGGTCGTAGAGCGGGCGGTCGATGTTGGCCAGGAAGTCGGGGCTGGGGGCGATCTCGGGCATCGCGCCGGGCATCTCCCACACCCCGGGGTCGAGCTGGATCCGCGCGTTGCCGGTCGTGTAGCGCTGCTGCTCGTCGGTGCCGAGCCGGCCGAAGTTGCCCTCGGCGACCGCCATGATCCCGGTGTTGAGGGAGAAGATCGAGCGCTCGCTCTGGACGCTCGAGACCGCGGAGTCGCACGAGGGTCCGCGGTTGCCGCCGTCGGCGCTGGTCGGGCCGGTGCCGGTGTGGAACAGCCCGAAGACACCGGAGTAGCAGGGCTCCTGCCGCTTCTCGAGGGCGAGCTGCCCGTGGTCGTCGCCGGCCAGCGGGCGGGTCACCTGGCCCTGCCGGACCAGCTCGGCGTCCATCGGAGTCACGCCGATCCAGTGCCGCTGCAGGATCTTGGTGTTGTCGTTGGCGCCGTTCGTCCGGCGAGGTCGATGGAGTCGGCGTACTGGTCGGTGTCGCCGCCGTACCACCAGGCCTGCTCGAAGGCCGCCTCCATCGCCGCCGCGCGGTCCGAGGCCCAGGTGGCGGTGGCGGTGTCGCCCTTGCTGCGGGCGAGGTCGGCGAGGTCGCGCAGGCCGCGGATGGTGTAGACGGTGTTGTCGAGCTTCTCCTCGCCCATGCCGGCGCGCTCGACGTTGCCGAGCCCCTCCGGCCAGCCGTCGCCGTCGGCGTCGAGCTGCTCGACGACGTACTTCATGTTGCGCACCGTGAACGGGTAGAGCTCGTCACGGAACGCGTCGTCGCCGGTCCACCGCCACACGAGCGCGACGGCACTGGGGAACTTGGAGGTCTCGTCGGTGTTGCCCGCCGAGTCGAGCGTGCCGTAGTAGATCGATCCGTCCGGCATGACCTCGTGCACCACCTTGCCGCTGGTCCCGTTCGACCACGACACTGACGTCGCGCAGCGCCCGCAGGTGGGCCTTGATGTCGTCGAACTGGCCCATCGCCACGCTGGCGAAGGCGGTGTACTCGCCGTCGGTGCCGAACAGCCAGGGATAGTCCGGCCAGCCGGCGCCGAGCCAACGGGCCTCGCGGCAGGGTGCCCTGGGCCGGCGGGTACTCGCGGCCCTCCTTCACCGGCCGCAGCTGCAGGTCGTGCGCCTCCTGCACCGAGTCGGCGAGGTTCTGCTTGCTCCAGGCGATGCTGCGCTCCAGCAGCGGGTCGCCGGGGAGGTCCACCTGCGTGTGGGAGTCCCACTCCTTGCGGGTGGCGACCTTGTCGGCGAGGGCTCCGGCCGGGTCGGCGAGCGCCTTCGTGAGCTCGGCGCGTGCCGCCGGCACGCCCTTGTCGGAGCCGGCCACCGCGAACCACAGGGTGGTCGGCTCGGTTGGCCTGCAGCTCGACCTGCCAGCGCAGCTGGCCCCCGGTGCCCTTGCCGAAGGCGCCGTCGTCGCACGTGGAGGGCGCGGGGCCGTCCGCCGGGCACACCACGGCCGGATCCTGCGGCCCCCGGTGGTCGGGCCCGAGCTCGTGGGCGGTCGGCGGCGGTCTGGCCCGCGACCAGCGCCGCCCAGTCGTGGGGCGAGGCGTTGGGGACCGGCGGTGTTCCGGTCTCCCGGAACAGCAGAGCATCGCCGGCGAAGGAGCCGGTGTCGGGCAGGTTGAAGGTCCCGGCGTTCGGGGTGGTCCAGCCCCACGGGTAGGCGCTCATCAGCTCGGAGTGGGCGTCGAGCGCGAGCGGCAGGGTCCGACCCTGCTTGGACGTGAGTGTGAGCCCCACCAGCGTCGCCCGGATGCCGTCCGGGACGAAGTCGGTCCGCTCGACGGTCACGTTGTCGACCGCCTCGTAGGAGGTGCGGGTGTAGCCCCAGCCGGCGGTGGTGCGGGTGGCCGCGGCCCCGTCCGGGTCGCCCAGCCACTGGTCGGCCAGGCGGAGCCAGACACCGTCGACCAGCTTGATCGGTGGGGTCCACACGCCGCCCATCTCGCCGCGGATGTGCCAGCCGGCCGCCGGGTAGAGGCCGTCGGCGGTGCTCATCGCGTAGGCGCGGTCGCCGACCACCAGCGAGCGCCGGTCGGCCAGGCGGCTGGTCTCGCTCAGCTCCGGTGACGCGGGGGCCGCGGCTGAGGCGCCCGGCGGCTCGCCGGAGGCGTTCGTGCCCGGCAGGGCGGCGGCGGTGAGCGCCGCGACGGCGATGGCCAAGGCAGTGTGGAGCGGGCGAGTGATGATGGGCATGCGTCCTCCCGAGCACAGGCTGTGACCCGCATTACAACACGTGGTCTGGACCAGGGGAACGGCCGAAGCAGCCGGGGGGACGGACCGACGAGCGCCGGTTGTGGAGGCCCGGGTCCCGGCGCCCGTCCCCGCCGTAGACTCCGCCCCGTGGCCGGCCGGATCCGCGAGGAAGACATCGCCGAGGTGCGCGAGAAGGCGCCCATCGACGAGGTCGTCTCCTCCTACGTCACGCTGCGCAACGCCGGCGGCGGCTCCCAGAAGGGCCTGTGCCCCTTCCACGACGAGAAGTCGCCGTCGTTCCACGTCACCCCGGCCCGTCAGTTCTGCCACTGCTTCGGCTGCCAGGAGGGCGGCGACGTCATCACCTTCCTGATGAAGATCGACGGGCTCAGCTTCGTCGAGGCGGTCGAGCGCCTCGCCGACAAGTACGGCGTCCAGCTGCGCCGCGAGGACGGCGACGTCCGCGACGACCGCGCCGAAGGGGCCCGCCGCGCGGCCGGCTGATCGAGGCCCACCGGGTGGCGCAGGAGTTCTACGCCGAGCAGCTCGCCACCCCCGACGCGCTGGTGGCCCGCCAGTTCCTGCACGAGCGCGGCTTCGACCAGGAGGCGGCCGACACGTTCGGGATCGGCTTCGCCCCGCGCGACGGGGACGCGCTGCTCACCCACCTGCGGCAGAAGGGCTTCAGCGACGACGAGCTGGTCGCCGCCGGGCTCGTCGCCGATGGGGCGCGTCGGCGCTACGACCGCTTCCGCGGACGCCTGCTGTGGCCGATCCGCGACGCCAGCGGCGACACGATCGGGTTCGGCGCGCGCCGGATCTTCGACGACGACCGGATCGACGCGAAGTACCTCAACACCCCCGAGACGCCGATCTACAAGAAGAGCCAGGTGCTCTACGGCATCGACCTGGCCCGCCGCGACATCGCCCGCACCTCCCAGGCGGTCGTGGTCGAGGGCTACACCGACGTGATGGCCTGCCACCTCGCCGGCGTGCCGCACCGCGGTCGCCACCTGCGGTACGGCGTTCGGCGACGACCACGCCCGGGTCCTGCGCCGGCTCCTGCACGACCACGAGGAGTTCCGCGGCGAGGTGATCTTCACCTTCGACGGCGACGCGGCCGGGCAGAAGGCCGCGCTGCGGGCCTTCGACGGCGACCAGAACTTCGTCGCCCAGACCTACGTCGCGGTCGAGCCCGACGGCCTCGACCCGTGCGACCTGCGGATCCAGAAGGGCGACGCCGCGGTCCGCGAGCTGGTCGCGCGGCGGGTGCCGCTCTACCGCTTCGTGCTGGCAACGTCGTCGGCAGCTTCGACCTCGACCGCGCCGACGGCCGGGTCGACGCGGTGCGCGAGGCGCGCGAGGCTGGTCGCCAGCATCCGCGACAAGTCCAAGGTCGAGGCGTTCGCCCGCGAGCTGGCCGGCATGGTCGGCGTCGACATCGAGGAGGCGCGCGCCGAGGTGAAGCGGGCGGCGCAGCGCGCCGGCCCGGCCGGAGCCGCGCCGGGCCGGCCGCGCACCCGGGAGCCGGCGCCGACGCCGCCGGGCCGCGCCAGCAGCTCCCCGACCTGCGCGACCCGCGGTTCGCCATCGAGCGCGAGACCCTCAAGCTGGTGATCCAGCACCCGGCCGCCGTCGGCCGGGCCGCCGCGGACGTCGGCGCCAACGACTTCACCCACCCCACCTACCGCGCCGTGTGGGAGCTCGTGCGGCGGCCGGCGGGCCCGGCCGCCGGCGCGCCGACGCCGGGCTGGGCGTCCGGCTGCGCGACAGCCGCGCCCGACCCGGCCGTCTCGTCGGCGATCAGCGCGCTCGGCGTCGAGCCGCTCGGACGCCAAGGAGCCCGAGCCGAGCTACGTCGCCTCCCACGTCTACCGCCTGCTGGAGCTGACCGCCATGCGCCGATCGCCGACCTGAAGTCCCGGCTGCAGCGCACCAACCCGGTCGAGCAGGCGGCCGACTACAACCGGATGTTCGGCGAGCTCGTCGCCCTCGAGCAGCACCGGCGCGAGCTGCGCGACCTGCGCCGTCGGCGCCTCGTGAGGCGCCGGACCCGTCCACCGCCGTCGAGTCGCCGCCGGGGAGAAGGTGCTGGCCTGGGCCGAGGCCGACGTCCGGGCCGGTGGTGGCCGGCACCCGCGACGCGCTCTACGTCGCTCGGCGACTCGAGCGCCTCCCCTGGGAGCAGGTCGAGGCCGCCGACTGGGACCGCGAACCTCCCGGCTGCGGATCAGCGAGGTCGGCACGTGGGGCGAGCAGCGGGTCGAGCACACGCTCACGATCGAGGAGCCCGGCCGGCTGCTGGAGCTGGTGCGCGAACGGGTCACTGCGAGCGTCGTGCTCCAGCGGCACGTGCCGCTCACCGGGCGCCGCGGCCTGCGCGTGATCGCCCGCCGGGCGCCCCGCGGCGACCGCCCGCTGGCCTGGTTCTACGAGTACGACGAGGGCGTCGACCCCGACGGACCCGGCCGTCCGGGCCGCCGCCCAGGCCGCCCTCCCGCGGCCCGGGACGAGGTCGGGCACGCCTGACCCGGCGCCCTGCCGATTTCTCGCGCGCCGGCCGACCTTGCTAACCTGTGCCCGCGCTCCCAGCGGTCCCCTGAGCTCAACTGGCAGAGCATTCGGCTGTTAACCGGAGGGTTGTTGGTTCGAGTCCAACCGGGGGAGCCAGAAGAGGGCCTGACCGCGAGACATCTGCGGGGCGGCCTCGCTTCCTGGGGCGGCGCCGCGATGACCCCGTTGCCGCATGCGCCGTCCGGCGGGTCGTTACCGTGTCACTCGCCCCAGCCCATCGGGAACACCTCGAACGGCGCGGCGAACGCGACCCCGAGCCGCTGCCCGGTCTGCCGGCCGAAGCCCTCGAGGAACTCCCGGGGGTCGAAGTGCTCCCAGCCGAGGCCGTCGATGTAGGCGCCGTGGGCCTCCAGCGACGCGACGCCGGCTCGAAGGTGTCGGTGGTGTCGACCCCGTGGCCGGCCGGCGGCGACCCGAACGCCCAGACCGCGCGCACGCCGCCCCACGGCTCGAGGCCGCCTCGAGCTGCTCGGGGAAGATCCAGCGGTTGCCGGCGTCGCGGACCGCGTCGAGCGACGGCCCGGCCGGCGCGATGTGGTCGGCCTGGTTGAGGTTCCGGCCGCCCCAGGTGTCCCGGAAGTTGCCGGTGATCACGATCTCGGGCCGGTGCCGGCGCACCACTCGGCGACGTCGCGGCGCAGCGGCGACGCCGTACTCCAGGATCGCCGTCGGGGAGGCCCAGGAACTCGACCTCGGCGACGCCGACGATCTCGGCCGACGCGACCTGCTCGGCCTCGCGCACCGTCCGGCACTCGTCGGGCGCCATGCCCGTCGATGCCGGCCTCGCCGCTGGTCACCATGCAGTAGACGACCTCCTTGCCCTGCCCGGTCCAGCGGGCGACCGCGGCGGCGGCGCCGAACTCCATGTCGTCGGGATGGGCGACGACGCACAGCGCACGGTCCCAGTCCTCGGGCAGCGGTTCGAGCGGTTCGATCTCCATGTGGCCGAGCATGCCAGTTGCGTGACAATGCCGGCAGGGGCGCCGCTCCGTTGGGTTGGATCGCGCATGGGCGGGATCATCGAGGTCGACCCGCAGCATGAGAGGCAGCGCGCGGACGTCTGAGCGCATGTACGCCGAAATGGCCGGCGCCTGCCCTCGAGCAGCGAGCGCTGGCAGAGTGAGGCGTTCCCCGCCGAGCTCGCCGACTGGGTGGCCGGCGAGGTGGGACCCGTCGGTCGCTCGAGCCCGTGAAGCTCCGGGTGTGGGCCGCCGGTGTGGCGGGCCGAGACCGCGGCCGGGGTGTTCTTCGCCAAGCAGAACTCGAGCTCCAGGCCCTTCGAGGCCGAGGCTGTCGCCGCGCTCGCCGAGCTGCGCCGCACCCGGCTGGTGCCGGTGGCGGCGGCCGACCCGACCGCGGCCTGCTGCTCACGCCCGGACCAGGGCCCGGTCCTCGGCGACACGCCGGCGACGACCTCGACGCCTGGGGCACGGTGCTCGCCGCGGGCGCCCAGCTGCAGCGCGAGCTGGCGCCGGACGTCGAGCGGCTCAGCGCGGTCGGGCTGACCGACGCTGGCGCCCGGCGACGCCCCGGCTTACGTCGGACCCACGGCTCGGCGAGCTCGCCGCGCCGCCGGACAGCGACCCGCGCGTACTGACCCCGACCAGGCGGCCGCCCTCGGGCGCTGCCGTCCGCACGGCTCGCCGCTGGGCGGACCAGGTGGCGGCGCTCGGCCTGCCGGTGACGCTGAACCACAACGACCTGCACGGGCACAACGTCTTCGCACGTCGGGCGAGACGCTGCGGTTCTTCGACTTCGCCGACGCCCTGCTCACCGAGCCGCTCGCCGTCGCTGCTGATCCCGCTCAACGTGCTCTCCGGACGCGCTCGACGCCGGACCGGACGACCCCCGGCTGTGGCGGGTCGCGACGCGGCCCTGGAGGTGTGGAGCGACTGGCGCCGATGCCGGCCGACTGCGCGCCGCCCTCCCGGCCGCGCTCCAGCTGGCGCGGCTGGCCCGGGTCGAGAGCTGGGGCCGGTGCTCGTGCTCCGATGAACGACGGCGAGCTGGCCGAGTGGGGCGGGTCCGTGCCGGGCTGGATCTCGACCCTGCTCCTGGACCCGCCGGTGGGACGAGCGGTCGGTGGGGCGGGTCGGACTTGAACCCGACGGCCGAGCGATTATGAGTCGCTTGCTCTAACCAACTGAGCTACCGCCCCTGCAGTGGGCGAGCCTATCGACGTCGCGGGTAAGCACCGGTGGCTGGCGGTAGCCCGGGGGTTAGGCTGCGCCGGTGTACCGGATCCGCCCAGCCCTCCCGGTCGTGCTGGCCGGCGCGCTGGTGCTCGCAGGAGCCGCGTGCACCGACCGGACCGAGGCCGCCCCCGCCGGAGTCGTCATTAGGCGGGCCCCCGTGTCATCGCGGCCGACTGTGTCGATCTCGAGCACGGCGGCGAGCACATAGGCCCCTGGACGTGGTCCACGGCCTGCACCCCCTCGACCCTGAGCTCGGCGGCGCTCAACAACGACTACTCGGCCGGTGACGCGATTATTCGGTCGAGCAGCTGGCCTGGGTGCTGCTCGGAGCCCGGTCCGCAGCAGGACGCGGATGGCGTCCGTCTTCGTCTACGCCACTGACCTGAACTCGGCAGGTTCCCCGCGGTCGAGTCGATGCAGCGCACCATCTTCGAGTGGTAAAGGAGACCACCGAGAAGGTCGCCGACCTCGAGCTGGGCCGGGCCAGGGTGGCCGGGCAGGTCGCGGAGACCGCCGCATTGGCCAACGACAACGGCGAGTACGACGACGTGGACTTTCACGTCGGGGAGGACTCACTTCATCGTCGTCGCCCACCAGAGTGCCCGACCGCCGGCCCGCTTCGACCTCTCCGAGCGCGTGCCTGACCTGCTCTCCGCCGGCGGATGCACCGACGTCTAGGGCTGTCCGGTCGGCGTCACTGCGAGGGTTCGGGCGCGTCCTCGCACTGGATCTTGGGGTTGACCCCGATGTAGTTCAGCGGTCCGGCGACGATGGTGAGCGCCGTGTCGCCGAACGACTTGCAGCTCACGTTAAGGTCCTCGCCGAAGTAGCCACGCTGGAAGGCGGCGACCGCCCCGATCACCAGCGGGATCGACGAGGAGAATTCCGATCAGACGGCTCATGGGTTCCTGCCTTCCCGCGCTCGGGCGGCACGCCCTCCTGCCCTGTTCCTACCAGACCCGGCGGGATCGGGTTCCGTCGAGCCGTGCCCGGTCCGGACCGGTGTGCTAGAACGTGTTCCATGTCGCTGTTCGAGCCGCGCTCCGGCGAGTCTCTGGCGCGATCCCTGGGCGGCGTACGCCGCGCTCCGTGGAGGACGACCCGGTCCACCACGCCGACGGCCGGGACTCTTCGTGCTGTCCCGGCACGCCGACGTCTTCGCGGCGGCGGTCGACACCGAGACGTTCAGCAGCGCGCGCGGTCTCACCGTCACCTACGAGAGCTCGCCCGGATCGGGCTCGAGCCCGCCGTTGTGATGACCGACCCGCCCGTGCACACGGCGTTCCGGCGGTTGGTCGCCCGCGGGTTCACGCCGCGGCAGGTGGCGGAGCTCGAGCCCGCCGTACGCACCTTCGTCATCGAACGGCTCGAGCGGCTCCGCGCGGCCGGGGGCGGCGACATCGTCGCCGAGCTCTTCAAGCCGATGCCGAGCATGGTGGTCGCGCACTACCTCGGCGTGCCGGACCAGGACCGGCCGCGGTTCGACGAGTGGACCAACGCGATCGTCGCCGCCAACGCCGCGCGGGCGAGCGGCGGGTCAGCGGGCCGCCGGAGCGACCGTCGAGCTGATGGCCTACTTCTCGGCGTTGATGGCGCGCCGCCGTCGGAGCGGCCGCCGGCCGAGGACACCGTCTCCCACCTCGTCCGGCGGCCGGCGTCCGGACGACCCGACGACGAGGCCGTGGGCAGGGATGGCGATCCTGGGGTTCGTCTTCACGATGGTGACCGGCGGCAACGACACCACACCGGCCTCCTCGGCGGGACCATGGAGCTGTTCGCGACGCACCCCGACCAGCTCGAGGAGCTGGCCGACATGCCCGGCCTGTGCCGGACGCCGTCGAGGAGCTGCTGCGGCTGACGTCCCCGGTCCAGGGCCTGGCCCGCACCACCACCCGCGACGTCGAGCTGCGCGGCACCGTGATCCCCGCCGGCCGCCGGGTCCTGCTGCTGTACGGCGCGGCCAACCGCGACTGGCGCAAGTACGGCGACGACGCCGAGGAGCTCGACATCCGGCGCCGCCCCACCCAGATCCTGACCTTCAGCCAGGGCCACCACCACTGCCTCGGCGCGGCCGCCGCCCGGCTGGCCGGGCGCGT
>CAWHNI010000003.1:0-13114 GCA_963830755.1 uncultured Actinomycetota bacterium | reverse complement strand
ATCAGGCAGGTCAGGGCAGGTTGCCCTGCGGGTAGGGGTCGTCCTGCAGCGCGGTGCTGTCGGGGTTCAGCTGGTCCGCGGCACCTGAGCCGCTCGACGGCTTCACCTTGCTCGCCGCCGTGCCCGCCGCGTCAGCCAGCTAGTCCTTGACCACGGGTGCGTGCTCACGCGCGGCGTCGGCCGCCTGGTGGGCCTTCGCCTGGACTTTTGGGTTGTTCTTCACCTGATTCGCCAGTCCGCGGATCTGGTCATAGCGCTCGCGGCCCGCCCGGGTGCCCAGGACGTAGCCGATTCCGCCGGCCACGAGGACCGTCAGCTTCCTCATCGTGTCTCCTCCTCCGGTCGGCCAGGGGACAGGCCGACCTCCGTCCAGTCCATCACGACGGTCCCGTGCCCCATCAGGGTGTGCGCAAACGTCGGCTCAGCGGTAGCTCACCACCAGCATGCTGGCGCCGCTGCCGGAGGGTGTCTGGACGACGACCTCCCGCCCGCGCGCTGTGGACCGTACGTCGTACTTGGTGTTCGAACCGTTAGAGGGTCACCTTGGTGACCCTGGCCCGTCGGGCAGGACGTGCCCGATCAGCAGACTAGGCGGTCAGGTGACGGTTGACGGTCGTCGTGAGGGCGGACTGGCTCCGCAGCGCCGTCACGTCGATCGAGCCGCCTCCCAGCCGGATGTCGGTACCGGCGACCCGGCCCGTGCCCGTCGGCGACCTGCGGCACGACCGACACCGTGCCGCGGCCGAGGTCCGGCGCTGACCCCGAGCTGGTAGTGCACCACCGGCCAGAGGATCCCGTACGTGCCCCAGGCCTGCAGGGCCATCGACCGGTCGTAGACAGGCGTCGATGTTGGCGACGAAGTCAGGGATGGGGGCGATCTCCGGCATGTCGCCGGGCGTCTCCCACACCCCGGGATCGAGCTGTATGCGCGCGTTGGCGGTGGTGTACCGCTGCAACTCGTCGGTGCCGATCCGGCCGAGTGCCCTCGGCCACCGCCATGATCGAGGTGTTGAGCGAGAAGATGGAGCGCTCGCTCTCGACGCTGGAGTCGGCGGAGTCGCACGTGGGCCCCGGGTTGTCGACGGTCGAAGCTGTCGCCCGTACCGGTGTGGTAGAGGCCGAATTCGTCCGAGTAACAAGGTTCCTCGCGCTTGGCCACGGCGAGCTGGCCGTGCTCGACGGAGGCGAGCGGACCCGCAACCTGACCGGGGCGGACCAGCTCCGCCTCGATCGGGGTCAGCCCGATCCAGTGCCGCTGGAACACCTTGAGCGTCGCCCCGGCGTCTCGAGAGAGTCGGCGTACTGGTTCGCTGTAGGCGCCGAACCACCACGCTCCTCGAAGCCGCCTCCAGGTCGCGGCCGCGCGGGCGGTGGCCCACGTCTGGGTCGCCGTGTCGCCCTTGCTGGTCGCCAGGTCGGCCAGGTCACGCAGCCCCCGGATCGTGTAGACCGTGTTGTCCAGCTTCTCCTCGCCCATACCGGCGCGCTCGACGTTGCCCAGCCCCTCCGGCCAACCGTCGCTGTCGACGTCGAGGTGCTCGTAGACGTACTCATGTTCCTGACGGTGAAGGGGTACATCTCGTCGCGGAACGCGTTGTCACCGGTCCACCGCCACACGAGCGCGACCGCGCTGGGGAACTTCGATGTCTCGTCGGTGTTGCCCGCCAGTCGGCGTGCCGAAGTACATCGATCCTTCCGGCATCACCTCGTGCACCACCTTGCCGCTGTTGCCGTTGACCAGGCTGACATCTCGCAGCGCCCGCATGTGAGCCTTGATGTCGCGAACTGGCCCGTCGCCACGGAGGCGAAGGCCGTGTACTCCCCGTCGGTGGCGAACAACCAGGGATAGTCCGGCCAGCCAGCGCCGAGCCACCGCGCCTTGGCACTGTGCCCTGGGGCGGTGGGTACTCCCTGCCCTCGTTCACCAGGCGCACTGCAGGTCGCGGGCCTCCTGCACCGAGTCGGCGAGGTTCTGCTTGCTCCAGGCCATGCTGCGCTCCAGCAGCGGGTCACCGGGGAGGTCCACCTAGGTGTGGGAGTCCCGCTGCTTGAGCGTGGCGACCTTCTTGGCGAGCGCCCGGCCGGGTCCGCCAGCGCCTTGGTCAGCTCGGCCCTTGCCGCTGCCACGCCCTTGTCGGAACCGGCCACCGCGAACCACACGGTGGTCGGTCGGTGGCCTGCAGCCGCACCTGCAGCGCAGCTGGCCCCCGGTGCCCTTGCCGAACGCGGCGTCATCGCACGTGGACGGGCGCGGGGCCGTCCGCCGGGCACACCACGGCGGGATCCTGCTGCCCACGGAAGTCCGGCCCGAGCTTGTGGGCGATCGGCTGGGTCACGACCCGACCAGCCCCGCCCAGTCATGGGGCTCGGCGTTAGGAACCGGCGGGGTTCCGGTCTCGCGGAACAGCAGGCTCGCCGCCGAAGGAGCCGGTGTCGGGCAGGTTGAAGGTCCCGTGCGTTCGGGGTGGTCCAACCCCACGGGTAGGCGCTCATCAGTTCGGAGTGGGCGTCGACGCGAGCGGCAGCGTGCGGCCCTGCTGGAGAGGTCAGCGTCAGCCCCACCAGCGTAGCCCGGACGCCGTCCGGGCGAAGTCGGTGCGCTCGACGCCGCCTTCGCGACGGCCTCTAGGAGGTCCGGGTGTAGCCCCAGCCGCTGTGCGGGTGGCCGCGGCTCCGTCGGGTCGCCCAACCACTTGCCGGCGACGCGGAACCAGACGCCGTCCACCACCTTGATCGGTGGGGTCCACATGCCGCCCATCTCGCCGTGGATGTGCCAGCCGGCAGCGGGGTAGTGCCGTCCTCGGCGCTGATCTCGTACATGCGGTCGCCGACGACCAGCGAGCGCCGGTCGGCCAGGCGGCTGGTCTCGCTCAGCTCCGGTGACGCGGGGGCTGCGGCTGAGGCGCCCGGCGGCTCGCCGGAAGCGTTCGTGCCCGGCAGGGCGGCGGCGGTGAGCGCCGCGACGGCGATGGCCATGGCGGTGTGGAGCGGGCGAGTGATGATGGGCATGCGTCCTCCCGAGCACAGGCTGTGACCCGCATTACAACACGTGGTCTGGACCAGGGGAACGGCCGAAGCAGCCGGGGGGACGGACCGACTTGGCCGGTTGTGAAGCCCCGGGTCCCGACGCCCGTCCCCGCCGTAGACTCCGCGACGTGGCAGGGCGGATCCGCGACGAGGACATCGACGAGGTGCGCGAGAAGGCGCGCATCGACGAGGTCGTCTCCGACTACGTCACGCTGCGCAACGCCGGCGGCGGCTCCCAGAAGGGCCTCTGCCCGTTCCACGACGAGAAGTCCCCGTCGTTCCACGTCACCCCCGCCCGTCAGTTCTTCCACTGCTTCGGCTGCTACGAAGGCGGCGACGTCTTCACGTTCCTGATGAAGATCGACGGGCTCGGCTTCATGCGAGGCCGTCGAGAGGCTCGCCGACAAGTACGGCGTCCAGCTGCGCCGCGAGGACGGCGCGTCCGCGGCGACCGCCGCCAACGGCGGCCCGCCGCGCGGCCGGCTGATCGAGGCCAACAAGCAGGCGCAGGCGTACTACGCCGACAGCTGGCCACCCCCGACGCGCTGGTGGCCCGGCAGTTCCTGCGGCGAGCGCGGCTTCGACCAGGAGGCGGCCGAGACGTTCGGCTCCGGCTTCGCGCCCGCGCGACGGCGAGTCCCTGCTCAAGCACCTGCGCCAGAAGGGCTTCTCCGACGAGGAGCTGGTCGCCTGCCGGCCTGGTGGCCGATGGGCCGGTCGGCCTACGACCGCTTCCGCGGCCGGCTGCTGTGGCCGATCCGCGACGCCAGCGGCGACATGATCGGCTTCGGCGCCCGCCGGATCTTCGACGACGACCGCATCGAGGCGAAGTACCTCAACACCCCCGAGACCACGATCTACAAGAAGTCCCAGGTGCTCTACGGCATCGACCTGGCCCGCCGCGAGATCGCCCGGGCCTCCCAGGCGGTCGTGGTCGAGGGCTACACCGACGTGATGGCCTGCCACCTGGCCGGGGTCGGCACCGCGGTGGCCACCTGCGGCACCGCGTTCGGTGACGACCACGCCCGGGTGCTGCGCCGCTTCCTGCACGACCACGAGGAGTTCCGCGGCGAGGTGATCTTCACCTTCGACGGCGACGCCGCCGGGCAGAAGGCCGCGCTGCGGGCCTTCGGCGGCGACCAGAACTTCGTCTCCCAGACCTACGTCGCGATCGAGCCCGACGGCCTCGACCCGTGCGACCTGCGGATCCAGAAGGGCGACGCCGCCGTGCGCGAGCTGGTCGCCCGCCGGGTGCCGCTCTACCGCTTCGTGCTCGCCAACGTGCTCAGCCGCTACGACCTCGACCGCGCCGACGGCCGGGTCGACGCGCTCCGGGAGGCGGCGCGGCTGGTGAGCAGCGTGCGCGACAAGTCCAAGGTCGACGCGTTCGCCCGCGAGCTGGCCTCCATGATCGGCATCGAGGTCGAGGAGGCCCGGGCCGAGGTACGCCGCGCGGCGGCCCGCGGTCCGCGCCCGCCCAGGCCCAGCGCCGCGGGCCGCGGCCGCGGCGGCGGCAGCAGCCGCCGACGCAGCCGCGGGCGCGCCGCCGCTCCCCGACCTCCGCGACCCCCGGTTCGCGCTCGAGCGCGAGACCCTCAAGCTGGTGCTGCAGCACCCGGCCGCGGTCGGCCGGTTCGCCCGGACCTCGACGTCAACGACTTCACCCACCCGACGTACCGCGCGGTCTGGGAGCTCGTCGCCGAGGCCGGCGGCGCCGAGCCGCCGGCGCGACGACCCCGGCTGGGCGCCGCGGCTGCGCGACAACGCGATGGACCCGGCCGTCTCCTCGGCGCTCAGCGCCCTCGCCGTCGAGCCGCTGCTGTCGTCCAAGGAGCCCGACGACCGCCTACGTCCACGCCCACGTCTTCCGGCTCCAGGAGCTGACCGCCCTGCGCCGCATCACCGACCTCAAGTCCCAGCTGCAGCGCACCAACCCGGTCGAGCACGCGGCGGAGTACAACCGCATGTTCGGTGAGCTGGTCGCGCTCGAGCAGCACCGCCGCAAGCATGCACGACCTGCGATGGGCAGCCGCGTGAGGCGGCCGCACGCCGTCCCGACGCCGTACGCCGGGCGCCGCCGGGGGAGAAGGTGCTGGCCGGGGCCGTGGCCGCGGACGGCACGGTCGCGGTCGGCACCCGCGACGCGATCTACGTCGGCGGGCACCGGGTGCCGTGGGAGCCGGTCGAGAAGGCCGACTGGGACCGCGACACCTCCCGCTGCGGGTCGAGGTCGGCTCCTGGGGCGAGCAGCGCCCGGTCCACACGCTCGCCGTGGACGAGCCCGGGCGCTTCCTCCAGCTGGTCCGCGAGCGGGTCACCGCGAGCGTGGTGCTGCAGCGGCACGTGCCCGTCCGCGGGCGCCGGGGCGTCTTCGTGATCGCCCGCCGGGCGCCCGCGGCGACCGCCCGCTGACCTGGGTCTACGAGTTCGAGGAGGGCGTCGACCCCGACGATCCCGACGTACGGGGGCGGCCGCCGAGGCGGCCCTCGCCCGGGCCCGCGACGAGGTCGGGCTCGGCTGATCCGGGCCGACCGCCCGATTTCGCGGGCCCCCGGCCACCTTGCTATTCTTCCCGGGCTGCCAAGCGATCCCCTGTAGCTCAACTGGCAGAGCATTCGGCTGTTAACCGGAGGGTTGTTGGTTCGAGTCCAACCGGGGGAGCAATCTCATGAACGGGCGCGTCTCCGGACGCGCCCGTTCTGCGTTCTACGGCAGGGCATTTGCCGCAGGGTCGCCGCTCCGGTTGGGTGTCCGCATGGTCCGGATCATCGAGGTCGACCCCCAGGACGAGCCCGGGCTGCGGGCGTTCCACGACACCGAGCATGCGGCCATCAGGCACGACCGGCCGGACGCCGTGATCCGCACCTGGCCGGCGTTCCTGACGAGCGCGCAGACCCCGAGTCCCTACTACCGCCGCACGTTCCTGGCCGCCGTCGATGGCGGCCGCACCGTCGGCGTGGCTGACCTCGGCGGGTCAGTGGGCGACAACGAGCATCTGGCCGACCTGGAGATCAACGTGCTGGCAGACCACCGGCGCCGGGGTCTCGGGAGGGCGCTGTGGAAGGAAGCCGACCGGCGGCGCCGCACCGATGGGCGCACGAGTGTCTGCGGCGAGGTCTGCCTGCCGTCCGGCGTCACTCCCAGCACCTCGGCCGCCTACGCCTTTGCGGAGGCGATGGGCTTCTCGACCGTGCACCGGGAGGACCAGCTGGTCCTACGACTGCCCGTCGAGCCGGGATACGTCGCCGCAGCGAGTGCCGCGCTCGAGGGACGAGTGGCGTCCTACGACATCGTGACCTGGCGCAACCGCTGCCCCGATGACTACGCCGCAGCGTTCTGCGAGATGAAGACCACGATGAGCAACGACGTACCCATCGGCGAGATCGACTACCAGCCGATCGTCTACGACGAGCCGCGGCTCAGGACCCAGGAGGAACGGGCGTCGCAATCGTTCGACCAGCTGATCGCGGCGGCGCGCCGGCCCGACACCGGGAGCCTGGTGGGCTACAGCCAGCTCTACCTCCCGCACGGCGAGGACTACGTCATCCAGGACGACACGCTGGTCATGGCGGACCACCGCGGCCACCGGCTCGGCACCGCCCTCAAGCTGCGCACCCTGGAGATCCTCCAGCGGGACCACCCGGAACGGTCACGGATCCACACGTGGACCGACCCGGAGAACCTCGCGATGTACCGCACCAACACCGCACTGGGCTTCCGGGTGGTCGAGCGGATGCACGAGATGCAGCGCAAGGACGCCTGACGCCGTGTACGCCGACCTGACGCAGCGCCTGCCCTCCAACACCCAGCGCTGGCAGAGCGACGAGTTCGCGGCCGAGCTCGCCGACTGGGTGGTCGCCGAGGTGGGGCCCGTGCGGTCCCTCGAATCCGCCAAGCTGCGGGTGTGGGCCGGGGTGTGGCGGGCCGAGACAGCGGCCGGCGTCCACTACGCGAAGCAGAACTGCCAGCTCCAGTCCTTCGAGGCGGCGCTGGTGTCGGTCCTCGCCGAGCTGGCTCCGCACCGGGTCGTGCCGGTGACCGCGACGGACCCCGAGCGCGGGCTCCTGCTCACCCCGGACCAGGGACCGGTCTTCGCCGACACGGTGGGCGACGACCTCGACGCCTGGGGCGCCGTGCTCGCCGCGGCCGCCCAGCTGCAGCGGGAGGTGGCGCCCGCCGTCGATCGGCTGAGCGAGGCCGGCCTGACGACGATCGCGCCCGACGAGGCCCCGGCGTACGTCGACCGGCGGGTGGCCGAGCTCGCCTCCCGCCCCGCAGACGACCCGATGGTCCTGTCCGCCGACCGGGCGGCGGCGCTCGGGGCGCTGCGCCCCACGATCGCCGACTGGGTCGACCGGGTCGCGGCGCTGGGCCTGCCGGTGACCCTGAACCACGGAGACCTGCACGCGCACAACGTCTTCCACGTCGGCGGAGAGCTGCGCTTCTTCGACTTCGCTGACGCCCTGCTGACCGAGCCGCTCGGCGCCCTGCTGATCCCGCTCAACGTCCTCTCCGGAGAGCTCGACGCCGGCCCGGACGACCCGCGGTTGTGGCGGGTCGTCGAGCCCGCGCTGGAGGTGTGGAGCGACCTGGCCCCGCTCCGGGCACTGCGGGCCGCCCTGCCCGCCGCACTCCAGCTCGCTCGGCTGACCCGGGTGGAGAGCTGGGCTCGGTGCTGCGTGTCGATGACCGACGCCGAGCTGGCCGAGTGGGGCGAATCGGTGCCGGGGTGGCTGGAGGAACTGCTCGTCGACCCGCCGCTGGGGCGGGCGGTCGGTGGGGCGGGTCGGACTTGAACCGACGGCCGAGCGATTATGAGTCGCTTGCTCTAACCAACTGAGCTACCGCCCCGGGCAGGGGGCGAGCCTAGCCCTGCCCGGGCCCGCCACCGCGCACCGCTCCCGAGCGGACTCCGGCCAGCTACTGCGACGGCTCGGGTGCGTCCTCGCACTGGATCTTGGGGTTGACCCCGATGTAGTTCAGCGGCCCAGCGACGATGGTGAGCGCCGTGTCGCCGAACGACTTGCAGCTCACGTCCCGGTCGTCGCCGAAGTAACCACGCTGGAAGGCCGCGACTGCACCGATCACCAGCCAGATGACGACGAGAAGACTGATCAGACCCTTCATGGCTCCACCCTTCCCGCGCCCCGGCGGCGCGTTCTGACATCTTCCTACCAGACCCGGACGAGATCGGTTCAGTGGAGGTGTGCCCGGTCCGGACCGGTGTGCTAGAACGTGTTCCATGCCGCTGTTCGAGCCACGCTCCGGCGAGTCCTGGCGCGATCCCTGGGCGTCGTACGCCGAGCTCCGGCGAGTCCGACCCCGTGCACGACGTCGGGTGGGCTATGGGTGCTCAGCCGCTTCGCCGAGGTGTACGACGCGGCGCGCGACACCGCGACGTACTCCAGCGCGCGGGGGCTGACCATGACCGACGGGGAGACCGAGCTCGACCTGGTCGGGGGCTTTGCCCCGATGGTCATGCTCGACCCGCCGGACCACACCGTGTTCCGTCGGATGGTCGCCCGCGGCTTCACTCCACGGCAGGTGAGCGAGCTCGAGCCGCAGATCCGGGCGTTCGTGTCGCGCGCGGCTCGCCGAGGTCGCGCGAGCACAGCGAGGCCGACATCGTCGCGCGAGCTGCTCAAACCGCTCCCGAGCATGATCGTCGCGCACTACCTCGGTGTGCCCGAGGAGGACCGTCCCCGCTTCGACGGCTGGACCGAGGCCATCGTCGCAGCCACTGGGGCGGGCGACCCGCTGGCGCGCGCGCGGGCGCAGCGGCCGAGATGTTCGACTACTTCGCCGAGCTCATCGAGCGCCGGCGCAGCGAGCCCGGCGACGACACGATCTCGCAGCTCGTCGCCACGGCGCGGCGACGACGTGAGCGTCCTGCAGATGCTCGGTTTCGCGTTCACCATGGTCGCCGGCGGCAACGACACCACGACCGGCCTGCTCGGTGGCGCCCTGCAGCTGCTGACCGCAGCACCGCGACCAGCGGCAGAAGCTGGTCGAGGACCCGGGCCTGATCCCGGACGCCGTCGAGGAGCTCCTCCGGCTCACGAGCCCGGTCCAGGGGCTGGCCCGCACCACGACCCGCGAGGTCGAGCTCCTCGGGCGGCGCATCCCCGCAGGAGCCGCGGGTCCTGCTGCTGTACGCCGCCGCGAACCGCGACCCGCGCGAGTTCGGGGCCGACGCCGACGAGCTCGACGTCGAGCGCGCCCCGCGGCGGATCCTCACCTTCAGCCACGGCGCCCACCACTGCCTCGGCGCCGCCGCCGCCCGGCTGGCCGGACGCGTCGTGCTCGAGGAGCTGCTCGCGACGCTTTCCGGACTTCGCCGTGGACGCGGGCTCCGGCACCTTCGCCGAGGGGCACTACGTCCGTCGCTACGCATCGCTGCCGTTCTCGGCTCAGTTCTCGTCGGCGATCTTGTAGTCACCGTTGTCGAAGGCCAACGTCAGGCTCACGTCGTCGGTCGACTCCCCGGAACCCGGTCCCGAGCTGTCCATCTCGTACGCCACCGTGTAGGCCACCGTCAACGCCTCCGGGTCGGCCTCGACCGACTGCAGCTCGGCACTCTCGACGGTGTCCCAGAAGCTCCGGTACCCCTCGAGCCCGCCGCTCTCCTGCTGGAAGGCCGGCGTCAGCATCGTGTACCCGGTCGCCGGGTCGGCGGCAGCGGTCGAGAGGTAGTCGCCGATGAACTGCTCCATCCCCTGGGCCGTCGGCCCGGTCGCAGGCGGGGTCGTCGAGCTCGAGGCCGTCGGGCTGGAGGTTGTCTCCGAGGTCGGGTCTCCGGCCGTGGGCGTCTGCTGCTCGGGAGCCCGCGTGGACAAAGCCGCCCAGACGATCAGGCCGACCAGAAGTGCGACGGCGGCCGCGACGAGCAGCGGCCCGGTGGCCCGCCGACGGCGGTGGGAGGCCGCCGGCTCGACGGGTGGCACGGCGCCGGGCAGCACCGCGGTCCGACCTGTCTCCGGCGTCGGGGCTGTCGTGGCCGGCGCCGGGTGGACCAACGTGCCGGCCGGCCCCGCCACCAGAGCATCACGCACCCGCTGCATTGACCAGCGGTGCTCCGGATCGCGGGTCATGGTGGCCTCGAGCAGCGGCGCGAGCCAGCCCGCCTCGACCAGGCGCGGCGGCTCCTCGTGCACGATGCGATAGAGCGCGCCCATCAGGTTGTCCCCGACCTCGTACGGCGGGCGTCCCGCCAGCGCGTGGAACATCGTGGCGCCCAGGGACCAGACATCGCTCGCTGTCGTGGCCATCTGACCGGACGCCACCTCGGGCGCGAGGTAGGCCGGAGAGCCGGTCACCAGGCCGGTCTGGGTCAGCGAGGCGTCCGCCTCCGCGCGTGCGATGCCGAAGTCCGAGAGCTTCACCTGGCCGTCCTCGGTGACCAGGATGTTCGAGGGCTTCACGTCGCGATGGACGATCCCAGCTGAGTGCGCGGCCGCCAGGGCGTCGGCCGCCTGCCGGATGATGGGGGAGGCCTCGTCGGGCGTGAGCGCACCGTCCCGCTGGACCAGGCCCGAGAGGGTGACGCCGTCGACGTACTCCATCACCAGCCAGCGCTCGTCGTCCTCGGTGATCAGGTCGAAGACCGCCACCACGTGCGGGTGGTTGAGCCGGGCAGCCAGCCGGGCCTCCCGCTCGGCGCGCTCGAGGTCCGCGGACTCGCCGCCGGGGGCCGTGCCGATCCGCTTGATCGCGACGTCGCGGCCCAGGGTCTCGTCGCGAGCGAGCCAGACCGCGCCCATGCCGCCTCGACCGATCTCCCGGTCGAGGGTGTACCTGCCTGCGATCAAGTGCTGCCCTTCCTCCGCGCGGAATCCTACGATGTCCACCGAATGCCACCCGGAGCAAACCGGGTGGGCGACCGCCCGCGGGATGCGGCAGGCTGGTCCCTGACGTACCCCGACCCCGGAAGGCCCACGCGTGTCCATCGACCCCACCCTCCTCGACGACCTCGAGTGGCGCGGCCTGATCGCCCACTCGACGGACCTCGCCGCCCTGCGCGAGGCGCTCGGACAGGGAAGCGTGCGGTTCTATGTCGGCTTCGACCCGACGGCGCCCAGCCTGCACATGGGGAGCCTGGTCCAGATCCTGACGGCGCGTCGGCTGCAGGAGGCCGGCCACACGCCGTACATCCTGGTGGGCGGCGCGACCGGGATGATCGGCGATCCCAAGGAGTCGGGCGAGCGCACGCTCAACTCGCTCGACACCGTCAAGGACTGGGTCGAGAAGGTACGCCGTCAGATCGAGCCGTTCCTGTCGTTCGAGGGCTCCAACGCCGCGACGATGGTCAACAACTACGACTGGACCGCCTCGATGTCGGTCATCGACTTCCTGCGCGACATCGGCAAGCACTTCCCGGTCAACAGGATGCTCTCGCGGGAGGTCGTCCGGTCACGGCTCGAAGCCGGGATCAGCTACACCGAGTTCAGCTACGTTCTGCTGCAGTCCATGGACTTCCTCAGTCTCCATCGCGACCACGGGGTCACGCTGCAGTTCGGCGGGAGCGACCAGTGGGGCAACCTGACCGGTGGGGTCGAGCTGGTCCGGCGCTCCGACGGCGGTCAGGTGCACGCCTTCGCGACACCCCTGATCGAGAAGGCCGACGGCACCAAGTACGGCAAGACCGAGTCCGGCGCTCTCTGGCTGGACCCGGAGATGATGTCGCCGTACGCCTTCTACCAGTTCTGGCTCAACGTCGAGGACGAGAAGGTCGGCGAGCTGCTCAAGATCTTCACCTTCCTCGACCGGGACGAGATCGCGGAGCTCAAGTGCAAACCGCGGAGAAGCCGTTCCTCCGAGCGGGACAGAAGGCGCTGGCCGAACACGTCACGACTCTGGTCCACGGCCCCGACGAGATGGAGCACGCGCGCGCCGCGTCTGCGGCCCTCTTCGGTGGCGGGGACCTGCGCGCCCTCAGCCCCTCGACGCTCGCCGCGGCCCTGACCGAGGCCGGAGCCGCGCGTCTCGACGCGGCGGAGGAGGTCCCGTCGCTGGTGGACCTGCTCGTCCTGTCCGGACTCGCCCGCAGCAAGGGCGAGGCGCGTCGCACCGTCGGTGAGGGAGGCGCCTACCTCAACAACGAGCGGATCGAGGACCCCGACTACATACCGGCAGACGGTGACCTGATCGGGGGCTCCTGGCTGGTGCTGCGCCGCGGCAAGAAGAACTTCGCCGGCGTGGAGCGCGTGCGCTCGTGAGCCAGCGGTGGCTCGACCAGGTCGAGGCCCTGGCCCGCGAGGCATTGCCCGCGGCCGTTTTCCGCTACGTCGCCGAGGGAGCCCGCGACGAGATCTCACTCGGCGAGGCAAGCCCGGCCTGGGGCGCGGTCCGGCTCGCCCCGCGGGTGCTGCGCGACGTCCGCACGGTCCATACCGGTGCCACGCTGCTCGGCACTGACTTCACGGTCCCGATCGGGGTCGCCCCGATGACCCTCCAGCGCGCCGCCGACCCGGGGGTGAGGTCACGATGGCAACCGCCGCCGAGCGGGCCGGCGTACCGATGGTGCTGTCGAGCAATGCCGGGAGCACCTTCGCCGATGTCGCGGCCACCGGAGTCCACTGGTGGCTGCAGGTCTACGTCGCAGCCGACCGGCGCGACACCGTGCCGATGCTCGAGGCGGCCGCGGCTGCCGGCGCGGAAGGCGTCGTGCTCACCGCGGACACTCCGGTGCTCGGGACCCGGTATCCGCTGGCGGGAGGACCCGGCGTCTGGGAGGTCGCCGATCCCGGCTGGATCGGGGCCAACGCGGCCATCCCCACGAGCCTGGACCCCGAAGCTCGTGGGAAGGCGATGGACCTCGGCCCGGCCGACATCGGGTGGCTGGCGGACACCACCGGTCTGCCCGTCGTGGTGAAGGGGGTGCTGAGGCCAGACGACGCCGACCGATGCGTGGGGGCGGGGGCCAGGGCGGTGTGGATCTCCAACCACGGGGGCCGCCAGCTCGACCAGGTCGTGGCCACCGCCCACTGCGTCGAAGCGGTCCGCGACGCCGTCGGCGATTCCGTCGAGGTCTACGTGGACGGGGGGATCCGCGGGGGTCTCCATGCCCTGATCGCTCTTGCGCTCGGAG
>CAWHNI010000002.1:0-209239 GCA_963830755.1 uncultured Actinomycetota bacterium | reverse complement strand
TCGGTCACTTCCTGCGGGCTACCGACCAGCAGGGCGCCCGCGCGGCGAGCGCTCGGCTTCGAACTCGGCGACCGAGGGCGGCGGCCAGCCGCGTTCGCGGCCGATGCGGCCCATCACGTCCAGTACGGGCAGCGCGAGCGGTCGCCTCCTGGGTGGTGTCCGCGATGAATCCGTGCGAATTGATGCCGACCGGGAGCGTGTCCGGATCACGCCCCGCTCGCGCGCAGCCTGACGGTAGAGCGAGATCAACCGTGCGAACCGCTGCGGCGCGCCGCCGATGATCGCGAGCGCCAGCGGCAGCCCGAGCTGCGCGGCGCGGACTACCGACGCGGGTGTGCCGCCGACGGCAATCCAGACCGGCAGCGGCTCCTGGACCGGGCGCGGGTAGATGCCGAGGTTCTCGAGGGCCGGCCGGTGCTTTCCCGACCACGTCATGTGCACCTGATCGCGCAGCTTCAGCAGCAGGTCCAGCTTTTCCGAGAACAGCTCGTCGTAGATCGCGCAGGATAACCGAAGAGCGGAAACGACTCGATGAACGAGCCGCGCCCCGCCATGATCTCCGCGCGACCGCCCGAGATCAGGTCCAGCGTCGCGAAGTCCTGGAAGACGCGCACGGGATCGTCCGAGCTCAGGACGCTGACGGCGCTGGTCAGGCGGATCCGGCTGGTCTTGCCGGCCGCCGCCGCCAGGACGACAGCGGGTGAGGAGGCGAGTAGTCGGGCCGGTGATGTTCACCGACGCCGAAAACGTCGAGCCCCACCTGGTCGGCCAGGACGATCTCCTCGATCAGATCGCGCAGGCGCTGTTCGGGCGCAGACCAGTCCCGCTCCCCGGGTCAGGTGTGCACTCGACGAAGCTATAGATTCCGAGTTCCATCGTGGACTCCTGTCACGTTCACGCGCTCTGCGACCTGCAGCCTCTACGCGATGCGCGGCGTGCGCCGGCCTGGCGACGTATCGCGAGGTTGGCGACGCCGCCGGCGAAGCCGAGCGCGAGCACGGCCAGCGTCAGCCAGGCGTCCACAGTTGCGTCAGTCCCAGCGCGCGTCGAGCGAATAGGCGCCCGGACCGGTCAGGGCCAGCGCGGCCGCTGCGACGATGTAGAGCAGGGGCACCTCGACGCCGTTGGTCATCGCGAACAGCCCGCCCTGCCAGTGCACGGTGACCGCGGCGACAACCATTACCGAGACGATGATCGCGGCGGCGACCGGCTCGAGGAGTCCGAGCGCCAGCAACAGCCCGCCGCCGGTTTCGGTCAGCCCGGCCGCGACGCGAACAACCGGCCGGGGCGAAATCCGAGCGACTCGAAGAACCCGCCGGTCCCGGCGATCCCGTAGCCGCCGAACCAGCCGAAGAGCTTCTGCGTTCCGTGCGCGGCCATCAACAGTCCGAACACCACCCGAGCGATCAGCAATCCTGTATCCATTCTCGATCATACCTCCTCTTGCGGCCAGCCTCTGGCTTCACCGGCCGACGTGACCAAACTATAACTATATAATATAGTCGACTATATTGTCAAATAGTACTGCGTTTGCATGCGGGAAGGGGTATTCTGGGTGTCGAGCTGAAGCTGTCGACATGAAGCACCGCCCCACATGCGCCGGAACTCTGCACCCGGTTTCACCGCGCCAGCGAGCTGATCGGCCGGCGCTGGACCGGCGCGATCATCTTCGTGCTGCTGAAGACGCGATGCCGGTTTGCGACGCTGCGCGACGCCATTCCCGACATCACGGATCGGATGCTGAGCGACCGGCTGCAGGAGCTGGAGGCGGAGGGGATCGTGGAGCGCACGGTGATCCCCGAAACGCCGGTTCGCGTCGAGTACGCGCTCACCAGCAAGGGACGCGCGCTCGCCGAGGCGTTTGACGCCATCGCCGACTGGGCGCACAAGTGGAGACCCAGGCCGGCGCCCCGGCGCGCGGCAAGCGCGCCTGATCCTCGGTTCGACCGCGCTCACACCAACATCACGTCGATGCCGCGCTCGCGCAGCGTCGAGACCATCTGCGGGTCGGCCTTGTGGTCGGTGATCACACGCCGCACGTCGTCGATGCCGGCGATCACCGAAAAACTCCGCTTCGAGAACTTGCTCGAGTCCGCGACGACCGTCACTTCGCGCGCCACGCGAATCATCAGCGAGTTGAGCTGGGCCTCGAGCACGTCGGGCGTGGTCAAGCCGACCTCCGGATCCAGGCCATCCACGCCCAGGAACAGGTGATCCGCAGTTGAGGCCGCTCAACATCTGCTCGGCCTGCGGTCCGACGGTCGAATACGACATGTGGCGCATCAAGCCGCCGATGACGAAGAGGCGGACGTGCGGCAGGTCCGCGAGATGCATCGCCACGTTCAGCCCGTTTGTGACGACCGTGAGCGAGTCGAGCTTCAGCGACTTGATCTGCTTGGCGATCTCGGCGGTCGTCGTCCCCGAGTCGAGGATGACGGTGTCGCCCCGGCGAATCAGACGCGCCGCGGCGTGACCGATGCGCACCTTCTCGCGATGATTCAGCGTCTCCTTGACGGAGATGCGGATGTCGCCGTCGTCGAGGCGCTTCAGTGCGCCGCCGTGCGACCGCACCAGGGACCCGCCGCCGGCGAGGGCATCGAGATCGCCCCGGATGGTCACCGCCGAGACGTCGAAGCGCTCGACGAGGTCCTCGACCGTGACGCGATCCTCCTCGTCGAGCAGATCGAGGATGCGCCGGCGCCGCTCCTCGACCAGCAGCTTCAACGGTTTCCGGTTCGCGACTTCGACCATGACTACGCGCACCTCGGGTTCGACCGCGATGACCGGCTCGCCGGTGGACTGGGCGTAGGCGTTGAGAGCGCGGGCAGGGCCGAGGCCCGCTAGACTCTTGGGACCCCGAACCGGGCTCCCAAGTGACCTATAGCAGGGCGAGGCCCGACAGGGCGATGCCCTGCTAGAACATGACGCGTAACCCTAGTCGTATGACGCGTCCTGGGGAGAATCCTTCCGTGTTGGCTATGGTGTCGGCCCCCAGCACTCCGGTTCGTCCCGTTGTCGGATCGCCGTTGACCAGGAAGTCGTCGAGCTGGACGAAGCCGCTCCCATAACCCGGGAAGAACTGCGGGTGGTTGAACGCGTTGTCCATGATCGTCGAGAACTGCACCCGGATTCCGCCACTTGTCGCGACGATGTCCTTGTAGAAGCCGAAGTTCACGACCCAGGTGCCGGGGCCTTTCAGGCTTCCCTTCTTCGCATTCCCGAGCTTGCCGTCCGCCGGAATCGCATAGGCGGTCTGGTCGAAGAAGGCGTCGCGCGATCCACCGGTGTTCGGATTCCTTGATCTGATCCGGCCGCCAGGCGCAGCAGAAGAAGTTGCCCAGGCCGTCGAGCGGCTTGCCCGTGTTCCACGGCGTGGTCGTGTAGTAGCTGCTGAAGAACGGCGTGAGGTTCTGTCCGCTGCGGGCCTGCACGATCGTCGAGACCGTCCATCCGCCGAACAGCGCGTTCGACCACGCCGCCATGTCGGCGCCGTGCTTGCGACCGCGGCCGACCGGGATGTCCCACGTGGCATTGGCCACCAGCCGGTGTTTCACGACGTTCGGATCGGGCCCGCGGTCCTTCTCGATGTCGTACGGATCGAACTGGACCGGTCCGATCGTGCTGTTGCCGGTATCGGGCGCGTTGCTGTCGGAATGGGCCAGCGTATAGGCGGCGTTGACGGCGAAGCCGCCCTTCCACCGGCGCTGGAGCTCCAGCTGCAGGCTGTCGTACCGGCCCTCGGCGCGGTTGCCGACGATGTCCATGTAGGAGCCGTACGGCGCGTACGGCAGCCGCGCCGCATCCTCCGGGTTGCCGTCGTTGATGAACGGCACGGTGCTGGCCGGCAGCGTGTTGAAATCCACGTCGTTGAGCAGCTTGCGCGACGTCGATCCGATGTAGCTGACGCGCAGGCCCATGTCGCCCGGCAGCTCGCGCTCGACCGTCAGGTTGTACTGGTAGATGTCCGGCGCCTCGAGGTCGGGTCGATGCCCTGGTTGCCGAACGCCGTCGGGATCCGTGAACGGCACGCCGCCCGAGAACCCGTTGCGCAGGCCGCCGCCCCTGTACGCCGTCGTGTAGCGGAACTCGTTGGTCGCGAGCAGGTCGCGAATGCCCTGCACGGCGACGGTCGGGTGAAAGAGGCCGAAGCCGCCGCGGAGCACGGTCTTGTTGCTCTCGTCGAGGCGCCAGGCAAAGCCGACGCGCGGGCTGAAATTGTTCTTGTCGGTGTTGAGCAGCGTGTCGGGCAAGCCCGCTTCCGATGCCAATAGCGTGCGGTCGAGCGCGATGAGACCGGGCGGGAGCTTCGCCGCGACCTCCGCGCTCGGCACGACGTGGTGACCGCCGTCGTCGAGAATGAAGTTGGCCAGCAGCCCGCCGTCTTCGTGCCACGTGCCGACGATCTCGTAGCGCAGTCCCAGGAATACCGTCAGGGCCCTGTTCACCTTCCAGTCGTCCTGCACGAACGCCGCGAAGTCGTTCGAGTAGCCGTCGAGCGGGCCGCGAGCCGTGACGTGGTCGCGGGCATCGAGCGGCAGTCCGAGCAGGAAGTCGCGTGAACGCGTTCCCGGTCTGCGCGCCGTTGAAACGGTACAGCCCGCGGTTGTTGACGCCGATCCCGAAACCGTCGCGCGCCATGTTGCGGGTGAAGAGGCCGCCCGCCTTGATCGAGTGGCCGCCCTTGATCCACGTGACGTTGTCGCTGATCGAGAAGGCGTTCTGCTTCAGCGTGCGATCGACGTTCCGGCCGGCGTCCGCGATGTTGAGCGGACGGTTCGTCGCCGATCCGCCGATGAACTTGAACGACGGGAACCCGAACGCGTCGATCTGGCTCGGGGCGTTCTCGAGGCCCAGACTGGCGGCCACCTCGGTCGGCCTTGAAATTGCTCTGCCGTTTCGAGTTGTCGTAGTTGTAGCCGGTCCGGAACTCGTTGACCATCGTCGGCGTCATGATCTTCGTCCAGCCGCCGATGAACGACGACGTGTTCGAGCTTCGAGTCGAGGATCGGCATGTTGGTCAGCACGTTGCCGGCCTCGAAGGTGATGCTGTTCGGATCGCGGTGCTGATAGCTGCCGCGAAAAAACACCGAGTCGTTCTTCGTGACCTCCGAGTCGAGCCGGATATCGAACCGCTGCCGCTTCCGCGTTTCCGGCACGAACTGCTGGTAGAGGCCGTAGCCGCTGGCCGCCGTTCCCAGATTCGGCAGCGGATAGAACATGTTCATGATCTTCGTCGCCGACGGATCGATGCGATCCGCCGGGATGACCTGGTCCGGGAACGGACGCGCCCGTCGTCGGATCGCGTGGGACGAATCGACGGTCCCGCGGAAGTCGCCGGCGCGCATCGCGGCCGTCGGAATGTTGTTCGAGCGGCCGCCGCCATAAATCGCCTTGTCGTTGGAGCCTTCGTAGTTGCCGTAGAAGAACAGCTTGCTGCCGAAGAGCGGGCCGCCGATGCTGCCGCCCCACCGGCGCTCGTGCGTGTCCGACAGCGGGTCCCCACGCTCGACGCCCGCGAGCGTCTGGTTGTAGGTCAGCGCGTTCAGGCCGTCGCTGTTGTAGTCGAAGAAGCCCGTCCCGCGATACTGCTGGCTGCCGCGCTTGGTCGTGACGACCACGCCGGCGAGGCCGCCGTATTCGGCGCTGTAGGAGTTCGAGAGCACCTGCAGCTCCTCGACCGCGTCGAGGCCCGGCGCCGAGTTGCCGACGGTGCCGAAGATCGCGTTGGTCGAGGCCTGGCCATCCTGGATGTACGACACGCCGTAGGTCTTTGCGCCGAGGAACTGGATGTCGTGTCGCCGCTGCCGCCGACCACGTTCGGGTTCAGCAGCAGGAACGACTGGATGTCGCGCGAGCTGCGCGGCAGATCGTGCAGCTGCTGGGCGTCGAGGCCGCGGCTGATCGCCTGGCTGTCGAGCGTGATGTTGTTGGCCGCCTCAGCCGACACGGTAATCGTCTCGCTGACGCCGCCGACTTCGAGCGTGACGTCGACCAGTGCGGTGCCCGCGGCGCGGACGAGCACGCCGGTCTTCTCGACCTTCTTGAAGCTGGCCGCCATGACTTCGACCTTGTACGTGCCAGGCCGGAGATTCGGCGCCTCGTATCGGCCCTGATCGTCGGTCTCGACGGCACGCGGCACGCCCGTCGCTTCGTCGGTGACCAGCACTGCGGCGCCCTTCACGGCCGCGCCCTGAGGGTCGACCACCGTGCCGCGGATCGACCCAAGAAACGACTGCGCCGCGGAGGAAGTCGCCAACGCCAGCGGGATCAGCAGCAGCCAGAGGACAACACGCCTTTTGGTCGCTCGCATCTCTTCTTCTCCTCGTCGGGGGAACTGGGCACCTGACCCGCGGGCGAACCTCGACCCAGCGGACCTTATCGCGTCGCGAAATCGCAAGTAAACGACAGTCGAAGCACTTGTTATACCTTTCTTTTGCCTGCTGTCAATTACTTTCTTACAGGGCAAGGCAACACTTGAGTCTGCGCGCCCTTGACCGGTAGTCCTCTTGCGACTTGGGATCGATGCGTCGTATCTGCACTCTCTTCTTCGTGCTCGCCGTTGGTGGCTGCCGCCAGCCTGCCTCCGGGCCCGCGCCGGTTGCCAGGGAGCACCCGAACGTCCTGCTCGTGACGATAGACACGCTGCGCGCCGACCACCTCGGCAGCTACGGCGCGGCCAACGCGCTGACGCCGAATCTGGACGCCCTTGCGAAGCGAGGCGTTCAGTTCTAGACCGCTCTGTCACATGTGCCGCTGACGGGGCCGTCCCACGCGTCGATTCTCACGGGCCGCACGCCGCCCGGACATGGGTTCCGCAACAATGGCGGCTACGTCCTGGCGCCGACGCTCCGGACGGCGGCCGAGGATTTCAAGCAGGCAGGCTACCGCACGGCAGCCTTCGTGTCGGCGTTCCCGCTCGACCGTCGCTTCGGGTTCGATCGCGGCTTCGATGTCTACGAAGACCACCTGCCCCGCGGCAACGACCGGCGGCGCACGCCGTATGTCGAGCGCCACGCCGGCGCGACCACCGACGCCGCGCTCCGCTGGCTCGCGGCGCCGAGCGACGACGGCAAGAGTGGCCCGTGGTTCATGTGGGTCCACTACTACGATCCGCACGCGCCGTACGAGCCGCCGGCTGACCTGGCCGAGCGTTTCCGCAGCGCCCCCTATGACGGCGAGATCGCGTCGGTCGATCGCGAGCTGGCGCGTGTGCTGAAGGCGGTCGAGCAGAGTGGGGATCTGGGCAGAACCGTCGTCCTGGTGACCGCGGACCACGGCGAGAGCCTCGGCGAGCACGGGGAAGGCGCACACGGCCTCTTCGTCTACGACGCCACGATTCGCGTCCCCTGGATCATGGCGGGGCCCGGGATCGGCGCAGGGTCGCGTGTCGCCGACCGTCGCGCGATTGATCGACGTGCTTCCGACGTTGCACGATTACGCCGGCCTTCCGCCGCGGACCGGCATGGAAGGGCGATCGCTGCGGCCTGCCGCTGACGGCCGTCCGATGGACGACCAGCCGTCGTACGCCGAGTCGCTCTATTCGGAGCTCGAACTCGGGTGGGCGCCGCTCTATTCGTGGCGCGCCGGCGGCTTCAAGCTGATCGAAGCGCCACGGCCCGAGTTGTACGACCTTGCAGAACGACCCGAAGGAATTGACGAACCTGGCCGAGGCGGATGCGCCGCGCGTCGCCCAATTGCGTCGCGGCCTCGAGGCCGGGCTCCGTCAACTGACCGCCCCTGCAGGCGCAGCCGCCTCGTCCGATCCGGAAGCGCTCCAGCGGCTGCGGTCGTTGGGATATCTCAGCGGCTCGAGCGGCACGCGGGCTGGCGCCGGCGCGCTTCGCGATCCCAAGGACGGCGTCCGGCTGCTGCCGCGACTCAACCGGGCGATGTCGGCGGCACGGGTCGAGCCCGAGGTCGCGATTCGCGAGCTCACCGCGGTCCTGTCAGAGGATTCGACCCTCTTCATGGCGCGACGCACCCGCGCCATCGCCTACGCGTCGGCGGGCAAGCACGATCTCGCCATCGCCGACATGCGCGTCCTGGAAAAGGCGGGCGAGCTGACGCCGGAAGACGCGGTCGTGCTGGGCGACAACCTGCGATTCGCCGGGCAGTTCGACGACGCCACCGCGGTGCTGGAACGCACCGCGCGCGAGAGCCCGGCATTCGCTCAGCCGCTGGTCTCGCTCGCCGAGGTGCAGATCGCGCAACACAAGTATCCGGACGCCCAGGCCACGCTCGAACGCGTCTTGAAGCTGGCGCCCGATTTCATCGAGGCCCTGCGGCGCCTCGGCGATCTCGCGTTCCTGCGCGACGACATGGGCGGCGCCGGATCGCGCTACGCCCGCATCCTCGAGCTCGACGGCACCGATGTGCCGGCGATGGTCAAGCTCGGCGTCGTGCGCATGCGAACGAGCCAGGCGGTGGAAGGCATGCGGCTGTTCCAATCCGCGATCGCGCGCGATCCAAAAAACGGCGAGGCGTTGCTCTACCTCGCCGGCGCGCTGGCCGCCGGCGGACGCTCGGCCGAGGCGCTTCCGTACTTCGAGCGTGCGGTGGCCGCCGATCCCCGCTCGACGATGGCGCTCAACGGACTGGGATTGGCACGGCTCGCTCTGGGCGACAAGACGCGGGCGGGTGCGGCGTTTCGCGAATCGCTGCGGATCGATCCGGCGCAGCCCGAGGTGGCCAGCACGCTCAGAGAGCTCCGCAGCGGCGGCTGACACCCCAGCGCCATCACCGTTCCGCGGCGCGACGTGTCCGGAAGAACGCCTGGACGACCTCGCGACACTCCTCCTCCAGCACGCCCTCGACGACCTCGAAGCGGTGGTTCAGCGTCGGGATCTCCAGCGGCTGCGTCGTCGACACCAGCGCGCCGGTCTTCGGCTCGCGCGCCCCGAACACCACCGTCCTCACGCGCGCCAGCACCAGCGCCCCCACGCACATCAGGCACGGCTCGATCGTGACGTAGACGTCGGCGCCGACCAGTCGATAGTTGTCCGACCGCGCGCGCGGCCTCGCGCAGGGCGAGGATCTCGGCGTGCGCGGTGGGGTCGACATCCGAGATGGGCCGGTTGAATCCACGGCCGATGACCTGACCCTCGAGCCCGACGACCGCGCCGATGGGGACCTCGCCGGCCGCCTCGGCGAGACGGGCCTGGTCGAGCGCCAGGCGCATGAAGGATTCGTGCACGACGTGATCTTAGAGCACCTGTAGACTTTGGTTGTCATGGCTGACTTCACCACTGCCCCGGTCAAGTCCCCGATCGAGATCACGGCCCTCGAGGCCGTGGACATCCGCGTCGGCACCATTCAGTCGGTAGCCGACGTCCCGCGGTCGCGCAAGCTGGTGAAGCTCACCGTGGACTTCGGAGGCTTCTCGCGACAGATCCTGGCGGGGCTGAAAACCGAGCGCGCCGATGTCCAGGAACTCGTGGGCCGTCAGGCGCTGTTCGTGGTGAACCTCGCGCCGCGCGAGATGGCGGGCGAGACGTCTGAAGGGATGCTGTTCGACATCGGGTACGCCGACGGGATCACGCCGGTGCTGGCGGTGCCTGAGCGCGCTGTGCCCAATTGGGCACGTCGCAGCGTGTCGGCGGGACCTTCGTCGTGCGGGTCACGGCTCCAGCCGGCGCCGGCCCGCCTGCGGGACGTCGCCGTCCGACAGTGCGCTCACGTTCGAGCCCGAAGGTGACGTTGCCTTCGACGAAGGACCGGCGACCGTGAGGGTGTGGCTGGACATGTGCTCGCGAGAGACCGGCACCTGCGCCCGACGCCGTATCACCGAGGAGGTGGTCCTCGGCGTACCCCTAACCGGTCGCCCAAGGGGAGGTCGCGTCCCGCATTTTGGCGGGACGCGACCTCGCGCGTTTTCAGGTCTGACTAGACTGGACCCTCCGGCCTAGAAGCGTTGCGGCACAAAGGTCTGCTCGTGCATGGGCGGTCGCACGTAGGGCACCTCCTGCATCTTCGGCAGCTCGACCACCTCGGGGGAGACGTCCTCGTAGTCGAACTGGCTGAGCAGGTGGGAGATGCAGTTGAGGCGGGCGGCCCGCTTGTCGTCGGACGGGGACGACGTACCACGGGGCCTGCTTGATGTCGGTGTACTGGAACGTGGCGTCCTTGGCCATGGAGTACTTGACGTACAGCTCGTGCTCGGCGAGATCCATGTCGGAGAAGCTTCCAGCGCTTCAGCGGCTCCGCGTTGCGATCCCTCGAACCCGCTCGGCGCTGCTCCTCGTAGGAGACGGAGAACCAGTACTTCAGGACGACGATCCCCGACCGGACGAGCATCCGCTCGAACTCGGGGCAGCTGCGCAGGAACTCCTGTAATCCTCCTCGGTGCAGTAGCCCATCACCCACTCGACGTTCGAGCCTGGTTGTACCAGCTGCGGTCGAAGAGGACCATCTCGCCGGCGGCCGGGAGGTGCTCGACGTACCGCTGGAAGTACCACTGGGTCTGCTCGCCGCTCCGTCGGCTTCGGCAGGGCGACGACCCGGACCGTGCGAGGGCTGGTGCGCTCGGTGATCCGCTTGATCACGCCGCCCTTCCCGGCCGAGCCGCGACCCTCGAAGATCACCAGGACCCTGAGGCCCTGACGCTGGATCCAGTACTGCAGCAGCACCAGCTGTTCTTGCAGCCGCTCCATCTCCCGGTCATAGACGCGGCCCTTCAGCCGGCCCTTGGCCGAGTAGTCGTCCGGGCTGCGCTTGCGGGCGGCCGGGGTCGCGTCGTCCGCCCCGGCCGGGGGTGTGGTCGATGCCATGTGACCACGGTCCCGCTCGTGGGGCGGTAGGGCAAGGGATCCCGTTCCCGGGACGGAGCTCCCCCATCGGAACCCGCCGGCCGGGACTGCGGTCCCGGGACCGGGATGTCCTACCGAGACGTCCCGGCGCGGACGGGACAGCGGCCTCAGGCGACGGGACACGAACTCGTCGCCCCCTGCCCCAAGAGGCGGCGAGTCGGGCGCCCCCCAGGAAGGAGCCGGGCGACGCGGACCACGCGCAGGCCGCGACAGGCGACGGCTATCGCACCGCCGGGCTCGCCGCGAGCCTGGCACTGGGATTGACGTTGACCGGGTGTGCGGCCACCTTGGACACCGCCGGGAACGGGCGGTCGGGGACGCCGGGAGACAGAGCCTCACGAGGACGGGCGCACGGGGAGCATGACCGAATTGGCATCACCTTCCCCGTCCGATCGCGGCGAGCTCTCGACCCCGGCCGCCCTTTCCAGGTCCGCGCCCGATCGGCCGACAACCGGCGAAGGCAGCCAGAGTGGCGGGTCCGTCGACCCGCAGCCGGACGCATCGCCGGATACTCCACCGCGGCCAGCGGTCCGGCGGGGGCCCGGGTCGGGCTCAAGGTCTCGACGTCGGCTGCCGGCTACCGGGTGATCGTCTACCGGATCGGCGCCTACGAGGCGGCACCGGGCGCCTGGTCGGCGTCCGACGCGCTGCAGGGCCGGGTGCAGCGCCCGCCGTCATGCGCCGGCCTCGACCCGCACCGTCGTCGCGCCGTGGCGACGCGACCTCACGGTCGACACCGACGGGTGGGAGCCCGGCTTCTACGTCTTCAAGCTGCGCACCGGCCGGGACACGAGGTGCTCGTGCCGTACGTCGTCTCCTCGCCGACCGCGGCGGGCACGGTCGCGCTGGTCGCGCCGGTCACGACCTGGCAGGCCTACAACCAGTGGGGCGGCTACAGCCTCTACCACGGGCCCGGCGGGCGACCGGCGGAGCTGCGCGGTGAGCTTCGACCGGCCGTACAACCTGGCGCGACCGGCGCCAACGACTACCGCACGGCGGCGCTGCCGATCGTCGTGCGCGCCGAGCGGCTCGGCATCCCGCTGTCCTACTTCACCAACGTGGACCTCGCACACGACCCCGCGGATGCTCGACGGGCGCCACGGGCTATGTGTCGATGGGTCACGACGAGTACTGGACGACGACGATGCGGACGCGCCGTCACCGCGGCCCGCGACGCCGGCACGAACCTCGCCTTCCTCGGCGCCAACACGATGTACTGGCGGGTCCGGCTGGAAGACCGGGCACCGGCCGGGCCCGGGTCGTGGTCGGGTACCGGGACGACGCCGACCTCGACCCTCGGCGGGACGATCGGCCCCGCGAGGCCACCGCGCGGTTCCGTGACGCGCCGACGCCGGACCCGGAGCAAGAGCTGATCGGCATGCATGTACGAGTGCTACCCGGTGGACACCGACTACGTCGTCGCATCGCCGCGGTGGTGGGGCTTCCGCGGCGACGGGCGTCACGGGCGGCGACCGGATCCCCGGACTGGTCGGCCCGGAGGCCGACCGCGTCTACCCCGACCGGCCGCTGCCCCGCCCGCTGCAGATCCTCAGCCACTCGCCGTACTCCTGCCGCGGCGTGACCACGCGGCCGAGTCGGTCTACTACACCGCCCGCTCGGGAGCGGGCGTCTTCAACGCCGGCACCCTGCGCTGGGGCTGCGCGCTGGTCGACCGGTGCGAGCGACCCGCTGGGCGCGAGGACCGCGCGGTTCGTCGAGGTCGTGACCGGCAACGTGCTGCGGGGGTTCGCCGGCGGGCCCGTCGGGACGCGGCACCCGGCCGACGACAACGTCGGGACGTTCGACCTTCCGCCGGTCAACACGGTCGTCGGCCAGCTGAGGTCCGGATGGGGATCCGTCATGATGGGCCGCATGGCCGATCCGGCGGAGGAGCCCGTCGCGCGGCCGGGACAGCGGTGCCTGCTGGTCTCCCTCGCGGCTCGGCTGGACTGCACGTCGGAACTGCCCGGTGGCCACGAGCCTCCGCCGGACGCCCGAGCCGGTGGCGCTGCGGGTCGCGAACGGTTCACGGCGCGGAGTCGCTGGCCCCGGACGCGCGCGCGGAGGCCGAGTCTGCGGTCGGCGACGTCCTGTCCGACTACGTCGTCCAGGCCTTTCTCGGTGACTACCCGCGCGAGGACTTCGTGCGGTGCCTTCGACGTCGTTCACCGGCGGCGCTGCCGCGGCACGCGGCTCGGCGACATCGACCTGCTCACGGCGCAACCGCTTCAGGGAAGCCGAGGCGGTGCGGGCCACCCGGCTCGAGGCGCGACCTCTCCTTCGTCGTCGAGGACGGCGACGTCGTCGGCGCCACCGCCTCGCGTGCGCTTCGCTTTCGAGGCCACCGGGACGGCGCGCAGCCAGCGCCGTGACGCCTTCGCGGCCGGCTGATGCTGGTGGAGCAGGACGACGTCTGGTCGGTGTTCGGGTACGACGTGGCACCGACGACCGGCGAGACGGTCGAGGCGGAGGTCACGCCGTGAGCGGGCTCCCGGACGGCGGTGCGTCTGGCGCTGCTGATCGCCCTGGTGGCGTTGGTCGCGTGCCGGCCGCGACGGTCCAGCCGACCCGGCTCAGCCTGACCGAGGTCGAGAACGCCAAGAGCGTCGACTTCGACGACGGCGTGGTCTGGGTGCTGGTGCTCGGCTCGCGACCGACGAGGGCGACACGCGACGCCATCCAGCTGCGTCGGCGATCGACGGCGAGACCGGGGCCGCCGCCGGCATCGGCATCCCGCGGGACTCGTGGGTCACGCTCCCGGAGCGGGAAGGCCCGGATCAACGCGGCCTGGCGGAGGGCGGGCCGGACCTGCGTCGCGCAGCGGTCGAGCGACCTGGTCGGCATCGCACCCGACTTCGTCCTGGTCACCGGCTTCGAGGGCTTCCTCGTCGATGGGCGACGCGGTCGGCGACGGTGGAGGTCAGCTCCCCGCTGGCCTTCGAGACCGACCAAGGCCGCGCCGTACGCCGGGGCCCGAACCGGTTCGACGCCGAGCGAGGCGCTGGACTTCGCCAGCAGCCGCGACGACCTGCCCGCGAGCGACTTCGACCGGTCGGCCAACCATCAGGCCCTGCTGCTCGGGCATCCTCCGCAGCCTGCAGGCGCACGAGGACGAGGCGGGCTTCATGGAGGACGGCACCCTGGCGGCACTCGGGGGGCTCGACACCGACCTGGCCCCGACGGATCTCTACCGCCTGGCCCAGGCCGTCACCATGGTGGACCCGAACCGGGTGACCGGATGCCTGGTGCTCGCGGACGCCGTTCACCACGGACGGCGACGCCGAGCGTGATCTCGCGCCGACCGGCAGCTGGCCCGGCGGCTCGGCCGCGACGCGAGGGATGACGCGACGCTCGACCGCGACTGCCAGGGCTAGGCTGGTCATCACGCCCAGACCCGCCTCGCGGGCCCGCACGATCGCCTGCGCGCGGTGCGCCACCTGCAGCTTGGCGAAGATGTTGCTCGCGTGGTTGCGCACGGTCTTGACCGACAGCCCGAGCTCGCGCGCGATCTCGCCGTTCTCGAGGCCGTCCGCGATCCGCCCGAGGACCACCCGCTCGCGCTCGGTGAGCTCGGGGAAGACCTCGGCCGCCGGGCGCGCCCGCAGGCCCCGAAGTAGGTCATCATCCGGTCCGCGATCCCGGGCCCGAAGATGACCTCGCCGGCCCCGACCGCCTCGATCGCTCGCACGATCTCCTGTCGGCGCGCGCCCTTGAGGAGATAGCCGCGGGCGCCCGCCCGGACGGCGGCGAACACCGAGTCCTCGTCCTCCATCATCGTCAGCACGAGGACGCTGATGTGGGGGGAGGAGCGCGACGATCCGGCCGGTGGCCTCGACGCCGTTGAGGCGCGGCATCTGCAGGTCCATGAGCACGACGTCGGGCTGCAGCCCCAGGGCGAGGTCGACGGCACGGGCACCGTCGGCGGCGCTGCCGACCACCTCGACGCCGTCGGCAGCGCCGAGCAGGGCCTCGAGTCCCTCGCCGGAACTCCTCGTGGTCGTCGACGACGAGGATGCGGACAGCCTCGCAGCTCACGTCTCCGCCTCCTCCCGGAGATCGGCAAGCCGGACCTCGACCAGGGTGCCGCTGTCGCGTCGAGGTCACGGTGCAGGTGCCACCGAGCTCCTCGGCGCGCTCCCTCATGGAGGTCAGGCCTACACCAGCGCCGGGGTCGACCGCCAGACCGCGCCCGGTGTCGCGGACCCGGAGCAGCAGCGTCGCCGTCCTCGCGCTGCAGGGACACGGTGCAGCGCTCCGCGCCGCTGTGGCGCAGGGCGTTGGTCACGGCCTCCATGACGATTCGGTACGCCGCCACCTCGACCGCCGCGGGCAGCGGCTCCACGTCCTCGTCGGCCTCGACGGCCCAGGACATCCGGCCTCCGGCTGCGCCGCGGACTCGTGCTCCTCGGCGCGCTGTCGCAACGCGGACACCAGGCCCGAGCTGGTCGAGGGCGGGTGGTCGCAGTCCGTCGACGAGCCGGCGCACCTCGAGCGATCTCCGCCCGGGCCTGCTCCGACAAGCCGTCCGCCAGCTCGGCCGCGCCGGCGGGATCCTCGGCCGATCAGGTCGGAGGCGGACTCCAGACGCATGGCCAGCGTGGCAAGCGACGGGCCGAGCCCGTCGTGGAGGTCACGGCGGAGCCGCCTCCGCTCCTCCTCGCGCGCGGTGACCAGGTGCTGCCGAGAGCGCTGGAGCTCGCGGTTGACCAACACTGTCTGCACGAGCGCGCCGACCTGGACGCCGACATCCTCGAGCAGGCGTCGGTCGCCCGGCCCGAACGGGTCGCGCTGCGGGACCACCTCGAGCCGCAGCCGGCCCAGGTCGGTGCCACCGACGACCAGGTCGACCGTGACGGGGTTGCCCCTGCTCTCACCGATGGCCACCTGCAGGGGCTCAGAGCCGGCTGCCGGGCGGACGTCGATCGCCGCATAGGCGAGCCGGAGTCGTCGCGCCAGCAACGACAGGGTCTCGGTCAGTGCGGCCTCCGGAGCCGAGGTGGTCTCGAGTCGACGCAGGTCCGAGACGACCCGGTGCGGGAACTCCCGGTCTCCGTAGACCGGCCCGGCGGAACCCGCGTTGGAGTGCCACGGCGAGCGGCAGCACGAGGAGTGCGAGGACGCCGCCGGCGAGGATGGACCGGAACCCGATGTCGGAGGCCTGGCCGACCGCCGCCGCGACGGCAACGAACGAGGTCGCGACGAGACCGGCCGCGAGCGCCTGGACCACCGCCCTGCGTACGGTCGGTTCCACCTCGTCGAGCCGATAGCCGTCCACGGCCACCACCAGGCAGCCGAGGACGGCCGGTGTGATCAGGAGGACCAGTACGTCCCCTGGCAGCAGCGGTTCGCCGGTCAGCCGCTGTGGCAGGTCGCCGAGCAGCACCCGGGCCACCACGCCACCCAGGATCCCGATGAGCGCCAGGCGGGTGGCCAGCGTCGTGGCCCGGTCGTTGCTGCGCGCGTAGCGCCAGCAGAGCAGGGCGACCACCGCCGGCACGGCTACCACCAGGGCCGGAGTCACGACGGTCAGCTGGGCCTGCAGCCGGGCTGCCTCCGTGGTCAGTCCGCGGGCCGGGCCGAGCAGCCAGGCGGCGTACCCCGCCAGAGGGAGGGCGGCGGCCGCCAGCAGTACCGGCCCACGGGGTCGGGGGGTAGCGGACGGACGGGTCAGCGTCATCGCGGTCACGACGGCAGCCCCGAGGCCGAGTGCGCACAGGAGCCCTCCGACAAATGGTGGCCAGGTGCCTCGCGCGCTGGCCAGGTCAATGACTCCGGGTCCGAGCGGGAACGCGGTGAGCCAGGCGGGGAGAAGGGCGGCCGCCGCGAGAAACGCCCGCTGCGGAATGCCATCGGGTCGGCGCCAGAACACGATGCTGCCGGCCAGCAGGACCAGGCCGAACCCGACCAAGGAGGCCGCCTGCCGGCCGACGGCCTCGAGGGGGTAGTGGGTGAGCGTCACCCGCACGTCGAGGTCGCGGTCCAGGTCGGGGGCCGGGCGCAGGATCCCGTAGGTCACCGTCTCGCCGACCGCGCGCTGGGTGGAAGCCTCACCAGCCACCCAGTCGCCGATGGGTCGCCCGTTGATGGACCGCACCACGTCGCCCGGCTGCAGGGGGCGGTCGCCGACGACGTCGACCACGGTCACGGTGTTGCCCCAGCGCCCGGTGTCGTCGAGCGCCGAGGAGGAGACGACGGTGCCGTCCGATGGTCCCGCGAGGAGGGCGCCGGTCACCCACGCGACCGGGAGGACCCAGGCCGCGAGGACCACGAGGACCCTGCCGGTGCGCGACATCGTGCGCCCATCGTGCACCCCGCGCGGGCAGCCGGGGGTCAGGCTCGCGAAATCCCCGTCACCCGGCCGTTGTCACCAAACGTGACCCGCATCCTGACCTCAGGCTCGGTGGCGGTCCTCGCGCAGAACGTGTAGCGCGCTGCCGACGCCGCGTGTAGGGCTGGCCGACGGCCTGCATCACCTGCCGGGTCGTCATGCCCGCGTCGATCAGCGCCTCGGACGGCCGACTCGCTCTTGCGCAGCCCGGGGTTGCGGCAGGAGTCGGGCGCGATGCCCTCGGCCCGCTCCCAGGTCTGCAGGTAGGCCTCCGCGCCGCGGGCCATGTCCTCGACGATCGCGTCGCCGCTCGGCGCCGCCGGCGACCATCCGCAGGTCCTCGATCCAGTCGGGGTAGAGGCCGTACTGCGCCACGCCGTCGACGTTGATGTCGTAGACCCGCTCGCCGGCCACGCTGCTTGTCGACGGTGACCCCGCCGAGGCCGGTGAAGGGATAGGTGACCGGGTTCGACACGTCGGCGCCGCGGGGGTTGCCCTGGGCGCCGAGCCCGTTCATGTCGGCGCCGTACCCGAAGCCGAAGTAGTAGCGCTCGTCGGCCCAGCCGAGGTGCGCGCGCCACTTCTCGACGAAGCCGGTCGAGTCGCCGGCGTACGGCGCGATGTAGCCGCCGAGCTCGTAGATCCGCGGGTAGGCGTCCTCGGTCGACCAGGAGTGGCTGGACATGATGCCGGAGTAGCCCATCGCCTCGACCTGGTCGAGCGCGGCGTTGCGGGCCTTGACGCTCATGTGGTCGGGGTCGAAGAGCATGTGCCGATCGGCGAGGCCGGCGATGGTCTGCTCGCCGAGCGTGGTCAGGCCGCGCTCGTTGCAGTGGTCGGGCGGCGGGTAGATCGGCAGGGCGGTCCCGGTCGTGCCGAACAGCTCGCCGATCGCGCCGAAGAGTGCGTCCTGCTGCTCGGCGCTGATCTCCGGGCGCGGCGAGCTGGTTCTTGTCGTGGGCGTCGGGGTTCTCCGGCTCGCAGTGCCGCATGTCCCAGAACGAGTTGGTCTCGCGGAAGTTGGCGCTGTTGACCGCCACACCGACCTCGCCGTTGTCGCCGGCCACGCCGGAGAGCGCGTTGTCGAACTTGTTGACCAGCTCCATCTGGCGCACCCCGAGCGCGTGCACCTCGTCGAGCTGGCGGTCGATGGACGCGGGGTCGCACGTCGGGACGTCGTCGCCGGGCTGGCTTGAAGTGCAGCCGAAGGGCACGCTGGTCTCGATGCCCATGACGATGGCCATCTTCCCGGCGTTGATCACCCGGCGGGCCTCCCACGGGCTCGTCACGATCCGGTAGAAGCCCTTACCCGGGCCGCCGCACTGGGCGTCGATGTAGTCCTGCATCTGCGTACATCCGCTTGGCCTGCAGGCGGATCGAGTCCATGTCGTCGCACGAGTTCTTCTCGTTCGGGGCGGCAGCGGGTAGAGCTCGCAGAGCTGGTTGTTCTCGACGAGCAGGTTCACGAACAACCGCTGCCCGCCGCGCCAGGAGCGCTCCAGCCAGCGGTAGTAGGTGCCCTCGTGGGTCAGCGACTCGGGAGCCGGCCAGTCCTTGAACGTCGGCCACCCGACCGGGTCGTGGCTGGGCTCGCCAGAAAGGATCGACTCGAGCACCGCGCCGTTGACCCTGGGTCTGGGTGTGGTCGGCGCAGTCGACCAGAGCGTACGGCGCGCCGTACCGGTGCCAGGGCTGGCCGCAGTGGACGCCGCCGCCGAGGAACTCGAAGGCCATCCCGTGGGTGTGGGCGTCGACGTACCCGCGGACCTCCTGGAACGGCGAGGTGCCGGCGAACGGCGCGCCGGAGATGTCGATGTCGGCCTCGGGGTAGCGCGGGCAGCCCGTCGTCGCAGTCAGCGCGAAGCGGCGCGGCTGGTCGCCGGTGGTGAAGCCGCCGCCGGCCGTGGTGAGCCAGCGGCCGTCGGCGAGCCGGAACGTGAACCGGCCGTCGCGTCCGGCGGCGGTCCAGTCGGCGTTCTCGGACGGCTCGTCGGCCAGCGCCGTCGGCGCTCACGAACGACGCGTCGCGGGCGTAGAGCAGGTAGGAGCCGAGGTCGGTGGCCTGGAACCGGATCGGCTGGCCGGCCACGGAGTAGCAGCCGCTGGCCATGGCGTACCGGTCTTCAGGCACCGCCTGCCGTAGCCGCGCGACGGGGTCGTGGTCAGTCTCGGGTCGGGCGTGCTGCGGTTCTCGGCGACGTACGCCGCGTTGTCGCGCCGCTCCGTGGCGGTCGTCGGGTCCTGGGTCGCCTTCCGAGGACACCCGCCCGGGAGATGGCGTTCTTGGTGGCGCGATCTGCGCGGACCGCGACGGCGACGTCCTTCGAGGCGCGTAGGTGGTGTAGAGGTCACCCAACCGGCCGTTGGTGGAGAGGGCGCTGATCGCAGTGGCGATCACAGCCACCGCGACGACGATCGCGCACAGCAGACGGGGCAGGGGGGTTCGGATGCGGTCGCACGGGTCTCCTCCGGGCTGGATGCGCTTGGTACAACGAGGTTCGCGCCCCGAAGTCACCCTTTCCGGCGCCGGGACCCGGCAAACTCTTCCATGCAGCTCGAGGATGCAGTGACGACGGCGCGGGCGCTCGTGGCCGAACGCTTCCCGGAAGCCCGGGCGGCCTGGCTGGCAGGCAGCGTCGTGTCGGGCACGGCGACACCGACCTCCGACCTCGACATCACGGTCCTGCTTCCCGGGCCGCCGGCGCCCTTCCGGGAGTCCCTCGAGTACGACGGCTGGCCGGTCGAGCTCTTCGTGCATTCCCGGGAGACGGTCGCACACTGGATCGCCAAGGACCTCGCACGCCGGCGGCCCACGCTGGTGCGGCTGATCTCGAGCGGCGTGATCCTCCTCGATGTCGACGGCACCGGGGCGGCGCTCGCCGAGGAGTGCGACGCCGTCCTCTCGGCCGGGCCGGGTCCGCTCTCCGACGCCGACCGGGACGCGATGCGCTACGGACTCACCGACCTGCTCGACGACCTGGCCGACTCCACCGATCCGGTGATGACCGCCCCGGTGGCGTTCGCGACCTGGGAGGCGGCGGCCGAGCTGCTGCTGGCGGCCGGCGGGCGCTGGTGGGGCACCGGGAAGTGGCTGGTCCACGAGCTGCGAGAGCACGACCTCGTGCACGGCACGTCGTACGCACTGCGGCTGCACGCCGGTCTGGTCGCGGCCATGGAGGGTGATCCGATGCTGATCACGGTCGTCGCCGAGGAGATCCTCGAGGGTGCCGGTGGCCGTCTGTGGGCGGGTTATCGCGCCGAGGGGTGAGTCGCCCGGCCGCCCAGCCGGGCAGTCAGAGCCTCGGCCGCCGCGCCGGACCGCCATCGTCGGCGGCTCCTCGTTCGTCGGGGTCGGGAAGGTGATGGCGAGGCCGGCGACCGGGTGTCCGTTGGGGTCGAGGACCGGGGCGGCGACGCTGGCGAAGCCCGGGGTGACCTCGCCGTCCTCGACGGCGTAGCCGCGTTGTCTGGTCTCGGCCAGCAGCGCGCGCAGCCCACTGAGGGTGGCCGTGCCCCTTGCCGTGGCGGTCGACGAAGGCGCTGCGGTCGGGGTAAAGCGCTCGCACCTGCGCCGGCGGCAGCGCGGCCAGGATCGCGCGACCGCTGGCGGTCAGGTGCGCCGGCAGGCGTACGCCGACGTCGGTCACCAGCGGCGGCCGGCCGGGCGCACGCTCTTCGACGACGTACAGCACGTCGCGCCCGTGCAGGACGGCGAGGTGGGCACTGTGGCCGGTGGCGTCGACGAGGCCGGCGAGCAGTCGTCGGGCGATCCGCTGCAGGGGCTCCTGTCGCGAGTAGCCGCTGCCGACCTCGAACGCGGCGACGCCGAGGCCGTACCGCTTCTCCTCGACCAGATGGATGACGAAGCCCTCGTCGACCATCGTGCTGAGCAGGTGGTAGGCCGTGCTGCGGGGCAGGTCGCAGGCCCGCATGATCCGGTCGAGGGGGACCGGGTCGGGCTGGCTGGCCAGGAACCGGAGCACCCGCAGCGCCCTGGTCGCTGCGGGGACCTGGCTCATCGACACCTCTCCGGGGGCACAGTCACCGTGATACGCATCCGCGCCGTCTCCCCGAGGGGGACGGCGCGGAGGGTGACCATGGCGTCACATTACGGCGCGCGGTGGGTCCCGCCGGGCTCGCTCGGGTCCTCGATGAGACGACCGTGCTCGTCGATCGGGCGACCCTGGTCGTCGACCCGGGTGGTTCCGGTCGTACCGGGGGTGCCGGTGGTGTCGGTCGTGCCAGTGGTCCCCGTCGTGCCAGTGGTCCCCGTCGTGCCGGTGGTGCCGGCGGTTTCGGTCGTCCGGGTGGTCGACGGGTCGACGCGGCCGGTCTCGTCGTAGGCCGGCGCCGGGGTCTCGGCGGCCCTGGTGTCGGGGTTGTAGTCGTCGGACCGGTGGTCGACGTGCGGGTCAAGCCGGTCTGCCTCGCGCAGCCTGTCCTCGTGCAGCGCCTTCTCCTGGCTCACGCCCTGGTGGGCGCGGGCCGCCTCTTCCTCGGCGCGCTGCGCCTGCAGACGGGCCTGCTCGGCCCTGGCCTCGGCCTCCCGGGCGCGCACCTGCTCCTCTTCGAGACCGCCAGCGTGAGCCGCGGCTTCCTGCCGGATGCGCTCTGCCTCCGCGTGGCGGTGCTCCCGCTTCTTCTTGCCGGCCATCCACATGGCCAGCCCGATCAGGGCAAGGACGATGACGGCGATGACGATGATCAGGACGATCGTTCCGGTGCTCACGGATTCTCCAGACTCTCGGCGCGAGGGCGCGCGTCATGCGCCCTCCCTGCGAGTGGCACGTACCCACCTCGATCAGCCTCATGCCGCTGAATGGGGTTCCTGTGGGGCGGCACGAGGGTCGGTTTCCGCCGTGGGTGAACACCGGAACGCCTCGGCGCGGCCGGGCGTTCTCCGCTCATGGACGATGACCCGGCCACGAACGACCAGGGTCCGCTCGACGCCTACTCGGCGGTGGTCGTGGGCGTGGCGGAGCTGCTGACCCCGCGGGTGGCTTCGCTGCGGATCCGCGGCCGTCGCGGCGAGGCGGCCGGCTCGGCTGTGGTGCTCAGCAACGAGGGCCACCTGGTCACCAACGCCCACGTGGTCGGCGAGGCGACCAGAGGCGAGGTTGCCTTCTCCGACGGCACCGTCGCGACGTTCGACGTCGTGGGCCGCGACCCGCTCTCCGACCTCGCGATCGTGCGCGCCGACCGCGCGGTGCCCGCACCCCCGGAGTACGGGGACGCGGACCGGCTCAAGGTCGGCTCCCTGGTCGTGGCCGTCGGCAACCCCCTCGGGCTCGCGGGCAGCGTGACCGCGGGGGTGGTGAGCGGCCTCGGGCGCAGCATGCCGGCCCGCGGACGGACGACTGCTCGCCTGATCGAAGACGTCATCCAGACCGACGCCGCACTCAACCCAGGCAACTCCGGAGGGGCGCTGGCCGACGCCAGCGGCCGGGTGGTGGGCATCAACACGGCCGTGGCCGGCATCGGGCTGGGACTCGCCGTCCCGGTCAACGCCACGACGAACCGGATCATCTACTCACTGCTGCACGACGGCCGGATGCGCCGCGCCTACCTCGGCCTGGTCACCAGCCCGGCGCCGCTGGCCGCCGGCCTGGGCCGACCGGTCCGGACAGGAGACCGCACTGCGGGTGGTCGAAGTGGTCGAGCACAGCCCCGCCGAGCTGAGCGGTCTTCGACGCGGGGACCTGATCCTCGCCGTCGGCGGCACGCCGCTCGGAGACGCGCAGTCACTGCAGCGACGTCTCCTCGACGACGCGATCGGCACGCGGATCGAGATCACCGTGCTGCGCAACGGCGCGCTGGTCGACGCGGTCGCCGAGCCGACCGAGCTCGTGGACTAGGTCTCGGATTCGAGACCCTCCGAGGCGGTGGCACTGGTGGGTCGCGCGGCCGCGGAGTTGGATTGAGGCATGGTCCCCCCAAGCTCCACCGAGGTCCGGGTCGGCACCGGCCCGGTCTCGTTCGACGACGTCGTGGCGGTGGCCCGCGACGGCGCGGCGGTCGCGCTCACCGGCGAGGCGCAGCGCGGCGATCGAGCGGGCGCGGGCGGTCGTCGAGGAGCTCGCGGCCGCGCCGACGCCGGCGTACGGCATCTCGACCGGCTTCGGCGCCCTCGCGACCCGGCACATCCCGACCGAGATGCGCGCCCAGCTGCAGCGCTCGCTGGTCCGCTCGCACGCCGCCGGGTCCGGGCCCGAGGTCGAGCGCGAGGTGGTCCGCGGCCTGATGCTGCTGCGGCTCTCGACGCTGGCGACCGGGCACACCGGCATCCGGCCCGAGACCGCGCAGCTGCTGGCCGGCGCTGCTCACGCACGGGATCACGCCGGTGGTGCACGAGTACGGCTCGCTCGGCTGCTCCGGCGACCTCGCGCCGCTGTCGCACTGCGCGCTCGCGCTGATGGGCGAGGGCGAGGTGCGCGACGCCGCCGGGGCGCTGCGTGGCCGGCCGCGCGACGCCCTGGCCGCGGCCGGGCTGGCGCCCGTCGAGCTGGCCGCCAAGGAGGGGCTCGCGCTGATCAACGGCACCGACGGCATGCTCGGCATGCTGGTGCTGGCGATCCACGACCTGCGGCACGCTGCTGCGAGGCCGCCGACGTCGCCGCCGCGATGTCGGTCGAGGCCCAGCTCGGCACCGACCGGGTCTTCGCGCCCGAGCTGCAGGCGATCCGGCCGCACCCCGGCCAGGCGCTGTCGGCGGCCAACCTCACCGCGATCCTGGCCGACTCCGGCGTGGTCGCCTCGCACCGCGGCCCCGACTGCAACCGGGTCCAGGACGCCTACTCGCTGCGCTGCTCGCCGCAGGTGCACGGCGCGGCCCGCGACACCGTCGAGCACGCCGCCGACGGTCGCCGGGCGCGAGCTGGCCTCGGCCGTCGACAACCCGGTGGTGCTGGCCGAGGAGGGCCGGGTCGAGTCCAACGGCAACTTCCACGGCGCGCCGGTCGCCTACGTGCTGGACTTCCTCGCGATCGTCGCCGCCGACGTCGCCTCGATCAGCGAGCGGCGTACCGACCGCTTCCTCGACAAGGCCCGCAACCACGGGCTGCCGCCGTTCCTCGCCGACGACCCCGGCGTCGACAGCGGCCACATGATCGCGCAGTACACCCAGGCCGCGATCGTCTCCGAGCTCAAGCGGCTCGCCGTGCCCGGCGTCGGTCGACTCGATCCCGTCCAGCGCGATGCAGGAGGACCACGTCTCGATGGGCTGGTCGGCCGCCCGCAAGCTGCGCCGCTCGGTCGACGGGCTGACCCGGGTGGTCGCGATCGAGGTGCTCACCGCCGCCCGCGCGCTCGACCTCCGCGCACCGCTCGAGCCCGTCGCCGGCCACGCGGGCCGTCGTCCGCCTGCTGCGCGTCGTCGGGGATCGAGGGCCCCGGCCCCGACCGCCACCTCTCGCCCGAGATCGAGGCCGCCGTCGCGCTGGTCGCGCTCGGGCGCCGTCCTGACCGCCGTCGAAGAAGTGATCGGAGAGCTGTCATGACCACCAATCCCCGCCTGCCCATCCACGCCGCCACCGGCACCGAGCTGACCGCGAAGTCGTGGCAGACCGAGGCGCCGCTGCGGATGCTGATGAACAACCTCGACCCCGAGAACGCCGAGCGCCCCGAGGACCTCGTCGTCTACGGCGGCACCGGCAAGGCCGCGCGCAGCTGGGAGGCGTACGACGCCCTGGTCGCGCACCCTGCGCGACGCTCGAGGACGACGAGACGATGCTCGTCCAGTCGGGCAAGCCGGTCGGCGTGATGCGGACCCACGAGTGGGCGCCGCGGGTGCTGATCGCCAACTCCAACCTGGTCGGCGACTGGGCCAACTGGGAGGAGTTCCGCCGGCTCGAGGACCTCGGGCTCACGATGTACGGCCAGATGACCGCCGGCTCGTGGATCTACATCGGCACCCAGGGCATCCTGCAGGGCACGTTCGAGACGTTCGCAGCCGTGGCGGACAAGAGGTTCGACGGCACGCTGGCCGGCACGATCACCGTCACCGCCGGGCTCGGCGGGATGGGCGGCGCCCAGCCGCTCGCGGTCACCATGAACGACGGCGTCGTCGATCTGCATCGAGTGCGACCAGTCCCGGATCCAGCGCCGGATCGACCACCGCTACCTCGACGTCCAGGCGTCGCTCCCTGGAGGAGGCGGTGGAGCTGGCGGTCGCGGCGCGCGACGAGCGGCGCCCGCTGTCGATCGGCGTGCTCGGCAACGCCGCCGAGATGCTGCCCGCGCTGCTGGAGATGGACGCGCCGATCGACATCGTCACCGACCAGACCTCGGCGCACGACCCGCTGTTCTACCTGCCGGTCGGCGTCGCCTTCGAGGACTGGGAGCGCGAGCGGACCGACGACCCGGTCGGCTTCACCAAGCGCGCGCAGGAGTCGATGGCCGCGCACGTGCGGGCGATGGTGGAGTTCCAGGACCGCGGGCGCCGAGGTGTTCGACTACGGCAACTCGATCCGCGACGAGGCCCGCAAGGGCGGCTACGACCGGGCGTTCGAGTTCCCCGGCTTCGTGCCGGCGTACATCCGGCCGCTGTTCTGCGAGGGCAAGGGCCCGTTCCGCTGGGCCGCGCTGTCCGGCGACCCGGCCGACATCGCCGCGACCGACCGGGCGATCCTCGAGCTGTTCCCCGACAACGAGCGGCTGCGGAAGTGGATCACCATGGCCGGCGAGCGGGTGCAGTTCCAGGGCCTGCCGGCGCGGATCTGCTGGCTGGGGTACGGCGAGCGGCACCTCGCCGGGCTGAAGTTCAACGAGATGGTGGCCTCCGGGGAGCTGAAGGCGCCGGTCGTGATCGGCCGCGACCACCTCGACTGCGGGTCGGTCGCCTCGCCGTACCGCGAGACCGAGGCGATGCTCGACGGCTCCGACGCGATCGCCGACTGGGCGCTGCTCAACGCGCTGGTCAACACCGCCTCGGGCGCGTCGTGGGTGTCGATCCACCACGGCGGCGGCGTCGGCATGGGCCGCTCGATCCACGCCGGCCAGGTGTGCGTCGCCGACGGCACCGACCTGGCGGCGCAGAAGATCGAGCGGGTGCTCACCAACGACCCGGGCATGGGCGTGATCCGGCACGTCGACGCGGGCTACGAGCGGGCGGCCGAGGTGGCCGCCGAGCGCGGCGTCCGCGTGCCGATGTCCGAGGCCGATCGGCCCGAGCCTGCGAGGGACGATCGATAGCCGAATGCTGATCGAGAACCGCACGCACCCGTTCGCCGTCGTCCGGGCCAGCGAGCTGCGTCGGTGGGTCGACTCGGGCGACTACACCGGATCCTCGGCGGTGACTACCCGCGCCGCGACACTGACGCCGACGCCAAGCTCAGCGAGGCCGCGGCCGAGGCGGCCCGCAGCTACTCCGAGCAGTTCCGCCAGACCCAGGACGCCATGGGCAAGCTGGTCCACGACGCCGCTGGCTGGGTCGGCAGCGCCAGGCTCTGGCTGGACGAGAAGCTGCGCCGCGACGGCGCCGACTGATTCGAGCCGTCATACGGTCCGCGCGCCATAGCCGCCGCAACGTATGACCTCCGCGCGGTGACATCCGAGAGGGGCGGTGGCGCCCTCTGTGCCACCGCCCCTCTCGTTCGGCCTCGCGCTAGGGGGCGTAGGCGAGGCGACCTGGGATGAACTGGTGGCTATCCCGAGCCCCCGCTCGAGCCGGCGGCACCGAGAGCGACGTGGGCCCGGCACACCTCGCCCGTCCTGGTGTTGGTCGTCCGAGCGACGAAGCGATCCGTTCCGGCCCGGTCCTTGAGCATCTTGTCCACCGAGAACGACCGGCTGACCCCGTTCGTCGTCCTGTTGCCGGAGAACACCAGCGTGCCGTTGTCCGTGAGCCGGACCGACCACGCCTGGCCGAGGCGGTTGCTGTCCACGCTCAACTCCAGCTCGATCCGGCCGGTGTCGTGCTTGGCCTTCATGTCCCAGGAGGAGCTCATCGAGCAGGCACCGCTCTCCTCGATGAAGTCGCCGCCGCCCGCGTGGGCGGGGACTGCTGCGACCACACCTCCCAGGAGCACGGCCACGCCCAACGTGGCTGCGGGGTAGGCCTTCCTGCTTCTCATGGCGGTCCCTCCGATGCTCGTCAGCACCTCCCTCGGGTGCCTACGAACCAATGTCGTCAGGCGGGGGTGCACCCCGCAATCGGACGTTGGGACTAGTTCACCCAGCCCGTCGGGGGCCGGCCACGGGTCGGGACACGTTGGGTCTGCACCCTTGACAGCGGATTACTAAACCGGTTTAGGTGAAGGCGTGCCCCGGCCCACCATCAACGACGTCGCCCGCGCTGCGGGCGTCTCGAAGGGCGCTGTCTCGTTCGCGTTCAACAACCGCACGGGGCTCGCCCCCGAGACCCGGGCCCGGATCCTCGCGGTCGCCGGCGAGATGGGCTGGACTCCGAGCTCGCGGGCCCGCGCCCTCTCGGTCTCCCGGGCGCTCGCCGTGGGGCTGGTGATGGCCCGGCCGCCCGAGACGCTGCGGGCAGACCCGTTCTTCCCGTCCTTCATCGCGGGCGTGGAGAGCGAGCTGTCCCGCCACGGCTACGCCCTGCTGCTCCAGGTCGTGCCCGAGCACGAGGGCGAGCAGCAGAGCTACCGCCGGCTCAGCGACGAGGGCCGCGTCGACGGTGTCTTCGTCACCGACCTCCACGTCGACGACGCTCGTCCTGCGCTGCTCGCGGAGCTGGGACTCCCCGCGGTGATCGTGGGCCCCGCACTGCCGGAAGCCTTCTGGCCCTCGGTCGGTGTCGACGACGGCCCCGGCATCGTCGCCGCCGTCGAGCATCTCGCTGACCTCAGGGGCACACCCGGATCGCCCACGTGTCCGGCCCGACCCAGATGGTGCACGGCCGGTCCCGACGCGACGCCTGGGCGGCCGCCCTGCACGCGGCGGACCTCCCGAGGGCCCCTGCGTCGAGGCCGACTTCTCCGCCGAGGGCGGGGCCGCTGCCACCCGGGAGCTGCTGGACCTCGCCGACCCGCCGACCGCGATCGTCTACGCCAACGACCTGATGGCGATCGCCGGCCTGGCCGTCGCCGCCGCGCGCGGCGTCGACGTCCCTCGACCAGCTGTCCGTCGACCGGCTACGAGGACACCGAGCTCGCCGCCCACCTCCAACCGCCCCTGACCACGGTGTCCACCGACGTCATCGGCTGGGGCCGGGCCGCCGCGAGTGCGGCTGCTCGAGCTCGATCGACGAGCGCCCCGCCACCGACATCCAGCTCCCACCGCCGCGGCTGGTCGTCCGCGGCTCGAGCGGCCCCGTTCCCGCACGCCCGTCCCTGAGCTACCAGCCCGACCCGCAGCACACGAATGGAGAGACAGATGAGATCGAAGGCCGCTACCGCAACTACTCGACCATGCTGGCGCTTGGCATGACCGCCGCCTGCGGGGGTGACAGCGGAGACTCCGACGGCGCCACGTCGGCCACCGGTCCGATCAAGGTGTGGCTGTCGAACAACCCCGAGGAGATCGCCTGGGGCAAGGCGATGGTCAAGGAGTGGAACGCCGAGAACCCCGACGAGGAGGTCACCGCCCAGGAGATCCCCGCCGGGCAGACGTCCGAGGAGGTCATCGGCGCCGCGATCACCGCCGGCAACGCGCCCTGCCTGGTGTTCAACACCTCGCCCGGCCGCGGTGCCGCAGTTCCAGAAGCAGGGCGGCCTGGTCGCGCTGGACGAGTTCGAGGGCGGCACGGACTACGTCGAGTCGCGCAGCGGCGACGTCGCCGAGCAGTACAAGTCGCCGGACGGGCAGTACTACCAGATCCCCTGGAAGTCGAACCCGGTGATGATCTTCTACAACAAGGACCTCATGAAGAAGGCCGGCGTCGACCCGGAGAACCCGCCGCTGGCCACGCACGACGAGTTCCTCGAGACGAGCCGCAAGATCGTCGACAGCGGTGCCGCGGACGCCGCCATCTGGCCCGCGCCGACCAGCGAGTTCTTCCAGTCCTGGTTCGACTTCTACCCGCTGTTCGCCGCCGAGACCGGCGGCACAGCAGCTGATCGAGGACGATGAGGCGACCTTCGACTCCGAGGAGGGCACAGGCCGTCGCGGACTTCTGGGCAGACCATGTACGACGAGGGTCTCGCCCAGAAGGAGGCCTACAACGGCGACTCGTTCGCCGATGAGAAGGCGGCGATGGCGATCGTCGGTCCGTGGGCGATCGCGGTCTACGGCGAGGCGGTCGAACTGGGGCGCCGCCCCGGTCCCGACCTCGGCCGGCACCAGCCCGGAGGAGACCTACACCTTCTCCGACGCGAAGAACATCGGGCTCTACTCGGCCTGCGAGAACCAGGGCACCGCGTGGGAGGTCCTGAAGTTCGCGACCAGCGAGGAGCAGGACGGCAAGCTGCTCGAGATGACCGGCCAGATGCCGCTGCGCAGCGACCTGGAGGGCACCTACCCGGAGTACTTCAAGGAGAACCCGGAGTACGTCGACTTCGCCGACCAGGCCTCGCGCACCGTCGAGGTCCCCAACGTGCCGAACTCGATCGAGATCTGGCAGACGTTCCGTGACGCGTACTCCGCATCGGTGATCTTCGGCAAGGCGTCGGTCGACGAGGCGCTCTCGAGCGCCGCCGAGGAGACCACCGACCTCGCCGAGCCAGTCCTGAGCCGGAGCCCGCGACGATGACGACGACGAGCCGGTGCGCACCGGACCCGTCCGGCACGCTCCCGCTCGAGGCTGGCGGCCCTCCTGGGCCGCCAGCCCCTGGGAATCGTGTTCGCCGCGCCCTACGCGGTGTTCCTCGCCGTCGTGTTCGCCTACCCGCTCGGGCTGGCGGTGTGGATGAGCTTCCACGACTACTTCTTCGCCGCACCCGGCGCGGAGGTGGAGCGGCCGTTCGTCGGGCTGCGAGAACTACCAGGCGGTGCTCGGCCGACCCTGACGTGCGGCAGTCGTTCCTCAACGTGGTCGAGCTTCCTCATCATCAACGTGCCGCTGACCGTCGTGCTCTCGCGCTGGTGCTGGCCGCCGCACTCAACGGCGCGATCCGCGGGCGGACGTTCCTGAGGATCGCCTACTTCGCCCCCTACGTGACCGCCAGCGTCGCCCTGGTGGCGGTGTGGCTGTTCCTGTTCAGCCAGAACGGGATGGTCAACCAGGTCCTCGGCCCGCTGGCGCCGGACCCGTCGTGGCTGGTGAACAGCACGCTGGCGATGCCGGTGATCGCGCTCTTCGTGACCTGGAAGCAGCTCGGCTTGTTCGTCCTGCTCTACCTCGCGGCGCTGCAGAACGTGCCGAAGGAGCTCTACGAGTCCGCGGCGAGTCGACGGCGCGGGACGGATCAAGGCGTTCCGGCACGTGACCGTCCCCGGGGTGCAGGACCGCCACCACGCTGGTGCTGATCCTGGCCACGATCACCGGCGCCAACCTGTTCACCGAGCCCTACCTGCTCACCAACGGCGGCGGGCCCAACGGCGCGTCGAGCTCACCGGTGCTGGTGATGTACCAGAAGGGCATCGAGCAGGGGAACCCCGACACCGCCGCCGCGATCGGCGTGATCCTCGTGATCGGCGTGCTGCTGATCTCGCTGGTCAACCAGGAGAGCTCCTGGAGAGGGACTGACATGAACCGAGATCCTGCGAGCTACGCTGGTCGCTCTCTTCGGCGGCGCCCTGCTGTTCCTCTTCCCCTTCTACTACATGGTGATCAGCTCGCTGCAGGAGGAGCCCGACACGTCGCTGACGGGCGCGTTCCCGACCGGCGGGTTCACGCTGGACAACTACACCGCGATCAACGAGCGGGTGGACCTGCTCCAGTCGCTGGTCAACTCCGGCATCTTCACCGGCGGAGTCCTGCTCGGCACGGTCGTCTTCGGGGTGCTGGCCGGCTACGCGCTGGCGCGGCTGCACTTCCGCGGGCAGGGGCACCCTGTTCGCCGTCATGCTGCTCGTGCAGATCATCCCGTTCCAGCTGCTGATCATCCCGATCTACGTGATGATCGTGCGCACCTACGGGCTGGCCGACTCCTACCTCGGGATGATCCTGCCGTTCGCGATCAACTCCACGGCGGTCTTCATCTTCCGGCAGTTCTTCCTGCAGCTGCCCGAGGAGCTGTTCGCGGCGGCCCGGCTCGACGGCGCCAGCGAGCTGCGGATCCTGTGGTCGATCGCGCTGCCGCTGGTGCGCCCGGCCCTGCTCACCGCGATCCTGCTCACCTTCATCGGACCGTGGAACGAGTTCCTGTGGCCGTTCCTGGTCACCAAGGAGGCCGACATGCAGCCGCTCGCGGTCTCGCTCGCCAACTACATCAGCAACGTGGCCGGCCGAGCCGCGAACCCGTACGGCGCGATCCTCGCCGGCGCGGTGGTGCTCGCCGTTCCCGCGGTGGCGCTGTTCGTCGCGTTCCAGAAGCACTTCACGGCCTCCGACCTCGGGTCGGGGGTCAAGGGATGACCGATGGAACGCCACGGCCCCGGGGACCGGCCTCGGGCTCGTCGGCGCAGGCGGTTTCGCCACCTTCCTCGTCGGGAGCCACCGCCTCGCTGGCCGGGGGTCAGCGTGCGGTCCGTCGCCGACGTCGCGCCCCGAGGCCGCGCGCGCACTGGCGGACAGCTACGACGCGCGGGTGGCCGAGCCGTGGACCGACCTGCTGACCGACCACGCCATCGACGTCGTGGTCGTGGCCACGCCACCGACAGCCACGCCGCCATCGCCCGGGCCGCGCTCGATGCGGGCAAGCACGTCTTCTGTCGAGAAGCCGCTCGCCCTCGACGACGCCGCAGGCCCGCGACCTCGTGGACACCGTCGAGCGCACTGGCAGGTGCTCGTCGTCGACCACGTGCTGCGCTACAACCCGCTGCTGCGCGCGCTGGGCCGGCTGCGCGGCTCGCTGCTCGGCCGGTCCAGCGCTTCTGCTTCGAGAACGACGCCAGCGACGAGGACCTCGAGCCCGACCACTGGTTCTGGGACGAGGCCCGCAGCGGCGGGATCTTCGTCGAGCACGGGGTGCACTTCTTCGACGCCGCCGCGATGCTGATCGACCGCGAAGCGAACTCCGTGCAGGCCGTGGCTGGCCGCCGCCCGGACGGGCCGGTCGACCTGGTCTCGGCCACCGTCGCGCACGGCGACGACGTTGGCCACGCACACCCACTCCTTCACCCACGCGCACCGGTGCGAGCGTCAGCTGATGCGGCTGGACTGCGGGGCGGCCGAGGTCCGGGTCGAGGGCTGGATCCCCGTGCACGCCGTGATCGACGCGTGGACCGACGACGCCGGCCTGCTCATCGCCGAACGGCTGCCCGCCCGTTCCGACGAACTGCTCCACGTCGACGGCTTCCGTCACGGTCCCGAGACCGGGATCCGGGTCTCCAGCCAGCCGAACGCCGCGCCGTCCCGCGCGCGAGCCCGAGGGCTCACCCGCGAGCTGCCGCACCGGGTTCGCGTCGAGCTCACGCTCGGCGGGCATGACGCCAAGCCGGCGGCGTACGCCGAGAGCGTGCGCGCCGCAATGACCGACCTGGTCGGCCGCATCGCCGACGGCGGCTCACCCCGCAGCGGCGCCGCGGAGGGCGCCGCGGCCGTCGCGGTGGCCACGCGCAGCCACCCGCGCCGCCCGACACGGGAGAGCCGAGCCGCTCTCCTCCACACCTGTTCCCCGGCCACGGGATCCCAGCCTTCAACGATGAGACGAGGAGACATGTCACCACAGGTCAACCCCCACGCAGAGTTCCCGCTCGGCCCCTTCCGGCCCCACGAGGGGAACCCGATCCTGAAGCCGCAGGGCGACGGGTGGGAGTCCGCGAGCGTCTACAACCCGGCCGCCGTGGTGAAGGACGGCAAGGTCGTCCTGCTCTACCGCGCCCACGCCGACGACATCGTCTCGCATGTCGGTCTCGCCACCAGCGACGACGGCCTCAACTTCGACCGGCACCCGGAGCCCGTGCTCTCGCCGACCGAGCCCTACGAGAAGTTCGGCGCGGAGGACCCCCGGGTCACCGAGATCGACGGCACCTACTACATGACCTACACCGGCTGGGACGGCACGTCCGCCCAGCTCTGCCTGGCCACCTCCGACGGACCTGTTCACGTGGACCAAGCACGGCCCGCTGTTCCCGGACTTCAACACGTTCCTCCCGCAGGGCAACGGGCAGGACGGTCCGTGGAGCAAGGCCGGCGGGATCCTGCCCGTCCCGATCGACGGCCGCTACCTCATGTACTTCGGCGAGGGCTCGATCTATCACGCGTGGTCCGACGACCTGATCTCACTGGAAGCCGTGCTCCAACGACGAGCCGCTGATGGTCCCCACCGGCCCGGGCACGTTCGGTGAGTTCCTGGTCGAGGTCGGTCCGCAGCCGATCATCACCGACAACGGGCTGATCCTGCTGCTGCACAACGCGGCGGTGAAGAACTCCGACGGCTCGGTCCGCTACACCTGCGGCCAGCTGCTCTTCGACCCGGCCGACCCGACCACGATCCTCGCGGAGATGAAGCGGCCGTGGCTGGAGCCGTCGACCTACGAGGACACCCACGGGCTGGTGTCCAACGTGACGTTCGTGGAGGGCCTGGTGTTCTTCAAGGACACCTGGTTCGCCTACTACGGCCAGAGCGACTCGACCCTGGGGGTCGCGACGTACCGGCTCGGTGACCGCTACTCCGCGCTGGGTTCCTGATGACCGGCGGGACCCCCTGGCTCGCCAGCGCGGCTCATCGGCGCTGGTTGGAGGCCGAGGGGGACCGGCTGCTCGACTTCAGCCGGGCATCCCGACACCCGGCCGGAGGATTCGCCTGGCTCGACGTGACGGGGCGTCCCGAGCTCGACCAGCCGGTCGAGCTGTGGATCACCTGCCGGATGACGCACGTGTTCGCGCTCGGCCACCTGATGGGCCGACCCGGCTGCGGAACCCTGGCCGACCACGGCCTCCGCGCGCTGGCCGGACGGTTCCGCGACCCCGCCCACGGGGGCTGGTACGCCGCGGTCGACGCCGACGGGCCGACCGGTCGCGAGAAGAGCGCCTACCCGCACGCGTTCGTGGTCCTCGCGGCCGCGAGCGCGACCTGCGCAGGCCGGCCCGGCGCCGCCGCCCTGCTCGACGAGGCCCTGGAGGTGCTGCTCACCAGGTTCTGGGACGACGAGCACGGCATGGTCGTCGAGGAGTGGGACGAGTCGTTCTCGACGCTCGACACCTACCGCGGCGTCAACGCCAACATGCACACGGTCGAGGCGCTCCTCGCCGCGGCCGACGCCACCGGTGACCGGGCGCTTCTGGACAAGGCGCTGCGGATCGTCAGCCGGGTGGTGCACGATCTCGGGCGCGCCAACCACTGGCGGCTGCCGGAGCACTTCGACGAGCAGTGGACCCCGTTGTTGGACTACAACCGGGACACCCCGGCCCACCCGTTCCGTCCCTACGGCGCGACGATCGGCCACGGGCTGGAGTGGGCCAGGCTGGCGCTCCACCTGCATGCCGCGATTGGCTCCTCGGCCCCTGGCTGGCTGCTCGACGATGCGGTCGAGCTGTTCGATGCCTCCGTCCGTGACGGTTGGGCGACCGACGGCGCCGACGGGTTCGTCTACACCGTGGACTGGGACGGCAAGGCCGTGGTCCGGGAGCGGATGCACTGGGTCGCGGCGGAGGCCACGGACACCGCGGCCGCACTGCACGCGGCGACCGGCGACCCGGCGTACGGCGACTGGTACGCCACCTGGTGGGACCACATCGCCGAGGTGTTCCTCGACCCGGAGCTGGGATCCTGGCACCACGAGCTCGATGCACAGAACCGGCCCAGTGACACGGTCTGGAAGGGCAAGCCCGACACCTACCACGCCTTCCAGGCCACGCTGATCCCGCGGCTGCCCCTGACACCGGCCCTGCCGGCTGCGCTGCGCGAGGGGCTGCTGGACTGACCACCCGGTCCGGGTGCGGTCAGGAACTCATTGCGGAGATCGCCTCGTGGATGGTGAGCGTGCGGCGGGCCGACTCCACGTGGAGGTTCTCGATCATCCGCCCGTTGTAGGTGACGACGCCTGACCCCTTTCCGTCCTCCCAGGCCTGCAGGATGCCGCGGGCGTCCTCGACGGCCCCCTCGCTCGGTGCGAACGCCTCGTTGGCGCCGTCGACCTGGCCGGGATGGATCAGCGTCTTGCCGTCGAAGCCCATCTCGCGACCCTGCCGGCACTCGGCGAGGAACCCGTCGGTGTCCTTCACGTCGTTGTAGACCCCGTCGAGGATCGCCTTCCCGGTGGCCCGCGCGGCGAGAAGCGCGATGCCGAGCCCGGCCAGCAGTGGCTGGCGACCCGGGACGTGCTCGGCGTAGAGCTCCTTGGCCAGGTCGTTGGTCCCCATCACCAGCACGGTCAGCCGCTCGGCGGCCGCGGCGATCTCCTCGGCGTGCAGCATCGCGTACGGCGTCTCGACCATCGCCCACAGCTTGGTGTGCTCGGGGGCATCGTGGCCGGCCATCGCCTCGACCAGCTCGAGCACCGCGTCGGCGCTGTCGACCTTGGGGACCACGATCGCGTCCGGACCGGCAGCGCAGGCCGCCTTCAGGTCGTCGGCGTGCCACTCGGTGTCGGCGCCGTTGACGCGGATCGTCAGCTCCCGCTTGCCGTAGTCACCCGAGGCCGCCGCGGCGCACGCGGCTTCGCGGGCGGCCGGCTTGGCGTCCGGGGCAACGGCGTCCTCGAGGTCGAGGATCAACCCGTCGCAGGGGATCGACTTCGCCTTCTCCAGGGCGCGCTCGTTGGAGGAGGGCATGTAGAGGACGGAGCGGCGGGGCCGGAAGTCGGTCACGCTTTCCCTCCCCGAGGTGCGGGCTCAAGGACCTGCCGTTTGGTACCAAACGGCAACAATCGGCGCTCTGGGTCAGCCGTTTGGTACCAAACGTCGACCATGGACGGTCCACCCAGGACGGTCGGGGCGGTCACTCTGCGACCTCGACGGCGTCGTACTGCTTCTTGAGCTCGGGATCGATCGCCGCCAGCTGATCGGCGAGCTCGACGAGCACCAGACACTGCTTGAGGGAGGCGTCGTCCTCCATCTTGCCGTCGAGCATCACCGCTCCGGTGCCGTCGCCCATCGCGGCGACCACGCGGCGGGCGTGCTGGATGTCCTCGACGCTGGGGCTGAACACCCGGTTGGCGATCTCGATCTGCTTGGGGTGCAGGCTCCATGCGCCGACGCAGCCGAGCAGGAAGGCGTTGCGGAACTGGTCCTCGCAGGCGGTCACGTCGGAGATGTCGCCGAACGGGCCGTAGTAGGGGTAGATCCCGTGCATCGCGCAGGCGTCAACCATCCGCGCGATCGTGTAGTGCCAGAGGTCCTGCTGGTAGGTCTTGCGGTCCCCGGCCTCGACGTTGTCGGCGGTGCGGGTCGGGTCCTGGCGCACGATGTAGCCGGGGTGTCCGCCGCCGACCCGTGTGGTCTTCATCCGGCGGTCGGCGGCGAGGTCGGCCGGCCCGAGGGAGAGACCCTGCATCCGTGGCGAGGCGCCGCAGATCTCCTCGACGTTGACCATGCCGCGGGCGGTCTCGAGGATCGCGTGGACCAGGATCGGCCGTTGCAGCTGAGCCTTGGCCTCGAGCTGGGCGAGCAAGCGGTCGACGTACTGGATGTCCTCGGCGCCCTGCACCTTCGGCACCATGATCACGTCCAGCTTGTCGCCGATCTCGGTGACGAGGGTGGTCAGGTCGTCCAGCACCCACGGGCTGTCGAGGGCGTTGATGCGGGTCCAGAGCTGGGTGGGCGCGAAGTCCGTTTCCTGCGCGATCTTCACCAGTCCGGCGCGGGCGGCCTCCTTGTTGTCGGCCTTGACCGCGTCCTCGAGATTGCCGAGGAGTACGTCGACCTGGCCCGACCATCTGCGGGATCTTGGCCGCCATCTTCTCGTTGCTCGGGTCGAAGAAGTGGATCGCCCGGCTCGGCCTGGCCGGGATCTGGGTGAGCGGGTCGGGGGCGCCGACGGCGAGGGGTCGGAAGAAGTCCTTGGCACTGCGCATGCGCGGAACCTATCGCGGCCCGCGGCCGGCCGGGTATGACCGATCTAACGGCGGAACCAGCCCCGCCTGCGGCGTTTCTCCGGCGAGGACGTCGCCGGTGGTGGCTGCGGCCGTGCTCGTTGCGCGGACCGTCTCGCGCGCCAGGCCTCCACCTCGGCGTCGACGTCGCGGGGCTGGGTGATCAGGGGCGGCCCGTCGACCGGGGTGTAGCGGGCCCTGATCACCCGGGCGTTGAACTCCTCGACCACTTCGCGAACCTCGGCGGCGGTGTGGAGCGTGTCGAGGTGGGCGTCGAGCTCGGCGTCGTCCTTGCGGAGCTGGAGGGCGGGCGGCAGGACGCCGGTGATCTTCTCCCGCTCGATCAGTTGCTTGACCCACCAGTCGGGGTCGTGCTCGGTGCCGAGTCCCCGGATCGGCTTGCCCGCACCGGGCAGGTTGTCGAACTCGCCGCGGGCCATGGCCTGCTGGATCTTCAGGTCGACGTACCGCGTCTGGTCCCGCATGCGGCTGCGCGCGGCCGCCCGGCCGGTGCGTACGTCCCGTTCGCGGTCGGGACGCTCCGGCTGCTCCTCCGTCATGTCCATCTCACCTCGTCAACACGATAGTCCGAGTCTCGGATGCGAGAGGACGGTCCGGGGTGGGCCGTTGACCGGTGCCCCGTCGACCGGTGGACTTGGGGGGTGTCAGCCCTTCCCACCCCAGCGTCCGTGGTGCACCACCTCGGCGGGGGTACGACGGGGCCGTCTCGCCGCGGAGCCCGCGCTGCCGGGATCCTGCGCCCGGTGGCCGACGGTGATCGCGCCGATGGGGGTGTGGTCGCGCGGGACGCCGAACTCGTCGCGGAACGCGTCGATCCGATCCGGCGGGATGCCGAAGAAGCAGGCGCCGAGCCCCTCGTCGACGGCGGTCTGCAGGATCAGCAGGGTGGCCATGCCGGTGTCGATGTGCCAGTAGGGGACCGGCCACCGGGACTCGTCGCGGTCGGTCCAGCCCTTGTCCGGCTGGGCGTACCGGTCCAGGTAGGCGTCCTTGTGGGACAGCGGCACGATCACGACCGGGGCGGCGCGCATGCCGGTGAGCCAGCCGCTCATGCTCTCGTCCTCGGGGGTGGTGACACGCCAGAACCGCTCCAGGACCTCCGGGCTGTCGAGACGCAGGAACGCCCAGCCCTGGCTGAACCCGGCGCTCGGTGCGTGGACGGCGTGCTCCAGCATCCGGTCCACCACCGTCGGGTCGACCGGCCGATCGTCGTACCGCCTGACCATGCGCCGCCGGCGCACCACGTCCCTGAACTCCATGGAGTCGATCTTGTCGTTTGAGCAGATGTGGCGCGACCTGGCGCCGGTCGGGCGGTCGTCGTCGAGCGGCGGCTACTTCCGGCAGCCCTACGAGTCCGCCGAGACCGAGCTGCGGTCGTGGTTCGTCGAGCAGGCGACCTCCCGCGGGCTGAGGATCGAGTCCGACGACCTCGGCAACATCGTGGCCTGGTGGGATCCGGACAACCGGATAGTCCGCCACGAAAAGCTCCCCGATCTGGCCGATGAAGGAGCCGATCGTGGCGGACTATCGAGCAAGGGAGTGCTCACCGGGTCGCACCTCGACTCGGTGCTCGACGGTGGCGCGTACGACGGGCCGCTCGGTGTCGTGTCGGGGCTGGCGGCGATCGACCTCCTGCGTGAGCGCGGGTTCGTGCCGGTGAGGCCGATCGGGGTGAGCGTCTTCGCGGAGGAGGAAGGGTCGCGGTTCGGCCTCGCCTGCCTGGGCTCGCGGCTCGCGGCCGGGGCGATGGAGTGGTCGGCGGCGCGGGAGCTGCGGGACCGGGACGGCGTCTTCCTCCCCGACGCCCTGGGCGCCGCCGGCCTGGACCCCGACGATGGCGACAAGTCATGGGGGCTGCACGACCGGGTCGAGTGTTTCGTCGAGCTGCACGTCGAGCAGGGGCGGGATCTCGTCGACCGCGGCGCCGCGATCGGCGTCGGCAGTGAGATCGGGCCGCACGGGCGCTACCGCTTCGACTTCTCGGGCCAGGCCAACCACGCCGGCACCACGCGGATGGAGGACCGCCGCGACCCGATGCTCACCTACGCCATGACCGCCCTGGCCGCGAACAAGCAGGCGCGGCTCGCCGGCGAGCGGGCCACCTTCGGGCGGGTCGAGGTCTTCCCCAACGGGACCAACGCGGTGCCGTCGCGGGTGACCGCCTGGCTCGACGCGCGGTGCGAGACCGACGACGGGCTCGCCGCGCTCGTCGCCGCCATCGAGAAGCAGGGTGGTGAGCGCGCAGGACGGGACGGTACGACGCTCGCGGTCACGGCCGAGTCCGTCTCCGGAGCAGTGGCCTTCGACCCGGCACTGGCACGGCGGATCGCGGAGGACCACGAGGGCGGCGACTGGCCGATCATCCCGACCATGGCCGGCCACGACGCCGGCATCCTGTCCGCGGCCGGGATCCCCACCGCGATGCTGTTCGTCCGCAACCCCACCGGCGTCTCGCACTCGCCCGACGAGCACGCCGAGATGGCCGACTGCCTGGTCGGGGTCTCCGCCCTGGCCGACACCCTCGAACGGCTCACGTCATGACCTCCCTCCTGCTCGAGCGAGCGTGGGTCGACGGGTCGGTCCAGGACGACGTACTCGTCGAGATCGAGGACGGCCGGTTCACCGCCGTCACCCCGGGCGCGCAGTCCGGGGAACGCCTGGCCGGGCTCACGATCCCCGGCCTCGCCAACTGCCACAGCCACGCGTTCCACCGCGCCCTGCGCGGGCGCACGCAGCGCGAGCGGGGGTCGTTCTGGACCTGGCGTGACCAGATGTACGACGTGGCCGGCCGGCTCGACCCCGACGGCTACCGCGAGCTGGCGCGCGCGACCTTCCGGGAGATGGCCGCCGCCGGGATCACCTCGGTCGGCGAGTTCCACTACCTGCACCACCAGCCCGACGGGACGCCGTACGACGACCCCAACGCGATGGGCCGGGCCCTGATCGAGGCGGCTCGTGAGGCGGGGATCCGGATCACCCTGCTCGACACCTGCTACCTCAGCTCGGGGTTCGGCGACCCGCCCGAGGGGGTGCAGGTCAGGTACGCCGACCGTGACGCCGCCGCCTGGGCGGAGCGGGTCGCTCTGCTGGAGACACCGTCAGCGGGTGTGGTGGTCGGAGCGGCCGTCCACTCGGTCCGGGCCGTGCCGGCCGAGCAGCTGCCGACCGTGGCCGACTGGGCGGGCGGCGCGAAGCCCCTGCACGTCCACCTCTCCGAGCAGGTGGCGGAGAACCAGGCCTGCGTGGCGGTGTACTCGCGCACGCCCACCGAGGTGCTCGCGCTCCACGGAGTCCTCGGCCCGAGGACCAGCGCGATCCACGCCACCCACCTGACCGAGGGGGACATCAGGCTGCTCGGCAGCACCGGCACCCACGCCTGCTTCTGTCCCACGACCGAGCGCGATCTTGGCGACGGCGTCGGTCCGAGCCGGAAGCTTCACGTGGCGGGGGCTCCGCTCACCCTCGGCAGCGACAGCCAGGCCGTGATCGACCTGTTCGAGGAGATGCGCGCCGTCGAGCTCGACGAGCGGCTGGCGACCCAGCAGCGTGGGCACTGGTCCGCGCCGGAGCTCCTCAACGCCGCCACGACCACGGGGCACCGCAGCCTGGGCTGGGACGACGCCGGCGCCATCGCCGTCGGCCAGCGGGCCGACCTCGTGACGATCGATCCGGCGAGCCCGCGGACCGCCGGTACCGGACGCGACGAGAGCACTGTCGTCTTCGCCACCACCGCGGAGGACGTGACGCAGGTGATGGTCGACGGGCGCATCGTCGTCCGGAAGGGTGACCGTGACGAGATCGGGCGCGAGCTCGACGCGGCCATCGGAAGGATCTGGGAATGACCAGCACCCTGATCCACCACATCGGCGAGCTGGTCACCAACGACCCCGCCCGCGACGGCCTGCTCGGCATCGTCGAGGACGCCGCACTCGTGATCGAGGGCGGAACCGTCGCCTGGGTGGGCCGCGCGCAGGAGGCACCCGCAGGCCGACGAGGCGTACGACGCCGGAGGGCGCGCCGTGCTCCCCGGCTTCGTCGACAGCCACAGCCACCTGGTCTTCGCCGGCGACCGGGCGGGGGAGTTCGCGGCCCGGATGGCCGGCGAGCCCTACGCCGCGGGTGGCATCCGCACCACCGTCGCCGCCACCCGCGAGGCGACCGACGAGCAGCTGATCAGCCACGTCGCCCGGCTGGTGCAGGAGATGAACCGCCAAGGCACCACCACGCTCGAGATCAAGAGCGGCTATGGGCTGACGACGAAAGACGAGGCCCGCAGCCTCGCGATCGCCCGGCAGTTCACCGACGAGACCACCTTCCTCGGCGCGCACGTCGTCCCCGATGGCACCGACCCGGCTGCCTACGTCGACCTGGTCACCGGACCCGATGCTGGAGGCTGCCTGCCCGCACGCGAAGTGGATCGACGCGTTCTGCGAGCGGGGGGCCTTCGACGGCGACCAGGCGCGCGCGGTGCTCGAGGCCGGTCGGGCCACCGGGCTGCAGGGGCGGCTGCACGCCAACCAGCTGGGTCCCGGACCGGGCGTCCGGCTGGCCGCGGAGCTCGGCCTGCTCGCCGTCGACCACTGCACCTACCTCGACGACGCGGACGTCGACGCCCTGCGCGACTCCGGCACCATCGCCACGTTGCTCCCCGGCGTCGAGTTCTCGACCCGGCAGCCCTATCCGGATGCCCGGCGGCTGCTCGAGGCCGGAGTGCGGGTCGCGCTCGCCAGCGACTGCAACCCGGGCAGCTGCTTCACCAGCTCGATCCCGCTCTGCATCGCGCTCGCGGTTCGCGAGATGGGGATGACCCCGGCCGAGGCGGTCTACGCCGCCACCCAGCGCGGCGCCGACGCCCTCGGCCGCGACGACGTCGGCGCGCTGGTCCCCGGTCGTCGGGCCGACCTGGTGCTGCTCGACGCACCGACCCACGTGCACCTCGCCTACCGTCCCGGCGTACCCCTCGTCGCCGGCGTCTGGCAGGCCGGCCGCCCACCTGGCCCGCAACCGGGAGCGCCTAAGGCACCCAGGCGGGAGGACGGGGCGAATAAGGCACTTGCCCGATGTGCCGGCCTACCTCAGAGAGCCAATCTCGACTCATCAACCAGAACCGAGGAGCCAACATGTACGAGACCACCAACACCTTCCTGCAGTCCGAGCTCAACTACCGCACCGACCGGATCAAGTCCGGTCTGCGGGAGCAGCGCAGCCGGCGCCACGTCCGCGATCCCGCGGGTACGCCGGTCGGCCGAGGCCGTCGACCACGCCCGGTGAACCCGGGAGCGGCCGTTCGCGACATGATGGATGTCGTGCCCGGACACACCAGCAGGACCCTCATCGGACGGGACGCCGAGCTGAAGGAGATTGCCTCCCTGCTCGGCGTCCGTCCGCGTGCGGGCGAGGGGACCGACGGCAGCGAGCCGCGCGCCGTGCTGCTTTCCGGTGACGCCGGTGTCGGCAAGACCCGGCTGCTCACCGAGCTGCGCGACCTGGCCACGGCCGACGGCTGGCAGGTCTTTGCGGGGCATTGCCTCGACTTCGGCGACAGCGCCCTGCCCTACCTCCCCTTCTCCGAGGTGCTCGGCCGGATGGCCGCGGCCCTCCCCGACGTCGTCGACACCGCCGCCGGGCTCCACCCCGCCCTGAGCAGGCTCCAGCCGGGACGTCGGGTGCTCTCCTCGCACGAGGAGGGCGAACCTTCGGCGCTGGACCGTGCCGATCTGTTCGAGGCCGTGCACGAGCTGCTCGAGGAGGCCGCGGAGAAGGCCCCCGTCCTGCTGGTCGTCGAGGACGCGCACTGGGCCGACCACTCGACCCGCGACATGCTCAGCTTCCTGTTCTCCCGGCCCTTCGAGGGACCGGTCGGCGTGGTCGCGTCGTACCGCTCCGACGACCTGCACCGCCGCCACCCGCTCCGCGCCCAGGTCGCGGAGTGGTCCCGGTTCCGCGGCGTCGAGCGCCTCCAGCTCCAGCCTCTGCAGGCGTCCGACGTCCGCACCCTCATCTCCGAGCTGCACCCGGCGCCGCTGGGTGACGAGGAGATCGACGACATCGTCGACCGGGCCGAGGGCAACGCGTTCTTCGTCGAGGAGCTCGTCGGCGCTGCGGCCGGGCCGGGCCGCTGGGTCCCGGCCGAGCTGGCCGACGTCCTCCTCGTGCGCCTCGACCGGCTCGACGAGACCGCCCGCCAGGTCGTGCGCGCGGCCAGCGTCGCCGGGCGCCGGGTCTCCCACGACATGCTGGCCGCGGCGGCCGGCCTCGACAGCGCGGCCCTCGACCGCGGCCTCCGTGGCGCCGTGGAGACCAACGTCCTGGTCGCGCGACGAGCGGGCGCTACGCCTTCCGGCACGCCCTGCTCGGGCGAGGCGGTCTACGACGACCTGCTGCCCGGCGAGCGGGTGCGGCTGCACGCGGCGTACGCCGAGGCCCTGAGCAGCGGCCGCGCCGCTGGTACGGCGGCCGAGCTCGCCCGCCACGCGCGGCTCGCGCTCGACCTGGCCACCGCTCTGACCGCCTCCATCCGCGGCCGGCGACGAGGCCAGCGCCGTCGGCGGGCCCGACGAGGCGGCGCACCACTACCAGCAGGCGCTCGAGCTGCTCGACCGACCCGGAGCGTGCGCGTCGACGTCGACGTCTCGAAGCTGGTGGTCAAGGCCGTCGAGTCGCTGACGGCCAGCGGCCACCCGATCCGGGCGGCGGCCCTGGCCAAGGAGCAGCTCGACCGGCTGCCCGCCGATGCCCCGGACGAGTCGGCAGGGCCCGGATGCTGGCCGCCCGGGCCGACGCGATGGTGATGACCGAGACCGACTGGAGGACCCGACCGAGGTGTCCGCCGAGGCGCTCGCGCTGGTGCCCGACGGACTATCCGCAGCTGCGGGCCAAGGTGCTCGCCCTGCACGCCCGGATCCAGTCGGCCATGAGGCGCGACCGAGGAGGCACAGGCTGCGGGCCTCGAGGCGCTGGAGATAGCCGAGAAGCTCGACCTGACCGAGCTCGCCTCCGACGCGATCACGACCCTCAGCGGGCTCAAGAGGACGGGGCCGAAGGAGGGGTCTGCGGGCCGCTCTCACCGAGGCGGTCGCCAAGGCAGAGGCGGCCGGTGCGGTCGAGGCGGAGCTGCGCGGGAGGGTGCTGCTCGGACGCTCCTACCAGGACTGGGCGGAGTTCGCCGAGACGGAGCGGTGGTTCCGCAGCGCGATCGACCGGGGCCGGGCGGCAGGCCTCCCCTGGGCGCCGTGGTCGTTCGACGCCCGGTGGCACCTGGCCTGGGTGTACCGGACCCGGGGCGACTGGGACGAGGTCCTGGAGCTCACCGACGTCTCCGGTGCAGGAGCCGCCGCCGCTCGCCAGGGCGTTGCTCGACACCCTGCGGGCGACCGTGGAGCTGGCCCGCGGTGAGGACGTCGCCGGTCTGCTCGCGGACCTGCGTCGCTACTGGCACAAGGACGGCCTGCTCCCCATCCACGCGAGCCCGATGGAGATGGAGCTCGCCGGTCGGCGCGGAGACGCGGCTGGGGTGCTGTCGTCGTACGACGACGCGGTGGAGACGATCACCCGGATCTGGCACCCGTGGTTCACCGCCCGGATCCGGCTGGCCGCGGTGGCGATCGGCGAGCTGGCCCGGGTGATGCCGCAGCTCCCGGCCGCCGAGCGGCCGACGTACGTCGAGCACGCCGATCGGCTGCAGGCCGACGGGCACACCGTCCTCGAGCGGTACACCGACCCCGAGGACTCCTGGGGCCCTGAGGGGCGGGCCTGGGTCAAGCGGCTGGACGCCGAGGCTCTCCGGGTGCACTGGCTCGCGGGTGCCGAGCCGCCGCCGGGCGACGTACTCGTCTCGACGTGGCAGGAGGCCGCCTCGCTCACCGAGGAGTTCGGCGACGTCTACGAGCTGGCGCGGCTGCGTGCCGTCCTGGCCGGCATCCAGCGCGCCGTCGGCGACACCGCCGCGGCGCGCGAGGTGGGCGACCTGGCCCGGTCGACGGCACACGACCTGGGGGCCCAGCCGCTCCTGGACGACCTCCGCTCGATCGGCAGCGCCCCGGCTCGGGCCGCCGCCGGCGCTTCCGACGCCCTCACCCCGAGGGAGGCCGAGATCCTCGGGCTGGTGGCCGAGGGACGGTCCAACGGCGAGATCGGTCGAGCAGCTGTTCATCAGCACCAAGACCGTGAGCGTGCACGTGTCCAACATCCTCGCCAAGCTCGGTGCCGCTGGGCGGACCGAGGCCGCCGCGATCGCCCGTCGGCGGGGGCTGCTCGACTGACGTCCGCTCGGCGTGACCCGAGGCGGCGTGGGTACGGCTGGCGCGGACCGGGGGTTGCCCCCGCGACCCCTGCCGGAGAAGACTCGCGGCAGGATCGAACCAACCAACGCAGGAGGACTGGATGACGACCACCCCTCAGGAGCCCCTGGGCGACGACGACATGACCACCAGCCCGTCCGGGGCGCCGCAGGAAGGCCTGGGTGGCGGCGACGCCGACGGGACGGACGGCGACGCGACCGACAGCACCGACGGCGACACCACGGACGCTGACGGTACGGACTCCGACGGCACCGACGCCGACGGCACCGACGCCGACGGCACCGACGGCACCGACGGAGACGCGTCCTGAGCGCTCTCGACCTGCTCAGCGGTGACGCCCAGACCTTCCTCGACAAGGTCTGGGCGTCCCGCGTGCACCTGCACCGGGCCGACCCGGACGACCTCGTCGGGCTGCTCGACCTCGACGACGCCGACCACCTGCTCACGTCGAGCGCGATCCGCACCCCGTCGATCCGGCTGGCGAGGGAGGGCGCGGTCCAGCCGGAGTCCTCGTTCACCCGCCGGGCGACGCTGGCCGGCCAGCCGCTCACCGGGCTCGTCGACGCCCGCAAGGCGCTGGCCGCGTTCGACGACGGCGCCACCATCGTCTTCCAGGGCCTGCACCGCTACTGGCCCCCGCTGACCCGCCTCGTCGCGGAGCTCGAGCTCGAGCTCGGTCACCCGTGCCAGGCCAACGCCTACCTCACCCCGCCGGGCTCGCAGGGCTTCGCCGTCCACGAGGACACCCACGACGTGTTCGTCTTCCAGACCGCGGGCTCCAAGCTGTGGGAGGTGCACACCCCCGACGGGGTCGAGGAGGTCCTGCTCGAGCCCGGCCTGTGCCTCTACCTCCCCACCGGCACCCCCCACGCCGCCCGCGCGCAGGACACCGTCTCGCTGCACGTCACCCTCGGCATCAACCAGCTGACCTGGCGCGGGCTCGTCGAGCGCACCGTGCAGCAGGTCGTCGACGAGGTGCCCGACGAGCACCTCCCCGGCGGCTTCCTCGAAGACCGAGGCGCGCTCGCCGACGAGCTGGCCCGCAGGCTGGAGCAGCGTCGCCGACGCCGTACGTCGCCTCGACGCCGCCGCCGCCGTCGAGGCAGAGGTACGTCGCTTCCTGACCGGGCGCGGATCCCGGCTCGACGGCGGGCTGCGGGACGTCCTCGCAGCGGGCGAGGTCGACGACACGACCCTGCTGCGCAGACGTCCCGGCCACCCGTGCGTCCTGATCCTCCGCGGCGACCGGCTCGAGGTGCTGCTCGGCGACCGCTCCCTCGACGTGCCCGCGTGGCTCGAGCCGGCGCTCGAGGAGGTCCGGGCCCGTAGCCGAGCTGCGCCCGGCTGACCTGCACGACCACCTCGACCCGCAGAGCCGGCTCGTGCTCTGCCGCCGACTCGTCCGCGAAGGGCTGCTCGGGGTCGCCAGGTGACCGCTGCGCTCCCGGGCGAGCCGACTTCCGCTGCGCCGCGCGCCAGCGTCCTGCGCGACGAGCCGATCGCCGGCACCGCCTCCACCGTCCGCGCCTACCTCCTGATCGAGCACCCCGGCGCCTGGGGCGAGGACGCGCTCCGCGACGCCCGGCTGCCCGACGGGCTCGGCGCCGAGCTGCGGCGGCGCGCCGCTCGAGGCGCGGGTCCGGGTGCTGCTGATCCGTCGCACCGGTCGGCGCCCGGCCGGTGACGGGACGCACTGTGTTCGCCGCCCACGCCCACCCCTACCGTCCCTGGCTCGAGCGCGGCACCGTCAGCGACCCGGCCGACGTGCTCGACCTCGACTTCTTCGACCTGCGCGGCGGGCCACCCGACGTCGCTGACGCCGCACGAGGAGTCGCTGTTCTGCGTCTGCACCCACGGCCGGCACGACGCCTGCTGCGCCGAGCGCGGCCGCCCGTCGTGGCCGCGCCCTGAGCGCGGCCCATCCCGAGGAGACCTGGGAGGTCTCGCACATCGGCGGCGACCGGTTCGCGGGCAACCTGCTGGTGCTGCCCGCACGGGCTCTACTACGGGCGGCTCGACCCCGAGACCGCGGTCGCCGTCGCGGTGGCGCACCTGGCCGGCGAGCTCGACCTCGACCACCTCCGCGGCCGGTCCGGGCTTCCCGATGCCGGTCCAGGCAGCGGAGATCGCGCTGCGCCGGCGAGCTCGGCGAGACCCGGGAACGGCGCGCTGCGGCTGGACTCGCCGGCACGCGGACGGGCGTCGACACCGAGGCGGTGTTCGACGTGGGCGGTGAGGAGTACGTCGTGACGTCCACTCCGCCTGGGGCGAGAACCGGCAGCGGCTGACCTGCCAGGCCGACGCGGGACAACCCGATCCCGCGAGCACGACGCGTCCTCGGCATCAGTCGCCGCTGAGCCCGCTGAGACGGCGGTGGCCCGCACGTCGACGTACTCGTAGTATGCGAAGCTCCGGCCGTACCCGACGTGAGGCAGCAGCCATGACGCGCCACCGACGACCGAGTGACACGCGCTGACCGAGGAACGCTTCGAGCGGATGCGCGTCCGTTCGGCGGGCGACGCCCCGCCGCCCGTCGACACGACCGAGCCTGCCGCCCGGCCCGAGGTGGCCGGCCCTGGTGCAGAGCGCCGGGCCTGCTCCGCTTCCGGCACCGGTTCGTGCCCTGGGCGCACCGGAAGTACGGCGACGTCTTCACCGTGCGGATGATCCCCGCGCGGCCGGCCGCTGGTGCTGTTCACCCGGCCCGAGCACGCCAAGGAGATCTTCGCCGGCGACCCCGAGGTCTTCCACGCCGGCAAGGGCAACGCGATCCTCGGCCCGATCATGGGCGAGCACTCGCTGCTCCTGCAGGACTCCGCGCGAGCACAAGCGCGCCCGCAAGCTGCTGATGCCGGCCTTCAACGGCCATGCGCTGCGCACCTACGAGTCGCTGGTGACCGAGCTCGCCAAGGGCCGAGGTCGGCCGTTGGCAGCCGGGCGCGGAGTTCCGCTCGCTGGACCGGATGAACGCGCTCACCCTCGAGGTCATCCTGCGGGTGGTCTTCGGCGTCACCGACGAGCAGCGGCTCGCCGAGCTGCGCCCCCGCGTCCGCAAGACCGTCGACGTCAGCCCGGCGATCCTGCTCGCCTGGGGCTGGCCGTGGCTGCAGAGGTTCGGCCCGTGGAAGCGGACGGTGCAGAACCAGCGCGAGCTCGACCGACTGATGTACGCCGAGATCGCGCGAGCGCCGCGCAGGCCCCCGACCTCGCCGACCGCACCGACGTGCTCTCCCGGCTGATCCTGGCCCAGCGAGGGCGACGACGCCCTCACCGACCAGGAGCTGCGCGACCAGCTGGTCACCCTGCTGCTCGCCGGCCACGAGACCACCGCCAGCGCCCTGGCCTGGACGCTCTACGAGGTCGGCCGCGACCCGGAGCAGCGACGCCGAGCCGCGCGAGGCCGCGACCAGCGGCGACGACGCCTGGCTGGAGGCCGTGCTCAAGGAGTCGATGCGGCTGCACCCGGTGATCCCGATGGTGGTCGCGGACGCTGATGAAGCCCGCCACCGTCGGCGGCCTCGACCTCCCGGCCGGCACCACCGTCGGGCCGTCGATCCTGATCACGCACAGCCGTCCCGGACAACCACCAGGACCCCGAGGTGTTCCGGCCCGAGCGCTTCCTCGGCCAGAACCCGCCCACCAACACCTGGATCCCGTTCGGCGGCGGCGTACGCCGCTGCATCGGCGCCGGCTTCTCGCTGATGGAGGGCGTCGCGGTGCTGCGCGAGGTCTTCGCGGCGTACGACGTCCACGCCGTCGCCGACGACGAGCCCAAGGTCCGCAACATCACCAGCGTCCCGCGAGGGGGCGCCCGGGTCCGCGTGACCGCCCACTGACCTTCTTTACCCTTTCACCGTTTCGCCACGGCCGGACGAGGCCGGTGGCAGCATGGCCGGGAAATTCTCGGATTCATGGGGGACAAGACGGTGCGCGCCACACTCGGAGCTGGGCTCCTGCACGTATCAACCATGCTGGTCGGCCTCGCGGCCGGGCCCGCCGAAGCGGCCACCGCGTGCGACGACGGCTCGGCGTACACGACGTGGCTCGGTCCGGCGACCGAGGACGGCTCGAATTCGTGGGCCGAGCCGGCCAACTGGACCAACGACGTCCCCGACGCTGAGAGCGTCGTCTGCATCCCAGGGGGCTCCCGCGCGCCGTTGTCGCAGGAGACCGACGCGGAAGCCGATGTCATCGACGCCCGCAGCGCCACGGTGACTCTGTCGCGGAAGCTCACCGTCGGGACCAGCTTCGACGTTGCGGCCCTCGTCGGGCGACGTTGGAACCCTGGTCGGAGGAACCACGACCGTGACTGACGAGCGTCACGGGCCCCTGCTGACGCTCCTGGGATGCCGCGGTCGTCGACTTGCCAGCAGGACGCCGTTGTGGACGCGCGACCTGGAAGTGCTGGCACGGCTCCGTGCTCACGGTGCGCGGAGACGTCGTCCTGGGGCCGACGGTGCGACCATCGACTCCTTCGGCTTGCCGAGCTCCGGTCTCTTCACCATCGCTGGACACCGGCTCGTTGACACTGGAGGCACGCGGACTCCTCGTGCCGACCGTGCAGGGCGGTTTCGCCAACCACGGCCAGATCACCGTGACGGTCGGCCAGCATCATGATGATGCTTGGTGCGTCGCCGGAGGATGCGCTTCCCGGAGCAGTTCTCGACGGGCAGTTTCACGGCGGTCCCCGGGTGCCGATTCTTCAACGTTTCCTGCACCGAGCTACGCAACGGCGCCCTGCTCGAGCATGTGACTTGGGTCGACCACGTCACGGTGCCAGAGGGCAACACGGTGAAACGCCGTTGCCTCCAGCCTGGTTGACGTGGTCGTCGAGGGTTCGCTCGAGTCCGACGGGGCCACAACGCTCGACGGCGCCGAGGTGACCGGCTCCGTCATCGCCATGTCCGGGACGCTGTCGATCCCGAGTCTGGCGCCGGCGACGCTCCGGGACCTCACGCTCACCAGCCGCAAGTGGATCGCCGGCCCCGGCGCCCCGCTGGACCTGCCGGCGGTCACGACCAACGACGCGGAGCTGACCTTGGACAGGTCCGGACGCCTCCTTCGGTGGCCTCACGGACGCTGCCGACAACGGACCGAACGGCAGTCCTCGATCTGGGTGACGGTGCAGACCTGACAGCTGCCCGGACTGTTCCGCAACGAGGGCGTCGTCCAGCCTCTCGCCCGGTTCCCGCCTCGACAGTGGCGCGCAGACTTCCGACAGTTGCCCGACGGGCAGGCTGGTGACCTAGCTGGACTGCCGCCGGGCGTCGGCCGGGTCCGGGCTCGAGGGTCGTCGCGACCTGGCCGGCGACGCTGGTTGTCCGAGCGTGACCCGTCGTATGAACCGTCCGGTCGGCACCGTCCTGACCTTCCTCGCGAGCAACGGTCGCGCTGGGCCTGACGACGCGTTCGACCGCGTGGTCTCGCCGCCAGTTCGGGGTCAGCGCGCGCAAGCTCCGCGTGGCTCTACGAGCCGGACCACCTGCGCCTGTGGGTCGACCGGATCGGTTAAACCTTTGGCGCTGACGCGGCACGGGTGCGACGATTCCCAGTTGTGACCTGGCGAGACCGACTGCGCGCGATGCGCATGGACGTCACGCCGCTGCGCGACTCCCGCGACTTCCGGCTGCTGTTCGCGGCCGGCACGGTCTTCTACTTCGGCGCGATGGTGTCCTACGTCGCCATCCCGTACCAGATCTACACGATCACCGGCTCCAACTTCGCGGTCGGCGCGATCGGCCTGGTCGAGCTGGTGCCGCTGGTCGTCTTCGGTCTGTACGGCGGTGCGCTGGCCGACCACGTCGACCGCCGCAGGCTGCTGATCCTCACCGGCGTCGCCCAGGCGGTGTTCACCGGCGTACTCGCCGTCAACGCGTTCCGCGACGACCCGAGCGTGCCGCTGATCTTCGTCGTTCGCGGGCCTGCTGGCCGCGTCGTCCTCGATGCAGCGGCCCTCCCGCGAGGCACTGATGCCGCGGACCGTCCGTCACGACCAGATCGTGGCCGCCAACAGCCTGACCAGCTTCGGCATGCAGGTGGGCGTGCTCGTCGGACCGATGGTGGGCGGCCTGCTGGTCGCCTACGTCGGCATCGGCTGGTGCTTCGTCGTCGACATCGTCGGCCTGACGATCGCGACGATGCTGTTCGTCGCGATGCGCCCCTACCCCCACCGCACCGAGACCACCCCGCCGAGCCTGGCCGGGATCCGGCAGGGATTGACCTACGCGTTCTCGCGCCGCGACCTGCTCGGCACCTACCTGGTCGACATCGCAGCCATGCTGCTGGCGATGCCGGTCGTGCTCTTCCCGGCGCTCGCCGAGGAGGTCTTCGCCCGGCCGGAGCTGCTCGGGCTGCTCTACTCCGCCGAGACCGTCGGCGCGCTGGTCGCCACCGCCCTCAGTGGCTGGACCCGGCGGGTCCACCACCACGGCCGCGCGATCGTGATCGCGGCGGCGGCGTACGGCGCCTGCGTCGGCGTGGCCGGGCTGATGCCGAGCATCTGGCTGGTGCTGCTGTTCCTGATGTTCTCCGGGGCCGCCGACATGATCTCGGCCGTCTTCCGGAGCACCGTGTGGAACCAGACCATCCCGGAGAACATGCGCGGCCGGCTGGCCGGCATCGAGATGCTGTCCTACTCGCTCGGCCCTCTCGGCGGCCAGGTCCGGGCCGGCATCACCGCCGACCTCTGGACCGTGCGCGGCGCGATCTCCAGCGGTGGGTTCGCCTGCGTCGCCGGGGTGGCGATCACGCGCTGGCCTGCTGCGCGACTTCTGGTCCTACGACGAGCGCACCGACCCCCACGCCGAGGCGGAGCGGGCGGCCCGGGCCGCGGCCGGGGAGGCCTGACCCGCTCAGAACGCTGCGCGGACCTCGGCCTCGGTCAGGCCGTAGTCGGCGAGGTAGTAGGAGTGCTTCGGTCGCTTGCCGCCGCTGCGTGACTCGCGGTCGATCGCGGTGACGGCGGCGTCGACCTCCGGCGTCCAGTCGAGGCCGAACGCCGTCGTAGATCCCGCGGGTGGTGCCGACCGGGTCCTGGACGAACTCGCCGTAGTCGACGTCGACGAACTGCGCCGGGTCGTACGTCGCGCGGGCCTCGGTGAACGTCCGCCAGGACCGGGACAGCATCTCCAGCTGGGTCCGGCCGATCGTCTCGCCGACGAACGTCGTCGACGTGCCGGCCGTTGCCTCGGCCGAGAGCGAGCAGGCCGAGGCGATCGAGGCGACCGGGTCGCGGTGCGTGCACACGACGAGCGCGTCCGGGTAGACCGCTCATCAGCGCGTCGAGCGCGACCAGGTGCGACGGGTTCTTCAGCACCCACCGCTTCTCGGGGTCGTTCAGCCCGATCAGCTGCAGGTTCGCCTGGTGCCGCTCGTAGGCGTCGGTCCAGTCCTGCTCGGCCAGCCAGGCGGAGTAGCGCGGCACGTTGGCCAGCGACTCGTAGCTGATCGACTTGCCGGTCTGGCGCAGCAGCCGCCAGCACTCCTCGACCGACGTCGGCATCCATGTAGTGGATCCCCATGAACTCGGGGTTCTCGACGTGGTGCTCGGAGAACGCCGCCTGCATCGCGGAGAAGATCGGGTCCTGCTCCCAGGTCTCGCGCGGCGGCCGCGGCTGGGGGTACTCCGTGAGCCACAGCTCGAGCCCCTGGTGACGCGGGTCGGCGTGCAGCAGCCGGTGCAGCGCGGTGGTGCCGGTGCGGGGGAGGCCGACCACGAAGATCGGCCGCTCGATCGGGTACGTCGGCGTGCTCGGGGTGCTCGGTGAACCGCAGCTGGGTGAGCAGTCGGCCGACCAGCGCGCTCTTCACCTCGCGCCGGTGGAAGCCGTTGCCGAGCGGGGTCAGCCCGGCCTCGGGTGACGCCAGGTCGTCGACCAGCATCCGCAGCCCCTCCTCGTGGGCGGTGCCGCCGAAGTCGTCGAGGCTGGTCGTCCGCACCGCGGCGGCGGCGATGTCGTCGTACGAGCCGACGTCGTCTCTCGGACTGCGTCATCGTCAGTTGTCGTGGAACTCGCCGCAGTCGACGTTGAGCACGATCCCGGTGACGGCGCTGGCCAGGTCGGAGGCGAGGAACAGCGCCGCCTGCGCCACCTCGTCCGGCGTCGCCAGCCGCTTCAGGTCGGTGGGCTCGGCCTTCTCCCGGTAGATGTCCTCGTGGGTGACGCCCTGCTCCGAGGCCAGCCAGTCGAAGTAGGCCTTGTTGACGTCCTCGTAGATGTACGACGGCGCGACGCTGTTGACCCGGATCCCGCGCGGCCCGAGCTCGGTCGCCAGCGACGACGCGAGGTGCGCCAGCGCGCCCTTGGACAGCTTGTAGCCGGAGTACTCGGGCTGCGAGCTGTAGACGACGCACGGAGTTGAGCATGATCACCGAGCCGCGCGACTCGGCCAGCGCGTCGGCGAACAGCGCGGACAGCCGCAGCGGGGCGAACACGTTGGTCTCGTTGGCGTCGCGCAGCGCCTCCAGGTCCAGCGTCGTGAGCGGGTCCATCGGCGGGATCCCGAACGCGTTGTTGATCAGGCAGTCGACCCGGCCGAACTCCTCGAGCGCGGCCTCGACCAGCCGCGGCGCGGGCGTCCTCGTCGGTGATGTCGGTCGGTACGACGAGTGCCCGCGGCCGTGCGAGCGCACCACCTCGGCCATCTTCTCCAGCCGCCGCTCGGTGCGGCTGACGAGCACGAGGTCGGCGCCCATCCGGGCCGCCTCCTCGCCCAGCGCGCGGCCGAGGCCGGGGCCGACACCGGAGAGCACGACCACCTTGTCCTCGAGCAGCTGTCACGACAGCATCCTCCGGGCCACGGCGCGCTGCCGGGCGGCGATCCGGGCTTCGTAGTCGGACCGACCTATCCGGGTCGCGGCGTAGTGCGGCAGGCGGGACGGGCAGCGTCGTCGAAGGCGCACCACCTCGACGTTCGGGTCCGTCCGTCTCCGGAGGTCGCGCTCCAGCCGCTGCCAGCGGAGCATGATCGGCCCGGTCCGGTGGCCGGTGGTCTCCAGCCAGTTGGCGATGCCGGGGTCCTGCTCGGAGATCACGTAGCGCAGGACCCCGTCGGGGTCGACGCGCCGACTGCGCCTTCGTGAGCGAGGTCTGGTGGGTCTCGTAGTCGGTCGAGGCGTACCAGTCCGAGCCGATCTGGATCGCCTGGTAGCTGCAGTCCTCGCACAGCGGCACGGTCACGATCATCGCCTCGTCGTCGGCGAGCTCGTAGTGGCCGATCGAGGACCGCTGCGACGCCAGGCCGCCGGGCGTCGACCGCCGGCGCGGTCAGCGTGTTGACCGGCTCGCGGTACTGGAAGAACTGCGGGAAGGCGAACCAGGTCTGGATCGACCCGGTCAGCAGCTTGCCGGCGATCTCGTACTTCTTCGCCAGCCGCGATCCGCGACGGCGGGGTCGCCGGCTTGCCGACCTGGTCGGTGCGCTCGATCCAGAGCGAGCCGCGCTCCTCGGTGTCCCAGTCGTTGTAGACCTCGCGGACGATCAGGGTCTTCGCGCCCGGGCAGCGGCCCGAACCGCCACTCGAAGCTGCCGTCGGCGGCGATCTCGAGCTCCCGGTCGTCGAACGCGGCCAGCGACTGCGGGGCGCCGCTCGGCGGAGTAGGTCCCGCCCATGACCTGGAAGGACAGGTCCGCGGTGGTGCCGCGCCGGCCGCGGACGACGTACTCGGCGTCCTCGGTCAGGTACGCCGACCAGTACAGCGCGTCGGGGTTGTCGAGGCCCTGCCGGGCGAACTGGTGGGTGGAGTTGATCAGCACCGGCCGCTCGAGGTCGTGGTCGAAGGCCATCTGGAGCGATGCCCGGATCCGGCCGGCGAGGTAGGCGTAGCCCTCGTCGAGGTCCTGCTCGGTGGGATGAACTCCGCGTTGCGGATCAGCTCCTCGGCCTCGGCGACCGCGTCGGTGAACGGCCTTGGTCAGCGTCGTCAGACACGCGCGATCACGTTCTCGGCGTACTGCTCGAGGTGGGCGACCTTCTTCTCCAGCGGCTCGGTGTCCGGACCCTTGATGTAGGGCACCCGGAAGCCGACGATGCAGTCGGTGACGCCCTTGTCCGCCAGCCGCTTCACGCCGTCGGGGTCGTAGGCGTCGTAGGAGATGACGTGCACCTCGAAGTCGTCGCGGTCGTCGCCCTCGGCCTTGCGGATCTCGGCCAGGCGGGCGAGCAGCCGGTCCAGCTCCTCGCCGTCGCTGCCGGCGTGCATCCACCCGTCGCCCTTGAGCACGGCGCGGCGCAGCGCGGCGTCGCTGTGGCCGCCGACCAGCAGCGGGATCGGCTCGGTCGGCGCGGGGCTCTGCTTGAGCGGCGGAAAGGAGTAGAACTCGCCGTCGTAACCGAAGTACTCGCCGGTGGTCAGCCCGCGCAGGATGTCCATGCACTCGTCCATCCGTTTGCCGCGTCGCTCCCACGGCACGCCCAGCGCCTCGAAGTCCTCCGGCCACGGCGACAGCCCGACGCCGAGCCCGAGCCGGTTGCCGGACAGGAACGCGATCGACGAGGCCTGCTTGGCGACCAGCACCGGGGGTCGCACCGGCAGCTTCAGCACGAACGGCGTGAACCGCAGCGTCGAGGTGACCGCGGCGAGGTGCGCGGTCAGCACCATCGTCTCGATGAACTCCTTGTCCTCGAGGAACTCCCGGTCGCCGGTGTCGGTGTAGGGGTAGGTCGAGTCCGACTCCTGCGGGTAGATCAGGCTGTCGGCCACGGTCATGCTGGTGTATCCGGCCGCCTCCGCGGCCTGGGCCAGCGGGGCGTAGTACGTCGCCTGGGTCATCGCCTCGGCGTAGGTGAATCGCATCGGCCTCTTTGCAGTGAACCGAGACTAGAACGTGTTTCAGTTTTCTGCCAGACTCGGTCCCGTGGACCTGCAGGAGCTGAGCGACCGCCAGGAGATCGTCGACCTGCTCACCCGCTACACCCGGGCCATCGACACCCGGTCAGTGGGACGACCTCGACCGGCGTCTTCACCGCCGGACGCCGTCCATCGACTACACCGCGGTCGGCGGGACCGGCCGACGCTCCCGGCCGTCGTCAAGCCGTGGCTCGCGCAGACCCTGCGATGTTCCGACCGCTACCAGCACGTCATCGGTCAGGTCTCGACTCGAGCTGGATGGCGACGAGGCCACGCGTCGCGGCGTACTTCACCAACCCGATGGTCTCCGTCGGCCGCCGACGGCAGCGAGAAGCTGTGGGAGGTCGGCGGCTCTACCACCACCAGCTGCGTCCGGACCGCGGACGGCTGGCGCAGCGACGAGGACTGCTCGACGAGATCGTCTGGAAGAGAGGATTCTGACCATGGCCGAGCCGAAGCCCCGACCGAGGGGCTGGACTCACCCATGACGCAGAGGGTCATGAAGTACGCCGGACGCGCCCGCAGACGTGTGGGTCTACCGCCGTGACGAGGGGCGGGTCGGGGCGAACTTTCGGGTCGGGTCCGCGCTGCGCAAGCCGGTCGCCGACGCTGCTGCTCGACCACGTCGGCAGCAAGTCGGGTCGGACGCTACACCTCGCCCGCTGCTCTACCTGCTCGACGGCCCGAACTGTCGTGGTCGTCGCCTCGACCGGCGGCATGGCGAAGGACCCGCAGTGGTACCGCAACCTGATGGCCCATCCGGACACCAAGGTCCAGATCCGCGGCGAGGTACGTCCGGTGCGTGCCCGCACCGCCTCGCCGCGAGGAGCGGGCCGCACTGTGGCCGCGGCTGGTCGACCTGTACGCCGACTTCGACAACTACCAGTGCTGGACGGACCGGGAGATCCCGGTGGTGATCTGCGAGCCCCGGTGAGTGTGCCGGTGACCGGGGCCTGTCCACCCGTCGTCGGGATTGGTGCCCGATTGGTCCGTCAGGGACAATGAGGGGGAATCCCGACCTCGAGTGCCGGGGATGAGCCGCACGTGCCCGACCAAGGCCTCCCGGACAGCGAGAAGCACCCCGTGGCCGCGGGACTCCTCGCTCTCGTGCGGCGTCGGTCTGGTCGTCGGCCTGATTGCCGGCCTCGCCGCGCTCGCGGGCACCCGGATGCTCGGGCTCGGCGGCGCGGACGCCTCTGCGCGAGACCACGTCGGAGGAGTCGCTCTACCTCCCCGAGCCCGAGAAGACGACCAGGCCCGAGCGGTCCGCTGATCACGCTGGCTCCCGGCGCGACGAGTCCCCGTCCCAGGAGCCCTCGGAGGGGCAGTCCTCGAAGCCGCCGAAGCCGCCGAAGAAGGAGATCTCGCTCTCGGCGTCGCAGACCGAGGTCGCGCCCATGGAGCAGATCGACCTGACCGGCGTCTACCCCGGCGGGGAGGGCGCCATCCTGCAGGTCCAGCGCTTCACCAGCGGCTCCTGGCAGGACTTCCCGGTCACGGTCTCGGTCAGCGACGAGACGTTCACGACCTACGTGCAGACCAGCCAGAGTCGGCTTGAACCGGTTCCGCGTCGCAGACACCGACACCGGCCTGGTGTCCAACGACGTCCGCGTCAACATCGGCTGACCGCAGCGGCGCGTCACCCGGCGGGCGGCGAGACCCTGCTGGCGTCGAGCCGGTGGGTCCAGTAGCCCACCCACCCCGTGCCGAGCAGGCCCAGGACCCCGACACCAGGCAGGCGGCGGCCAGCGGGCGCGACTGCGGCGACGGCGCTGACGAGCAGGGGTCCGCCGCTGTTGCCGATGTCGCCGCACAGGCGCCAGCCGCCGAGGTACTGCGCCCGCCCGAGCTGCCGGCGCGGTGTCGGCGCCGAGGGTCATCACGATCCCGAGCCGAGTCCGTTGCCGACCGCGATCAGCACCATCACCGCGGTCACCCCGGCCGCCGTCGAGGTGAGTGGGAGCAGGAAGCAGGCGACGGCGACGGACAGGACGACGGGTACGGCGACCACCGCCCGGCCTCGGCGATCCATCAGCCATCCGCCCGGGAAGAAGAACGCGATGTCGATGAGGGCCGCCAGCGCGAAGATCAGCGAGGTGGTGCTGGCCGAGATGCCGACCTCTTCGGCCCACAGCGGCAGCAGGCCGGCGCGGACCGACCGGGACGCGCCGATCACGATCACGGCGACGCCCAGCGGTGAGCAGCGTCTGCCGGTGGGCCGCCAGCACCGACCGGACGGACGCGTGCCCGGCCTCGCGCTGCGCCGTACGGCTCTCGACGCCGAGGTCGGGCATCACCAGGGCCAGCAATGCGGCGAGCACCGAGGCGGCGCCGGAGAGCAGGAACACGGCGCGGATGTCGGCCACCGAGGATCAGCAGGCGCCGAGCAACGGGCCGACGAGGACACCCGACCCGGAAGGCTGCCGCCCAGCAGCGACATCGCCCGCGCCCGCCAGTGCATGGGCACCGCTTCGATGAGGTAGCCCTGGCGGGCGATCAGGAAGGCGGTCCAGGCGGCGCCCGCTGACCGCGACGCAGATGCCCAGCTGCCACACCGTCGTGGACAGGGCGGCGCCCACCATCGCCACGGCGTCACGAGCCCGGCGAGGAGCAGAGTGGTGCGTTCCCCGAGCCGCGCGACGACGGCTCCCGCCGGCAGCGAGGTCGCGAGCATGCCGAGCGGCCGACAGCGCCACGACGAACGCCGCCGTGCTCACGTCGGCCCCGAGGGCCCGGGCCTGCAGCGCGAGCACGGGCATGACAGCGCCGTACCCGATGGCGCTGACCGCCGAGGGCCCGTAGGCCGCGACGGCGATGTCTCGCAGCCGGAAGTCAGCCTTCCGCGTCGTCGACACCCAGGTCAGTCGGGGATCATGTCGAACACGTCCGGATGGGGACCGCCCCGACCCTCCTCGCCCCGGTCGAGGGCGGTGATCGTCGACATGTCGTCGTCGGAGAGCTCGAAGTCGAAGATGTCGAAGTTCTCCTGCATCCGCTCCGGGGTGACCGTCTTGGGGAAGACGATGTCGCCGCGCTGGACGTGCCAGCGGAGCGTAACCTGGGCGGCGGTACGCCCCAGGCGGTCGGCGATGCCGGTGATCGTGGCGTCGTCCGCCACCTTGCCGCGGGCGATCGGGGCCCATGCCTCGACGGCGATGTCGTGCCGGCGCGCAGGCCGCGCGGACGTCCTCGTTGCCGAAGAACGGGTGGACCTCGACCTGGTTCAGGACGGGTACGACGCCGGTCTCGGAGATGATGCGATCAGATGGTGGGGCTCGAAGTTGGAGACCCCGACCGACGTCGCCCGGCCGTCCTCGACGAACTCGGCCATCGTCCGCCAGGTCGTGACGAAGTCGCCGTCGTAGCGCGTGGGCAGGGGCCAGTGGATGAGGAACAGGTCGACGTGGTCCAGGCCCAGGCGGGACAGCGACTCGTCGAGCGAGCGGCGGGCGTCGTCGGGGCGGTGGAAGCCGTTGTTGAGCTTGGTGGTGATGTAGAGATCGCCGCGCGGGATGCCCGAGGAGGCGATGGCCTCGCCGACGCCGGCCTCGTTCTCGTACATCTGCGCGGTGTCGATGTGGCGGTAGCCCACCTCGAGGCGTTCAGCACCGTCTTCGCCGTCTGGTCCGGCGGCACCTGGAACACGCCGAAGCCGAGCTGCGGGATCGTCGTCCGGTCGTGGAGGGTGATGGTGGGAACGGTCATGGGTTCAGCCAATCATGCCCGCGTCGAGGCGCTCGACCACCCGGGCCGAGCAGGCGGCGCAGCTCGGCGGCGTCGCCGGCCTCCAGCCCCAGCGATGAGAACAGCTCGAGCGGGACCCCGGCCACCTGGTCGCGCAGCCGCCAGCCGGCCTCGGTCACCGTGACGCGGACCCGCCGCTCGTCGGCGGCGTCACGGCTCCGGGTGACGTGGCCGGCCGACTCCAGCCGCTTCAGCAGCGGGGTCAGGGTGCCGGAGTCGAGTCGCAGCCGGGCTCCCAGCTCGCCCACCGTCAACGGCCCGTCCGCGCCCCACAGAGCCAGCAGGGCGAGGTACTGCGGATAGGTGAGCCCGGTCTCGGCCAGCAGGGCGCCGTAGGCGCGGGTGACCGCCGCGCGTGGCGGCGTACAGCGGGAAGCAGAGCTGGGCGTCGAGGTCGAGCTGCGGGATGGGGGGTGCGCTCCATGTGACGGAGCATACCCTTGCCACAATTACATTGTGCACAATATGATTGCCGACATGAAGACTCTCTACACGACCTCAGCCGTCGCCTCCGGGAACGGTCGCGACGGCCGCATCGCCGCCTGGACGGGCTGCTCGCCGCCGACGTCCGGATGCCCGCCGAGCTCGGCGGCCAGGGCGGCGCGACGAACCCCGAGCAGCTGTTCGCCGCCGGCTACGCCGCGTGCTTCCACTCCGCCCTGAAGCTGGTCGCCGGCGCCGACGGCGCCGACGCCTCCGACTCCGAGGTCGTCGCCGACGTCTCGCTCGGTGCCCTGGACGGCGGGGCGTTCGGGCTGGCGGTCAGCCTCGAGGTGTCCCTCCCGGCCCTCCAGTCGGCCGACGCGCAGGCGCTGGTCGAGCGGGCCCACGAGGTCTGCCCCTACTCCAACGCGGTGCGCGGCAACGTCGAGGTCGCCCTCAGCGTCGCCTGAGACCGCCTGGGACCGTCCTAGAGTCCGGTGCGCATGACCACGGTGGACCTCCGCCCGTTCGAGAGCCCGGAACGCCGCACGATCGCGCGGCTCGTCGACCACCGTCCAGTGGCCCTCGCTGACCGACCCGAGAGGTCGTGCACGGCGTCTGCACGGCGCCAGGCGCCCGGTCGCCTACGTCGCCGTCGACGGCGAGCGGCTCGTCGGCTGGGCCCAGGCGCTCGGCGACGGCGTCCTCCAGTCGCACCTCGGCTTCCTCGCCGTGCACCCCGACTGACCGGCGTCGCGGGATCGGCCGGCTGCTGGTGGTCGCGACCTTCCAGGCGACCGGCTCGAAGCGGATGGACCTGATCACCGACCTCGACGCCGAGCGGGTTCTACGAGACGCTTCGCGCACAAGGCGATGGTCGGCTACCGGATCTACCCGGGAGCGCAGCTACCGCGGACCCTGCGATCAGCCGAGCTGGGTGTCGAAGAACCGGATGGTGCGGTTCATCGCGGCGAAGAACGCCGGGCCGAACGCGTGCCCGTCGTCGTACCACTCCAGCTGGGAGTCCACGCCCGGCCGCCCGCAGCGCCCGTTGGGTAGCGCGTCGCCCACCGGGGTGGGCAGGTGTCGTCGAAGCTTCCGTGCACCATCAGCACCGGCTCGGTGATCCCCTCGAGGTAGGGGCGGGAGGAGTTCTGGCGCCAGAAGCCGGGGTTCTGCGCCGGGGTGCCGTGCCGGCGGATCAGCTCGCTGCGGACGGCGTCGTCCTCGGGGTCGTCGGCCATGAACTGCCGTAGTTCTGGGCCTCGACGCGAGGACACCGACGCCCAGGGCGCCGCGGCCTGCACCAGTCCGGGCGCGGCGACCAGCGCCTTGAGGATCACCCCGCCGCCCATCGACCGTCCGAACAGCGCCATCCGCTCGTCGTCGACCGGCACCTCACGGGAGGCGCGCAGCGCCTTCACCGCATTGATCACGTCGGCGCTGTAACCCAGCCGCATCCGGTTCTGGTAGTCCGGGTCGTCGTCGGACTCGGCGTGGTTGCGATAGTCGACGTGCAGCGCGATGTAGCCGCGGGAGGCGAGGTAGCCGCGCTCGCGGGTCATGCCCTGGCCGCGCACGTAGAACGCCGGGTCGATGTAGCCGTGGGCCAGCACGACGGCAGGGAACGGGCCGCGCCCGGTCGGCACGTTGAGCACGCCGCTGATCGTGTAGCTCTCCTCGCCGCCCTGGCGGGGCCGGTGGTGCTGCGGCTGCGGTAGGTGATGTCGTACGACGTGTAGGCGGCCGTCCGCTCGCGCACCGCGCCGAGGCGCAGCCGGTCGCCGCGGTGGCGCTGCTCGGCCAGCCCGGGCACCGACACCGCCGGGGCAGGCTCCGGTTCCGGGGTCTTGGTGGCCTCGGGCTCGTCTCTCGGCGTCGGCGGCGAGGTCGAGGTCAGGTTCCGGCGGGCTCTCCTCCGGGGAGCGGGGTCGGCGGCCGGTCTGCCCGTGGCGGAGCATCCGGCTACGACCAGCACCAGGCTCGGCAGCAGGGCGATCAGCAGTCCCGATCGCACAGGATCCATTCTGGGCGACGCTCCAAGCGCCGGCCGATCAGAGCGAGGCCGTGCGCCCGGAACATCCGGGCGTAGATCCCGCGTAGTACCGGCTGCTTGTGGGCGTTGTAGTCCATCCTGGTACCGCCTGCCCCGTTCTTGCGTTCGGCGGCGCCGCTTCGCCGCGGCGTAGCGTTCCCGCTCCTCCGCATTCTGTCCCAGCCAGTCGCGGAACATGCGGTGCCGGATGACCTCGGGGCATCCGGGGCCGAACACGTGGAGATGACCCGTGGGGGAGTTGTGCTTGAGCAACACCGGTGCTCGTGCCACCACGGCTCCCGGATCCGGTGCTGGAAGCCGGCCGCCTCGAGTGCCGGGACGTAGGCCGCCTCTCCGCCGGGTCGGCCACGGTCAGGTCGACGTCCATGATCGGCTTCGCAGGCAGGCCCGGGACCGCCGTCGAGCCCACGTGGTGGAGGTCGACCAGGACTCGCCGGGCAGAGCCTTGCGGATCCGCGCCGCGAGCCGGGCGTAGGCGAGCGGCCACTCGTCGTCGTACTCCTCGATCCGGATGGTGTACGGTGTCGGCCGTGGCCACGAGTAGGGCGAGGCGCCCCGGGCGGGTCGTCGTCGTGGTGCCGGACGATCTCGGCGTTGCTCGGTCGCACGCCGCCACACTAGTGACCCCGCCAGCCGCGGCTTCTCCAAGTTGGCCGGGTCTGGGCAGGAACAAAGGCAGCCGCACCCTCGTTGAGCCACGTGACAGAGTTGAGTTGAAGCGACTCAACTTGTTTGCCAGACTCGCCGTCCGCGGCGCAGGATGGCCCCGATCTGAACATCTCAAGTGGAGGTAGCAACCAATGGCTCGTGCGGTCGGCATCGACCTCGGGACGACGAACTCCGTCGTCGCGGTCCTCGAAGGTGGCGAACCCACCGTCATCGCCAACGCGGAAGGCGCCCGCACCACCCCGTCGGTCGTCGCCTTCGCCAAGTCCGGCGAGGTGCTCGTCGGCGAGGTCGCCAAGCGGCAGGCGGTCACCAACGTCGACCGCACCATCCGGTCGGTCAAGCGCCACATGGGCACCGACTGGTCCGTCAAGATCGACGACAAGACCTTCACCGCCCAGCAGATCAGCGCGTTCGTGCTGCAGAAGCTCAAGCGCGACGCCGAGGCCTACCTCGGCGAGACCGGTCACCGACGCGGTGATCACCGTGCCGGCGTACTTCTCCGACGCGCAGCGCCAGGCCACCAAGGAGGCCGGCGAGATCGCGGGCCTCAACGTCCAGCGCATCGTCAACGAGCCGACCGCGGCCGCGCTGGCCTACGGGCTCGACAAGGGCGACGACCAGACGATCCTCGTCTTCGACCTCGGTGGCGGCACGTTCGACGTGTCCCTGCTCGAGATCGGCGAGGGCGTCGTCGAGGTCAAGGCGACCTCCGGCGACAACCACCTCGGTGGTGACGACTGGGACGCCCGCGTCGTCGAGTGGATGGTCAAGCAAGTTCAAGGACAACAACGGCGTCGACCTCGGCGCCGACAAGATCGCCAAGCAGCGCCTCCAGGAGGCCGCCGAGAAGGCGAAGATCGAGCTGTCCAGCTCCAGCGAGACCACGATCCACCTGCCCTACATCACCCACGGCGAGTCCGGCCCGCTCCACTTCGAGGAGAAGCTGACCCGCGCCGAGTTCCAGAAGATGACCGCCGACCTGCTCGACCGCACCAAGGCGCCGTTCAAGTCGGTGCTCAAGGACGGCGGCGTCGCGGTCGCCAACATCGACCACGTCGTGCTGGTCGGCGGCTCCACCCGGATGCCCGCCGTCACCGACCTGGTCAAGGAGCTGCTCGGCGGCAAGGAGCCCAACAAGGGCGTCAACCCCGACGAGGTCGTCGCCGTCGGCGCCGCGCTCCAGGCCGGCGTGCTCAAGGGCGAGGTCAAGGACGTCCTGCTGCTCGACGTCACCCCGCTGTCGCCTCGGCATCGAGACCAAGGGCGGCGTGATGACCACCCTGATCGAGCGCAACACCACGATCCCGACCAAGCGCTCGCGAGATCTTCACCACCGCCGACGACAACCAGCCGTCGGTCGAGATCAAGGTCGCCCAGGGCGAGCGCCAGATGTGGGCCCAGAACCAGCCGCTCGGCAACTTCGAGCTGACCGGGCTGCCGCCGGCGCCGCGCGGCGTCCCGAAGATCGAGGTCACCTTCGACATCGACGCCAACGGCATCGTCCACGTCTCCGCCAAGGACCAGGCGTCCGGCCGCGAGCAGTCGATGACGATCTCCGGCGGCTCGGCGCTGGCAAGGACGAGATCGACCGGATGGTCAAGGAGGCCGAGCAGTACGCCGAGGAGGACGCCAAGCGGCGCGAGGCGGTCGAGACCCGCAACCAGGCCGACTCAGCTCGTCTACTCCACCGAGAAGTTCCTCGAGGAGAACGCCGAGAAGATCCCCGAGGACGTCAAGACCGAGGTCCAGGCCGACGTCGACGCGCTCAAGGCGACCCTCGAGAACGCCGAGGCCTCGGCCGAGGAGATCCAGGCCGGCGTCGACCAAGCTCGGCGAGTCCAGCCAGAAGATGGGCGCCGCGATGTACGCCGCCGCCGAGGCCGACCAGGCCGCGGCCGGTGGGCACCGACGGCTCGACCGGCGAGGCCGACGACGACGTCGTCGACGCCGAGATCGTCGACGAGCCGACGAGCCGGCGACGGCCACCGACGGCACCGAGGGTGAGAACAAGTGACCCAGGCCCACCACGGCGTCCGGAGGGCTCCGCGGGCCGACGGCCGGCCGGCGAGACGGCCGACGCAGCCGACCGGCCGAGGCCCCCTCCGCGAGGAGGAGCCGGCCGCCGGCCGGCGAGGGCGCCGAGGACGATGGCCGACGAGACCGAGGCTCGACGAGGCGCCCGCGCAGGCCAGGCGGCCGGCGACGAGCTGACCGTGACGCAGATGCGCGCTCGCCGAGCGGACCGCCGACCTGCAGCGGCTGCAGGCGGAGTTCCTCAACTACAAGCGCCGGGTCGACCGCGACCGGGAGCTGATCCGGCGAGAACGCGACGTACCTCGCGCTGGCGCCGATCATCGACGTCCTCGACACCATCGACCGGGCCCGCGAGCACGGCGACCTCGACGGCGGCTTCCAGGCCGTCGCCGAGCAGCTCGAGCGGGTCGTCACCGGCCTCGGGCTGACCAAGTTCGGCGCGCTCGGCGACGCCGTTCGACCCCGACCATCCACGAGGCCCTCTCCCACATCGGGGAGGACCCCGACGTCGAGGTGACCACCTGCAAGGTGGTCGCCAAGGCCGGCTACCGGATCGGCGACCGGGTGGTGCGCGCCGCGCAGGTGCTGGTGGTCGACCCGCCCGAGCGGTCCGACCCGCGAGGGGCGATCGACGAACCCCCGGCCGAGCGAGCACGGCACCGACTGACGGAGGGAGGTGCGCGGTGAGCACCAGCGACGGCATGCGGGCCGACTGGGCCAGCAAGGACTTCTACGACGTCCTCGGCGTCGCCAAGGACGCCTCGGCCGGACGACATCAAGAAGGCCTACCGCAAGCTCGCGCGCGCCAACCACCCCGACTCCAACCCCGGCGACACCGCCAAGCACGACAGGTTCAAGGCGGTCGCCGAGGCCTACGACGTCGTCGGCGACCCCGAGAAGCGCAAGAAGTACGACGAGATGCGCGCGGCTGTACGGCTCCGGCGGCTTCGGGCGGGTTCCCGCGGCGGCTCGGCGGCCAGGGCGGGGCGGCGGGCTTCGACATCAACGACCTGTTCGCGCGACCGCGCCGGCCGGGGCGGCGGGCTTCGGCGACATGTTCGGCGACCTGTTCGGCAGCGTGGCCGGACCCGACAGCAGCCGCGCCGCCCGCAGCGGGGCGCCGACGTCGAGACCACCGCGACGATCGGCTTCACCGACGCGCTCGACGGCGTCACGATCTCGCTGCGGCTGACCTCCGACGCGCCCTGCCCCGACTGCTCACGGCACCGGCGGCAAGCCGGGCACCAAGCCCCACATCTGCCCCGAGTGCGAGGGCGCGGGCTTCATCGTCGCGTCGGTCGGCGGCGCGTTCTCGATGAACGAGACCTGCCCGGCCTGCGGCGGCCGGCAGCTCGTCTACGACGAGCCCTGCCCCACCTGCCACGGCTCCGGCCGCGGGCATGTCCGCGCGCACGATCCAGGCCCGGATCCCCGCCGGGGTCAAGGACGGCCAGCGGATCCGGCTCAAGGGCAAGGGCGCGGCCGGCGAGAACGGCGGCCCGGCCGGCGACCTCTTCGTCCACGTCAAGGTCAGTCCCGCACCGCGCTCTTCGGCCGCAAGGGCGACAACCTCACCCTCGACGTCCCGGTCTCGTTCGACGAGGCCGCGCTCGGCGCCGAGATCAAGGTCCCGACGCTGGGCGGCGCGCCGGTCACGCTCAAGATCCCGCCCGGCACCCCCAACGGCCGCACCTTCCGGGTCCGCGGCAAGGGCGCGCGGCGCACCGACGGCACCGACGGGCGACCTGCTGGCCACCGTCGAGGTGCAGGTGCCCGCGGTGCTCGACCAGCGCGGCCCGCGAGGCGGTCGAGGCCTACCGCGCCGCCACCGCCGGCAAGCCGCTGCGCGCCAACCTGTTCGAGGGCGCGCAGCGTGAGCAGCCCGTTCGCAGCACGCCCGGGCCCGACGCCGCCGTCTACGTCATCAGCGTCGCCGCCGAGCTCACCGGGCTGCACCCGCAGACGCTGCGCGCCTACGAGCGGATGGGCCTGATCACGCCCGGGCCGCACCGTCGGCGGCGGCCGCCGCTACTCCCACCGCGACATCGAGCTGCTGCGCTCGATCGCCGAGCTCACCTCCGCCGGCATCGGCATCGAGGGCGTACGCCGGCTGCTCGAGCTCGAGACCAGGTCGACCGCCCTGCGTGCCCGCAACGAGGAGCTGGTCGCCGAGCTGGAGGCCACCCGGGAGGCGCTGCGCCAGGCCGCTCAGCGCCGGCGTACCGACGGCCGCGTCCAACCGGCTCCCGTGCTCCGCAGCCCCCGCCCGGCCAGTCCATGGTCGTCTGGCGCCGCGGCCGCTGACCGCGCACCACATTTGGGGGGTGTCGATCCGCGCCGGACGTGGGGTAGAACGCGCCTCATGCTCATTGTTGACCCCGGGGGCCTCGACCGACGCGGCCGGCCAGGTCGAAGGCGTCGGCGGGGTGCGCTCGCCGGCCTCGACGTGGCCGGACCCTTCTCCGACCGTCTCCGACGCGCTGGTCGGCTCCCAGACGAGCCAGTCCTGCCTGTGGGTGTCCACCCGGCTCGGCGCCGCGGTCCAGGTCTACTCCGAGGGATTGCAGGCGCTCGCCGGAGCAGCCCGCACCAGCGCCCGCGACTTCGCCGGCACCGACCACGGCGTTGCCTCGGGATTCGGGCCGGTCGGCCCATGAACACCACCCCACGAAATCGCTCCGCTGGCGCTCCACGATTCCGCAGGGACCCCGGATGACCGGCCTGACCATCGCCCAGGTGAGGTCGTGGCGTCCGGCTGAGCTCGACACTGCCGCCGCCGCCGTCGGCGAGGCGTCGACCCAGGTCGACCAGCAGGCCCGGGCCCTGTCCCGGACTCTGGAGCAGGCGCTGACCGAGGCCCGGGGCTACTGGGCGATGGCGGCCAGCGAGCGGGCGGCCGAAGAGGCGCGGACCGGCGCCCGGCTCGCCGATGCCCTCGACCTCGCCCGCAGCCGCCCTCAGGACCGGGGCCACCGACATCGGCCACGCCCGGACCCGGCTGTTCAACACGATCGCCGGGGCCGAGGCCGAGGGTTTCACGGTCGGCGACGACGGCAGCGTCACGGCGCCCACCCTGCCGCCGGTGCTGACCTCGCCCGAGAACGCCGCGGCCGCGGCTGCCGACCGGAATGCCGAGCAGGATCGGCTCAACGACCGTGCCGGTGCCCTCGCCAGCGACATCGGCGCCGCCCTGACCGTGGTCGGCACCGCCGACGCGGCGACCGGCGAAGCGCTGGGCGGGATCGACATCCCGCAGACCCTGGAGTCCGCGGTCGAGGCCTACATCGAGCGGGCGATCGACCAGCCGGGACCTGCTCGGCGCCCTCGGCACCGCCGGCGGAGCGGTCGCCCTCGGCCTGGTCCTGAAGAAGGCCGTGGGCCTCTTCGGCCGGTCCAGGTCCTTCCTCGACTTCCTCAAGGCGTCCTCGGCGCCGATCACCGACTACCAGACGTTCCTGCGCAACATGGGTGCCAGCGACGACGCGCTCAAGGCCTTCATGAACGGCAAGGCCGACGGCGGCCTGGCGCGCTTCCTGATCGGCAGCCGCGCGGCCAGGATCGCCGGCAAGGCCTTCCTCCCCCTCACCGTCGCCACCGGCGCGTTCGACGCGGTCACCGGCGGCGGGTACGACGGTGCCCGCGGCTGGGCGACCCGCGGCTTCGGGCTCGCCGGCGCCGCGGGCGGCGGGGCCCTGCTGGCCAGCTCCGCCGGCCTGATCGCCCTCGGTCCGGTCGGCGTCGGCATCGCCGGTGCGGCCGTCCTCGGCTACGGCGCCTGGACCCTCGGCAACTACGTCTACGACCACTGGGACGACATCACGGCGTTCGGTGAGCGCCGCCCTCGAACTGGACCGGCGACCGGCTGGGCGACGCCTACGACGCCGCGAGCGCGGCGACCGACTGGGCCGGCGACCGGCTCGAGGACGCCGGGGAGACCCTGCAAGGACGTGGGGTCCTCGGCCCTGGACACGGTCAGCTTCGGGTTGCTCTAGGTTCGTCCCCGTGCCCGCCGCCGAGTCCGACCCCGTCTTCGTCGACGTCCTGACCGACGAGGAGCTCTCCGTCGTCGCCCGACCCGGCGCGATGCCGGTGATGCCGTTCCTGGACGACCTCGCCCGAGGCAGACCGCGAGACCGCGCGCCGGTCGGCGTACCGCTCCCTGGTGGCCCGCGGCGTCGTCGAGCCCCCGACGCCCGGAGGCGATCGCGGCCGCGACCGCCCTCCGTGACGGCAGCGTCGAGCTGATGGTCCGCCAGGACATCCGCTCCGTCATCGCCCTGCGTGAGGCTGCCCAGGTGGTCGTCGCCGTGGCCCGGACGACCGCCGCCACCCAGGACTTCTGGTACGCCCACCTCGTCGACGACGTCGTCCTGCTCGAGGAGGTCAGCCGGGACGGGATGCACCGGTTCGCACTGGCGGAGCGAAGCCGGCTCGCGGAGCTGGCCGTCGGGGCGGCCGTCCACCCCGAGCGCGGGTGACGGCGACGGGCCGGCGCTCCCGGTCGAGGCGTCAGCTGGTGATCCGACGCCGCCCGATGCCGTGCTCGAACGACTGGGCGCGGCCTTCGTGCGGGCCGACGTCGTGGTCCGCCGCCCCGGGGACGACCAGCCGCCCGTGTTCGCGCTGCTGTCCGGCCCCGAAGGGTGCTGGTGCATCGAGGCCGGAACGCCGCCGCTGGTGGCCGAGCCGTTGGCCGCCGACGCCGCGCGGAGGAGGTTGGCCGACGCGGTGTCCGCGGTCCGCGCCGAGGCGGTGACGCTGCGTGGCTGAGCGGATCCCGGTCCCACGGCTGCTCAGCCGCTCGGCCACGATGTGGCTCTCGGTCGCCGCCGCCGCACTGGGCGTGCCCGCAGTCGTGGTCTGGGCGTTCCTGACCCAGCCGGTCGGCAACCGGGTCGCGGCCGTGGTGGTCGGCCTGCTCTTCCTCGGCTTCGTCGGGTTCCTGGTGACACGTCGCTCCTGGCTCGACCCCGACCGTGGGCTCCTGGTCCGCGAGGTGGGCGGGGTGTGGCGCCGTTCGGTGGCCTGGGCCGACGCCTCCGACCTCCGGGTCAGGAGCAGTGGCGGCCAGGCATTGCTGGAGGTCCGTGGGGCGGGGCGGCGGACGCCGACGTACCTGGCGCTGGTCGCGGTCGACCTGGGCGGCGACCGCAGCCTGTCGCCGGAGTTCCTTCGCACCCTGGCCGACCAGATCGAGCGCTGGGCGCCCCAGCGGGGAGCCGTCGTGAAGCTGCTCCGGGCACAGGCCGACCATGTTGCCGCCGGCGGCGCCGTCCGGGAGTCACCGGTGGCGCGCGCGCATCTCGCGCGGCGCTGACGCGGGCACCCTCCCCGCCGAGGGTTTCGAGACGCTCGGTGCCGCTCACTCCTCAACCACCGATACCCTTCGAGCGGAGGACGACCCGACAGGGGGTGAGGCAGTGATCGGGGAGTTCTTCCGCGACATCGACTGGCTCCACTTCCTCACGATCCCCGTCTTCACCGGCGTCGTCGGCTGGTTGATCAACTGGTCCGGGCTGGTGATGCTCTTCAGCCCGGTCCGCTTCCGCGGCGTGAGGATCCCGGGCATGCGCGAGCTGGCCACGGTGCTGCCGCGCAAGGTCCAGGAGGTGCCCGGAGTGCTGCAAGGCGGCATCGGGTGGCAGGGGATCATCCCCGCCCGTGCCGCCAAGATGGGGAGCATCGCGGTCGACAAGGCGATCGCCAAGCTGGGCACGCCGTCGGACTTCTACCAGCAGCTCGAGCCGGACCAGATCGCCGAGCACATCGTCACCGTCTTCCGTCCCGAGATCCCGCAGCTCGTCGACGAGGTCATGCGCAAGGAGCATCCACGGTTGTGGCGGGACCTGCCCCGCCCGGTGCGCGAGGCGGTGGTCGAGCGGGTCCAGGCCCAGCTGCCCTCGGTCGTGGGTCGGGTGACCGACGAGATCGGGAACCACATCGACCAGCTGCTCGACCCGAAGATCATGGTGATCGACCACTTCCGCAACGACCCCGCCCTGGTGGTCCGGATCTTCCGCGACTTCGGTCAGCGGGAGCTCAACCTGATGGTGGCGTTCGGATTCGTCTTCGGGTTCCTGCTCGGCATCCCGGTCGCCTTCGCCGACCACGCATTCGGCCAGTGGTGGCTGCTGCCCGTGCTCGGTGTGATCGTCGGATGGGTCACGAACGCGCTCGGGATGTGGCTGATCTTCGAACCGGCGGAGGAGCGCCGCATCCTCGGGATCAAGGTGCACGGGCTGTTCCCGCGTCGCCAGGACCAGGCCGCCGAGGTCTACGCCCGGATCATCGCCGACGACGTGATCACCCTCGAACGGATCGGCGACTTCCTGCTGGACGGGCCACGCGGGGACCGCACCCGACAGATGCTGGCGACCGCACTTCGGCCGGCGATCGACAAGGCGGCCGGACCGGCACGGGCCGCGGTCCGGGTCGCGGTCGGACCGGACAGGTTCGACACGATCCGGGAGTCTGTTGCGCGCGAAGCCGTGGGCCGCACGATCAGTCCCTTCAAGGACGAGGCCTTCAGCAAGCGGCAGGCCGAGAAGATCCGGGTCCTCGTCGCCACCCGGACCAAGGAGCTGCCGCCGTCTGACTTCGTGGAGATGATGCGGGCCGCGATTCGCGAGGACGAGTGGATGCTCTACGCCCATGGCGCGATCATGGGACTGGGGGGCGGGTTCCTGCACCTGTGGATATTCGGAGTTGGCGCATGACGGACGACGAGTTCGAGGAGGTCCGCGAGATCACCCCGGTCTCGCGCAACGGCAGCGCGCCCCCGGCATTTGCCCCCGCCGTGGAGGCTCTGCCGGGTCTGGCCCGGGTCGCGGCGGCCGCCTGCTGGCACAGCACGGAGTGGGGTGTCCGCACCACCGCCCGCGCCGGACGCCGGATGATGCGCGCGGTGAGCGACCCGGGCGAGGCCGCTGCGCTGGCCAGGGACGCGACCGAGGCGGCGTCAGTGATCGGCGGGCTGGCCAGGGCGGTGTCCTCAGGCGTGCCGCTCGCGAGGGCCCTGACCTCGGCCGGGGAGTCGCTGGGCGAGCTGGCCGAGCCGCCTGAGTACGACAGCGGCGCCGACCGCCACGATGGGTTGACCCTCCGGGAGCGCGGTGCCGAGCTCCTCGAGCGCTCCCGCGACGTGTGGAACGACGACGCCGCCCACCCGGCGTACGAACGCATCCTCGACGACCTGGCCCCCGACGAAGCCCGGATCCTCGTCCTCCTGCTGCAAGGAGGGCCCCAGCCCAGCGTCGACGTGCGCACCGGCGGTCCGGTCGGGATGGTCCACAGCCAGCTGGTCGCCCCCGGGATGACGATGATCGGCGGTCGGGCCGGCTGCCGTCACCTCGACCAGGTTCCGTCCTACCTCAACAACCTGTTCCGGCTCGGGCTCGTCTGGTTCTCCCGGGAGGCGCTGCGCGACCCGCTCGAGTACCAGGTGGTCGAGGCGCAGCCGGACGTCCTCGCGGCGATGCACTCGGTGAAGTTCTCCAAGGTTGTCCGCCGCAGCATCCACCTCACGCCGTTCGGTGAGGACTTCTGCCGTACCTGTCTGGTCGACGAGGAGCCCGAATCCGGTACGTCGTTCCCGCCGCACGGCATGCCGCCCGAGCCTGACCCCGGGGAGTCGCCGTCGTCGGACTAGCGGATCCGCGGCAGGGATCCGCTGATGGTGGTCGAGCGAGCCGCGCGACCGAGGGACGAAGTCGCGACCGGCGTGTCGAGACCGAGCTAGGGGTAGACCTTGAGCGGGAACGGCTCCACGATCTGTCCCTCGGGTGCGTGGGCCACCGCCTGCAGGTGCGCGACGACGTTCTTCATCGAGACGCCCTTCTCGACAAAACCCACGGCGCCGCGCTGCATGGCCGTCTCGGTCACCTGGTTGGTGCACTGGGCCGAGAACATGACCACCCTGGCCTGCGGGCAGTGCTCGCGGAGCAGCGGGAGGAGGTCGAGGCCGGCCACCTCGGGCAGGTTGACGTCGAGCAGGATGATGTCGGGTCGGTCGTGCTGCGCCATCGCGAGCGCCTCACGGGAGTCGCCGGCGGCGCCGACGACCTGGATGTCGTTGCGGGCGAAGGCGATCCGCAGCAGCCCGCGCACGTCCTCGTTGTCGTCGACGACCAGCACGCGCAGGGTGCCCGTCTCGCGCGTCGGCGGCTCCGGCTCGCTGACCGAGACAGGTGCTGCCGGCAGCTCGGGCGCAGCCGGCATCTCGAGCTCGGGTGCGGCCGGAGCGGGTGTCGACGCCGGGGGCAGGACCGGTGCTGCGGCGTCCGGTGCCGGAGCGACAGGGGCTGCGTGAGACCCGGGCCGCGGCGCGGGAGGGGTCACCTCTCTGCGGGTGCTCGGATCTGCCCGGTGCTTGGGCTGCACCCGCTTGCCGAACGTGGCCATGCGTCCCCCTCCCGAGATGTTGTACGACAGAGCGTCTTCGAATCTTATTCCACGGACAAGTTCGTGGGAGGGATTCGGAACAGAACCCCCGGTGATTTCGAGCGGGGACATCGGGACAAGTTGAGTGGAACAGACTCAACTTCTGGTGCGTTGAACGGGTGAGGACGACACTGGTGCCGTCCTCGAGCCACGACCACGCCGCAGGAGCAACATGAGCCAGTTCGGGATCGAGAAGTTCACCACCCGCAGCCGGGAGGCGATCGAGGCTGCCCAGCTTTCGGCGACGAAGGCCGGCAACACCTCGACCGAGCCGATCCATCTGCTCGTCGCGCTGCTCGACCAGTCCGACGGCACCACCCGCAGCCTGGTCGCCAAGGCCGGCGTCGATCCGGACCAGCTGAAGGTCCGGGCGCAGCAGGTGGAGGCCACCCTGCCTCGGGCCACCGGCGCCACGGTGCAGCAGCCCGGTGCCTCCGCGGCGCTCACCCGGGTGCTCGCCGGTGCCCTCGACCTCGCGGCCTCGATGAAGGACGACTACGTCGCCACCGAGCACCTCCTGATCGCGCTCGCCGGCACCCAGAGCCCGGCCCAGCAGGTGCTGCTGGAAGCCGGACTGACCGAGGCGGGGCTGCGTGAGGGCCTGACGGCGGTCCGCGGCAACCGCCGGGTGACCAGTCAGGAGGCCGAGTCGACGTACGACGCCCTCGAGAAGTACTCCGTCGACCTGACCGAGTCGGCGCGGGAAGGCCGCCTCGACCCCGTGATCGGGCGCGACGCCGAGATCCGGCGGGTCATCCAGGTGCTGAGCCGGCGGACCAAGAACAACCCGGTCCTGATCGGCGAGCCCGGTGTCGGCAAGACCGCCGTGGTCGAGGGCCTCGCCCAGCGCGTGGTCGCCGGTGACGTCCCCGACTCGCTCAAGGGTCGCCGGGTGCTCGCCCTCGACCTGGCCGCGATGGTGGCGGGCGCGAAGTACCGCGGCGAGTTCGAGGAGCGGCTCAAGGCCGTCCTCGAGGAGATCAAGGACGCCGGCGGCCAGGTCATCACGTTCATCGACGAGCTGCACACCGTCGTCGGTGCGGGCGCCGGCGGAGACTCCGCCATGGACGCCGGCAACATGCTCAAGCCGATGCTGGCCCGGGGCGAGCTGCACATGATCGGCGCGACCACGCTCGACGAGTACCGCGAGCGGATCGAGAAGGACCCCGCTCTCGAGCGGCGCTTCCAGCAGGTCTTCGTCGGCGAGCCCAGCGTCGAGGACACCATCCAGATCCTGCGCGGCATCCAGGAGAAGTACGAAGCCCACCACGGCGTCCGGATCACCGACGCCGCGCTGGTCGCGGCCGCCACCCTCTCCGACCGCTACATCACCGGCCGGCAGCTGCCCGACAAGGCGATCGACCTGATCGACGAGGCGGCGTCCCGGCTGCGGATGGAGCACGAGTCCACCCCCGAGGAGATCGACCAGCTCCGGCGGCTGGTCGACCGGCTGAAGATGGAGGAGTTCGCCCTGGAGAAGGAGACGCGACGACGCCTCGGTCGAGCGGCTCGAGAAGCTGCGCGCCGACCTCGCCGACCGGGAGGAGGAGCTGCGCGGCCTCGAGGCGCGCTGGGAGCAGGAGAAGTCCTCGCTCGAGGGTGAGGGCGAGCTGCGCCGCCAGCTCGACCAGCTCCGGATCGAGGCCGACCGGCTGCTGCGCGAGGGCAACCTCGAGGCGGCCAGCAAGATCCACTACGGTCGATCCCCGAGCTCGAGCGGAAGCTCGCAGGCGGTCGTCGACCGGAGAAGTCCGAGGTCGGAGCCGCTGGTCGGCGAGGAGGTCGGCGCCGAGCAGATCGCCGAGGTGGTGGAGGCCTGGACCGGCATCCCGACCGGCCGGATGCTCCAGGGCGAGACCGCCAAGCTGCTGGAGATGGAGGCGGTCATCGGCGAGCGCCTGATCGGCCAGCGCGACGCCGTCACTGCCGTGAGCGACGCCGTACGCCGTTCCCGAGCCGGCATCAGCGACCCCAACCGGCCGACCGGCTCGTTCCTGTTCCTCGGCCCCACCGGCACCGGCAAGACCGAGCTGGCCCGGGCGCTCGCCGACTTCCTGTTCGACGACGAGCGGGCGATCGTGCGCATCGACATGAGCGAGTACTCCGAGAAGCACTCGGTCGCCCGGCTGGTCGGCGCCCCTCCGGGTTACGTCGGCTACGACGAGGGCGGCCAGCTCACCGAGGCCGTGCGCCGGCGGCCCTACTCCGTGGTGCTGCTCGACGAGGTCGAGAAGGCCCACCCCGAGGTCTTCGACATCCTGCTGCAGGTGCTCGACGACGGCCGGCTGACCGACGGCCAGGGCCGCACCGTCGACTTCCGCAACACGCTGCTGATCCTGACCAGCAACCTCGGGTCGTCGTACCTCGTCGACCCCACGCTGGAACCGGAGAAGAAGAAGGAGTCGGTGCTGGCGGTGGTGCGGCAGTCGTTCAAGCCGGAGTTCCTCAACCGGCTCGACGAGATCGTGCTCTTCGACGCGCTCACCCAGGACGACCTCGCCCGCATCGTGGACCTGCAGCTCGCGCTGCTCGAGAAGCGGCTGGCGCGTCGCCGGATCACGATCACCGTGACCGAGGCCGCCCGGGCCTGGCTGGCCGACACCGGCTACGACCCGGCGTACGGCGCCCGGCCGCTGCGACGGCTGATCCAGACCGCGATCGGCGACCCGCTCGCGAAGCTGCTGATCTCGGGCGAGGTCGACGACGGCGGCAGGTCGACGTCGACCGCGCGGCCGACGGTCTCGCGCTCACGCCCGCGTGATGGAATCACGAGATGACCCCTGTGACGGAGTCACGAGTGACTGAGCCGCTTCCGCGCCCGCGCCAGGTGACCATGGCCGGCTGGATGATCATGGGCGGCTCGGTCCTGGTCGTCGCGACGTCTTCGAGACGATCACCAGCCTGAACACCCTGGAGACCCGCGAGGCGGTCTCGCAGTTCCTGTCCGAGCCGCCCGGCCGGGGCTCGGCCTCGACGTCTCCGGCGCCCTGTTGGTGCTGCGGACCGTGTCGATGGTGGCGGCGGGGTGCGCGGCCGCGGCCGCGATCCTCGGCTTCCACGTCCTCCGGCGCAACCGCAGCGCCCGGCTCGGAGTCACGGTGGTGGCGGTCCCGCTGTTCTTCACCGGCGTGGTGGTCGGCGGTTTCCTCTCCTCGGTGGTCGCCGCGTCCGCGGTCCTGCTGTGGCTCGAGCCGTCGCGCGACTGGTTCGACGGCGTCCCGCCGCCCAAGACGCCGCGAACGGTCCGCCGCCGTCTGGCCGCCGCCTCCGCCCGAGGCCCCCCCGTCCGCGCCCCCTGCGCAGCAGGCACCGGCCACGGCGCCCAGACCGCATCAGGGATTCGGGACGCCCGCCGCGTCCCCGCCGGTCGGAGCGGGCCAGCCGGACGGCCGCCCGGCCGCCGTGATGTGGGCCTGCGTCCTGACCTGGGTGATCTCCGGGCCGGCGGCCGTGCTGATGGCGCTGAGCGCCCTGGTGGTCGCACTCCAGCCCGAGCTGATCCTCGAGGAGCTGCGCCGGCAGAACCCCGACCTCGGAGACCAGGGGCTGACCGACCGCGCGGTCCAGGTCGCCACCTACGTCACGGCCGGGGTCACGGTGGTGTGGGCACTGGTCGCGGTGGTTCTGGCCGTGTTCGTCCTCCGCCGGGCGCCCTGGGCCCGAGTCGCCCTGCTGGCCTCCGCGGCTGGCGCCGGCGCCGCCTGCCTGGTGGCATCGTTGAGTCGGTGCTGATGGTGCTCCCCGCTTCGGCTGCGCGGTGACGTTCTCGTTGCTGCTCCGGCCCGAGGTGCGCGCGTGGTTCGCCGCCCGTGATCCAATGCACCCATGAGTGACTCCAACAGCGGGACACCGGCGGCTCCCCCTACGGCCCACCGCCGAGTCAGAACCCCTATGGGCAACCACCCTCAGGTCAGCCCGCGAGCCCCTACGGTGAGCAGCCGGCGCAGCAGAGCCCCTACGGCGACCCGCCGCCGCAGCAGCAGAACCCCTACGGCCAGCCGGCCCAGCCGCCCCCTACGGCCAGTCGACTCAGCCGCCCCCCTACGGCCAGCAGCCGCCGGCGGCCAGCAGCAGCCGGCGTACGGTCAGCCCGGCTACCCGTACGGCGGTCCTGGCAGCGACAAGCGTCCGGGCACGGTGACCGGCGCGCGGTGATCACCCTGATCTTCTCGGGCCTCTCCCTGCTGTTCTACGCGTTCATCCTCATCGCGCTGGTGGTGGCGAGGGATGAGGTGCTCGATGAGATCACGAGGCAGCCCGGCTTCGAGGACGCCGGCATCTCCGCCGACTCTGTCGGCGTGATCGTGGCCATCGTTGCCGTGTTCGCTGATCTGGTGCCTGATCGCGCTGCATCCTGGCCGTGCTCGTCCTGCGCCGGTCCAACGCGGCCCGGATCACGCTCGTCGTGTCATCAGCGGTGACGGCGCTGTTCAGCCTGCTCGCCATCGGCAGCCTGGTCTCCGCGGTCACCCTGCTCGCGGCGGTCGCCGTGATCGTGCTGCTGTTCGTCGGCGGTGCCAACGAGTGGTTCCAGGGCAAGGGACGGCAGCCCGGCCAGGCCATTCCTGGGATGACGCAGTACTGACCCCTCGCCGGGTCTAGGCGCGCAAACGCGCGTCCCCCAGCCGGCGCAGGCCGTCCTCGATCACCGACGCGTCCTTGCAGAACGCCCAGCGCACGAGGTGCCGGCCGGCGTCGGTCGTCGTGGAAGCCCTGCGTCGGGATCGCGACCACGCCCGGCCCGCTCGGGCAGGGCGAGGCAGAACGACAGGCCGTCCTCCCAGCCGAGGTCGCTGACGTCGGTGAGCGCGAAGTAGGTGCCCTCCGGGACCCGGACGTCGAGGCCGACCTCGGCGAGGCCGGAGCACAGCAGGTCGCGTCGCTTCTGCAGGTCCGCGGCGAGCTCGCGCGGGAAGTCCGGCTCGTCGTCCAGCGCGTGGGCGACCGCCGGCTGGAGCGGGGAGCCGGAGGTGAACGTCAGCCACTGCTTCGCCGCGAGCACGGCGTCGACCAGCTCGGCCGGGCCGGTGGCCCAGCCGACCTTCCACCCGGTGAACGAGTAGGACTTGCCGGCGCTGGAGAGGGTCAGGGTGCGCTCGAACATGCCGGGCAGGGTGGCCAGCGGGACGTGCTCGTGGTCGTCGAAGACCAGGTGCTCGTAGACCTCGTCGGTGATCACGACCAGGTCGTGCTCGATCGCGACGTCCGCGACCGCCTGCAGCTCCTCGCGGGTCAGCACGGTGCCGGTCGGGTTGTGCGGGCTGTTGAGCAGGACGAACCGGGTCCGCGGCGCCGACGGCCGCGCGGAGCTCGTCGACGTCGAGGCGGAAGTCCGGTGCGCGCAGGGTGACCGGGCGGCGTACGCCTCCCGCCATCTGGATCATCGCGACGTAGGAGTCGTAGTAGGGCTCGAGCACGACCACCTCGTCGCCCTCGTCCACCAGCCCGAGCAGCGCGGCCGCGACGCCTTCGGTGCAGCCGGTGGTGACGACGACCTGGCGGTCGGGGTCGAGGTCGAGCCCGTAGTGCCGCTCCTGGTGCCGGGCGATCGCCTCACGCAGCGCGGGGACGCCGATGCCCGGGGCGTACTGGTTCGCGCCGCCCTCGAGCGCCTCGACCGCCCGCGCGATCACCGCGGGCGGCCCGTCGACGTCGGGGAACCCCTGGCCCGAGGTTGACCGAGCCCGTGCGCACCGCGAGCGCGGACATCTCGGAGAAGATCGTCGGCGGGATCCCCTGCAGGCGACGGGCGAGCATGGGGTCGAGGCTAGCCGCCCGGGGCGGAGTCGTGTGCGCCATGATGGGCGCCGTGAGCGACATACCCCGACCCGATCCCGATCTCGCCCGCGACATCGACGGCTGCTGCCGGCTGACCGGGGAGTTCACGCTCCGCTCCGGCCAGGTCGCCAGCGAGTACTTCGACAAGTACCTCTTCGAGGCCGACCCCACCCTGCTGGCCCGGGTCGCCCGGGCCGATGGTCGCAGCTGCTGCCCGAGCGACACCGAGCTGCTCGGCGGGCTCGAGCTCGGCGGCATCCCGATCGCGACGATGGTGAGCAGCCTGACCGGCCAGCCCGCGCTGTTCGTGCGCAAGCAGGCCAAGGAGTACGGCACCTGCAAGCTGGCCGAGGGTCCCGACGTCGCCGGGCGCCGGGTCACGCTGATCGAGGACGTGATCACCACCGGCGGCGCCGTGCGCGACGCCACGCAGGCGCTGCGCGACGCGGGCGCCGTCGTCGAGGTCGTGGTCTGCGCGATCGACCGCAGCCCCGAGGGGGAGAACCCGCTGGCCGACGTCGGGCTCGAGGTGCGGCCGGTGCTCACCAAGGCCGAGCTGGACGCCGTCGCGCCCTAGCGCGACTACGGCGTGCGCGGGTCGGTGTCGAACCCGGAGATGTCCGGTCGGGCACGCCGTCGGCGTCGTTGTCCTCGGCCTCGGGACCGCTCGTACGCCGGTGCCGCCACCACTCGTAGGCGACCGGGATCACCGAGAACGCCAGGATCACGATGATCGCCTTGTCGATGTTCTCGCCCAGCGACGGGAACGCCGAGCCGAGGAAGTAGCCCAGCAGGGTGATGCTGAGCACCCAGAGCACGGCGCCGACGGCGCTCCACATGAAGAACCGGCGCCGCTCCATCAGCGGTCACGCCGGCGACCACGGTGATGTAGGTGCGCACGAACGGCACGAACCGGCCGATCACCAGCGCCTTGTTGCCGTGCTTGTCGAAGAAGGCGTGGGTCTGGTCGAAGTACTTGCGCTTGAGGATCCGGCCGTCGCGCTCGTAGAGCGGCGGGCCGATGGCGCGGCCGATCTCGTAGCCGGCGACGTTGCCGAGGAAGGCCGCGATCGTCAGCAGCACGCAGCGGCGATCGACAGCTCGACGAGCGGGACCGCCGGGGAAGACGTCGATCTGCTCGGACGGGATGAACAGCCCCATCGCGAACAGCAGGGTGTCGCCGGGCAGGAACGGGAAGAACAGCCCGCACTCGACGAAGATGATCGCCAGGCTCAGCCAGAAGAGCTCCTGGCCGAACTCGGCCAGGAGCCACTCTGGGGTCCATCCAGTCCATGCCCAGCAGCAGTGGAGTGAGCTCCACGAGTGCGCCCACGCGGTCAACCCTAACCGCGGCGCCCCAACGGGAACGTGAACGTTTAGGGTCCGGGCCATGGACGATCAGCCGCGCGCGCCGTACGACCCGATGCCGCACGGCCCGCGCGGAGGTCGGTGTCGGGCCGTGGGACGGGCGCGTGGCCCGAGGGCGAGCAGTACGACGCCCAGCTGCTCGCCGAGGGCGACCGGCGCAACGTGGTCGACCGCTACCGGTACTGGACCCTCGAGGCGATCCGGGCCGACCTCGACACCCGCCGGCACGACTTCCACGTCGCCATCGAGAACTGGCAGCACGACTTCAACATCGGCACCATCGTGCGGACCGCCAACGCCTTCCTCGCCGCCGAGGTGCACATCGTCGGCAACCGGCGCTGGAACCGGCGCGGGGCGATGGTGACCGACCGCTACCAGCACGTCCGGCACCACGCGACGGCCGCCGACCTGGCGGCGTACCTCCACGACCGACGGGGTGCGGCTGCTCGGCATCGACAACCTGCCCGGGTCGGAGCACCTGGAGACGATGGAGCTGCCGCGCCGGGTCTGCTTCCTGTTCGGCCAGGAGGGCCCGGGGCTGTCCGAGGCCGCGCGCGAGGTCGTGCGACGGGACGTTCTCGATCGCGCAGTTCGGCTCTACCCGCTCGATCAACGCCAGCGCCGCCGCGGCGATCGCCATGCACGCCTGGATCCGCGCGTACGCCGACCTGTCCGGCGACACCGCCTGGCGGGGTGGTCCCTGAAGCGCTGACCCGCCCGAAACTGACCTGAAATCCCGCTGACCCGCCCGAAACTTTCGGGCGGGTCAGCGGCGCGGTCAGAACTTTCGACGGCACTCCGAGAAGTCGACCCGCTTCGCCTCGCCGCGGCCGATGAAGACGGCGCTGGTCTGCAGGACCTTGCCGTTCTTCTCGCAGGTCAGCGTGTAGCGCTCGCGCTTGCCCGCGGTGTGCCGGGTGACCGCGTTGAACAGCCCCTCGGTGAGGGTGTAGGCTCGGCGCGGCGGAGGCGAAGTTGATCACCCGCAGCACGTAGGTGCCGGCCGGCGGCGTCGGGGATCTCGACGCGCTCCTTCTCGCCCGACGAAGTTGCCGGAGCTGCCGACCTCGGTGAGCTTGCCGTCCGCGCCCTTGCGGTAGACCTCGAGGTCGAGGTCGTCGGGCGTCGGCCAGTCCAGCGTGGTGCGGCACAGGTCGGCACGGCCTGTTCGAGCACGAACTCGTGGTCGGTGTGCTCGTTCGGCGCCGGTCGGCCGCCCGTCGATGACCTTCTGCCGGTACGGCGTCGTCGCTCAGGTCCTCGGTAGGGATGCGGACGCGCACCACCGGCCGGGTCGACGGGTTGACGATCCACGCGAACGTGCTCGGCCGCCGACCGTGATGGCGGTGTCGACGCCGTCCTTGAACGAGCCCGTCCCAGGTCGGGGTCCGGAAGGTCTTCTCCAGCCGGATCGTCGCGCCCTTCGGCGCCTTGCCCTTCAGCACGCCGCTGATAGCGGGTGTCGACGGCGTGCTCGAGGGCGATCAGGTAGGCCTCGCGGTTGCCCTTGCCGCGCGTACTTGCCCGCGCCGAGGTACTCGTCGACGACCTCGGGGTACGGCGGGTGGAACTCGTTGGCGCCGATCTCGAAGGTGTAGCCGAAGCCGCCGGTGGCGTTGTAGGACCAGTCCTCGGTGGTGCCGGTCGTGTCGTAGAGCTGCCAGCCGTGGATGTTGGCGTAGCCGTTCTGGGCGGCCATCCGGGCGCCGAGCCGCTTCAGCGCGGCCTCGTCGGGGGCGTCGCCGACCGGCTTGCCGTCGGCGCCGACGGTGTTGGGGTTCACGCCGTTGGGCCGCAGCACGAGGTTCGAGAACGTGTGGTTGGAGATCAGCATCGTGACCTGCCGGCTCGGCGACGAGGTCCTGGATGTTCTTGCGTCTCCGGCTCGGAGAACGCGCTCGGCGCCGCGGTACGTCGGGTCGAGCGGGCCGGCCTCGAGCGTCGTCGGGTCGGGCTCGGTCGCGGCGGCGCCCGGGCCGCCCCAGAAGCCGCCGTAGTTGCGGTTCAGGTCGACGCCGATGCCGAAGCCGCCGTTGCTGGTCGACGGTGGCCGCGGCAGCTGCCGTCGGGGGTGTCCTGGCCGTCGACGACCCGGCAGTTCTTGCGCTTGTAGGTCGTGGCCCGGCGTGGCCAGGACGGAGCCGGTGCCGCCGGCGGGTCGTCCTCGTTGAGCTCGCGCAGGTCGACGTACTCGCCGTCGGTGCGGGACAGGTCGAAGCCGTCGAGGTTGACGACCGGTACGACGATCGACGCGGGCCTGCCGGAGCAGGCGGGTGATCCGGTCGCTCTTGCCGTAGTTCTTGACCAGGTCGACCGCGAACTCCATGGCCAGCTCGCCCGAGGGCCACTCGCGGGCGTGGTGGAGGCCCATCAGCACGAACGTGGGCTCGCCGCGGTTGGGCTGGCGGACTCCCTGGCCGATCTCGACGCCGTAGATGTTCCGGCCGTCGAGGCGTGGGCCGCTTGAGCTGCGAACCGCTTGACCAGGGTCGGGTGCTGCTTCGCGAGCGCGGCTCATGTCGGCGTTGTAGTCCGCGAGCGTGCGGTAGGTGTCGCGGCCCGAGGGCAGCGGGGACCGGGCGACGGAGGCGGCGTACGCCTCGTTGAGCTCGGCGATCTCGACGCCGCGGGCGACCAGGTCGGGGATCCGGACGTCGTAGGTGAAGCCGTCGCCGCTCGAGCGCGCTCGAGGTCGGCCGGCGGTGTGCAGCACGACCTCGACGTAGTCGTGGCCGGCGTGCTCGGTCAGGTCGAGCCCGAGCGTCTGCAGCCGCTCCTTGTCGCCGCGGGTCGGGGTGTCGACGGTGACCAGCTGGGGGTGGAACGCCGGCGGGCTCGTGCTGGCAGCGGTCGTGGGGGCGGTCAGCGTGGCAGCGCCGAGCGGCCGACGGCGGCGACCGCGGCGGCGAGGGCGAGCCGCGGACGAGCCGGGCGTCGGGCGACGACGGGACACGGGTGGACTCCTCGGGGACGTGCGGCGGGGTGGCCGCCTGCCCTGATCAACGCCGACCAGCGGCCGTCTGGTCACGCAGGCCGCTGCGGGGACTAGGGTGAGGGAGAGTCCAGAACCGTGCCCCGAGGAGACGCCCGCATGCCCATTGCCACTCCCGAGGTCTACGCCGCGATGCTCGACGCGGCGAAGGAGAAGGCCTTCGCCTTCCCGGCCATCAACGTGTCCTCGTCCCAGACGCTCAACGCCGCCCTCAAGGGATTCGCCGACGCCGGTTCCGACGGCATCATCCAGGTCTCGACCGGCGGAGCGGAGTACCTCTCCGGACCGTCGGTGAAGAACATGGTGACCGGCTCGGTCGCCTTCGCCGCGTACGCCGCCGAGGTGGCCAAGAACTACCCCGTCAACATCGCGCTGCACACCGACCACTGCCCGAAGGACAAGCTCGACGGCTTCGTCCGGCCGCTGGTCGATATCTCCGCCGAGCGGGTCGCCCGCGGCGAGGGCCCGCTCTTCCAGTCCCACATGTGGGACGGCTCCGCCGTACCCCTGGACGAGAACCTGCAGATCGCCGAGGAGCTGCTCGCGAAGTGCGCGGCCGCCCGGATCATGCTCGAGGTCGAGATCGGAGTCGTCGGCGGCGAGGAGGACGGCGTCGCGAACGAGATCAACGATCAGCTCTACACCACCCCCGAGGACGCGCTCGCCACCGTCAGGCGCTCGGCATCGGGGACGAGGGCCGCTACATGGCCGCGCTGACGTTCGGCAACGTGCACGGCGTCTACAAGCCCGGCAACGTGAAGCTCCGCCCCGAGATCCTCAAGACTGCCCAGGAGGCCGTGGTCGAGAAGCTCGGCCTGGAGCCTGGCGCGAAGCCGTTCGACCTCGTCTTCCACGGCGGGTCCGGTTCGACCGCCGAGGAGATCGGCGCCGCCGTCGACTACGGCGTGGTGAAGATGAACGTCGACACCGACACCCAGTACGCCTTCACCCGCCCGGTCGCCGCGCCACATGTTCACCAACTACGACGGGGTGCTCAAGGTCGACGGCGAGGTCGGCAACAAGAAGGCCTACGACCCCCGCGCGTGGGGCAAGGCCGCGCGAGGCCGGCATGGCCGCGCGGGTCGTCGAGGCGTGCGAGAACCTCCGCTCCAGCGGCAAGTCGGTGGGAGTCTGATGAGCACCCCATTCGAATGCTCGCTTCGCTCCGCCAGACCACCCCACGGAAATCGCTCGCTGCGCTCCCGATTCCGCGGGGACCCCGGTGAACGGGGACCCCGCATGACCCACCCCGACCTGATGGCCGGGCCGCCGCCCACCCACCTGCCGGAGGACCCGGCCACCGCAGAGCTGGACTCCGGGGCCGAGCCGACCGACGTCGTACGCCGCCATCCGGCGTCGCCGTTCGCCTGGGCTGCCCTGGCCGAGCGGGCACGCGACAGCGGGGCGGATGACGTGACCGTCTACGCCTACTCCCGGGTCGGCTACCACCGCAGCCTCGACCTGCTGCGGCGCAACGGGTGGAAGGGCCACGGACCGGTGCCGTGGGAGCACGAGCCGAACCGCGGTTTCCTGCGCTGCCTTGCGGTCCTCGCCGCCTCGGCGCGCGCGATCGGCGAGTCAGAAGAGTGGGATCGGTGCTCCGATTTCCTGCGCGACTCCAGCCCCACGGCCTACGACGCACTCCTCGAACGCTGACCCGTCGTTAACTAACCCCGGGTCAGCGCCGAGGGCGGTGTCAACAGGGAGCGCACCTTCTCCGGGCCCAGGGCCACGATCAGCGTGGGTAGCCGCGGGCCGCGGTCCTTGCCCACGAGCAGGTTGTAGAGGAGTCGGAAGAACTCCTTCTGGTCGGCCTTGACCTCGTCGGTCGGGCCGGCATCGAGGGCCAGGCCAAGGGCGAGCTTCGGGACGCCGTAGACCAGCGTGGTGACGGGTTCGATGTCGAGCTCCCCGGTGGGCAGCTCGTCGAGGAGCAGCCGGAGCCACGTGGCCTCCCGCGCCGACAGCGCGGCCAGTCGGTCTGAGTCGGGTGACTCTCGCACGATCGTCCGCTCGGAGTCGGGCACGAACTCCGAGGTCCAGTTGATCGCCCGGGACAGGCGGGGCTCCAGGTCGTCGACCGAGGAGTGCTCGTGCCCCACGCGGCCGATGACGCGGCTGATCAGCTCCGCGGAACCGGCTGTCACGTCGGCGACCGAGGCCAGCGTCCGGAACGGCACCACCACCTGCGGAGCCGGCAGGGGCCCGGCGGTCGACGTCGCGGCGGCCCTCTCGAAGGCGAGCACCGCCACGTCCCGCTTGGTCGCAGCCTTGCGCCCCAGGGCGTCCCACTCGTCGTACAGCCGGACCACCTCGGGGCCGAAGTCGATGTTGAACGCCTGGCGGGGCTGCCGCCGGACGTAGAGCCAGCGCAGGATCGGCGCCTCGAGGATCTGCAGCGCGTCGGCGGCCGTCGGCACCCCTCCCGCCGAGGACGACATCTTCTGCACACCGGCGAAGCCGACGAAGGCGTAGCCGAACCAGGCCGGCCGCGGCATCCCGAAGACACCTTCCACGAGCTCGTGGCCAACGGTGAAAGAGGAGCCGGGGGTCGCGTGGTCCATGCCCGCGGGCTCGAAGTCCACGTGCTCGAACGCCCACCGCATCGGCCAGTCGACCTTCCACACCAGCTTGCCGTCGGTGTCGGAGTCGATGTCGAACCGGCCTTGGTAGCCGCAGACCCGGCAGGTGTAGCTGATCACAGGGTCGGTGAAGTCGGTGAGGTCGAGTGTGTCGCGGCCGCAGGAGGAGCAGTACGGCTTGAACGGGAACCGCGCGAGATCGTCGGCCGGGCCGACCGGGGGGTCCTCCTCGGCGTCTGACTCGACGGACTCCGCCTCCTTCCTCGTCCGGTGGCGGGCGAGGATCGCCTCGATCTCGTCGCGCCGCTCGATGGCGGTGCGGACGGGCGACCGGTAGACCCCCGCGCGGTACCGCTCGGTCTGGGAGACCTCCTCCATCTCGACACCGAGGTCGGCCAGCGCCGCGCGCAGGGGCGCCTTGAAGTGACTCGGCCCAGGAGTCATGGCACCCCCACGGGTCCGGCACGGCCGACAGCGGCCGACCGATGTGCTCCGACCACGCTGGATCGACGCCAGCCGGCACCCGGCGGAACCGGTCGATAGTCGTCCCACACGTGCAGGTGCCGGACCTGTGTGCCGCGGCGGTGCAGCTCGTCGGCGACGAAGTGGACGGTGAGGAACTCCCTCAGGTTGCCCAGGTGCACCGGACCGGAGGGACTGGCGCCGGAGGAAACGGTGACCGGGTTGCCCTCACCGGCGTGCCGGACGGCGTCGTCGGCGGCGCGGGTGACCCAGTCCGTGGGCTCGCCCTGCCCGCCTCGTGCCATGGTGCCCCTCCTGCGTCGTTCGATCGCTGCCAACGCCGAACGCTACCGGGGGACCTGCTCTCCTGCCGCGGCGGGAAGGGATGGCGAAGCGGGCGTGTATGCACATGGCAGCGCGCATGGAAAGGGCGTCGGACCCGAACTGGAGTCCAACGCCCTGCCACGCGTCGGCCCTTCGACGTCCATCCCCCGATGTGGGTCGAACGGGCGGCGGACCACCCTCAGGCGACTCAAACGCACGCGACACTACGGAAAATGATGCCCCGACCCCCTGATGGAAGCAATGAAAATGCTGTTCGAGCTGAGGTGGGACCCGGCCGCAGTCCTGCTCAACCCCCGATTCAGGGCAGCACCATGGAGTACGCCGCCGGCTCGACGTGCCAGGTCCGGTTCCGCTCGGGCCCGGAGACCTCTCCGTCGGCGGCGCAGAAGAACTCCTCGCCGCTGATCGACACCCGCTCGCCGCGCAGGTAGATCACGTCGTCCCGCTCGTGGTGGCGCCGTCGCGCCAGGTGGGCGGCGTAGGCGAACCGCGCCCAGGGCCCGATCGCGCGCGAGATCATCACGTCGACCTTGCCGTCCTCCGGGTCGGCCTCGGGCGCCAGCTGCGGCGCCGCCGCCGACGGTGGGTCCGTTGCCGATCGCGACCATCAGCACCGGCTGGTCGAGGTCGACGACCACCTCGCCGTCGACCTCCACCCGGAGCCGGAGGAACGGAGGCTTGACGGCGGACAGCAGCGCGCCGATGGGGTAGCCGGCGCGGCCAAGGTTGAGCTTCCGATAGCCGATCTTGCCGAGGCGTTCCTTCCAGCGGTGGCCGCGACGACTGGCCTGCGCCCCGGCGCCGACGTGCACGTTGTTGACGACCACCCCTCCGAGCTCGTCGACGATCAGGTCGACCGGGCGAACGTGTCCGTCGACCAACACCCGGGCGGCGTCCTCGGTGTCGAGGGGGATCCCCATGGCGCGGGCGAAGTCGTTCCCCGTGCCGAGGGGCAGGAGGCCGATCACCGCCTTGGACAGGTCGTGTGCGGCGGTGGAGTGCAGCCACCACGGCGTGCAGGCTGCCGTCACCACCGGCCACGACGATCACCCGGGACCCGGCCCGGTGCAGGACGCCGTCCAGCTCGCCGGGGTTGGAGGTCGCCGTCACCTCGATCGACACCCGGTCGAAGAGGGACGCGAGCGCCCGGTCGAGGGTCTCTTCGTCAGCCGTGCCGGCGTCCGTGTTGGTGATCACCAGCAACGACTCCACGCGACGGACCCTAGCCCAACGAGCGCAACGCCTCGCAGCGTCTAAGGTGTCGGTGGATTCCCGACTGCGCTGAAGGAGTGCGGATGCCCGCGATCGTGATCCTCGGAGCCCAGTGGGGTGACGAGGGCAAGGGCAAGGCAACCGACCTGCTGGCCACCCAGCGCGAGGCTGGCGCCGACTCGATCGACTTCGTGGTCCGCACGAGCGGCGGCCACAACGCGGGCCACACCATCGTCGTGGACGGCGAGAAGTTCGCGACCCACCTGCTGCCCAGCGGGATCCTCACGCCGGGCTGCACCAGCGTGATCGCCAACGGGGTCGTGGTCTCGCCCGAGGCGCTGTTCCGCGAGCTCGACGCGCTCGAGGCCCGGGGAGTGGACGTGAGCCGCGTGGTGGTCAGCGCCAACGCACACGTCATCGCGTCGTACCACTCGACCATCGACAAGGTCACCGAGCGCTTCCTCGGCAAGAACCGGATCGGCACGACCGGCCGCGGGCATCGGGCCGACGTACGCCGACAAGATCAACCGCGTCGGCATCCGGGTCGCCGACCTCTTCGACGAGTCGATCCTGGCCCAGAAGGTCGAGGGCTCCCTCGAGGTGAAGAACCAGCTGCTGGCCAAGGCCTACAACCGTCGCGCGGTCGCGGTCGACGCCGTGGTCGAGGAGCTGCTGTCGTACGTCGACCGGTTGCGGCCGATGGTCGCCGACACCGCGCTGCTGCTCAACCGGGCGCTCGACGAGGGCCAGACCGTGCTGTTCGAGGGTGCCCAGGCGACGATGCTCGATGTCGACCACGGCACCTACCCGTTCGTGACGAGCAGCAACGCGGTGGCGGGTGGGGTGTGCACCGGCTCGGGCGTGGGCCCCACCCGGATCGACCGCGTGATCGGCGTGATCAAGGCCTACACCACCCGGGTCGGGTCCGGACCGTTCCCCACCGAGCTCTTCGACCAGGACGGCGAGAAGCTCTGGAAGGTCGGAGGCGAGGTCGGGGTCTCGACCGGCCGGGACCGTCGGTGCGGCTGGTACGACGCCGTCATCGCCCGCTACGCCTCCCGGGTCAACGGCCTGACCGACCTGTTCCTGACCAAGCTCGACGTGCTGTCGAGCTGGGAGCGGGTGCCGGTCTGCGTGGCCTACGACATCAACGGCGAGCGCCACGACGAGATGCCGATGACGCAGTCTGAGTTCCACCACGCGAAGCCCGTCTACGAGTACCTCGACGGCTGGTGGGAGGACATCTCCGGCTGCCGCAGCTTCTCGGACCTGCCCAAGAACGCCCAGGCCTATGTCGAGGCGCTCGAGGAGATGTCCGGCACCCGGATCTGGGGCGTTGGCGTCGGGCCCGGCCGCGAGCAGACCCTGGTCGTCCACGACTGAGCCCCTGCGGATAGTCCGACACGACAAGCTCCACTCGTCGGCGGATTGTGGTGCTTTTCGTGACGGACTATCGGGTCAGGCGCCAGGCGACACCAGCCGCCGCCCTGGAGATCGACGAGCAGGAGTCCGGGGAGAGCGTGGCATTGGCCTGGCGCGAGGTTGCCGACGAGCTCGCCGGCGTACGCCGTGTGCTCGATCGGCAGGCAGACAACCCGGTGCTGCGGCACTCCCGGCGTCAGGAGCATCGCCTGCTGGGCGTCGCCGCAGGGGTCGCCACGATCAGCGACCCGCTCGGGCACAGCGCCGCGGCGGGGGAGAGGCTGGTGGCGCGAATCCGTGACGACGAAGGATCATCGGGTGCGGGCAGCCGACTGACCGAACGCGTGGCAGGGTTGGTCCGGAGGATCCCGATGCCGATCGTGGGAGCGAGGTTGGGTGATGACCGAGACAACGGCGTACGTGTTCGACCCCTTCGCCCCAGGCTTCACCGACGACCCCTATCCCGAGTACACCCGGCTCCGCGAGGCCGGGCCTGTCCACCAGCACCCGCTCGGCTTCTGGGTGGTGTCGACGTACGACGAGGTGAACGACCTGCTGCGTTCGGGCCACTCCGTCGAGGAGCGTCACGTTGCGCCGGGGCCGATGCAGGCGATCGCCGAGGAGGTGTATGGCGACCGCGACGAGCGGATGGATGGGCTCTCCATGCTCGACAAGGACCCGCCCGACCACACCCGGCTGCGCAAGCTGGTCTCCAAGGCGTTCACGCCGAAGTCGATCGCCGCGCTCGAGCCCGAGGTGGAGCGGCTGGTCGACGAGGCGCTGGACCGGATGGCTGAGGAGGGCGAGGTCGACCTGGTCGAGGCGCTGGCCTACCCGCTGCCGTTCACGGTGATCACCCGGATGCTGGGCATGCCCGAGGCCGACCACGCGCGGATGCGGGAGCTCGCCGGGATCATGGTCCGCTCGCTGGAGCCGGTCGTCGACGCGGACGCGTTCCGCGGAGATCCTGGCCGCCGACGAGGAGCTGTCCGCCATCGCCGCCGAGGTCATCGAGCGGAAGCGTCGGGACCCGGGTGACGACCTGCTCACCGCCCTGATCCGGGCCGAGGACGACGGGGACGTCCTCGACGACGACGAGCTGGTGGCACAGGTGCTGCTGCTCTACATCGCCGGTCACGAGACCACGGTCAACCTGATCGCCAACGGCACCCTTGCCCTGCTGCGCAACCCCGACCAGCTCTCGCTCCTTCGCAACCAGCCGGACCTCGCCGGCAACGCGGTCGAGGAGCTGCTCCGCTACGACTCCCCGGTCCAGATGAGCCGGCGGATCACCCTGGAGCCCTACTCCGCGGCCGGGACCGAGATCCCCGCAGGGGCCTTCGTCATCGCCAGCCTCGCCGCGGCCAACCGCGATCCCGGCCGTTGGGGTCCGGACGCCGATGACCTTCGGCTCGACCGCGAGGAGGCGCGGGCCCACGTGTCGTTCGGCGCCGGCGTCCACCACTGCCTGGGTGCGGCCCTGGCGCGGCTCGAGGGCCGGGTCGCGATCCAGCGGCTGGTCGCGCGCTTCCCGGACCTCCGTCTCGACGGCGACCCGGTCTGGAACGGCCGGATCAACCTGCGCGGTCCGCAGCACCTGCCGGTGGCCGTCTGATGGCCACCGGCGCGGACCTGTCCACCCTGACGATCGCGATCACCGGCGGTGCCCGCGGGATCGGACTGGCCACCGCGACTCGGCTCTCGCGGGCCGGCGCCCGGGTCGTGATCGGGGACCGCGACGTGACGGCGGCCGAGAAGGCCGCCGCCGAGCTCGGGGTGGAGGTCCTGCCGCTCGACGTCGCCGACCCGGCGTCGTGGCGGTCGTTCGCCGCAGCTGCCGGGCCGCTCGACGTCCTGGTCAACAACGCCGGGATCATGCCGGTGGGCGCGGTGGTCGAGGAGCCCGACGAGGTGACTCGGGCGATCCTCGACGTCAACCTGCTCGGCGTGATCACCGGTACCAAGACCTATCGCACCGGGGATGATCGAGCGCGGCCGCGGGCACATCGTGAACGTGGCCTCCGGCGTCGGCCGGGTCGCCGTACCGGGCGGCGCGACGTACGCCGCCTCGAAGTTCGGCGTCGTCGGCTTCACCGAGGCCACCCGGGCCGAGCTCGCGCCGCACGGCGTCGACGTGTCGATGGTCCTGCCGACCGTCGTTCAGACCGAGCTCGCGGCCGGGGTGTCCCAGGCGCGGTTCGTGAAGCCGGTGACCGCCGAGGACGTCGCCGCCGCGATCGAGGCGGTCATCCGCAGTCCCCGTCCGGAGACCTGGGTGCCGCGCTGGACGCAGGGGATGGTCCGCGCCACCCAGCTGCTCCCGCGCCGGGTCCAGGAGGCGATCTCGCGGGTGTTCCACGCCGACGCCATCCTCACCAGTGCCGACGCCGCCGCCCGGGCCGAATACGAGCGCCGGGTACGCCCGTGATCCCGGTCGGACGCCCCCGGCGTCTAGGCTCACGGAAGCGTGAAGACCCTCGTCATCGGCACCGGCGGGCGCGAGCACGCGCTGGCCCGGGCACTCTCCCTCGACCCCCACGTCACCGAGGTCCACGCCGCACCGGGCAACCCCGGGCATCGCCGCCGTCGCCACCCTCCACGACGTCGACCCGATGAACGGTGCCGACGTCGCCGCGCTGGCCGAGAAGCTCGGCGTGGACCTGGTCGTCGTCGGTCCCGAGGCGCCGCTGGTCGCCGGGGTCGCCGACGCCGTCACCGAGCGCGGGAATCGCCTGCTTCGGCCCCTCGGCCGCAGGCCGCGCAGCTCGAGGGATCCAAGGCGTTCGCCAAGGACGTGATGGCAGCCGCCGGCGTGCCCACCGCTGCGGCCCGGCTCTGCACCACGCCGGACGAGGCCGCGTGCGGCGCTGGACGAGTTCGGCGCTCCCTACGTGGTCAAGGACGACGGCCTCGCCGCCGGCAAGGGCGTCGTCGTCACGTCCGACCGTGCCGCCGCGCTCGCCCACGCCGACGGGCTGCGAGCGCGTGGTGATCGAGGAGTACCTCGACGGCCCGGAGGTCTCGCTCTTCGCGATCACGGACGGCTCCTGCGTCTACCCCCTCCAGCCCGCCCAGGACTTCAAGCGGATCCTCGACGGCGACCAAGGCCCCAACACCGGCGGGATGGGCGCCTACACGCCGCTCCCGTGGGCGCCGGCCGAGCCTCGTCGAGGAGGTGCAGGCGACGGTCCTCCAGCCGACGGTCGACGAGATGGCGCGCCGCGGCACGCCGTTCCGGGGGCTGCTGTACGTCGGCCTCGCGCTCACCTCCCGTGGCGTCGCGGGTCGTCGAGTTCAACGCCCGCTTCGGCGACCCCGAGACCCAGCCGCTCCTCGCGCTCCTCGACTCGCCGCTCTCGCCTCTCCTGCTCGGCGCCGCGACCGGCACGCTCGGCCGACGTGCCGCCCCCCGCCTTCCGCCCCGGTGCCGCGGTCGCCGTCGTGCTGGCCTCGGCCGGCTACCCGGAGTCGTCGTCGAAGGGTGACGTGATCACCGGGATCGAGGCCGCCGAGGCGCTCGACGGCGTCCACGTGATCCACGCCGGCACCGCCTCGACGCGGGCGGCAACCTGGCCACCGCGGGTGGGCGGGTGCTCGCGGTCGTCGGCACCGGTCCGTCGGTCGGCGAGGCGCGGGACGCGGCGTACCGCGGCGTGAAGGAGATCCGGTTCGACGGCGCCCAGCACCGCACCGACATCGCCGCCAAGATCTGAGCTCGCCGCTTCCGCGGGACGTCATCTGCGATGGTGCAACCACTGGCTCGGTCCGTATGACGTCCCGCCTACCGAAGATGGGAGAATCCGGCACGTGACCGTTCCCAACGTCCTCGCCACCCGCTACGCCGGGGAGGACCTCGTCCGCATCTGGTCGCCGGAGCACAAGATCGTCCTCGAGCGGCAGCTGTGGATCGCGGTGCTCAAGGCGCAGCGCGACCTCGGGATCGACGTGCCCGACGGCGTCGTCGAGGCCTACGAGGACGTCGCCGACAAGGTCGACCTCGAGTCGATCGCCGCGCGCGAGCGGGTCACCCGGCACGACGTGAAGGCCCGGATCGAGGAGTTCAGCGCGCTGGCCGGGCACGAGCACATCCACAAGGGAATGACCTCGCGCGACCTGACCGAGAACGTCGAGCAGCTCCAGGTGCTCTCCTCGCTACGGCTGCTCCGCGACCGCACCGTCGCCGTGCTGGCCCGGCTCGCCCGGCTGGCCGCCGAGCACGAGACCACCGTGATGGCCGGTCGCTCCCACAACGTGGCCGCCCAGGCGACCACGCTCGGCAAGCGGTTCGCCACCGTCGCCGACGAGATGCTGGTCGCGCTGGAGCGGGTCGAGGACCTCGATCAGCCGCTACCCGCTGCGTGGCATCAAGGGGCCGATGGGCACCGCCCAGGACATGCTCGACCTGCTCGACGGCGACGAGACCAAGCTGGCCGACCTCGAGCAGCGGGTCGCCGCCCACCTCGGCTTCCGCCGGGTGCTGACCTCGGTCGGGCAGGTCTACCCGCGCTCGCTCGACTTCGACGTGGTCTCCGCGCTCGTGCAGCTGGTCGCCGGGCCCGGCCAACCTCGCCACGACGATCCGGCTGATGGCCGGCCACGAGCTGGTCACCGAGGGCTTCGCCGAGGGCCAGGTCGGCTCGTCGGCGATGCCGCACAAGATGAACACCCGATCCTGCGAGCGGGTCAACGGCCTCGCCGTCGTGCTCCGCGGCTACCTCTCGATGGTCGGCGAGCTCACCGGCGACCAGTGGAACGAGGGCGACGTCTCCTGCTCCGTCGTACGACGCGTCGCGCTGCCGGACGCGTTCTTCGCCGCCGACGGGCTGTTCCAGACCTTCCTGACGGTGCTCGACGAGTTCGGCGCGTTCCCCGCCGTGATCCAGCGCGAGCTGGACCGCTACCTCCCGTTCCTGGCCACCACCAAGGTGCTGATGGCAGCCGTGCGCAACGGGGTCGGCCGGGAGACCGCCCACGAGGCGATCAAGGAGGCCGCCGTCGGCACCGCCCTCGACATGCGGACACGGCCAGACCGACAACGACGTCTTCGCCCGGCTGGCCGCGGACCCGCGGCTCGGCACTGTCGGCGACCCAGCTCGAGTCGCTCGTCGCCGAGCCGATCACGTTCACCGGAGCCGCCGTCGCCCAGACCCAGGCGGTCTGCCGCCGCGTGGCCGAGGTGGTCGGACGCCATCCGGAGGCCGCGGCGTACTCGCCCGGCGCGATCCTCTAGTTCCGGCGGCATGGAGCTGCGGCTGGCCACGATGGCCGACCTGCCGGTGCTGCGGACCGTCATGGACGCCGCGATCGCCGGGCTGCAGAGGGGATTCCTCAGCGAGGAGCAGATCGAGTCCAGCCGCCACGATCATGGGACTCGACACCCAGCTCGTCGAGGACGGCACCTACTTCGTCGTCGAGGACGACGGCCAGATCGTCGGCTGCGGCGGCTGGAGCCGACGAGCCACGCTCTACGGGAGCGACGCCACGGCCGGGCGGGACGCCCACCTGCTCGACCCCGCCGCGGATGCCGCCCGGGTGCGCGCGATGTACACCGACTTCCGCGCTTCGCTCGGCGAGGAGTGGGTTGGATGGTCCTCGAGGCCTGCGAGGCAGCAGCTGCCGCTGAAGGGTTCACCCGGATGTCGCTGATGGGCACCCTGTCCGGCGAGTGCCGCTCTACACGAGGTACGGCTTCGTGGAGGTCGAGCGCGTCGCCGATGCCCGGACCGCCGGGAGGTCCTCGGGCGCGCCCGTGCCGTGCATCAGGATGGAAGCACCGATCCGCTCGCGACCCGCAGGTCACGCACGGCCATGACCATGGCCACCGACAGCACGACAAGGGCGGTGAACAGCGCGGCCTGGAGGGCAACGCCGGGGGCGTCTCGACCAGCTGGTACGCCGTCATCAGCAGCGCCGCGCCGATGGCCGACCCGATCCGCGCGCCGGTCTGCAGCGCCCCACCGGCCGCGCCGCCCATGGCCGGCGGCACCTCCGCCAGGCTCAGCGTGAAGTTGGGCGAGATCACGCCACCGCCGCCGAGCCCGGCCAGCAGCAGGGTCGGCACCATCACCCACCAGCAGGTCGCCCGGCTCCCGCCCGGGCACCAGCAGCGCGGCCGCGAGCACCCCGGTCATCATCACCGTGAGCGAGATGACGGTGATCCTCCGGCCGACGACCGACACCAGGCGCCCGGCCAGCGGTGCGGTCACCGCAGAGCCGAGGGCGAACGGGGTGATCAGCAGCCCGGCGGCGAGGGGCGCCAGGCCGAGCCCGTCCTGCAGATAGACCGAGAGCACGAGGAAGATCCCGGTGAACCCGGTGAAGTAGAGGGTCTGGATCGCCAGCCCGCCGGCGTAACCGGGGGTCCGGCGGAGCAGTCCGACGTCGAGGATCGGTGCCCCGCCGCGTGCGCACCACGCGTCGTTCCCACTGCACGAAGCCGACCAGGAACGCGGGTGCCAGGACCAGCAGGACGAGTGGCAGCCGCGCACCGCCCTCCAGGCTCACCAGCGGGTACAGCACGCACAGCACCCCGAGGCCGAGCAGGGCGGCTCCCGACCAGGTCGAGCCGGGGGTCGCGGTCGGGCTGGGCGGCTGCGCCGGGAACCATCCGGGCGATCGCGACCAGGGCGACCAGGCCGATCGGGACGTTGACCAGGAAGAGGAAGCGCCACCCGTCCTCCTCCCCGGCCACGGCGAGGATCAGGCCGCCGAGGACCGGCCCGAGCGCCGGAGGAGATCGACACGGTCAGCCCGAAGAACCCGAACGCACGGCCGCGTTCGGCCCCGCGGAAGAGCTGCTGGATCAGGCCGGTGTTCTGCGGCGTGAGCAGCCCGGCCGTGGCGCCCTGGGCGAGCCGGGCCGCGATCACCGGTCTCGATGTTGGGGGCGAGCCCGACCGCGGCGCTGGAGACGATGAAGCCGGTCAGCCCGATCAGCATCATCCGGCGGCGCCCGTGGGCGTCGCCGAGCCGACCGCCGGCGACGAGCGTCAGGCCGAACGCCAGGGCGTAGCCCGACACCACCCACTGCACGGTGCCGGCCGTGGTGTCGAGCCCGGCGCGCATGGAGGGGATCGCGACGTTGACGATGGTCACGTCCAGCAGGGACATGAACCCGACCAGCAGCGTGACCGCCAGGATCCGCCAGCGGCGAGGATCCGGCTCGTCGCTCACCCCCACAGCATCCACGAGCGCCCCGATTCCTGTTGGATGGAGGGAATGACGCAGGCAGTCGACGTCACCGTGACCGGGCTGGTCCGACCCGGAGCGTGTTCTTCCGCGCCGAGGCCCAGCGGAGGCCGGACGCGGCTCGGCGTGGTCACGACGTGGGTCAGCGGCGACGACGTCGTGGTCGTGCTCGTCGTGCAGGCCACCGCCGCCGGTCGTGCCGGAGACGCCACCGACCGGCGCGGCCGGGTCGACGATGTCCGGCTGCCTGGGACGAAGCCGACGCGGGCCGGGTGGACGTGGCGTGCGCGGCCGCGTCGGCCATCTCGTCGATCGCCCCGCCGGTTGACGTTGACGATCGTGTCGCAGGCCAGGTGGTAGCAGTGGTCGTACTGCTCGCCGGCCGTGCCGCCGTAGATCGCAGCCTGCTCCGCCGTCTTGACGCCCTCGGCGCCGGTGAACAGACCGCCGGCCGGGATCCCCTGCCTCGATGAACGGGCCGTAGTCCGAGCGTCCGCTGAACGGGGTCTCCGAGGAGGCCAGCCCGACGCCGCCGAAGTAGTCGTGGAACACCCGCTCGATCTCGCCAGAGCCGGCCGGGGCCGTCCGCCGCGTTCGGTCCGACCGGGTACGCTGGAGTTGTCGCCGTCGTAGACGAACCGGACGTAGTTCGGCGAGCCGATCATGTCGAAGTTGAGGTTGAGCGCGATCGCGTCCTTCTCGCGCCGCGGCTCAGCTGGCCGACGTAGTGACGTGAGCCGAGCAGGCCGAACTCCTCCGCGCCCCAGAAGGCGAAGCGCAGCTTGTTGCGTGGCTCGATGTCGCGGCCGGCGACCGCCTCGGCGATCTCCAGGACGCCCGCGGAGCCGGAGCCGTTGTCGTTGATGCCCGGCCCACGGGGGACGCTGTCGAGGTGGGCGCCGACCACGACCACGTTGTTCGGGTCGCCGGTGGGGGTTTCGGCGAGCACGTTGTAGGTCGTGCGCGTCTCGTTGACCCGATCGACCCGCACCCGGGCCTCTGACCCGGTCGCTCCGTTGTTCACGCCGTTGCGCAGGTCGTCACCGATGGCGAAGCTCGTCCCGACGACGGGGATGTTGGAACCGGGGCTGCTGAGCGTGCCGGACGAGGGCGGCCGTCCGGCCGGGCTGGCCTTCGTTGAAGATGATCACTGCGGCGGCGTTCGGCGGCTTCGGCGTTCAGGGCCTTGTCCCGGAACGGACATGTTCCGCGCTGCATGAGCGCGATGTTGCCGGCCGGGAAGCCGGCGAAGTCGGACGCTTCGCAACCGCTGGTGTTGCCGTTGTCCACGCCGACCGGCGGAACCACCAGGTCGACGGCCGTGATCGCCGCCGTGACGTCTCCGTTGCCCGAGTAGGTCATCGACGCGAAGTCGGTGCCGTCCTCGTACGTCGCCTGTGACGGTGCGGTCTGGTTGAAGATCGGCGGGGTGCGGTCGGCGTTGAACGGGAACTCGAACGGCTGGACCGTCACGTCGTAGCCGGCTGCACTGAGGCGACCCTCGACGTAGTCCACGGACTCGTTGAAGGCAGGGAAGCCGGATACCCGGCTTCCTCCGTTGTCGTCGGCGATCTGCTGGAGCGCAGCGAGGTGCTCCTGCATCCCGCCGACCGTCACGGCTTTGCGCAGGCCCTGGGTTGCGGGCAGTTCATCGGGCCGTCGGCTCTGCGCTGGCGCCGATGGTGGTGACGCCGATCAGTGATACCGATGCGGCGCACGCGCGATGACGCCGGTCAGGCGTCGGCGGTCGAGTGCTGATCTCAAGGGTCCTCCTGAGGTGTGACGGGCCCTCCCGGATGTGTGGCCCGTGCAAGCGCGGCCGAGTGTGCCATGCGTCACATCCGTGGGGTACCCCCGGAGGCCAACGAATTCAGCCGGCCCGCCGGTCCTGAGTTGCCCCGGGGCGCGTACCGAACGGAGAGCCTCTCCGACTATGACTGCCGCACCCGTCACCGTCTCGATCACCCGTCACATCGACCCCGATCACACCGCCGAGATGACGGCTTGGGTCGAGGCCGGGGCGTCTCTGGCCAAGGGCTTCGACGGCTTCCTCGGCGTCGGCTTCGAGGCCTGGATCGGTCCGAGGAACACCGCCGACACCGTGACGGCGTGAGCCCGTCGAGCCCGCCCGAGGGCGAGCCGGCTCGGCCAGCGACGGCCGACCGGCGCCGGTCTGGCACCCCCGCCATTGGGGACAAACGGCAGGTCGGCGGGCGGAAAGTCGCCGTTTGGTACCAAACGGTGTGCCTCCGGGAGCCGGCAACGGTCGTGGCCACCACCACGCATCACCGGCGGCCACTAGGGTCGGCCGCGTGCTGAACCTTCCCGACGCGCCCGCGATCGAGGGCGCGACCCACCTCCACTCCGGCAAGGTCCGCGACCTCTACCGCCTCGAGTCGGGGGAGTACGCCGGCCGTCTGCTGATGGTGGCCAGCGACCGCATCTCCGCCTACGACTTCGTCCTCGACACCACCATCCCGGACAAGGGCGAGATCCTGACCCGGATGTCGCTGTGGTGGTTCGAGCAGCTGGCCGACCTGGTGCCCAACCACGTGGTCTCCACCGACGTGCCCGACGCCGTCCGCGGCCGGGCCGTCGTGTGCGAGCCGCTCGACATGTTCCCGGTCGAGTGCGTGGCCCGCGGCTACCTCGCCGGCTCGGGGCTGGCCGACTACCGCAGCACCGGCCGGGTGTGCGGGATCGCCGCTGCCCGACGGGCTCGAGGACGGCTCGCGGCTGCCGGAGCCGATCTTCACCCCGGCCACCAAGGCCGAGCTCGGCGACCATGACGAGAACGTCTCCTACGACGCCGTGGTCGCGCACGTCGGCGCCGACGACGCCGCGGCCCTGAGCGAGCTGACGCTCGCGGTCTACGCCCGTGCCGAGCAGATCGCCCGCGAGCGCGGGATGCATCCTGGCCGACACCAAGCTGGAGTTCGGCGCCGGGCCGGCGACGGCATCGTGCTGGCCGACGAGGTGCTCACGCCGGACTCCTCGCGGTTCTGGCCCGCCGACGAGTGGCAGCCCGGCCGCGCGCAGCCGGCGTTCGACAAGCAGATCGTGCGCGACTGGCTGACCGGACCCGAGAGCGGCTGGGACCGCGCGCTCCGGGAACCCGCCCCCGCCGCTGCCGGACGAGGTCGTGGAGCTGACCCGGTCGCGCTACGTCGAGGCCTACGAGCGGCTGACGGGCCAGCCCTGGTGAGACCGGTCGCCGTCGACTTCGCGGCCTCCGTCGACGTCGTGTTCGGCTACCTCTCCGACCCGGCGCGCCGGCCGGAGTGGCAGGGGAGCCTGCGCCGGATCGAGGCGCTGCAAGGCGACGGCGCGGTCGGCACCACCTGGCGCGACGTCACGGCCGTCGGTGCCCGGCCCCGGATGGAGGTCACCGAGGTCGAGCCCGGCGAGGAGCTGGGCCGAGGTCGGCCACTGGCGCGGCATCGAGGCCAGCCTCCGGCTCGAGTTTCGCGGAAGTGCCCGACCGGGCACCGCGGGTCACGGCGACCGTCGACGTCACGACCTCCCGCCGCCAGCGACCGGTCGGCGTGGGTGCTGCGCCGCCTGGCGCCGCACGCCGTCCGGGCGACCTGCGACGCGCCGCCCGCGCGCTAGGTTCGTGACAGGCACCGCGATGAAGGGCCCACGAGGAAGGCACTGTGATGAAGGCACTGGCAGCAGGCATCGGCGCCCTGATGATCCTGGTCGGGCTGGTGTGGACCGCTCCAGGGGCTGGGCTACCTCGAGGGGAGCTCGATGACCGGCGACGACGATGTGGGCGATCATCGGTCCGGCCGTCGCCGGACTCGGTGTGGCACTGGTGTGGGTGGCCTTCCGTGGCCGCCGTTCCGCCGACTAGGTTGGCGGAATGCTGAACCTGGCCAGCCTGCTCGAGGACTCCGCTGACAAGTACGCCGACCGCGACGCCGTCGTGCTCGGCGACACCCGCCTGACCTACGCCGAGGTGAACGGCGCCGCCAACCAGGTCGCCAACCTCCTGGTCGAGCGCGGCATCCAGCCCGGCGACAAGGTGGCGCTAGCTGCCCCAACCTGCCCTACTTCCCGATCGTCTACTACGGGATCCTCAAGGCCGGCGCGACCGTGGTGCCGCTCAACGTGCTGCTCAAGGGGCGCGAGGTGGCCTACCACCTCGACGACTCCGACGCGAAGGCCTACTTCTGCTTCGAGGGCACCGACGAGCTGCCGATCGGCCAGGCCGGGCACGACGGCTTCTCCCAGACCGACGGCTGCGAGCACTTCTTCCTGATCACCGCCGACCCGGCCGCGGAATCGCCGATCGAGGGCGCCGAGACGCTCGGCGCCGGCATGGGCACGCAGCCGCCCACCTTCGAGACCGTCGAGACCGACGAGGACGACACCGCGGTCATCCTCTACACGTCGGGCACCACCGGGCCAGCCGAAGGGCGCCGAGCTGCGGCACCGCAACATGCACGCCAACGCGCTGACCGGGACGGACCTCTTCGGCGCCGACGCCGACAACCCCGACACCTACCTCTGCGTGCTGCCGCTGTTCCACTCCTTCGGCCAGACCGTGATCCAGAACGGCGGCTTCGCCTTCGGCGGCACCGTCGTCCTCCTGCCCCGGTTCGAGGCCGGGGCCGCGCTCGGCCTGATGCAGAAGGAGAAGGTCACCTTCTTCGCCGGCGTCCCGACGATGTACTGGGGGCTGCTCGGCGCGCTCGACGGACGACGTCGACGTCAAGGCGATCGCCGCGAACCTGCGGGTGGCCGTGGCCGGCGGGTCGGCGCTACCGGTCGAGGTGCACAAGGACTTCGAGACGAAGTTCGGCGTGACGATCCTCGAGGGTTACGGCCTGTCGGAGACCTCGCCGGTGGCGAGCTTCTCGCCCCACGGCGAGGACGTGCGGGTCGGCTCCATCGGGATCGCCGATCCCCGGCGTCGAGATGAAGCTGCTGAAGCCCGAGACCTGGGACGAGGTCGACGAGGACCCCGACGCAGGTCGGCGAGATCGCGATCAAGGGCCACAACATCATGAAGGGCTACTACAACCGCCCGGACGCCACGGCGGAGGTGATCAAGGACGGCTGGTTCCGCTCCGGCGACCTCGGCCGTCGCGACGAGGACGGCTGGTACTACATCGTCGACCGGTCCAAGGACATGATCATCCGCGGCGGCTACAACGTGTACCCGCGCGAGATCGAGGAGGTCCTGATGGGCCACGAGGCGGTCTCGCTGGCCGCGGTGATCGGCGTACCCCACGAGAGCCACGGCGAGGAGATCAAGGCCGTGGTGATCCGGGAGAAGGACCACGACGACGTCTCCGAGGACGACCTCGTGGCGTGGGCCAAGGACGAGATGGCGTCGTACAAGTACCCGCGGATCGTGGAGTTCGTCGACGAGCTGCCGATGACCGCGACCGGCAAGATCCTCAAGCGCGAGCTCTCCTGACCCGTCCGGGCTATTGACCCTGTCGGCGGCGGGGGAGAAAGGTGACGGCGGGGTCTCCGCGCTGTGCCGGACGGTCCGGCAGGCCAGCGGGGTCGACGGAGGATCATCATGGCTCTTTCATGGACGTGCACCACATGGACGGCGGCGTCAGCGCCGCGGACGTGGCCGGGGCCCACCAGAAGGACGTCGAGACGCAGGAGAAGTACGGCGTCGACTACCAGCACTACTGGGTCGACGAGAAGAACGGGAAGATCTTCTGCCTCGTCGACGCGCCCGACGCCGAGACGGCCGCCAAGGTGCACCGTGAGGCCCACGGCCTGGAGGCCGACGAGATCTACCCCGTCACCCAGGGCGCCTGAACTCAGGCACTGAGCTCACGCAAACGGGTCGGGCAGTCCGCCCGGGAGCTTCGCGAGGAGCTCGCGGGCGGCCTCCCGGTGCTTGTGCTCGACGAGCACCTCGTACTTCGTGGCGACGACCGCGCTGACCGACGAGAAGTCGCGCTGGCCGCGGGTGCCGGCGTAGCCGACCAGTGCCCAGATGACCCCGAACACCGCGCCGACCAGCACCGCGGAGACGACGATCGCGACCAGGTTGCCTTCGCCGAAGAGCGCGAAGATCAGCCCGACGAACAGGCCGAGCCAGAGCCCGGACAGACCACCGGCCAGGGCAACCCGGCCGGTGGTCAGGCGGCCGGTGATGCGTTCGACCTGCTTGAGCTCGGTGCCGACGATCATGCAGTTCTGCACCGGGAAGTGGTGGTCGGAGAGGAAGTCGACGGCCTTCTGGGCCGCCGCGTAGTCGTCGTACACGGCGAGCGACTGGGGGAACTCCAGCGCCAGGCCCTGCGACGTTGCGCGGCTGTTGGGACATGCCCCGATTCTTACCGCAGTCGGCGCGGATAGACTCGCCGGCGGCAGTCCAGCGCACTCCAAACCGCACTCCAAGGAGTCCACCGTGGCCCGTGTCGTCGTCGACGTCATGCCCAAGCCCGAGATCCTCGACCCCCAGGGCAAGGCCGTGCTCGGCGCACTGCCGCGGCTGGGGTTCGACGGCGTGACCGACGTCCGGCAGGGCAAGCGGTTCGAGCTGACGCTCGACGGCGAGGTCACCGACGAGGTGCTCGCCGAGGTCCGCACGATGGCCGAGACGCTGCTCTCCAACCCCGTCATCGAGGACTTCGAGGTGCACGTCGAGGACCACTTCGTCGCCGAGATCGCGGCCGAGGAAGGTCGCGCATGAAGGTCGGGGTCGTCACCTTCCCCGGCTCCCTGGACGACGTCGACGCCCGCCGCGCCGTCGGACTCGGAGGCCACGAGGCGGTGGCGCTCTGGCACGGCGACCACGACCTCGGGGGTGTGGACGCCGTCGTCCTGCCCGGCGGCTTCTCGTACGGCGACTACCTGCGGTGCGGGGCCATCTCCCGTTTCGCTCCGGTGATGGCGGAGGTGGTCGAGGCGGCCCGGAAGGGAATGCCGGTGCTCGGCATCTGCAACGGCTTCCAGATCCTCTGCGAGTCCCACCTGCTGCCGGGTGCCCTGATCCGCAACGACCACCGCAAGTTCGTGTGCCGCGACCAGCGGCTGCGGATCGAGAACAACCGCACGCCGTGGACGTCGGCCTATCCCGACGGCGCCGAGGTCACGATCGTGCTCAAGAACGGCGAGGGCGGCTTCGTCGCCGATGGACCGACGCTCGACCGGCTCGAGGGCGAGGGCCGGGTCGTGGCGCGCTACCTCGACGACAACCCGAACGGCTCGATGCGCGACATCGCCGGCATCACCAACGAGCGCGGCAACGTGGTCGGCCTGATGCCGCACCCCGAGCACGCGGTCGAGGAGCTCACCGGATCGGGCACCGACGGGCTCGGCTTCTTCACCAGCCTCGCCGCCGCCGTGCTGTCCAGATAGTCCGTCACGAAACGCTCCTCTCTGGACGGCCAGGTGGTGCGTTACGTGACGGGCTATCTCTCAGCGCTTGCCGTTTCGCAGGACGCGCCACGTCGACGGCCCGGCGATCCCGTTGGCCTTCACGCCCACCCGCCGCTGGTAGGTGCGCAGCGCGTCACCGGTGGCCTTCTTGAACACCCCGGTCACGCCCAGCCCGGCGTCGTGGGCCGCGTTGAGCGCGCGCTGCAGACGGCGTACCTCGGGGCCGCCCGAACCCCACTTCAGGACCTTGCCCTGGCCGGCGACGAGCAGCGACATCCAGTTCGGCCGGGTCCAGGTGTCCCTGACCGCGAAGCCGTGGCTCTTCTGCCAGGCGCGGAGGGCGGTACGCAGCCCGTCGTTGTAGGTGCCGTTCACCCGGCCGCCGTACGTGCCCTTCTCCTTGAGCAGGCACTGCAGCGCCTTGACCGTGGCGGCGTCGGTGGTGCCGGGTGCGACGCGCGGGTAGCGGGGATAGGAGATCCTGGTCCCGTTGCAGTGGTTCTCGCTGGGTGCCCACGACCCCTTGCCGACATCGAGGAAGTTGCGGTCGATGTTGATCGTGACGCCGCCCCAGGTCTCGTTGTGCCCGCCCTGGTACTGCTTCACCCGGCCGCCGGGCCGCCAGCCGTCGTCGCGGATGTAGGACGAGCTGGTGTTGGCCTTCCCGTCCCAGCGGGCCAGCCAGATCATGTCGGGCAGGTTGAACGCGTTGGGCCGCTTCACGCGGGCATCGTCGAGGATCTTGATGCCCGATCCGACGCTGGAGTAGACACCGGAGACGTAGTTGAGATCGTGCAGCTTGAACGTCCATCCGCTGAGGAATCCCAGGGCCGACTCGCGGCAGTGGGTCCGGGTGTGGTCGAACCCCTCGATGTCGTACCACAGCGTGCTGCGCGGTGCGATCCCCAGCGCCTTGGCGGCGGCCACCGCCTTGACCGCCTCGGCCCGGCCCTGGGCCCGGGCCTGTCCGTACCTGCCGTCGGCGCCCGGCCGGGGGTTGATCGTCTCGTCGTTGCCGTACCTGGGGAACCGGGTGCTGCAGGAGGCCTGGGGGCCGAGCGTGATCGGCAGCAGTCGCCAGCCGTTGCTGAGCTGGGTGCTGACCCAGGTCTTGGTCAGGTTCGGCTGGGAGCGGCAGGCCCGGGAGTCCCCGGAGATGTAGATGCCGACCGCCAGGAACGGCGAGTTCTTGAGCCAGGCGTCCATGGCGCCCTGGGTGGGGGCCAGGCACTGGTCGAAGCCGTAGCCGGTGAAGTTGCCCGGCGTGACGATGGTGCTCGCCTGCGAGGGGGCCACCGCGAGGGTCGCGGCGAGGCCGGTCAGCAGGGCGACGACGGCCGTCCTGGCCGTGCGGGCGACCGAGCGAGTCATGGCGGGCTCCTGGGGGACACGAGCTCGGTCGAGCGCCGAGCGACGTCACCTTAACCTCAGTAATCACAGGCGTAACAGCGGTTCCGGATAACTACAAATGTGTAGTTCGCTGCAGGGTTCCGGGGTCCGGCGGGCCGCCGACACCCAGCGGGTGCCCGGTAGATTTGCGGCCGTGCCCGACACCCGCGCCGAGTCCACCCGCGCTGAGTCAACCCAAGGCAGAGGCGCCGTGCTCGACACCGTCGCCGTGGCCTCCGAGGATCCCGACCGCGAGCAGCCCTGGGGCGAGCTGGGGCTCAAGCCCGACGAGTACGCCCGGATCCGCGAGATCCTCGGCCGACGGCCGACGTCCAGCGAGCTGGCGATGTACTCCGTGATGTGGAGCGAGCACTGCTCCTACAAGTCCTCCAAGGTCCACCTGAAGCAGTTCTCCGAGCTCCCGCAGGAGACCCCGGTCGGCAAGATGCTCGCCGGGATCGGCGAGAACGCCGGCGTGATCGACGTCGGTCAGGGCTACGCCGTCACCTTCAAGGTCGAGAGCCACAACCACCCGTCGTACGTCGAGCCCTACCAGGGCGCCGCCACCGGTATCGGCGGCATCGTCCGCGACATCCTCGCCATGGGGGCACGGCCGGTTGCCGTGATGGACCCGCTGCGCTTCGGTCCGCTGGACGCCGACGACACCCATCGCGTGCTGCCGGGGATCGTGGCCGGCGTCGGCGGCTACGGCAACTGCCTGGGCCTGCCGAACATCGGCGGCGAGGCGGTCTTCGACGCCACCTACGTCGGCAACCCGCTCGTCAACGCGCTCTGCGTGGGCGTGCTCCGCCACGAGGACCTCCACCTCGCCAAGGCGTCGGGCGTCGGCAACCAGGTGATCCTGTACGGCGCGCGCACCGGCGGCGACGGCATCGGCGGGGTCTCTGTCCTCGCCAGCGAGACCTTCGAGGCGGGTGGCCCGGCGAAGCGGCCCAGCGTCCAGGTCGGCGACCCGTTCATGGAGAAGCTCCTGATCGAGTGCACGCTCGAGATCTTCGCGGCCGGGCTGGTGGCCGGCATCCAGGACCTCGGCGGCGCCGGGCTTTCGTGCGCGACGAGCGAGCTCGCCAGCGCCGGCGACGGCGGCATGCACGTGGAGCTCGACCGGGTCCCGCTGCGTGACTCCACGCTGGCCCCCGAGGAGATCCTGATGAGCGAGTCGCAGGAGCGGATGATGGCGGTCGTCGAGCCCGGCGACGTCGAGCAGTTCCTGGCCGTCTGCGATCGGTGGGGGGTCGAGGCGACGGTCATCGGCGAGGTCACCGACACCGGCCACCTCCAGATCGACTGGCACGGTGAGCGCGTGGTCGACGTACCCCCGCGATCGGTGGCGCACGACGGGCCGACGTACCACCGCCCGTTCGCCCGCCCCGACTGGCAGGACGACCTGCAGGCCGACGTGGCCGAGAAGCTGGCCCGCCCGTCCTCCGGCGAGGAGCTCCGCGCCACCCTGCTGCGGCTGGTCGCCAGCCCCAACCTGTGCGACCGCTCGTGGATCACCGACCAGTACGACCGTTACGTCCGCGGCAACACCGTCCTCGCCCAGCCCTCCGACAGCGGCATGGTCCGCGTCGACGAGTCGACGAACCTCGGTGTCGCCGTCTCGACCGACTGCAACGGCCGGTTCGCCAAGCTGGACCCGTACGCCGGCGCGCAGCTCGCGCTCGTCGAGGCCTACCGCAACGTCGCGACCGGCGGCGCGCGGCCGCTCGCGATCTCGGACTGCCTCAACTTCGGCTCGCCCGAGGACCCCGCCGTCATGTGGCAGTTCGCCGAGGCCTGCCGGGGTCTGAAGGACGCCTGCCTCGAGCTCGGCGTGCCGGTCACCGGCGGCAACGTCAGCCTCTACAACCAGACCGGCGAGGTGGCGATCCTGCCGACGCCCGTCGTCGCCGTCCTCGGGGTGATCGACGACGTCACCCGGCGAACCCCGTCCTGGTTCGTCGCCCCCGGCGAGCAGATCTTCCTGCTCGGCGAGACCCGCGAGGAGCTGTCGGGCTCGGAGTGGGCGCACGTCGTGCACGGCCACCTGGGCGGCCTGCCGCCCCTGGTCGACCTGGCCGCGGAGAAGGCGCTGGCCGCACTGCTGGCCGATGCGGTCGGGCTGGTGACCTCGGCTCACGACCTGTCCGACGGAGGGCTGGCCCAGGCGCTCGTCGAGGCAGCGCTCCGCGCCGACATCGGGGCGACCGTGGCGGTGCCGGGGGACGCCTTCCTCGACCTGTTCGCCGAGTCGGCCGCCCGCGCGATCGTCACCGTCCCGGAGGCCGGCGCTGAGCGGCTCGCCGCCCTGGCCGCGCGGCACGGCGTACCCCTGACGCGGATCGGGACCACGGGCGGCGTGGACCTGGCTGTCGAGGGCGAGTTCACCGTGCCGTTGTCCGAGGTGCGGGAGGCGTGGTCAGCCACGCTGCCCTCCGCCCTCGGGTGACCAGCGCCGAGACCGTCTCGTACGGCGACGACCCCCACCAGTTCGCCGAGATCCACCAGCCCTCGGGGGAGTCCCGCGGTGTGGTGGTGGTGATCCACGGCGGCTTCTGGAAGGCGGAGTACGACGCCTCGCTTGGCCGGCCGCTCGCTGCCAGCCTGGTCGACGAGGGCTGGACCGCCTGGAACCTGGAGTACCGCCGGGTGGGCAACGGCGGGGGTCTGCCGCACACCCTCGACGACGTGGCTGCGGGCATCGACGCGCTCGCCGACCTCGACGGGCTCGACACCTCGAAGGTGATCACCCTCGGCCACTCTGCAGGAGGACATCTCGCGACCTGGGCGGCATCGCGCGGGCGCTTCGAGAGGTGGCAGCCGGAGCGGGTGCCGGTCACCGGGGTCGTCTCCCAGGCCGGGGTGCTCGACCTGCGCAGTGCCCACGAGCTCGGTCTGGGTGGCGGGGCAGTCGAGGCGTTCCTCGGTCACCCGCCCGGGCCCGAAGACGACCAGGTGGACCCCCTCCGGCAGGTGCCGCTCGACGTGCCCGTCCGGTGCGTCCACGGCCGCGGCGACACGACCGTCCCCATCAGCCAGTCCACGACGTACGTCGACGCTGCGAGCGCCGCCGGCGCCGACGCCGCGCTGGTCGAGGTCGACGGCGACCACTTCGTCGTCATCGACCCCACCAGCCCGGCCTGGGCCCGCACCCTGGACCTCCTCGACCAATTGGGCTGACCCGCCCGAGTTCATCGAGACGGCGCAGCGCGGCCTCCTCAATCCAGGAGTTTCGGGCGGGTCAGCGTGCCGACCGCGACGAGCCGCGCAGATAGGCTCGCGTCGTGCCTGCCCGACTGCGCCCTGCCGATCCGCAGGCCGTGGCCGAGGCGCTGGCCCGAGAGGTTTGGGCGCCGGCGGACCTCAAGCTCCTCAGCAAGCACTTCCTGGCCCTGCTCGCCGACCGTGCACCCGGCCGGTCGGTCGAGGTGCGGGTCCCGCCCTACGCCGCCGCCCAGGTCGTCGAGGGCGTGCGGCACACCCGCGGAACACCCCCGGCCGTCGTCGAGACCGACCCGCGGACGTGGATCGCCCTCGCCACCGGCGCCATCGACTGGTCCACCGCGGTCGACGAGGGCCGGGTCCGGGCCTCCGGGGAGCGGACCGACCTCGCGCCGTACCTCCCGCTGGTCGAGGTGGCGCCGTGATCGTCGCGGTGCCGACCGAGGAGCTTCGCGATGCGGTGGGCCCGGTCGAGGGCGTCGAGTACGTCGTCTGGGAGGGTTCCGGCCTTCCGCCGCGGGCCGACGAGGTCGAGGTGTGCGTCCCCGACTACCGCACCACGATCCGCGGCATGCAGCGCCTCGGCGACCTGCCGGCGCTCCGCGTGGTGCAGACCCAGCTGGCGGGGTACGACGGCCAGCTCGAGCTCCTGCCCGACGGAGTGGTGCTCGCCAACGCCTCCGGGGTGCATGACGACGCGACGGCCGAGCATGCGGTCGGGCTGACCCTGGCGGTGCTACGTGGCATCCCGGAGGCGGTGCGAAGCCACGGCCACTGGACGAACCTGTGGGATCGCCGTTCGCTGGCGGACTCGAGGGTGATGGTCCTCGGCTACGGCTCCATCGGCCGGGCCGTGGCCGAACGGATGGTGCCCATGCGCGCAGACATCACCGCCGTCGCGTCGAGCGCCCGTCAGGACCCGCTCGTCGGCCAGGTCCACGGGGTCGACGAGCTGCCAGGTCTTTTGCGCGAGCAGGACGTGGTGATCGTGCTGCTCCCGCTCGGCGAAGCGACCCGTGGCTTCGTGGACGACGGTGTCCTGACCGCGCTCCCGGACGGCGCCGTGGTCGTCAACGTGGCCCGCGGAGGAGTGCTCGACGGCGAGGCGGTGCTCCGTCATGCGGGGCGGCTCCGGTTCGCCCTCGACGTCACCGATCCCGAGCCGCTACCGGACGGGCATCCGCTCTGGTCGGCTCCCGGCGTGCTCATCACGCCCCACGTCGCCGGCGGCACCACCGCCATGCTGCCCCGCATGGCAGACCTCCTCCGGGACCAGCTGCAGCGGCTGGTCGCCGGACGCCCGCTGCGCAACGTGGTCTCCTGACCCGGCCCCGAACCACTCGGGTCGATCCCGGTGGATAGGTTGGCGGGCATGAGCGACCAGATCCGCGCCTAGGTCCAGTCCGCCCTCCCCGGGATCCGCCGCGACCTCGAGGACCTGGTCCGGATCGAGTCGGTGAGCGCCGACCCGGCGCGCGCACGAGCGAGGTGCAGCGCAGCGCCGAGGCGGTGGCCGACCTGTTCCGGGCCGAGAGCTTCGAGACCGTCGACATCGTCAGCGCCGACGGCGGTGCGCCGGCCGTCATCGCGCACAAGCCGGGCCCGAGGGCGCGCCGACCGTCCTGCTCTACGCCCACCACGACGTCCAGCCCGAGAACGACCACGCCGAGTGGGACTCCCCGCCGTTCGAGCCGACCGAGCGCGGCGACCGGCTCTACGGCCGCGGCGCCGCCGACGACAAGGCCGGGATCGTCGCCCACCTCGGGGCGCTGCGGGTGTTCGGCGACGACCTGCCGGTCAGCGTCACGATGTTCATCGAGGGCGAGGAGGAGGTCGGCTCCGACACCCTCCCCGCGCTGCTCAAGGAGCACCAGGAGCGGCTGCAGGCCGACGTCATCGTCATCGCCGACTCCGGCAACTGGGACATCGGCGTGCCCGCGCTGACCACCAGCCTCCGCGGCCTGGTCCGCGCCGACATCGAGGTCCGCACCCTCACCCACGCCGTGCACTCCGGCATGTGGGGCGGGCTGGTCCCCGACGCGCTGATCACGCTCAGCCGGCTGATCGCCAGCCTCCACGACGACGCCGGCAACGTCGCGGTCGCGGGCCTGCACAGCGGCCCGGCCGCCGACGTGGAGTACCCCGAGGACCGGCTGCGCGCCGAGTCCGGCGCTGCCGCCGGCATCGAGTGGATCGGCGACGGCTCCGTCGTCGAGCGGCTCTGGACCCGGCCATCGCTCAGCATCACCGGCCTCGACGCACCCAAGGTCGACGGCGCCAGCAACACCCTCGTCCCCATCGGCGCGGGCCAAGATCTCGATGCGGATCGCGCCCGGCGACACCACCGAGAACGGCATCGCATGCCTGCGCCGTCACCTCGAGGAGCAGGTCCCGTGGGGCGCCAGCCTGACGTTCACGGTCGTCGACACCGGCGAGGCCACCCAGATCGACGCCACCGGCCCGGCGTACGACGCGGCGCGCGCGGCGTTCACCGAGGCCTGGGACGGCACCGAGCCGGTCGACATGGGCGTCGGCGGCTCGATCCCGTTCATCGCCGAGTTCCTCGAGGCGTTCCCGCAGGCGAGCGTCCTCGTCACCGGCGTCGAGGACCCCGACACCCGCGCCCACGGCGCCAACGAGGGCCTGCACCTCGCGGAGTTCGAGCGGGTCGTGCTCGCCGAGGCGCTGCTGCTCCGCAACCTCGGAAGTTCCTGATACGGACTATCTGGGTGGGTCAGGCCATGCAGATGGAGCGGAAGGCGTCGACGAGCAGGTCGAGGTCCTCCTCCGTCGCCACCAGCGGAGGTGCGAGGCGGACAGTCTGGCCGTGCGCCTCCTTGGCCAGGATCCCGTGTTCGAGGAGCTGCTCGCAGAAGTGCCGCCCGGTGGTGAGCTCGTGGGTGATGTCGACCCCGGCCCACAGGCCGCGGGTGCGGACCGCGTCGACGCCTTGCGCCGACCAGCTCGCTCGAGCCCTCGCGCCAGGTGGGCACCCAGGCGTCGTCGGCCCGCTCCTGGAACTCGCCGGTCTGCAGCATCGCGACGACCTCGCGGCCGATCGCCGCCGCCAGCGGGTTGCCGCCGAACGTCGAGCCGTGGGTGCCGGGCGTGATCACCTCGAGGACGTCGCCGTCCGCCGCGATCGCCGAGACCGGGTAGAGCCCGCCGCCGAGCGCCTTGCCGAGGATGTAGATGTCGGGCACGACGTCCTCGTGGTCGCAGGCGAAGGTCCGGCCGGTGCGCGCGAGGCCGGACTGGATCTCGTCGGCGACCATCAGTACGCTGCTCCCGGTTGCACAGCGCGCGCACCTCGTGAAGGTAGCCCTCCGGAGGGATGATCACGCCGCTCTCGCCCTGGATCGGCTCGAGCAGCACCGCGACCGTGGTCTCGTCGATGGCGGCCTCGAGCGCCGCGAAGTCGCCGAAGGGCACCAGCCGGAAGCCCGGCGTGTACGGCGCGTAGAGAGGCGGTCGCCGCCGAGTCGGTCGAGAAGGACACGATCGTCGTGGTCCGACCGTGGAAGTTGCCGTCCATCGCCACGATGGTGGCCTGCTCGTCCGGGACGCCCTTGACGAGGTAGCCCCACTTGCGGGCTCACCTTGATGGCCGTCTCCACGGCCTCGGCGCCGGAGTTCATCGGCAGGACCATCTCCTTGCCGGTGAGCGCCGCGAGGTCGCGGGAGAACGGGCCGAGCTGGTCGTTGTCGAACGCCCGGCTGGTCAGGGTGAGCCTGGCCATCTGCTCCTCGGCGCGGGCCAGCAGCCGCGGGGTGCCCGTGGCCGAAGTTGAGGGCGGAGTAGCCGGCGAGGCAGTCCAGGTAGCGACGGCCGTCCACGTCGGTGACCCAGACGCCGTCGCCGGTGGCGAGCACGACGCGCAGCGGGTGGTAGTTGTGCGCGGCGAAGTCCTCGGTGAGCGCAATGTGCTTGAGGGTCTCTCCCTCGAGGCCGGCCGAGGTGGTGATGTCGTCGGGGGTCGTCATGCCGCTCAAACTCTCACCGAAGTCCAGGATTCACAAACACCCGGCACCGCGACGACCAGACCGGTCGGAGGCGAAGGCGACGACGGACATCAGTGCGGCGCGGCCGGCAGCTGAACCGTGAACGTGCTGCCCTTGCCGAGCTCGGACTCGACGTCGATCCGGCCGCCGTGCCGGTCCACGATCCGCTGCACGATCGCCAGGCCCAGGCCGGTGCCGGGCTGGGCGTACGGCCTCGGGGTTGGCGGAGCGGAAGAACTCGGCGAACAGCTGGTCCTGGTCGGCGGCGGAGATGCCGATGCCCTCGTCGGCGCACGGCGACACCACGCCGTCGCCGTCCGGGCCAGCGTGACCGTGATGGAGCGTCCGGCGGGGGTGTACTTGACCGCGTTGCTGACCAGGTTGGCGCAGACCCGGTCCAGCTCGTCGGGGTCGCCGAGCGCGAGCACCGGCTCGTCGGGGGCGACGACGCGGATCGTCAGCTCCTTGCTGCGGGCGGAGACCGCGTTCACGTCGAGCACGTCGTCGACGACCGGCGTGCAGGTCGACCGGGACGGCGATGACCGGTGTGGTGGGGTCGCCGACCTTCGAGAGCAGCAGCAGGTCGTCGATGACCCGGCCCAGCCGCCGGGCGCCGCGGTCCATCGCCGCGAGGGAGCTGACGGGCGAGCGGGTCGAGCTCGGGGAGCCGCTCGAGCATCTCGAGGTGGCCGATGATCGAGGTGAGCGGGTTCTTCAGCTCGTGGGAGACGGTCGCGATCAGCTGGCCCTTGTAGGTGTCGAGCGCCTGCAGCTCCTCGACCAGCTGGTGCTCGCGCTCGAAGGTGCGGGCGTTGAGGATCGCCCGGCCGAGGTCGTGGCCGATGTCGAGGGCGGCGGCATCTCGACCTCGGTCCAGTCGGGCTGGCCGGCGCGCGGGTCAGCACCAGGTTGCCGAGGCACTCGGGGCCGGCGCCGAGCGGCGCGAAGAGCAGCGAGGCGACGCCGATGCCGCCGAGGAAGTCGAGGATCGGCGTCGCGCTCGTCGCGCTGATCAGCGTCGGGCCGACGGGCCGGTCGGCGGCCACGACCTGGGCCTTCTGGCTGGCCCAGCAGCGGCGGGCGGCGCGCTCGGCGATCTGCGACGAGCTCCGGCGGCAGGTCAGCTGCGAGCCGTCGGCGGAGTAGAGGATGCCGTCGCCGCCCGTCCTCGTCGAAGGTCTGGATCCACATCCCGGCGGCGCCGAAGCCCTCGACGAGGGCCTGCTGGCAGCCGGCGAGCAGCTGTCGAGGCTCAGCTGGGCGCTGGCGCTGCGGACGATGGTCCGGGCGGCCGTGGCCAGCCGCACCTGCTCGGCGAGGCGCTCGCGCTCGAGCGCGGTGACCACCGCGCGGCCGGCCTGCTCGGCGTACTTCTCCAGCACCGGCGCTGCTCGGGCCCGGGCCGCCGCCCGTCGATCGGGCAGGTCGATGGCCAGCGTGCCGCGCAGCTCGCCGTCGGAGTCGTGGAGCGGCGCGATCAGCAGGTCGAGCGGGTGCCAGGCGTCGGGGCCGTCGATCGGCTCGATGTCGGGGACCCAGCCCGGTGGCCGGACCTCGTCGTTGAGCCGCTCGTGCGGCACGAACCGCAGCAGGCCCCAGTTGTCGGCCTTCTCGAGCTCGGCCTGCAGGCTGTCGACCGGCGTGCGGGTGCCGTGGATCTCCGAGCGGGCCTTCTCGTCGCCGGCGACGGCGACCACCTCGAGCTGGTCGTTGCGGACGACGCTGATCGCGGCGACGCCGAACCCCGCCAGCTCGGTGACGCCCTCGGCGATCAGCTGGAGGGCGTCGCGGAAGACGGTCTGGGACCAGTTGTCGGCGAAGCGGCTGGTCGAGCGCGCTGGACACAGCCTCGTCGGCCATCCGTTCGGTCATCCGTCAGCACCTCCCCCGAGGTCATGGTAAGGCCAGCGCCGACCCCTCGCCGGAGAATGGTACGAGAAGTCCGCGCTCCACGGCCTCGCCGAGCGCGTCGAAAGGACCGATCCGGGGGTCGCGGCCCGCCGATACCGGGACGGCCGCCCCGGCCCTTAGACTCGGACCCGTGCCCCCGATCCCCAGGCCGCGCCCCGGCGGCGACGGCCGGCTGACCGCGGCCCTCGACCCGCACGACCAGGGCCCCCAGGACGCCTGCGGCGTCTTCGGGGTCTGGGCGCCCGGCGAGGACGTCGCCAAGCTGACCTACTTCGGCCTCTACGCCCTCCAGCACCGCGGCCAGGAGTCCGCCGGCATCGCGGTCAGCAACGGCCGCCAGATCCTGGTCTACAAGGACATGGGCCTGGTCTCGCAGGTCTTCGACGAGACCACGCTGGCCTCGCTCAAGGGCCACCTCGCGATCGGCCACTGCCGCTACTCCACGACCGGCTCGAGCACCTGGGAGAACGCGCAGCCGACCTTCCGGCCGACCGCCGACGGCTCGATCGCGCTCGGCCACAACGGCAACCTGATCAACACCGCCGAGCTCGCCAGCATGGTCGCCGACCTGCCCGGCCCGAGCGACGAGCTCGACCTCCACGCCCGCGACCTCGAGACGTCGACCAACGACACCGGCCTGGTCACCGCGCTGCTCGCGCACCACCCCGACACCTCGCTCGAGCAGCGCGCGCTCGAGGTGCTGCCCCAGCTGCGGGGCGCGTTCTCCTTCGTCTGGATGAACGAGAACACCCTGTACGCCGCCCGCGACCCGCAGGGCATCCGGCCGCTGGTGCTCGGCCGGCTCGAGCGCGGCTGGGTCGTCGCCAGCGAGGACGCCGCGCTGGCCACCATCGGCGCCAGCGTGGTCCGCGAGGTCGAGCCCGGCGAGCTGATCGTCGATCGACGAGAACGGCCTGCGCACCCACCGGTTCGCCGAGGCCGAAGCCCAAGGGCTGCGTGTTCGAGTACGTCTACCTCGCCCGCCCCGACGCCACCATCAGCGGCCGCAGCGTCCACGAGGCCCGGGTCGAGATGGGCCGCCAGCTGGCCCGCGAGTTCCCCGTCGACGCCGACCTGGTGATGCCGGTCCCCGAGTCCGGCACCCCGGCCGCGGCCGGGTACGCCGAGGAGAGCGGCATCCCGTTCGGCCAGGGCTTCGTCAAGAACGCCTACGTCGGCCGCACGTTCATCCAGCCCAGCCAGACCCTGCGCCAGCTCGGCATCCGGCTCAAGCTGAACGCCCTCGAGCACATGATCCGCGGCAAGCGGATCGTCGTCGTCGACGACTCGATCGTGCGCGGCAACACCCAGCGCGCCCAGGTGCGGATGCTCCGCGAGGCCGGCGCGCTCGAGGTGCACGTCCGGATCTCCAGCCCGCCGGTGAAGTGGCCCTGCTTCTACGGCATCGACTTCGCCACCCGCGCCGAGCTGATCGCCAACGGCCTCGACGTCGGACGAGATCGCCGCCAGCGTCGGCGCCGACAGCCTCGGCTACATCTCGCTCGAGGGCATGGTCGAGGCGACCGGCCAGCCGTCCGACCGGCTCTGCAAGGCCTGCTTCACCGGCGAGTACCCGATCGAGCTGCCCGACGAGAGCCTGCTCGGCAAGCACCTGCTCGAGACCTCGATCACCTCCGAGGCGCTGCCGCTCCCCAACCCGTAGGAGAACCCCCGTGCCGCAGCCCCCGTCCGAGCCCGCGCCAGCCTCGACCGCCAACGCCTACGCCGCGGCCGGCGTCTCGATCGAGGCCGCCGACAAGGCGATCGAGCTGATGAAGGGCTGGGTCGACAAGGCCCGGCGGCCCGAGGTGATCGGCGGGATCGGCGGCTTCGCCGGCCTCTTCGACGCCTCGGCGCTGACCCGCTACGAACGCCCGCTGCTGGCCACCTCCACCGACGGCGTCGGCACCAAGGTCGCGATCGCCCAGGCGATGGACGTCCACGACACGATCGGGTTCGACCTGGTCGGCATGGTCGTCGACGACCTGGTCGTCTGCGGCGCCGAGCCGCTGTTCATGACCGACTACATCGCCACCGGCCGCGTCGTCCCCGAGCGGATCGCGGCGATCGTCAAGGGCATCGCCGAGGCCTGCGTCGAGGCCGGCTGCGCCCTGATCGGCGGCGAGACCGCCGAGCACCCGGGCCTGCTCGGCCCGGACGAGTACGACGTCGCCGGGCGCGACCACCGGCGTGGTCGAGGCCGACCGGCTGCTCGGCCCGGGCCGGGTCCGCCCCGGCGACGTGGTGATCGCGATGGAGGCGAGCGGGCTGCACTCCAACGGCTACTCCCTGGTGCGCCACGTGCTGCTCGAGACCGCGCGGCTGGTCGCTCGACCGCCACGTCGACGAGCTCGGCCGCACGCTCGGCGAGGAGCTGCTCGAGCCCACCCGGATCTACGCCAAGGCCTGCCTGGAGCTGGCCGCGGCAGACCGGCACCCACGCGATGTCGCACGTCACCGGCGGCGGGCTCGCGGCCAACCTCGAGCGGGTGATGCCGGTCGAGCTCTCCGCCACGTCGACCGCGTCGACCTGGACCCCGCAGCCGATCTTCGACCTGGTCCGCCGCGTCGGCGACGTAGCCGCAGCCCGACCTGGAGACGACCCTCAACTGCGGCGTCGGCATGGTCGCGCTGATCCGGCCGACGACGTCGACGCGCGCGATCGCCGTGCTCGCGGCGCACGGGATCCGCGCCTGGGTGGCCGGCGAGGTCCGCGCCGACGCGACGGCGGCGGCCGGGTCGTCGCTGGTCGGCCAGCACCCCGGCTGGTGACGCCCGACCGGAGGATTTCGTGTCCGGGTCACTGGAGCGGTGATGTGCGGGAACACCCAGGCAACAGGTAGCGTTGGCCCCACGAGAAACCTTTGAGGACCAGCTCCGGGTGCCACAGTGCCCCGGCCGAGCGTGCGAGGGGGCTGACCCTATGGGGCGCGGCCGAGCGAAAGCCAAGCAGACGAAGGTCGCCCGCGACCTGAAGTACCGCACTCACGAGACGGACTTCGGGGCGCTGGCCCAGGAGCTGCACGGCGACAAGGACCAGGACCAGCCGGACGAGCCGAGCGAGGACGACGGCTACTCGGACTACGCAGAACCCTCAGGACTGAGCAGCGGCGCGCGAGGCACGAGCGCGCCGCGTGGGCTCAGGAAGGTTGAGCAAGCCCGCGCCTGAGCGTGCGAAGGCGCGCCAGGCGCGTCGAAACCCGGTGAGTGCTGCAGGGCGGCGACCACCGCGGTACCACCGTGGTCGAGACCCTGCCTTGGCTTCGGGGTTCGAGGCTCAGGCCGCGGCGGCCTTCGACCTCAACCCCCGGACAGCCAGATCCCGCGCAGCCGGCCCACGTCGCGCATCCGCCGCTCGGCCAGCCGGTCGGCGGCGACGGCCGGCGGTACGCCGTCGCGCGCGGCGAGCTCGAACACGTTCCGCGTGGTGTCGAAGATCCCGCTCGCGCGCTGCTGGGCGCGCTCGAAGGAGAAGCCCTCGAGCTCGTCGGCGACCTGGATCAGGCCGCCGGAGTTGACGCAGTAGTCGGGCGCGTAGAGGACGCCGCGCTCCTCGAGCATCTTCTCGACGCCCGGGTGGGCGAGCTGGTTGTTGGCGGCGCCGCAGACGATCCGCGCCGAGAGCACCTCGACGACCTCGTCGGTGAGGGCGCCGCCGAGGGCGCAGGGGGCGTAGACGTCGAGCTGCGTAGGCGACCAGCGCCTCGGTCGAGTCCACGACGCTCACCTGCGGGAACTCGTCGCAGCACCCGCTCGACGGACGGCCGGTGCACGTCGGTGACGACCACGGCGGCGCCGTCCTCGATCAGGTGCCGGACCAGGTGCCGGCCGACCTTGCCGACGCCGGCGACGCCGACCGTCGCGTCCGGCGACCGAGGGGGCGCCCCACGCGACCTCGGCCGCGGCCCGCATGCCCTGGAAGACGCCGTACGCCGTGAGCACCGAGCTGTCGCCCGCGCCGCCGTGGGCGACGGTGCGGCCGGTGACGTAGGCGCACTCGCGGGCGATGTCGTCCATGTCGGCGGAGTAGGTGCCGACGTCGCACGCGGTGTAGTAGCGGCCGCCGAGCGACTGCACGAACCGGCCGTAGGCGCGCAGCAGCGCCTCGGACTTCAGCGTGGCGGGGTCGCCGATGATCACGGCCTTGCCGCCGCCGAGGTCGAGCCCGGCGAGCGCGGCCTTGTAGGACATGCCGCGCGAGAGGTTGAGGACGTCCTGGATCGCGTCGGCGGTGGAGGCGTAGGGGTAGAAGCGGGTGCCGCCGAGCGCCGGGCCGAGGGCCGTGGAGTGGATCGCGATGATGGCCCTGAGGCCGGTGGCCGGGTCGTTGCAGAAGACGACCTGCTCGTGCTCGGACCCGAGCTCGAAGACGTCCGCGGTCACATCGGACATGGGGGTGCCCACTTTCTGTTGTCCGCCACGGGGTGGGTGGCTGCTCTCCGGCCCGCAGGGGTGGCGCAGGTCCAGAAGTCAAGCGTAGAGCGCAGTGTGGGTTACCGCGAAGTCAGCGCGCAGCGAGGGGCCGGGCCCCACGGCCCGGCCCCTCGCACGACTAACGACGCGATCAGTAGGTGGTCACGTCGAGCAGGCGCTCCTTGGTGTTGTCACCGTCGTCGGAGTTGTTCCAGTCGAGGGTGCCCGCCGCCTGGAGGGCCGCCTTGACCGCCGCGGGGGTGGCCGTCGGGTGGGTCGCCTTGTAGAGCGCGGCGCCGCCGGCGACGTGCGGGCTGGCCATCGACGTACCGCTGATCGTGTTGTAACCGCCCAGCATCCAGGTCGAGTTGATGCAGACGCCCGGGGGCGATGATGTCCACGTCGGAGCCGAAGTTCGAGAAGCTCGCGAACGTGTCGTCGACGTCCGAGCGGCAGGTGGACGGGGCGCCGCCGCCGGGCAGGCCGTTGAAGTCGGCGAGCGCGCTGACCGTGATCACCTCGTCGTACGCCGCGGGGGTCGAGTTCGAGGCGTCCTCGGAGTCATTGCCCGCGGCCACGGCGTAGGTGATGCCCGCGGCGACCGACCGGCAGATCGCCTTGTGCATCGCGTCCTGGTTGGTGTTGCCGCAGTTGCCGTCGTCGGAGCCGGCGCCGCCGAGGCTCATGTTCGCGACCTCGATCTGCGAGGCGTTGGCGGTGACGTAGTCGATGCCGCAGATCACGTCGGAATTGAGGCCGCTGCCGGCGTCGGTGAGGACCTTGACCGGCCAGATCCGGGCGCCCGGTGCCATGCCGACCACGCCGTTGCCGTTGTCGATCGCGCCGATGGTGCCCGAGACGTGGGTGCCGTGTCCGTGCAGGTCATTGGCGTTGATCGCGCCGATGGAGCAGTTCTTGGCACCGGCTCGGTTGATGTTCAGGTCGGGGTGCGACAGGTCGGCGCCGGTGTCGATGACGGCCACGTCGACGTTCACGCGCTGGTCGACGCCGTTGATCGCGGCGGTCGGGCTGGCGTCGGCGTTGGCGCGGTTGATGCCGGTTGGCGTTGTCTGGGCGTCGATGCTGACCCGTCGGTCCTCCTGCACCCACCGGACGGCGGGCAACGCCTCGAGCGCCTCGGCGACCGCGGGGGACATGGTCGCGGAGTAGCCCTGCAGGGCGGAGGTGTAGACGTGGCCGAGGTCGAACCCGAAACGGCTCGCCTGGGCCGGGGCCACGGCCCGCGCATCGGCGGTGTCGTGGAGCACCACCACGTAGGGGGCGGCGGCGGTGGAGACGCTCGGCGACGTCGGTGCCGCGTCGGCGGTCACGGCGGTGGCGCCGAGGCCAAGGACGGTGGTGATGGCGAATGCGGCTGCAGCAAGTCTGCGCATGGTTTCCTTCGGTTCCCGAGGTGCCGCCCGCAGGCGGCCGGACTCTGGGCCCAACGAGGGACTGTGGCGCCCGTTACGGCGCCACCTGGCCTTGCGGCTGGAATTTCAAGGGTCCTTTAACGCTTCGTTGACGGCCGTCGCGGAGGGTCGAGCCCAATCGCCGCCGGGGCCCCGGCGGCGATCCCTGCCGCAAAACCCAAGGGGGCTTTTGTAATGCGAACAACCACACTCACACGACGCCGGGGCGTAAGGTCCACGGCGCTTCTCTCGGCCGCTGTGCTCGCCGCCAGTGGCATCGTCGCGACCATGGGGGCGGCGAACGGCGCCATCACCCCCGGTGGCGGGGAGAACGCCTCAGGGCACTCCGAACTTCTACCGGGACGCCCAGGGTCTCGCCCTGGAGCTGTGTCTCGACGGCGACTCCGGATGCCCAGTGCGAGCCGCCGGCCGACGACCACATCGGCGTCTACTTCGCCGCCGACGCCACCGCTGGCCCGCTGAGCGCCGATTACGGCGTCGAGGCGATCCGTCGACGCGGACGTACGCCCGGCGGGCCGCCGCTCGTCAGCAACGCCGCCCGGTTCCGCCTCGAGGGAGCCACGCCCGAACACGACGTACACGATCAAGGACCCGTGGCGCACGCAGGACCTGCCGTACCGACGGCACCGGGAGCGCCGACTGCCGGTTCGAGACCAACGGCGACTTCAACACCGTCCGCAACGGCCACGTCACGACGTTCCTGCGGACGATCGGGCCGAGCGGCTCGGCCTTCATCGGGAACCACAACAACGTCAACCGGGTCACCGGTTCGCCCACCGGCTTCAACAAGGTCGTGGTCACCGGCGGTGGTCAGACCTTCAGCACCAACCAGTTCTCGCTGATGGGTCAGAAGCGGGACAACACCGCGATGTCCTCGCTCAGCACGCGTTCGCTGCAGCTGGGCAACGGCACCAGGGCGGACGCCGTGACCAAGAAGGTGCGCTACTCGAGCATCGGCACCGCCAACGCTCGGCCCACGGTCCGCAAGGGCGGCCTGAACCCGGGCGCGTTCTCCGTGCGAGACACGTGTGCGTCGGAGGCTCCGGGGACCGCATGCGACATCGTGGTGACGTTCGCCCCGAGGCAGCACGCGAACTCCACCAAGCGGGCCTTCCTCACCATCGATGACAACAGCCTCGCCGCCCCGCGGCGGGTCAGCCTGAAGGGCGTCGGAGTGCGCCGCTGACGGGATCACCACTGAATCAGGCGAGCAGCCGCAGGTCAGGATCCTCTGGCCTGCGGCTGCTCTCGTCTGCGTTCTCCCGCGCCCGGCTCCCCGGAGGTTGAGGGTGTCCCGTCGAGGCAGCTGCGCGTGACTCGCTTCGGCCGAGGAGCCCCCACGACGTGTGCTTCTGATATAGGTTCCCGCACATGGGGGGTCCACCCACGATCGTGGTGGTCGATGACGCGCCCGACGTCCGAATGCTGCTCAAGACACGGCTTCGGCTCTCTGGCCGTCTCGACGTCGTTGGCGAGGGCGCGGACGGGTACGACGCGGTCGAGCTGGCCAGGCAGCACCACCCGTCGCTCATGCTCCTCGACGTGTCGATGCCCGGCCGGGACGGACTCGCCGCCCTACCGCTCGTGCTCGACGTCTCCCCGACGACGCGCGTGGTGATGTTCAGCGGCTTCGATGCCGCCGGTCTGGCCGAGCACACCCGCAGGCTGGGCGCCACCGAGTTCCTTGAGAAGTCGGTGCCGCTGGAGGAGCTCGTCGAGCGGCTCGTGGAGATCGCCGCGCCGCACGGCACCGCCCCTGCGGAGCAGGTCCTAGGACCAGAGGAGACTCCGCCGCCGCTCGACTCGGTGCTGGCTGACCACCTCGAACGTTTCCGCGAGATCTTCGACGACGCTGCCATCGGGATGGCCACGCTCACGCTCGACGGTCGGATCGTGCGCGTGAACCGATACCTCAGCCAGCTGCTCGACAGCCACGCCGACGACCTGATCGGCACCCCCTACACCGACCTCGCGACGGGTAAGGAAGTTGACCGCGCGCTGGAGCGGCTGCGTAGAGGTGACAACGCGGTGCAGGTCGAACACGAACTGAGTGGGGAGGACGGGCGCCGGTTCCAGATGACGGCATCGGTGGTGCTCGACGCGATGGAGCGCCCCCTCTACTTCTTCCTGCAGGTGCAGGACGTGACCGGCCAGCGGGCCGCGGAAGCGGAGCTGCGCCAGACCGAGCAGCGCTTCCGGTTGCTGGTCGAGACGGTCCAGGACTACGCGATCTTCATGCTCGATCCCGAGGGCCACGTGGCGAGCTGGAACGCCGGTGCCCAGCGGAGCAAGGGCTACACAGCCGAAGAGATCATCGGCCAGCACTTCCGGGTGTTCTATCCCCCGGAGAAGCAGGCCGAGAAGCACCCCGAGCGCGAGCTCGAGCAGGCGCAGGCGGAAGGTCGGTACGAGGAGGAGGGCTGGCGCATCCGCAAGGACGGCAGCCGGTTCTGGGCCCACGTCACCATCACCGCCGTCCATGACGACGAGGGCGTCCTCGTCGGCTTCGCGAAGGTCACCAGGGACTCGACCGAGCGCCGCCGGATGCTCAGCATGCTCGAGCACAGCAACGAACAGTTGCAGCGGGCGGCGGACGAGCAGGCGGAGTTCCTCGCCGTGACCGCGCACGAGCTGCGCTCGCCCGTGGGCGTGCTGGCGTCCTCAGCGACGCTGCTGGCGCGTCGCCACGAGGACCTCACCCCCGAGGAGCGAGTCGAGCTCGCCGAGGGGGTGAACCGCAACGCAGGCCAGCTGCGACGACTGCTCGAGGACCTCCTGACGGCGTCTCGCGCCCGCGCCCGCACCCTCGACCTGCGACCGGTCGGGCTGGCTGTCGACGAGCACCTCGCCAATGTCGTCGCTGCCCTGCGCAACGCCCGGCCCGGCGCCGACCTGGTGCTGGACGCGGCGCCGGGCCTGGTCGTCTATGCCGACCCCGGCAGGTTCGGGCAGATGGTCGACAACCTGCTGGTCAACGCCCTGAGGCACGGTCAGCCGCCGGTCACCGTCGGGGCGCGGGCCGAGGGGAACCAGGTGGTGGTGACGGTCTCAGACGCCGGACCCGGCGTACCCTCCGAGGTCCTGCCGCGCCTCTTCGAGCGCTACGGCACGTCGACCGGCGGCTCCGGGCTCGGCCTCTTCATCGTGCGGGAGCTCGCCCTCGCCCACGGGGGCAACGTCGAGTACGACGTCGCCGAGAAGACCTTCGCCCTCCGCTTGCCGAGCGAGGCAGTCTCCGTGACCGGGGCCGACGCCGTCCCGATCAGGGTGGCCCTGGTCGACGATGTCGACGACGTCCGTCGTCTGGTGCGTACCGCGCTGCGCTTCCGGGGCGGCTTCGAGGTTGTCGGGGAGGCGCGTACGGGGGCTGACGCGATCTTCGCTCGCAACCGAGCAACGGCCCGACATCGTCGTTCTAGACCTGGGCCTTCCCGACATCGCCGGCCGGGACGTCCTCGCCAGGGTACGAGAGGAGTCCCCGGCCACCCGGGTGGTGGTGTTCTCGGCGAGGGAGCTGACGGACCGGGCGTGGTTCGAGGAGAGGACCGCGGGCTACGTGCTCAAGGACGCCGACCTCGACTACCTCGTGGACCTGCTCGAGAACGTCGGTCGCACGCCGGCCGACGTCCGGGTGCTCGACGCCACCCGGGACGTGGTCACCGGCAGGAAGGCGCGGGCGCTCGTGCGTGACGCGCTCGACGACTGGGGCCTGCCGGCCATCATCGACGACGCCGTGCTCGTCGTCACCGAGCTGGTCACCAACGCCGTCACCCATGGCGGCTCCGCCTTCCGGTTGCAGCTCTCCCGCACCTCTGGGGCGTTCCGGATCGAGGTCGTCGACGAGGGCGAGGGCACGCCGGAGCCGCAGCCGCAGGACATCGAGGCCGAGGGCGGTCGCGGGCTCATGCTGGTCGACGCGATGTCGAACTCGTGGGGCGTCGAGAACGTGCCTCGCGGCAAGCTGGTCTGGGCGGAGATCGCGATTCCTTAGCCCGTGGAGGTCCGACGGCTCACGCCGCGTCGCACCTGCCGCGTGGGCCCAGCTGCACCACAGTGTCGGTGACCACCACCGTGATCGAGGTTCCGTTGTCGGTCTCGTCGGTCTCCGCGAGCAGGTCCCTGGGGTCGGCGGTAGGTCGAGGCAGAGCACCCGCCGGCCCAGCCCCGCGGGCAGTGGCAGTGTCTGCCCCGGGAGGTCCCACAGGTACGCGTCCTGCCAGCCCGGGGAGATGCCCTGCGGCCCGGTGCGGGTGCACTCCCCGAAGTGCTCCCGCCGAACGCTGGTTTCGACACCGTCGATCCGCCGATTGTCCCGCAGGCAGAAGCTCACCTTCGCGCGCGTTGCGAGCCGTTGGTCGGTCGTCGGAGAGCGCAGCGAGTAGCCGGCCATCGCGTCGAAGTGCCAGTGGTCGTGGGTCGGGTGCGCGAGCATGCAGCCTGCGTGTCGCGACTGTTCAGGCAGGTCTTCTCCGGGCTCGTAGGCGCCGTCGCCGTCCACGTCGCGGTGCAGCACCTGTGCTGCCGGGTGTTGTCCTCGGGGGCAGCCGCCGCGTGCCGGCCGCGGCCGCACCAGGAGCGGTCCAGGGCCGAGGTTCGCGAGCGAGGCCGAGAAGCGGAGCAACCGACCGCCCGGGACACGCTGCACCTGCAGGTCGAAGGCGTCGAGGCTGCGCAGGTTGGGGAGCAGAGCGGGTTGTCCGGCCGGCTTCGTGATCGGCGCCGCAGACGGCCCCGACGATCCCTGGGGAGCTGCTGGATCCTCTACCCCCGCTTCCCGGGCGGCCATGGCGACGGTGACCGCGGTGCCGGCGGCGACGGCCAGCACCAGGAGGGGGAGGCCGATCCTTCGGCCACTGGAGCCCATCGCTTCATGCTAGGCCGGGGGCCGCAGCCACGACTGAAAACCGCTCATTCGGGCTATCGCGTGTGTTGCGGAGTGAGAGTACGGTCAAATTGCATCAACTTCGTTGACGTGGGCCAAGACCTCGCCCTTCAGAGCCGGGCTCGGAGGTTTGGACGCCGACGTGTACCTGCTTCGTTCGTCTCGGGGTTGTCCCGACTCGGTGGAACTGCTTGCGTAAGCATCGTGGGTGTTGACGACTGAGCCGCCCGTCCCACAGACGGATGGAGCGGTGTCGTGTACGACGGCAAAACGACTGCACCAAAGCATCATGCGCGTGAGGGCGCCCTCGTTGCCCTCATGATCATCTCCTTGCTGACCCTCGCTACAGGAGCGGCGGCGTGGAGCACGACGGGCGAGACCGGGGGCGGTGGCGGGCCCCCCGACAACTCAGGCCAGAGGATCGAGCTCTGTCACCGAACCAATGCGGAGACCAATCCATACCGGTTCATCGAGGTCAACCTGGCAGGTGCGGTGCGCCACATAAGGGAACACACCGGCCCGATCTTCGTCCCGGGCATGAAGGACCAAGGGATCAGATGGGGGGACATCATTCCGCCGTTCACGTTCCGCGGTGAGAACTTTGCCGGGGCGAACTGGCCCGAGGGTGAGGAGATCTTCGACGCCGGATGCCAGGTCCCGGACGTGTGCCCTGAGCCCGGTGAACAGCCGCCGGGTACCGAGTGCGAGGAGCCCGAACCTCCGCCCGACGTGTGCCCTGAGCCCGGTGAACAGCCGCCGGGCACCGAGTGCGAGGAGCCCGGACCAGGACCGGGACCCGGACCAGGTCCGGGACCGGGACCGGGACCAGGACCAGGACCAGGCCCAGGCCCAGGACCAGGACCAGGCCCAGGACCAGGCGCAGGATCGGGCGGCCCAGTTGTAGCTGGATCCCAGGCCACCGCGCCGGGTGTCAGCGCTGGCCAGGTGGGCGGTACGGGTAGCGGCGCTGCGGCGCCTGCTGTTCCCGGGACTGTCGATGCAGGGCTTGCGCCTGAGTCGCCCAGGCTCGAGCTCGATGCTCCTCGCGGCGCTTCTGATCGGGATCGGTGCGGTGCTGATGACGGCAGCCGGCCTGCTCGGTCTGGGAGGTCGCAGGCGGAGTGCCCACGTGGCGTAGCGATCATGAGCAGGAGAAGCCACGGCTGTCGCTCCTCCTGCTCCTGACCGGCGCCGTGGTTACCGCCGCGGGCGTGGCACTTGCGTTCAGCCAGACACCATCGAGTCGTGATGCGACGGTCCTGGACCAACCAAGGGTCCCCGGTCTCGTCGTCGTACATCCGGAACGGTTCCGGGAGGAAAGAGAAGCCCGGAACCGACTCCGGATGCACCCAGCCATGGCGGCTCCGGTGGCGCTGCAGGTGCCGGCACTCGGTGTCCACGCGCCGGTCATCAACATCAGCGCCAGCGCCGGGTGCTGGTGCCGCCGAGCGATCCCCAGACGCTGGGTTGGTGGTCCGCGGGCGCCCGGCCCGGCGAGCGGAGGGGGAGCGTGCTCATCACGGGGCACACGGTGAGCTCCGGTGGGGGCGCCTTCGACAACCTTGCCACCCTCCGGGCCGGAGACACCGTCGCGGTGGGCACTCGGAAGGGGCAGATCCGGTACGCCGTCAGCGGGGTCACGGTGTACGGCAAGGCCTCGCTGGCACGGCGGGCGCCCCAGATCTTCGACCAGTCGGTCCCGAGCCGGCTGGTGCTCGTCACCTGCGACGACTGGAACGGGGAGATCTACCTGAGCAATGCCGTCGTGGTGGCCGACCCCATCCGTCGGTCCGGGTAGCGGCGGTACGTCGACCGGGGAACGACAGAGACCGCGTCACGCGCTGGCGACCGGGCTTTGCCGATGTACCAGCCGCAACGCGGCCTCTCGCTCGTGGGCAGGGGCGGGGTCGAACCGCCGACCTTCCACTTTTCAGGCGGACGCTCGTACCAACTGAGCTACCTGCCCGAGCGAGCGGAAACCATACCGGAGACGGCAGAGCCCGACGAAACGGCCGGCAGGATGGCGCTCACGTCCGACCGCCACGAGTGGCGTCGACGAATTTGGGATCCCTCGCCTACCGAGCCCTATGCTGTCCGTCCAGTCCGGCCCCCATCGTCTAGCGGCCCAGGACCCCGCCCTTTCACGGCGGTAGCACGGGTTCGAATCCCGTTGGGGGTGCATCGCCGGAAGACGGCGCGCCCGCCCGCGATTGGGAGGCAGTCGCGCCGATGGGTTAGAGTTCCACCCGCTTCGCATGGCGGAGCCACTGGCCCCGTAGCGCAGTTGGTTAGCGCGCCGCCCTGTCACGGCGGAGGCCGCGGGTTCGAGTCCCGTCGGGGTCGCCACATCGAACGCCCCGGATCATCTGATCCGGAGCGTTTGCCGTCCCGGCCGCCCGTGCGCACCCCGGAGGCGACATGGTCCATGCCGATCGAGATGGAGCCCGCCGAGTTCGAGGCGCTCGTCAACCAGGCTCTCGACGACATCCCCGACGAGCTCGCGTCGCTGATCGAGAATGTCGTGGTGCTCGTCGAGGACGAGCCGCCCGAGCGACGACCCGACCTGCTCGGCCTGTACGACGGCGTCGCCCTGACCGACAGGTACGGCGACTACGGGATGGTCCTGCCGGACCGGATCTTCATCTTCCGCCAGCCGCTGCTGCGAGATGTGCGACAGCGAGGAGCAGCTGGCGGAGGAGGTACGGATCACCGTCGTGCACGAGGTCGCCCACCACTTCGGCATCGACGACGACCGGCTGCACGATCTCGGCTACGCCTGAGCCGACCCTCGTCCTGCGGCGTCTCAGGGGGTCGAGCCGGAAGCCGATCCCGCGGACCGTGGTGATCCACTGGCGCCCGGCCCGGCGAGTCGAGCTTGCGCGGAGGTTGCCCACGTGGGCGTCGAGCAGGTGCCGGAGCCGCGGAACTCCGAGCGCCAGAGCTCGCGCACGATCGCGGCCGCGTCCCAGACCTTGCCGGGCCGGTCGACGAACGCACCAGCAGGTCGTACTCGGTCCGGGTCAGCGGGACCGCGACGCCTTCACCTTGACCTCGAGCCGGTCCTGGAGGACCACGAGCCCGCCTCCGAGGTGGATGTCGGGCTCGGCTGGAGCGGCTGGGCCGTCCCGGCGCCGGGCGCGCCGCGAGGTCCCGGGGCCGCCGGAACAATGCGTCCGCCCGCGCACTGCAGCTCCCGGGTGGAGAAGGGCTTGCTGAGGTAGTCGTCGGCGCCTGCCTCGAGCCCGATCAGGCGGTCGCCCATCTCGGTGCGGGCGGTGAGCATGATCATGTAGGCGTCGCTCGACTCGCGGATCCCTTGCAGACCTCGACGCCGTCCACGTCGGGCAGGCCGAGTCGAGCGTGATCAGGTCAGGCCGGTACTGCGCGAGCAGCTCGGCGATGCCCTCGCCGCTCTCGGCCGGTGCACGGTGAAGTCGGCACCGGAAAGGGCCGCGCCGATCAGCTCGCGGATGTCCGCGTCATCCTCGATCACGAGCGCGGTCCGGCCGCCATGCGCGCACCTCCTGGTGGTATCCCCGTCGATCATCCCGCATCCGGACAGGTCAGCGAAGCAGAATGCGATCTTCCACGGTGGCCAGATCCGCATTCCGATCGCGAGGCAGCGGACGGGTCACGAGGCGTTCTGGCGTGCCGGCTGCCGCGGCGCACCTCCGGCCAGGCCAGCGGCGACTCGCCCTCGCTGCTGCCGGACGAACTCGCCGAAGAACCACCGCTGGAACCTGCGCTGCTCGGGAGTGCGGGCCAGCGAGAGCAGGCGTTCCTGGCGACAGAACTCGTCGGCCAGGTCGAGCAGGTCGAGGAACTGCCCGATCGAGGCCGACGTCGCCTCCGGCACGTCGACCCGCAGGTCGGTGCTCCCCTCCCGGATGCGACGGCCGCCTCGATCTGCTCGGCCTCGATCCCCTCGCGAAGGTCGCGGTCGAGGGTGCCGAAGACGTCGGAGATGCTCTTCGCCAGGGGGTAGTCGTCCTCGTGGGCCAGGGCCAGCAGCCGGACCTCGCGGTGGAGCTCGCTGGAAGTGGCTCTGGAACGCGAGGAAGCTGCCCAGCGGGACACCCATGACCTCGACCTGGACGGGCTTCGTCGAGCCGTCCCCATGGCGGTCGTGGGCCGGGAGCTCGCCGCTGATGACGCCGTCGGGTCCACCGCTCTCGCTGGGCTCGGGGGCCGGGACGAACCACATGACCTTGCCGTCGTCCTCGAGGTCGGCGCCCCAGGCGGTGGAGCACCGGGCGACGATGTCGAGCCCGCGGCCGAAGGTCAGCAGGACGTCGTCGTCACCGCCGAGGTCGATGTCGGCCAGCGTCTCCGTCCGGGCAGCACCGGAGGCTCGGTCGAGCCGTCGTGCACCTCGACCCGCGGGTGCTCGTGGGTCCCGCGCAGCCACATGTGGATCGGGGGCTCGCCGTGGAGGAGCGCGTTGGTGACCAGCTCCGTGACGCCCAGCTCCGCGCACTCGACCAGGTCGGGCGCGCCGATGTCCGGCAGGCCTCGACCACCCATCGTCGGGCGATCGTGCACGCCGCTCCGGTCCCGAGCCCAGCGGTGAACGCAGGCCGGTGGATCGGCACGGTTAACCCCTGTCTCCAGCCGTGTCGATGGCCAGGACGCATTGGTTGCCCAGTCGCCTACCCGCCTCTCATGCTCCCGAAACAGATTCTGCACTGAAACTTGCTCGTGGTTCGCCGGCTGTGAGCAACCAGACGCTGCGCTCATTGCGCGTGCCCGGGCGGCACCGGGCGTGTGAGCCGACCGAATCGGCCGGTCGGCGCGATTGGCCGCCGCAACGAAGGGGTGCCATGGGACCCCGCAGCCAGGCAGCCACCAACGGCAGCGGACCGGCATCGGGTCGTGGTGATCGGCTCTGGTTTCGGCGGCCTCTTCGGCACCAAGGCGCTGCGGCGCGCCGACGTCGACGTGACCATGGTCGCCAAGACCACCCACCACCTCTTCCAGCCCCTGCTCTACCAGGTCGCGACCGGCATCCTCTCCGAGGGCGAGATCGCCCCGCCGACCCGCGAGATTCTCAGCAGCCAGAAGAACGCGCAGGTCCTGCTCGGCGAGGTCACCGACGATCGACCTCGAGCGCCGGGTGGTGACCTCGCACGTGCTCGGCCGCGCGACCGTACACGCCGTACGACTCGCTGATCGTCGCCGCCGGCGCCACCCAGTCCTACTTCGGCAACGACCAGTTCTCCGAGTTCGCGCCGGGCATGAAGAGCATCGACGACGCCCTCGAGCTGCGCGGCCGGATCTTCGGCGCCTTCGAGATGGCCGAGCTCGGTGCCAACCGGGGCGACAACGTCGACCACCTGCTGACCTTCGTGGTGGTCGGCGCCGGCCCCACCGGCGTGGAGATGGCCGGCCAGATCGCCGAGCTCGCCCACCGCACGCTCAAGCGCGACTTCCGCGCGATCAACACCCGGCACCGCCCGGGTGATCCTGGTCGACGCGGCCGGCCAGGTGCTCCCGCCGTTCGGCGCGCGGCTGGGTGCGAGCACCAAGGCCGAGCTCGAGAAGCTCGGCGTCGAGGTGATGCTCGGGGCGATGGTCACCGACGTCGACGAGCGCGGCATCGAGGTGAAGTACAAGGACGGCCGCACCGAGCGGATCGCCGCCGTCACCAAGATCTGGGCGGCCGGCGTCCAGGCCAGCAAGCTTGGCCGCACCCTGTCGGAGCAGACCGGCGCGCCGCTCGACCGGGCCGGCCGGATCGCGGTGAACCCCGACCTCACGCTGCCCGGGTCACCCCGAGGTGTTCGTCGTCGGCGACATGATCGACCTCGACAACCTTCCGGGCGTCGCCCAGGTGGCGATCCAGGGCGCGAAGTACGCCGCCAAGGAGATCGACGGCCGGCTGCGCGGCCGGCCGCCGCAGGCCGCCGTTCCGGTACTTCGACAAGGGCTCGATGGCGATCATCAGCCGGTTCAACGCGGTCGCGATGGTCGGCAAGCTGCGGCTCACCGGGCTCGTGGCGTGGCTGATGTGGCTGGCCGTGCACCTCGTCTACATCACCGGCTTCAAGAACCGGGTCACGGCGCTGCTCCACTGGGCGATCTCGTTCCTCGGCCGCGGCCGCTCCGAGCGGACCACCACCGAGCAGCAGATCTTCGCCCGCTCGGCCCTGGCCCGGCTCGAAGCGCGGCGCCACCGACCTGGTCTCCGAGCCGGGGGAGTACGACGCCGCGCGCGAGGCCGAGCCCGCCGGGCCGAGCTCGGAGGCGCAGGCGCTCGAGGAGGCGCGGCTCACCGACGCCGGCCACCGCGGCGTACCCGCCGACCGCCGCTGACGAGACTACCCGTCAGCGGGCTACTCGAAGCGCTCGGCGTGCCTGCGCGTCTTCGCCATCGCCTCGCGCGCCCACTTCGGCAGGATGAAGACGCCCTCGGCCTCCACGGTGATGCCCTCCGCGTCGCCGATCGTGCCCACGGCGAACGTCTTGATGCCCTCGACCCGGTCGATCGCTGCCTCGGCAGTGCAGGTCCCCCAGCGGCGTACCCCGCCGGTAGCGCAGGGTGAGCGTGCCGGTCATGCCGGGCTTGCCGCCGGCGCCCGCCGCCTCGCCGAGCACCTGGTCGAGGACCAGCGCGGCGACCCCGCCGTGCACCAGGCCCGGCGGGCCTTCGTACGCCGCGCCGAGGTGGAAGTCCGCCCACGCCCGGCCGTCCGGGTCGCGCTGGATCTCCAGCGGCGGTGCGATCGGGTTGCGGAGCCCGACCACCGCGTTGCCCCACGGCCGGCCGTGGCCCGTCGGCGTTGAACCGGATGCCGTACGGCCCGTCCATCTGGCGGCTTGCGCAGCCGCTCGGTGATCGCCTCGATCTCCTCGCGCGCCGCCTCGGATCCTCCTCGTCGTCGACCTCGGTGCGGATCACCGCGTCGGCCAGCTCGCGCACGGCTCTGGGCGAGCGGTCCGTAGAGCGCCTCTTGGCGGGCGATCTCCTCGGGGGGCAGCGTCCTCGTGCACGTAGCCGGCCATGCGGCTCACTCTAGAACGCGTTCCAGCCCGATTCACGATATCCGTTGGCTCGCGCCGCGGGCCGCGTGGTGGGATGTCGCCATGACCGAGCTCGTCCGCCCCGACGTCCGCTACCACGCGTCCTGGGCAGAGGCGGTCGCGGAGTTCGGGCGACGGCTCCGCGATGCACGGCGCGGGCTGTGGGATTTCGACACCAGCGACTCGAGCGAGCAGGCGCTGAAGCCGGAGGTCGAGCGCACTTGCTCGCCCAGGCCGACCCGGCCACCGAGCTGCCGCGAGAGCTGGGTCCACTGCACCTACTTCTGGATCGCCGACGGCGGCGGAGTTCGTGGGCTACCTCGCGCTGCGGCACGCGCTGACGCCGTTCCTGCTCGAGGAGGGTGGCCACATCGGGTTCTCGGTCCGCCCCTCCCGCCGCCGCGAGGGCCACGCCACCCGGGCGCTGGCGCTTGCGCTGCCGCAGGCGTCCGCGGTTGGGACTGGACCGGGTGCTGCGTCACCTGCGACGACGACAACGAAGGCTCCCGGCTGACCATCGAGCGCAACGGCGGCGTCTACGAGGACACCCGCAAGGGCAAGCGACGCTACTGGATCGACGCTCGGGTGACCTCGCGCGCGGCGACGTTGACCCGGCATGTGCGAGCACCACGGCTCCTTGCCCTCGGCCCCACTGTCGCGACGCACGGCGCTCTCCGCGGTCGGCGCCGGCCTGCTGGTCGCGGGCCTGACCTCGCGGCAGACACCGGCAATCGCCGACACCGGCTCCGGCCCGGCCAGCCCAACCTGACACCCGGACCCTCCGGCTATCCCGGCAACGACCTCGGGATCGCCTACACCAGCCCATGGTGGGTGGAGCCCCGCGCCTCAGGGACCTGGCGGCGCCGTCAGAGTCGGTCGTGCTCCCCCGAGCGCGGGCGGACGACCGGGGCCTCGAGGGCCTCGAGCACCGCGCGACCCGCGGCGTTCGCGTCGGGTCGGACCGGGTCCAGCTCCTGCTCGTGGTGGGCGAGCCACCGGTCCAGGAGGTCAGCAGCCTGGTTCTTCTCGAAGCGAGTGCGGAGACTCATGTCACGCCAACTTTGCTGAGTAGCGCCGAGTTACGGACGGGGGCGGGTTGTCCAGATGGTGACAGCGCAAACCGAGCCGTGGCAAGCGTCGCGACCGGGCCTTAACAGAAACTTATCGGTAGGCCCCGTGGGACTCGAACCCACAACCAAAGGATTAAAAGTCCTCTGCTCTGCCAATTGAGCTAGGGGCCCGGGACCTGGGGACTGTATTCGGCTCTTCCCTGGTGGCTTCCTAGGAACTAGGCCCGAGAACCGGCGACATCATCGCAGACGACGACCGCGCGGAGCCCGCGAGCCTTGACCTTTCCGGGACAGCCCGGGCGGCGAGAGCACACTGGACCAGGACCACTTCACCAACGAAGGACGACAGATGGCCCCGCACCCCGAGCGCCTTCCCGGCGAGCCGAACCCGGAACCGAACCAGGACGCGGTCGACCATGTGGCTCGCGCTGGCCGGATGGCCAACGGGCACGGCACCGGCGACTACGGGATCGCCCGCGGCATCCTCGCGGTGCTCACCTGGCGCAGACGCCGCAAGAGCAACCGCGGCGGCGGGCCCCGCGAGCCTCGCAACACGCTCCTCGGGCAGTAGCCACGCCCCAGCGTCAGCGGGCGAAGTTCTGGACGATGATCCAGTTGTTGCCGTTGGCGCTCCTGGCCACGCCGACCCCGATCACGCGCGGCTTGAAGGACAACAGGTTGCGGCGGTGCGCCGTCGACTCCATCCACGCCTGCACCGTGCCCCGGGCGACCTGGGCGGCGGTCATGCCCGACCTCACGGGGTACTTGGCGAGGTTCTCGCTGACGTAGGACCGGTCGCACTGGCTCAGGACCCTGCCCAGCCTGCGGTGGGTCAGCGTGTTGTTCGACGCCAGGTGCCGTGCCCATCTCTCCGCCATCCGGTCGATGCAGGCGTTGCCCCGCACCGCCTGTCGACCCCGCGGCACCCGCTTGTCGTTCGTGGAGCCGACCACCGAGGATTCCATCCGGTTCGCATACGTGGGGGCGGCCGCGGCCGGGGAGCTGCCCACGAGACCTACGATCTCGAACGAGGCGACCAGAACGACGAGCGAGCTGAGAATGCGCTGGACCATCACGGAGGCTCCCTGACAACCGACAGGTGACGAACGGAGCCCCCGACGTCACGGCGGGCAACATGCCCCCGGAGCGCGCTCGCTAAACGCCGCGGCACCTTGGTCGCGACCTGCGCTCTAGACAGCTGGGGGTCCGGGGGGTTCGGTTCTGACACGCAGGAATCCCCGGGGCGGGGAAGAGCTCCAGGCCACTCACCCAGATCGGGGGAGCAGGCGGGAGAGCGCCGGACGACATGCTCCTGCCATGGCGAGCACGAGACGGCCTGCTCGGCGCTGGAAGCTGCGGCGGGGCGACCTCGTGCGCGCCGTCGTCGCGCTCGTGGGGGCTGCACTGGGACTTCTGCTTGCGTCGTGGATCGTGCCGGACTTCGACGTCGGTGGGGTCGCGCAGGCGTTCGTTGCCGCGTTCCTGATCTTCGTGATCGGAGCGATCCTGCGGCCGGTGCTGGTCATCATCGCGGCGCTGCTGGGTTGGGTCGGCGCGATCCTGCATCGGACTGTTCAGTCAGACACTGGTCATCTGGCTCGTGCTCTCGGCCTCGCCCGACGACGACGCCAGGCTGTGGTCGTCCTTCCTTGCGTCCTGGATCGTCTCGGCGGTCGCCACGCTGTTCGTCTGGGTCGCGACCGCGGGCACCGACGACGCGGTGACGGCCAGCCTGCTGCGCGGGGCGCGACGCAAGCGCCCGCCCGTGCTCGAGGACGGCGACATCCCGGGTGTCGTGTTCGTGCAGGCCGACGGGGTGCCCTACCCCGTGCTCGAGTGGGGCGTTCGCGCCGGCACGCTGCCCACGCTGTCCCGTTGGATCCGAAGCGGTTCGCACCGCATGGCGGAGTGGCGGCCCAAGCTGCCGGCCACCACGCCGGCCAGCCAGATGGGGATCCTTCACGGGACCATCGAGGGCATCCCCGCCTTCCGTTGGGTCGACCGCGCCGAAGGACGGGTCTACGTCGCCAATAAGCCGGCCGACGCGGCTGTGATCGAGGCGACGCACTCGAACGGCCGCGGGCTGCTCGTCGACGACGGTGTCTCGGTGAGCAACCTGTTCACCGGTGACGCCCCGACGGCGTACGCGACGATGAGCGCGGTGAAGCGCACCCGGGAGACGCGCGCAGGCGAGGCTCACCCTCTCCCAGTTCCTGGCCCGGCCGGGCGGCCTGGCGCGGAGCATGTCGCGGACGTTCAGCGAGATCGGCGCGCGAACGGTTCCAGTCTTCCCGCGGCCGCAGGCGCGACGTTCGTCCCCGGGTGCACCGCGGCTGGAACTTCGCGTTCGAGCGGGCCGCCCTGAGCGGCGTGCTGCGCGACCTGAACACCAACCTGGTCGCCGACGCGATGCTGCGCGGGCGGCGATCGGTCTACGTCGACTACGTCGACTACGACGCCGTCGCCCACCACGCCGGGATCTCCCAACCCGAGTCGCTGGCCGCGCTCGAGGGGATCGACGCGGTGCTGGCGCAGCTCGAGTCGGTGGCCGAGGTGGCACCGCGCAAGTACCACTTCGTGGTGCTCTCCGACCACGGCCAGTCGCAGGGCGAGGTGTTCGCGGACCGCTACGGCGAGGACCTGTCGGCGCTGGTGCGCCGGCTGTCCGACTCCGAGGTCCTCGCGGCCGCGTCGAACGAAGAGGGCAGCGGGTCGCTGAACTCGATGATCGCGGGCTCCAGCGACGCGGACACCGTGCTCGGCCGGGCCCTGGGGAAGGCGTCCGACCGGCTCACCGGGCAGAAGTTCGAGGCCGCCGACCGAGCCGCCGCGACCGAGCGGACGCACGCCGAGTCGGAGGGGATCGCGGACCAGTTCCTGGTGTTCGGCTCGGGCAACCTCGGCCTGATCTACGTGGCAGGCGAGTCACGGCGGTTGACCGTCGACGACCTGGCCGAGCGGTTCCCGGCCCTGCTGCCCGGCCTCGTCGCGCACCCCGGTATCGGGTTCGCCGTGGTGGACACCGTCGAGCACGGCCCGGTGGCGCTCGGGTGCGAACGGCGAGCACCGCGTCCGCGACGGTGTGGTCGTGGGGGAGGACCCGCTCGCGCCGTTCGGGCCGCACGCCCCCGGTTTCGTGCTTCGTGCGGCGACCATGGCCGAGGCGCCCGACATCTACGTCAACAGCCTGCTCGACGACATGGACGAGGTGGCCGCGTTCGAGGGGCTGGTCGGCTGCCACGGCGGCCTGGGCGGCTGGCAGGACCGGGCGATGATCGTGTGGCCGGCCGAGCTGCCCGGCCCGGCAGGAGATGGTCGTCGGCGCGGACGCCGTGCACCGATCTGCTCGTGGGCTGGCTCGAGCTGCTCGGCCACCGACGTGGAGACCGGTCACCAGGATCCGACGAGCCGGCGGACACAGCGACGCGCACCGCCTGAGACCGAACCACCACCCATCATTCGGGCTTCCGCACGGTCGTGCGGGCCTGGGCCGCCCGCGCGCTGGCCACGGCTTTGATGCGGGAGGAGAGCAGGGCGACCGCCGTACCGATGAAGACCACGTTGAAGACCATCTGCACCAGGACCATGGCGCGAGCCGCCTGCCCCACGGCATGCACGTCGCCGTAACCGACGCTCGCCGCGGTTGTCACCGTGAAGTAGAGCGCGTCCAGTCGCGTCTCCATGCTCGCGAACTGGGTCGGGTCTCGCTGCTCGAGTGTGAGGAAGCACAACGCGAAGACCGACATCACCACCGTGATGGACACGATCAGGCCGTCGACCCGCCGGTCGGAGTCGTCGAGGTGCCTCCGGAGCTGGCGCACGACGCCGGCTGCCATCAGCGCCAGGACCAGGATCGCGATCAGAATGCGAATCAGGGTGTTCCGCTGGAGGTCGGGGGAGATCGGCACCACGAAGTAGACCGTCACGACGGCCGCGATTATCAGCGCGAGGTGTGCCCAGCGTCGCCACCCGACCATCGACTCTCACTCCTCCTCTGACGGCGACGGTGCCATCTTCATGACCCCCCGGGGTTCACCCGCTAAGGGTGAGGGATCTCGGGGTGGCCGCGCACCACGCTGGTGATCACGCTGTCGACGGTCGGCAGCCATTCCGGGAGGCGGCGCAACATGGCCCTCGCCCGAGTGCGCGCTGTGGTGAAGCGCGTGATCGAGTTCGTGCAATGGGTGCTGGGCACCGTGCCGGTCGTCCGGAGCACCATCACAGGACTGGTGCGGATCGAGCTGATCGACCGCTCGATGGCGATCGCCGCACAGGCAATGTTGGCGCTGGTACCGCTGCTCGTGGTCCTGGCCGCCTTCCTTCCGCCCGAGTTCACCGAGCTGGCGCTGGACCGGTTCCGCGACCTGACGGGTCTTGACGAAGCAGGCCAGCAGATGGTGCAGACGAGCGTGGATCCCGACCAGGTCCGTGCCCAGACCGGAGCCGTCGGACTGCTGATCACCCTGCTCTCTGCGACGAGCTTCGCCCGCGCCGTGCAGCGGATGTATGAGCGTGTCTGGGAGCAGCGCCACATTGGCGGCATGGTCGGCATCCGGCGCAGCAGCATGTGGCTGGTCGGCTGGCTGATCACGCTCCAGACCCTCGCTGCCCTGGGCTTCGTCCTGACGAAGGTGACCGACTTCGGCACCGTTCGCTACATCCTGCAGGGGGCGGCTGCCAGCATGATTTGGTGGTGGACGTCGCGGATGCTGCTGTTCGGACGTCTCCCGTGGCGGACGCTCCTCGTGGGGGCCTTGCTCACGGGCTACGCACTGGTGGCCTACAGCTGGGCATCGTCGCTGGTCATGCCCACGTACGTCGCCTCCAGTGCCGCCGCGTTCGGGACCCTTGGCCTGATTCTGGCAATCACCACGTGGCTGGTCGGGTTCGCCGGCCTGCTCGTGGTGGCCAGTGTCGTGGGGCGGGCCGTGGTTGAGGACGCGGACGTACGCCGCCTGAGCCACGCGGTCGCGAGCCGGGTCCCGGTGCTGAAGACGCGGGTGTCAGGCGGGGTGTCCGGCTGAGGGTCCGAGCGGTTCCTGGGCGACGACGGACGGCCTGCCGGACAGGAGCTCGCACACGAGCAGGATCAGTGCGGCGATCGCCACCACGACCAGCGTCCAGGCCCCGGTGGGGTGGTCGGCCAGCGCATACACCAGCACTGCGCCGCCGAGGACCACGATCCGCACCGGCGTGCGGTAGGTGTACAGGAAGTCGCCGACCGGTCCGGTGCCCAACCCGGCGCTGTCCCGCCGGTGCCGAACCGCGTCCAAGGCCCGGCTCGTCCCCCGACGTACGGCGGCTGGCGCCTGCTCGGGACCGCTCACCCACGCCACGACCGCCACGGCGAGAGAGATCACCAGCAGCGCCCGCAGGTTCAGTCGGATGAACTGGACGATCTGGTCGAAGATCACCGCCGCAGCGTCGGCCGGGAGGCGGTCGCTCGGGACGGCGTCAAGGTAGACGATGCGGAAGAAGTTCAAGGCCGCGCCGAGGACCAGCATGGAAGCGGCGATCACCAGCGCCCCGATGGTCAGGGTCCGCCGGCGGCGGACGGACACCGCAACGGCCACGCCGAGCAGGACCAGCGCGATCACCGGCAGCGCGCGGGCGGCGGCGTCGAGCAACCGGAATGCGGTCTGCGCGCGGGCCAGCTCGGCCGACTGGAACAAGGTCACCTCTGCCGACACCTGGGGGATCCGCGATGCAAGCGAGAAACCCGCGTCCAGGAGCCGCTCCTTGACGCGATCGATGACGACCCCGAGGTTGAGCTGGACCGCCCCGCCGCTGACCTGGACCGCCTCCCCGGTCTCGCCGCTGAGCACGGCGACCAGCTGGGTGTGTGCCACCCGGTTCGCCTGCGCCCAGGCGTCGGCGAACTCGTCCGAGCTGACGATCCGTCCCACCTGGTTGCCGACGAAGTTCTCGACGCCCTGGGTAAGTGGACCGGAGAGGGCGGTCAGGCTCGCAACCGCTCGGGGACGGAGACCGCGCATCGGCCAGCGCGTCGATCGCGTCCTGGGTGACGGCTTCAACGTCGATCAGGCCCATGATCCGGTCCGTGAGCCGAGTCGTCACGGCAGCCTGAACCTCGGGCGACTGGGCGAGCGGGGCGACCGTCTCGACGTACCGGTCGGTGTCCGACACCTCGTCGTGCGCCCAGGTGGCCAGGATCGACAGCGGTGCCAGCACCCCGACCAGGACGAGGCAGAGGGCGACGACCGGAACTCGCCACCACCCGCCGCCTCGCTTCGGACTCGGCGCGGCGGTCGTCGCGTGGAGCTCCCGTTCGAGTCTCGCCACCTCCGCGCGGAGTCGGGCGACCTCCGCGGTCTCGCCGGCGTGCCTGTCGTCGCTCATGTCGCCGGCTGGGCCGCACCGGGGAACGGCGAGTCGGTCGTGCGTTTCTCCTCGCTGCGCAGCACGAAGGCGGCCACGACGGCGATGAAGCCGTAGGAGAACAGCCAGACGCTCACCACGATCACGAGCACACCGAGCGAGATCTCAGGGTTGATCAGCAGGAAGGCGCCGGCCAGGGCGCTGAGCACGCCGAGTCCGAGGTCCCAACCGCGCCGGTGCGACCCGCTCGAGCGGATGGCGCCGATGATGTCCACGAGGCCCGCGGCCAGCCACCAGACGCCGAGGATCATGCCGATCACCAGGACCGTCTGCAGGGGTGAACGCAGGCACAGGAGGCCGAGGACGATGGCCAGGGCACCGAACAGCCCGGTGATCGCCCGGGAGCCACCGTCCAGTGACCTCGACGCCACGGCCAGAACCACCCGGAAGACCCCGGTGAGGATGAGCTGGATGCCGATCAGCACCGCCAGCACCTTCAACGTCTCGTCGGGCCACAGGACCAGCACCAGGCCGAGCCCGATGGTGATCAGGCCGTAGGTGAGGACGCAGTCCCCAGTGGTCGACCAGCCGGGACATGGAGTGCGGGACCCCGGAGGGGACGTCTGACGGCGTGGTGGTGCGGGCGGAATTCTCGGTCATCGTGGCCTCCTGGGCAGGGCGACTCGGCCTGCCGCCACGATGCGCCGGCCACGCGGCAGCGGCGTCACCTGAATCGGGTGGTCGGTCATCGGCGCGGGATCACCGGCATCGGGGGAGGTGTCGACGCCGATGCCGGCGCAGGATGCGGCCCAGGGCAGCCGTCATCGGCTGGGACACGGGGAGGAGCTCGGGATGTCGGTACATCAGGGCAATGGGCATGCGCCGGCACTGGGACCGGGCCGCACCAGGGTGGTGATCGAGGGTGTCGCTGCCCTGGTGGGCATGGCAGCGCTCAGCGCCACGCTCTTCGGGATGCTGACCTGGGCGGTCGTCCAGCTCGTGCGGATGCTCGCGGGCTGACCCAGACAGGTGGACGTTCGTCTCACTGGGTCTCGACACGCCGGTCGCGACCTCGCAGGCTCGGTCGCGCGGCTTGCTCGACCACCATCAGCGGATCCGCTGACGCGTCTCCGCTCAGATCAGGTGGAGGTTGCGGGCCACGGCGAGGGCCTCGCTGCGGCGGCCGACCGAGAGCTTCCCGTACAGACTCGACACGTGGGTCTTGATGGTGTTCTCGGAGACGAACAGCTTGGCGGCGATGTCGGCGTACGTCGAGCCGCGGGCGAGCTCGTTGAGCACCTCGCGCTCCCGGGGGCTCAGCGTCGGTCGCACGACGGACTCGAGGCTCGCCAGCCGCTCTCGCGGCGTCGCCGTGGTCGGCGCGAAGACCGAGGCGATGTCGGGCCGTCCGCCTGCTGCCTCGGCGAGGTCGTGCACCCAGGGTGTGGACGCGGCTCCGTCCAGTCGTGCGAGCAGCGGAGCCATGGGAGTCCCCTGGTGTGTCCAGCCCAGGAACGGCACCGCGTTGCGGCGGACCTCAGTGGCGAGACCGGCCTCGCGCAGGCGGTCCAGCGCATCGTCATGGTCGCCGAGAACGTCCCGCAGCTGTGCCTCGCAGGTGAGCGCAAGTGCTCGCGTCGCCGGCTGGGAGTACGTCACGTCGAGGGCCGCCGCGGCGAAATGATCGGCGGCGCCCCGGCGGTCGCCGACGAGGTCGTCGCGCAGCCCTTGCGCAAGCGCCGCCTTCCCCCACGGCACCGAGCCCGGCCAGCTCGTCCGAGATGCTTTTGAGAATGCCGGGGTCTGAAGAGAGGCTGGCCAGGAAGGCGCGTTCGAGCAGCACCACGACGCGCAGGTGGTCGGGCAGCGTGGGGCAGGTCGAGGGAGCCGTCGATGGTTCGCTCCGCGGATGAGACCGACCCGGACATCAGCGCCAGGCGGGCGTCCCGCATCCGCAACCAGAACCGCGTGCACGAGGTCGGCCGGCGTGCACGGCTACCTCGCCGTCCGTCGGGACCGACTCGATCGTCTTCCACGGCAGGTCGCACAATGTGGCGAGCTGGAGCGCCACCGTCGCCCGGGTCGTTGCGTAGCGCGGCATCCACGCGAGGTCCTCGCGCAGCAGCTCCAGCACCTCCTGCGCGACCTCGGCGCAGGCGCGCTCGCGGCCCTGCATGTACTGCGTCAGGGCCAGGTGGCTCATGGCGCAGATCGCCAGCGCGGTCAGGTTCCGGGTGCGGCACAGGCCGATGGTGGTGGTGAGGTTGACCTCTGCCTCGGCCAGGTCGCCCAGCCAGCTCTGGGTGATCCCCAGCTCGCTCAGCAGCAGTGGCAGTTCCGGCAGGCGGCTTGGTGCGGCGGTGCGACAGGAGCACCACCCGCTGGGCGTGGCCGACCGCCGCGAACATCGGCTCCAGTCCCAGTCGGGCCCGCATCAGGCGAAGGCACGCGGTGCGGGCCGAGGTGGAGTCGTGGGTGGCTTCGACCTCGAGCGAGCGGTCCATCCAGTGTGTGGCCGCAGGCATGTCGTTGTCGAACCAGCGCTCGACCGCGATCGGGAACCAGCAGCTGGGGTTCGATTCCACGGCCTCCGGGTGCCGGGCAGCGAATTCCGCGATGGTCGCGCCGCGTCCCTGCGCGGACCAGGGCGAGGCCTTCCGTCGCGAGGACGGTCGCGGCCTCGTCCAGCTCGTTGACGGCCACCAGCCTGCCGACGGCCCGCGAACGGTCCCCCCGCGCGAGGTCGAGCCGTACGGCGCGCACGACGGTCGCCCTGGCTCGCGAGACGTCGACGCCTCCCGCGACCAGACGACGCCGCGTCACCTCGGCCATCAGGGGATGGATCCGGTACCGCACGAGCTCCTCGCCGCCCTCCGACCGATCCGACACCAGATCGTGGTCGGGCGGGCAGCCGGCTCACGAGCAGGCCGGTGGTCTCCAGAACGGAGAGGATCTCAGCGGCACGTGGAGTCGTGGGAGAGGTGCCGTGCGGTGGCCGTGCTCACGACCTCCTCGCCGGCCAGGCACAGCAGCAGATGGCGCTCGCGTGGCTGGAGCGCAGCGAAGACCTCGGTGGCGACCTGGTCGGCCACCGACGCGCCGCCGGCGGCGTACCGATCGGCGGCCGCGAGGGGGTCCGGGGCGGTGGCGATCGCGCGCGCCGTCAGGACGACGAGGGCGCACCATCCCTGGGCCCTCTCGAACACCGCCTTGAGCACCGCAGGGTCTTCGGTGCGCGCGTGCTCGATGACCAGCCTGGCGGACTCGGCCGGGTCCATGCGCAAGAGCTCGCCGCGAAGGGTCGTGGAGTGCCCGAGAAGCTCCGGCAGCCAGCCTGGTGAGCGGCAGGTCCCACCGGGAGAGCAGCAGCAACCGCATGTCGAGCGGCGCGTCGTTGAGCCGACGGTCGATCATGCGCAGCGTGGACGGTGGCAGCTCGTGGGCGTCGTCGACGACGACCAGCCGCGGGAGCGGACTCGCCTGCTGACCCGGTGCGAGCCGCTGACGCCAGCAGGGCCTCCAGCCGCTCGGGCGTCCAGCTCCGGTCCGCATGCACCCAGGTGGTGCCGTGCATGGATCGCCCCGTGCGCCGTAGCCACCCGCTGACGCCGAGCGTCTTGCCCGGCGCCCACCGGCGCGACGAGCAGGGTCAGGGGGTTCTGCGTGGCGAGGTCCAGGCGTTGCCACAGCCGCGCGCGAGGCACGTAGACGCGCGGTAGCCGGGGCACCGTCGTTCCGGAAGTCGAGTCGGTGGTCGGCTGTGCAGTGTCCGGGCGCAACGTCTCGTCGCGGTTCGACCCGGACACGTCCGTCGGCACCACGGCCCTCCCTCCGCTGTCCCAGCTCAACCCGGGAGCGCGAGCCGTACCGACGGCCTTCAGTCCTGAGCCGTGCCTCTGTCAGGAGGGCGAGGTCCAGGCACCTCCACATTCCTTCGTCCACGGTAGCGGCGCGTCAAAGCTTCACGCCTCATCCGTCACGGAGGAGGTCCGGGTGCTCGCAAAGATGGTCAGGCTTCTTTCATCTGCGTCGTCAGTGCCCAGATCACCAGCACGCTGAAGGCGATGACGAGCATGGACCACAGCGGGTAGTAGGGCAGCGATGCGAAGTTTGCCAGCGAGACAAGGGCGGCGACCACGATGCCGGCCACCCGGGCCCAGGCCTGTTCGGCCAGGAGACCGAAACCGATGGCCAGCGCAATGAGGCCGAGAGTCAGGTGGATCCAGCCCCAGCTCGAGATGTCGATGGCATAGGAGTAGTTGATCCCGGTGACGAACACTTCGTCCTCGGCGATCGCGGCAATTGCCTGGAGGATCTGGAAGATCGCGAGGGTGACCAGGGTGACCGCTGCGAAGGTCGCGACGCCGAAGGCCCACGTCGTCTCCTCACGATCCGACTCGAAGGAGTGGGGGGTTGAAGCTGTGGCCATGACGAGTTCCTCTCCGAAGCCTCGTGCGTTTTGTGGACGAGCAACGCGGCGCTGGCCCGTGCCCCGAACGCGACTCTAGGGAGCCCGAATCGTCGGGTGGGTCACCCGGAACGGGCCAACGGTCCACTCATCCGGGGTTCCCGGCGAGGCGTGAGCGAAGCGAGCGGCTCGGTGGGGTGGTCATTCTGTGAACACCCAGCGGAGCGCAGCCTCCTGCTCGGCGCTGAGGCTGGTGTAGGTCAGCTCGGCGCGTTCGTGCACGGTGAACTCGGCCTCGATGGTGTCCATGACGGCGTCCGGGCACAGCACGAACAACGCCGACGTCCCGGGCGTTATCTGGTCGCGCACCTTGTTGACGAACGTGTCGTCGATGCCGACATCTGTCAGGGATCCGGCCACCGCCCCGGTTGCGGCACCGATCGCCGCGCCCAGGAGCGGAATGTGGAAGATGAGGCCGAAGAGCAACCCCCAGAAGGAGCTGCCGAGCGCCCCGGGCGTGGCGACGGCGAGCTGGCGGGTCTTCGGCTTCTTCGCGGCCCGGTCCCACGCCACGGTGGCTACGTCGTGGACGACCACGACCTCGTGACGGGAGAGGTCCTGCAACCTCCCGGCAGCCTCGGTGGCCCCGCTCGACGTGTCGAACTTCCACACGGCCAACGTGGCCATCCGTCCTCCTTGCGAGGTTCGTCGTCGGAGCCACCTCGGAGGGGCTTCGCCGGGATGTGCCCCAGACTGTTCAACGCCCCTCGATCGTGGGCCTCACCCGTTGTTCGTGAACGCCCTCCGGCGCCCGGAGCGCGCGTACCTCGCCCGAAAGCAGTGAGGCGCGTCGCTGGCCGGGTGTTTAGCGTCGGCCGCAGACCGTCGACACGCCCACGCCCGGCGTCGGCGGGCAACGTGAGGGAGCGAGCCCCGGTGACCAAGGTCCTGATCCGCGTCAACGCGAAGCTGTCGGACGAGCTGACATCCGCTTTCCCTGCGCTCACGGTCCGGGACCATCCGGTCCAGTCGACACTGATGGGGGACCTGTCCGGGCAGGACGAGCTGGAGGGTGTGCTGAGCCTGCTGCGCTCACTCGGCATCGACATCGTCGAGATCGTGACCCTTCCTGAGTGAGCGCCGCCTGAGTGAACGCCGGCACGTCCGCACCTTCGCCCTTCCGGGGCCTGCGCGGGGTGGGGCAACCCGTCGGACACGAGACGTTCACCGTCGACCTTTGCGAAACACGCCGTCGGGATGTTCGCATCCGCGTCTGGGTTGGTAGTGTCGCTCGTGCAACAGGTGCAAAGTTCCAGCAGGTCGACGCCCGCGGAGTTTGTGATCCAACGGCGTTTCGTTTTTGTGGTGCCAATCCACATGTCGGAGCGACGTGTCACCGCATCTGATGCGGAGCCGTCGAAGTGACGGCTTCATCGCACCGATATAGGAGTACAGAGCAATGGCTCAAGGCACCGTGAAGTGGTTCAACGCCGAGAAGGGTTTCGGTTTCATCGCGCAGGAGGACGGCGGCGACGACGTCTTCGTGCACTACTCGGCGATCCAGTCCCAGGGCTACAAGTCCCTCGACGAGAACCAGAAGGTCGAGTTCGACGTCACCCAGGGCCCCAAGGGTCCCCAGGCGGAGAACGTTCGTCCGCTCTGATCAGCGGACGCTGATCTCGAGGCCGGCCGGACTGCACCTGTCCGAACCACGCTTCGAACCCGGGGCCCCGACATGGTCGGGGCCCCGCTTCCATTCGGGTGATTTGTGGGGCACGAATGGGCCAGATTTCAACCAAAGAAGTTTAGGGCCGCCCCCGAGGGGGCAAAGTGTTCTGTGGGGGAACCTGTCAACCAGCCCATCACTGCGAGGAGCGCGCGTTGCACGATCAGTTCGACGTCACGCTGGAGGATTCGGACCTCCTTGGCGAGGTGGAGCTCACCACCAATCTGATCATCGCCGCCACCGAGTCCGACCAGCCGCTCTCGACCGCCGAGATCGACCGGATCCTCGGCATCGGGCCGGGCCTGGAGAACTAGCCGGGCGACTTCGTCGCGCCCGCCCCGATCTGCTCCGTCTTCACCGCTTCGCGGTACGACGCCCATCGCCTCGGCAGGTCATCGAGGTCTGCCCTGGTGAACCTCAAGAAGTCGGCCGTCTCGACCAGGCGTCGCCCACCCGGAGTGTCTGCTCCCACCAGCGCGATTGCGTCGTCGACGGCAGCGATGAAGTTGTCGATCATCGGCTTCCGCGCCGTGGTGATCGTGGACCAGATGTCGCCGTCGAGCACCCGGAAGATGTCGCCTCGCCGCCCGGGAACGCGCTCCTTGATCAGCAGTCCGGTATCGACCAGATAACGCACCGCTCCCGAGATGGCTGCGGGGCTGACCTGCAGGCCCTCGGCGAGCTGTGCGGCCGTATAGCGGTCGGAATCCTCGGCGAGGACGAAGGCGAAGACCCGGGCCGGCATCCGCGGCATCCCGGACCCTTCGAGCGCCTGGCCGAACCTCTCGACGGCCCGGGGAGCAGACCTCGACGCGGCCATGGGTTACCTCACCGGCGTCGGTCTGCGCTCTCTCACGGCACACCCACCGACCCTGGAGGAGCTCTTCCTCCGGCAGTACGGCGACCAGGTCGCGCCGTGAGCACGCCATGACCGCGTTCACCGGCACCCGGCACCTGGTCCGGCTCATCCTGCGCCGCGACCGGATCCGTCTCCCGATCTGGATCCTCGCGCTCACCGCGGTGACCGGCTCGTCGGCCAGCGCCGTGATCAGCGTCTACGGGACGCCCCAGGAGATCGCGTCGTACGCCGCCACGGTGGGCGACTCGGCAGCCAGCAGGATGATGAACGGCCGGCCCGACGCGCTGGACACGATCGGCGGGATCGTGGCGTACGAGACCACGATGAACGCCCTGATCGTCACCGCGCTGATGGTGACCTTCCTGGTCGTCCGCCACACCCGGGCGGAGGAGGAGTCCGGGCGCGCTGGGCTGTTGAGGGCGACCGTCACCGGCCGGCACGCGGCCACGGCGGCGGCGGTGCTGGTCGCGGCGGCCGCCAGCGTGCTGGTGGGTCTACTCGACGCGGCCGTGCTGCTCGCCAACGACCTGCCCGCCAGGGCCTCGCTCCTCCACGGTGCCGAGCTGACCGGTGTGGGGCTGGTCTTCACCGCCGTCGCGGCCGCGGCGGCCCAGGTCACGGCGGGCGCCCGGGCCGCACTCGGGATCGCGGGGGCGGTCCTCGGTGGCACGTTCCTGCTGCGCGGCATCGGCGACGTCGGGGGCAACGCCCTGACCTACCTCTCGCCTCTCGGTTGGGCACAAGCCGGGCAGCCGTTCGGTGATGCCCGCTGGTGGCCGATCCTCCTCTTGGTCGGGGTCGCAGGCGCGCTCCTCGCGGGACGGCGTACCTGACTGCCCACCGTGACGCGGGCGCCGGCCTGATCCAGCCGCGGCCGGGTCGGCCGCGGGCCCGTCCCTCCCTCGGGACGGCGACCGGGCTGGCCTGGCGGCTCCAACGCGGTCTGGTCCTGGGCTGGACGGCCGGGCTCACCGTAGCCGGGGCACTGTTCGGGTCCGTCGGGCCAGAAGTGCTCGAGATGGTGGAGTCCAACCCCGATCTGGCCCGGGCGATCGGTGCCTCCGGAGGCGCGATCCTCGACTCCTACTTCGCCACCACCCTCGCGATCTCCGCCGTCGTCGGCACCGGGTTCGGTGTCGCCTCGGCGCTGCGCTTCCGCAGCGAGGAGACCGCCGGCCGCGTGGAGCCGCTGCTGGCGACGGGCATGTCCCGCACCCGGCTGCTCCCCTCGCCGTGCCGGCCTCCAGCTGCGGCGTGGACTCGCGGCCGGCCTGACGTACGCCGTCGTCACCGGAGACGGCTCGGCGGTGGGTCCACTCGTCGGGGCCTCGCTCGCGCTCTCGCCGGGGTGCCTGGCGGTCTGCGGGGTGGCCGTGCTGCTGACCGGCTGGTGGCCTCGCGCGACCCTGGCGGCGTGGGCCGTGCTCGCGCTCGCCTTCTTGCAGGTCTACCTCGGCGAGCTGCTCCGCATGCCCGATTGGCTGTCGGCGGCGTCGCCGTGGTGGCACCTCCCGAGACAGCCGCTGGAGCCCTTCGCGCCGGGATCGGCGCTCGGCGTGCTCGCGGTCGCCGCGGCTCGCCGCTGCGGGCGTGGCCGGGCTGCGCCGCCGCGACATCGGCTGAGGCGTGGACCTCAGCAGGTCGCGAACAGCACCGGGCCGCTGCTGAGGTCGGAGAGGACGTACTCACCCTCCACCGGGTCGAGGGACAGGGTCACGAGCGACCCCTCCGCGGCTACCCGGTCAACAGCGAACCGGTCGGAGAACTCGCCGCCCTGACCGGGCGCCGGTCCTCGCGCGAGCACGCTGCGACTGTCCGCGTTGACCCTGGCCTGCTCGTCGCTCTCGAACCCGAGCACCACGCGAACGTTCCGCCCCGGCTGCACGGACATCGAGAAAGCCGTCACCGGGTTCACTTCGCCGGCGCTGCGGATCAGCTCCTCGGCCTGGGCCTGGTCGGCCTGGCCGGCCCCCGACATGGCCAGTGCCTGGCAGGCGAGGTCACCGGAGTAGATCGCCGCCGACAGCGGCGCGCCCGTGGCCTCGACGACGTCGTCGAAGCCTTCCAGCTTGTCGCCGTCGCCGGTCACGGTCTCCATGACCTGGTCGAGGTAGCCGGCCCGGTCGGAGGTGACGATCAGCTGCCGGTCGGCGTCGAGGGCGACGTACTGGAGCTCCGGCGTGAGGCTCCCCGAGATTTCGGCGAGCAGGTCGGGCCCGCCCTCCCAGACGCCCGTATCCGACTCCGGCGGGTCGTAACCCAGGCGGTCGAGCCGATCGGTGAGCGCCTCGAAGTCGAACGAATCCGGCGTTCGCAGCAGGATCACGGCGCCCTCCTCGGACTGGCTCAGCAGCTCCCACTCCAGCGAGGCAGGCGAGAAGCCGTAGCTCTCGTGCATGGCGGCGGCGGACTGGAGCAGGGCCGAGGTGGAGGTGAGGTCCGACTCAAACCCCTCATTGAGGAAGCTCTCGACCTCGGAGGTCTCGGACCCAGCGGAGACTTCGGCGCCCAGCTCGTCGCGCACCGAGGCCCAGTCCGTCCAGGACAGCCGCTCCGCGTCTGGTGGCGCGAGGGCAAGTGCGCGCTGCAGGTCGGTGAGCTGCGCGGAACGCCACCACAACAGGCCGGCGACGACCAGCACGATGATCAGCAGACCGGCGCCGACGACCAGCAACCGTGACCGCACCTGATCTCCTCGTCCGTCGCCTGGGGTGACCGTGGTCCACGAGGCGCAACACCCGGGTGTGATGTGACACTAGCGCCATGGCCCCGAGCGTCAGCTCCCCCCGCCCGGATGTGCTCGCCGCCGGCGCGGTCGTCTGGCGCCGGCGGCAGGACGTGCTGCTGGTGCACCGTCCGACGTACGACGACTGGTCCTTCCCCAAGGGCAAGCTCGACCCCGGGGAGGGGTTGCCGACGGCGGCGGTGCGCGAGGTGGGTGAGGAAACGGGCCTCGCGATCCGGCTCGGCCCGCCGCTCGAGAGCCAGCGGTATCCCAACGGCGACCGGATGAAGTCCGTGCATTACTGGGTCGGATGGACGGTGGGGTCCGACGACGTGAGCGGATACCTCGCCAACTCCGAGATCGACGACGTCCGCTGGGTGCCGTGGCGGGCCGCCCTGGAGCGGCTGACCTACCCCTACGATCGCCAGACCCTGAGGGAGGCGCATCGCCACCGCCGGAAGACCAGGGCCATGGTCGTGCTCCGTCACGGCTCGGCGGAGTCCCGCAAGGCATGGTCGGGCGATGATCGGCTGCGGCCGCTCGCGGAGGCGGGGTATGGGCAGGCCGAACGGCTGATCCCGTTCCTCGCGGCGTACGACGTCTCGCGGGTGGTCACCTCCACCAGCACCCGCTGCCGGCAGACCGTGAGGCCGTACGCCGAGGCCAGCGGACTGAAGCTCGAGGAGTACGACGGCCTGAGCGAGGAGGACGCCTCGGTGGAGTCGGTCGTGGAGATCGTCGACGACCTCCTCGAGACGAAGGAAGGGTCGGTCCTGTGCACCCACCGGCCCGTGCTGCCGAGCGTGTTCGACGCGCTCGGCCTCGACGGCGTGCGCCTCGCCCCTTCGGGGTTGCTCGTGGTGCACCACCGGGCGGGCAAGGTCGTGGCGACACAGACCTACGCCGAGTAGGGCAGCAGCGTTCATGTGGCGGACGTCTCGGTGCCGCCCAGGCTTGTCGGATTGGGTGACCTGAGTTCACCCGGCGTTCACCCACGCCAACGGATCCGGTCACCTGCACTCCCTAACTTCCCTGATGTCAGGCACGACAAACTTGAATTCAGGAGACTGAAGTGAAGAGCAGTTCCTTCCGCCGGGCCATCATCCCCGGCGTCACCGCCCTCGCAGCAGCGCTGACCGCTTGCGGTGGCGGCGCCGAAGGTGCCTCCGGAACCGTCGCCATCGACGGATCCTCCACCGTCTTCCCCCTGAGCAACGCAGCCTACGAGCTGCTCCAGGAGGAGAACCCGGACATCAAGGCCACGGTCGGTCAGTCCGGCACCAGTGGCGGCTTCGAGAAGTTCTGCGCCGGGGAGACCGACCTCTCCGACGCCTCCCGTCCGATCGACGAGGAGGAAGAGGTGCCGGTGTGCGAGGAGAACGGTGTCGACTACACCGAGCTCCACGTCGCCACCGACGCCCTGACCGTGGTGGTCCACCCCGACCTCGCCGTCGACTGTTTGACCACCGAGCAGCTGGTCCAGCTGTGGGAGCCGAAGTCCCAGGTCGACAACTGGCAGGACCTCGACCCCAGCTTCCCCGACGAGGAGATCGCACTCTTCGGCCCCGGCACCGACTCGGGTACCTACGACTACATGGCCGGCGACGTGATCGGCGCCGAGTCCGAGACCACCCGTGACGACTACGAGGCCTCCGAGGATGACAATGTCCTGGTCCAGGGCGTCGCCGGCACCCCGGGTGCGACCGGGTACTTCGGTTACACCTACTACGAGGAGAACACCGACAAGCTCAAGGCCCTGGCGATCGATGACGGCAACGGGTGTGTCGAGCCGTCGGTCGAGACGGCCCAGAGCGGGGAGTACACGCCGCTCTCCCGGCCGCTGTTCGTCTACGTCAACAACCAGGCCTACGACGACACGGCCGCGGTCAAGGAGTTCACGGACTTCTACGTGGACAACCTCGAGACCATCGTGGAGGCGGCGAAGTTCATCCCGCTCAACGACGAGCAGCTCTCCGAGACCGAGGACACCCACGAGGGCATGTCGAGCTGATCGGCGTACCGTCGCAAATAGATGAGTAGTCAGACAACAGCCGGTGCAGGCCCGTCCCCCGGGACGGGCCTGCACGGTGCTGCCGTCAACCTGCGGACACGCCGCCGCCCGGGCGAGGCGGTCATCAAGGGTGTGCTCCTGACCTGCGCGCTGCTGTCGGTGGCGATCACGATCGGGATCGTCCTCGCACTGATCGAGCCGGTGATCCATTTCTTCGCCGAGGTGCCGTTCGGCGCCTTCTTCGCCACCAGCGGCCAGTTCGCCGTGCTCCCGCTGGTGGGGGGCACCCTGATGGTGACCCTGATCGCCCTGCTGGTCGCCGTACCCCTGGGACTGGGGGCGGCGATGTACCTCAGCGAGTACGCCTCGCCGCGGGTCCGCAAGGTGCTCAAGCCGACGCTCGAGCTGCTGGCCGGGGTGCCGTCGGTCGTCTACGGATTCTTCGCGCTGATGTTCGTGACGCCGACGCTCCTGCAGGACATCCTTTCCTTGGACGTCAACTTCACAAACGCGCTGGCAGCGGGCCTGGTGCTGGGAGTGATGATCATCCCGACGATCGCGTCCCTGGCCGAGGACGCGCTCACCGCGGTGCCCCGGGCCTTGCGGCAGGGGTCGTTCGCGATGGGCGCGAACCGGATGCAGACCACCCTGCGAGTGGTCATGCCCGCCGCGCTCTCCGGGGTGGCCGCCGCCGTGGTGCTCGGCACTGTCCCGGGCGATCGGCGAGACCATGATCGTCGCCCTCGCCGCCGGCGGCCAGAAGAACCTCTCCGCGGACCCCCGGGAGGGCATGCAGACGATGACGGGGTTCATCGCCCAGACCGCCGGCGGTGAGAACCCCGTCGGCTCCACGTCCTACAACACGCTCTTCGCGGTCGGTTTGCTGCTGTTCGTGATGACGCTGGTCATCAACATCGTCAGCATCGCGTTGGTCCGTCGGTTCAGGCAGGTCTACTGATGTCCTCAGTCGCCACCACCGCCGCCCGCGACACCGTCCGGATCACGACCGGCCGAAGCCGCGAACGATCGTGGCGCTCGATCGTCTTCCTCGCCGGGCTGTGGTTCTCGCTGTTCTTCGGCGTGATGGTGCTGGTCGTGCTGGTCGTCGACACGTTGGTCGTCGGGGCCCCGCGGTTCGACGCGGAGCTGATCACCGACTACGACTCGACTCTCTTCCCCGAGCGCACAGGCTTCCGGGCCGGCATCCTCGGCAGCATCTGGCTGATGCTGACCACCGCCCTGCTCGCCGTACCGCTCGGGATCGCGGCGGCGCTCTACCTCGAGGAGTTCGCCGACAGCGACACCTGGTACAACCGGCTGATCGAGGTGAACCTGCAGAACCTCGCCGCCGTGCCGTCAATGATCTACGGCCTGCTGGCGGTCGCGGTGATGGCGCTGCTGGGGTTCGAACGCAAGGGCATCGTGCTGGGCGGCGCGATCGCGCTCGCCCTGCTGATCCTCCCGGTCATCATCATCGCCACCCGCGAGTCGGTGCGCGCCGTCCCCAACGAGATCCGGTTCGGCTCGCTCGCCCTCGGCGCGACCACCTGGCAGACCACGTGGCGGCAGATACTGCCCGCCTCCGTACCGGGCATCGCCACCGGCACCATCCTCGGGCTCTCGCGCGCGATCGGTGAGGCGGCACCCCTGTTGTTGCTGGGGATCGCCGGCGCCGTACGGTTCGATCCGACCGGGCTCGAGAGCTCGGTGACCGCGCTGCCGATCCAGATCTACCGGCTGTCGTCCGAGTCCCAGGAGGAGTACCAGGTGGCCGCCTCGGCCGCCATCATCGTCCTGCTGGTGATGATCCTCGGGATGAACGCCCTCGCAATCTTCATCCGCAACAAATTCCAGAGAAGCTGGTGACACCATGTCCACCCACCCCCGCACGCTCACCATCGGCAAGGACGAGGCCCGGGCGACGCATGTCGGTAACCTCGCCGAGGTGCACGAGGAAGCCGACCGGACCCTGCCGGACCTGCCGCCGGACCCGGTCATGGAGGCGATGGGCCTGAACGTCTTCTACGGCGACTTCCACGCCGTGCACGACGTCAACCTGTCCTTCGGCCGGAACGAGATCACCGCCCTGATCGGCCCCTCCGGCTGCGGCAAGTCCACCGTGCTGCGCTGCCTGAACCGGATGAACGACCTGGTCCCCGGGGCCCGCGTCGAGGGCGAGGTCACCTACCACGGCCAGAACATCTACGCCCGCGGCGTCGACCCGATCGCGGTCCGGACCAACATCGGCATGGTGTTCCAGAAGCCGAACCCGTTCCCGAAGTCGATCTACGACAACGTCGCCTACGGCCCGCGCGTGATCGGGATGAAGGTCGACGACATGGACGACCTGGTCGAGCAGGCGCTGCGCGGCGCCGCGCTCTGGGACGAGGTCAAGGACAAGCTCAAGCAGTCGGCGTACGGCCTCTCCGGCGGCCAGCAGCAGCGGCTCTGCATCGCCCGGACGATCGCCACCCGCCCCGACGTGATCCTGATGGACGAGCCGTGCTCGGCGCTCGACCCGATCGCCACCGCGCGGATCGAGGACCTGATGCTGAAGCTGCGCGACGAGTACACGATCATCATCGTCACCCACAACATGCAGCAGGCGGCCCGCGTCTCCGACCGGACCGCCTTCTTCACCGCCCGCCCCGACGAGACCACCGGCAACCGCACGGGCCTGCTCGTCGAGTTCAACCAGACCAGCAAGATCTTCGCCAACCCGGTCGACAAGCGCACCGAGGACTACATCTCCGGCCGCTTCGGCTGACGGGCCGGGTGGGTCAGAAGATGACCTCGATGAAGAAGTGGCTGATCCAGTAACAGATGGCGGCGGCGAGGCCGGCCATGGGGAACGTCAGGACCCAGGCGATCAGGATCGACCGCGCCACGCCCCAGCGCACCGCAGAGAGGCGCTTGGTGGCGCCGACGCCCATCACCGCCGAGGTGATGGTGTGGGTGGTCGAGATCGGCGCCTCGAACACGTACGCCGTCGTGTAGAGCACCGACGACGGCGACCGTCTCGGCCGCGAACCCGCGCGGCGGGTCGAGGTGGATGATCCGGCGGCCGAGGGTGCGCATGATCCGCCAGCCGCCGGAGTAGGTGCCGAGCGAGATCGCGGCGGCGGCCGAGAAGATGACCCACAGCGGCAGGGGGTCCCCGCTTTGCGACGTACCCGCCGGTGAGCAGCGCCAGGAAGATCACGCCCATCGTCTTCTGCGCGTCCTGGAGCCCGTGGCCGAGCGCCATCGCGGCAGCCGACACGGTCTGGGCGAGCCGGAAGCCGCGGTTCGCCCGGGCCGGGCTGGCCCGCCGGAAGCCCCACATGATCGCCACCATCAGCAGGAAGCCCAGCGAGAACGCGACCACCGGCGACACGAGCATCGGGATGACGACCTTGTCGACGACCACGTCCCAGTTCGCACGGTGGCCCCGGCGGCGATCGCCGCGCCCACCAGCCCGCCGATCAGGGCGTGCGAGGACGACGAGGGCAGGCCGAAGTACCAGGTGATGAGGTTCCACGTGATCGCACCGAGCAGCCCGGCCATCACGATGACCAGCCCGTGCGACCCGGTTCCGGGGTCGATGACCTCGGAGACCGTCTTGCGCCACCTCCTGGCCCGAGGAACGCGCCGACGAAGTTCATGACCGCGGCCATCGCCAGCGCGACGCGCGGCGTCAGGGCCCGCGTCGAGACCGACGTGGCGATCGCGTTGGCCGCGTCGTGGAATCCGTTGGTGTAGTCGAAGACCAGGGCGACGACGACGACCGCGATGATGATCGCGAGCTCCATGCTCGGGTCAGGTCTCCTTGACCGCGATCTGCTCCACGATGTTCGCGACCTTCTCGAAGGCGTCGATCGCACCTTCGAGGGACTCGACGATGTCCTTGAGCTTGAGCACCTCGAGCGCCTTGAACTCTCCGCAGAACAGCCTGGCGAGGATCCGCCGGTAGTTCTTGTCGCCGCGTTCTCGAGGCGGTTGATCTCGATCCAGTACTCGTCGAGGTCCTTCATCGCCTGCAGCTTGGGCATCGCCTCGGCGGTGATCTCGGCGCACCGCTGGATCACGTCGACCTGGGTCGACAGCTCGGCCGGGAGCTCCTTCACCTCGTAGAGCAGGACCAGGTCGACGACCTCGTCCATCATGTCCATCACGTCGTCCAGGCCCGAGGCCAGGCTGTAGATGTCCTCGCGGTCGAACGGCGTCACGAAGGTGCTGTTGACCCGCCGGATGATGGCGTGGGTCGTCTCGTCGGCGGCGTGCTCGGCGTCGCGCATCCGGCGCGCGATGTCCTCGCGGTCGCCGTCGGCGCCCAGCATCTCGGCCAGGAGATCGGCCCCGACGACGAGGTGCTGCGCGGATTCGCTGAAGAGGTCGTAGAACGTGCTGTCGACCGGGCGGAACTTCAGACGCACGAGGAAACTCCTGGTGAGGAGGACAGAACCTCGAACATGCTAGGGGGTCGAGCGGCACCGGGCGCAAATCAGGGTGCCCCTCGCCTCCGTCGCTGGCGCTCGATCAGCGTGGTCTGGAGGTCCGAGGAGCCGTCATTGCGACGCCACCCCCCGTCGGAGCCGAGCGTCCCAGGCGGAGGTGTCGGGGTCGAACGCCACGTCGAGCAAGCGGTCGATCTCACGGACGTCATCGCCCGCCGGGAGCCTGACCAGGACCTCCACGCGGCGGTCCAGGTTGCGATGCATCAGGTCGGCCGAGCCGATCCACGCCGACGGCTCACCGCCGTTCTCGAACCAGAACACCCTGCTGTGCTCGAGGAATCGTCCCAGGATCGAGCGGACCTCGATGGACTCGGACAGCCCGGGTACGCCGGGCCGCAGGGCGCAGATCCCCCGGATCAGCAGCTGGATCGGCACACCGGCCTGGGACGCGAGGTAGAGCGCGTCGATCAGCGCCTCGTCGACGATCGAGTTCGCCTTGATCCGGATCCGGGCCGGGCGCCCCGCTCGGTGGTGGGCGATCTCCCGGTGGATCTGGTCCAGGAGCCCGTGGCGGACCGAGTCGGGGGCCACCAGCAGGTGCTCGTACGACGGATTGCGGCTGTAACCGCTCAGGTTGTTGAAGAGGTGGGCGACATCCTCACCGATGCTGGCATCGGTCGTGATCAGCCCGATGTCCTCGTAGAGGCGCGAGGTCTTCGGGTTGTAGTTGCCGGTTCCGATGTGGATGTAGCGGCGGATGCCCTCGGGCTCGTCGCGCACCACCATCGCCAGCTTGCAGTGGGTCTTGAGCCCGATCAGGCCGTAGACGACGTGGCAGCCGGCCTGCTCCAGCTGCCGCGCCCAGCGGATGTTGGCGTGCTCGTCGAACCGCGCCTTGATCTCGACGATCACGAGCACCTGCTTGCCGGCCTCGGCGGCATCGACGAGGGCGTCGATGATCGGGCGAGTCGCCCGAGGTCCGGTAGAGGGTCTGCTTGATCGCCAGGACGTGCGGATCGGCCGCCGCCTGCTCGATGAACCGCTGCACGCTGGTGGCGAACGAGTCGTAGGGGTGGTGGAGGAGAACGTCCTGCCGCTGGGTCGCCTTGAACACGTCGACCGGCGCCGCGGACTCGACCGGCGCGAGGTGCGGGTGGGTCGCGGGGATGAAGGTCGGGTAGCGCAGCTCCTCGCGGTCCAGGTCGGCGATGCCGACCAACCCGCTCAGGTCGAGCGGGCCGCCGAGCCGGAACACCTCGTCCGTGGAGATCCCGAGCTCGGAGACCAGCAGCTCGAGCACGGCGGACGAGATCGACTCCTCGACCTCGAGCCGGACCGGCGGGCCGAACCGCCGCCGCAGCAGCTCCTTCTCCAGGGCCGCGAGCAGGTTCTCCGCGTCGTCCTCCTCGACGTCGAGGTCCTCGTTGCGGGTGACCCGGAACGCATGCACCTCGAGCACCTCCATGCCCGGGAAGAGCCGCTTGAGGTGCTCGCCGATCACGTCCTCCAGCGGCACGAAGCGCTGGTTGCCGAGCGGCACGAAGCGGCTGAAGATCGGCGGGACCTTCACCCGGGCGAAGTGCTCCTTGCCGGTCTTGGGGTTCCTGACCAGCACCGCGAGGTTGAGCGAGAGCCCGGAGATGTAGGGGAAGGGGTGGGCCGGGTCGACGGCCAGCGGGGTCAGCACGGGGAACACCCGGTCCCGGAACAACCGCTTGCAGTACTTCTGCTCCTCCCTGTCGAGGTCGGACCACCGGACCAGCTCGATGTTCTCCTGGATGAGCGCCGGCACGAGGTCCTTCCGGAACAGGCGGGCGTGCCGCTCCATCAATTCCCGCGTGGTGCTCCAGATGGCCTCGAGGACCTCGCGGGGCAGCATCCCCGACGCGGCCCGCACGGCGACACCTGCCGCGATCCGGCGCTTGAGGCCCGCGACGCGGACCATGAAGAACTCGTCGAGGTTGGTGGCGAAGATCGCCGTGAACCGCACCCGCTCCAGCAGCGGCAGGTCCGGGTCCTCCGCCAGCTCGAGCACCCGCTCGTTGAAGTGGAGCCAAGAGAGCTCGCGGTCGAGGAACCGGTCGTCGTACTTCTCCACCGCGGCCAGCGCCGCGTCGTCCGGGGCGTACGGCGGCTCGACGTCGAACGTCTCGGGCACCCCCGTGTCGGTGACGGGCACGCTCTCGGCAGCCATGGAGCCAGTGTCGCACCGGTGGGTGAACAGCGGGTGTCCCGGAACGTGGGGCCGCGGGTACCTTGCCACCGTGAACTCCAGCGAACGGCTCCGGGCGACCCGGCACCACCTCGAGCGCCTGTCGCTCCGCGGCGCGATGGCCCTGCCCGAGCCCGTCCAGCGGATGCTCACGGGGCGGCGCGTCGTCCGCGACGGGCAGACCCTCGCTGCGGACCTGCAGGTGATGCTGCTGATGCAGAAGCTCGCCCGGGAGCCGGGTCCGGAGACCCTCCCGGTTGCGGAGGGGCGTCGCGCGGTGCTCCGCCAGTCCGCCATCGTCGGCGGCGCCCAGCCCGTCGGCGCGGTCCGGAACCTCCCCGTGGCCGATCGTCAGGCGCGTCTCTACGTCCCGTCCGGAGACCGGGCCCGGAGCCCCGGACCGCTGCTCGTCTTCTTCCACGGCGGGGGCTGGGTCTACGGCGACCTCGACTCCCACGACGCCTCCTGCCGGTTCCTGGCCGAGCGGGCGGGAGTGCGGGTCCTCTCGGTCGACTACCGACTGGCGCCCGAGCACCCGTTCCCGGCGGCCTACGAGGACTGCCTCGCGGCCTACCGCTGGGTGGTCGACAACGTCGAACAGCTCGGCGCCGACCCCGACCGGCTCGCGGTCGGTGGCGACTCGGCCGGTGGATGCCTCGCCGCCACCACCGCACTCGCGGCGGCGGAGGATGGACTGCCCCTGGCCTCCCAGCTCCTCGTCTACCCCGGCACGGACATGCGCGGCGGCACGGAGAGCCGGGAGATGTTCGGCGAGGGCCTCTACCTGACCACGGAGTTCATCGACCTTGCGCGCAACCTCTACACCCCTGACCGGAGCACCCATGACGACCCGCAGGTGTCGCCGCTGCTGGCCAAGGTGCCGGACGGGCTCGCGCCGGCGTACGTCGTGACCGCCGGTTTCGACCCGCTGCGCGACGAGGGCGAGGCCTACGCCCGCAAGCTGGCCGACGCCGGGGTAGAAGTCGAGCTGCGGCGGTTCCCGGACCAGGTCCACGGCTTCTTCAACCTGGTGGGCGTCGGCCGGAGCTCACGAGCGGCGATGGCGGAGATCGCGGCCAAGCTGCGGGCCGCACTGGTGTCTCAGTAGACCAGCGCCTGTACGTCGGGGCGCAGGACCTCCTCGGCGAACACCGCAGCCCCGCGATCCTGATCCCCTCGATCACGTCGTCCTCGCCGATCTCGCGCCGGGCGGCGCACTGCGAGCACACCGTGACCGTCCCTCCTGCCAGGATCGCCGCCAGCAGCGCCTGGAGTGGGGTCGCCTTGGGCAGCAGGAACTCGTCGGCCCTTCCGGGCAGCGAGAACCACGCAGCCTCACCGGTCAGCCACAAGGACACCTCCGCGCCCGACGTCTCTGCCATCGCGGCCACCGTGAACGCCTGGTTGCAGCGCTCAGGGTCGTCGGAGCCGCAGGTGACCTTGACGACCAGGGAACGCGTCATGCGCCCACACTAGACTCACCGGCATGCCGTTCGAGATCCCCGAGAACCTGCATCCCGACTGCGGCCCCGTGGCCTGGATGCTCGGCACCTGGCAGGGCAACGGACACGGCGACTACCCGACGATCGAGAAGTTCGAGTTCGGCCAGGAGCTGATCTTCACCCACGACGGGCGGCCCTTCTTCCACTACCTCTCCCGGAGCTGGATCATCGACGACAAGGGCGACAAGGTGCGCGACGCGGCCCTGGAGACCGGTTTCCTGCGCTGCCGCCCCGAGGGCCAGGTCGAGCTGCTGCTCTCGCACAACACCGGCTTCGTCGAGGTGTGGTACGGCCAGGCGGCCGGTGGCAAGCTCGAGCTCGCCACCGACGCGATCGCCCGCACCGAGTCGGCCAAGGAGGTCACCGCCGGGACCCGCCTCTACGGGAACGTGGAGGGCGACCTCCTCTACGCCTACGACATGGCCGCGATGGGACAGCCGCTCCAGCCCCACCTCTGGGCACGGCTGCAGCGCGCATGAATACCTCTCCGCTCCTCACACTGACCGGCGCGGTCGCGGGCAACGGCATCGACGCCGGCGTGGCGGCGCACTACGGCTCGTTCAACCACGAGCAGCGCACGCTGGAGTCCGGCGAGGGGTTCGTCGACCTCTCCCACCGCGACGTGCTCCGGGTCGCCGGCCCGGACCGGCTGACCTGGCTGCACTCCCTCACCACCCAGTTCTTCACCGACCTGGCGCCACGGGTGTGGACCACCGCGCTCGTCCTCAGCCCCAACGGTCACGTGGAGCACGCCTTCCACGGGTACGACGACGGCGAGGCGTTCGTCGCCCACACCGAGCCGGGAGCGGTCCGGCCGCTCATCGATTTCCTCGAGCGGATGAAGTTCATGACCCGGGTGGAGATCACCGACGTCACTCCAGAGCTCGCGGTCACCTGGCGACCCGTCGCGGAGGAGGGGGAGCGCAGCGAGCCCTACGAGCTGATCCCGCGTGACCAGCTCGAGACCTACGCCGAGGCCGCCGGTCCCGCCTGTGGCCTGTGGGCGTTCGAGGCGCTGCGGATCGCCCGCGGGGAGCCGCGCCTGCACCTCGACACCGACCACCGCACGATCCCCAACGAGGTGGGCTGGATCGGCTCCGCCGTACACCTCGACAAGGGGTGCTACCGCGGTCAGGAGACGGTCGCGCGGGTGCACACGCTCGGCCGCCCTCCGCGCCGCCTGACGCTGCTGCACCTCGACGGCTCGGAGAACCGCCTCCCCACCCACGGCACCGAGCTCAAGCTCGGCGAAAAGGTGGTCGGCATGGTCGGTTCCTCCGCCCGGCACCACGAGCTCGGGCCGATCGGGCTCGCGCTGGTGAAGCGCAACGTCGCCCTCGACGCCCAGCTCGACGCCGACGGCCTGCCCGCCAGCCAGGAGGTTCTGGTCGACCCCGAGGTCGGACTGCACGTGCGGCCCAAGCTGCGCTGACGGTTCAGCGACGCCGATACATCACGTGGGTGTCGCGCGCCGCGTGGGTGAAGCCGAGACGGCTGTAGAGCGCGATGGCCGGGCGGTTGTCCGACTCGACGTAGAGCAGCACCTCGGCCACGCCCCGGCCCGCCAGGTGGTGCAGCCCGGCGAGGGTCAACAGCCGGCCCAGGCCACGCCCCTGCGCGCTCGGGCGCGATCGCGACGACGTAGACCTCGCCGAGGTCCGGCGAGTGCTGCTTGGTCCAGTGGAAGCCGAGCATGCTGCCGTCACGGTCCTCGGCCACCAGGAGGCCGGCCGGGTCGAACCACGGCTCGGCCATCCGCTCGGCGAGGTTGGCGGCGTCCATCGCGCCCTGCTCGGGGTGATCCGCGAACGCCGCCGCGTTCACGCGCAGCAACTCCTGGTCGTCACCGGGCCGGTAGCCGCGGATGGCGACGCCGTCGGGCGCAACCACGTCGGGCAGGGGAGCGGCGGCCGGTCTCCGCATCACCCACAGCTCCCGCACCCGGTCGAAGCCGTGGGTCGCGGCCAGCCGTGCGGCGCCGGGGTGGTCGGCGTGCGACCAGGCCCGGATCCCGTCCCGGTCCGCGTCGGCGAGCACGGCGTCCAGCAGGGCACGCCCCAGTCCCTGACCACGGGCGTCGGGCGGACGACCAGGCTCAGCTCGTCGCCGACCAGGAGGGCGAAGGCGTCGTCGCGCTCCCAGCGACGTACCCGTCCGAGGTCGTGGCGCAGCGACAGCCAGGTCGCCTCGTCCAGTGGGGCGACTCCGTCCTCGAGCTCCGCGGCCGCGACGATGTCGGCGATCCGGTCGGGGGCGCTCACGTGGCCGCCGAGGACTGGTCCTCGCTCGTCTCCCGGGACGGGTGCTTCTTGGCAGCGTCCGTCGTCGGCAGCACGAAGCGGTAGCCGACGTTGCGGACGGTGCCGATCAGGGTCTCGTTCTCGGGGCCGAGCTTGGCGCGCAGCCGTCGGACGTGGACGTCGACGGTGCGGGTGCCGCCGAAGTAGTCGTAGCCCCACACCTCCTGCAGCAGCTGCTGCCGGCTGAACACGCGGCCGGGGTGCTGGGCCAGGAACTTCAGCAGCTCGAACTCCTTGAACGTCAGGTCGAGATGTCGGCTGCCGATCTTGGCGGTGTACGTCGCGTCGTCGACGACGACCTCGCCCGAGCGGATGACGTGGGCCTCGGGGTCATCGGCGTCGCGCTGGGCGGCGAGACGGCCGAGTGCGATCTTGATCCGCGCCTCGAGCTCGGCCGGGCCCGCAGGTGTGCAGCACGACGTCGTCCATGCCCCAGTCGTGGGCGACAACGGCCAGTCCGCCCTCGGTGACCATGAGCAGCACGGGAACGTCGGAGCCCGTGGTGCGGATCAGCCGGCACAGGTCGCGGGCGTGGGCGAGGTCCTGCCGGCCGTCGACGAGGAGCAGGTGGGCGTCGGGGGCGTCGAGCAGCGCGCTGCCCTCGGCGGGCAGGATCTTGACCTGGTGGCCCAGCAGGGCGAGCCCGGGGAGCACCTCGGCCGAGGGCTGGAGGGCGCTGGTCAGCAGCAACAGGGTGCTCATGGCCAGGCCTCCTCCGCTTGGAGCGATAGGGAAGGATATCGGAGCATGGGCAGCGGGAACGGCGACCTGGCGACCGGTGAGATCGGGCAGATCACCGTCCGCTACTGGGCCGCGGCGCGTTCCGCGGCCGGTGTCGACACCGACCAGATCGAGGTCCCCGGCCCCGTCTCGCTCGCCGAGGTCGTACGTCGCGCCGCCGCCATGCACCCCGACACCCGGCTCCCCGACGTGCTCCGCATCTGCTCGGTGCTGGTCGGTGACCGCCCCGTCTCCGCGGCCGACCCGGACGACGTACCGGTGGAGCCGGGCTCGCAGGTGGAGTTCCTGCCGCCGTTCGCCGGCGGCTAGGTGGCCTATGTCCGTCGGTGGAAGCGGAGCTCTCCTCCGTTGGCCAGACGGCGGGCGTCGTAGCGGTGGTCGTGCGCGCGGTGGTGGTGCCAGGAGCAGAGCAGCAGTCCGTCGGCGAGGTCGGTCTGACCGCCCCGGTTCCAGGGTTGGGCGGCGTGGTGGGCTTCGCACCAGGCGGCGGGGATCTCGCAGCCCTCGGCGCGGCAGGTGACGTCGCGGATGGCCATGGCCTTGCGTTGGGCGGGGCTGAACAGGCGGCGTGATCGGCCCATGTCGAGGATCTCGGCGCTGCCGCCGAGCACGGCGGGCAGGAGCTTCGCGCTGCAGGCCAGCCGTCGGACGTCTCCGGCGGTGATCGGGGTGTCGCCGACCAGGGCGACCCCGAGGCCGTCGCGGAGCCGATCGAAGTCGTTGGTGACGATCACGGTGGTGGCGTCGCCGCCTGCAGCGGCAGCCGGTCCGGGTCCACCGCTCGAGGAACGCGGCGAAGGCGTGGCCAAGCTTCTGGTCGTAGGGGCGGCGGTCGCCCGGCGCGGGTGCACTCCCGCGCTCGCGTCGGGGTGAGGTGAACGCGTGGAGGTAGGTCAACAGTCGGTCGGCGACCAAGTCGGCCACCCGGATCCGATGGCCGGTGGTGCCGTCACCGCGGCGTCGGCTGTCAGGAAGGTCGCCTTCGCGGCGTGGAGCTCCTCGCGTTCCAGCGCCCGGCGCTCGTGGTCCTCACCCGCCTCGGGGGCGACCACGTCGAGGATCCGGCGGCCCAGGATCCGCGCTGACGCGGACCGAACCGGGTCGCCTCGGCCACCAGCCGCTCCTCGGCCGGGCCACCAGCTCGGGGTCGAGGTGGTCGGGCAGCGCGTCCAGGGCCGAAACGATCACCTCGACCTGGGCCGGGTTGGCCTCGGCCTCACGCAACGCCCGGGCCACCCGGTGCCAGCGCGTGTCCAGCGTCCGCGCCAGCCGCAGGTCCCGACGGACCTGCCCGCGATCGGCGCGGGCGCGGTGGGCCAGCCAGGCAGCGACGTCACGCGCACCCTCGTCGACCGCAACATCCTCGGCCGCGGCCATGACCCGCAGCCGCAGGTCCTCCAGCTGGGAGGCCACCCGGTCCAGCCCGAGCAGCACGGCTCGCTTGTCGCAGGTCCGCATGAACCCCGGATCCACGTCGGCGACGTCCTTGAGCGCGGACTCCAGCGCGGCCGCGGTGGCGACCACCGGATGCCTCTGAGAATCCACACGCGCTCCCTGGCTCGAACGACTGTCCAGGTCCGGGGCATTGCCGGCTCAACCCAAGTCGTCGAACCCAGTGCGCCCCCGATGGGCGAACTGCCGGAGCGCGGCGGCGAGATTACTGGGAACACGTGAAGCAGATCGTGCGCTCAACCCAATTAGAACATATGTTCGAACGATCCGTCAAGGTGCGGTCAAGGTGCGAGCGAAGCAAGCCTCGAAACCCCGGAACCACCCCAGTGCGGTGGGGCCGGCTCAGGCGGCCGGGCGCAGGCGCAGCTCGAGGTCCCGCCGCAGGGCCGGTACGTCGACGTCGAGGCCGGCCAGAATCGGCCCCACCGTCGGCCCGGGAGCACGGAGCAGGCCGAGCGCGAGATGTTCGACGCGGATCTCGCGGGACTTGAACCGGATCGCCTCGCGCAGACTCAGCTCCAGGCACTTCTTGGCATCGGACCGGAACGGAAGATGGCCGGTGCGGCGCGGCGCCCGGTCCAGCGCGCCCTTCCCGAACTTCCGCTCCATCGCCTCGCGGACCACCTGGACGTCGATCCCGAACGTGCGCAGGGCATCGGCCGAGTGCTCGTCCATCGCGGCCCGGGTCAGGCCGTGCCGGGCGAGCAGGTCGGCCAGCGGCCGCTCGTCAAGAGTCAGGGCCAGCAGGAGGTGCACCGAGGTGACGCCGGGGTCGTGGAGGCGGCGGCACTCCTCCTGGGCGTCGATGACGACCTGGCGGGCCTCGCGGCTGAAACGCTCGAACATGGGTTACCTCCGCCGGTGCTTGCGATGGACGGTCTGCCGGGTGACCCCGAGCGCCTCGGCGATGGCCTGCCAGGACCAGCCCTGGGCGCGGGCGTTCTGCACCTGCAGCCCCTCCAGCTGCTCGAGGAGCTGACTGAGCGAGGCGACGGCGCGCAGACCCACCGCGGGGTCTCGGTTGTCGAGGTCGCCGGCGAGGTCGGCCGCCTTGCGTGTCATGTCTGTCAGCATATGCTGACGTTCGGGAGGCGTCAACACATGCTGACACGCAAGCCCCGAGAGCCATGCCTCCCGGGGCTGCGGTGGAACTCAGGCCGTCGTACGCCGGCGGCCAGGGGCCGTCAGGCCTCGATCGCGGTGCGGTCCGGAGCGCCGCCGACCTCGATCTTGCGCGGCTTGGCCTTCTCGGCGACGGGCACGGCCAGACGCAGCACGCCGCCGTCGTACGCCGCCTCGATCCGGTCGAGGTCGAGGTTGTCGCCGAGGACCAGCTGGCGGCTGAAGACGCCGCGCGGCCGCTCGGAGGCGAGCATCTCCCAGTCGCCGTTGCGGGCGACCCGCTCGGCGCGGACGGTCAGCACGTTGCGCTCGACGTCGAGGTCGATGCTCTCGCGGGCGACGCCCGGCAGGTCGAACTCGATCACGAAGCGGTCGCCCTCGCGCCAGGCGTCCATCGGCATCACGGCGGGGCGGTTGGTGGTGCCGAAGATCTGCTGGGTCAGGCGGTCGAGGTCACGGAACGGGTCGGTGGTACGCAGCAACATCACGGTTCCTCCTCTGGTCTCTTTCGGTGATGCTACGGGTCGGATAACCTGTATCGGATGTTACATATTCCTTATACCGGAGGTTCAAGCGACGTCATGGGGCGATCGCGATGCCGACCGAGCAGGGCGTCTACGCCATCTCGGTGGCCGCCGAGATGGTCTCGATGCAGATCCAGAACCTCCGCGTCTACGAGCGCCGCGGGCCTGCTCGAGCCCGACCGCACCCCCGGCGGCACCCGCCTCTACAGCCGCGCCGACGTCGAGCGGCTGCACCGGATCCGGGACCTGCTGGCCGACGGGCTCAACCTCGCCGGCATCGCCCGGGTGCTGGCGCTCGAGGCGGAGGTGCGCCGGCTGCGGGCGGAATGCGAGCGGCTGCGTCGCGCGTTGAGCGCGCACATGACCGACGGGTGCCTGGGTGCTGCTCGCCGCCGTCGTCGGCTCGCGCTCGCCTTCGGCGCTGTGGCGCGCGTGCCACCGACGGCCGGTTCCGCGGCACCCACGCAGTCCGCGGCGCAGCGACGACGAGGCGGAGCCCGATGCCGAGCCCGGCCCGGCGCCGCTCGTCGACGTCGCTGCCGCCCGGCGACCGAGCTCGGCGAGCGGGCCACGCTGCTGCAGTTCTCCTCCGCGTTCTGCGCGCCGTGCCGCGCCACCCGGCGCACGCTGGCCGACGTGGCGGCGGTCGGTCCCGGGCGTCGCCCACGTCGAGGTCGACGCCGAGCACCACCTCGACGCTGGTCCGCCGGCTCGGGATCCTGCGGACGCCCGACCACGCTGGTGCTCGACGCCGGCGGGCCGCGAGGTCGCCCGCGCCGCGGGGGCGCCGCGCAAGGAGCAGGTGCTCGCCGCGCTGGCGCTGGCCTGATGTCCATGATGTGGATTGGCGTCTCGCAATGCGAGACGGCGATTCCGGCGCCGACCGCGCCCGCCCCTAGTGTTCATCGCCATGTCCTCGACCATGCTGACCAGAGCGCCGCGCAGTGGACCACTGCCGCGTGCGCTCGTCGCTGTGTCGAATGTCCTGACGGGCGCGTCCGCACTCCATCCGTTGCTTTGTCTAGTCGACTGATCGACTATCGTCGTCGGCGTGCGCCCTGCTCGACCCGCCATCGCATCTCGGCCGTCGAGCCACGTCCGAGACCCAGCCAGGACAGGAGCATCCGATGCCGCAGATCGACCCGCGCGGGCCCGCAGTTCGCCGCCGCGCGTCACCTCCGTCGTGCTCGGCGCTGTGCTGCTGCTCGCCCCGACACCCGTCGGCGATCGCGCTGCTCGCCGCTCCAGGCCGCCCTGTTCGCGGTCGGAGCCGGCCTCGGCGTCCAGCACACCCCGCACGCCTGGGTGTTCCGGACGCTGGTCCGGCCCCGGCTCGGCGCCGCCGGCCGAGCTCGAGGACGCCGCGCCGCCGCGGTTCGCCCAGGCCGTCGGCCTGGCGTTCGCGCTCGTCGGCGCTGGTCGGCTTCCTCGCCGGCGCCACCGCCGCTCGGGCTGGTCGCCACCGGCTTCGCGCTGGTCGCCGCCCTGCTCAACGCGGTCTTCGGCTTCTGCCTCGGCTGCGAGATGTACCTGCTGATCAGCGCGCCGGCGGTCGCCGTGCGAGCACCGCGCCTGAGCCCCGAACCCGAACCCGATCCCAACAGCAACAGAAAGAAGGACCGCACATGAGCCGCGAGAACTCGCTCGTCACCGCCCAGTGGGTCGAGGACCACCTCGACGACCCGAAGATCGTCCTGATCGAGGTCGACGAGGACACCACGGCCTACGACAAGGGCCACATCAAGGGCGCCATCAAGCTCGACTGGACGACCGACCTGCAGGACCAGGTCCGCCGCGACTTCGTCAACAAGCAGCAGTTCGAGGCGCTGCTCTCCGAGCGCGGCGTCGCCAACGACGACACCGTCGTGCTCTACGGCGGCAACAACAACTGGTTCGCCGCCTACGCCTACTGGTACTTCAAGCTCTACGGCCACGAGGACGTCAAGCTGCTCGACGGCGGCCGCAAGAAGTGGGAGCTCGACTCCCGCGAGCTGACCGACGAGCTGCCGACGCGCGAGAAGACGTCGTACACCGCGCAGGAGCAGGACACCGACGATCCGCGCGTTCCGCGACGAGACCGTCGAGGCGATCGGCGTGCAAGAACCTGGTCGACGTGCGCAGCCCCGACGAGTACGCCGGCCGGCTGCTCGCCCCGGCCCACCTCCCGCAGGAGCAGGCGCAGCGCGCCGGCCACATCCCGACCGCGGCGAACGTCCCGTGGAGCAAGGCGGCCAACGACGACGGCACCTTCAAGTCCGACGACGAGCTCAAGGAGATCTACACCGAGGCCGGCGTCGACTGGGAGCAAGGACACCATCGCCTACTGCCGCATCGGCGAGCGCTCCTCGCACACCTGGTTCGTGCTCAAGGAGCTGCTCGGCCAGCAGAACGTCAAGAACTACGACGGCTCCTGGACCGAGTACGGCTCGCTCGTCGGCGTCCCGTCGCGCTCGGCGACGAGAGCGGGCGAAGCCTGATGTGCGGCGCGACCGAGGGCGGCCTGTCGCTCGACGGCGTCGACGTCGCCAAGGAGGCGATCGTCCAGGGCCAGGTGACGCCGCGACGGCGAGCCGGTCGGCAACGCCTACGTGCGGCTGCTCGACCGGACCGGCGAGTTCACCGCCGAGGTGCCGACCTCGGCGACCGGCCACTTCCGGTTCTTCGCCGGCGACGGCGAGTGGACGCTGCGCACCCTGGCCCCGAAGGCCGAGGCCGTGGACAAGAAGGTGGTCGCCGCGGTCGGCTCGGTCGCCGAGGTGACGATCCCGATCTGACCAATCGACGCTGACCCGCCCGGAAGTTGTCGCGCGACGGCCGCTCAGCGGTCCGACGGATGAGGGTGACCGGGCCGTCGTTGACGGACTCCACGCGCATGTCGGCGCCGAACACGCCCCGGGCGACGTGGGCGCCGAGTCGCTCGAGCTCGGCGCACACCGCGTCGTAGACCGGCTCGCCGACCTCACCCGGCGCCGCGGCCGCCCAGGTGGGCCGGCGGCCCTTGCGGGCGTCGCCGTACAGCGTGAACTGGCTGACCACCAGCACGCCGCCGCCGACGTCGGAGAGCGACCGCTCGTCGCGGAGGATGCGGAGCTCCCAGATCTTGCGTGCCATCCAGGCGACCTCGGCCGGGCCGTCGCCGTGGGTGACGCCGAGGTAGGCCAGAAGTCCCGGACCCGTCGAGCGCGCCGACGACCTCGCCGTCGACCGTCACCGACGCCGACAGGACCCGCTGCAGCACCGCTCGCACGTCTGACAGCATGACGCCATGCCCGACGCGCCCGCCGACCGCCTCCTGATCACCGTCGCCCCGACCGGCGCCGAGACCAGCAAGCAGGACTGCCCCCAGCTGCCCACCACCCTCGACGAGCTGGTACGCGACCGCGCAGCGACTGCGAGGCAGCGGGCGCGGCCATGATCCACGTCCACATCCGTGACGACGAGCACCGGCCCACTCTCGACCTGGGGCGCCTGAAGGAGACGGTGGCCGCCCTGCGCGAGCACACCGACCTCGTGGTGCAGCTCTCGACCGGCGGCTCGGTCCACGACCCGCTCGAGGACCGGCTCGCGCGTGCTGGACGCCGAGCCGGACTCGTGCAGCCTGACCATGGGCACGACGAACTTCGGCGACGACGTCTTCTCCAACCCCTGGCCGTTCGTCTGCGAGCTCTACCAGCTCAGCCAGGAACGCAAGGTGGTGCCGGAGTTCGAGCTGTTCGACCTCGGACAGGTGCACGCACTGCACCGGCTGCTCGGGAAGTACGGCCTGCCGTGGGGCGGCAAGGTTCACTGCGACCTGGTGATGGGGGTGCCCGGCGGCATGAACGGTACGGCGGACGCGCTGGTCGCCGCCGTACGAGACCTGCCGCTCAGCCGTGACGTCGTGGTCGGCCACCGGCATCGGGCGATCGACCCTCGCCGTGGCTGCTGGCGGCGCTGTCGAAGGGCGGCCACCTCCGCGTCGGCATGGAGGACGTCCTGACGATCAGCCGCGGCGTCCCGGTCGAGAGCAACGCCCAGCTCGTCGAGCGGGCGGTCGAGCGCGGGGCGAGCTGGCCCAGCGGACCCCGATGACGCCCGCCGAGGCGCGGACCCTCCTCGGCCTGACCGGGTCCTGACGCGGCAAGGGCCGCAGCCGACCAGGTCGGACCGCGGCCATTCGCTCGAGGCGCGACGGTCAGCTGCCGGAGTTGATCATCCCGGCGCCGACGGTGACGCCGGTCGCCTCGTCGATCAGGATGAACGAGCCGGTGGTGCGGTTCTTGGAGTAGGGGTCGCACAGCAGCGGCACGGTGGTGCGCAGCTGGACGCGGCCGATCTCGTTGAGACCGAGCTCCTTGGTCTCCTGGTCGCGGTGCAGCGTGTTGACGTCGAGGCGGTACTGGATGTCCTTGACCAGCGCCCGCGCGGTGCGGGTGGTGTGCTTGATCGCCAGCTTCTGGCGCGGCCGCAGCGGCTCGTTGGTCATCCAGCAGACCATCGCGTCGATGTCCTGGCTGGGCTTCGGGGCGTTCTTGACGCGGGCGATCATGTCGCCGCGGGAGACGTCGACGTCGTCCTCGAGCCGGACCGTCACCGACATCGGCGGGAACGCCTCGTCGATCTCCTTGTCGAACAGGTCGATGCCCTGGATCTTCGAGGTCATCCCGCTGGGCAGCACGACGACCTCGTCGCCGGGCTTGAGCACGCCGCCGGCGACCTGGCCGCCGTAGCCGCGGTAGTCGTGGTGCTCGTCGGACTTGGGGCGGACGACGTACTGGACCGGGAACCGGACGTCGACCAGGTCGCGGTCGGAGGCGACGTGGACGTGCTCGAGGTGGTGCATCAGCGACGGGCCGGCGTACCACGGCATGTTCTCGGAGCGGTTGACGACGTTGTCGCCCTTGAGCGCCGAGATCGGGATGACCTCGAGGTCCGGGATGTTCAGCTTGGTCGCGAACTGCGGTGAACTCGCGCGTGGATCCTGTCGTAGACCTCCTCGGACGAAGTCGACGAGGTCCATCTTGTTGACCGCGAGCACCAGGTGGGGGACCCGCAGCAGCGACAGGATCACCGCGTGCCGGCGGGACTGCTCGGTCAGGCCCTGGCGGGCGTCGACCAGCACCAGGCCGAGGTCGGCGGTCGAGGCGCCGGTGACCATGTTGCGGGTGTACTGCACGTGGCCCGGGGTGTCGGCGATGATGAACTTGCGGGTCGGCGTCGCGAAGTAGCGGTAGGCGACGTCGATGGTGATGCCCTGCTCGCGCTCGGAGCGGAGGCCGTCGGTGAGCAGCGCGAGGTCGGTGTAGTCGTAGCCGCGTGGACTGGCTGGTGGCCTCGACCGCCTCGAGCTGGTCCTCGAAGATCGACTTGGAGTCGAGCAGCAGCCGGCCGATCAGGGTCGACTTGCCGTCGTCGACGGAGCCGGCGGTGGCGAACCGCAGCAGGTCCATGTCCGGGTCTGCTCGGCCACCATCGTCGTGGTCAGGTCAGGGGTGTCCATCAGAAGTAGCCTTCCTTCTTCCGGTCCTCCATGGCTGCCTCGGAGAACCGGTCGTCGCCGCGGGTCGCGCCGCGCTCGGTGACGCGGGCGATGGCGATCTCGTCGATGATCTTGTCGATGGTGTCGGCGTCGGACTCGACGCAGCCGGTCAGGGTCAGGTCGCCGACGGTGCGGAAGCGGACGGTGCGCTCCGACGGCCTCTTCGCCCTGCGGAGCGGGTTGAACTCGCTCTCGGTGAGCAGCATCCCGTCGCGCTCGAAGACGCGGCGCTGGTGGGAGAAGTAGATCGAGGGGATCTCGATGCCCTCGCGGCCGATGTAGTGCCAGATGTCGAGCTCGGTCCAGTTGGAGAGCGGGAAGATCCGCATGTGCTCGCCCTCGTGGATCCGGCCGTTGTAGAGGCTCCACAGCTCGGGGCGCTGCATCTTCGGGTCCCACTGGCCGAACTCGTCGCGGTGGGAGTAGACGCGCTCCTTGGCGCGGGCCTTCTCCTCGTCGCGGCGGCCGCCACCGAAGGCGGCGGTGAAGCCCTCCTCCTCGAGGGCGTTGAGCAGGGTGCCGATCTGGAGCCGGTTGCGGCTGGTCTTGCCGTCGTCGACGACGACGCCGTTCTTGATCGCCTCCTCGACGCTGGCGACGATGAGGCGTACGCCGAGCCGGTTGACCCAGTAGTCGCGGCAGGCGAGCACCTCGGGGAAGTCGTAGCCGGTGTCGACCTGCAGCACGGGGAACGGGATCTTGGCCGGGTAGAACGCCTTCTCGGCGAGCCGGAGCATCACGATCGAGTCCTTGCCGCCCGAGAACATCAGCACGGGCTTCTCGAACTCGGCCGCGACCTCGCGGAAGATGTGGATCGACTCCGCCTCCAGCTGGTCGAGCTGGCTCAGCTGGTAGTCGACGTGGGTCGGGGGTGCGCTCATCTGGTGGTTGGGCCTCTCCTCGGGACAGCGCGCTCATGCTAACCGCGCTCGCGGTGACCCGGCTGAATCGAGGCCACGGGGTGTCCGTGCGTCACGGAGCGGGTCGGTCGGCCTGCGAGGACTCCGCCGCGCTTCATCCCGACGATCCCGGGGCGGTACGACGGGTCCTCCAGCTCGGCGACGGTCGGGGCGCCGAACATCGGCAGGCCCTGGCCGCGCCGCAGCAGGCCCCAGACCAGCGGGACCAGCACGAGCATCGCGACGCCGACGCCCGGCGATCAGCATCGGGTGGGTCTCGTCCTCGCCGGCGCCGAGCGGCGCCCAGCCGGCCTTGTCGAGCAGGGCCACGCCGGACATGGTCAGCACGACGACGATGCCGCGGCGGATGATCGACTGCGGCACCCGCGGGCGCGATCTTGGCGCCGAGGATGGTGCCGGGCACCGAGCCGATGATCAGCGGGATCAGGATCGCCCAGTCGAGGCCGTGCAGGGCGATGTTGGAGATCGCGGCGGCCAGCACCAGCGGCACCGCCTGGACCAGGTCGGTGCCGACCAGCTTCACCGCGGACAGGCCCGGGTAGAGCATCAGCAGCGCGACCATGATCACCGAGCCGGAGCCGACGCTGGTGATGCCGACGAGCAGGCCGCCGAGCGCGCCGACCAGCAGGGTCGGGATCGGCCGGATCTTCGGGTTCTCGTCGCCGGCGGGGCGCACCGCCGCGCACCCGGCGCAGGTTGATGTAGAGCCGCAGCGCGTAGGTCGGCGCGGCGAGCAGCAGCGCGAAGCCGATGCACAGCTTGAGGATCGCGTCGAGCGTCCTCGGGCGTCGGTGAACCATGCGACCAGGTAGGGCCCGAGCAGGGCCATCGGGCACCGACCCGATGATCAGCCACTTGGCCAGCGGACAGGTTGGGCGAGCCCTCGCGGTGGTGCACGACCGCGCCGCCGGTCTTGTAGACCGCGGCCGCGGTCAGGTCGGCGGTCACCACGGTCGCGGCCTCGCCGACGCCGAGGAAGATCAGCGCCGGCGTCATCAGCGCGCCGCCGCCCATGCCGGTCAGGCCGACCACGATGCCGACGAAGAACCCGGCGGCGAGGATCGAGAAGAACGTGATCGTGAGCAGCGTCGGTCATGGGACGATCATCCTTGGTCGGGTCGTTCGGTCGCGGTCCGCGGCACGCAGGTCGAGATGTCCGGACTCCTCGAGCGCGGCCAGCACGTCGTCGAGGGCGTCCTCGATGCTGCGGCCGGTGGTGTCGACGCGGACGGCGGCGTCCGTCGGCTCCTCGTACGGCGAGGAGATGCCGGTGAACTCGGGGATCTCGCCGCGCCGCGCCTTGGCGTAGAGGCCCTTGCGGTCGCGCCGCTCGCACTCCTCGAGCGGGGTGGCGACGTGGACGAGGAAGAACGCGCCGCCGGCGTCCTCGACCATCGCCCGCACCTGCTGGCGGGTCTCGTCGAACGGGCGCGATCGGGCTGCAGACCGCGATCCCGCCGTGGCGGGAGATCTCGGCGGCCACCCAGCCGATCCGCCGGATGTTGGTCTCGCGGTCCTCCTTGGAGAAGGTCAGCCCGGCCGACAGGTTCCGGCGTACGACGTCGCCGTCGAGGCTGGTGACGGTGCGGTCGCCCTGCTCGAGGACCCGGTCCATCAGCGCGCGGGCCAGCGTCGACTTGCCGCTGCCGGACAGGCCGGTGAAGAACAGCACCAGGCCCTGCTCGTCGCGGGTCGGGCCGGTCGGCGTCGACGATCGCCCGCGATCGTCGGCGGGTAGGCTCGGCCGCTCGGAGCTCGGGGGTCGGGAGGGCGAGGACCGGGTCGGGGCCGGCGTAGTTGGCGCACCACCTGGACGCCGAGCGCGTGGTCGGCCTCGGCGTCGCCGTGCGCGGCCAGCGGGACCGCGACCACCTCGGCGTCGGGCAGGAGCCCGGCCGCGGCCAGGTGGCGCGGATCAGCGCCACCGGGGAGAGCTCGGGGGTGCCCGCTGCCGACCAGCGCGAGCAGCACGACCCGGCCCGCCGTCGGCGCAGCCGGTCGAGCTGCGTCCTCGGTCGAGCGGCGTCGACGACCGGGACGAACGTGCGGCCGGCGTACTGCTCGCGGGCCTGGGCGGGGGTGAGGTAGAGCCGGCGGAACGGGCCGAACTGCGCGTGGGTGAGCGGCGTGACCGACCACTCGCCGCCGCTCGGGCGGTCGTGACCCGGCCAGCGGCAGCCCCTCGGGGTCGACCAGCTCGACCGCGGCCTGCGCCGGCCAGCGTCGGGCGGGCAGGGTCGAGCGTGACCGGGCTGCCCGGCTCGTTGAACGCCGGGTCGGGGCCAGCGCGCCGGTGACCAGCAGCTCGAGGTCGTCGAGCTCCCGGGCGTGGGGCAGTGCTGGGGGACGGGGGAGGTCGGCACGGGGTCATCCTGCCATTGGCCGCTCTGTAGCGTGCGCGCTGTCCAGCGCCCCCATGGTCACTGCCCCCGTCGTCGCCGAGATCGTCCGCTCCGGGTTCGTCGAGGGCCACCACTACGGCTCGGTCGTCGCGCTCGACGCGCGCCGGCGACGTGGACTGGTCGGTCGGGGACGTCGACGAGCCGATCCTGCCCGCGGTCGTGCAACAAGCCGGTCCAGGCGCTGGCGATGGTGCGGCTCGGGCTCGACCTGCCGCCGGAGCTGCTCGCGCTGGCCTGCGCGTCCCACTCGGGGGAGCCCTTCCACGTCGAGGGCGTGCGCCGGATCCTGGCCGTCGCCGGGCTCGACGAGTCGGCGCTGCAGACCCCGCCGGACTACCCGCTCGACGACGACGCCGCGCGAGGCACGTGATCCGCGCCGGCGGGGGCAAGGCGTCCGATCCTGATGAACTGCTCGGGCAAGCACGCCGCGATGCTCGCCACCTGCGTGGTCAACGGCTGGGACACCGCGACCTACCGCGAGCCCGACCACCCGCTGCAGGCAGGCGATCCCGGAGACCTTCGCCGAGCTGACCGGCGAGCCCGTCGACGCGCGTCGCGGTCGACGGGTGCGGCGCGCCGCTGCTTCCCGCCTCCCTGATCGGGCTGGCGCGGGCCTTCCGCCGGCTCGCGCTCGGCCTCGACGGCACCGACCGGCCCGACCCGCAGGTCGCGCAGGTGGCCGACGCGATCCGGGCGCACCCGGAGTACGTCTCCGGCACGCCGCGCGACGAGCGCGACCCTGCTCACGGCCATCCCCGGCGCGATCGGCAAGGCCGGCGCGGAGTCCTGCTACGCGGTCGCGCTGCCCGACGGCCGCGCGTTCGCGCTCAAGACCGACGACGGCGCGCCGCGGGTCCGGCCGGTGCTGATGGCCGAGGCGCTGCGCCGCAGCGGGGTCGACACCGAGCCCGGGCGTGGACACCGAGGCGGTACGGCGGACCGGCGAGGTCGCCGCTGCTCGGCGGCGGCGAGCCGGTGGGCGAGATCCGGGCCTGCTTCTGAGGCGTCTGCAGGCAACTGATGCCGGCGGGCTCGCAGTCTGGTCGGCCGGTGTGGAACTCCTCACGCTAGCCCAGTTTGCATTTTGCTAACTGGAGTTAGCACGATGGGGGCATGGCCAAGGACAAGGTCGGGAAGACCGTCGAGTCTCTCGGCGACTACCTCAAGGAGCAGCGCGTCGCAGCACGCCTGTCCCTGCGGCAGCTCGCCGAGCAGGCCGGCGTGTCCAACCCCTACCTGAGCCAGATCGAACGCGGTCTGCGCAAGCCCTCGGCCGAGGTGCTGCAGCAGATCGCCAAGGCGCTGCGGATCTCCGCGGAGCAGCTCTACATCCGGGCCGGGATCGTCAGCCCCGAGGACGGGGTCGGCGTCCAGGTCCGTCGAGCTCGCCGTCCTGGGCGACACCGGGCTCACCGAGCGGCAGAAGCAGTCCCTGCTGGACGTCTACTCGTCGTTCCTCGCGCTCAACGCGTCGACCATCGACGCGGCGATGGAGCCGCCGGCTGAACCCACACCGGTCCTGGACACCGACCAGACCATCAACCACAAGGAGTGAATGTCATGGCCAAGGCCAAGTTCGACATCAAGACCGAAGCGACCCGCGCGCTCTACGCCGGCGCCGGCGTCGCCGACCTCGCCGTCGAGACCGTGCGCGAGTACGTCGCCGAGGTGCAGACCAGGTTCGCGGACGTCCAGAAGGACGTCGCGGAGTTCGACTACTCGCGCCGAGGCGCTGCGCAAGCAGGTCAACGCCCGCGTCGACGCCCTCAGCAAGGACGCCAAGGCGCGCCGCGCGGCCATCGAGGCGCGCGTCGCGGAGCTCCGCAAGGCAGGCCACGACGCTGGTGAGCGAGAACGCCAACACCGCGACCGACGCCTACGGCGACCTGGTCAAGCGCGGCGAGACCCTCGTCGGCCGGATCCGCCGTCAGGAGTCCACCAAGGCGACCACGCGGTCGGCCAAGACCACCTCCGCCAAGGCGAAGACGACCACGACCCAGGCGAAGAAGACCGCCAAGAAGTCGACGGCCGACTGCCAAGAAGACGGCCAAGAAGTCGCCTGCCAAGAGCAGCGCCAAGGCCACCGCCACCGCGGCCAAGAAGACGGCGTCCAACGCCGCGCAGGCCACCACCGACGCTGCGTCGAAGGTCGGCGACTGAACAACGCCTGGCTCTCCTGAGCCGGAGCAGTCATGAAACGAGGCCCCCGGAGGTATGAGCTCCGGGGGCCTCGTGCTGCCTTCTGGCGCCGACTGGTCTGCCGGTGGCGGCCGGATAGGCTGTGCTCGTGGTGGAACGTGTTCGTGTTCCAGAGCTACTTGATGCTCGCGGTCGCCCTCGCCCTGTTGGCGGTGAAGATCTTCGCGTTCGTCAGCTCCCTGCTCTTCTCCACCGAGTCCTACCGGGCGGCCGACAAGCTGACCAAGCCGGCCTGGTGCGCCATCCTCGGGCTCGCGGTGGCCTGCCAGATGCTCTTCGGCGCGCTGAACCTGATCAACCTGGCGTTCACGATCGGGGCCCTGGTCTACCTCGCCGACGTGCGTCCCGCCCTCGCCTCGCTCACCCGCCGCTGACATGGGACAGGGAGCAGCTGTTCGTGTCCCGTCCCTGGGGCACCTGGCAGGTCCTCGACGAGGGCGCGGGATACAAGGTCAAGCGGATCGAGGTGCTGCCCGGGCATCGCCTCTCCTACCAGACCCACGCCCACCGTTCGGAGCACTGGATCGTCGTTGCCGGCGTCGCCACCTGCCTCATCGACGGCCGGACCGTCGTGGCGCATCCGGGCCAGAGCGTCCACGTGGCCGTGGGCGAGGCCCACCGGATCGCCAACGTGCACGACGAGGTCCTCGTGATCATCGAGATCCAGCGCGGTGCCTACACCGGCGAGGACGACATCGTCAGGCTCGACGACGACTACGGGCGGGACGCGTCGATCACTGCCCCTTGGCGGCGTACGCCGCCTCGGTGCGCTCCTTGTGCGGGCGCCACCAGTCCTCGTGGGCGCGGTACCACTCGATCGTCTGGCCCAGGCCGGCCGCGAAGTCGGCGTACCGAGGTCGCCAGCCGAGCTCGGTGCGCAGCTTGGTCGGGTCGATCGCGTAGCGCAGGTCGTGGCCGGCCCGGTCGGTGACCTGGTCGAAGTCGTCGCCCGGCCGGCCGAAGTGCTCCAGGATCATCCGGACCACGCTGAGGTTGTCGAGCTCGCCGTCGGCGCCGATCAGGTAGGTCTCGCCGATCCGCCCGTGACGGAGGATCTCCCACACGGCCGACGAGTGGTCGTCGACGTGGATCCAGTCGCGCACGTTGCGCCCGGCGCCGTAGACCCGGGGGCGGACGCCGTCGATGACGTTGGTGATCTGGCGCGGGATGAACTTCTCGACGTGCTGCCAGGGGCCGTAGTTGTTCGAGCAGTTCGAGATCGTGGCCCGGACCCCGAAGCTGCGCACCCACGCGCGGACCAGGTGGTCGGAGCCGGCCTTGCTCGCGGAGTAGGGGCTGCTCGGCTGGTACGGCGTGTCCTCGGTGAACCGGTCCGGGTCGTCGAGCTCGAGGTCGCCGTAGACCTCGTCGGTGGAGACGTGGTGCAGCCGGGTCCCGGTCTTGCGGACCGCCTCCAGGAGCGTGAACGTCCCGACCAGGTTGGTGTGCACGAAGGGGCTGGGGTCGTCAGGGAGTTGTCGTTGTGCGACTCGGCGGCGAAGTGCACGACCGCGTCGTGCGCGGCGACCAGTGGGTCGACCACGGTCGGGTCGGCGACGTCGCCGACGACCAGTCGGACCCGGTCCGGGGGCAGGCCGGCCGAGGGACTCGCTCGCTGGCGGCGTAGGTCAGCTTGTCCAGCACCGTGACCTCGACGTCGGTGTGGGCGACGAGGTGATGGACGAAGTTGGCGCCGATGAAGCCGGCGCCTCCGGTGACGAGTACGCGATCCACGCGGGCAGTGTAGGTCTCGGACGCGCCCTAGGATGCGCAGCATGCGCGGCATCATCCTGGCGGGCGGCACCGGCTCGCGGCTGCACCCGATCACGCAGGCGATCAGCAAGCAGCTCGTCCCGGTCTACGACAAGCCGATGATCTACTACCCGCTCTCCACGCTGATGCTGGCCGGGATCCGGGACATCCTGGTGATCACCACCCCCCACGAGGCGGAGCAGTTCGAGCGGCTGCTGGGCGACGGGTCGGCCTGGGGCTGCGGCTCGACTACGCCGTGCAGCCGAGTCCCGACGGGCTGGCGCAGGCGTTCCTGATCGGCGAGGAGCACATCGGCGACGACCGGGTGGCCCTGGTCCTCGGCGACAACATCTTCTACGGCGGCGGCCTCGGCCGGATGCTGCGCAGCTTCACCGACGTCGACGGCGCGGCGGTGTTCGGCTACCGCGTGGCCGACCCGTCGGCCTACGGCGTCGTGGAGTTCGACGAGGACGGCCGCGCGCTCTCGCTGGAGGAGAAGCCCGAGAAGCCGCGCAGCAGCTACGCCGTGCCGGGGCTGTACTTCTACGACAACGACGTGGTGTCGATGGCCCGCGCGCTGCAGCCCTCGGCGCGCGGCGAGCTGGAGATCACCGACCTCAACCTGCGCTACCTCGAGGACGGCCGGCTCCGGGTCGAGGTGCTGCCGCGGGGCGCGGCCTGGCTCGACACCGGCACGTTCGAGACCCTCAACGACGCCAGCAACTTCGTGCGCACCCTCGAGGCGCCGGCAGGGGTTCAAGATCGGCTCGCCCGAGGAGGTGGCCTGGCGGATGGGCTTCATCTCCGACGAGCAGCTCGCCGACCAGGCCGCGCCTGCTCGTCAAGAGCGGGTACGGCGCCTACCTGCTGGACCTGCTCGACTCGTCCGCTGAGCCGCCGAGGTCCGCGTCGACCATCCGGCCGACGAGCTCCTCGAAGCCGACCGTCGGCGCCCAGCCGAGCGCGCGCCGGGCGCGTGAGGCGTCGCCGGTGAGCTCGGTGGCGTCCGCGGGGCGCACGAGCGCGGGGTCGGTGTCGACCAGACCCTCCCAGTCGTCGATGCCGGCGTGGTGGAACGCCGCTGCGACGAAGTCGCGGACGGTGTGGCCCACGCCGGTGGCGATGACGTAGTCGCGCGGCACGTCCGCCCGTGCGGCGCGCACCATGGCGTCGACGTAGTCGGGCGCCCAGCCCCAGTCCCGCCGCGCGTCGAGGTTGCCGAGGGAGAGCCGCTCGGCCCGACCCTGCGCGATCGCAGCGACGGTGGAGGTGATCTTGCGGGTCACGAAGGTCGCCGGCCGCCGCGGCGACTCGTGGTTGTAGAGGATGGCGCTGACCGCGTGCAGGCCGCGTCGGCGGTAGACGTCGGCCGACAGGTGGGCGTAGGCCTTCGCGGCGCCGTACGGGTTGACCGGCCGCACCGGTGTCGACTCGTCCTGGGGCGTCACCTCGGGCTGGCCGAAGATCTCGGCGCTCGACGCCTGGACGAAACGGACCGGGCGATCACGCTTCGTCCTGCACCTGCAGCGCCGACTCCATCAGCGCGACCGCGGCGGTCCCGTTGACCCGCGCCGTCAGGTCGGGCTCCTCCCAGGACCGGGCCACCGAGCTGATCGCGGCCAGGTTGTAGACCTCGTCGGGGGCCAGGTCGAGGAGCAGGCCGCGAACCTCGTCGACCCGGGTCAGGTCGCCGGTGTGGACCTCGACCCCGGGCGCCTCCGGGGTGCGGGTCCTGCTCGTGGGCCAGGGCGTGCACCTCGACGCCCTCGGCGAGCAGCCGCTCGGCGAGGTAGCTGCCGTCCTGGCCGCCGATCCCGGTGACGAACGCGCGGGTCACGTCACCAGCCCTGCCGGGTGGCGTCGAGGTCGGCGTCGACCATCATCGCGACCAGCTCGGGGAAGGAGACCCGTGGTCGCCACCCGAGCACGTCGCGGGCCTTGCTGGCGTCGCCGACCAGCGCGTCGACCTCGGCGGGTCGCATGAACCGCTTGTCCTGGCGGACGTAGGGCGTCCAGTCGTCGATCCCGACGTGGGCGAAGGCGACGTCGAGGAAGTCGCGGATCGAGTGGGTCTCGCCGGTGGCCACGACGTAGTCGTCGCCGACCGGCTGCTGGAGCATCAGCCACATCGCCTCGACGTAGTCGCCCGCGAACCCCCAGTCGCGCTCGGCGTCGAGGTTGCCGAGCACCAGGTCCTCCTGGAGCCCGAGCTGATCCGGGCGACCGCCTGGCTGATCTTGCGGGTGACGAACTCCTGGCCGCGGCGGGGCGACTCGTGGTTGAAGAGGATCCCCGACGAGGCGTGCATGCCGTAGGACTCGCGGTAGTTGATCGTCATGTGGTGGCCGAAGACCTTGCTCACGCCGTACGGCGACCGCGGCCACAGCAGGGTGCGCTCGTGCTGCGGGGACTCCTGCACCTTGCCGAACATCTCCGAGCTCGACGCCTGGTAGAAGCGGACTCCGGTCGGGTCGTCGCCGGTGTGCAGCCGGACCGCCTCCAGCATGTTGAGCACGCCCTTGGCGGTGACGTCGGTCGTGAGGTGGGCGTTCTCCCAGGAGTAGGCGACGAACGAGACCGCGCCGAGGTTGTAGACCTCGTCGGGCTCGGAGTCGCGCAGCGCCCGGATCAGGCTGGACATGTCGGTCAGGTCGCCGTTGTGCAGCGAGACGTCGGGGAGCAGCTGGCGCGACCAGGTCGCGCTTGGGGTTGTTCTGGCCGCGGATCACCCCGTGGACGTCGTACCCCTTGGCCAGCAGCAGCTCGGCCAGGTAGAGGCCGTCCTGGCCGGTGATGCCGGTGATCAAGGCCGTGGGCATGGGCGGATTGTGCCAGCACCCGGTCTGGTGGCAGCCGTCGCGATCCCTCCGGCGTATACAACCAAATGGTTGACAACCCGGGGAGCCGGCTCTACCGTTGTTTGCAACCAGATGGTTGACGAAGGGCGGAATCCATGGCCGACGACCAGCTCTCCCGGGTCTTCGCGGCCCTGGCGGACCCGACCCGTCGCGACATCGTCGCCCGGCTCACCGAGGACGACGCCACCGTGGGCGAGCTGGCGACGCCGTACGACGTGACCGTGCAGGCCGTCTCCAAGCACCTGAAGGTGCTGGAGGACGCCGGACTGGTCACGCGCAGCCGCGACGCGCAGCGCCGGCCGGTCCACCTCGAGGCGGAGGTGTTCGACCTGATGACCAAGTGGATCGAGCGGTACCAGCGACAGGCCGAGGAGCGGTTCCAGCGCCTCGACGCCCTGCTCGCGCGGATGGACGACGAGGGCAACCTCGCCGACGAACCAGCGAAGACCGACCAGGAACGAGGAGCATCATGACCACCACCAAGAACCGCGAAGCCCAGATCGTGGCCGACCCGAACATCCCGATCGTCACCATCACCCGCGAGTTCGACGCCCCACCGGAGCGCGTGTTCCGCGCCTGGGAGGACCCCGAGCTGGTCCAGGTCTGGATGGGTCCGCGCTCGGTGGAGATGGACATCCAGACGTGGGACTGCCGCACCGGCGGCAGCTACCGGTACGCCGCCAACCGCGACGGCGAGCAGCTCGCCACGTTCTACGGGTCCTTCCACGAGGCGCGCCCGGGCGAGCGGCTCGTGCAGACCTGGACGTGGGAGGGCCTGCCGGACGCCGTCTGCCTGGAGACGATGACCTTCGAGCCGCTCGAGGGCGGGCGCAGCCGGATCGTCTCGGTGAGTGTGCTCGACTCGATGGAGGCCCAGGCGGGAATGCTCGCCAGCGGCATGGAAGTCGGCATCAACGAGGGCTACGAGAAGCTCGACGAGCTGCTGGAAGCCGGGCGGGTGTGAGCGCCGACATGAACGCCGCCGCCGAGGAGCACCGCGGGTCGCCGCGGTCTTCACCGACCGGGTGCGGGGCACGACCGACTGGGACGGCCCGTGCTCCGGTCGAGGGCTGGGCCGCGCGCGACGTCGTACGCCACCTCGTCGAGTGGTTCCCGGCGTTCCTCGAGGCCGGCGCCGGGGTCGTGCTCGCGCACGGGCCGTCGGTCGACGACGACCCGGTCGCCGCGTGGCAGGTGCACTCCGACGCGGTCCAGGCGCTGCTCGACGACCCCGCGACGCCGACGAAGGTGCTGAGCAACCCGCACATCGGCGACGTGCCGCTGGACACGGCGGTCGACCAGTTCTACACGGCCGACGTCTTCATGCACACGTGGGACCTCGCCCGGGCGACCGGCCAGGACGAGACGCTGGACCCGCAGAAGTGCGCCGACCTGCTGGCCGGCATGGAGCCGATACGAGGAGGCGATGCGCTCCAGCGGCCAGTACGGCCCGAAGGTCGACGTGCCGCCCGACTCCGACGTGCAGACCCGGATGCTGGCCTTCATCGGGCGTGACCCCCTGTGACGATCTGACCGCGGCCGGCAGTGCCCGTAGGGTGGCGCGCATGATCACCCCATTCGAATGCTCACTCCGTTCCGCTTCGAACAGGGACCCCGAAAAGCCATGAAGGTTCTCGTCACCGGCGGCGCCGGCTACATCGGCTCGATCACCGCCAAGGCGCTCGAGGAGGCCGGGCACACGCCGGTGATCCTCGACTCGCTGCTGACCGGCCCGCGGGTGTTCGTCAAGGACCGGATCTTCTACGAGGGCGACATCGCCGACCGGCAGCTCGTGCGCCGGGTCGTCGAGGAGCACCCGGACCTCGACGCGACGATCCACATGGCGGCGCGGATCATCGTGCCGGAGTCGGTCGCGCAGCCCTACGAGTACTACCGCGACAACGTCGCCAAGTCGCTCGAGCTCTTCGACGAGCTGGAGAAGCTCGGCAAGCCGCGTGTGCTGTTCTCGTCCTCGGCCTCCCTCTACGCGCTCAAGCCGGAGTTCGAGGTCGTGGAGTCCGACGCGCTCGAACCCGGGTCGCCGTACGCCCGCACCAAGCGGATGATGGAGATGGTGCTGGAGGACATGTCGCGCGCGACCGGGCTGCGGGCGATCATCCTGCGCTACTTCAACCCGATCGGCTCCGACCCCGACCTCGAGTCCGGGATCTACGCCAAGGAGCCCTCGCACGTGCTCGGCCAGCTGGTGATGGCGGCCCGCGGGCTCAAGGACACGTTCACGATCACCGGCACCGACCACCCGACCCGCGACGGCACCGGCATCCGCGACTACATCCACGTGTGGGACCTCGCGCAGGCGCACGTGCGTGCGGTCGAGAAGTTCGACGACGTGCTGGCCGCGGTCGACGCCCCGAGCACGATCATCAACGTCGGCACCGGCTCCGGTGTCACCGTGCGCGAGCTGGTCGCGTCGTTCGAGCGGGTCTTCGGTCAGTGAGGTGCCGGTGACCGAGGCGCCGCCGCGACCGGGTGACGCCGTCGGCGCCTTCGCCAACGTCGACCGCTCCGCCGAGCTGCTCGGCTGGAAGACCGCGCTCACCCTCGACGACGCCATCGCGTCCGCCCTCGCCTGGGGCGAGAAGCGCCAGGAGATCCTGGGGTACGAGTGATTCCTCGGTGGCTGATCGTGGTCGTGTCGCTGCTCCTGGTGGGCAGCGGCGGGGCCGCGTGGGCCCAGCCGACGATCGGTGCCGAGTCAGGCCTTGCCGCAGCAGACCCGCTGGAGGGCCGGACCATCGTGCTCGACCCCGGCCACCAGCTGGGCAACCACAACTTCCCTCGCAAGTGCGCACGCCTCGTGCCGGCCGGTGGCTTCCGGAAGCCGTGCAACACGACCGGAACCGCCACCCGTGGCGGCTACCCGGAGGCGACGTTCGCCTGGCAGGTCTCGCGGCTGCTGGCGGCACGTCTGCGCGGGACTGGGTGCGGACGTGATGCTGACCCGGCACAGCAACCGGCAGGACCGGTGGGGACCGTGCGTCGACGTACGAGGACGCAAGGGCAACCGGGTCGGGGCGGACCTCAAGGTGAGCATCCACGGCGACGGAGCCACTGCACGCGGGGCGCGTGGGTTCCACGTGATCGCGCCCACCGACCGCCGGCCCTGGACGCATGACATCTTCCGGCCCTCTCGGCGACTGGCGTGGGAGACCAGAGCGGCGCTCCGTCGCGCCGGCCTTCCGGTGGCCAACTACACCGCGGGCGGCGACGGGATCGACTTCCGCTCCGACCTCGGCACCCTCAACCTGGCGAACATCCCGTCCGTGATGGTCGAGCTGGGCAACATGCGCAGCCCGCGTGACGCGCACCGGATGACGACCCCTGCGGGCCGCGCCACCTATGCCCGGGCCCTCGCCCAGGCAGTGCTCCACCACCTGCGCTGACGAGTGACGCTCGTGTGCTCAGGTGGCTGCCCTGACGGCCACTTCAGCACACGACCCTGAGTCAGACGTAGGTTGTCCGCCATGGCGGGGGAGACGAAGGCGTTTGCGCCGATGCGCGTGCGCAACTTCCGGTGGTACTTCCTCTCCCACTTCATCAACATGGCCGGTTCGACGATGGCGCCGGTGGCGCTGGCGTTCGCCGTGCTGGAGGTCTCGGACTCGCCGACCGCCCTCGGTGCCGTGCTCGCGGCCAACTCGATCCCGCTGGTGGTGTTCCTGCTCTTCGGCGGGGTGATCGCGGACCGCCTTCCGCGGGTCCTGATCCTGCGGGTGGGCGGCCTGGTCCTGGCGGTCACGCAGGGGATGGTGGCCACGCTGGTCATCACCGACACCGCCGAGCTGTGGATGCTGATCGTGCTCGAGGCCCTCAACGGCCTCACGTTGGCGCTCGTCTTCCCGGCGCTCGCCGCGATCATGCCGCAGCTGGTCCCGCGCGAGCATGCTGCAGTCGGCCAACGTCCTGCAGTCGATGTCACGAGGCGCCCTCCGGGTCGTCGGCCCGAGCGTCGCCGCGCTCCTCGTGGTCACCGTGGGCCCGGGCTGGGCGCTGGCCGCCGACGCCCTCACCTTCCTGGTCGCGTCGCTCCTCCTGCTCCTGGTCTCACTGCCTCGCCCCGCGCGCGACGCGGATGCACAGTCGACCCTCGCCGAGCTGCGCGAGGGCTGGTCGCTGTTCGCGGGTACGACGTGGCTCTGGGTGATCGTGCTGGCATTCGGCGTGCTCAACGCCATCCACAGCGGCGCGCTCCTCACGCTGGGGCCGGTGGTGGCCAAGGACACGATCGGAGAGCAGGGCTGGGGCTACATCCTCTCCGCGGAGTCGCTCGGCCTGCTCGCGATGACCGCGGTGATGCTCCGCCGCCGGCTCGAGCGACCGCTGCTTCTTCGGCATGCTCGGCATCGCCACCGCCGGGTTCCCGATGGTGGTCCTCGGCGCCGCACCCGAGCTGCTGCCCCTGGTCGTGCTCGCGTTCGTCGCCGGGGCGGGCATCGAGCTGTTCAGCCTCGGCTGGGTTCTGGCGATGCAGGAGAACATCGAGGAGCGGATGCTCTCGCGCGCCTTCTCCTACGACGCCCTCGGCTCGTTCGTGGCGATGCCGATCGGCCAGCTGGCCTACGGGCCGCTCGCGCTGGCGTTCGGCTACCGCGACGTGCTCATCGTCAGCGGCATCGCCTACACGGCCATCTGCCTGGTCACACTCGTATCGGCGTCGGTGCGGAACCTGCAGCGCGCCCCTGGCGAGGTCGCCGTCCACTCCTGAGACACGGTGGGTCGGCGGTCCGAGGGTGGTCGCTACGCTGCCGGAGTGCCCGTGGATCCACAGCTCGCCGGCTTCCTGCAGTTCATCAAGGATGCGGGCTACCCTCCGGTCTCCGAGGGGACGCCCGAGGCCGCCCGGAAGGGGTTCGTCGCGATGTCGGCCGGCACCGTCCAGCCCGACCAGGTGGTCGAGGTCGGGTCGGTCGAAGAGCTGCCCGTGCCCGGCGGGGAAGGCGACCGGCCGGCTCGGCTCTACCGGCCGGCGACCGAGGGCCCGCATCCCGCGGTGGTGTACCTCCACGGTGGCGGCTTCGTGATCGGCAACCTCGACACCCACGACCAGACCTGCCGTCGGCTCTGCGTCGACGTCGACGCGGTCGTCCTGTCGGTGGACTACCGGCTGGCGCCGGAGCACCCTTTCCCCGCGGGAGTGGAGGACGCGATCGCCGCGACCCGCTGGGCCGCGAAGCAGAGGCTGGGTGGCGATGCAGCGGCTCGCGATCGCGGGCGACAGTGCGGGGGGCAACTTCGCTGCGGTGGTCGCCCAGACGGTGCCGGAGCTGCTGACGGCCCAGCTGCTGATCTACCCCGCGGTCGACGCCTTCGGTGACTACCCGTCCCGGCACGACAACGAGTCCGGCTACGGCCTCGAGGTCGCCGACATGCTGTGGTTCCACGACCACTACGCCGGCGGTGCCGACATCGCACCCGACGACCCCCGCTTCTCGCCGTACCGTGCCGACTCGTTCGAGGGCCAGCCACCGGCCGTCGTTGCCGTTGCGGAGTTCGACCCGCTGCGCGACGAGGGAGTGGCCTACGCCGAGAAGCTCGCAGAAGCGGGCGTGCCCGTCGACCTGGCGTCCTACGACGGGATGATCCACGGCTTCGTCGACATGGGAGCGTGGAGTACGGCGGCCGCCGACGCCGTCACCGACCTGAACGCCAGGTTCGCCAAGCTCCTGCACGCCACCTGACCCGAGAGGAACCACATGCCTGACGAGGTCCTGACCGAACGTCGCGACAACGTCCTCGTCGTCACGATCAACCGACCCGACGCGAAGAACGCGGTCAACGAGGCCGTCGCCCGGGGGGTGGCGGCCGCGATGGACGAGCTCGACGGCGACGACGACCTCCGGGTGGGGGTGATCACCGGGGCGGGCGGCACGTTCTGCGCGGGCATGGACCTCAAGGCGTTCCTCGCCGGCGAGGTGCCGGTCGTCGAGGGCCGAGGCCTGGCCGGCCTGACCGAGCGCCCGCCGCGCAAGCCCTTGATCGCTGCCGTGGAGGGCTGGGCCCTGGCCGGCGGCTTCGAGGTGGTCCTCGCCTGTGACCTGGTGGTGGCCGCGGCGTCCGCGCGCTTCGGCGTACCCGAGGTCAAGCGCGGTCTGGTTGCGGCGGCCGGCGCCGCCCTGCGCCTGCCGAGCCTGATCCCGCAGCCGATCGCGCTCGAGCTGCTGCTCACCGGCGACCCGATCGATGCCGAACGAGCCTCCGGCCTCGGCCTCGTCAACCGCGTGGTGCCCGAGGGCACGGCCCTCGACGGTGCCCTCGAGCTGGCGGCGAAGATCGCCGTCAACGGGCCGCTCGCGGTGGCAGCCACCAAGCAGGTGGCCCGCTCCGCACAGGACTGGACGACCGAGGAGGGCTGGAAGCGGCAGGACGAGATCCTCTCGCCGGTCTTCGTCTCCGAGGACGCCCAGGAGGGCGCGGCCGCCTTCGCGGAGAAGCGCCCGCCGGTGTGGAAGGGCCGCTAAGGCTTCGCCACGGGCACACGGTAGATCGCGTCGACATCGTGGGCGGTGATCCACACCAGCTTGTCGTCCGCCGCGACACTGCCGCTGCCGGCGCCCGGGCCGTAGCTGACCACGGCCGTGTTGGTGGCGGGGTCCACCTGCGCGACCATCGCGCTGCTGACCCGTGCCCACACGTAGCCGCCGCCGACCGCGAGGTCGCCGCCCCGAATGAAGCCACTGTCGACCGGGATGGTGGCCACCACCTCGTCGGTCTTCGGGTCGACCCGGGTGACGGTGCCGTCGACGTTGTTCTGGACCCAGACCCCGCCCTCGCCGACCGAGAAGAACCGGGCGCCGGCGCCCGTCTTCGTCCTGGCGAGGATCCGTCCGGTGTCTGGGTCGATCCGCAGCAGCCGGCCGTTCCCGGGATCGGTCACCCACACGCCGCCCAGCCCCGCGCGGACCCCGACAGCCGACAAAGGAACCGGGAACCGGTCGGTCACCCGGTTGGTGGCAGGGTCGATCCGGACGAGTCGCACCCCCGACCTTGCGCTGACGATTGCCCAGACGCCGCCAGTGTCGGCGGCCACCGAGCCCTCCGGCACCAGCCCGCCGCCCAATGGGATCGAAGCGATCAGCCGACCGCTGCCGGGGTCGATCCGCAACAGCCGTGACGGGCCTGAGCAGTCGCCGGCCCATAAGGCGCCGTACCCGACGTCCATCGCGGTGCAGGTACCCGTATCGGTCTTGATTCGCGCGGTCTCCTTCCCGGTCTGGGGCGAGAGCCGGACCACAGCCTTCGGGACCGTCGTCCACGGCACGCCGTCGATCACCTGGATCCAGTCGGCGTCGTCGACGTGGAGCGTTCGGCCGTGCGCCTCATCGAGCGTCTCGACCGGCGGCAGCCCTTTGTCGGACGGCGAGAGCGCGGACGGTTTGGGGTCGGTGCCGGGTTCGGGGTCCTCCGAACATCCCGCCGCCCCGACCAGGACTGCAGACAGGAAGAGGAGCAGCGTTGCGATACCGCCGTGGCCAACCCCGTGGGGAGCTCGCGGTCCCAGGTTCACCATTCGACGGTAGGCCATCGGTGCGTGAATTGGACCGCGCCGTCTGGACCCTCAGCCGTTCAGTACTGTCGCGGGCATGGACCTGACCCTCTCGGACGAGGAGCGCGAGGTCCGCGAGTGGGTGCGGACGTTCGTCTCGAAGGAGATCATGCCGCTCGAGCAGGCGGTGCTGGAGCGGGAGCGCCGCCACGAGCGGGGCCTGCACCTCCGACGAGCTCAAGGCCCTGCAGGACAAGGCCAAGGAGTCCGGCTTCTTCGGGGTGCAGACCCCCGAGGAGTACGGCGGGATGGGCCTCGGCGCCCTGATGAGTGCGCTGATCGAGGTGGAGCTCGGCCGGTCATTCGTGCAGTTCAAGTTCGGCGGCGACGCAGACAACATCTTGTTCAGCGCCAACGACGAGCAGAAGAAGGCCTACCTCCTGCCCGACGATCAACGGTGAGAAGAAGAGCTGCTTCGCGATCACCGAGCCCGGTGCCGGGTCCGACGCCCGCAACATCCGCACGACCGCCGTCCGTGACGGCGACGAGTGGGTCATCAACGGCGAGAAGACGTTCATCACCGGCGGCGACATCGCCGACTTCTGCCTGGTCTTCGCCGTCACCGACAAGGAGAAGGGCGCCGACGGCGGGGTCACCTGTTTCCTGGCCGACCGGGACGCCGGATGGACTTCCACCATCATCGACACCATGGGCGAGTGGGGACCGGCCGCGCTGTCGTTCCAGGACGTGCGGGTGCCGCACTCGTCGATCCTCGGCGAGGAGGGCCGTGGCTTCGAGCTCGCGATGCAATGGATCGGCAAGGGGCGCTACATGCTGCCGGCCCGGGCGCTCGGCGCGTGCGAACGGCTCGTCGAGATGGCGATGGAGCACGCCCAGAACCGGGAGACCTTCGGCGCCCCGATCGCCACGCGCCAGGCGATCCAGTGGATGGTCGCCGACTCCGCCGTAGAGATCGAGGCCCTGCGGTGGCTGGTGCTGACCGCGGCCTGGCAGGTCGACAACGGCATCGACTCGCGGCAGGCGCAGTCGATGGCGAAGCTGTACGGCGGCGTCAAGGCCAACGAGATCGTCGACCGGATGCTCCAGATCCACGGCGGCATGGGCTACACGCGCGAGCTGCCGGTCGAGCGGTGGTACCGCGAGCTCCGGCTCCTCCGCATCTACGAGGGCACCGACGAGATCCAGCGACGCACCATCGCCCGCAACCTGCTGGCGGGCCACGCCTCGGTGCGTGGCCACCTCGGATGATCAACACCTACCACTGGGACGACTGGACGCTCGACGCCCTGCTCGCCGCCCGGCGGGAGACCTCGGTGAGTCTCGTCGTACCCGCCCGCAACGAGGCGGCCACCGTCGGTGACGTGGTCACGCGGGTCCGGGAGCGGCTGGTCGAGACCGTGCGGCTTCTGGACGAGATCGTGGTGATCGACTCCGACTCCACCGACGACACCTCGGCCGTGGCGGCCGACGCCGGGGCGGTCGTCCACCGCTCCGCGGAGATCCGGCCCGACCTCGGCACGTTCCCCGGCAAGGGCGAGGCGATGTGGAAGTCGCTGTTCGTGACGAAGGGTGACGTCCTGGTCTTCATGGACGCCGACCTCCTGGACTGGGACACGCACTTCGTGCCCGGGCTGCTCGGCCCGTTGCTCACCGTTCCGGGCGTCGACCTGGTCAAGGGGTTCTACGAGCGCCCGCTGGGCGACGCCGCCTACGAAGGCGGCCGCGTGACCGAGCTGGTCGCTCGTCCCCTGATCTCTCTCCTGTTCCCCGACCTCGCCGGGTTGCACCAGCCGCTGGCGGGGGAGTGGGCGGTCCGGCGGTCGCTGTTCGAGTCCCTGTCCGTGCCCACCGGGTACGCCGTCGAGCTGGCCGCCCTGATCGACACCGCGGCGGCGAGCGGGGTCGACGCGATCGCCCAGGTCGACCTCGGCCGCCGGGCCCACCGCCACCAGTCGCTGCGCGACCTCGGCGGGATGGCGCGGCAGATCCTGGCCATGGCCCTGGGCCGGGCGGGCGTTGCTCCCGACGCGCTCGCTGACACGCGGGGCGAGGAGCCGACCGAACGGGTGCCCGCCAGGGGGATCGCGTGACGCTGAGGCTGGGGCGCCACGAGTTCGCCGACGACGCGACGTTGATGATGGCGATCGTCAACCGCACCCCCGACTCGTTCTACGACCGGGGCGCGACCTGGGACGAGGAGCGGGCCCTGGAGCGGGTGGACCTCGTGGTTGCGGAGGGCGCCGAGATCGTCGACATCGGAGGGATCAAGGCCGCTCCGGGTGCCCAGATCGGCCCCGAGGAGGAGAAGGAGCGGGTGGTGGACTTCGTGGCGCGGGTCCGGGCGTCGTACCCCGACCTCGTCATCTCCGTCGACACCTGGCGGGCGGAGGTGGGCCGCGCCGTGTGCGAGGCGGGCGCCGACGTCCTCAACGACGCGTGGGGCGGCGCCGACCCCGAGCTGGTCGACGTCGCCGCGGAGTTCGGGGCCGGACTGGTGTGCACCCACACCGGCGGGGTCACCCCGCGCACCCGCCCCTACCGGATCGAGTACGACGACGTGGTGGCGGCCGCGATCGCCGACACGGTGGCCTACGCCGAGCGGGCTGTCGCTGCCGGTGTGGCGTCCGACCGTGTCGTGATCGACCCGGCCCACGACTTCGGCAAGAACACCTTCCACTCGCTCGAGATCACCCGGCGACTGGGGGAGCTGGTCGACACTGGCTGGCCGGTGCTGGTGTCGCTGTCCAACAAGGACTTCGTCGGCGAGACCCTGGGCCTACCCGTCGGGGAGCGGCTGCCTGGCACGCTCGCGGCAACCGCGGTCTGCGCCCTGGCCGGCGCCCGGATCTATCGCGTCCACGAGGTGGCCGAGACCCGGCAGGTCGTGGACATGGTGTGGTCGATCGCCGGTCGTCGGCCGCCGTGGCGCGCGATCCGGGGGCTCCAGTGAGCCGGGTGGTCCTCGTGCCGGGAACGCTCGCCCTGCTGCCGGAGTACCCGAGCCTCGATGACCCGGTCGCCGAGCTGCGGCTCGCCTGCCTGGAGGCGGTCGGGTGGCTCGGCGTCGACGTCACGGTGTTCGCCGACGCGCAGGGGTCCCGGGTCGCCGCGCACCTCCTGACCTCCACCAGGCGTACCGGCGACGAGCCGTCGTATCTCGCCGTCGGCAACGGCAGCGCCTGCCGCAGCGAGAAGGCGCCCGGCTTCCTGGACGAAGGGTCGTTCGGCTTCGACGCCCGCCTGGCCAGCGCCTTGGCCACTCCCGACCCGGCGGCTCTGGCCGGGATCGATCCGATGAAGAGCGCCGACCTGCTCGCGGCCACCGACGGCATCCGTGCTCTCGCCGAGGTCCTCACCTCCGCTCACGTGGCCGCGGTCGACTACGACGATGATCCCTACGGCGTCCAGTACTGGGTGGTCCGCTGGGCCTCGCAGATACCGTGAAAACGTGCGCCTGACCTACACGAGGGAGCGCGGGGCGGGCTGGGCTCGCGCCGCAGCGTACGCCGGCGGCTTCGTGGTGCTGCTCTGGGTGATCGAGTTCGTCGACTACGTGCTGGGCAACAGTCTCGACGATGAGGGAGTCCGGCCGCGCGACGACGAGGGGCTGATCGGGATCGTGTTCGCCCCGCTGCTGCACGCCGGGTGGGACCACCTGATCGCCAACAGCTTGCCGCTGCTGGTCCTCGGGTTCCTCGTCTTCCTCTCCGGTATCGGCCGCGCTCTCGCCGCGACCGCGGTGATCTGGGTCGTCGGCGGGCTGGGCACCTGGCTGATCGCCCCTGAGCACACCGTCCACATCGGTGCGTCGGTGATCGTGTTCGGGTGGCTGACCTACCTGATCCTCCGGGGCATCTTCGCCCGCAGCGAGGTCCAGATCGCCCTGGGCGCCGTCGTCCTGGTCCTCTACGGCGGTGCCTTGCTGGGTGTCCTGCCCGGCCAGCCGGGAGTGTCCTGGCAGGGCCACCTGTTCGGGGCCATCGGCGGAGGACTTGCCGCCTGGTGGCTGGCCCCGGACCAGCGACGCCACGCTCCGGTCTGACCTGCGCGGAATGCCCGCCGGCCCACATGGGTTGGGGTGGGCATGCCCCAGGACTCCCGCCGCGTCTCCGTGCTGCTGGGGGTGTTGTTCGGGCTGGCGGGCATGGGCTCGTCGTCCGCGGCGATCGTGCTGCCGACGGTGGCGGAGGACTTCGGCATCGGCGTCGGCGTCGCCGCCTGGACGATCAGCCTCTACGTCCTGATGCTCGCGGTGACCACCGCCGTCCATGGCCGGATCTCCGACCTCGTCGGGGTCCGCCTCCCGCTGCTGGTGGGGGTCGGGATGATGACCGGTGGTGCCCTGGTCGCCGCCCTGGCGCCGTCGTACGGCGTGCTGCTGGTCGCCCGCATGTTCCAGGGCGCCGGTGCGGCCGCCATACCCACCTTGGGGGTAGCGCTCTTGAGTGCCCGCTACCACGGAGAGGTTCGCGCCCTCGCCCTCGGACGGCTGGCGGGGCTCGCGGCCGCGGTGAGCTGCTTCGGGCCGCTGGTCGGGGGCATCGTCGAGAACGCCTGGGGGTGGCGGGCCGTGATGGCCCTGCCCATCCTCGGCGTCTGCGTCCTGCCGTTCCTCTGGCGGACCCTCACCGGCGGTGGGACCGGTGCCCGGCTGGACGTGCTGGGGGCGGTGCTGGTGGCGTCCACGGCCGCAGGCGTGGTTCTCCTGCTGCAGTCCCCGACGACCGGGCGGCTGGTGGCGGGGATCGGTCTCCTGTTGCTGCTGGTCGGTGTGCCGCTGGTGGCCATGTGGGTACGCCGTCGCCCCGACGGCTTCCTCCCGCTCGACGTCGTGCGCAACCAGACCGTCGTCCGGAGCGCCGTGGCGGCAGCCGCGGTGCCGGCGGCGTGGTTTGCCCAGCTCGTCGGCGTCCCCGTGGTCCTCGTCGGCCACGGCTGGGAGCCCTGGCAGGTCGGGACGCTGCTGCTGCCGAGCGCCGCGTTCGCCCTGTACGTGCCCCGGCACGTCGGCCCACTGCTCGCCCGGTTCGGGGCCGCCCGGTGCCTCGCGCTCTCGGGGCTGATCGCGGCGGCGTCCCTGGTGCTGGCGGCCGTGGGTACGGCGCTTCCGGCAGGCTGGGCGCTGGTGCCGGCCGTGATCCTGGCGACCGTCTCGTTCGGAATCGGCCAGCCGGCGCTCGCAGCGAGCGTGGGCGACGCGGTCACCCACGACGTCCGCGGCGTGGCCCTGGGCATCGCGACGCTGCTCTTCCTCGTCGGCGGCAGCATCGGCTCCGCCGCCGTGGCGGGCCTCGGCGACCTGGTGGGAGTGCCCGGCAGCCTGGGCATCCTCGCCGCCTTCCCGCTGGCCGGCATCGCGGTGCTGGCGCCCGAGCTGCGGCGGGTCCGGGTCACCAGCGCGACCCGGTGAGCGGGCCGACTCGGCCCGGGTCCAGACTTGCGTCATGCGCGTTCTGATCGGCGACTCCGACCGACCGGGCCAGGACGGGACGATCGGCAAGGGCGACCTCCACGCGTTGTACGCCGCCCCGTCGACGCCGTGGTTCCGCGTCAACATGGTGTCGACGCTGGACGGTGCGGTCACCGGCGAGAGCGGCCGGAGCGGGGCGATCAGCAACGACGTCGACCAACGGGTCTTCGACCTGCTGCGCGAGCTGGCCGACGTGGTGGTCGTGGGTGCCGGGACTGCCCGGATCGAGAGATACCGGCCGGCCGATCGGCCGATCGTCGTCGTCAGCCGCTCGGGCCGGCTGCCGGAGAAGCTCCGCGGCGTCGAACCGGGCCGGGTCATCCTCGCCACCTGCCAGCACGCACCGGAGCTGGACGAGTCGCGACGGCTGCTACCGCCGGGAGACCTGCTTCTCCTCGGCTCGCACCGCGTCGACCTGGCGGCGATGCGGCGGCGGCTCGAGGAGCGCGGGTTCAATCACATGCTGTGCGAGGGCGGACCCCACCTGCTCCGCGACCTGCTCGACCAGGGCGTGGTCGACGAGCTGGACGCCACCGTCGTGCCGCGCCTGGTCTCCGGTCTGCACCCGCGGGTGACCGACGGCCCCCCGATCGACGTACCCCTCCGGCTGAACACCTTGGTCGAGGAGCGCGGCACCCTGCTGGGCCGCTGGTTCGTCTGAGCCATTCGCCGGATTCGGCGGCTGTGCTCCCCTAAACTCGCTCGTCTGGGTGAGCGACAGCGCAACCCTTCGACAGGCCAGGAAGCGTCCGAAACACATGCGTATCGACTGGGTCCCCTACTCCGCGGCCGCCCTCGTACTCGGTGCGACGGCGTTGTCCGTGGGCGCCCTGCTGACCCCTCAGCTGAGCGAGCAGAACGTCCTCCTCTCGGACTTCGCCGACACTCGCTGGCTGGCCGTCGCCCTCCTCTACTTCATCGCCTCGGCGTCGCTCACGGTCGGCATGCCGTCGGTGATCACCCTCTTCGAGCGCCGGGGCGGAAAGCTCGGGCTGAGCGCGATCGGAGTCTTCACCATCGGCACGCTCGGGATCGCAGGCTACGCGTTCCTGATCGCGTTCATGAGGGCCCTCGCCGAAGAGGGCGGGATCGGCACCCTCGACCTCGAGCTGGTCTCCCAGAACGCTGGCCTGCTGGCCATCCTCTACGGCTGGATCGGCGCCTTCTACCTCGGTGAGCTGCTGCTCGGCATTGCGCTGCTGCGCGCGAGCACGACGCCGAAATGGGTCCCGGCCGTCCTGCTGTTGCACGTCGCGCTGTTCCCGGTGTCGTCGCTCCTGCCGGCAGAGGTCCAGTCGCTGACCGCTCTCCTGGTCACCGTCGGGCTGTGCGGTGTGGGCATCACAGCCAACCAGCACGCCGCCACCAGGCTCCCTCTCTAGCGGGCAGGGCGACCTGCGGTCGCGGGTCGCGATCTTGGCGCGCTCGGGTCAACCGCGGGCTGGTCGCTGGCTCGCCATGACCCCGCGGCGGCAGACCAGACGTGCCTAGACTCGATGCTTTGGGTCAGATTCACGGCCACACCTCGACCGGCCAAGAAGGGTCCAAACACAAGATGCGCTTCGACTGGGTGCCGTACTCCGCGGCTTCCCTTGTGCTCGGTGCGACCGCGCTGTCGGTCGGGTCGCTGCTCCTACCGTCGTACGCCGAAGCGGCGACGACCGTGCAAATGGCCCAGGCGCAAGGCGGCGTTTGGCTGGCGGTGGCCGTCCTCTACTTCGTCGCGGCGGTGATGCTGACCCTCGGCATGCCGTCGATCCTGACGCTGTTCCATGTGCGTGGTGCCAGGTTCGGGCTGACTGCGGTCGGAATCTTCACCGCCAGCGCTGCCGGGACCGCCGGATTCGCGATGCTCCTGATGTTCGTCCGGGCCCTCGTGATCAACGACGCGATTCCCGATGCGACCGTGCTGGACGTGACCCGCGACACCGGGTTGACCGGGTTCCTCTACGTCTGGATCGGCACCATCGTGCTCGGCGAGCTGCTGCTCGCACTTGCGCTGCTCCGCGCCCGCGCCACCCCACGCTGGATCCCGGCGCTCTTGCTGCTGCACGTCGCCCTGCTGCCGATCGCGCCGTACCTGCCCGAGTTCATCGGGTCAGCGACGCCGCTGCTGCTCGTGGTGGCGTTGGCCGGCATCGGCATCCGAGCAGCCGCACAGCGCGCCCGGCCGGCCCTCTGACGCGAGCCGCTACCTCGCCTTGCGCGCCCGGGAGGCGATCTTGGCACGCTCGTTGGCGTCCAGCACCACCTTGCGGATCCGCACGGTCTCCGGGGTGACCTCGACGCACTCGTCCTCGCGGCAGAACTCCAGGCACTGCTCGAGCGACAGCCTGCGCGGCGGGACCAGCTTCTCGAAGTTGTCGGAGGTCGCGGACCGGATGTTGGTCTGCTGCTTCTCCTTGGTGATGTTGACGTCCATGTCGTCGGCGCGGGAGTTCTCGCCGACGATCATGCCCTCGTAGACCTCGGTCGCCGGCTCGACGAACATGATCCCCCGCTCCTGCAGGTTGGTCATGGCGTACGCCGTCGCGGCACCCTTGCGGTCGGCCACCAGCGAGCCCGAGTTGCGGGAGCGGATCTCGCCGGCCCACGGCTCGTACCCCTCGAAGACGTGGTGGGCGATGCCGGTGCCGCGGGTCTCGGTGAGGAACTCGGTGCGGAACCCGATCAGGCCGCGGGCCGGGACCAGGAACTCCATCCGCACCCAGCCGGTGCCGTGGTTGGTCATCTGCTCCATCCGGCCCTTGCGCGTGGCGAGCAGCTCGGTGATGGCGCCGAGGTACTCCTCCGGAGCGTCGATGGTGAGCCGCTCGACGGGCTCGTGCACCTTGCCGTCGACGTCCTTCGTGACCACCTGTGGCTTGCCGACGGTCAGCTCGAACCCCTCGCGGCGCATCTGCTCGACGAGGATGGCCAGCGCCAGCTCACCGCGGCCCTGGACCTCCCACGCGTCGGGACGGTCGGTCGGGAGGATTCGCAGCGACACGTTGCCGACCAGCTCGTTGTCGAGGCGGTCCTTGACCAGGCGCGCGGTGACCTTGGAGCCCTTGACCCGGCCGACGAGCGGCGAGGTGTTGGTGCCGATGGTCATCGAGATGGCGGGCTCGTCGACGTGGATGAGTGGCAGCGGCCTGGGGTCGTCCGGGTCGGCCAGGGTCTCGCCGATGGTGATGTCGGAGATGCCCGCGACGGCGACGATGTCGCCCGGGCCTGCGGACTCGCCGGGCTTGCGCTCGAGGCCCTCGGTGACGAGCAGCTCCGTCACCCGGACGTTCTTGACCGTGCCGTCGCGCTTGATCCAGGCCACGGTCTGGCCCTTGCGGAGCGTGCCCTGGTGGACCCGGAGCAGCGCGAGCCGGCCGAGGAACGGGCTGGCGTCGAGGTTGGTGACGTGCGCCTGGAGCGGCGCGCCCTCGTCGTACACGGGCGCCGGAATGGTCTCGAGGATGGTGCGGAACAGCGGCTCGAGGTCGGGGGAGTCGGGCAGGCCGCCGTTCTCGGGGACCTCGAGGCCGGCGCGCCCGGCGCGGGCGCTGGCGTAGACGACCGGGAAGTCGAGCGCGTCCTGGCTGTGCCCTTCTGGTGACTGTCGTCGAGCAGGTCCATGAAGAGCTCGTAGGTCTCGTCGACGACCTCGGCGATCCGGGCGTCGCCGCGGTCGACCTTGTTGACGACCAGGACGACCGGCATGTCCGCGTTGAGCGCCTTGCGGAGCACGAAGCGGGTCTGCGGCAGCGGTCCTTCCGAGGCGTCGACGAGGAGGACGATGCCGTCGACCATCGACAGCCCTCGCTCGACCTCTCCGCCGAAGTCGGCGTGACCCGGGGTGTCGATGATGTTGATCGTCATCGGCTTGCCGTCGGCCGCTGGCCCGGCGTAGTGGATCGCGGTGTTCTTGGCGAGGATGGTGATGCCCTTCTCGCGCTCGAGGTCACCGGAGTCCATCACCCGCTCGCCCACGCCCTCGGCCTGGTGCTCGGTGAACGCGCCGCCCTGGCGGAGCATCGCGTCGACCAGCGTGGTCTTGCCGTGGTCGACGTGCGCGACGATCGCGACGTTGCGGAGGTCTGTGCGGGTGGGCATGGCAGTACGGCGTCACTTTCGGTGGGTGGAGGGCCAGCGGACCAGTCTACGGAGCCGCTGCCCATCCACGCATTCCCGGATGCCTAGGGTGGGGCCATGGCTTCCATCGCGACGAACACGAGCGTCGACCGCGACGAGCTGCTCGACTTCGCTCGCGTTCGGCACCGCTACGCGCTGATCACCGCCCGGCAGGACGGGCGGCCGCAGGTATCGCCCGTGACCGGCGGCGTCGATGATGCCGGCCGGCTGGTGATCTCGACCTACCCGACCCGGGCGAAGGCGCGCAACCTGCGCCGCAACCCTGCCGCGACCGTGCTCGTCATGAGCGATGACTTCGACGGGCCGTGGGTGCAGGTCGACGGGACCGCCGAGGTCCTCGACATGCCGTCGCAGGAGGCCGAGGACGGGCTGGTGGAGTACTTCCGCTGCATCTCCGGCGAGCACGACGACTGGGAGGAGTACCGCGTGGCGATGCACCGCCAGGGGAAGTCGTTGATCCGGGTCACTGTCGAGTCGTGGGGCCCCGTGGCGACTGGCGGCTTTCCGCCCGACCGGGCATGACGCTGGTCGCGGCCGCCGACGGGTCCGCCCTCGGCAACCCCGGACCCGCCGGGTGGGCGTGGTACGTCGACGACGGCTGCTGGGCCAGCGGCGGCTGGCCCCATGGGACCAACAACATGGGCGAGCTCACCGCCGTGCTCGACCTGCTTGAGCAGACCGCCGAGGTCGAGGACGACCTGCTTGTCTACTGCGACTCGACCTACGCCATCAAGGCGATTCGGGACTGGATGCCCGGCTGGAAGCGCCGCGGCTGGAAGAAGGGTGACGGAAAGCCGATCGCCAACCTGGCGATCATGAAGGCGCTCGACCGGGCCATGCAGGGGCGTCGCGGCCGGGTCCGGTTCGAGTGGGTCAAGGGGCACAGCGGACACGAGCTCAACGAACAGGCCGACCGGCTGGCCAACGCCGCCGCACTGGCGCACCGGGAGGGCCGCGAACCGGAGTCCGGACCGGGCCTCGGCGGCGGCGGGTCGGCTCACGCCTTCGAGGTGACCGTGCCGCCGCTTCCGGACCCCGAACTCGACCTGTTCGCGCCGGCCGAGGAGACCTGAGGACCCTTCTGCGGGCCTGCCTCCCTTGCTCGCGTCGGAGGGGGCCGGTAGGCAAGGACCATGACGTCAACGCTCAGCCCAGCGAGGTGCAGTTTCGTCCCGCCGTACCTCCTCCGCCGGATCGCGGAGGCCATTCCGGAGACCGCGGCGACCTGCACGGCCGCGCTCTCCATCGACGAGGGCTTCCGTGCCCAACGGACCGCGCAGCCGGCGCAACCTGCGGCCGCGGCCGGGGCAGCCTGGACGATCCACTCCGCCGAAAACGGGACCACCCTCCCCGGGACGCCCGTGCGGTCCACCGGTCAGCCCGAAAGCGGGGACGGAGCGGTCGACGAGGCGGCGTACGGCGTCGCGGGCACGCTGGCACTCTTCGCCGAGATCTACGGGCGCGCGTCCATCGACGACGCCGGCGCACCGGTGATGGCGACCGTGCACTACGGCCAGGACTACGTCAACGCCTTCTGGGACGGCACCCAGCTGGTGTTCGGCGATGGCGACCGGCGGGTCTTCGACAGGTTCACCAAGCCGGTGGACGTGCTCGGCCACGAGTTCTCCCACGGCGTCGTCCAGCACACCGCGGGGCTCGTCTACCAGGGCCAGTCGGGGGCTCTGAACGAGTCGGTCGCCGACGTGTTCGCCGCCTGCCTCAAGCAACGCCTGCTCGCGCAGACCCCGAAGCAGGCCGACTGGCTGATCGGCGAGGGCCTGTTCCTGCCTGGTGTGAAAGCGCGCGCTCTGCGCGACATGGCCGCGCCCGGGACGGCGTACGACGACCCGGTGCTGGGTCGGGACCCGCAGGTGGGCCACATGGACGACTACGTCGAGACCACCGACGACAACGGTGGGGTCCACCTCAACTCCGGGATTCCCAACCGGGCCTTCCAGCTCGCCGCCACCTCCATCGGCGGCAACACCTGGGCGGGGGCCGGGGCGATCTGGTACGCCGCCCTCACCAGCGGTGCGGTCGGCCCCGAGACCGACTTCGCCGGCTTCGCCGCCGCGACCATCTCCGCGGCGGGCGACCACGCCGACGCCGTCTCCGCCGCGTGGTCCGGGGTCGGTGTGTCGGCGGGGCAGGCACCGTCGGCACCGGTCGAGCCGGTCGGGTCGACCGTCGCCGGTGTGGTGGCGGTGCGCCGCTCGGGCGGCTTCGTCGGCGCGACCGTCGAGGGGCAGGTCGACCTCGACGGCCCGGATGACGACCTGGTGGTCGAGGTGCGTGACCTGCTGGGCCGGATCGACCTGGCGGCGGTGGCGGGCGGCCGACCGTACCCGGACATGTACTCCTATGTCTTCGACGTCGGTGGCACTCGGGCCACCGTGCCTGAGCACCAGCTCACCCCCGAGCTACGCCGCCTGGCCGACCTGCTCCTCGACCGAACGCGATAGTCCGTTCATCGGGGCCTGTGGAGAGAGCCGCGCATCGGGAGCCCGCACGCGGCAGGCTGACGGCATGGATGCGGTGGAGGCACTGACCCGGCTCGGCGGGCTCGGGACGAGAAGTGAGCTGCTCGCCATGACTTCACGTCACGGCCTTGGTCGCGCCGTCCTGGATGGGCGCGTGGTCAGGCTGAAGCCAGGGACCTACGCGCTTCCGGGCGCCGACCAGGCAAGTGTGGCTGCCCGCGCGCTCGGCGGCACGGTCTCGATGCTGAGTGCCGCGCTCCACTGGGGCTGGAAGGTGCGGATGCCGCCCAGGCGTCCGACCGTCACAATCGCCCGGCACCGCCGTCTGCCCGAGCGCGACATCGACGTTGATGTGCGATGGGCCGACCTGGCTCCTGACGACGTCGTCGACGGGGTGACCGGCAAGCTGCGCACCGTCGTGGACTGTGCCCGCTGGCTGCCCTTTCCGGATGCGCTCTCGGTGGCCGACTCGGCACTCCGGGCCGGCGACGTCACGCAGCCCCAGCTGCTCGCGGCGGCAGAAGCCTCTCCCCGAACCGGCCGACCCGCTGCCATCAAGGTCGCGCAGGCGGCCGACGAACGGGCCGCCAATCCGTTCGAGTCGTCGTTGCGGGCTGTTGCGATCGACGTTCCTGGTCTGCGCGTGGAGCCGCAGTTCCCGATCGGCGCGGTCGGGCACGCCGATCTGGCGGATGAACGCCTCCGGATCGCGATCGAGGCGGAGTCTTGGGAGTTCCACGCCACGCGCGAGGCGTTCCGCTACGACGTACGCCGCTACACCTCGTTCACCCGCCTCGACTGGCTGGTCGTGCGGTTCCTGTGGGAGGACGTGATGCACCGACCCGAGCTGGTGCACGAGATCCTCGTCGACCTGGTGAGGATCCGGTCACCTCGGCTGGCAGTTCGTGCATCCTGAGGCGCGAACCCCGCCTGAGCGCTCGTTCCAACACTCCAACTGCCAGCCGACCTGACCGTTAGGCCCCGGCCGGGGCGACAAGGACCGGTCAGGCGAGGGCGCGGTCGAGCGCAGCCTCGACGTGGAGGGTGGTGCACGGGAAGACCGGGAGCTCGACGTCAGCCTGGTGGATGAGCAGCTCCAGCTCGGTGCAGCCGAGGATCAGGCCGCCGGCGCCGGCGTCCCACAGCTCGTCGACGAGGCCGACGATGGTCCGGCGGGATGCGTCGAGCACCTTCCCGTGGACGAGCTCCTCGTAGATGATCCGGTTGATCGTCTCGTGGTGACCGGCGTCCGGCACGCGAACGTCGAGCCCGTGCGTGGCGATCCGGTCGGAGAAGAACGGCCGTGACATCGCGAACGTCGTACCGAGCAGGGCTACCGACCGGAGCCGGTGCTCCTTGCACGCCTCCGCCACCACGTCGGCGAGGTGCAGCAGTGGGATGTCGACGGCCTCCTGCACCTGGTCGGCGACCATGTGGAACGTCGTCGTGCAGAGCATCAGGAAGTCGGCGCCGGCGCTCTCGACACCGCGCGCGGCGCCGGCGAGGACCTCCGCGACGTCGTCCCAGCGCTCGTCGCGCTGCAACGCGGTGACCTCGTCGAAGTCGACAGAGGCCAGCACGGTCTTGGCCGAGTGCAGGCCCCCGAGCCGGTTCTCGACGCCGAGGTTCAGGTCCTGGTAGTAGGCAGCGCTGCTCTCCCAGCTCATGCCGCCGACGAGTCCGATGGTCTGCACGCCGGCAGTCTGCCACCTAGGGCGCTCCCTTACACGCGGTGCACCTTGTGCTGGGCAGCCTGCGCGCGGGGGCGGATCACCAGCTCGTCGATGTTGACGTGACTGGGCCGGCTGGCGACCCAGGTGATGGCGTCGGCGACGTCCTCGGCGACCAGCGGGTCGGGTACGCCGGCGTACACGGCGTCCGCCTTCTCCTGGTCCCCGGCGAACCGGACCAGGGAGAACTCGTCGGTGCGGACCATGCCCGGGGCGATCTCGCGTGACCCGGATCGGCTCGCCGCACAGCTCGAGGCGCAGGGTCTCGGTCACGACCTGGGTGCCGTGCTTGGCGGCGGTGTAGCCGCCGCCGCCCTCGTAGGCGACCCGGCCCGCCGTCGAGCCGACGTTCACGATCAATCCGTCCCCGCTCGCCCGGAGCGCGGGCAGCAGGGCCTGCGTAACCTGAAGGAGGCCGATCACGTTGACGTCATACATGGCCCGCCAGTGCGCCGGGTCCGCGGTCTCCACCGGGTCGGACCCGAAGGCGCCACCGGCGTTGTTGACCAGGAGGTGCAGTGATCCGCCGACAGCCGCAGCCAGCCCGCGGACCGAGGCGGCGTCCGTCACGTCGCAGGCCACCGCCCGGCCACCGATCTCGGTGGCGAGGGCCTCGATCCGATCGGTACGACGGGCCGCGCAAATGACGTCGTACCCCTCGACGGCGAGAGCCCGGGCGGTCGCGGCCCCGATCCCGCTGCTGGCACCGGTCACGACGGCAAGGCGTGTGTGGTCCATGCCCAGATTCTGCACGGGGGTGAGGTGTGCTGCGGCAACGGTGGCAGACTGACCTGTTGATCGACCGGTCTTCGAACAGTTGGAGTCCCATGAACCTGCGTGCTCTCGCCCGTGTCTCGGGGCTGCTCGGCGGTGCCGTGCTGGGTGGCCCGGATGCTGCTCGACCGTGGCGGTAGCGAAGGGGGAATGGTCGACGCGCTGTACTGGTCCGGCCTGGTGCTGCTGTTCGTGGCCCTGGTCGGTTTCGGCACCACCCTGGTCAGCAAGGGCGCGGTCTGGCTGCAGGCGATCGTCGGCATCGCCTTCCCCCTGCTGGTCTGGTCGGTGGTGGAAGTGCTGCACCCGGCGGGCGACCCCGTGGTCATCGATGCGGTCGTCGCCATCCTGATCGCCGGTGTCTCCCTGCTGGCACTCGGCCGATCGCGCGAGCGGGGACGAGCGACCGCCGAGGCGGCACGCCGGAGCACACGCCCGCTGAGCCGTTGCCGGACGTCGGCGTCCAGCGTCCGGGAATGCCACAGACTGGCCCCGGGTTGCGTCAGGTGGACCCGACCCGGAGGTGTGAAGTTGAACTCTGCGATCACGGACCGGGCGATCGACCGCCTGGCGATGATCAGCCTGCACACCTCCCCGCTCGACCAGCCCGGGACCGGTGACGCGGGCGGCATGAACGTCTACGTCATCGAGCTCGCCCGCCGACTGGCCACGCAGGGCATCGAGGTCGACATCTTCACCCGGGCCACCTCCTCCGCGCTGCCGCCGGTCGTCGAGGCCGCCGACGGTGTCGCCGTCCGCCACATCCACGCGGGACCGTTCGAGGGCCTGACCAAGGGCGAGCTGCCCGGCCAGCTGTGTGTCTTCGCCCGCGAGGTGCTGAGGTCCGAGGCGGCCCAGCCGGTCGGCCACTACGACGTCGTCGCACTCCCACTACTGGCTCTCCGGACAGGTCGGGGCGCTCGCCCGGGACCGCTGGGGCGTCCCGCTCGTCCACTCGATGCACACCATGGCCCTGGTCAAGAACGACGCCCTGGCCACCGGCGACACCCCGGAGCCCGCGGCCCGGATCATCGGGGAGCAGCAGGTGGTCGAGGCCGCCGACATGCTGATCGCCAACACCGACATCGAGGCCAAGCAGCTGATCAACCTGTACGACGCCGATCCCGGCCGGGTGGAGGTGGTCCACCCCGGCGTGGACCTGGCCGTCTTCCAGCCTGTCGACGAGCGCGCGGCCCGCCTCGCGCTCGGCCTGCCCGCCGACGCCCACGTGCTGATGTTCGCGGGCCGCATCCAGCCGCTCAAGGCGCCCGACGTCCTGCTTCGTGCGGTGGCCGTCCTGCTCGAGGAGACCCCGTCGCTGCGATCCCGACTGGTCGTGCCCGTGGTCGGCGGCCCGTCCGGCACCGGCCTCGAGCACCCCGAGTCGCTGGCCCAGCTCGCCGCGGAGCTCGGTGTCGACGACGTCGTGCAGTTCGTTCCCCCGGTCGCCCAGTCCGAGCTGGCCCGCTGGTGTGCCGCCGCCACCCTGGTCGCCGTACCGTCCTACAACGAGTCGTTCGGCCTGGTCGCTGCCGAGGCGCAGGCCACCGGCACCCCCGTCATCGGGGCCGCCGTGGGCGGGCTGACGACCGTGATCCGCGACGGCCGCAGCGGCCTCCTGGTCGACGGCCACGAGCCGCGCGACTGGGCCAACGCGATGCGCCGCGTGATGGAGGACGACGCCCTGCGGTCCCGGCTCCAGGCCGGGGCGGTCGAGCAGGCGCGGCTCTTCTCCTGGGAACGGACCGCGCAGCGCACGCTCGAGGTCTACCGCCGGGCCCGGTCGTCCCCGCTGGACGCGGTGTCGTGACGGCCGAGACGATCCGGAGCTATCTCGACGACAACGAGATCGAGTACGACCAGGTGGGCGACGGCGCCTTCGCGATCACCCTGCCGGGGGAGAAGAAGCTCCAGACCCCGGTCCGGCTCGACGTTGGACCGCACGCCCTCGGGATCCACGCTTTCGTGTGCCGCAAGCCCGACGAGAACCACGAGGGCGTCTACCGCTGGCTGCTGCAGCGCAACCTGAAGATGTACGGCGTCGCCTTCGCGCTCGATGCCGTCGGCGACATCTACCTCGATGGCAGGTTGCCGCTGTCCGCCGTGACCCCCGAGGAGCTCGACCGGCTACTCGGATCGGTCCTGTCCTACGCCGACGAGTCCTTCAACGCGATCCTCGAGCTCGGCTTCGCGTCCTCGATCCGCAAGGAGTGGGAGTGGCGCCGGCTGCGGGGTGAGTCCACCCGGAACCTCGAGGCGTTCCGCGGCTGGCTCGAGACCGACGATCGTTGAGTGGGGGTCCTACTCAACGAGCCAGCACGCGCGACTCGGCCGGTGCCGGGGTGCGGGGCTTGCGACGGGCGACCGCCACGCCGACCAGGGCAAGCGCGCCGCCGGCGTACGCCATCGCGGGCGGAGCCTCGCTCAGGAAAATCACGCCCAGCACGATCGTGATCGGCGGGACGAGGTACGTCGTGATGCCCAGGTTGCCAGCTGACATGTGCCGCAGGGCGTAGGCGTACGTCGTGAACGCGATCGCCGTCGGGAACACCCCCAGGTAGACCAGCCACCAGATCGACGACGCCGGCGCAGCGGCTGTTTCGCGCACCAGGGAACCCACGAACGGCAGGCACGCGAGGGTGCCGACCGTGCACGCCAGCCAGGTGATGTGGACCGCCGGCATCCGGCCGACCAGCGGCTTCTGCAGGATCAGGCTGACGGAGTAGACAGCCGCCGACAGCAGGCACAGCAGCACGCCGACGACGTCGCTGTTGCCGCCCGGGCTGGCCGAGAGCGCGATCAGCGCCACCCCGCCGAACCCGAGGGCCAGGCCGATGCCGAGGTAGACCGTGAACCGTTCGGACAGGAAGATCGCGGCCAGAGCGGCGATCAGCAGTGGCGCGAGCTGGATCAGCATCGCGGCCGTCCCGGCGTCGACCCGCTCCTCGCCCGCGTTGAGGGCGACGTTGTAGACGCCGAACCAGAGCACACCGATCACGATGATCGGCAACAGGTCCTGGCGCGTGGGTCGCGGGCGACCGCGTCCGAGGGCGAGCACGGCGAGGGCCGCCGTCGCGACGACCAGCCGTCCCAGCGACAGCGCGCCAGGTGAGAAGTCGTGGGCCAGGTGCCGGATCGCCACGAACGCCGAGGCCCAGAACACCAGCGTGCACGCCACGGCTGCGACGGGGAGCCAGGTCCGGGACGGCGTCGTGTTCATCCGGGGTCCCCGTTCGAAGCGGAGCGAAGCGAGCATTCGAATGGGGTGGTCATGCGACCAGCCTAGGGAGCCGACACGACGCCGGACACGCGGTTATCGGACGTCGTTGCACGACTTCCCGCCAGCGGCTACAAGTCGAGCTTGTAACCGAGACCCCGCACCGTGACCAGCAGCTTCGGCTCTGAGGGATCGGGCTCGAGCTTGGCGCGCAGCCGCTTGACGTGCACGTCCAGGGTCTTGGTGTCGCCGACGTAGTCGGAGCCCCAGACCCGGTCGATCAGCTGACCGCGGGTGAGCACCCGGCCCGGGTTGCGGAGGAACATCTCCAGCAGCTCGAACTCCTTGAGCGGCAACCGCTGCTCGCTCCCGTCGACGGTCACCACGTGGCGCTCGACGTCCATCCGCACCGGCCCGGCCTCGAGCGTCATCGGCGCCAGGTCGGGCTCGATGCCTCGACGCAGCACGGCCCGGATCCGGGCGACCAGCTCCCGGGGGGAGTAGGGCTTGGTGACGTAGTCGTCGGCGCCGAGCTCGAGGCCGACCACCTTGTCGACCTCGTCGTCCTTGGCGCTGACCATGATCACCGGCACGTTGGACGTCTGCCGGATCTGCCGGCAGACCTCGGTGCCCGGCAGCCCGGGCAGCATCAGGTCGAGGAGTACGACGTCCGCTCCGTTGCGGTCGAACTCGGTGAGCGCGTCGGGACCGGTCGCGGCCAGCGCGACCTCGTAGCCCTCCTTGCGCAGCATGTAGGCGAGGGCGTCGCTGTAGCTCTCTTCGTCCTCGACGACGAGTACTCGTGTCACGAGCTGGTCTCCTGGTGGTGTGCGGAGTAGTGACGGGGCAGGGTCAGGGTGAACGTGGAGCCCTGTCCCTCGACCGACCACACGCGTACGTCGCCGCCGTGTGTGGCCGCGACGTGCTTGACGATGGAGAGGCCAAGACCGGTCCCTCCCGTCGAGCGGTGCCGCGCCGGGTCGATGCGGTAGAAGCGCTCGAAGATCCGGTCCATCTCGCCGGGCGGGATCCCGATGCCCTGGTCCACGACCGAGATCTCGACCGTGCCGTCGTTCGTCTTCGTCGAGACCAGAACTGTGGAGTCCTCGCCCGAGTAGGCGACGGCGTTGGCCACCAGGTTGGCCACCGCGGCCGAGACCTGCTCGGCGTTCCCGAACACCTCAAGGCCGGGCGTGCCCCCGGTGACCAGGGAGATCCGGCGGGTGTCGGCGTCGATCGCGCTGGCGTCGACGGCGGCAGCGATGACGTGGTCGACCGACACGGGGACCGGCGCCTCCAGCGGGTCGTCGCCCTGCAGCCGGGACAGCTCGATGATCTGCTGGACCAACCGCGTCAGTCGGTCGCTCTCCGTGAGCATTCGGCCCCCGAAGCGCTTGACCGCCTCGGCGTCGTCGGCCGCGTCGAGGACCGCCTCGGCCAGCAGCCGGATGGCGCCGATCGGCGTCTTCAGCTCGTGGCTGACGTTGGCCACGAAGTCGCGTCGTACAGCCTCGACCCGGCGCTCGCGGGTGCGGTCCTCGATGAGCGCCAGCACCAGCCGGGAACCCATGGGGGCGACACGAGCGGTGACATGGCGGGACGGCATGTCGGTGCGCGAGAGCAGCAGCTCGGTCTCTCGGATCTGGCCGTCCCGACGGACCTGGCGCACCAGCTCGGTGAGCTCCTCGGCGACCAGGACGTTGCCCCGCACGAGGCCGAAGGCGTACGCCGGCGCCGATGCCTTGAGGACGGTGTCGTCCTCGCCGACGACCACGGCGCTGCTGCGCAGCACCGAGAGGACCGTCGCCACGGCGGGCGGGACCGCCGGCTCCTCGGGCTGAGGGACGTATGACTGCTGGCGGTCGCTGATGGCCCAGGCGAGTACGGCGCCGCCGGCGACGACGGCTCCGATGAGCGCAGCCAGGAATGCCTGCATCGTCGGGTCCACACCAGAAGCGTACGCAGGGTTTCACCGTGCATTAGGCCGTGGAGAGCCACGCGGGACGACTGTTCACCCGGCGTTCACGCCCTCGTCCACGCCCGTCATCCCTGCTGCCTACGATCAGGGCATGCGCGAGGCCTTCCACGAACAGCTCGAGTCCGTCTTCCACGACCTGGCCGACATCTGCCGCAGCGTCGAGACGGCCGTCCGTCTGGCCACCGAGGCCCTGCTGACCGGTGACGCCGAGATCGCCGAACGCGTGATCAGTGCCGACGCC
>CAWHNI010000001.1:0-423975 GCA_963830755.1 uncultured Actinomycetota bacterium | reverse complement strand
TCGAAGATCCGTTTCGCCGCGTCCGTATCGCTCCACGGCGCGGTGGCGGCGGCCACGGCGGCGATCTCCGCGCGCCGGTAGAAGTGCGGGGCGCCGCGCAGGGTCCAGGCCAGGACGAGGTCCTCGACCGGAGCTGACGCACCCCGAACGGCGAGCGCCCAGGCCGCGCCGTCCGGACCGGTGTCCTGCACGCCGAGGTCGAGAACGGCCGCGTCGATGCCACCGTCGTCGCGATGGAGCTCCTGCGCCCTGACCCGGTACCGGAGCACGTCCACGCGGCTGACCCTCATGCAGCCCATCCTCTCCCCCGGCGGCTCGGTCACGAGAAGAAGCCCTCGGGGTGGGGGGTGCGTCGATAGACTCGGCGTATGGCTGAGTCAGAGACGAAGTGGCTGGACGACCACCAGCAGCGATCTTGGCGCGGCCTGGTGATGGGCATGACCCTGCTGATGGACCGCCTCGATGACGACCTGCAGCGGATGTTCGGGGTCTCCCTGGCGGAGTACGAGATCCTGGTGCGGTTGTCCGAACGCGAGGGCCGGCAGATGCGGATGGCGCAGCTGGCCGATGCCCTGGCCCACAGCCGGAGCAGGGTGACCCACACGGTCGGCCGGCTGGAGAAGACCGGGCTCGTCGCCCGCAACAAGTCGCCCGAGGACGGACGCGGCGTCGTCTGTCACCTCACCGATCGTGGCTTCGACATGCTGGCGCGGATGGCGCCGCACCACGTCAACGGGGTCCGCGCGAACATCGTCGACCTCGTCTCGGCCGACGACTTCGACGCCCTCGGCCGCGTGATGAACGCCGTCTCCGACCACCTGGTAGCGGGTCACCCCGAAATGGAGATGAGGTAATCGGATCCGCGTCCGCGGATCCGATCGTTGGTGGTTGAGCCAGCCGTCAGCGCCTGAGTCTGCGCCGGTTCAGGGCCGCGTCAGACGCCGGTGCGTCACCCGGTGCGGCCGCGCCGCCTCGGCACCGAGGCGCTCGACCTTGTTCTCCTCGTAGGCCGCGAAGTTGCCCTCGAACCAGAACCACTTGGCGGGGTCCTCGTCGTCGCCCTCCCACGCCAGGATGTGCGTGGCGACCCGGTCGAGGAACCACCGGTCGTGCGACGTGACCACGGCGCAGCCCGGGAAGTCGAGCAGCGCGTCCTCCAGAGAGGACAGGGTCTCGACGTCGAGGTCGTTGGTGGGCTCGTCGAGCAGCAGCATGTTGCCGCCCATCTTCAGAGTGAGCGCAAGGTTCAGCCGGTTCCGCTCACCCCCGGAGAGCACGCCCGCCTTCTTCTGCTGGTCGGGTCCCTTGAAGCCGAAGGACGCGACGTACGCCCGGGAGTTCATCTCGAAGTTGGCAACCTTGATGAAGTCGAGCCCGTCGGAGACGACCTCCCAGACGTTCTTCTGGCCGTCGATGCCGCCGCGGCTCTGGTCGACGTAGGAGATCTTCACCGTCTTGCCCACGTCGAGCTCGCCCTCGTCGGGCTGCTCCTCGCCGGTGATCATCCGGAACAGCGTGGTCTTGCCGACGCCGTTGGGGCCGATGACACCGACGATGCCGGCGCGCGGCAGGGTGAAGGACAGGTCGTGCATGAGGGTGCGGCCGTCGAAGCCCTTGGCGAGCTTCTTGGCCTCCAGCACCACGTCGCCGAGCCTCGGACCGGCCGGGATGTTGATCTCGGAGGTGTCGATCTTGCGCATCCGGTCGGCCTCGGCCGCCAGCTCGTCGTAGCGCTGGAGCCGGGCCTTGCTCTTGGCCTGCCGGGCCTTGGGGTTCGAGCGCACCCACTCGAGCTCCTTCTCCAGCATGCGGGAGCGCTTGGCGTCCTTGGCGCCCTCGATCTTGAGGCGGTCCTTCTTGGTCTCCAGGTAGGTCGAGTAGTTGCCCTCGTAGGGGTGGGTCTTGCCCCGGTCGAGCTCGAGGATCCACTGGGCGACGTTGTCGAGGAAGTACCGGTCGTGAGTCACGGCGAGGACGGCGCCGGGGTACGACGCGAGGTGGTTCTCCAGCCACTGCACCGACTCGGCGTCGAGGTGGTTGGTGGGCTCGTCGAGCAGCAGCAGGTCAGGCTGCTGGAGCAGCAGCTTGCACAGCGCCACACGTCGCCGCTCACCGCCCGAGAGGCGGTCGACGGGCCAGTCGCCCGGCGGGCAGCGCAGGGCGTCCATGGCCTGGTCGAGTCGACTGTCGAGGTCCCAGGCGTTGGCGTGGTCGAGCTCGGTCTGCAGGTCGCCCGCCTCGGTCGCCACCTTGTCCTGGTCGGCGTCGGGGTCGCCCATCATCATGTAGAGCTCGTCGAGCCGGGCCATCTTGCTCTTGATCTCGCCGACGGCCTCTTCCACGTTCTCGAGGACGGTCTTGCCCTCGCTCAGCGGAGGCTCCTGCTGGAGCATCCCGACCCGGGCCCCTGGATCGAGGATCGCGTCGCCGTTGCTCGGCTGGTCGAGGCCCGCCATGATCTTGAGCAGCGTGGACTTGCCGGTGCCGTTGGGCCCGACGACGCCGATCTTCGCCCCGTGCAGGAACGAGAGAGTGACGTTGTCGAGGACGACCTTCTCGCCGTGGGCCTTACGCACGTTGCGCAGGGTGAACACGTAATCAGCCATGGTCCCCGACCCTACGTGGGAAACCCGCGGGGAACCGATTCGGGGCGGGCCACAACCTGTTGGTCCCGAAAACAAGGCAATCGACGGCCAAGCGGCCAAGATCCGCCGCCTCAGGCGACGTTCGCCTCGTGGGGCGTCCCCTCGAGCAGCGCGACCAGGCACCGGCGGACGAAGTCGGCGTCGTGCATCACCTGGCGCCAGGTGAACCTCAACACGGTCCAGCCGTGGACGACCAGCAAGGTGTAGCGCCGACAATCCCGCGCGTGGGCGTCTCTCCCGGTGTGGAACTCCCAGGAATCTGCCTCGAGCACCACGCGCCGTCGGCTGTCGACGACGTCGGGGTGAACCACCTCGCTTCGCGATGAGATCCCGACCTGAGGCTGGACCGACAGGCTCGTCTCGAGGGCGATCGCCCGGAGCATCGACTCGAACGGATTGGCGGCCAGGGGAGATGCGTACTCCGCCACCCGCCGGGCGCGGGCCGCACCTTTGCCGCGAATCGCGGCGGCGGCCTCGACCAGTTCCACATGCGCCACGTCACCGTGGCGCAGCGCGGAGTCGGCGACCGCGAGCGCCGGCCCGAACTCCAGGCGCCGCGCGCAGTCGATGACGGTCCGCATCGGCGAGGTGACCAGCCCGTCTTCTCCGGAGAGGTCGGCCCAGAACACGAAGCAGTCGTCCTGGTCCGAGACGCCCACGTTGCGCGGAACCGTGACCCACGGGCAGGTCGCCGGGTAGGCAACCTCCCAGCCGTGGAGCGTCGCCGCGCTGAGATGCGAGGCCGCCCCACGCAGCTGTGTCGCCCGGACCCGGGCGAGGTCTGCCGACGCCAGCCGATAGATGCCACGGCTCGTGCGGACGATCTCGCCCCCGAGCACCGCGCGATGCAGGCGCTTGCGACTGGTCAGTCGCAGTAGAACCCGGCGCCGCGCAACCCCGCCCAACTCTCGCAACGCCTCGACCGGATCCACCCAGCGAGCCTGTCACGAACCAGCCGACGCCGTAGGTCGTCATCCACAGGGTCCGTCGGCGAGGCGATCGCCCGCCAGACATCCGGAACTCGCCGCCTCACGTAGGCATTCGCCTTGCGGAACGCACCGGATCAGCGCGCGTCTAGGCCGCGGACCGCTCGTCGGTCGCGCCCTCTTGCTCGGCCACATCCGGCGAGGTGGTGGCCGGCTGGGCCTGGACGGGCTGCTCCGGCCGGGGGCTCTTGGTGAACTGGCTGGTGCCCCGGTTGAGGTCGTGCCCGACGAACGTGGCGTCCACGGTCAGGGACGACACCTCGATGCCAGCCTTGTTGGTCCAGACCTCGGCGTTGAGGCGTCCGAACACGACCACCGGGTCACCCCGGCGCAAGGAGGTGGCGCAGTGGTCGGCGAGGGCACGCCATGCGTTGACGGAGTACCACTGGGTCTCGCCGTCGACCCAGCCCTCGGTCTTCTTGCTGTAGCGGCGTGGCGTGCAGCCGAGCCGGAAGCTCGCCACGGTCGACTCCCCCGCCTGCCGCACGGTGACGTCGCTGCCGAGCCAGCCCTGGAGGGTGACGAGTGATTCGTTCATCCGGAATGCTCCTTGGTCTCGTGTCGGGTGGTTCCGCGGACCAGCCTGTGCGGCGGCATCGACGGTCAGCGCCCGACCAGCGGAGGCCTGGGGAAAGCACGGACCGGAGCGTCAGCTGTGGACGATCAGTGGCCCGAGCGAGGTTGACCGGCTAGCGCAGCGCCTGGGCAAGGCCGGCCCGCACCGCGGCGTACGCCTCGAGCTCGGCCTGGACCGGCTTGACCACCAGTTCCTCGGAGACTTCCCGGATCGCCGCCCGCAACCGTCTGTCGGCCGAGCGTGCACGCCGCCGGGCGGTCCATGACACCAGCAGCCGGCAGACGAGAGCGAGCAGCAGACCGGCTGCGATCCCGCCCAAGAGCATGAGGGTGGGAACCGGGAAGCCGCGGTATGCGGGCGTCTCGGGCGCCGGCAGCTGCAGGTAACCCATCCCCGCGAGCACGGCCAGCCAGCCGGCACCCACGACGGCGGTCAGGATCAACAGCCACTGGAGGGCCTGCACCAGCCCGGCCCACCCGGGGATCCGCTCCACCCCGAGATCGGTCGCCGCCAGGGCGCCGTCCAGCCGGTCGCCGAGGTCGTCGAGCCGGGACACCGAGGCCGCCCGGATGGCCTGGGCCCACGGGCGCGCCAGCTCGGTCGACACCTCGTCCGCCAGCGCGCGCACCTCCGTGTCGACCCGGGCACGCTGCACCTGGGTCGGCTGCGGCACCGACGTGCGGGCCCGCGAGGTGAGCTGCTTCCCGCCCCGACCGAGGTCGAGGTGGAGACGCTTGAGCGGATCGGGCTTGAGCCGGGAGAGCCATGAGGTGACGGGCCAGCCGGTGGCCCGGTTGGCGCGCAGCCGCGTGGACTGTTCGACAGCCCGGACGACGGTCGGGACTCCGGCCGCCTCGGCAAAGGCGTCTTCCAGGGCGGCCACCCGTGCCTTGGCCAGGGTCATGGGTCTCCCCGAGCCCGATTCCTCCTTGAGCCTGCGGGCGGCGTCCCTGATGTCGGCGTCCAGCCGGGCGCGGGCCGACTTCTTGGCTGCGACCCGGCTGGAGATCTCGGCGCGCAGCTCGGGGATCCCGGTCTTGGTGCGGGCGCTGGCGGCGAACACCGGCACGTCTCCGAGCCCGTCGGCGTCGAGCAGGCGGCGTACGTCGGCGAGCATCGACTCGCGCCCTGACTCCGGCACGGTGTCGATGTGGTTGAGCACCACGAGCATCACGTCGGCATGGGTGGCCAACGGTGCGAGGTAGCGACCGTGGATCGCCGCGTCGGCGTACTTCTGCGGGTCGAGCACCCACACCAGCAGGTCGGCCAGCTTGACCAGGCGATCGACCTCGAGGTGGTGGGAGACCTCGGTCGAGTCGTGGTCCGGCAGGTCGAGGAGTACGACGCCCTCCATCGAGGTGTCCTTGGGGCCGATGTCGAGCATCGACCCGCGCGTGACCTGGTGGCGCGCGGGGATCCCGAGCCACTCCAGAAGCTCCGGCGCCCCCTCCTCTCCCCAGACGCAGGCCGTGGTGTGGGAGGTCGTCGGCCGGCGCACGCCCACGGCGGCCAGGTCGAGGCCGGTGAGGGCGTTGAAGGTGGACGACTTCCCGGAGCCGGTGGCGCCCGCGATGGCGACCACGGTGTGCTCGGCGGAGAGTCGGAGGCGGTTGGACGCGCGGTCGACGACGCCGCTGGCGTGCTCGACCAGGTCGTCGTCGAGCCGGCCCTGCGCGGCGCGGGTCGCGGCGTCCAGCCCCTCGAGGCGTGAGCCGATGCCGGAACCACGGGTGACCAGCTTCCTGGCCCCGTCGAGCAGTGATGTCATTTCTTCGCGTCCTGGGCGGCTGCGAAGCGCAGGTCGTCGATCCGTCGGGCGGCGTCCCGCAGCCGGTCCGGCAGGTCGGCGCCGACCTCGAGGCTGTCGAGGAGGTCGGTGTAGCGCTGACGTTCGACGTCGAGCAGCTCGCCGCACCCGGGTCTCGAGGTCCTTGCGTGCCCGCTCGGCGAGGGTGCGCACCGCCTGGTCGCCGAAGACCGCCTCGAGCAGCTTCTGGCCGATCACCGCCGAGCCGCCGGCGATCCCGGCCTCGGCCCCGGTGACCCCGGCAGTGTGGGCGAAGACGACGACCATGAGCGCGACCGAGAGTCCGTTGACGCCATAGGCGAGGAACCGCGCCGTGCCGCGCTTCTCCGCGCCCTCGGTGCGAACCATCTCCAGGACGTCCTGCTGCCAGTCGCGGACCGCACGCTCCGCGCGGCGGCGGAAGTCGCGCGAAGCCCGGCCGAGGTCCTCACCCGCGTCGGCCAGCAGCGCCTGCCCGGCGGACAGCGACTGCCACGACCCCTCGGAGCGCTCGGCGGCCGCCTCGGCGTGCTCGAGGATCAGGGTCTCGAGCCCGGACTCCACCGCCACGGTCACGCGTTCGGCCTGCTGGGGCTTGCCCCGGAAGGCGTTGACGATCCGGTCGCGCAGCCAGCCCACCCGGGTCTCGAGCGACTTCAGCAGCTCGCCGGTGCCGACGAACTCCTGCCAGCGCGCCAGCACCTCTCCGCGCAGCAACGTGCCGTCGGCCGACGCCTCGCCCACCTGCCGGATCGCGTCGTCATAGGCCTTGTCGACGTCCTCGCGCAGCCGTCGGTGGGCGCCGACCTGCTCGGTCGCGGCATCGGCCACGGCGTGGGTCCGACGGGCGAGGATGCGGATCGCGCCGTCCAGGGTCTGCTTGACCACCATCGCCCGGGCTTCCGCGTCGGCGGCCAGCGCGTGCAGCCACCCCTTCACCTCGGCGACGGCCGGCGCCGGCAACAAGCCGTCGTCGTCGACCTCACCCTCGCTGACGACGAAGAGCGGAGAGTCCTTCAGCCCGCGGCTGGCGAGCATCCGGGCGAGGTGGGTGGGGACGGTCTCGGCCGCCTCACGCGGGGTCCGGTCCAGGACGATCGCGACGGCCGCGCTGCGCTCCGCGGCCTGACGCAGGAAGTCCCACGGCACCTGGTCGGCGTAGCGCGCGGCCGAGGTCACGAACAGCCAGAGGTCGGCCGCCGCCAGCAGCTGCGAGGCGAGGGTGCGGTTGCGCTCCTCGACCGAGTCGATGTCGGGCGCATCAAGGATGGCCAGGCCGGCCGGGATCGTGTCGGACGCGACGAGCTGCAGTGCTTCGGGATCCGTCGTGGCGCGGTGAACCCGCTCGAGGTCGGGCAGCAGGGCATCCTCGCCGAACCACTCCGCGTCGTCGGGGTGATGGACCAGCACCGGGGAACGCGTCGTCGGGCGCAGTACGCCGGTCTGGGTGACCGCACGTCCGACGAGCGAGTTGACCAGCGTCGACTTGCCGGCGCCGGTCGATCCTCCGACGACGGCGAGCAGGGGCGCGTCGATGGTCATCACCCGGGGGATCACGTAGTCCTCGAGCTGGTCGATCATCTCCAGCCGCGAGACGCGCGCCTCCGCCGCGCCCGGGAGCTCCAGGGGCAGGTTCGCCACCTGGAGTGCCTGACGCAGCTGGACGAGGGCGGTCAGCATCGCCGCACCCTCGTCCCGTCCCACCTCGTTCGACGAGTCTTGGGTCATCGGTGCGGCACCACCTGTCCCGGGAACGCCACGTAGGGACGCACGGCGTTGATCCGGTCGACGTACCACTGCCCGCGGGCAGCGAAGTCGTCGGGAGGAGTGCCGCGGAGGTAGCGGTGGTGCAGGAACCCGAGCTCGATCAGCGCCTGCTGGTAGTCCTGCATCGCCTGCTCGGCTGGCTTCCCGCCGTTCTGCCGGGCGAAGGCGCGGGCGTCCCGACGGGCGCTCAGGTGCACCACCCATTCGATGTCGGTGGCGGGGATCAGCCCGCGCCGGGCGGCGTCGTGCAGTGCGGCGGCCAGCATCCGGCGCTCCGACTTGCGCCACCAGATGGCCAGGCAGAGCAGGACGATGAACGCCGGCACCATCAGCACGACGTAGACGCCCACGAAGCCCTCGAGCCCGAAGAGCGTCGAGCTGTTCCAGGTGGCGTGGGCGATCACGGCCAGGAGGAAGCCGACCAGAGGAGACAGCACGCGCACGGCACGATTCCGGGAGCCGACGGCGATGCCGACGCCGATTCCGATGAACGAGGTGAACAGCGGGTGGGCGAAGGGGCTGAACAGGCAGCGCACGATGAAGACGCTGGTCACCGCCTCGGTGCCACCGGGGCCCATCCCGTCGGTGCCGTTGTAGGCGGCCGCGAGGTAGAGGATGTTCTCGACGAAGGCGAAGCCGATGCCGACCATCCCGGCGTAGACGAGCCCGTCGAGGATCCCGTCGAGCTCGGCCCGGCGCCACCACAGCAGCAGGATCAGGAAGAGACCCTTGCTGAGCTCCTCGGTCACGGGGGCGACGATCGCCAGGCTCTGCGCCTCGGTGAAACCGACGAAGAACCCGCCCAGCCCCTGCAGCAGCAGGGCCGCGCCAGTCGCGACGAAGCCGCCCCAGAGCAGACCGAACGCGAGCAGCTTCCTCGGCTCGGGCTCGTAGCGGTCCAGCCACAGGTAGGCGCCCACCAGCGGGCCCACCGGCAGCGCGGCCAGCCCGGTGGCCAGCACCATCGACTTCGGGGCGCCGGAAAGGGCGATGATCACCAGGATCGGCAGCGCGCCGAGGCACACCAGCACCGTCACCACGACGGTGAAGGCGATGCTGTTGCGGCGCGTTTGAAGCATGGCGGAAGCGTAGCCGCAGGTGGCCGACGGTCCGATCCCGCGGCGTAGAGTTGGCCGCGTGACCGAAGAGACCACGCCCGAGACCGCGCAGCCCAAGACCGAGTCGCACGATCCGAAGGTCCCGGAGGCCTGGAAGGCCTTCATGCGCACCGGCTGGGGCGAGCGTGAGCTCGACCTGCCGCCGCACCCGATCACCGAGCCCGCCGCCGCCCGCCGCGCGCGGCTCGCCGAGGCCTTCCCCGGCGAGCGGCTGGTGCTCCCGGCCGGGACCTACAAGGTCCGAGCCAACGACACCGACTACCGCTTCCGCCCCGACACCGCCCACACCTACTTCTCCGGCAACCAGACCACCGACGCGGTCCTGGTGGTCGAGGGCGACTCGTCGGTGCTCTACGCCCGGCCGCGGTCGTCGCGCGAGACAGACGAGTTCTTCCGCGACCGGCAGTACGGCGAGCTGTGGGCCGGCCGCCGTCCGTCGGTCTGCACGAAATGTCCTCCTCCCTCGGCCTCCCCGTCCGGCACATCGATGACCTGCCGTCCGCGCTGGAAGGCTCGGGCAAGACCCGCGTGCACCGCGGAATCTCCTCCGCCGTCGACGGCCTGGTCACGGCGGACGAGTCACGTGACGAGGACTTCGCCCGGGTGATCTCGGAGATGCGCCTGATCAAGGACTCCTGGGAGGTCGGCGAGCTGCAGGAGGCCTGCGACATCACCACCCTCGGCTTCGAGGACTCGGTGCGCGAGTGGCCCCAGGTGCTCGAGCACGGTGAGCGCTGGATCGAGGGCACGTTCTTCCGGCGGGCTCGCGCGATGGGCAACGACATCGGCTACGACTCGATCGTCGGCGGTGGCAAGCACGCCACGACGCTGCACTGGATCGACAACTCCGGCCCGATCACGCCGGGCGAGCTGGTGCTCCTCGACATGGGTGTGGAGGGACGCAACCTCTACACCGCCGACGTGACGCGGACCTTGCCGGTCGACGGCCGCTTCACCGACCTCCAGCGCGAGCTCTACGACCTCGTGTACGCCGCGCAGGAGGCCGGCATCCAGGCGGTCCGGCCGGGCGTGGACTTCCGCGCACCGCACCGGGCGGCCATGGAGGTGCTGGCCCACGGGCTGGCTGACCGCGACCTGCTGCCGGTCTCGGTCGACGAGGCCCTCTCTCCCGACAGCAAGGTCTATTCGCGCTGGACCCTCCACGGCACCAGCCACATGCTCGGGATGGACGTCCACGACTGCGGCCGCGCCTCGGACGAGGCCTACACCGAGGGCCAGCTCGCCGAAGGCATGGTGCTCACCGTGGAGCCCGGCCTCTACTTCCAGGAGGACGACCTGCTCGTTCCCGAGGAGCTGCGCGGCATCGGCATCCGGATCGAGGACGACATCCTGGTGACGGCCGACGGCTACGACAACCTCTCCGTCGCCCTCCCCCGCACTTCCGCCGACGTCGAGGCCTGGATGGGCAACCTCATCGGGGGTTGAGCTCGCCGCGAACTGGGAACAATCCGGAGACGGGCGGCGCCGAATGGCGAGTTGAGGCGTGCGTAGATGAGCGCGCGCTCCTGATGCGCGGAGAGGAGGCCCGGTGCGACGGATGGCCATCCTCCTGGCCGTGGCTGCCTCCGCGGTCGCCGCACTGAGCCCGGCCGTCTCGTTCGTGTCGTCCTCGTTCGCGGACTCGTCCGAGCCGTCGTACCAGCTGCTGCAGATGAACCTGTGCCTGTCCGGGCAGGCCGACTGCTACAGCAGCGCCACCTACCGGTCCATCCTCGACGAGGCCACCGAGCAGATTGCCGACCGGGACCCGGAGGCGGTGACCCTCAACGAGGTGTGCAGCGCCGACGTCGCCGAGCTGGCCCGCCGCACCGGCTACGAGCTGAGCTTCGCCGCCGTTGACTACGGCGGTGCACCGCTGCCCTGCATCGACCCCACGGGCCGTGGCCTGTTCGGGATCGCCGTCCTCACGAAGGACGACATCAGGACCTCCCAGGACCGGGCGTTCGCCGTCCAGGCAGACCCCGAGGAGCGCCGGTGGCTGTGCGCAACCACCGAGAGTGCGATCAGCGTCTGCACCGCGCACCTGAGCACGCGGTTCTCCTCAGTGGAGCGCGTCGCGAACGACGCCGAGTGCCGTGAGCTCCGGAGCGTGCTGGCCCGGCATCAGGAGGCGGGCACCACGCTGTTCGGCGGGGACCTGAACCGCCAGGATGCCTGCGCGCCCCCCACCATGTGGACCAGTCGGGACTCCTCGGCCACGCAGTCGCCGGGCGTGCAGCACATCTACGGCACGCCGACGTCGCAGGAGTGGTCCACGTCGGTCGACGAGGCGACGTACACCGACCACGACTTCCTGCTCGCGGCTGCTGCCTCCGGGCCGGCGGACTGAGGCAGACCTGCAGTTTCAGGACCCGCGGCTGGTCATTCGCTCACGGCCTCGCGGAGCTGGTCGAGCATGGCTTGCTCGCCGTCGCTGACCTGCTTCGCCCCGAAGCCCATGAAACCCCCGTCCTTGGCGGCCTCGGCAGCAGCCTGTGCACTGGCGATCAGCCAGGCACCGAACGCCGCGGCCTCCTCAGGGGTCGCGCCGGTTGCCACGAGCGACTTGACCTCCCGAAGCTCATCGAGCACCTGCCCTCCGGGCGCCTCGCCCCGGGTGGGCTTGTAGCCCTTGAGCGGGTGCTTTCTCTCCTGGGTCATGGCCTGGATCTCCAGTGCCACCTCGGCCAGCAGCTGTTCACGACTCGGGGGATTGGTGGCGGACTTCATCGTCGCCATTGTCTCCTTGGCTGCCTCGATCGGACCGCCCGGATCCGCCAGCGAGATGGCCAGGCCAGCCACAAACGGTGCCCGCACGATCCGGGCCCAGTCCTCCTCGGAGAAGTCGCTCTTCGTCGTCACGTCTGTCTTCCTTTCCAGGGCCATGCAGGTCCAGGCATTGCATCTCAGGTGCCGAAACGGTCGCCGACGCACACGTCGGTCACCTCACCTGATTCGGGTGGAGGCGGCCTTCACGGCTCACCCGGTTGAGGGGAGGCCGTAGCGACGAACACCGGCAATGGTGCGCGCTGACCGACCGTCTCGCCCCGCCCATGATCGGAGGTGGACCATGCCCCCGATCGGCGTACCCCGGACTGCCAGCCGTGCCCCGGTCCTGCTGGTGTTCCTGCTGCTGCTTGTCTCGTGCAGCGGTGGTGACGGTGGGGAAGGTGCCCGGCCCTCGATCTCAGAGACGCGGACACCGACCGCGACGCGTCCCACGCCGGAACTGCCGAGCGTCACTCGCTCTCCCACTCGCACCACCAGTCCGGAACTGCCGAGCGTCACTCGCTCTCCCACTCGCACCACCAGTCCGGAACGCCCCAGCGTCACCCGCTCCCCCGAGCAGACCGACAGCGCGGCGCCGCCCACCCCCGGGCCATCCCGTCCTGAGACCGACAGCCCAGACGCACCCCTCACCCAGGGAGGCTCGGCGCTGCCGACGCAGAACCCGACGGCCACCGAAACGGCCCCTCCGGACTCACCCGAAGCGGAAGGCGAGGCGGCCGCCGAGGACCAAGGCGTCCCGTCCTGGGTGTGGTGGCTGCTGGCCGCGCTGATCCTCGGTACCGCCGTCGCCATACCGCTGGTGGTGCGGGCACGGCGGCGGAACGCCTGGCGCCAGGACCTCGCCGGGGCGGCGGGTGAGCTCGCGTGGTTCGCTCGCGAGTTGCTGCCCGGCCTGAGACAGGCCGGCTCCCGGGAGCAGGTGGCCGGCGGATGGGCCGTGGGCCAGACGCGCGTCGCCGCGGCAGAGGACCGCCTGACCGTGCTCGAGTCCACGGCCCCCGACGACGCCGGCCGGGAGCAGGCACAGTCGCTCCGAGTCGCGTCGCGGCAGGCGCGCGCACGCATGCAGCAGGTCACCACTCCCGGCCCGCACGACACCTGGGCACTCGACCTGGACGCGATCATCGCCGATCTGGAGGGGGTCCTGCGGCGTGGTTCGCAGACTTACTGACCCGCCGAGTCACTGCGGCCCCTTGGAACGAGAGTCCGACACACGGGAAGGTTTCGGTCTGGCGTTCCGGTTCCGCCGCACGGTCGCAGGCGGTGCGAACCGACTGGGTTCTCGTCAGCGGTCAGGAACCGCCTCTTCGTCGCCCGCCTCCGCCGCCCACAGCGCGGCGCCCACGATGCCCGCTCGGTTCTGGAGCTGTGCGGGCACGACCTCGGTCTCGATGTCGATCAGCTGCACGAACTTGTCGGCGTGCTTGCTGACCCCGCCGCCCAGGACGATGAGGTCGGGCGAGAACAGCCTCTCCAGTGTGCGGTAGTAGGTGGTCAGCCGGCTTGCCCACGTGGACCAGGACAGATCGTGCTTCTCCCTGACCGAGTTGGCCGCGGACTTCTCGGCGTCCTTGCCGTCGATCTCCAGATGACCCAGCTCGGAGTTCGGCACCAGCACACCGTCGTAGACCAATGCCGACCCGATGCCGGTGCCGAGGGTGGTGAGGATGACCAGGCCGCGGCGACCCGAGGCCGCCCCGTAGCGCACCTCGGCCAGGCCCGCCGCGTCGGCGTCGTTGACGATGTGTACGTCGCGCCCGGTCGCGTCGGTGAACACGGCGTCCGCGTCGGTGCCGATCCAGGAGCGGTCGATGTTGGCTGCCGAGCTCGCCACGCCGTACCGGACGACCGCCGGGACCGTGACGCCGACCGGGCCGGTGGACCCGGGAAACTCGCCGAGCAGCTCGACGAGGACCTCTGCCACCGCCTCCGGGGTCGACGGCTGTGGCGTCTTGATCCTGACCCGCTCCCCGATGAACTCGCCGGTCTCCAGGTTCACCGGCGCTCCCTTGATGCCCGAGCCGCCGAAGTCGATTCCAATGGGAACTGCGTCCATGTCGCTGATCTCCTTCGCCACTCACGCGAGACCGGCCCCCCGGCCAGCGGGCCTCACGTCCTCACAGGGACCAGTTCGGCCTGCGGCATACTACGTCCGGGGCAGGCTTCCGGTCCCGTCCCTTGCCCCCGTAGCTCAGCTGGACAGAGCAGCGGCCTTCTAATCCGCCGGTCACAGGTTCGAATCCTGTCGGGGGCACTCGCGTTTCTGCGTCACATCATCGTGGGGACGGATGCAACCCGGCTCAGTGACCCCTGGTGCACGCCATGGCAAGGTTCGTCGCCATGGACACGAGACCCACGCGGAAACCGACGTCCCGTCACGACACCACGTTCGCCGGCCCCGGGCTCTGCGAGCGCGACCTGGAGATCCTTGACTTCGAGCGCCAGTGGTCGAAGTACGGCGGCGCCAAGGTGACGGCGATCCGCGAACAGTTCGACTTGAGCACCGTCAGGTACTACGAGCAGCTCAACTGGATCATCGACCAGCCGCAGGCGCTGGCCCACGACCCGCTCCTGGTCCGGCGGCTCAAGAGGGCTCGACTGGCCCGCCAGCGCCACCGGTCCGCACGTCGCCTCGGCTGAACTACCCCGTCAGCTGGCGGGGTCGTACTGGAACGCGCGCACCTCCTGCGCGCACCGGCAGGCAACCGCGATCTTCGCAGCCCATTCCAGTGCCGCCTCGCGGGAGGGCAACTCCAGCACCGTGTAGCCGCCCTCGAGCTGCTTCGTCTGCGGGTACGTGCCCTCGGTCACCGTGCCATCCCCATCGACCAGGACAGGCGGAACGCTCTCGTCGATTCCACCGCCGAACACCCAGACGCCGGCGTCCTTGGCCTCCTCCACCACCGCGTGCGCCGCATCCGACACTGCCTGCAGATCCTCGTCGGGAAAGACCATGGCCCCACTCGGGAACGAGATCAGGTACTTGGTCATCGCGTCGACTCCTTCTTCGCACGTCAGGGATCGGACCCATCCTCGCCGCACACGCCCCATGCCGAGCGGTCTCACGCACCCCAGAGGTGGTGCTTCTGCCCGGCGATCTCGGTCCTCCAGGCATCCGGCAGGTAGCGCTCGGCCTCGGCAAGGTCGGCGTGCTCGGGGTTGAGCGCGACCAGCGAACCGGCCCACACCGCCCAGGTCATCCCACTCGAGGCGAGCTCCTCCAGATACCCGGGGACCCGCTGCTTCGCCAACTCGCCGGACCACCCCTTGTAGAGCACATCGACCAGCCGGGCGAGGATCGCACGCTGCTCCCAGGTCCGGGTGTCCTTGGTGACCGCACCGGTGCGCAGGTCGAGCGCGTGCACCTCCATCGCCCACCCTCCCAACGGAAGGACAGACTCGGTCACGGCAATCGCATGTCCCTCAGCGGCGCAGTGCATGGCAGACGCGAGCAGCTGCGCGTTCACGTCCGCGGCAAAGGTCGCACCATGTGCGGATCCTGACGCCGGCGTGATGATGCTGGCCGCCTTGGCGAACTGGCCGCGGATGCCCCGCTGGGCGAGGTAGTGACGGGCGTGCGAGGGCACGCACAGGACCAATCGGTCACCCGAGGCGTGCTGCACCAACCACCGCATCGCGGCGGCATCCCGACGGTGCAGCCAGTGGGCGTCATCCGCGGCGAACGGCGCCCACGCGGCCGCGCTGAACTGCGGCTGGGGCACGTTCTCCACCTACCCATGCCCGAATGAGCGAAAACAGCATGGTCCAGACCGTCCGACGGAGTCTGACGCGCGCTACACCCGGTCGCGGCCGCGCGGGCGCCGGTTGACCAGGTAGACACCGAGCACGACCAGGGCTGACCCGGCCAGCAGCGAGGCGGTGAGGGTCTCGTCCAGCAGGACCGCTCCGACCACGACGCCGACCAACGGCACGAAGAAGATGTACGACGCCGCGCGCCCGGCCTCGCCGGCGGCGACCCGACCGAACCAGAGCGACCAGGCGAGAGCCGTGCCCACAAGACCGGCGAACACCAGTGCGGCGACGAAACGCGGCGACCAGCTGATGTCCGGTCCCTCGACGACCAGGCCGACGATGGTCAGCAACGCGCCGCCCACCAGGAACGGCAGCGCGACCGCCCACCACGGGTCGATCCGGCCGTCCGTGCCCTTGAAGACGATCGTGCCGAGCGCCCAGGCGAGGGCGCTCGCGACGGCGAGTGCCACGCCGGCGGCCGAGACGTGTCCGACGAACGCCCCGCCGCAGACGACCACGATGCCGGCGAACCCGACGACCAGGCCGAGGATCTTGGCGGTGGTCATCGACTCACCGAGCAACCACCACGCCAGCAGGCCGACGAGCACCGGCTGCAGGTAGACCAGGACGGCGGCCAGTCCCGACGGCAGGAGCCCGATCGCCACGGTCTGCAGGCCGAAGAAGAGCAGCACGTTCAGCGCCGTGAGCAGCGTGTACTCGCGCCCCTGACCGGCGAGACGCGGCATCCCGGTCCGTCGCCAGGCCAGGACCGCCATCACGGCGCCACCGATCAGGGAGCGCAGTCCGGCGAACAACACCGGCGGCGCAGACTCCAGACCGATCTTGACCGCCGCGAAGGTCGTCCCCCACGCCAGCACGAGGAGCACGATCGCGGCCCGCTCGCGCGTGGCGGCCCGGGACGCGGGATCTCCGGCAGCTGTCAGCTCGGAGCGTGAAGCCACGGATCCCTGAGGTCGAGGAAGACCGGCTCGCCGACGGTGAGGGAATCCATCTCCTTCATCACCTCCTGCATCTCAGGAGGTGGCTCCTTCTGCTCGCCCTTGCGGGCCTCCTCCTCGGAGGTGAAGTAGATCGCCATGGTCCAGGCGTCCTCGTCGTGGCCCACCGAGACGGAGCCGAGGATGTCGGGGCGGAACTCCGACCAGTCGGTCGGATCGCTGGCCATCAGCTCACGAGCACGGTCCGGGTCGCTCGACCGGCCCTGCATCACCTGGACGAAGCCGGCCTTGCCAGGGTCGCCTGGGGCGTCGACCTCGACCGTCGTGCTGTCGTGGAACTCCGGCTCGCCGGAGAACAGCGCCGCCGTCTGATCCCACCACTCGCCCTGCTCCGGCCGCTCACTGTTCTGTTGGGCCGCCTCCGGCGACTCGAAGCGGGCGAGGGCGACGAAGGTCCCGTCGTCGGTCACTCCTGATGTGGTGCCCAGCCAGCCCACTGCTCCCGGAGCGACCTCCGCCACCCACTTGTCCAGCTGCGCACGCAGCGGCGCCGCGTCCGACACCTTCCCCTGGATCACCTGCACGAACATGTCGACCGTCCCCTTCCGTCACTCGCTGGATGAACCTCCGTGCGACGCTACTCCGAAGGTCGCGCGCGGGGCAGCCCTGCTACCCGCTCCGGGTCGTCCTCACCAGCACCCCGACCTTGTCGATCCGGTGCTCGGGGTTGTGGAACTCGTCGGACCAGAAGTTGCCCGCCGCGTGGTCCTCCACGGTGGCGCAGGTGGAGAGCGTGATCATCGCCTTGGTCGGCTTGCGACCCGGATGGCCGGGTACGGCGGCGCGCTGCTCGGCCAACGAGCGTGGCGACCGGAACGACGTACGTCGGGTCTGCCGGATCTCGTAGACGTAGCGCCAGCGCGCGGTCTCGACCACGGCCCGCTGCCCGACCCGGAGCCTGGGCAGGAACTCGAACGCCCGCGTGGACGACAGTCGGTGTGCGGTGATCTGGTAGTTCCCGACGCCGCCGGGGCCGACACCACCCCGGGGACCGTGCGGGCTGGCGGCGAGGCCACGGTTCTGGATCGCGGTGCCCGGTGCGTCGTCGGTCCAGCCGCGGTAGGGCATCACCCGCAGCCCACTGATGTCGAGCGCCGGGATGTCGAGTTGGGCGGCAGCAGGTCCGCCGTCGCTGGTGCGCGGCCCGGTTGGCTGAGGAGCCGGGGCGTTCACGACTGATGGCCGCTGATCCGAGGGCTGGCCCGGGCGCGGGCTGGCGTTCGACGCGCGCTCCCGGGGCCCGGCGTCCAACACCGGCTCGGCCGCGCAGGCCGACAACAGCACAGCAACCGCCAGCGCAAGGGCGGGCCGCAGATTCATGCCCCGAGCGTACGTCGGCGCGACGCGCCCGACCGCCTCGTCGAGCCGGGTGCTACCCGAAAACGAGAACATGTTCTAGATTTGGGCGATGTACGACTTCCGCCCGTCCGGTCCGGACGCCGACCTCGCGACGCCCTCGCTGGCGAAGCCGCACGTGCTGCTGACCGCGGCGGAGGCGCTCCGGGTCTCCGTGGAGTATCCCGCCTCGTGGCTGCTGGACACGCTCGCTCCCTCGCGCGCGGAAGGAGATGGACAGCCGGTCCTGGTCCTTCCGGGCTTCTACGCGACCGATGGCATGACCAGCCGCCTGCGGGCCCACCTGCGGCGCCTCGACTACTCAGCGCACGGCTGGCGGCTCGGCCGCAACCTCGGACTCACCGACCGGATCGTCGACGGCCTGCTCGACCGCTTCGACGAGATCGCCGAGCGTCACGGCCGACCGGTGAGCCTGGTCGGCTGGAGCTTCGGCGGGCTGCTCGCGCGCTGGCTGGCCCACCAGCGGCCCGATCGGACGCGCCAGGTCGTGTGCCTGGGCTCGCCGTGGCGCCCGGAGGGCGAGCGGACCCGCAGCACGGCGATGTTCGAGCGGGCGGCCGTGAAGCACGGGCTGTCCGCGCGGGCCCGCGAGATCGTCGACGAGCTGCGTGGCCCGGTACCGGTGCCGTGCACGGCGATCTACTCCAAGACCGACGGGATCCTGAACTGGCGCAGCTGCGCGCTCGACGAGGGCGAGGGCTGCGAGAACATCGCCGTCCCGAGCAGCCACGTCGGCCTGGTGTCCAACCCGCTGGCGCTTGCCGCTCTCGCCGACCGGCTGGCCCAGGACCCGCGCGACCCGCAGCCCTTCGAGTGGACGAGCTGCCTGCGCCGCACGCTCGTCGGAATGCCGACCCCGTCGGCCGCACGGGGGTGACCACCATGACCCAGCGCTCCGAGTCCGACGTCGTGCTGACCATGCGGGACGGGGAGTACGTCGCCCGGCTGATGCCGTTCCTGCGCGCGGTGGTGAAGCTGTGGTTCCGCTCCGAGGTGCACGGCATCGAGAAGATCCCCGCCACGGCGGCGCGCTCATCGTCTCCAACCACTCCGGCGGGCTCATCGCGATGGACGTGCCGGTCATCGCGGTCGCGTTCCACGACCACTTCGGCGGCGACCGACCGCTCTACGTCCTGGCCCACGACATGCTCTTCACCGGGCCACGGCACACGACGTCATCCGACGGGCTGGCTTCGTGCCGGCCACCCGGGAGAACGCCGAGGCGGTGCTCCGGGCCGGCGGAGTGACCATCGTCTTCCCGGGCGGCGACTACGACGTCTTCCGGCCGCCCGCGACGCAACACGCATCGACTTCGACGGCCGCACCGGCTACGTCCGCACCGCGCTGGAGGCCGACGTGCCGATCGTGCCGGTCGTCAGCATCGGCGGCCAGGAGGCCCAGCTCCACCTCTCACGCGGGCGAGCATCGTGGCCAAGCTGCTCCGGCCTCGAGAAGCTGCTGCGTACGCGGTACATGCCGGTCACGCTCGGCTTCCCGTTCGGGCTGCACCTTCGGCTTCCCGCCCAACCTGCCGCTGCCCACCAAGATCGAGACGACGGTGCTCGAGCCGATCCACGTCGCGGGGGAGTTCGGCGACGACGCCCGACGTCGCCGAGGTGGACCGCGAGATCCGCTGCCGGATGCAGGACGCCCTTGACGAGATGGCCGCGGGCCCGACGCTTCCCGGTCCTCGGCTGACCGTGACAGCCCGGGTCCGCGCGGCACTGCACCGGATCGCCCGGCTCCCGTGGCTGGTGCGGACGCTCGTGCGCGCCGGCATGATCGCGCCGCATGCGGCCCGACAAGTACCTCCGGATGGCCTCGCGGTCGTCCGGCGCCAGGGCGTCACGCCGATGACCGGCATCGGCCTGCCGCCGCCCGCCGCCCGCACGGCACGGCGCTCGTCGACGAGCGCGGCTCGCTCACCTGGGCCGAGCTGGACGCCCGCAGCGACGCGCTGGCCGTCGGCCTCGCCGAGCTGCGCGGCGAGCCGGGCAGGGCGCCGTCGCGCATCCTCTGCCGCAACCACCGCGGCTTCGTCGAGGCGCTCGCCGCCTCGACCCGGCTCGGCGCCGACGCGCTGCTGCTCAACACCGGCTTCTCCGGCCCCCAGCTCGCCGACGTGCTGGCGCGCGAGGGCGCCGCGCGTCGTGGTCTACGACGAGGAGTTCGCCGGCCTCGTCGAGCAGGCCCGCGAGGCGGGTCGGGCCTGGTCGAGCTCGTGGCCTGGACCGACGCAGACCGGCGACGGCGGCCCACCGTCGACCAGCTCATCGAGCGCCACCAGGGGCGCGGCCGCCGACGCCGGACGCGCCGGGCCGGATCATCCTGCTGACCTCCGGGCACCACCGGCACGCCCAAGGGCGCCGGCGCTCGGGGGGCGGCGGTGCCGACGCGCTGGCCGCGATGTTCGACCGGATCCCGTGGCGTGCCGAGGGAACGACCGTGGTCGCGGCCCCGATGTTCCACGCCTGGGGCTTCGGCCAGCTCGCGATCTCGGCGACGATGGCCTGCACGGTCGTGATGCGCCGACGGTTCGACCCCGAGGCGACGCTCGCAGCTGGTCGACGCGCACGGACGCGACCGGCCTCGCCGTCGTGCCGGTGATGATCGAGCGGATCATCGAGCTGCCCGCCGAGGTGCTCGACCGCTACCACCTGGGCACGCTGCGGTTCGTCACCGCCAGCGGCTCCCGGATGCGCCCCGACGCGGTGACCCGCTTCATGGACCGGTTCGGCGACGTCGTCTACAACAGCTACAACGCCACCGAGGCCGGGCTGATCAGCACTGCGCGACGCCCGCCGACCTGCGGGCCGCGCCCGACACCGCCGGCCGGCCGGTCGCCGGGCACCCGAGCTGCGGATCCTCGACGACGACGGCCACGAGCTGCCGCAGGCGAGGTCGGCCGGATCGCCGTGCGCAGCGACTCCCAGTTCGAGGGCTACACCTCCGGCGACGACCAAGGACGTTCCACGGCGGCTACATGGTCTCCGGCGACGTCGGCCGGCTCGACGAGGACGGGCGGCTCTTCGTGGTCGGCCGCGACGACGAGATGATCGTCTCCGGCGGCGAGAACGTCTACCCGCTCGAGGTCGAGGAGACCCTGAACGCCCACCACGCCGTGCGCGAGGCCGCCGTAGTCGGCGTCGACGACGAGACGTACGGGCAGCGGCTGGCCGCGTTCGTCGTACTCGAACCGGACGCGCGAGCAGTCAGCGCCGACGACCTCAAGACCCACGTGAAGTCGCAGCTCGCCGGCTACAAGGTGCCGCGCGACGTCACGTCCTCGACGAGCTGCCCGCGCAACGCGTCGGGCAAGGTCATGAAGCGCGAGCTGCTCGAGATGGACGAGGGCTAGCCGATGGAGCGCATGGAGGGCGTCGACGCCGGCTACCTCTACCTGGAGACGCCGACCATGCACATGCACACGCTCAAGGTCGCGATCATCGAGCCCGCGAGCCGCGTTCGACTTCGCCGCGTTCACCGACGAGCTGCATCGGCCGGCTCGACCGGCTGCCGCCGTTCCAGCGCCGGGTCCTGCCGGTGCCGCTCGCGCTCAACCACCCGCTGTGGATCGCCGACCAGCGACATCGACCCGGCGCGGCACGTCTTCCACCATCGGCTGCCGGCCGCGGGCGGGCATGCGCGAGCTGGAGGAGCTGGTCGGGCGAGATCGCCAGCACCCCGCTCGACCGCGTCGTGCCGCTGTGGGAGATGCACGTCTGCGAGGGGCTGGCCGACGGCCAGGTCGCCGTCGTCGGCAAGATGCACCACGCCCTCGCCGACGGCGCGGCCGCCAACGCGCTGCTCGCCAACGTCACCGACGACGCCCCGACCGACGGTCCCGCGGACGCCGACCGGGGCACCGGAGCCGGCTGCCCGTCACGATGGAGCGCAGGTCCGGCTCGCGCTCGCGCGACGCCGATCCGCCAGACTCTTCACGCTGCCCGCGCTGCTCTGGCGCACCGGACGGGCCGTCCGTCCGCACCCGCGCAGCACCAAGCGGGAGTCGCCGAGCGCCGTGCCCCGCCCGGTCCTCGACGTCCCGCGCACGTCCTTCAACGGGGCCGCTGACCCCGCGCCGCAGCTTCGCCACCGTGCACGCTGCCGCTCGACGAGCTCAAGGAGGTCCGCCAGGCGCACGGCGTGACGCTCAACGACGTGGTGCTCGCCGTGGTCTCCGGTGCGCTGCGGCGCTGGCTGGACGACCGCGGGGAGCAGCCCGTCGCGTCTCGCTGGTCGCCGGCGTCCCGGTGGCACCGACGCGCCGGGCTCCGGTCCGCGGCTCGGCGGCAACCGGGTCTCGAACCTGTTCACCTCGCTGGCCACCGACGTCGACGACCCGCATCGAGCGGCTGCGCACGATCTCCCGGACCACCGCCGAGTCCAAGGCCGTGCAGCGCACCCTCGGCCCGACATGCTCATCGACTGGGTGCAGTTCACCCCGCCGGCGCCGTTCAGCGCGCGTCATGCGGCTCTACTCCGCGGCCGGCGCGGCAGCCCGCCACGCGGCGCCGTTCAACGTGATCGTGTCCAACGTCCGCGGACCGCGCGAGCCACGTCACCATCGGCGGCACCGCGGCTGGACGACCTGTTCAGCGTCGGCCCGATCCTCGAAGGCATCGGGCTCAACGTGACCGCCTGGTCCTACGTGGACCGGATGAACTTCTCGCTGCTCAGCTGCCCCGACCTGGTGGCCGACCTGGCATCGCTGGCGGCCCGGCTGCGCCCGGCCCTGGACGAGCTGCTCGACGATGGAGGTAGACGACGGATGATCAGCGCGTGATCGAAGGAGTGCCGTGGCCACGCCTCGCCGGTGGATCGCGTCGTGCGTGGCCGCGCTGCGGACTCGGGCTCGGCGGCCCGCCGGGTGGTCCGCGTGCCGGACGTTCGACGTGATCCCCGAGGGCCGGTGCTCGACCTGCCCGGGCGGGGACGCACCTTCGTCGTCGACGTGCCGGGCCCGACGCCGGACGCGCCCACGGTCGTGCTGCTGCACGCGCTGGGCTGCACGGCGTACCTCAGCTGGTTCGCGGCCCTCGGCGAGCTGTCGCGCAACTACCGCGTCGTCACCTTCGACCAGCGCTGGCACGGCCGCGGCATCCGCTCGGCGCGGTTCCGGTTCGCCGACTGCGCCGACGACGTCGTCGGCGTCCTCGACGCGCTCGGCATCGACCAGGCCGTGGTCGCCGGCTACTCGATGGGCGGCGCGGTCGCCCAGCTGACCTGGCGCCGGCACCCCGAGCGGGTCGCCGGGCTGGTGCTCTGCTCGACCGCGCGCAACTTCCGCGGCACACGGCGCGAGAAGTTCTTCTTCCCGCTGATGACCGCCGCCATGAACCCGCTGTCGCGGTTACGCGCTGGCCAGGGTCGAGCGGCTGCGCCGCAGACCCTGCCCGAGATGCCGTCGACGTCGACGCCGACGACCCGCACGGCCTGGGGCGGCCGTGGAGTTCCGCAGCACCAGCGCCTGGTCGATGCCCGAGGTGCTCGGCGAGCTCGGCCGGTTCAACTCCGCGCCCTGGATCGGCGGGGTCGACGTGCCGACCGCCGTGGTCGTCACCGAGAAGGACCACGCGATCCCGGCCGCGCCGCCAGCGTGCGGCTCGCCGCGGCGATCCAGGACGCCGAGGTCTCCACCGCCCCCGGCGGCCACGCCTCGATGTTCCTGGACGCCGGCGCGTTGGTTCCCGGTCTTCCTCGAGGCCGTCGACGGAGTGGTCGACCGCCTCGACTCCTCCGAGGAGATCGCGGGCTAGACGGCCGCGGTTGGTGGGCCTGACACGCGCCCAAATGCGGAGGAATCCGCCTCGAGATCGATACAAAGGAGGTGGCCCCGCAAAGTATGAGTTTGCGGGGCCTTGACCTTGCGCGTCCCGCAGCGATCATCTGGCGGCGCGACTGGGCGACGTCGGCCCGACCGTCATAGACGTCGCTGGAGCAGACGGCCAGCGTCCCGGGCCCAGCACCACGCACGCACCGAACCCATCGGCGGTGTGCGCCGCTCCCTGTCGCCGTCCTTGTTGTCCCGCGTCCGCCCTCCCCCCCTCCCCCCCCCGCTCCGGCGTAGGCGTCGATCTCCGCCAGCAGCGTCGGCTTCACCGGCTCCTCCGCGAACGACGCCGCACGGCGGCGCGGGCCAGCTCGGCCACGCCCGCCTCGTCCAGGCCGAGCAGCTCCGCGGCGATCTCGTACTCCCGGTTGAGGGTGGTGCCGAACATCGGCGGGTCGTCGCTGTTGATCGTCACGGGCACGCCCGGCGTCGCGGAATGCCACGATCGGGTGGTCGTCGAGCGCGGCGACGGCGCGGGTGGCGACGTTCGACGTCGGGCACACCTCGAGCGGGATGCCGTGCTCGGCGAGGTGCGCCAGCAGCGCGGGGTCCTGCGACGCCGACGTGCCGTGGCCGATCCGCTCGGCGCCCAGCAGCTCGCAGCGCGTCCCAGACGGTCTCCGGCCCGGTGGTCTCGCCCGCGTGCGGCACGGAGTGCAGACCGGCGGCGCGAGCGGCGTCGAAGTACGGCTGGAACTGCGGCCGCGGTACGCCGACCTCGGGGCCGCCGAGCCCGAAGCCGACCAGCGCGCGGGCGCGTGTCGAGGCTAGGCGAGCGTCGCGTCCGCGGCCGGGACGCCGAACTCGCCCGGGATGTCGTAGATCCAGCGCAGCACCAGCCCGTGGTCGCGCTCGGCCGCGACCCGGGCGTCCTCGATCGCCTCGACGAAGGCCTCGATCGGCACGCCCGCCGTGACCACCGTGGTGTACGGCGTGCAGGTCAGCTCGGCGTACCGGATCTGCTGCCCCGCCATCTCGCGCGGCGATCTCGTAGGTGAGCAGCCGGACGTCCTCGGGCGTCGCGCACCAGGTCGACGACGGCGAGGTAGACCTCGATGAAGTGGGCGAAGTCGCGGAAGTGTAGAACTCTGCGCAGCTCGTCGGGGTCGGCGGGCACCGTCGCCCGGGTGCCGCTCGGCGAGCTCGGAGACGATGCGCGGCGAGGCCGAGCCCGACGTGGTGGACGTGCAGCTCGGCCTTGGGCAGGCCGGCGATGAAGGCGGTCGAGGTCTCATCCGGCGCAGTCTTTCAGCGGCACCGAGCCCGTCGGCGTGCCGAACCGCGGCGAACAGTAGGGTGGCGCACGTGAACGACCGACTGGTGTGGATCGACTGCGAGATGACCGGGCTCGACCTGCGGCGCCGACGCCCTGATCGAGGTCGCCGCGCTGGTCACCGACTTCGACCTCAACGTCCTCGGGCGAGGGCATCGACCTGATCATCAAGCCGCCCGCCGAGGCGCTGGAGCAGATGGTCGCCTTCGTCCGCGACATGCACGACCACCTCCGGCCTGCTCGACGAGCTCGACGGCGGCATCACGCTCGCCGAGGCCGAGGAGCAGGTCCTCGCCTACATCCAGCGAGCACTGCGCCGAGGGCAGCCGCCCGCCGCTGGCCGGCAACAGCGTCGGCACCGACCGGGTGTTCCTCGCCCGCGACATGCCCGACCTCGAGCGCTTCCTGCACTACCGGATCGTCGACGTCTCCTCGATCAAGGAGCTGTCGCGGCGCTGGTACCCGCGCGCCTACTTCAAGGCGCCGGCCAAGCGCGGCAACCACCGGGCGCTCGCCGACATCCAGGAGAGCATCGAGGAGCTGCGCTACTACCGGGAGGCCGTCTTCGTGCCGCCGCCCGGGCCCGACAGCGACACCGCCGGGCCGTCGCCGCCAAGCACGGCGGCTCCGCTGACCGGCGAGCTCGGGACCGCTCCGTCCCGATGCGGAGGCGCGGTGCCTGATCCGGTACACTTCTCCAGCGGCTCCGGGCCGCCGGAGCGATGGTGGGTGTAGCTCAGCTGGTAGAGCACCGCGTTGTGGTCGCGAGGGTCGCGGGTTCAAGTCCCGTCGCTCACCCCAGGCACGAGGCCCCGCCCGCGGTTCGCGCGGGCGGGGCCTCGCTCTCGTCGCCCGGCCGGTCAGGCCGGGATGTGCCCGAACGTGCCCGTCTGGAAGTCCTCGTAGGCCTGCATCACCTCGGCCTTGGTGTTCATCACGAACGGCCCGGCCCAGGCCAGCGGCTCGCGGATCGGCCGGCCGCCGACGACGATCACGTCGAGCTTCGGCGACCGGCTCTCCTGGCTGCCGTCGGCGGTGACGGTGAGGTAGTCGCCGGCGCCGAGCACGGCGGCCTGGCCCGTCCGGATCGGGCTGGCCGTCGGTGCCGACGGTGCCCTGCGCCGTTGAGCACGTAGACCAGCGCGTTGAAGTCGACGTCCCACGGCAGGTCGAGCCGCGCGCCCGGCTCGACGGTCGCGTGCACCAGCGCCATCGGCGTGTACGTCGAGCCGGGGCCGGCGTGCCCGCCGACCGACCCGGCGATGACCCGGACCAGCGCCCCGGCGTCGTACGGCGGTGAGCAGCGCGACCTCGCCGGAGCGGATGTCCTGGTACCGCGGGTCGCTCAGCTTCGCGTCGCGCGGGCAGGTTCACCCAGAGCTGGATGCCGTGGAACAGGCCGCCCTTCTGCGACCAGCCACTCCGGCGGCGCCTCGATGTGCAGGATGCCGGCGCCGGCGGTCATCCACTGGGTGTCGCCGTTGGTGATGGTGCCGCCGCCGCCGTGGGTGTCCTGGTGGTCGAAGACGCCGTCGATGATGTAGGTGACGGTCTCGAAGCCGCGGTGCGGGTGCCACGGCGTGCCCTTGGGCTCGCCCGGCGCGTACTCCACCTCGCCCATCTGGTCCATCATGATGAACGGGTCGAGGTGCGCGCAGGTCGATGCCGGCGAAGGCGCGGCGGACCGGGAAGCCCTCGCCCTCGTAGCCCTGCGGCGCGGTGGTCACCTGCCAGACCGGGCGCGGCTGGTCGCCCAGTCCGGGCTCGGGCAGACGCGGTCAGGACGGTCAGGTCGTCGACGGTGATCGCGGGCATCGTGCCCACCTCCTCGAGGTCACCTGCACCAACGGTAGTTGAATCTTGGACATTCCGCATGCGGATGCACCGTCACCGGATGTCGGTCGCGCCTGACTACGTTGGGTCGGTGAGCGACCTCAGCGAAGACAGTACGACGTCGTGGTCGTCGGCGGCGGCCACAACGGCCTCGTCGCGGCGGCGTACCTCGCGCGGGCCGGCCTCTCGGTGCTGGTCCTCGAGCGGCTCGGCCACGTCGGCGGCGCGGCGGTCTCGGCGCAGGCGTTCCCGGGCAGCCGGCCCGGCTCTCGCGCTACTCCTACCTGGTCTCGCTGATGCCCGACGCAGCTCATCGAGGACCTCGGCCTCGACCTCGCGCTCGCTCGCGCACCACGGCGTCGTACACGCCCGACGTGCGCGACGGCCAGCCCGGCGGCCTGCTCGTCGAGCGGCCCGAGGGCGAGGCGACACCGCCGCGTCGTTCCGCGACGCTGACCGGCGCGGACGACGGAGTACGACGCCTGGCAGGCGTTCTACGCCGACGTCGCCGACCTGGCCGGGTGGTCGCGCCGACGCTGCTCGACCCGCTGCCCACCGAGCGCGACGATCCGCGACCAGGTCGACGCCGCGGTCTGGCGCGACCTGGTCGCGAGCCCGCTCGGCGCGGCCATCGAGCAGCGCTTCGCCGACGACACGGTGCGCGGCGTGGTCGCCACCGACGCGCTGATCGGGACCTTCGCCTCGCTGCACGACCCGTCGCTGGTCCAGAACCGCTGCTTCCTCTACCACCTGATCGGCAACGGCACCGGCGAGTGGCGGGTCCCGGTCGGCGGCATGGGCGCGGTGACCGACGCCCTCGCGCCGCGGCCGCCATCGCGGCCGGCGCCGAGATCGTCACCGGCGCCGGGCGTCAGCGGCATCCAGGCCGACGACGACGGCGCCGAGGTCGACCTGGCACGACGGGTCGAGCGACGCACACCGTCGTCGGCCCGGTTCGTGCTGGCGAACGTCGCGCCGTGGGTGCTGCGGATCCTGCTGGGCGAGCCGGAGGACGCCGACGACCAAGCCGGAGGGCGCCCAGCTCAAGATCAACCTCCTGCTCGACCGGCTGCCCCGGCTCAGGTCCGGCGTCGACCCGCGCGGTCGCCTTCGCCGGCACCCTCCACCTCGGCCGAGGACTACACGCCAGCTCGAGGCGGCGTACGCCGACGCGGCGGCCGGCCGGGTGCCCGCGGTGATGCCGGGCGAGGTCTACTGCCACTCGCTGACCGACCCCTCGATCCTCGGCTCGGCGCGCCGACGGCACGCACACCCTCACCTACTTCGGCCTGCACACCCCGGCCTCGCTCTTCGAGCAGCGACCCGCAGGACGACCAAGGCCTCGCGGTCTCGCCGCGCGCTCGCCTCGCTCAACGAGCACCTGGCCGAGCCGATCGAGACCTGCTGGCCCGCGACGCCGACCGGCCAGCCCTGCATCGAGGCGAAGATCCCGCAGGACATCGAGGCCGACCTGGCGATGCCCGGCGGCCACATCTTCCACGGCGACCTGGACTGGCCCTGGGCCCCGAACCGCGCGCGCCTCGACACCCCCGCCCAGCAGTGGGGCGTGCAGACCGACGTCGCCAGTCGGTGCTCCTCTGCGGCTCCGGCGCCCGCCGCGGCGGCGCCGTCTCGGGCATCGGCGGCCACAACGCCGCGCAGGCCGTTCTCGCCCTCCGGTAGGGGCTCGTCTCGATTTTCCGGTGCACACGCCCGCTGGTAGCGTTCGCCGTCGCTTCACCAGCGCGCGCCATTAGCTCAATTGGCAGAGCAGCTGACTCTTAATCAGCGGGTTCGGGGTTCGAGTCCCTGATGGCGTACCAGTGTTTCCGCAGGTAGATGGCCCTTTCCGGTCTTGGTCGGGAAGGGCTTCTTCCGTCGACACGGCGTTCGGCAACATCCCCTGGGATCGCCGCCGTTTTGCCGCGCGCTCGTCCGAGCAACGATCAGCCCACCTGGCCCCGAGGAGTCGACGAAAGTTACGTCAGCAGGGGCTCCGTTTGCTACCCGAAGGAGCCTACAGCGGCACCGAACTGGCGCCGAGGCCTTTCGGGTGACACTCGGCGCGCTTGTCAGCGTGGGCGGTCACCGGAGTGCATAACGATCACCGGCACCGAGTCGTCGTCCGAGGTGTACACCGCGCACTCCCCCAAGGGCACGGTCAAGGTTCGTACTAGCCAAAGCCCGATGGCATCCCATTCCGGCCGACGACGACGAGGATCCATCAGCTACCGACCGGGCGGTGGGGCTCACTTCGAGGGTTTGGGCTACCCGTCAGATCCGCAGCTTCGAAGTGGTACCCATCGCTCGTCTGCTCCGGCGTTGCCCGGCTGGAGCGCGGTGTAGGCGATGGGGTGGTCAGGCGCTTCAGCCATGCGGCAATCCTACGGCCGGCCGCGTTGAGTAGCGTCTCTAGGCCACGGCGCGAGCCGGCGCGCGCAGCGCGAACCCGATCAGGGCCAGGACGATTCCGAGGACGAAGGCCATGCCGGCGACGCCGAAGGCGACGACCGAGGTGAACAGCGAGGCCTGGAGGAATGCGGAGTCCATCGCGACTGCACGGTTGGGATCCTCCTGGTCGAGCTCGGCATAGGTCAGTCCGCCGGTGATGTCCAGCGTGTGCTGGTCGATGATGTCCGCCTGGCAGTACGCCGAGATGGGGCCGTTCACGCCGTCACCCGCCGCACAGCTGGCGTCCTCGGCGACCGTGATCTTCTGGTCAGCCAGCGTTGTGGAGACCACCACCCAGGTGACCACGCCAGCGATCGCCATGATGATGCCGACGACGATGGCGGTGATTGAGGCTATCGCGCGCATTCTGGTGTTCCCTTCAGTTTCTGGGGTTTCCGTCTGCCAGCTCGGTCCACCACTTCATCGTGCTGCCACCTTAGGAACGGCCGGGTCCCCCGCACCGGGTGAAGTGGCTGCTCGCGGGCAGCGATCCTCGCAGTTGGAGCTGGACCGCGGCGGGAGTTGGGCGAGTCCTGCCACCTGAGATGGCTCTGGCCACTGGCGGCCATGCTCGCGGCACTGACCATCGTCGTCCTCGGAGTCTCGTCGGTCCTGGGCTGACGGGCGACCTCGCGGCGCACACGCAAACCCCGGGACACACGTCGGTCGTGACGACGAAGAGTGAGTTCTGTGATGGGGCATGGGCACGGTTCGTCCGCCCGCGTTGGTGGCCGGGTTGGCGATCTCGTTGGCGGACCCCAGATGGTCCGTCCGAGGCGGCCAAGGAGAAGACGGCGACGATGCTGCCAGCCACCAATCCTCCGAGTCGTGAACAGTGGCTCGCCGAACTGCCACCCGACTTGCGAAGCGGGGCCAAGAGGGCGCGACCGCCCAGGGCATCAGGGGGTCAGGCGAGAGCCCTGGACTTCAGCCCCTCGAACTCAGCCTGGTCGATCACGCCTGAATCGAGCAGCTCTTTGGCGCGGGCGATCTCCTGGGCCGGTCCCTGCGAGGGGCTGGCCACGCTTTGGATGTACTTTTCCTGTTCGGCCTGCGTCGCCGCAGCGGCCGCCATCTTTCGCTCGCTCATGCTCCTGCCACGAGCGATCAGGTAGATCAGCGCGCCCAGCCAGGGCACGAAGATCATCAAGATGGCCCACCCGGCCTTCGCCCAGCCACCAAGAGAGCTGTCGCCGAACAGGTCGAACAGGCACTGGAACCACACCATCAGTGCTGCGATCCAGATGAAGAACCAGAAGCTCCACAGGAGAACTTCCCAGAAGTCGGTGGTGATCGCGTCCATGATGTGGCTTCCTCTCAATGAAGTCAGCCGAGGCCCGGCAGGTAGAGGTTCGCAGACGCGACGGGTCCGGCGCGTCAAGGCAGCGGCGTGTCGAGGGTTCCCGGAGATGGCAGTGGGCGCCGTCGACATCCCAGGCGTCGAGGCAGGCGGGGCAGGCGGGGCAGGCGCCACCGTGGTTTCCCGAGTGCCTGCGGGCCGCGCATGTGGTCCCGGCGCGTGCTGGTCCCCAGATTGGGGGAGGCCGACCGCTGTGGCCGAGATCAGTTTGGGTGGGCAAAGCCGCACGATCTCAGGAGGAACGCCATGCCCGTCGACACCTTCCTCGTCTGTGTCGGGGTATATCCGCGACCTGTATGCCGCCGAGGCGGACTACGAGCGGGTCGAGGATCTGCACTCCCAGGCAGGATTGCTCGACGCGTATGACGCAGCCGTGATCGCCAAGCGCTATGACGGGGTCTCGTGCTTGTGCTCGATCTTTACCAACCACCAACCCGGTGGCCAAGCCTTGTCGTGGTCGGTATTTCGGACATGGGCTCCGCCGCCGAGGACGCCTCCCACGCGGGTGGTCGAGGCGCTCGCGACCCATTGTCGAGGGTCACGGTCACCGTGCTGGATGTCTGGCGGCGGGCCAACAACTATTACCTGACCAGCGCTCAGATCTATCTGCCGCCCGCAGCGTCAGGCCCGGCGCGGCTCCTCCTCGCCGGTGTCGTGTGTCGCCGCCCTCCTGCGTCCCTTCCAGGCCGTGTCGAGTCCGAGCGCCAGGACGGGCAGGATGACCATGGTCCAGAACGCCGGTCGGTCGTTGTTGTAGGTGTCCACGGCGAAAAAGGCGAGCACTACGACCGAGAAGAGGACGCCGGCGAGCAGGATCGACAGGTGAGCGGCGATGGTCTCGCGCAGACGGATGGCGGCGACTCCGACGAGCACGAAGACGGCGAGTGAGACGGCGCTGCCGATCGAGGCGAGTGCGCCGAGGTCGAACACGTTGACGAACAGCAGGGTGGCGACGGTCGTGATCCAGAGGCCGCCGTGCCGTCCGAGTCGAGAGGTCGTGCCGAACACAGCCGGGAACTGCCCGACCTCGGCAAGTGCGCTCGTGAGTCCCTCCGATGCGTAGAGGGTCGCCGTTACCGACGAGGCGGTTGCGAGCAGCGCGGCGACCGCCATCGCGGCGAAGCCGGCATCCCCGAGCGTGGGCCGCACTGCCTCCGCGATCGCGGTCGGACCGAACTCGACCACCTGGGCCACTGTGAGCGTGCCGAACACTCCGAGGGCGATGGCGACGTAGAGCACCATCGTGACGCCGAGCGCCAGGTACATCGCCCGTGGCATGTTCCTGCGTGGGCTCTCGAGGTCACCTCCGGTGAAGCTGATCACGGCGAAGCCGAGGTAGGCGAAGAACGTCAGCGCGATGCTCGACACGATGGCGGTGGCCGACGGGTAACCACTCGGCGCCAACAGCTTGGTGTCGAGGTTGGTGAGGGTCACCAGGACGAAGATCGCGAACACGGCGAGTAGCGCGATCACGATGACGGACTGGGCCCGGTCGATCGTGCGCGGCCCGATAATGCACAGGAACGTCGTGACCACCACCAGCGCCGAGGCGAAAACCTTTGTCCACCCGGCGGCATTGTTGTCCCCCACGACGATTGCGCTGGCGTACTCCCCGAACGAGACGGCGACCATGGCACCGACGACGACGATCGCGGTCAGGTAGCCGAGCCAGGCCGCGACTCCGACGAGCCGGCCGTTGCCGAACCCGTGGATCAGGTAGGTGATCAGACCACCCGAGGACGGGTAGTGGGTCCCCATCTTCGCCATCGCGTACCCGAGCGCGAGCGACACCAGCCCCGCCGCCAGGAACGAGATCCAGACGGCCGATCCCGCGATCTCGCCGGCTTGACCAAGCAGTGCGAAGATCCCGGCACCGACCATGGCGCCGATCCCCAAGAACACCGCGCCGCGCAGCGTCATTAGTGCCGACGACCGTCCGGCCTCCGACGACTCAGACGCCTCAGGCGTGCCCGCCATCGCATGCTCCTCCGCTACTGGTCAGGCTGACGTGGAAACCGTCCACCAGTGGCATGACTAGCATCCCACAACGCATTTCGACGGGGATAGGGTCGAAGCGGCCACGCTGTGGTCAGGCCGGAGATCGTGACTTGACCTCATATGCCGCCCGTCTCGAGGACTGAGGCTGAGGGTTGATCGGACTGTATATCCGATCACCCGCTGGGGAAGTGAGCCGGGCAGCCGCTAGCTTGCTACGCCAAGGCCCTCGATCCGAACGGTCTTGCCGGAGGTAGAGACGACGATCTTGAGTTTGCCGGTGAACGGGCTCGCGAACGTGGCCACTGGGACCAGCTGCTTGGTCTGCCGGCTGATCGCCGCGAGGTTGACGGTTTTCAGCAACTGGGCTCCGGCGAAGACCTGAGCCTTCCCGTAGCCGACGCCCTTGGTGGCGACCAGGACCACCTTCCGCGCACCGGTGACATTGAGAGACAGGGTTGCGCCCTTCCGAGTCGGCTTGGGAGTGGGTGCCGAGGCAGGCCCAGGCTGCGACCTCTTCTCCTCCGCCGCTGTGGTGAGCTCGGTGTTGCTCAACGGCACCGTCCAGGACCGTACAGCGGGGGTCGCGTCGGTGTTTCCAATCCCGTCCGTGGCCGCGCCGGTCACCGTGTGGGTGGTGTGAGTGAGGTCGGTCAGGCTCAGTGAGCCATCCGGGCAAGCCACCCCCAGCCGTCGAGGGCGCATGTGAACGACGATCCCGGCTCGGTGGAGGAGAAGGACAGATCGGTGGCGGCGGAGAGCACAAGGCGTCCTGACCTGGCCCGGAGGCGACCGAGGTCTCCGGTGCGGTCGTGTCCACCGTCCAAGGATGCATCGCCGGGGAGGCGTCGAGATTGCCGGCCTGGTCGCGGGCACGGACCTCGAACAACCACTCACCGTCAGCAAGACTGCTGTAGCCGTGGGCCCCGGAGTTGCACGCCTCCCAACCGATGACGACCGGGCCGCTGAGCCGACACTCGAAGCCCGATGCGCTGCCGTCATGGCCGTAGCTGAAGTTCGCAGATCGCCCGCGGTGTTGGCTGGGCTCAGGAAGGTGTTGGGTGCGGTGGCATCGATCGTCCACGTCCGGACCAAGGGAATCCGGTCGAACCAGCCGTCCTTGACGGAACGCACCCGGAAGGTGTGCGTGCCGTCAGCGAGGTTCGCGTAGGACTGGGAGCCGTTCCCGCATGGCGTGTACACGAAGGAATCGAGGGCACACTCGAACCCCGTGCCGGCAACGCTGCCGTAGACGAAGGTCGCGTTGCGGCTGTTGACGAGGCCGGATGGCCCGGCCCGCTGTTCGGGTGTCCAGCACGGTCACGGTCCGGGCCGTCGGCGGACCGATGTTCCCCGACGGGTCGATCGCGCGCACCTCGATGGTGTGGGCGCCCTCGGAGGCGAACGTCCGGTCACCCCGCTCGGAGCAGTTGGTGAACGACACCTCGGCGTCGAACCGGCACTGGGTGGTGCTGCCGGATCCGTTGGAGAAGAAGGTGTAGGCGATTGTCTTCTCCTGTGTCGTGGAGAAGACCTCGGTACGAAGCGGGAGATGGTCGGTGCCACGCTGTCGTCGAAGATCGCCAGGGGTTGTCTCTCCACAGAGTCGAACGCACCTGAGTGCACGCCGCACTCGGTTGCTCCCGTCGTGCCGGTGCGGAGCTGGTCGCACCCGAGCCACTGCACGAACTGCCAGTGGCCGGATGGCACAGAGCTGGCGGTGGGCCGGAGCCACACCCACGCCTCGAAGGCCTCCGAGTTGCGGAATCTTGCACACGTCCTCGTGACCCGGTCGTCCCGTTGGTCCCGCCAGTCGCAGGTCCCCGTGGCACCGTCTTCCAGGGACCCCTCCACCACGATCACCGAACCCGCACCCCGGACCGAGACCGTGACCCCCACCTGGCCCGCCGAGGCGGGACCCGCGGTGATGACCTGACCCCCGAGCACGAGCGCGAGACACGCCATGAGACCGAGGATCCGTCGAGCCATGTGGGGTACCTGCCGCCGGCGACGCGACCTGCGTCCTGCCGACAATGCAGAGGGGACCATGTGCAGGCCAGATGCCAACACCAGCCCTCGACGTCGCAGCAGCATCCCCATGATGTCCCCCCATGCTCTCGCCCGACCCACGTCCGCAAGAGCGTAGGCAGCGACCCCAGGTCTAGCCCATAGCCCATTGGGACTAGACCATGCCTAGGGCACACCCCACGCCCGCACGGAGTGACGACACCGCGCATTCATGGCGGATGGTGCCAGGCGCGTCTAGTGTGCGGGAACATGGAAGGCATCGTGCTGCGAGTCCGCCTCATCAGCGGTGAGAGCCTGGATGTCACGTACGAGAAGCCGGATGCGGGCAGCGAAGCCGAGGTCATCGAGCACGTTGTCTCCACGCTGTCGGATGACGCCGGCGTGCTTCGATGCAGACACGGACAAAGACTGTTTGTGCTCTACGCGCGGGGTGTTGCCGCCGTGGAAGTCGCGCCGCGCGGAGCGGTCCTGTGAAGGGCCACCCTCGTGGGGTGCACTGACCCGGTGAGCCCTCAGGTGGCTCGACGCCGGCATCACACCCTCGCGCATGATCGCCTTGGCACGAAGGTTTTCCGACCCCGCTCAGCCCTTGTCCGGGTCGGCGGCACGCTGCATGACCTCGGCCTCGCTCCTGATTGCCTTCACCGTGGCCGGGTCCATCAACGGCTCGGTGCCGGGCTGGTGTAGGTCGGTCTCGGCGGTGTCAGGGTTGTAACCCTCGTCCGCGGCGGGGATACCGGACGGCGTGCGCAGCTCGTCATCCTCGGGCGCCGGCTTGGACAGTGCCGGCGCGACCGTCGCTGCCCGCGCCGAGGGAGCCCGCTTCGTGGCAGTTGTCTTGCGTCGAGTCCTGGGGGCTGCCCTATCGGCGGGAGCCTGGTCGGCAGCGGGGTTGCCGGCGGGAGCGTCACCGGTGGAAGTAGCCTTCGCCGTCGGGCGCGGAGTGTCGTCCGCTGCCAGGCTCGAGGTCCCCGGTCAGGCAGGGCCGCTGGTCGACCACCCAGTCGCGCTGTCGTCACCGCTCTGCCCTGTTGCCCGGTCGATGATGTGCATCGTCGTCTTCACACCGGCCCTTGCGAGGGCGAGTGACTGACCTGCCACCGCTGTTGCCGTCCGCACCGGATGGAAGATCACGCTGGTGGCCCTGCTGATGGGATTCACTGAAGTCCCTTCTGCCGTTGTCTCGGAGACTTCTGGTACCCGAGCGGGGATCCCCCACACGGTGGCCGGTCGATCAGGCGCCCAAGCTTCGTCATCAGCCAGGGACGGGAGCCGGGGCCGGTCGCCTGGCCTCGCCCAGGCCAGCGCGCAGGTCGCGCAGGATCCGGCTCAAGAGGCGAGAGACCTGAACCTGGCTCACGCCGAGCTCCTGCCCGATCTGCTCTTGGCTGCGTTCTTCGAAGTACCGCAGGTACAGGATGCGCCGATCTCGCTCGGCGAGCTGCGCCATGACTGGCGCCAGCAAGGCACGCGCCTCAGCCGCGGCCTGGTGAGGGTCCACGTCGCCGATGAGATCACCGAGGGTGGAGTCGCCACGGAGGCCGTCGATGGGCCGATCGAGGGAGGTCGGCGTGAAACATCCGTCGGCGACCATGGCCTCGATCACCACGTCCTCGGGCAGGGCAAGGTGAGTCGCGACCTCGGTCGGTTGCGGGGAGCGGCCCAGCTCCTGCCACAGCGCACTTTCCGCTCGGGCGATTCGACTCTGGGCTTCCTGGATGCGTCGTGGCGGCCGGACTGTCCAACCACGGTCACGGAAGTGCTTCTTGATCTCGCCACGAATGGTGGGCACGGCGTAGGAAAGGAACTCGTCGTGCTGGCCGGGGTCGAAGTCACGGGCCGCGCGGGTCAGGGCTGCGTACGCGACCTGAAACAGGTCTTCGGTCTCGAGTCCGCGGTTGGTGTATCGGGAGGCGACCGCCCTGGCGACGCCCATGTTGATGCTCACCACGTACTCCAAGAGTTCCTGGCGTCGCTTCTCGCAGCTGGTCTCTGCGCGGGTCGTCAACGCGCGGGCAGTACGCTCCCGTGTTTGCCGTCGGCTCAGCACGCCTCGGGGACCGGACCCCACCGGGGGCAGGCTCATCGGGCTCACTCCTTGGAGGACTTCTGCGGGACACTGCCTGCCAGTTGAAGCCGTCCCACCTTTCACGACCGTCCACGGTGCCGCACCCCAACCAGCCGCCGTCACACCCTCGCGGGTGAAGTTGCTTTCGCGCCTTCGCCCCCAAGTGCGCCGGAAAAGGCGCTGACCCGGGCGTCAGGGTCCGGTGTCGTCCGTGGACTGGAAGCCGTGCTGATACCCCCACGCCACTGCCTGGGCTCGGGTCTCGACACCGATCTTGCGGTAGGCGGTTCGAATGTAGGTCTTGACGGTGTTGATGCTCAGAACTGCACGGCGGGCTATCTCGTCATTGGTGAGACCGCGAGTGATGAAGGTCAACATCTCTGATTCACGTTCGGAAAGGCCGAGGTCCTGCCCGGGCCAGGTGAGAACCGGTTCGTCGCCGCGCTTGGCCTCGGGCGGGTGGTTGCCCTCGTGGATTGCGACGATCTTGGCGACGAGGTCATCGGCGTTCAGGCCCTTGTGCAGGTAGCCAGCCGCTCCGTGGCGTAGCGCTGCTTCTTCGGGGTAGTGGTCCCAGCTGTAGACGACGACCTTCGCCATGTTCTCCTTGACGATCTTGCGGAGCTTTTCGTCGTTGTCCGGCAGTCGACCGAAGCTGTCGAAGAGGATGATGTCAGCTTCGTGCGGCATCTTCGGCAATGTGGTCAGGTCCACGATCTGCACTCGGTCGGAATGGCGCGCGAGCATCTGTGCAAGGCCGAGAAGGGCGAGCTCGTAGTCGTTGGACAGGGCCACGCGGACCGGACGTCGGAGAACCTGCTCTCCATCCGGCACGAGGACTCCTCTCACAGGCGGTCAGCGAGGGCTAGGCGTACGCATGTGCCTCGCAGCCTAGACCGTTGGGCCGACCGGAACGCCTGATGGCAGCGGCGTGACTCACTCCGACCAGGAGGCGGCGGTTCGCTCGCTCAGGTCCTTCACGACCGCCTGCAGGTCACCACCCGTGGCCTCGTAGACGGAGCGTTGCCGGCTGGCTCCGTTGCCGCGCGACAGCAGGTGCTCGAACGCGTCCAGGACGAACTCCCGGTCTCCCCCTTCATCGAGAGCCTCGCCGACGTGTGCGACCAAGGCCTTCAGGACCTCGCGCACGGGGGCGAGAGCGAAGGTCTCCGGGTGCACCAGCTGGCCCGAGAGCCCGTGCCGTGACGCACGCCAGGCCGCCACGCGCAGCAGGTCGCCCCGCCAGGGGGCTGTGCCTCCGTTGTTCCCGACAGCCGCGGTGGTGACGAGTGCCCGAGCCAGCGCGGCCACCAGAGCGGCGTCCTCGATCTCGGTGCACACATCGGCCACCCGCACCTCCACCGTCGGATACTTCTCCGACAGCCGGACGTCGAAGTAGACCATCGCCGGGTCGAACGCGGCACCCCACTCGATCATCTTCTGCGTCGTACGTCGGTAGGTCTCGACGTCGCCGAAGGACTCCCGGGCGCCGTTGCTCGGCCACCGGGTCCACGTCTGGGTGCGCCAACTGGCATAGCCGGTGTCCCGGCCCCGCCAGTACGGCGAGTTGGCACTCAGCGCGGTCAACACCGGCAGCCACGGCCGGATGCGATCGATCACCGCGACCGCCTCGGCGTCATTGCTCACGTCGATGTGCACGTGCATGGCGCAGGCCAGTGACTGTCGGCTGATCTCTCCGAACTCGTCGTAGATGCGCTGATAGCGGGGCCTGGGGGTGACGTCCTCCCGAGGGTCGACCAGCACCGGGGCCGGCACCGCCACCGCCGCCGCTCCGGCGGCCTCGGCCGCCGTTCCCGCCGCCCTTCGGCAGCGGCGGATCTCCCGAATCAGCTCGTCCATGGACTCCACCGGCGGGGTGGACACCTCGATCTGCTGCAGGAAGAGCTCCTCGCCGAGCTCGAACGCGCCCCCACGCACCTCGACGCCGACGGTGACCTGGTCCGAGTCGGACTCGTGCGCCCGCACGGCCTGCTGCGAGACGCCGGTGAGCTCACCGGTGGCGGGGTCGACGAGCATCAGCTCTTCCTCGACACCGATCTTCCGCACCGTCACACCTCAGCTTCTCGTGAGCCACTACGGCTTGAAGACAACCTTGACGACGCCGTCCTCCTTCTTCTGGAACTGGCTGTAGGCCCTCGGTGCCTCGTCCAACGGGACGTGGTGGGTGGCAAACGAGTCGACGCCGAACGGGTCGTCCTCGACCAGCATTGCCAGCAGCTCGTCAGTCCAGGCCCGCACATTGGCTTGTCCCATGCGCAGCTGCACCTGCTTGTCGAAGAGCTGCATCATCGGCATCGGGTCTGCCGCGCCGCCGTACACCCCCAGTACGGAGACGGTTCCACCGCGGCGGACCGCATCGATCGCGGTGTGCAGTGCCGCCAGACGGTCGAGCCCTGCCTTCTTCATCAACGGCTCGGACACCGCGTCGGGAAGCATCCCGGCCACCTTCTGCACGGCGCTGGCGACGGGGGCTCCGTGGGCCTCCATCCCGACGGCGTCGATCACCGCGTCGGCGCCGCGGCCGTGGGTGAGGGCCCGCACCATCTCCGGGACGCCGTCGCCTGCCTCAGCGTCGTCAAGGTTGATGACCTCGGCGCCGAAGGCCTCGGCCCGCTTGAGCCGCTCGGGCACGTTGTCGACCGAGATCACGCGATGGCCTTCACGTCGGCCCATCCGCGCGGCCATGTCGCCGATCGGGCCGGCTCCCAGCACCAGCAGGGTGCCGTCCTCAGGAAGATCGGCGTACTTCAGTCCCTGCCATGCCGTGGGCAGGACGTCGGAGAGGAACAGAAACCGGTCATCGGGGTGCTCCTGGGGGACCTTGACCGGCATGAAGTCTCCGAAGGGCACGCGGAGGTACTCCGCCTGTCCGCCCGGGACCTGGCCATAGAGCTTGCTGTAGCCGAAGAAGCTGGCACCGGTGCCGTGCTCGCGGTTCTGGGTGGTCTCACACTGGCTGTGGAGCCCTTGGCCGCACATCCAGCACTCGCCGCAACAGACGTTGAACGGTACGACGACCCGGTCGCCGACCTCGAGCTTCGTGACCGAGGGACCCACCTCTTCGACGATGCCCATGGGCTCGTGCCCGACGACGTCCCCGGGCTCCATGAACGGCGCCAAGGTCTCGTACAGGTGTAGATCGGAGCCGCAGAGTCCGGTCGAGGTGACCTTGATGATCACATCGGTCGGTTCCTCGATCCGCGGGTCCGGGACCTCGGTCACCTGCATGTCGTGGACGCCTTGCCAAGTCACTGCCTTCACGTCGACCGCCTCTCTCTCCAAGTCCATTGAGCACCCCGTGTACCCACGCCCACTTGCCCCCATGTGTGGGTCGTATCCCTCGCCGCGGCACTGCGTCCGAGACCGTGATCATGGGTCCGCATAGCGTCGAGTGCCCGCACCGAGGATCGTGGGCAGGCACTCGAAGCGTTCCGGGACCGCAGCGGCGGCGCCCAGGGAGCTAGTTGTTGGCGCTACCGGAGGAAATTGCCTCCACCAGTTCCCCCACCTGCTCCTCCGGCAGGTTCTTGGCGACGTCCGCCTGGCTCACCACGCCGACCAGTTCGTGGCCGTCGATGACCGGCAGCCGGCGTACGCCGTGGTCGGTCATCGTCTTGAGCGCCTCCTCGACGGAGTCGTCGGCGCCGATGGTCGCCGGCTTTCCCTCGCAGAACGACTCGACCTTGGTCGACGTCGGGTCGCCACCCTCGGCGATGCACTTCACCACGATGTCGCGGTCGGTGATCATCCCCTTGAGCTGGTGGTCCTCGCCGCAGATCGGAAGTGCGCCCACCCCGAGGTCACGCATCTTCTTCGCGGCGTCGGCCAGCGTCTCTGTGGTCTGGGCGCACTCGGCGCTTCCGGACATGATGTCTCGGGCAGTGGTCATGCCTGCCTCCTTGTTGGTGCCGTCATCGGCAACCGTCCGGGCTCAGGTTTCGACCCTTTGTCGCGGCGTACCCATGCAGGCCGGGATCACACACCGCTGTCTCGCCACCTGCTCGTCACGCCCGGGGAGCGTTTCGCCAGGGTCTGGGATCAGCTCTTCGAGGCGGCCTGTCCGCCTTTGCGGCCGGCCTTCTTCTTCTGCGCGGTGGTGCCACCTTGGCTGCTGGCGCTCTTCTTCTTCCCGCTGCCGCTGGCCTTGCCACCCTTCTCCGAGGACTTCGGGTCATTGGCAATGCGGGCAGCGCGCTGCTTCGACATCCCCTTGTCCTTCAGGGCTTCGTACTGCTTCTCGTTCTTCACGTTCGCGGACTTGCTCGGCATCGCACACCTCCGTGGTAGCCCAGATGTGGTCATGGCTCTGGTACCCCGTTTCGCCCGTCGCCATGCCGGACCGGGACCAGCATGCGACCGGGAGCCCGGGGTAAGGAGGAGACATGAGCACACCGACGGAGGAACCCGAGGAGCGTCCCGTGCAGGCGGAGGGTGTACCGCCGGAGGAGGACGTCGACGAGGCACAGGCGGCACGGCAGGTCGACGAGGACCCCGAAGGCCTGGCGAACTACACCGACTCCGACGAGGAGAAGGCCGAGAGCGGGAACGTCGACGCCGAGACGTCCGGCAACCAGGACGTGGGCTAGCCCGGCGAGCGCCTGGGCGGCAGCCACATCGACGCCGTCCGGCGGGAGTTCGATATCCGATCTGGTCCCTTCGGATGACGTGCCCGATCCGTTCGGGTGATTTCAGCCCGAGTGGAGGCCAACCGGGCCCCCTGCGGGCCGCACTTGCGCCATCCTTGCCTCTCCATCGCAAGGCTGTGCCAACCGAAGAAGGACCCCCGAATGCCGCTCTCCGTGCTCGTGGTTGAGGACCGACCCGAGATCGCGCGCGTCCTGACCTACCTCGTCGACGCCGATGACCGGCTGTCCCTGGCCGGGATAGCGACGGATGGTGTTGAGGCGCTGGAGCACAGTGAGCGCGACTGTGCCGATGCCATCATCTGTGATGTGCAGATGCCGCGGATGGATGGAATCGAGGCGCTGCCGCTCCTGCGCAAGGCGTGCCCCGACAGCGTGATCGTCATGTACTCCTCCGACCCCGAGACTGCGAAAGCTGGCCATGAGCTCGGGGCCGATGCGGTCGTCGACAAGGCGGATGACCCTGCCAGCTTGATCGAGCTTCTCGTGGGCTTGTGCGGCGCGCGGAGCGCGAAGGCCTGCGCCTAGCTGCCTGCTGCAACCTCCTGGTCGCCATCATGGCGGACTATCTGACCCTCGGGTGACCGACCCGACGGCCGCAGGCCGGGTCGGAAGGCATCCTCATTCGCACGACGAATTCAGTTGAATTTGCCTGTCTAGACTGCCGGATCCGCAACTTATACCGCCCTTAATGGTCAGAATGGGCCAGCACGGTTGAACGGTGAATTTGACCCGGGAGGGCGATGGTCCGCGTCTCTCCAACCGGGCAGGCTTGGACCTGAAGGAATTCTGGCGCTCGGGACGGCACTTATAGGGACGGCACCGGGGGTACCGCCAACATGGATCTCACACGTCGCGACATGTTCAAGCTCGGGGCATTGGGCGCTGTCGGCACCGCCGGCACGGCTCAGTTGCCATGGGGTGGATTGGTCAGCGCGAAGTCCGCCAGCAATCTGGCCGGGCGCGACATGCCGCGGCCGTTCCGCACTCAGTTCGTGCGCCCTCCGGTCCTGCGTCCGGACCGGAGCAGCCGCGACCGGGACGGGGTGTGGACCGACCACTTCACCCTCACCGAAACCGCTCGGAGGGCGCGGATCCTGCCCACGATGTCCACTCTCGTGTACGCCTACAACGGGACCTCACCGGGCCCGACGATCAAGGTACGCCGCGGCCGACGCGCCGTGGTGAAGGTGCGCAATCAACTGCCGGACCGGCATCCGATCATGGGTCACGAGTCGACCACGTCGGTGCACCTGCACGGTTCGGCGTCGCTGCCTCAGTTCGACGGGTACGCCAGCGACATCACCGGGCCCGGCTGGTTCAAGGACTACCGGTACCCGAACTTCCAGCCTGCGCGGACGCTGTGGTACCACGACCACGGAGTGCACCACACCGCCCAGAACGCCTACGCGGGCCTCTACGCCCAGTACCACATGCACGACCGGGCGGAGCAGGAGCTGCTGCCGCAGGGCGAGTTCGACGTACCGCTGATCATCGGCGACGCCGCCTTCACCGCCAGGGGGCAGCTGACGCTCGGCGACGACGAGTCCGGCTTGTGGGGCGACGTCATCCTGGTGAACGGCCGCCCGTGGCCGGTGATGAAGGTCAAGCGCAGGATCTACCGGTTCCGTTTCCTGGTGGCGTCGATCTCCCGCTCGTACCGGTTCGCGCTGGGCAACGGGGATCCGGTCACCGTCGTCGCGACCGACGGGGGGTTGATGCCCAGGGCACAGCAAGTGAGCCAGTGGCGGCACAGCAGCGCGGAGCGGTACGAGGTGCTGATCGACTTCCGGAAGTACCGGCCGGGCCAGCGCGTGGTGCTGCGCAACCTGTCGAACCCGAACAACCGCGACTTCGACAACACCGACCAGGTGATGGCGTTCGACGTCACCGACGCGCCATTCTCCAAGCGCGACCACACCTGGAACCAGCTGCCCGACACCTTGGTCAGCAGCCACGTGATGGGACTGAAGGAAGCCGACGCCACCCGAACCCGGCAGCTGCGCGTGCAACGCACGAACGGGATGTGGACGATCAACGGTCGGACGTGGGAGGACGTGATCGCCAGCAACTTCGAGCTGCTGGTCGCCAACCCCAAGCTGAACTCCACCGAGATCTGGGAGATCCACAACGACTCAGGTGGCTGGTTCCACCCCCTCCACATCCACCTGATCGACTTCAAGGTCCTGTCCCGCAACGGCCGCGCGCCCTTCGACTACGAGCGCGGCCCCAAGGACGTCGTCTACGTCGGTGAAAACGAGACGTTGCGGCTCATCATGAAGTTCGGTCCACACCGCGGTCGCTACATGGTCCACTGCCACAACCTGGTCCACGAAGACAGCGACATGATGCAGCAGTTCGCCGTGGGCTGGCAGCCTGGCCAACGCGATCCGAACCATCCGATCAACTCGGCCCCCGCCCGGCGCAGCTTCTAGAGGCGAACCGGGTAGCCAAACGGGGCAATCGGCGGATGTGTGTCCACCCTCCTTCGGCGAACCTTGGGTGACGGACTCTCCCGGGTCGCACGTCATGCACCCCGATTTGGGGTGGGGTGCGTGTTTCGAGCCGCGGCCCCCACCCGGATCCATCCGGACGGGTGGGGGCCGCTTTCCTTCGTGGGTCGTGCACGGCGCCCGAGCCGTGCCCCGGCAGTGCCTCACACGTTTCCAGCCGGGTGGGACGAGGCGTGCCCAAGGGCCAGCCGGCGTTCGGTGACCCACGCGGCGATCCGGGACCGGGAGTTGAACCCGAGCTTGCGCAGGATGTTCTCCACGTGCCCCTGGGCGGTACGCACGGAGATGACCAGCCGTGCGGCGATCTCCGGGTTGGACAGCCCGTCGGCGACCAGGTCGGCCACCTCCAGCTCCCGCCTGGTCAGCGGGGACGGCTCGACGGGCGCGGGAGGTGGATCCGCGTCGGTCTTCGCCTCCAGGGCGAACCGGACCGCCTCGTCGAGGCTGAGCTGGGAGCCTCGGCGGAACAGCTCACGGAACCGCTGCTTGCCCAGGAGCTTGCGTGCCTGCTGGAGGCCGTCGGACCGGGACGGCGCGAACGGCGAAGGGGTTGCCGGTCTCCGACATGCCGACGACGTCCCAGATGCCCTCGGCGGCACCCAGCAGCAGCGCTGCCCGCTCGCCCCGGCCCTCCGCGGTCGCGACGCGTCCCAGGGAGTCCAGCGCCGACCGCCATGCCCATCCGGTCACCGAGCTCGCGTTTCAGGACGATGGCCTCCCGGAACAGGGCGGTGGCCTCCTCGAGCTGGCCAGCTGCCAGCTCCTGCTCACCCAGCCCGGCCACCGCCAGCGCCTTCATGTGGCGTTCGCCGACCTCGTCCGCGCGGGCGATGCACTGCTGATGCCGGGCGGCCGCCTCCGCGCTGTTGCCGGCGAAGCCGTGGCAGACCCCGGCCACGAACAGCGCCATCAGCTCGCCGGGCAGGTTGGACGCGGCGCGCAGCAGCGCCACTGCCGTGTCGGCCTGATCCGCAGCCGCGGCCGGGGTGCCGTCCCAGACCGAGAGCATGGCGGCCGGCACCAGCAGCAACCCGAGCGCCCGGGTGTCATCGACGGCGGCAGCCACCTCGTTCCCCTCGTCGACCAGCTCCCTGGCCCGGATCCGGTCGTTCTGGAGCACCGCGAAGCGGGCGGCCACGGCCAGCGCGAGGGCTCGCTCCTGCGGCGTCCCGGCGCCCGTGGCCAGCCCGAGCTCCAGCCAGTGGCGTGCCTCGTCGAGCAGCCCGGAGGCGGACCAGTACAGGTCGAGCTTCCTCGCCATGACCAGGCCGGCCGCGGCGCCCTCCGCTGCCCCGGCGAAGTACTCGATGGCGGCCCGCAGGTTCGCGTGCTCCAGGCGCAGCAGCCGAAGCCAGTCGGGCTGGTGCGGCCCGCAGGCCTCGTCGTCGAAACGGGAGACCAGCTCCGGCGCACCAGGTTGCGTGTCGCTCCTGCAGGCCGTGGAGCTCGCCGTCCTTCTCTGCCCGCTCGAGGCCGAACTGCCGGATGTCGGCGAGCATCCGGTACCGCGTGTGGCCGGGGCCGGCTTCCTCGGCGACGATGACCGACTGGTCGACGAGTGCGCTCATCAGGTCGAGGATCTCGTCGGCGGGCAGGTCGTCGGCCCCACAGACGGCGGCTGCGGCCTCCAGGTCGAATCCGCCGGTGAACACCGACGACCGCGCCCAGAACCTCTGCTCGAGCTCGGTGCACAGGTGGTAGGACCACTCGACGCAGGCTCGCAGCGACTGGTGCCGGTCGTCGGCGTCGCGGTAGCCCAGGTTGAGCACCTCGAGGCGCTCGGTGAGGCTGTCGCAGATCTCCTGCGGCGACAGCGCCCTGATCCGGGCAGCGGCCAGCTCGATGGCCAGCGGGATGCCGTCCAGGTCGCGGCACAGGGCTGACGACGGCCGGCGCGTTGTCCGGGGTCAGCTCGAAGTCGGAGCGCGCCGACGTGGCGCGGTCCAGGAACAGGTTGACGGCCTCGTAGTGGGTGATGGCCTCCGGCGTGGCCACGGTCGCCTCGTCGGGGAGGCTGAGCGGTGGGACCACGATGACGTCCTCGCCGCTGAGCCTGAGCGGCCGCCGGCTGGTGAGCAGGAACCTGACGTTCGGGCAGGCCGCGCGCAGCCCCTCCACCAGGTCGCCGACCGCGGCGAGGAGGTGTTCGCAGTTGTCGAGCACCAGCAGCGCGGTGCGGTCGGCGATGTGGTCGGCGAGCGTCTCGACCTCCCACGGCCGGTCGGCGCCCTGCAGGCCCAGTGCCTCGGCGACGGTAGGGCTCAGCAGCTCGGGCTCGGCCAGGTCGGCGAGCGGCACCACCCAACATCCCTCGCGGTAGGTGCGCCGCCCCTCCTCAGCGATCCGCAGGGCGACCCGGGTCTTCCCCACCCCGCCGGGTCCCACGAGCGTGACGACCCGGGACGACGTCAAGGTGCTCGCGAACGTCGGCCAGCAGTGCCCTGCGGCCCACGAACGACGTGTAGAAGGCGAGCGTCTCGATGGAGCCACCCTAATCGCGCGGCACGGCCCGGGCCACCGTGTCGCCGGGCTGCGCCAGCAGCCCTGGCCGCCCTGGCCGCCCTGGCCGCCCTGAAACAGGTAACCGAACCCGTAGGTCGGCGGGCGCCACCCAGCATCGTTTCGGCGATCCTCGATGGCGTCGCATTCTGATGCGACCCCGCACCACCGGTGCCGTTCCATCCTCCCCTGATGGGGCGGCACCGGTCCACATAACCCTCGGCAGGCGTCTCGGGAGCCTGCCGAGGGTGGCACCGCCAGAGCCCCCTCAACGGATACGAAAGGCAAGACCCTGAACACCCCGCGTCAACCGAATCGCCCGATCCGCGACCGTCCCCGACGGCCGGGCCCTGGTCGAACACACCCACAACCTCTTGGGACAGATCCAGGACGTCCTGCTGGCACAGTTGGCGGCCCGATGACGCGCCAGCTCCTGCCGCTGATCGCGGCCCTGCTGCTCGCCGTCGTGGCCGTCGGCGTAGTCGCGGCCAAGGCCGAGGCGGCCGAGTCCGCACCCACGTCGGCCACGCGCACGTAGACCGAACTGGCGCGCCACTACGAATCGACGAAATCCTCGCCCACACAGGGGTAACAGTTGGGCGCGAGGGGACTACCCTTGAGCAAGACGCGTCCCGCCCGCTCCTCCGCCGGTGACGTGACTCGGACCGGACTCGGATCCGGCGGTCTCGCCCGCGCGATGTCGCGTTCGTGCCAGCGGCGACCTCTTGTCGTCGTGTGGCGCCTACAGATACACATCCGGGGGCAGGACGAGGAGGGGTTGGATCGGTGAGCATCCAGATCGTCATGATGCTGCCCCCGAAAGCGGCCAGCGTGTCCTTGGCCCGGCATGCCCTGGCCGAGGCGTTGAGGATTCCCGAGGTGTCACCGGAGTGCATCCACGAGGCGCAGGTGGCCTTGTCGGAGGCGTGCAGCAACTTCCTTCGCCGCCTCAGAGCGGACCGGAGCTTTGAGGTGCTGATCAACATCGGCGACACCGAACTCACCGTGCACATCCTGGACTCGGACGCCCGCTACCCCGGACAGCGCAAGCTGGCGGACTGGCCGGAGGTCGTCATCGAGGACGATCACGGGCTGGCGCTGATGACGGCGTTCTCCGACCACGCAAGCTTCGAGTCCAAGGACGAGGGCGGCGCGGTCCGACTCAAGAAGCGACTGCGGTGGGACAGCAAGACAGCGTTGCCACCATCCGGTTGAACGTGGCGGGCTACTCCTCGACCGACACCGGCTCGTAGTTCTGCAGCGTGACCCCGTTGCGGAACACGGTGCTGTGCTTGAGGTTCATCCGCACGCGGCCGAGGCCGTGGAAGGGACGCGACGGTTCGCTCCACACGATCGGGTGGACCCAGAAGTGCACCTCCTCGACCAGGCCGTGCTTGACCAGGTTGAAGGCCAGCTCACCGCAGCCGTAGGACAACAGGTTGCCGGTGTGGTGCTGCTTGAGCCGGCGTACCTCCCCGACGAGGTCGCCCGTGATGAGCGACGCGTTCCACTCGAGCGGCTCGGTCAGGGTCGTGGAGGCGACGTACTTGGGCATGCTGTTGACCCGGTTGGCGAACTCCCCGGTGGTCTGGGTCCAGATGGGCGCGAGGCCCTCGTAGGTCTTGCGACCGAGCAGCATCGCGTCGGCGAGTCGGAGCTCGTCCTCACCCGCTGCCTCCTGCTCACCGCCCTCGAACCAGCCGAGTGTCGGGCCGATGCTCGCATCCGTCGACATCTGGACCGTGATGATTGCCTTGCCCACCCGGGTCTCCCCTCTCGACCGTCTCCGGCATCGAGGATGGCATCCCGATCGGTCAACTGCACTGCGGGAGCAGCTCCTCCTCGCCAAGTCCGACCATCTCCGGAGTGAGGGCGACGTCCATCGCGCCACAGATCGTGAGGAGGGCGGCGTCGTCGCCGGCGGCCGCCGCCGCTCGAGCGGCCATGGTCGCGGGATGCGCCAGCCGTCCAGCGACCGTACGTGCGATCCGGGTCAGCTCCTCCGGCGCACAGCTGGGGTGCGCGAGGCGCGAAACCGCCTCGACGCACTGGGCCTCGACCCGTTGGCGCATGGCTGCGATGAGCGGCCCGGCCCGTCGCGCAGCGAGGTGGTCACGATGCCCGCGGACCGCGCCCACGACCAGCGCCTCCGCCTTGGCGACGCTCTCGGCGAGGTCCACCCCCATCGCGGGGCGGTCCTGCATGGCCTCCACGTCGACGACCCGGACGCCGTCGATGGCGGCCACGGCCGGGTCGACGTTCCGCGGGACGGACAGGTCGACCAGGGTGAGAGGCGCCGCGCGGTCGGACATCGCCCGACGTACGTCGTTGATCGTCACCAGCGGCTCCACCGCCGAGGTCGTGCAAATGACAACGTCGGCCGCGCCCATGAGTCCCACCAGCTCCGAGAGCGGGCGGGCGTGGGAGGCTCCGCCCAGCTGCACCGCCCGTGTCTCGTCCCGCGCCACGACGGTGGGTCGGTGGCCGAGGCAGCGCAGGTGGTTCACCGCCGCCGACGCCATCCGCCCGGAGCCCACGACGAGGTAGGTCGGGTCGGCGCCGGCCGTGCCGATGACTGCCAGGTCGACGGCGCGGCGGGCCAGTGAGCGGCTGGTCGATCCCAGCGCCGTCTCCTGATGCACGCGGCTGGCGAGCCGTACCGCTCCGGCGAACAGCTCGCCGAGCGTGCCGCCGGTGGCCTCGGCGGCGCACGCCTCCCGGAACGCGGTGCGAACCTGCGCTCGGATCTCCGGCTCGCCCACGACCCGAGACTCCAGGCCGGAGGTCACCCGGAACAGGTGCGTGACGGCCGCCTGACCCACCCGGAGCTCCGCGGTGCGCCGCACGGTCGCGTACGCCGAGCCCGCCTGCTCGGCCAGCACATTGATCAGACGGTCGGGGTGCGCGTGCCGTCCGGCCGCGTAGATCTCGGTGCGACTGCACGTGACCAGAAGCACGGCTTCGGAGAACCCGGCTGCCCGGACGGCGGCGAGCACGTCCCTACGGCGGTGGGCTGGGACCGCGACGCGCTCCAGCAGCGCCAACGGCGCAGTACGGTGGCTCAGGCCCACCATGGCGATGGTGTTCATCGTGTCCCCCACAACGGCTTGTTCGGGAGACCACACCAGACCTTTGCAAAATGCCCGTGAAATGGATCGTGCAGCCCACACGGATTACTGAAGGGCCGATGTCAGCCGCATGACGTTGTCGGCGTATCGAGACCTCCAGGGCCGTCGGGCCCACTCCTCCCGCGTGAGCTCGCGCGATTGCATCCGATAGGCGTCCTCCACCTTCCGCATGCGGCTCACCACGTCGCCGCCCTCGAGCATCATCGAGACCTCGTAGTTCAGCCCGAAGGAGCGGAGATCCATGTTGCTCGACCCCAGCACGGCGACGTCCTCGTCGATCGAGAAGTGCTTGGAGTGGAGCACGTACGGCGCCGGGTACAGGTAGATGCGCACCCCGGCCTCGAGCAGCGCGTCGTAGTAGGAACACTGGGCGTGGTAGACCATGAACTGGTCGCCCTCCTCGCTCACGAAGAGCTCGACCTCCACCCCCCGGTGTGCCGCCGTCGTCACGGCGTAGAGCAGTGACTCGTCGGGGACGAAGTACGGACTCGTGATGGAGATCCGGCGCCTGGCCGTGTAGAGGAGCGTGGTGAAGGCGCGCAGGTTGTTCTCGGTGGCGAAGCCGGGACCACTCGGGATCACCTGGCAGGTCAGCTCACCACCAGGGTCCGCTGTGGGACGGACGAGCTCGTCCGTCAGCATCTCGTCGGTTTCGCTGTACCAGTCCGTGGCGAACACGACGTCGAGCGCCGCGACGGCGGGGCCCGTGACGCGGCAGGTCAGCTCGACCCATTCGCGGCCGGCCAGATGATTCTTCGGCTTGTCGTAGCCGGGTTCGATGAGGTTCTGCGAGCCCATGAAGGCCACCGCACCGTCGACGACGAGGATCTTGCGGTGGTTGCGCAGGTCGGGCCTGCGCAGCTGACCCTTCCGCAGCCCGACCGGGAGCATTGCGCGCCAGGCGATCCGCGTCTGGTCCAGGCGGGTGAGCATGTCCTTGTAGCCCGGGATGCCCTTCGAACCCAGGTAGTCGAACAGCAGCCGGACCGTGACCCCGCGGTCGGTGGCCCTGATCAGGGCATCGAAGAACGGCCCGGTGACCGAGTCCCAGGCCGTGATGTAGAACTGCACGTGCACGAAGTGCTGTGCACCGTCCACTGCCGCGGTCATGGCCTCGATCGACTCGCCGTAGTCCGGATAGAGCGTCACCTCGTTGCCCCGCGATGCGGGCAGTGCCCCCAGGTTGCGGTTGAGCGTGATCACCGACTCGACGTACGAGGATCCGGGGGCGAGGTGCGACGCCGTGGTCGGCGATGTGCTCCGACGGATCAGGTCGTTGACCTCGGCCTGCTTCTCGTGCCGTCGCCGCCCGACTTGGGTCCGGCCGAGGATCAGGAAGATCGCGAGCCCGACGAAGGGGATCAGCAGGACCAGCAGCAGCCAGGCCATGGCCGAGGACGGCTTGCGATTGTGGGGAATGATTCCCAGCAAGGCGATCCGCAGCGCGAGGTCGAGGGCCAGGAGTCCGACTGCCACGACAACCGGGAGCGACTGAAGGGCATCCGTCAGGGCACTGAGCGGCACCATCGTCATCCGTCTGGCGCCCTGGTCGGGAGTCGCGACACGTTGTTCACCTCGAGGCCGTGGGCATCGAGAACCTGCATCAGGCCGACCAGGTCATCCGGACCAGAGGCCCGCACGACAAGGCAGACCTGCGCCGCGCTCCCACCGTGCGAGCTCAGGGCGCACCTCAACACTGGTCCGATGCGTCCGTCCACCATGAGCTCGTAGCGGGCAGGGATGCTCGACGAGTCGGACGTTCCCCTCCGCTGGACCCTCATCCCTGGTCACCCGCCTCCGGCTCTGGATCGCCGGGCTCGGACTCGACGGCGACGCGGCGGACCTCGACCACCGACAGCCCGAAGTCGCGCAGGCGGTGCAGGAACCCGTAGAGGGCCGCCTGGTCCTCGAAGTCACCCGTCAGCACCGTCCTCAGCTCCAGTGTCGCCAGATTGACGTCCGCGAGCTGGGCGAGGACCGATGACGGCACCTCACCATCAAGCCGGACCTCGTACGTCGGCGCGCCCATCGCCTCTGCCTCCTCCGGTTGAGGAACGTGCCACTCATGGGACTCCGCGACGGGCCCGCGCGCCTCATCCCGGGAAGACGATCGTGACCACGACCTCTCGTGGGAAGCGGCCTCAGGAGGCGATCAGATGGAGCTCTCGCGCGCGCCGTACGGCGGCGTTGCGCCGCGGGACCCCGAGCTTGCGCAAGATACTGCGCACGTGCGTGCGGACCGTGTTGACCGAGACGAACATCGCGCTGGCGATCTCCTCGGTCGAGAGCAGCTCGGCCAGATGGCCGAGCACCTCCAGCTCCCTCGGGGTCAGCTCCTCCAGCACCGGGGACGCGGCGTCCCGCCCAGGCTTCGGCGGACCACTTCTCGTGCGGTCCGCCGCGGGAGACCGCTCGTTCGGTCCCACCCACTGATGGCGAGCCAGCAGCCCCGCATCGTTCAGCAGCAGCTGTCGGACATCTGGGGACGCCTCGTGGAAGGGCCGCCGCAGCTTCTCGTCTGCGGCCAGGCGTAGGGCACGGTCCAATGCGACCCTGGCGCGGCCCGGTGAACCGCTGCGGAGTCGCGCCGACGCAAGTGCCAGGAGCCCGTTGACCTGGACGTGCAGCGCCGGCGAGGCCTGCATGACGGCATGCGCGCGGTCGATGTCCAGATCGTCTCCCCGGGCCAGGGCGAGCTGGGCCCCCAGCAGCACACCCTCGGCCTCCGCCCACCCGGACGAGCGCGTCAGGTGCTCCTCGACCAGCCCGTGCTCCCCCTCGCCGAGCGCGAGGCGAGCGGCCTCGAGGTGCAGGACGTCAGTGAGCCACTCCTCGGGCGGTGTCTCGGCGATGGCCGTCTGCACGATCGACTGGGCACGCGCCGGGTGCCCACGCGCTTTCTCGTTGCGGGCCCGGATCAGGGCCAGGACTGCCACGGACACGGGGTCGCCGCCGAGGAACTGCGACCGCTCCGCCTGCGCGGCGTGTCCCATGGCGGCGGGCAGGTCGCACCGCTCCACCGCGACCCATCCCATCGCGAGGGAGGCCGCGCTCGGACGTTCCTCTGCGGGCAGGCCGATCCGCTCTGCCGCAGCCAGCGCCTGACTCGCGAGTCCGGCCGCGTCAGACAGCCGCCCGCGGAAGCACGCCAGAAGCGCAAGGAAGCCCTCGGATTCGGCAGCCAGCAGGGACTCGGGCGAGCTGGCCGCGACCGTGACCGCGGTGAAGTCCTCCCCGGCTGCGGTCAGGTCGCCCACCCGGATGGCGGCGATTCCCTTGCTCGTGCTGACCAGCGCGGCCAGCAACGGATCGGGCTCCGGATGTGCGCCGGTTGCCGACGTCAACGCGGTCGCTGCCCTGGCCGCCACCACACCCGCCGCCTCCGCATCGTCGTCGTTGCGTGCCCGCAGCGCATCGAGCACGACCAACGCCACCTCGGCATTCTTGTCGGCATCCCCGCGCGCAGGGTCGATCGCCTGGCGGGCACGAGCCAGGTCGCGGTCGCTCTGCTCGGCGTCCCCCTGGACCAATGAGAGCGCTGCCCGAACCAGCGGTGCCGCGGGTCCTGGGGTCGCTGGCGGCATGTCCCGCAGCCTGGTGCGCAGCGTTCCGGACGATCCGTGCAGCAACAGCTCACCGAGGCCGTGGTCGACCACGACTCGTACGGCGACCTCGTCCCACGCCTGGATCGCGACAAGCTGGCCCACGGCTTCCTCGACCTCTCCCTGTTCGGCGAACCACTCGGCGGCGACACGGTGAAGACGCTCCAGCTCCTCAGGCGCCTCATGAGCCAGCGTCGCCCGCAGCAGCTCCCGGAAGAAGGGGTGGTACTTGTAGCAACCCGGGTAGCCAGGCACCGGCTCGACGAACGCGTTCTTCCGGGTGAGGAGCGACAGGTTCCGCGCTGCCGAGCTGCCGCCGAGGGCTGCGTCGAGACCGGGACGCACCATGTCGGTGACCGAAGTGCTCAGCAGCAGCCGCCTGACCTCCGGGGTCTGCACCTCCAGCACCTCGGCCACGAGGTACTCCGCGATGTTCCCCGTGTCGCCGACGACCTCGGCGACGGCTGCGTCCGTGTCGGCCCGCTCCTGGAACAGGGCGATGGCGAAACGGAGTCCCACCACCCACCCCTCGGCCCGCGCGTTGAGAGCCGCGACCGAGCTCTTCGAAAGCTTCACCTCAGCTGAGGCGCACAGCTCGGACGCCTCGTCGTCGGTGAACGCGAGGTCGCGCATCCTCAGCTCCGCAATGGTGGCGTCCAGCCGGTAGCGGTAGAGCGGCAGCAGCGGGTCGCTCCTGGTCAGGAGGACGAGCTGGAGCCGGTGACCGCTGTGCCTGAGGAGGAAGTCGAGGTCGCGACCCACCGCGGCTGACACAAAGTCGTATCCGTCGATGACGACCCGCAAGCGTGAGCTCTGGGCGGCCACGCGGGAGGCCAGAGAAGTCAGCAGCCGCGGGTCGACCTTCGCTCCCGCATGGCTGAACGTGTCGGCCGACGTCTCCACGCCCAGCGTCTCCAGACAGCCCACGAGTCCTTGCCAGAACCCTTCGTCGTGGCCCTCGAAGGTCACCCACGCGGTCTCTTCATCGGCGCCGTACGACGCGATCCAGTCGGCCACAAGGGACGTCTTGCCATAGCCGGCGGGTGCGCTCACCAGGATCACCTGGCGCTCATCCGCGGCGTGCAGCAGCTGCAGAAGCCGCGGGCGCCGTACGTGGAACGCTCCCACGGAGGGTGTCCCGGGCCAGCCCCCAGTGGGCGCGATCGAGGGTGACCCCTCGTGGGGCCCACGGCCACGGTTTCGAGCCGATGCGTCGGGCATGGCGACGACCTTCCCGCCTTGATCCACGCTCGGCAGCGGGGCGCCTACGCCACCGGGGCTCAGATCAGAAGCAGACTTCATCCACGGTACCGGAGCCCTGCGTCATCCCCCGCGCGCATCGCCGTCGAGAAGTGAGCGTGGTCCCGCTCCGTCTGGTCTGCGTAGGAGCTTGCGAAGTCGGCCATGGCCTCGTCAAAGGCACCACTGCCGCCCAGGTAGGCCGCGATCGCGATCCTGTCCCCCGAGCGGGCATGACCGCGAGCGAGGGTCCACCCGCACAGCTGCCCGTAGATCGCCATGGTCGCGGGGTCCTGCCGGCTCAGGTCGGCAGAGACCTTCCAGTCCCAGAGCTGACGTACGTGGAAGTCCCGCGCCGCACCATCGAGGTCGGGGATCCGGGTCCACCCGAGGAACACGTCGGAGCTCGCCTGCAACAGGTGCTGCCCCTCGACCACGCGCTGACCGTGATGCTGGTGCTTGCTGCCACCTGCGAAGGGTTCGAGCACCGACTCCCCGGCCTCCTTGAGCTGCAGCACCAGCGGCTCGTCATCCACCCCCAGCATCAGGAGCGACCAGGCCCTGGTGCCGACACTGCCGACGCCGACAACCTTGCGTGCCACGTCGGCGTACCGGAACTGCTCGAGGAGGTGTTGCCGCGATCCGGGGAGGCTGTTCCGATAGCTCCGCAGGGCCTGACGGACCACCTCCTCCATGGCGAGGTGGGCCTCCGAGTCCACGAGCTCGGAGACGGGCACCAGGAGTGGTGGGTCGCTGAGGAACCTTGGCCTTCCCCCGACCACCCTGGTCAGCTTCGAGGTCGCGCGGACACTGTCCTTGCGCATGGCCTTCTCGACCAGTCGGTCGAGCGCGCCATGGGCCTTGGGCCCCGCGGAGGCGCCCCAACGGTCCCGGATGTCGGCGGGCGTCATCCGGCTGTACCACACGTCGAGCAGCCCGGCTGACGCGAACTCACGCATCGCCGTTCGGTAGGCGCGAGACGTCGTCACCACGATCTTGCGGCGCTTTCGATCGCCGTACTCCCGATCCCGGGCGGCGATCTCCACGCTGGCCACCAGCCGCTTGACGTCCCACTCCCACGGCCCCGGCAGCGTCTCGTCGAAGTCGTTGAGGTCGAAGACCAAGGTCCTGTCCGGCGAGGCGTACCCGCCGAAGTTCGACAGGTGCGCATCACCGCAGAGCTGGACTCGGATGCCGGAGACAGGCGTCGTGGCCAGGTCGGCAGCCATCACCGCCGCGCTGCCGCGGAAGAACGCGAACGGCGACTCGGACATGCGTTCGTTGCGCAGGAGCAGCAGCTCCTGCAGCCGCGACCTCGCCTGGTCGGACAGGATCCGGACGGGGTCGGCGCGGTCGGGGGCAGGTTTCCACTCGCCGTGGGCCCGCCGGGGGACGGCGGATCGGGCGCTTCGGCCTCGCTCGGTACGCGCGGCACGGCTTTCCTGCTCGTCCGACCCGTGCGGCCACGTTGCAGTCGGTGCGCGTGCCGCGCTCAGGCCAGGGCCTTCGCCTTGAGCTGATCGAACTCAGCCGGCGTGATGGCGCCTCGGTCCAGCATGACGTGAGCCTTCTCGATCTGCTCTGCCGGGGACGAGCCCGCAACTTCCCGAATGTATTCGTCTTGCTGCTGCTTGGCCGCGGCGACCTGGCGGGCTGAGCGCTCCTGCATGCTCTTGCCACGCGTGATGAGGTAAATGATCGCCGTGACGAACGGCAGGAAGATCAGCGCGATGAACCACACCGCCTTGGCCACCCCTGACGCGTCCGGATCGCGGAAGATGTCGGCGATGATCGAGAACATCACCATCAAATAGGCGATGAACACGAAACTCACGAAACAGAACCACAGGACTTCCCAGAACGACATTGACAGGCCTTTCTCCTCGACGGAGTCCAGTCTCGGCACCGTCCGCTCCGGACCGCCTCACCTGTTACGGATGAGCTCACGAGCTGGGTCAGCGGCGAGCCTTGACTTCGGAGCCGTGGACCGTGAGCGCGAGGATCAGGACGACGGCGAGCGCGATCATCATGAGCGACCACACCGGGTAGGCGGCCAGGAACACGACGTTGACGATCGCGCTGAGCATGGCTGTGGCCACGCCGACGATCCGCGCCCATACCTGTCCGCCGAAGACGCCCAGCCCCGCAGCCACCAGGATCGCACCGGCAATGAGGTGCACCCAGCCCCAGGCGGTGTAGTCGAGCTCGAGCACCAGACCGGACGAACCGACGAGGTAGTACTCGTCGTTGAACAGCGCCACCAGTCCCTGGATCGCGTGGAAGGTGCCGAGCATCATCATGATCACGCCGGCGAACGCGATCCAGCCAACCCATCCCGAGTAACCCTCAGACGCCTTGGGCACGGAACCTGCCTGCGCACTCTGCGACATGACGAAACCCTCCTCGACGATCAGTGGGTTTCGAGCCTGCTCGCGTTGACACCGACCCGCCTCATCCCCGAGGGATGAGGGGGCGCCCACGTCACTGAGAACGCAGGTGTGTCAACGGATCAGCTCGCGCGGAACGACCTGACCGGTGAGAAGCCGCTCTGAATCGAGCCCGTACCCGTGCCCGACCGCACCTTGAACGAGTAGCTCTTGCCGCGAGCCACTGCCACCGGCCCCGCGCCGCCGAAGACCATGGACCTGGCGCTCGTGTTGTTGCGCCACGTCTTCCAGGGTCCGCTGCCGACGCGGTACATCACGTCGAAGCGGTTCCCGGTGTTGGTTCCCGCGGCCGCCCACTTGACGGTGAAGTTGAGTCCCGCAGGGGCACTCAGTGTCTGGGGGGCAACCCTGACCGTCCCCCTCATGCCCCGGTCGCCGTGCTCCTCACACAGGTAGGCGAACGTCCCCGCGGAGAACGTGCGGGTGAAGTCGAGGCCAGGCCCCGGGTTGCCCGAGTCGAAGACGTTGTTGTTCTGGTGGACGCTGTGATCGTCCACGCCACTGGCGGTCCAGTGGATGCTCCCCCCGACGGCCGGGTTGACGGTCTGGGGACTAAAAGTCCTGTTGTCGTTCGCAGCGACGTTCGTGGTGGCCGCCAATACTGGCGGCACCGCGAGGAATCCGACTGCGACGGCCACCGCCGCCGCAAGACCCGTGCCCAGCCTCTTTCGGTTGTTGTGCATGCCCCGTCCTCCCAATCGTTTTGTTAGTTCATCTGAGCTTCCTGATGGCGAACTTGGTGGGCCCACCGATCCGGGCGGTCTCGCCCGTCAGGGTGTGCAGGCTGGAGACGCGGAAGCGTCCGTCCAGGCGCGACAGCTGCCCCGGCCTGAACGAGACCTTCCAGGTGCTGCCGGAGACCGTCGCCCGCTTCTCGACCATGCGCTGGGGCTCTCCGCGGTCCTTGTCGACGAGACTGACGTCGACCCGCCTGGCGTCGCTGGTCGCGAGGACCGTGATGTTGTGAGCAGGGTCAAGCCGGATGACCGCGACCTGGGCCGGAGCTGCTCCACGCACGCGGATCCCACCTCCAAGGTAGGTACGCCCGGTCGAACGCCGGGACTACCTGGGATGGTGAGGGCGACCCGTCACGGGGCTGTGAAACCTGGACGCGCCGCGGGCGCGCCCTGTCTCAGGGCGTCGCGACGGTGTAGTTGTCGACCGTTTGCTGCCCGATCTCCTCGTCGGTCCAGGGGAAGTGCACCCACTCGCCATCGCCGAAGATCCGGGTCTGGTCCTCCGACCACGGAGAGGTCGGGTCCTCCGACTGGCCGTAGGTCAGGATCGTGCGGGCGTCGACTCCGCCGCCGGCCAGGAACGAGATCGCCTGGATGTGCGACGAGCCGTAGGTGATCGGGCGGTAGTGGTCGGTGTTGTCCTCGGGCCAGCGCGAGGCGAGGGCGTTGGCGTTGCCGACCGAGTCACCGGTGCCGCCCCCGAGCGCGATCGGCGACGCGCCACGGTCTCCCGCGACCTGGAGCGACCCCCAGGTCGCGTCGAACGGGATGCCCCGCTGGCGCAGCGAGTCGATGGCGTCGGCCATCGCCTGGCGGACCAGTGGATTGAGGGTGTTGAGGTCCCGCGGCGTCGTCAGCGGCTCGGCCGGGTCGAACGGCGTCCGCCACACGCCCTGACCGGGCAGCCGAGCCACGAACTCCTCGAAGATGTGGGTGCCCCGGGAGCTGCGCTCCGACCGGCCATCCCAGTCGTGCAGGACCTGGCAGGCCCGGGTCTCCCCGGTGGACTCGCAGAGGGTGTCGAGATCACCGTTGGCGCGCATCACCTCGGCCGCCATCAGCCGGTTCTCGTGCTCGTGGCCGCGGAACGTGGCCGGCGACTCCAGCTGGTCGGGTGCGAGCCCGTCGGTCCCGGCCAGCCGATCCTGGATGTAGCGGTAGACCATGCGGGTGCGCATCGTCCGCTCGCACCGCTCGCAGCCGATGATGTGGTCGTAGCCCTCGAGCCGCTCGTCGGGGTTGGGCAGCCAGTAGGAGTCGTTGGCGTTGGCGACCCAGTCGCGCCGGATGGCGTAGGGCAGGTTGCCCGGGCCGAAGACTCCGGGTCGGGAGGCGTCCTCGTCGGTGCCCCACCTGCAGCCGGAAGAAGCGCGGGTGCCGTCGAGACCGGGCAGGCCGGCGAGGCCGTCGAGGATCCGGCCGGTGGGAGTCATGCACTGCTCGGCCATCTCGTCGGTGACGTTGGGGACCACCGAGTGGTCGGCATAGAGCGCGTCACCGTTGCGGTCGGCTGCGGTGGTGTTCACCCACGGCATGCCGGCCGCCTCGTCCTGGCGGGCCAGCAGGTCACGCACGTCGGTGGCCTTGCCCATCTGCAGGAACGTGTCGACCGTGCGCAGGTGCTCGGCGTTGGCGTCCCGGATCGCCCAGACGCTCGCGACCGACCACGGCATCAGGAGGGCTGGGGCGTCGGCAACGTAGCCCTCGGGTGTCCGGTAGAGGTCCTCCTTCACCTTGCCCAGCGAGCCGTCCTCGCGGCGCACCGTCACGGTCACCTCACGGCGCTTCAGCTCCTGCGGCCCGCTGTCGGTGAGGTACGTCGTCGGGCCGGCGAGGCGGTACTCGTAGGGCGTGAAGCGGTAGGCGGTCGAGACGGTGTGGCTCCAGGCCACGTCGTTGTTCCACCCGATGTTGACCACCGGCGAGCCGATCAACGAGGCCCCGGCGACGTCGTACCTCCCGGGGATGGTCAGGTGCTGCTGGGTGAACCGGTAGCGGCCACGCCACGGGAAGTGCGGGTTGCCCAGCAGCATGCCCTTGCCGGTGGTGGTCGCGTCGCCGCCCAGGGCGGTCGCGTTGGACCCGAACGGCGCGGACGGGTCCCGGCCCAGGCCGCGCAGCAGCTCATCCCGGTCCACCGAGCTCGCGGTGGGGTTGGGGATCCCCGGGTCGTCGGGCGACGGAGGGTCGGCGTCGACGATCTCCTTGACGAACACCCCGCTCGAGGCAAGCAGGTTGGCGAGGTAGACGCCGTACCAGAGGTCGATCGGGCGTGCCTCCTGCCGGAGGTAGCCGGCGCCCTTGCACTCGGGGTCGCTGACCCCGGCCGGACCGACCCGGTCGAGGTAGCGGTTGACCCCCTCGACGTAGCCGCGGACCATCTCGCGAGCCTGGGGTCCCGGGCCGCGGTCCTCGTCGGCGAGCAGCTTCTCGACGATCTTCCGGTTGTGGAGGTCCTGGACGAAGGCGTCCACCTGGAGGTTCGATGCCTCGAGTGTGACCTGGTCGTTGTAGCGAGCCTCGGGTCCGAACCACCGTGACCGCTGTGCCCGGGCGGTGACCAGGGTGTCGGCGAGGGTGCAGATCGAGGTCTCGGCGGAGGCGTACCCGCTGCCGAACCCCAGGGAGCCGAAGTTGTCCGCGGTGACGTGTGGGATGCCGTGGCTGGTGCGCTTGATGGTGGCGGAGTAGCTGTCGGCAGGGGCGCTCGCGGGGGCCTGCTGCGCGCTGGCACCCGGCGTCGAGGTCGCGATCGCGGTGAGGGGCACCAGGGTCGCGCAGGCGAGCAGGGCGGTCAGACGGTTCCGGGGCATGTGAGGGTCAACGTGCGACCCCGGCCCGAAGTTATGTCACGGGGCTGTGTCAGAGGTACAGCCCGGTCGCCTCGTCGCCGAGCCGGTCGGAGGCCACGGCGTGGACGTCGCGTTCGCGCATCACGACGTAGAGCTCGCCGGCCACCTCGACCTCGGACTTGTCCTCCGGGTCGAAGAGCACGCGGTCGCCGGCCTCGATCGCCCGGGCGTGCGGACCCACGGCGACCACCCGGGACCAGGCGAGACGACGCGCGCCCATGGCCGCGGTGGCCGGGATCACGATGCCGCCGCTGGACTTGCGCTCCCCCGCATCATCGTCGAGCTCGACCATGATCCGGTCGTGCAGCATCTTGATGGGGGTCTTCGGAGCAGGCACAGGAGGCTGCTCAGCGAACGACCTTGCGGACCACCACGAACAGCGCGACGCACCCAACGACCAAGCCGGCGGTCTTGAGGATGTTGTCGGTGCGCGGCGCGCCGGTCTCGACGTCGACGTAGTGCGCCTTCACGCTGGTGACCTCGCGGCTGACGATCGTCTTGGGGTGAACGCGGTAGATCAGCTGGTCGATGGTGTGCGCCAGGCGCTCACGGGTCTCTTCGATGTCGTGTTCGAGGGACGTCTCGTTGGTCACGCGGGAAGGTTACCAACGAGGCGCGGGTCGAACCCGAAGGGCAGCTCCAGACGGTGGGCCCGCATCAGGTCGTCGTCGGTGAGGACGTCGTACGTCGCACCGTCGGCCACGACGATCCCGTCACCCAGTACGACCGACCGGGGGCAGAGCTCGAGGGCGTACGGAAGGTCGTGGGTCACCATCAGCAAGGTCACGTCGATCGAGCGGAGGATCTCGGCGAGCTCGCGGCGGGAGGCGGGGTCGAGGTTCGACGAGGGCTCGTCGAGGACCAGGATCTCGGGCTCCATGGCGAGCACCGTGGCCACCGCGACCCGTCGCCGCTGGCCGAAGGACAGGTGGTGGGGAGGCCGGTCCGCGAAGTCGGCCATGCCCACCCTCTCCAGCGACTCCATCACCCGGCGCTCGAGGGCGCTCCCCTTCAGTCCGAGGTTGGCCGGTCCGAAGGCAACGTCCTGCCTTACCGTGCCGAGGAACAGCTGGTCGTCGGGGTCCTGGAAGACGATGCCGACTCGGCGTCGGATCTCCTGGAGGTTCTCCTTCACGACCGGGAGGCCGCTGACCTCGACCGAGCCGGCACCTGCGGTGAGGATGCCGTTGAGGTGGAGCACCAGCGTCGTCTTGCCCGCGCCGTTGGGACCGAGCAGGGCGACGCTCTCGCCCCGGTGGACGTGCAGGTCGACGCCGTAGAGCGCCTGGTGGCCATCGGGGTAGGCGTAGGCCAGCCCGCGGACGTCGAGAACGGGGATGCTCATCGGGGCAAGGTCCCGGTGTAGCCGCGCGACAGCATCGCGAGGTGGACGCGTTCGCCGCGCTCGTAGGAGCGGATGAAGAGGGCGCCCAGAGACCGGGCCAGGGCTGGCCAGTGCCGAGGCGAACGCGGGTCGCAGCCGCGCGAGCGCAGCGCGGTGAGCATCCGCCCCATCTCGCCGGTGACCACGTCGAGGTAGCGGATCATGAACCCCATGATCTGCACCAGCGGCTCGGGCACCCGCAGCCGCTGAAGCCCGCGGAGGACGTCGTCGGGCTCGGTGGTGGCGGCCAGCGTCAGCGCAGCGAGGACGCCGAGGGTCCCCTTCATGAGCAAGCCGGCCGCGGCTACGAGACCGGCTTCGGACACGGTCAGGCCGAAGAACTCGATCTGCGGCCCGGTTGCGATGAACGGCAGCAGCAGCGCGAAGACCACGAACGGCACCTCGACCACCATCCGCCGGGCCAGATAGGGCGGGGGCACGCGCGAGGCCGCCACGACGATCAGGAGCAGGGCCGCCCAGCCGGCGAAGACGGCGTACCGGTCGATCGGGGTGGCGACCACGGCCAGCATGAAGGCGACCAGGCCGGCCAGCTTGAGGTGCGCGGGAGCCCGGTGGACCACGCTGTGACCGTGGTAGTGGAGCTTGTGCCCGTGTCCGGCGCCCATGCTCAGGCCCGATCCCGGGCGGGCTCGTCCGACGGGTCACGCCGCCGAAGTGCCCGGAAGAGCCCGAACGCGACGACCAGGACCAGCAGGGACCCCGCGACTCCGGCCAGCCCGCCGCCGAGCCGCCCGTCGTCCACACCTCGGGTGGAGTAGCCGGCGAACGGGCCGTCGGCCGTCGGCGAGCTCTCGGCGCGGTCGATGAAGCCGACCTGCTCGGCGACCCGCTCGAGCCCGTCGGCGTGACCGCTGGCGTAGTAGCTACCCACCCCGGCGATGAGCAGCGCCACGACCAGCCCCGTGAGCAGGAAGGTCCGGGTGCTCATGCGCTCGCCCCCGCCCGGATCTCGAGCTGCCGGGCGCCGAGCGCTCCGCGGGCGCCGTAGACGAGGTCGGGCCGGACCGCGACCACGCTGGCCACCACGAGACCGGTGATCGCCGCTTCGCCCAGGCCGATCACGAGGTGCCACGAGAGCATCGCGGTGAGCACCGTGTCGAGCGCGACCGGTGCGGTGCCTCCGACGGCGTAGATCGCGGTGAAGGCCAGCGCCACGACCGGCACGCTCACGAAGGCCCCGATCGCCGCGGCCGGCGCCACCGAGGTGGTACGACGCGGCAGTACCGCCCGCACCAGCCGGAACACGAGCCAGCCGACCACGACCGCGACGAGTGCCATCAGCGTGACGTTGGTGCCGAGCGCGGTGATGCCGCCGTCGGCCATGAGCAACGCCTGGACCAGCAGGACCACGGTGATCGCAAGGACAGCTGTCCACGGGCCGGCGAGGACCGCAGCCAGGGTTCCGCCGAGCAGGTGGCCGCTGGTCCCGGCGCCGACCGGGAAGTTCATCATCTGGCCCGCGAAGACGAACGTCGCGACCAGCCCGGCCATCGGCGCGGTGCGGTCGTCGAGCTCACGCCTCGCTCCGCGCAACGCCAAGGTCACCCCTGCCACCGCGACCGCGCCCGTGGCGAGCGAGGTGGTGGCGTCGATGAAACCGTCGGGCACGTGCATGCGGGCTCCTGTGGGCCGGTAGATTTCGAGACGGTCGCTGGGCGACCTCCTCAATCCAAGGATTGATCCGACCAGTGTCAGACCCAGCCTATGTGTGTGCACATTACAGTCAAGGAGCGAGATGAGCACTGCCCGAACGAAGAGCGACCGTCTCGACCGGGGTGACCAGGCGCCCGACTTCACCCTCGACAGCGACACCGGGGAACAGGTCACCCTGCGCGACCTGCGCGGCCGCAAGGTCATCGTCTACTTCTACCCCGCCGCGATGACGCCGGGGTGCACCAAGCAGGCGTGCGACTTCACCGACTCCCTGGAGTCGCTGCGCGGCGCCGGCTACGAGGTGCTCGGGATCTCACCGGACTCGCCTTCGAAGTTGGGCAAGTTCCGCGACCGCGACGCCCTGACGATCACCCTGCTGTCCGACCCGGACAAGACCGCGCTGAAGGCCTACGGCGCGTTCGGGGAGAAGAAGCTCTACGGCAAGGTCGTCGAGGGAGTCATCCGGTCCACCTTCGTCGTCGACGAGGATGGGCGGATCGAGCTCGCGCAGTACAACGTGAAGGCCACCGGCCACGTCGCGAAGCTGCGGCGCGACCTGGGACTGGACTGAGAGACAGTCCGCGAGCCCTGCCACGCGGCTTCGTAGACTTCAGGACGAGTCGGAGTGGTGGAACTGGCAGACACGCGGCATTTAGGATGCCGTGCCTTCGGGCGTGGGGGTTCAAGTCCCCCCTCCGACACCCCCTTCAGCCCGCCGTGATGCTCAGTGCCAGCGAGTACGGCGGTGACGGCCACCGATCGCCACTCCGGCCAACAGCGCGGCACCCGAGACCAGCAGCATCAAGCCAACGAGCATCGCCTGCTGGCGCTCGGCAGCCTCGGCTCCGGGCAGCCCCGCGTCGACGGCCGTGGGTACACCTGCTCCTCCTGGCGTCCCGGGCGATCCTGGCGTCCCGGACGACCCTGGCGTCCCGGGCGACCCAGGCGACCCCGGCTGTCCTGGCGCCACCGACGGTGGCGTCGACGACCCGCGCTGCCGGGTGTTGGTGAACGTGCAGGTGACCGTGGTGTCGGCCAGGGCGGCGGTGACGGTGAAGGTGCCGGCGTCCGGGACCACCCCGTTGTCACAGGTCAGCTCGGTGTCGTAGCCGCCGGCGTTGGTGCCCGGCAGGTCCTCGGTCACGGTCACCTCATCGCCGGTGTCCACGCCGGCGGCGGCCTGGTTGTCCTCGTCGGTGAAGGTGGGGCCGGTGGCGTCGGTGACCGTGGAGGTCGCGGTGGCCGGGTCCGGGGTGCCGCCGGCGAGGGACAGGACCGCCTGGTCCCCGGTGGCGCCGTTGTTCCAGTGCTTCTGCAACACCACCGTGGCCGACTGCCGGGTGTTGGTGAACGTGCAGGTGACCGTGGTGTCGGCCAGGGCGGCGGTGACGGTGAAGGTGCCGGCGTCCGGGACCACCCCGTTGTCACAGGTCAGCTCGGTGTCGTAGCCGCCGGCGTTGGTGCCCGGCAGGTCCTCGGTCACGGTCACCTCATCGCCGGTGTCCACGCCGGCGGCGGCCTGGTTGTCCTCGTCGGTGAAGGTGGGGCCGGTGGCGTCGGTGACCGTGGAGGTCGCGGTGGCCGGGTCCGGGGTGCCGCCGGCGAGGGACAGGACCGCCTGGTCCCCGGTGGCGCCGTTGTTCCAGTGCTTCTGCAACACCACCGTGGCCGACTGCCGGGTGTTGGTGAACGTGCAGGTGACCGTGGTGTCGGCCAGGGCGGCGGTGACGGTGAAGGTGCCGGCGTCCGGGACCACCCCGTTGTCACAGGTCAGCTCGGTGTCGTAGCCGCCGGCGTTGGTGCCCGGCAGGTCCTCGGTCACGGTCACCTCATCGCCGGTGTCCACGCCGGCGGCGGCCTGGTTGTCCTCGTCGGTGAAGGTGGGGCCGGTGGCGTCGGTGACCGTGGAGGTCGCGGTGGCCGGGTCCGGGGTGCCGCCGGCGAGGGACAGGACCGCCTGGTCCCCGGTGGCGCCGTTGTTCCAGTGCTTCTGCAACACCACCGTGGCCGACTGCCGGGTGTTGGTGAACGTGCAGGTGACCGTGGTGTCGGCCAGGGCGGCGGTGACGGTGAAGGTGCCGGCGTCCGGGACCACCCCGTTGTCACAGGTCAGCTCGGTGTCGTAGCCGCCGGCGTTGGTGCCCGGCAGGTCCTCGGTCACGGTCACCTCATCGCCGGTGTCCACGCCGGCGGCGGCCTGGTTGTCCTCGTCGGTGAAGGTGGGGCCGGTGGCGTCGGTGACCGTGGAGGTCGCGGTGGCCGGGTCCGGGGTGCCGCCGGCGAGGGACAGGACCGCCTGGTCCCCGGTGGCGCCGTTGTTCCAGTGCTTCTGCAACACCACCGTGGCCGACTGCCGGGTGTTGGTGAACGTGCAGGTGACCGTGGTGTCGGCCAGGGCGGCGGTGACGGTGAAGGTGCCGGCGTCCGGGACCACCCCGTTGTCACAGGTCAGCTCGGTGTCGTAGCCGCCGGCGTTGGTGCCCGGCAGGTCCTCGGTCACGGTCACCTCATCGCCGGTGTCCACGCCGGCGGCGGCCTGGTTGTCCTCGTCGGTGAAGGTGGGGCCGGTGGCGTCGGTGACCGTGGAGGTCGCGGTGGCCGGGTCCGGGGTGCCGCCGGCGAGGGACAGGACCGCCTGGTCCCCGGTGGCGCCGTTGTTCCAGTGCTTCTGCAACACCACCGTGGCCGACTGCCGGGTGTTGGTGAACGTGCAGGTGACCGTGGTGTCGGCCAGGGCGGCGGTGACGGTGAAGGTGCCGGCGTCCGGGACCACCCCGTTGTCACAGGTCAGCTCGGTGTCGTAGCCGCCGGCGTTGGTGCCCGGCAGGTCCTCGGTCACGGTCACCTCATCGCCGGTGTCCACGCCGGCGGCGGCCTGGTTGTCCTCGTCGGTGAAGGTGGGGCCGGTGGCGTCGGTGACCGTGGAGGTCGCGGTGGCCGGGTCCGGGGTGCCGCCGGCGAGGGACAGGACCGCCTGGTCCCCGGTGGCGCCGTTGTTCCAGTGCTTCTGCAACACCACCGTGGCCGACTGCCGGGTGTTGGTGAACGTGCAGGTGACCGTGGTGTCGGCCAGGGCGGCGGTGACGGTGAAGGTGCCGGCGTCCGGGACCACCCCGTTGTCACAGGTCAGCTCGGTGTCGTAGCCGCCGGCGTTGGTGCCCGGCAGGTCCTCGGTCACGGTCACCTCATCGCCGGTGTCCACGCCGGCGGCGGCCTGGTTGTCCTCGTCGGTGAAGGTGGGGCCGGTGGCGTCGGTGACCGTGGAGGTCGCGGTGGCCGGGTCCGGGGTGCCGCCGGCGAGGGACAGGACCGCCTGGTCCCCGGTGGCGCCGTTGTTCCAGTGCTTCTGCAACACCACCGTGGCCGACTGCCGGGTGTTGGTGAACGTGCAGGTGACCGTGGTGTCGGCCAGGGCGGCGGTGACGGTGAAGGTGCCGGCGTCCGGGACCACCCCGTTGTCACAGGTCAGCTCGGTGTCGTAGCCGCCGGCGTTGGTGCCCGGCAGGTCCTCGGTCACGGTCACCTCATCGCCGGTGTCCACGCCGGCGGCGGCCTGGTTGTCCTCGTCGGTGAAGGTGGGGCCGGTGGCGTCGGTGACCGTGGAGGTCGCGGTGGCCGGGTCCGGGGTGCCGCCGGCGAGGGACAGGACCGCCTGGTCCCCGGTGGCGCCGTTGTTCCAGTGCTTCTGCAACACCACCGTGGCCGACTGCCGGGTGTTGGTGAACGTGCAGGTGACCGTGGTGTCGGCCAGGGCGGCGGTGACGGTGAAGGTGCCGGCGTCCGGGACCACCCCGTTGTCACAGGTCAGCTCGGTGTCGTAGCCGCCGGCGTTGGTGCCCGGCAGGTCCTCGGTCACGGTCACCTCATCGCCGGTGTCCACGCCGGCGGCGGCCTGGTTGTCCTCGTCGGTGAAGGTGGGGCCGGTGGCGTCGGTGACCGTGGAGGTCGCGGTGGCCGGGTCCGGGGTGCCGCCGGCGAGGGACAGGACCGCCTGGTCCCCGGTGGCGCCGTTGTTCCAGTGCTTCTGCAACACCACCGTGGCCGACTGCCGGGTGTTGGTGAACGTGCAGGTGACCGTGGTGTCGGCCAGGGCGGCGGTGACGGTGAAGGTGCCGGCGTCCGGGACCACCCCGTTGTCACAGGTCAGCTCGGTGTCGTAGCCGCCGGCGTTGGTGCCCGGCAGGTCCTCGGTCACGGTCACCTCATCGCCGGTGTCCACGCCGGCGGCGGCCTGGTTGTCCTCGTCGGTGAAGGTGGGGCCGGTGGCGTCGGTGACCGTGGAGGTCGCGGTGGCCGGGTCCGGGGTGCCGCCGGCGAGGGACAGGACCGCCTGGTCCCCGGTGGCGCCGTTGTTCCAGTGCTTCTGCAACACCACCGTGGCCGACTGCCGGGTGTTGGTGAACGTGCAGGTGACCGTGGTGTCGGCCAGGGCGGCGGTGACGGTGAAGGTGCCGGCGTCCGGGACCACCCCGTTGTCACAGGTCAGCTCGGTGTCGTAGCCGCCGGCGTTGGTGCCCGGCAGGTCCTCGGTCACGGTCACCTCATCGCCGGTGTCCACGCCGGCGGCGGCCTGGTTGTCCTCGTCGGTGAACGTGGGGCCGGTGGCGTCGGTGACCGTGGAGGTCGCGGTGGCCGGGTCCGGGGTGCCGCCGGCGAGGGACAGGACCGCCTGGTCCCCGGTGGCGCCGTTGTTCCAGTGCTTCTGCAACACCACCGTGGCCGACTGCCGGGTGTTGGTGAACGTGCAGGTGACCGTGGTGTCGGCCAGGGCGGCGGTGACGGTGAAGGTGCCGGCGTCCGGGACCACCCCGTTGTCACAGGTCAGCTCGGTGTCGTAGCCGCCGGCGTTGGTGCCCGGCAGGTCCTCGGTCACGGTCACCTCATCGCCGGTGTCCACGCCGGCGGCGGCCTGGTTGTCGCTCGTCGGTGAACGTGGGGCCGGTGGCGTCGGTGACCGTGGAGGTCGCGGTGGCCGGGTCCGGGGTGCCGCCGGCGAGGGACAGGACCGCCTCGTCCCCGGTGGCGCCGTTGTTCCAGTGCTTCTGCAACACCACCGTGGCCGACTGCCGGGTGTTGGTGAACGTGCAGGTGACCGCGGTCTCGACCATCGCGGCGGTGACGGTGAAGGTGCCGTCGGCGTCCGGGACGACCCCGTTGTCACAGGTCAGCTCGGTGTCGTAGCTGCCGGCGTTGGTCGCCCGGCAGGTCCTCGGTCACGGTCACCTCATCGCCGGTGTACACCGCCGGCGGACGCCTGGTTGGCCGTCGTCGGTGAACGTCGGCCCCGGTGCCATCGGTGACCGTGGAGGTCGCGGTGGCCGGGTCCGGGGTGCCGCCGGCGATGGACAGGTCGCGACGTCCCCGGTGGCGCCGTTGTTCCAGTGCTTCTGCAACACCACCGTGGCCGACTGCCGGGTGTTGGTGAACGTGCAGGTGACCGTGGCACCGGCACCCAAATTGTTCGGCATCGTGAACGAGCCGGAGGTGCCGCCCTGAGGCGGCGTGAGGATTCCGTTGTCACACCCGATGGTGCTTGTATAGGTGCCCCCGTTTCCGGCGCCCAGAGTCTCGGCGAGGCTCACCTGGGATCCCGGCTCGACAGCGGCGGTCGACTGGTTCGCGGTGTCGGTAAAGGTGGGCTGGCCGTTCGCCGTCGAGGTCGAGGTGGCCGGGTCCGGGGTGCCGCCGGCGATGGACAGGACCGCCTGGTCCCCGGTGGCGCCGTTCAGCCACTGCTTTTGCAGGACGACCACCGGACACGTGCTCGGAACGCTGACAGGGATCGGTGCGACCCAGTCGATGAGGGACGAGGTGAGCGTCGTCGATGCACTCGTACGCACGTTCAGGGTGCCGAAGTTGCCGCTGCAACTGAGGTCCTCGAACAGTGTGCTCAGATTGACGGCGACCTCACCGAACTGACCCGCATCAAGTGTCCCGCCGGGCGACAGGGTCGCGATGGGGACGGCGTTAACCCGGCCCTGGGCCACTCCCGGCTCGAGGATCGTCGACTCCCAGGCTGAACCGTTCCATGTCCAGGCCGCTGCAAGGTTGAGGAGGGTGTTGCCGTTCTTGTCGAACGCCAGAAGCAGATCGCCGATCGTCCGACATGGGCTGGGCTCTCCACGCAGCCCCCGCGGACCCACCGGGGGGCAGGAGGGGTCGTCGTTGGGCTTCTGGTTCAACTCAACGTGCACGCTCGTCGTACCGGTGCCGCCTAGCAATTCGAAACCGAAGTAGGCGAAGACGTCATCGCCCGGGTCCGGTACCGGTGTGTACCCGTACACGCGTTGGAGGTCTGCGCGTGCCTGACCGCTCCCGATCCCGGTGATGGTGTCGGTTGTCTCACCGACGGTCCAGCCAGGACCGTCGGCTTCACTTGCCCCTGTGCGGAATGCCGAGGCATCGTCGCGTCCGGTCGGGTCGATGACTGGGGCGGCAGCGTCGTCCCAGTCTATGAAGTTCGCGGGATCGTTTGTGCACAGGTTGCCGTCGATCTCGAAACCGCCCGGGGTGACCGGAGCGTTCTGGGGTTCTAAGGGACAATCTACGGCTGCGAGTGCGGCCACTCCCTCAGCCAAGTCTGCGAAGGAGGCGGCCGGGGACGAGGTGTTGGGCGTCGCAGGCGGTCCTGAGGGCGCGGGGTCGCTTGGTGAGCTGCTCGGCGTTGGCTGGGTGGTCGCGGCGGGGTCGCTCGGCGTCGGGTTGCTGGGGCCAGGCGACTGCGGCGGCTCGGCCTGGACTGTGAGTTTGGTTGCGCACGGTTCGTCCTCGCCGCAGGACTCTCCCTGCAACGCGGCGGCCGTGGTCAACTCCGCCCCGTCCGGCGCGTCGGCTGCCACCGTGGCCTGGAACGAGGTGCTGGCCTTCGGGCTCGACGTGCCCCGCACGTCAAGCGGAGGCACACGCCATAAGAGTTCCTTGTCCCTCAGGTGAAGCGTGAGGCCCTGCTTGGCAAGGTCGGCTTCAGATGTGGTGACAGAGGCGTGATCGAGCAGGCCAGACAGATCGTCGACCACCGTCGCGCCATCCGGCAGCGGCTCCTGAACTTGAACGTCGAGCGTGTAGGTGATCGTGGCGCCGGGATCGACGGCGCCACCGGAAGCCGGGCTGGCCGTGGCCCGGACCGTGACCGCTGCGGGAGCGTCGGCGGATGCACTGGCGGGTAGCCCCACCCAGCCCCCGACGAGGGCGAGGACTACGGCCAAACTCGGGATCGCGCCGCTGCGTGCTCGACGATCACGTCTCCCGAGTGGAGACAGCGCACCCCTTTGAGGTATCCCGTTCATCCCCCGCCACCTTTGGTGGTGATCTAGGATCAATTAACTGGAGCGGGCCCATTGCATTTTGAAAGATCGCCTATTAGTAGTTCCTGGCGAGTCTTTCAATGAGCAATAGCCCCTAAGCAACCCAATCGACCGGGGCCCATCGATATACACAACACGGCAACGGAGCCGAGCATCGCGGTGAGCCCATGATCCCACCCCCCGGACGGACCTAACCACGCTACGAGCCGGGTAAGTCATGCAGCCTCATCCGAAGCGGGTGATATTTCCAACGTCAAGTGTCGGTCGGCAGTGGCTGCCAACGCCAAGACCGCACAGGCGCGTCGAGGGGCCGGCGTTTCAGGTGGCCGGCGCGGGATTGGCGTACACGACCGTGTTGCTGAGGTAGTCCACGCCGTTCCAGTCGGTGCAGGTGATCAGCACGAGCCGGCCCGGGACCGTGGAGCTGAAGACCTTCTGTGCCTTGCGCGCAAACTGGGTCTTGCTGAGGATGCTTACCTCGTTCACGCGGTAGCCGATGGTGCCCCTGGCCGTGCTGACACGGACGGTGTCGCCTGCCCGAAGGTCGTCGAGCTCGTCGAGTGCCCCGCCCCCGGTGTGCACGGTGTGCCCCGTGATCACCGAGCTGCCCTGGACGGCGCCCGCTCGGGCGCCGTACTTGTACCAGCCGAGCTCGAGGGGGTTGGCCGGCGGGACGAGGACGTCACCCTCGGGCGCGATGGGGATGACCGGTACATCGATCGCGAGCCGCCTGACCGCGACACGCGTTGGCACCCCTGCCGCCGGGTGCCTTGACGGCGGGGACGGCTTCAGCCGGGTGGGTGGAACTATTGTCGCCGAATCGGGCCGCGATTCCTCTCGCGGTGCCGCTCGACCTGGCTCGGCCGGGTCGGAGCTCGTCGCGAGACCGACACCGGTGACGAGCAGTACCACGCCGACTGCGGCGAGGAGCGAGGCCCGCGAGCCGCGATCATTGCTCGTCGACGCCACGGTTCCTCCCGCTGCCTGCGATGAGCAACGCCCACGTGCCGTGGACGTTGTCGAGCATGCTTATCAGCCTAGCCGCGGGACGATGCGCACCGAGCTGGTCACTGTCACCCGTGTCCGCGCTCGCCTCGCGTCGCCGCAGCCACGGCAGGAGCGATCTCCCGGAGCGCCCTGCCCCGGTGGGAGATCCGGTCCTTCTCCTCGGCGGACAGCTCGGCCGAGGTGGTGCCGGCGTCGGCGTGCTCGTCGGCGACGAACAGGACGTCGTAGCCGAACCCGCCGCTCCCCCGCAGCTCCCGGATCACCCGGCCGTCCATCTCGCCGTGCACGACGATCTCGCCGCCGTGCGGGCTGGCAGAAGGCGACGGCGCAGGTGAAGTGGGCGCCACGGCGCTCGTCGGGCACGTCGGCGAGCTGCGCCAGCAGCAGCTCGTTGTTGCGGTCGGTCCTCCTTGGGAGGCCCGGCCCAGCGCGCGGACAGCACGCCGGGCATCCCGTTCAGGGCGTCCACGCAGAGCCCGCTGTCGTCCGCGAGGGTGGGCAGGCCGGTCGCGGCCAGGCCGGCGCGGGCCTTGAGCAGCGCGTTGCCCTCGAAGGTGGGCTGGTCCTCGACGGGCTCGTCGTACGCCGGCACGTCGTCGAGGCCGACCACCACGATGCCGGGGGCGTGCTCGCGCAGGATCCGCTGCATCTCCGCGAGCTTCTTCGGCGTTGCGGGAGGCGAGGAAGACCCGCGTGGTCCCGAGGCGGGCGCTCCGCGCCCGTCTCAAGGGTCACGACGAGAGTGCCTCGCCCTGCAGCCGGGTCAGGTCGGCGCAGCCCTTCTCGGCGAGGGCGAGCAGCGCGTCGAGCTCGGAGCGCTCGAACGGCACGCCCTCGGCCGTGCCCTGCACCTCGACGAACTTGCCCTCGCCGGTCATCACGACGTTCATGTCGGTCTCGGCGCGGACGTCCTCCTCGTAGGGGAGGTCGAGCCGGGGCACGCCGTCGATGATGCCGACGCTGACCGCGGCGACCGACCCGGTGAGCGGCTCGCCCGTCAGCGCACCGGCGCCGCGAAGGTGGGCGACCGCGTCGGCGAGGGCGACGTAAGCCCCGGTGATCGCGGCCGTGCGGGTGCCGCCGTCGGCCTGGAGTACGTCGCAGTCGAGCACGATCGTGTTCTCGCCGAGCGCCTTGTAGTCGATGACCGCCCGCAGGGACCGGCCGATCAGCCGGGAGATCTCGTGGGTGCGACCGCCGATCCGGCCCTTGACCGACTCGCGGTCCGAGCGGGTGTTGGTGGCGGCCGGAAGCATGGCGTACTCGGCGGTGACCCAGCCGAGACCGGAGCCCTTCCGCCAGCGCGGGCACCCCTTCGGACGCCGAGGCGGCACAGAGCACCCGGGTGCCGCCGAACTCGACCAGCACCGAGCCGGCGGCGTGGTCGAGCCAGTGGCGGGTGATCTTGATCGGTCGGAGCTCGTCGTCGGCGCGGCCGTCGGCGCGTGCGGGTGCTTCAGTCATGGCCGCCAACCTAGGGCACGCCACCGACCGTGCTCGGCGACGTCCGCTGCCGACGCGGCGGGCTTCGTTCTCGGTGTTGACTTGATCTCGACCCGCAGCAGCCGCATGACCCGAGCGGCAGCGAGGATCAGCAGATCGTGCCCGAGGTGGCGATCTGCGGCCCACTCCTCGCCCGTCGGCTGGTAGTCGCCGGTGAACAGCGGCACGCTGAGCGGTGTTGAGCGTGATCCAGGGCGCGACGTCCTCGAAGGCGCTCGCAGAGGATGCCGCCAGGATGCCGACCACGGGGGCAGGATCAGGCAGTAGACGAAGTAGGCGACGATCGCCGCCGGCGGTGTTCAGGAGCAGCAGGCCGACGGCGAACCCGATGAAGATCGCCGACTCAGGTCTGGCGAGCACGAAGCCGTTGAAGGCGAAGTGCGTCGAGCGCCCAGTCGTCCGAGCTGCCGCCGAGCGTCGCCGACAGCGGTGCCGAGCGCGGCGATCGCCACAGCGAGGATCGATCGCGACCAGCCCGAGCAGCCACGCCGGCGACGACCTTCGCGAGCGATCGACCCGGGGCCGGCGCGGCTCGAGGGCGAAGGTCACCAGCGCCGTGCGCTGGCTCCACTCGGCTGGTCACCAGCAGGATGCTCAGCATCGGGAGCAGGAACGAGCCGAGCGCCGCTGCCGGCGATCCCAGTGAAGTCGACGATAGTCCTGCTGACCGTCGGGCGCGGCGAAGGCATAGATCGTCACGACGACCGCAGGTGATCAGGGCCGATCGTGATCAGCAGCCAGACGCCGGCCCGGGTGTCGAGCGATCTTGCGGAGCTCGACCCTGACCAGCCGGCCGAACGGGATCGGCGGGGTGGCCGAGACGTCGAGCGTCGGGGTGGCGGTGTCGCGGTGGCCGTCCGGCGGTCATGCCGGTGCGCTCCTTGGGGTGCATCGAAGCGGGTCGGCTCGCGCTGGGCGTCGGTGGTGAGCTCGAGGAACAGGTCCTCGAGGCCGGCCGTGCCCCGGAGCGCAGGTCGGTGAGCACGATCCCTGGTCTCGGCGGCGGCGCGGCCCGACCTCCACGGTGCGCGCACGTCGACACGCAGGCGGCCCTCACCCGCGGCCGTGGCCGTCGAAGCCCGCCTCGCTCGAGGAGCCCGGTGCGAGGCCTGTGTTGTCGAGCGACGATCACCAGCGTGCGTGACGTCGGTGCCCATCGGCGAGCAGCGACTTCTTGTCGCCCTGGGCGACGATCCTGCCGCTGGCCGATGAGGATCATCTCGTCGGCGATCAGCTCCACCTCGTTGAGCAGGTGGCTGGAGAGCAGCACGGTGCCGCCGCGGTCGGCGTAGCCCTTGAGCAGCCCGCGCATCCAGCGGATGCCGGCGGGGTCGAGCCCGTTGGCCGGCTCGTCGAGGATCAGCACCGAGGGGTCCCCGAGCAGCGCGTGGGCGATGCCGAGCCGCTGCTTCATGCCGAGCGAGTAGTTGCGCATCCGGCGCTTCGCCTCGGCCGGGGTCAGCGACGACCAGCTCGAGCATCTCGTCGACGCGCGACGCGGGCAGGCCCATCGTCTCGGCCCCGAGCGTGAGGATCTCCCGCCGGTCCGGCCGGCGTGCTGGGCGCGACGCGTCGAGCAGCACCCCGACGTGGCGGCCGGGGTTGGGGATGTCGTGGTAGTGGTAGCCCCCCGATGGTGACCCCGCCGCTGGTCGCTGGCGTGAGGCCGACCATGACCCGCATCGTCGTGGTCTTGCCGGCGCCGTTGGGACCGAGGAACCCGGTCACCCGGCCGGGCTGGCAGGTGAAGCTGATGTCGTCGAGGGCGAGGAAGCCGCCGTACGCCTTGGTCAGTCCGTCGACCTTGATCATGGGCCCCATCCTGCCCGACCCGCCGTCGGTCGGACGAGGCCACTCGAACACGGCGCCCGCGGTCGCGAGCTCGATGTCTCCGTCGTACGTCGTCCGGGCCTCGGCGAGGGCGACCTCGCGGGTCGCCCCACGGCGGGACGTGGGTCAGCACGAGCCGGCGGGCTCCACTGCGGGCCGCGGAGTCGCCGCCCTCGGCGCCGGTGAGGTGGAGCTTCGCGGGGTTGTTGTACGCGGGAGGTGAACGACGCCTCGGCAAGCAGCAGGTCGACGTCCGCGGCGACGGCGTCGAGCCCGGCGCACGGGCCGGTGTCCCCGGAGTAGCCGAGGGTCCGCCCGTCCGCGGTCACCCGGAGGCCGAACGCCGGCACCGGGTGCTCGACCTCGATCGGCTCGACCTCGAACGGTCCGAACCCGACCGGGCCGTCGTAGACGTGGAAGTCGAACTCCTCGTGCATGCCGGGGTCCGGCGGCAGGTCGTAGGCGCGCGCCATCCGGTCGGCCGTGCCGATCGGGCCCCACACGGGGATCCGCGGCTGGTGGCCGTCCGGGTGGTACCGCCGCAGGACGTAGTAGCCGGTCAGGTCCAGGCAGTGGTCGGCGTGCAGGTGGCTGAGGAACACGGCGTCGACGGCGAGCGGGTCGACGTACCGGTGGAGCGCGCCGAGGGCGCCGCTGCCCAGGTCGAGCAGGATCCGCCAGGTGCGGCCGTCGTGCGTCGGCCTCGACGAGGTAGCAGCTGGCGGGCGAGTCCGGGCCGGGGTAGGACCCGGAGCAGCCGACGACGGTCAGCTTCATGCCAGTCCGCCGGCGAACTGGGAGGCGGAGACCAGCTCCGGCCCGAGGAAGCGCTGGCCGATGGGCCTCGAAGTCGCCCGGGGTGCCGGTGGTCAGGAAGTGGTACGTCGGCTCGCCACCGTCTCGCATCAGCCCGGTCGTCGGCCAGCATCTTGTAGACGTCCTTGGCGCACTCCTCCGCGCTGCTGACCAGGGTGACGGCCTCGCCCATCACCAGCGAGATGACGCCGGTGAGCAGCGGGTAGTGGGTGCAGCCGAGGATCAGGGTGTCGACCCGAGCCTCGGTCAGCGGGTCGAGGTAGTCGTGGGCGACCGCGAGCAGCTCCTCTCCGCCGGTGACGCCCCGCTCGACGAACTCGACGAACCGGGGGCAGACGCGGGTCACCAGCTCCACGTGTGGCGCCGCCGCGAACGCGTCGTCGTAGGCCATCGACTCGGCCGTGGCATGGGTGCAGATGACCCCGATCCGGCCGGTGTGGCTGGCCGCCACCGCACGCCGGGTCGCGGGGTAGATCACCTCGACCACCGGGACGTCGTACCGCTCGCGGGCGTCGCGCAGCACCGCGGCGCTGGCGGAGTTGCAGGCGATGACGAGCGCCTTGACGCCCCGGTCGACCAGGTGGTCGAGGCACTCGAGGGCGTACTCGCGGACCTCGCCGATCGGCTTCGGGCCGTAGGGCTGCCGTGCCGTGTCGCCGACGTAGACGATCGACTCGTGCGGCAGCTGGTCGATGACCGAGCGGGCCACGGTGAGACCACCGAAGCCCGAGTCGAAGATGCCGATGGGAGCATCGGCCGTGATTGCCGGCACGACACGCAAGGCTAGGTCGTCAGACACCCGCCGTGCACATCAACGGCAGATGAAGGCCACGAGATCGTCATCACGTCTTGTTAGTGTCGAAGCCATGCCACGAACCACAAGCACGGTGTGCGCTGCCCTCGCGACACTGGCGCTCGCGGTGTCCGGCTGTGGCGCCACCCCGGCCCCGCAGGAGCAGGCGACCCGGACGTCCGCGCAGACCGCGCCCACGGCCGCACACTCGGACCCGAAGGCCGGCCAGTCGCGACGCGCCGCTGCCCGGGCCGCCGCAGGGAGCCCGGTGACCCGGGTCCTCGCCGTCTCGATCGATGGGCTCAGGTCGTCTGCGATCACCCAGCTCGGACGCGCCGGGACCCCCACGCTGCACCGCCTGATGGCCCAGGGCGCCTCGACCCTCAACGCCCGCACCGAGCGGGAGATGACGGTCACGCTGCCCAACCACACCGGCATGGTGACCGGCCGCCGGATCACCGCCTCGCGGGGCGGGCACGGCGTGACCTGGAACGACGACCGGCTCCGGCCACGCACGGTGCAGCAAGCCGCCGGCCACGACGTCTCGTCGGTCTTCCGGGTCGTGCACAACGCGAAGCGCGGGACCGCGCTGTTCGCGAGCAAGACGAAGTTCTCCCTGTTCGAGCGCTCCTGGGGCGCCGGCATCGACAGGTACCGGATGCGCTTCGACAACTCAATGCTGGCGCGGATGACGCGCAAGGACCTGCTCCAGCACAATCGCGGGTTCACGTTCCTCCACCTCTCCGGCCCCGACGAAGCCGGACATTCCCGCGGCTGGAACTCGGCGGCCTACCGCGACGCCGTCCGCGCCGCCGACCGGAGACTGGGGCAGATCGTGAAGGCGATCAACGGACACGGGAGGCTCCACAACCACCTGGTGCTGATGGTCACCGCCGACCACGGCGGCTCGGGCAAGAGCCACGGGGACGCATCGCGGCTGGTCAACTACCGCATCCCGTTCCTCGTGTGGGGTCCGACGGTGGCCCGCGGAAGCGGGGCTCTACGGCCTGAACCCGGACTACGCGAACCCGGGCTATCGGCGGACGAGCTACTCCGACAACCGCCAGCCGGTCCGCAACGGCGACGTGGCCAACCTCGCCCTCGACCTGCTCGGGCTGAACGCAGTCAAGGGCAGCGAGCACGACCGGGCGCAGAACCTGGACTGGCGCTGAGCCCGCGAACCGTGGATCACGCCCAGAGCTGGCCCTCGAGCCGCTCCTCGGCGTCGTCGATGGTGCCCTCGTAGGCGCCGGTCGAGAGGTACTTCCAGCCACCGTCGCGCGACCACGAAGGCGATGTCGGCGGACTCCCCGGCCCTGACCGCCTTCGCCGCCTGGCCGAGTGCGGCGTGCAGGATCGCGCCGGTCGAGATGCCGGCGAAGATGCCCTCGACGTCCAGCAGCTCGCGCACCCGTCGTACGGCGTCGCGCGGGCCCACCGAGAAGCGGGAGTCGATCAGCGACTCGTCGTAGAGCTCGGGGACGAACCCCTCGTCGAGGTTGCGCAGCCCGTAGACCAGCTCGCCGTATCGCGGCTCCGCGGCGACGATCCTGACGTCCGGCTTGGCCTCGCGGAAGAAGCGGGAGACCCCCATCAGGGTGCCGGTGGTGCCGAGCCCGGCGACGAAGTGGGTGATGCCGGGCAGGTCGGCGAGCAGCTCGGGCCCGGTGCCCTCCTGGTGGGAGAGCGCGTTGGCCTCGTTGCCGTACTGGTAGAGCATCACCCAGTCGGGGTGCTCGGCCGCGATGCCCTTGGCCACCCGAACGGCCTCGTTTGATCCGCCGGCCGCCGGGGAGGACACGATCTCGGCGCCCCACATGCCGCAGCAGCTGTCGCCGCTCCGCGGAGGTGTTCTCGGGCATCACGCACACGAGCCGGTAGCCCTTCAGCTCGTGCGGCCATGGCCAGGGAGATGCCGGTGTTGCCCGACGTCGGCTCGAGGATCGTGCAGCCGGGGCGCAGCAGGCCGTCCTTCTCCGCCTGCTCGATCATCTTCAGGGCCGGGCGGTCCTTGATCGAACCGGTGGGGTTGCGGTCCTCGAGCTTGGCCCACAGCCGAACGTCGGGACTGGGCGAAAGACCGGGCAGACCGACCAGCGGCGTTCCGCCGACGGACGCCAGGAGGTTGTCGAAGCGGGTCATCGAATGCTCTCGGGATCGAGGTTGTGGGCTCAGCCGCCCGCGACGGCGGGGAGCACGACGACCTGGTCGCCGTCGCTGAGCTCGGCCTCGAGCCCGCCGATGAACCGCACGTCCTCGTCGTTGATGTAGACGTTGACGAACCGGCGCAGGTCCGTCCCTGAGTCGGACTCCTCGACGAGCGCTCCTTGATGCCGGGGTGGTTGGCCTCGAGGTCGTCGATGAGCGCGCTCAGGCTGGCCCCGTCGGCGGTCACGGCCTTCTCGCCGCCGGTGTAGGTGCGCAGGATGGTCGGGATCCGGACCTCGATGGCCATCAGGTTCTCCTCGCGGACTGTGGGGCTGGTGCGGGGACGACGGCGACCTCTTCCTCGGTCACCTCGCCGTCCATGATCCTGTAGGACCTGAACTCCACCGGGCCCTCGTTATTCCCGTGCTCGCGGGTGGAGACCAGCACGTAGTGGGCGTTCGGCTCGCTGGCCAGGCCGATGTCGGTGCGGCTCGGGTAGGCCTCGGTCGCGGTGTGGGAGTGGTAGATCACCACCGGCTCCTCGTCCCGGGCGTCCATGTCCTTGTAGAGCGCGAGCAGCTCGGTGCGAGTCGAACTCGTAGAAGGTGGGGCTGCCGGCGGCGTTGACCATCTCGACCATCCGCTCGGGACGGTCGCTGCCCTCCGGGCCTGCGACGACCCCGCACGCCTCGTCGGGGTGGTCCCGCTTGGCGTGCGCGACGATGGCGTCGTACGTCGCCTGGTCGATGGTCAGCACGCCCTCCAGCCTAGGTCGCGTCTCAGGTCGTGGAACGCGTGGCTTGCTCCTCGGACAGCGTCGCGGATGCGTTCGCAGACAGACGGCGTCCTACAGGTCCTTGCGCATCAGGTGGTTGATGTGGCCGGGTGGGTAGTCGATCTCCCGTCCGTAAACGACGTAGCCGAGGCGCTCATAGAAGCCGGGCGCCTGGAACTCCCAGGTGTTGAGCCTTGCCCACCGACAGCCCCGCTCGCGCGCCTGACTCTCGACTTCGGCGAGCAGCTCCCGACCAATGCCTTGGCCTCGACGGCTCGGCTCCACCCACATGGTGTCGACGGTCAGCCAGTGCCACACGTCCACGGTGCTACCGGCACACCCTCCGATGAGCCGTCCCGCTTCTTCTATCGCGTATGCCTGGACTGGTCGTGCATGGAGATTGTCTCGCTCGAACCGCAGACGAATCCCCACTGATGCCGCGCGGTTGTGTTCGACAAGGCGAGCCTCGAGTTCACTTTCTCGACGCTCGTCGGAGTCACGGGCTAGCCGCCAGGTCATCGCGTCAATCTTGCGGATGCGTGCCGAGCCCGCAATGAGATTTCACGGGACGTCATGCGGATGTAGCAAGGGGTTGCACTCTCCGTATGACGTCCTGGGCGAACCGGTGCTAGTCCGTCATGGCGTGGACCAGGGTCTCCTGGAGGTAGCCCACCCACTCGTAGATGTCGTGCGCCTGGGCGCGCGGGTCGTCGTCGGGCAGCGCGTGCCAGTAGCTCCTCGTCGCCCTCCTCGACCTCGAGCCGGGTGGCCAGGGCGAGCCGGAGGTCGGTGAAGGAGCGCATCCACGTCTCGGCGGCCGGCGGCTCGAGCTCGACGTCGATCATCAGGCCGTCCTCGTGGAGCTCGGGCGGCAGCCCGGCCTCCTCGAGCGCGTCGATGATCGCGCAGGCACCGGCGGCCTTGCCGTCGCGCAGCGTGCCCTCGGTGAACCGGCGGAACTCGGCAGCGGCCTCCTCGTCGCCGGGGTAGGCGGTGGGGAACAGCCGCGCCAGCACCGGGTCCTCCGGCTCGGAGGTCGGGCCGCAGAAGTCCATCATCGCCTCGAGCGGGTCCGCCGCCCTCGCGGGGCACGGCCGCCTCGTTGCGCAGCAGCTCGACGAGCTGGGAGGCCAGCGAGCGCAGCAGGTCGGCCTCGAACCCGGTGAAGGTGGCGATGATCCGGCCGCTGCGCCGGTGGCGGGCGAATCCGCTCATCTGTCTTCTCCATGGTCGCCCAGAGGCCGTACTCGTGCATCGCCTGGACGTCGCGCTCCATCTCCTCGCGGGTGCCGGTGCTGACCGCCGACTTGCCGTCGCTGGTGCACCTCGAGCATCAGCTTCTCGGCCTTCGCCTTGTCGTAGCCGAAGTACTTCTGGAAGACGAAGGTGACGTAGGACATCAGGTTGACCGGGTCGTTCCACACGATCGTCACCCACGGCTTGGCGAGGAACGTGATCTCGTCGGGGGTGACGGTCGGCTCGACCTCGACCGGGCTGGCGGCGCTCACGACTCCCATCGTGGCACACGGAAGGCCCGCTAATCTGGGGCGGTGACACCCCGCCCGCGGGTCGACCGCGCTGCTCACCGACCACTACGAGCTGACGATGCTCCAGGCGGCGCTGGCCGGCGGGACGGCCCACCGCCGCTCGGTCTTCGAGCTCTTCCCGCGCCGGCTGCCCGAGGGCCGGCGGTACGGCGTGGTGGCCGGCGTCGGCCGCGCCCTCGACGCCATCGAGCGGTTCCGGTTCGACGACGACGCCCTCGACCTGCTGGCCGACGTCGTCGACGAGGCGACCCTGGACTGGCTGGCGCGACTACCGGTTCAGCGGCATCGGTCTGGGGCTACGCCGAGGGCGAGATGTACTTCCCCTACTCCCCCCTCGTCGTCGTCGAGTCGACGCTTCGCCGAGGCGGTGCTGCTCGAGACGCTGCTGCTGTCGATCTACAACCACGACTCGGCCGATCGCGTCGGCGGCGTCCCGGATGACGCTGCCGCCGGCGACCGGCCCTGCATCGAGATGGGCTCGCGGCGCACCCACGAGGAGGCCGCGGTGGCGTGCGCCCGGGCGGCGTACGTCGCCGGCTTCGCGAGCAGCTCCAACCTCGCGGCCCGGCACCGGTACGGCGTGCCGACCGCCGGCACCAGCGCCCACAGCTTCACGCTGCTGCACGACACCGAGGAGGACGCGTTCCGCGCGCCAGGTCGAGTCGCTCGGGCGCGGGCACGACGCTGCTCGTCGACACCTACGACATCGCGGAGGCGGTCCGGCTCGGCGTCGAGGTCGCCGGCCCCGACCTCGGCGCGGTCCGGCTCGACTCCGGCGACCTCGGCGAGACCGCCCGCGAGGTGCGCGCCCAGCTCGACGACCTGGGCGCGACCGGCACCAGGATCGTGGTGACCAGCGACCTCGACGAGTTCGCGATCGCGGCGCTGGCCGCGGCGCCGGTCGACAGCTACGGCGTCGGCACCGAGCTGGTCACCGGCAGCGGCCACCCGACCTGCGGCTTCGTCTACAAGCTGGTGGCCCGCGAGGACGACGCCGGGCGAGTGGTGTCGGTGGCCAAGAAGAGCCTCGACAAGATCTCCCTCGGCGGCCGCAAGTACGCCCTGCGCGCGCTCGACCGACGGGCGTCGCCCAGGCCGAGGTCGTCGGCATCGGCACGCCGCCCGGTGAACGACGGCGACGACCGACCGCTGCTGGTCGAGCTGGTCCGCGACGGCGAGGTCGTCGGCCGCGAGCCCCTCGACGCCGCCCGCGACCGCCACCGCGCAGCCGCGCCGAGCTCCCGCGGCGGCCGCAGCAGATGTCGAAGCGGCGAGCCAGTCATCGAGACCGTCCACGTGTGACACGCCGCCGACCCCGCGGCTGCGGGGCTGACCCTGCCCGCCCGAACGACTACGCTCGCGATCATGAAGCGGGCACTGATCGTCGTGGACGTGCAGAACGACTTCTGCGAGGGCGGATCGCTGCCGGTCACGGGCGGCGCCCAGGTCGCCCACGACATCGCCGAGGTGCTGCACCACTGGGTGTCGAAGGACCCGAAGGCGCCCGACTACGACCACGTCGTGGCCACCAAGGACCACCACATCGACCCCGGCGACCACTGGTCGAAGGAGCCCGACTTCGTGACTCCTGGCCGGTGCACTGCAAGGTCGGCACCGACGGCGAGGCGTTCCACCCCAACCTGGACCCCCAGCCGTTCGACGCGATCTTCCTCAAGGGCGAGCACGCCGCGGCGTACTCCGGCTTCGAGGGGCGCACGACCGGCGGCGTCGGCCTGGCCGACTGGCTGCGCCGCCACGAGGTGACCGACGTGGACGTCTGCGGGATCGCCACCGACTACTGCGTGCGGGCCACCGCCCTGGACGCGGTCGCCGACGGCTTCAACGTCCGGGTGCTCCGCGACCTCTGCGCCGGCGTCGCGCCGAAGACACCAGCCGCGATGCGCTCGAGGAGATGCGCAAGGCCGGGGTCACCCTTGGCTGACCTCGAGGTCGGCGTCGAGGACGGCGCCCTGTGGCTGACCCTCAACCGGCCCGAGGTCTTCAACGCGCTCACCGGCGAGATGGCCGACGAGCTCGCGGCGGCTGATCGAGGAGGCCACCGCGCGCGACGACGTACGCGTGGTCGTGGTGACCGGCACCGGCCCGGCGTTCAGCACCGGCGCCGACATCTCCGGCGCGGACGCCCACGAGCACTTCGACGTCACCGCGCTCGACCGCGCCAACCGGATCATCCGGGCGATCGTGGGCCTCGACAAGCCGGTCGTCGCCGCCGTCAACGGCGTCGCGGCCGGCGTCGGCTGCTCCGCCGCGCTGGCCGCCGACATCGTCGTCGCCGACGGAGTCGGCCTCGTTCCTGCTCGCCTTCGCCCGGATCGGGCTGATGCCCGACGGCGGCGCGACCGCGACCGTCGCCGCGTCGATCGGGCGGGCCCGCGCGATGCGGATGGCGCTGCTCGCCGAGCCGCTCAGCGCTCGGGAGGCGTACGACGCCGGCCTGGTCACCCACGTCGCCGCGACGCGGACTTCGACGAGACCGTCGCCGACGATCGTCCGCCGGCTGGCCGCCGGACCGCCGCTGGCGTTCGCCGCCACCAAGAAGGCGGTCAACGCGGCGACCCTGCACCAGCTCGAGGAGGCCCTCGAGCGCGAGCGGACCGGCCAGACCGTCCTGCTGCGCACCGACGACGTCGCCGAGGGGATGCGCGCGTTCGGCGAGAAGCGGAAGCCCGTCTTCCGCGGGGAGTAGCTCTACGTCGCCCCACTTCTCGGCGACCGTGCGGATCACCTTGAGGTTGCGGTTGGTGGCGACGCCCATCAGCTTCTCGACGGTGGCGTTGCTCAGCTTCGCCTCGTGGTAGTTGGCCCCGAGCAGGAGATGAACGGCCCGCCCGCCGACCCGCGCCGACTCCTCGCCCTGCCCGGCCGCCTCGATCTGCTCGATCAGGTCCGTCCGTCGGCTCGTCCTTGAGCAGCGACACGTAGTGAACGCCGTCGTGGTCCTTCGCGAGCTCCGTGGCCTCCTCGGCGATGGCGGTGACCTCGGCCGGCGTGAACACGATGGTCGGCACCTCGAACCCCCGGTCATCGAGGAACGCCTTCTCCAGCGCCTCCTCGACCCTCGCCCGCGAGCGCATCCGCGTGGTCACCCGGAGGTTGCCGGTGTTGATGTAGGTCTCGACGTCGGTGAACCCCGCCTTCTCCGCGGCGGCCTTGATCGCGTCCTTCGGGAACTTCCGCGTGGGCCCGAGGTTGATGGCCCGCAGGAAGGCGACGTACGTCGGCATGCGCCCATCCTGCCCGAACGCCTCCGACACGCGGGGGCAGATGCACTCGCACAGAGGTCCGGACTATCGTCGGCAGGCATGAACCGTCGAGCCCTGATCTCCGTCCTCGCCGTCTCCACCCTCGGCATCGCCCTCAGCGCTTGCGCCACCGACACCCCACAGGTCGAAACCGAGAGCGGTGTCCAGGTGATCAAGGAGGGCAAGCTCACCGTCTGCACCCACCTGCCCTACGAGCCGTTCCAGTACAACAAGGGCGGCGAGGTCGTGGGCTTCGACGTGGACCTGATGGATCTCGTCGCCAAGGACCTCGACCTCGAGCAGGAGATCGTCAACACGCCCTTCGAGACGATCGAGACCGGGCAAGCGATGGCCACCGGGAAGTGCGACATCGCCGCGGCCGGCATGACGATCACCGAGGAGCGCGACCAGGTGATCGACTTCTCCGACCCCTACTTCGAAGCGACCCAGGCGTTGCTGGTCAAGAAGGGCGCCGGCTACGACTCGCTCGAGGCACTCGACGGCAAGACGCTCGGCGTTCAGGTCGGCACCACCGGCGAGGAGTACGCCAACGAGAACGTCCCCGACGGCGTCGAGCTCAAGGTGTTCGAGGACCTCGCCCTGCTCCTCGAGGCGGTCAAGAGCGGCAGCATCGACGCGGCGATCAACGACAACACCGTGCTCCTCGACTACGCCGAGCAGAACCCCGACACGGAGATGACCACCGAGTTCGAGACCGGTGAGCAGTACGGCTTCGGCGTCGCCCAGGGCGAAGACGCGGATCTCCTCGACGCCGTCAACGAGGCCTTCCAGAAGGCTCACGACGACGGCACCTACGACAAGCTCTTCGAGCAGTACTTCCCCGACCTCAAGAAGCCCACCTCCCTCGGCTGACCCGGGACGGACAGGAGCGTCGCCATGGGCATGAGCCCGCGGAAGCGTGCCCGGATCTCGCGGGGCGTGCAGTACGCCCTCCTCGCGCTGATCCTCGTCGGGATCATCCTCGCGGCCGACTGGACGACCATCCGGGAGAAGTTCACTCAACCCGGATATCGCGCTGGCGATGTTCCCCGAGGTCATCACGACCGCCCTGAAGAACACCATCCTCTACACCGCGTGCGGCTTCGCCTTCGGCCTCGCGCTCGGACTGGTGCTGGCGCTGATGCGGCTCTCCTCGGTCGGCCCGTACCGGTGGATGGCGACCATGTTCATCGAGTTCTTCCGGGGCGTGCCGGCCCTGGTGGTCTTCCTCGCCCTGAGCGTCGGCGTCCCGACGGCGTTCCCGGGTTATGCGGTCCCCGGCGACGTGCTCGGCACGGCGACCATCGCCCTCGGCCTGGTCGGGGCGGCGTACATGGCCGAGACCATCCGCGCCGGCATCCAGGCTGTGCCGAAGGGACAGACGGAGGCGGCCCGGTCGCTGGGCATGTCCGGGCCAGGGCGATGGTCTCGATCGTCATCCCGCAGGCGTTCCGGATCATCCTGCCGCCGCTGACCAACGAGCTGATCCTGCTCACCAAGGACTCGTCGCTGGTCTACCTGTTGGGCTACACCGCCTCGACGGTCGAGCTGACCACGTTCGGTCGTGCAGGCGCTCAACCAGGAGAAGAACATGACCCCGATCGTCGTGATCTCGCTGTGCTACCTGCTGATCACGGTGCCGCTGTCGATGGTCGTGCGGCGCCTGGAAGCCCGATCCGAGAGGGCCCGCTGATGACCACGCCGCAGCGCCAGACCCGCACCGACGCCGCGATCGACGTGATCGAGCTGCACAAGTACTTCGGGGACAACGAGGTGCTCAAGGGCATCGACTTCCACGTCGACAACGGCCAGGTGGTCTGCGTCATCGGGCCGTCCGGCTCCGGGCAAGTCGACGCTGCTGCGCTGCGTCAACCTGCTGGAGGCAGCCGACCTCGGGCCGGATCTTCATCGAGGGCGACGAGATCACCGACCCGGACGTCGACGTGGACGCGATCCGCAGCCGCATCGGCATGGTGTTCCAGCAGTTCAACCTGTTCCCCCACCTGACGGTGCTGCGCAACCTCACCATCGCCCAGCAGCGGGTGAAGAAGCGCGGCAAGGAGGAGGCCGTCGAGGTCGCCCGGCGCAACCTGGCGAAAGTCGGCCTCGCCGAGAAGGAGAACGCCTACCCGGCCCACCTGTCCGGCGGCCAGCATGCAGCGGGTCGCGATCGCCCGGGCCCTCTCGATGGACCCGGACATGATGCTGTTCGACGAGCCCACGTGCGCCCTGGACCCCGAGCTCGTCGGCGACGTGCTCGGCGTCATGAAGGACCTCGCCTCCGAGGGCATGACGATGATGGTCGTGACCCACGAGATGGGCTTCGCCCGCGAGGTCGGCGACAAGCTGGTCTTCATGGACGGCGGCGTGATCGTCGAGGAGGGCGACCCCCGCGAGGTGCTCGGCAACCCGCAGCACGAGCGGACCCAGGCGTTCCTGTCGAAGGTCCTCTGACCGGCTCGACACCGAGTGGCGAGTTGGGTGCTGATCTTCGACCGCCGAGCGACACCATCTCGCCACCCACAGGCGGAGCGCTCGCGCTGCCCTACGCTCGGGTCATGCCCTGTGACTACTGCGGCGAGGAGTTCGACCCCATCGCCACGCGTTGGCTGTGCCCCCACTGCCACATGAAGGCGAACTGCTGCGACGGCGCCCCGCTCGCCGAGACCGCACCGTCCTGAGCGGTACGACGTGAGCGACGTACCGCCCGGTTGGTACGCCGACCCCGGGGCGGCCCACACCCTGCGCTGGTGGGACGGCACTGCCTGGACCGAGCACACCCACCCTGTCCCTGACCAGGCGCCCTACGGCGGGGCGCAGGCGACGGGGCCGACCACCGAGGACGGCCAGCCGCTGGCCGGCTTCTGGATGCGCGTGCTGGCCTACATCTGCGACACGGTCATCATCGGCTTCACGGCGGGGCTCTTCAGCCTGCCGGCGCAGATTGCGGTCCAGACCGAGATCATGGACCTCCAGGAGCGGATGAACCGGCGTGTCGAGCGCGGCGGCGACCCAGAGTTCGGGCAGTTCTTCGATCAGATGATGCAGATCTACACCGATCACGCGGTCGGACTGTTCCTGGTGCCGTCGCTGGTGCTGATCGTCGTCCAGGCGGTCTTCCTGCGCTGGAAGGGCGCCACCCCGGGCAAGCTGATCTGTGGTCTGCGCGTGCGCCGCCTCGGCGAGCCGGGGCGGCTCCCGTGGTCCGCCATCGCGGCGCGGGTCACCGTCCAGTTCATCGTGGTCAACGGATCTACGTCCTCGGGGCAGCCAGTGGCTCCTTCGTCGTACTTCTGCTGTGTGGACTCGCCGCGACCGTCTACACCCTCCTCGACGACCTGCTGGCGACACGCAGCAGCCGGCGCGCGCTGCACGACGTGGCGGCCGGCACCGTGGTCGTGCGGACCAGGGGCTGACGGGTCAGATTTTTCGAGACGCCTCGAGAAGATTTCGAGACGCGTCACACGTCGTCGTCTCTACGCGCCGATCCGCGGCGACGCTCCTCGATCTCTTCGCTTGCCCGGCCCGGGCGAGCAAGCTCGCCGTGCCGCGCTCAGAGATTGCCGCGGGCTTCCTGCTCGCGCTCGATCGCCTCGAACAGCGCCTTGAAGTTGCCCTTGCCGAAGCCCAGCGAGCCGTGCCGCTCGATGAACTCGTAGAACACCGTGGGCCGGTCACCCATCGGCTTGGTGAAGATCTGCAGCAGGTAGCCGTCCTCGTCGCGGTCGACCAGGATCTTGCGCTTCTTCAGCTCCTCGATCGGCACCCGCACCTCGCCGATCCGGGCCCGCAGCTCGGGGTCGTCGTAGTAGGAGTCGGGGGTCTCGAGGAACTCGATGCCGTTGTCGCGCAGGATGTCGACCGAGCGCAGGATGTCGCCGGTCGCCAGCGCGATGTGCTGGCAGCCCGCGCCGTCGTAGAACTCGAGGTACTCGTCGATCTGCGACTTCTTCTTCGCCACGCGCCGGCTCGTTGAGCGGGAACTTCACCCGGTGGTTGCCGCTGGCCACCACCTTCGACATCAGCGCGGAGTAGTCGGTGGCGATGTCGTCGCCGATGAACTCCGCCATGTTCGTGAAGCCGAGCACCTTGTTGTAGAACGCGACCCACTCGTCCATCCGCCCGAGCTCGACGTTGCCCACGCAGTGGTCGATGGCCTGGAACAGCCGCTTCGGGTGGCCCTCGCGTCGGCTGACGGTGGTCGACCGGGCGACGTACCCGGGCAGGTAGGGGCCGTCGTACTTCGACCGGTCGATCAGCGTGTGCCGCGTCTCGCCGTAGGTGGCGATCGCGGCCATGCGCACGGTGCCGTTGTCGTCGGAGACGTCGTGCGGCTCGTCGAGGATCCTCGCGCCCATCGCCCGGGCGTGCTCGATGCACTTGTCGACGTCGGGCACCTCCAGCGCCAGGTCGACCACGCCGTCGCCGTGCTTGCGGTGGTGGTCGAGGACCGGGCTGTCGGGGGTGACGCCGCCGGTGAACACGAACCGGGCGGAGCCGGAGCGCAGGACGTAGGACTTCGCGTCGCGGTGACCGGTCTCCGGACCGCGGTAGGCCTCGAGGTCCATGCCCAGCGCCAGCTGGTAGAACGTCGCGGCCTGGCTGGCGTTGCCGACCACGAAGCCGACCGCGTCCATCGCGGTCACCGGGAACGGGTCGCTGCTGGCGTCGTAGTCGACCAGTCCGACCAGCTGCTGGAGCTGCTCGAGGGTCAGGTCGGCCTTCAGCTCGTCGGCGGTCAGCGCGCCACCGGTCGTGGCCTGCTCGGTCGTGGTGCCTGTCGAAGTCATGCTCCCAGCCTGTCGAGGCTCGTCAAGATGTGCAACAGTACGACGAAACACTGGTCAACCTGCCCACTTCCGGAGGGGAAATGGACGAGCTCGACAGCAGATTGATCGATCTGTTCGTGCACCAGCCGCGGCTCGGCGTGCTCGAGGCCTCCCGCCGCCTCGGCGTCGCCCGCGGCACCGTGCAGGCCCGGCTCGACAAGCTCACCCACCAGGGCGTGATCACGGGCTGGGGCCCGGAGCTGTCGTCGGAGGCCCTGGGCTACCCGGTGACGGCGTTCCTGACCCTGGAGATCCGCCAGGGCGCCGGCCACGAGTCGGTGGCCCAGCACCTGGCGCAGATCCCGGAGGTGCTGGAGGCGTTCACGATCACCGGCGCCGGCGACATGTGGTGCCGGGTCGTGGCCCGCTCCAACAACGACCTGCAGCGGGTGATCGACGCGGTACTGGCCAGCCCCGGGATCGTTCGGTCCTCGACCGTGATCGCGCTCGCGACCCAGGTGCCCTACCGCATCCTCCCGCTCGCCGCCGCTAGGACGACGTGAGCGCGCGGGCCACCTCGTCGGCGGCAGCCGCCACCTTGGGTCCGATCGCGTCGACGTCGAGCTCGCCGAGGGTGACGATGCCGACGCTGGCGTCGAGGCCCTCCACGCCGTGCACCGGGGCGGCCACCCCGCTGGCGCCGGTCTGCAGCTCACCCGAGGTGACGGCGTACGGCGCGGCGCCGTGCTCACGTCCCGAGCAGGATCGCCTTCCCGGCCGCTCCCCTGCGCAACGGATGGCGCGAGCCGACCCGATAGGCGACGTGGAAGTCGGTCCACGAGGGCTCGACCACCGCCAGTGCCATGGCCTCGTCCCCGTCGGCGACCGTGAGGTGCGCGGTGCAGCCCACCTCCTCGGCGAGGGCCCGCAGGATCGGGATCGCGAGGTCACGCAGCACCGGCTGCACGCCGGAGGCCAGGTGGAGGACGCCGAGGCCGATGTGGACCCGGCCTCGGCCGTCCCGCCGGGTCAGGGCGTGCTGCTCGAGGGTGCTGACCAGCCGGTAGACCACCGTGCGGTTGATTTCGAGGCGGGTCGAGATCTCGGTGACCGTGAGACCGCCCGGCGTCGATGCGAGGACCGAAAGCACCCGCAGCCCCCGATCGAGGGTCTGAGCCGTCTCGGTGGCCATTGTTCGAGTCTAGGGCGTGTCGGTCAGGACGACTTGCGCGCGGCCCACTCGCGGATCCTGCCGATCCGGGCGTGGAGCTGGTCGGCGCTGGCGATCGCCGCGGCCGGGCCGCCGCACTCCTTGCGGAGCGCAGCGTGCGTGACGCCGTGCGGCTGGCCGGTGCGGTGGTGCCACGCGGCCACCAGCCCGTTCAGCTCCCGGCGCAGGGTGGCCAGCTGCTCGTAGGTGGACACCTGTACGACCGTGTCCGGTTCGGGCCCGGTCGGCCTGCCGGCGGGCACGCTCCGACTGGCGGTGGTGCAGCAGCTCGCGGACCTGCTCGGGCTCGAGCAGGCCGGGGATGCCGAGGAAGTCCATCTCCTCCTCGGAGCCGACGTGCACGTCGCCCTCGTGGCCGAACTCGCCGCCGTCGTAGAGCACCCGGTCGAAGCGGGCCTCGGACCCGATCGCCTCGAAGGCACCGCCGAGCTCGTCGCTGGCCGACTCCCCCGCCTCGGCGGCCGCGAGCAGGTCACGCTCGGCGGCGAAGATGTCGTCCTCGTCGGGATCCGCCGGCCGAGCACGTGGTCGCGCTCGACCTCCAGCTCCGAGGCGTGCCCCAGCAGCGACGGTACCGAGGGCAGGAACACCGAGGCGGTCTCGCCGCGTCCCCGGGCCCGCACGAAGCGTCCGACGGCCTGGGCGAAGAACAGCGGGGTCGAGGTGGTGGTCGCGTAGACGCCGACCGCGAGGCGGGGTACGTCGACCCCTTCGGACACCATCCGGACCGCCACCATCCAGCGGTCGCCGTTCTCCGTGAACGCCGAGATCCTCGACGAGGCCGCCTTCTCGTCGGAGAGCACCACGGTCGGCGACTCCCCCGAGATCCTGCGCAGCAGCCGCGCGTAGGCGCGCGCCGACTCCTGGTCGCTGGCGATCACCAGACCACCGGCGTCCGGGACGTGCCGGCGCACCTCCGAGAGCCGCCGGTCCGCGGCCGCCAGCACGGACGGGATCCACGACCCCTCCGGGTCGAGCGCCGTCCGCAGCGCCTGCGCGGCCAGGTCCTTGGTCAACGGCTCGCCGAGCCGGGCCGCGATCTCGTCGCCGGCGCGGGTCCGCCACTCCATCTCCCCGGAGTAGGCGAGGAACAGCACCGGACGGACGACGTGGTCGGCGAGGGCGTGGCCGTAGCCGTAGGTGTAGTCGGCGACCGACCGCGAGACACCGGCCCCGGCGCCCGGGTCGGGCGCGTAGCTGACGAACGGGATCGGGTTGACGTCGGAGCGGAAGGGCGTGCCGGTCAGGGCCAGTCGCCGCGTGGCCGGCTCGAAGGCCTCGCGGACGCCCTCCCCCCAGGACAGCGCGTCGCCGGCGTGGTGGATCTCGTCGAGGATCACCAGGGTCTTGAACCGCTCGGTCCGGATCCGCAGGGCCAGCGGGTTGGCCGCCACCCCGGCGTAGGTGACGGCGATGCCGACATAGTCCTGCGACGTCTTGCCCTTGCCGGCGGCGTAGGTCGGGTCGATCGGGATGCCGGCGCGGGCGGCGGCCTCCGCCCACTGGCGCTTGAGGTGCTCGGTCGGGGCGACGACGGTGATCCGGTCGACGAGGCGGCGGCCCAGGAGCTCGGCCGCGACCGAGAGCGCGAACGTCGTCTTGCCCGCGCCGGGCGTCGCCACGGCGAGGAAGTCGCGCGGGGAACGGGCGAAGTACTCGTCCATCGCCGCCGTCTGCCACGCGCGCAGTGAGGGGGCCGTCCCCCAGGCCGCGCGGTCGGGCCACGCGGGCGAGAGCGGGACGGCCTCAGGCCGTCCGGTCACTCCTCGGAGTCCCCTCCGTCGTCGCCGGGCTTGAGGCCCTTCCAGATCTCCTCGCACTCCGGACAGACCGGGAACCGCTCCGGCGCCCGGCTCGGGACCCACACCTTGCCGCACAGGGCCACCACGGGGGTGCCCATCACCATCGCCTCGGTGAGCTTGTCCTTGTCGACGTAGTGGGAGAAGCGCTCGTGGTCACCCTCGTCGGTCGGGACGGTACGCCGATCCTCGACGGTGTCGGTGCTGGTACCGAAGCCGAGTGTGCCCATGGGGCCCATCGTAGGTGAGGGTTCCCATCCGGTTCGCTGTCGGCTCACCGGGTCTCGACACGCGCGTCGCGACTTCCTCCGTCAGTCGCGGCGCTTGCTCGACCTCGTCCGGACCAGGTCCGCTGACGCGGACCTGCCGGCTTGATCAGTTGAGGTCAGGATCGACGGGTCGGGTGGAGTGCCAGGCGAGCTCGCCGGGCTGGCGGCGCAGGACGTCGCGCCAGAGGTCGTCGGGGTCGCCACGGAAGACGTCGCGCGGCTGGGCAGGGACGACGTACCAGCTGCCCTCCTCGATCTCGCCGACCAGCTGCTCGGCGCCCCAGCCGGCGTACCCGGCGAAGATCCGCATCCCGTCGAGCCTGCCGTCGACCAGCTCCACGGGCGTGTCGAGGTCGACGATGCCGAGCTGGCCGTAGACCTCGCGGAAGCCCACCGGCGCGTCGTCGGAGTCGCGCAGGAGCCCGACCGCGAGCGCGCCCTCGGTGCTGACGGGGCCGCCGTGGAACAGCACCCCGGGCTCGGCCACGACCTCGCCCCAGTCGGCGAGCACCTCGGCGACCGGTACGCCCGAGGGCCGGTTGAGCACGACCCCGAGGGCGCCGTTGTCGTCGACGTCGAGGAGCAGCACGACGGTGTCGGCGAAGTTGGGGTCGAGCAGCGCAGGCGTGGCCACGAGCAGCATCCCCGCTCGCGCCTCGGTCATGTCTCCATCATGGCCGACGCCCCCGAGCAGGCGACAGCCCCGGAGCCGACGCGGAGGGAAGTGCGGCGCGAGCCGCTGAGGGAGGGTGCGTCGGCGCCCGGGGCTGTCGGTCCAGGGGCGGCGGGTCAGGCCGCGAGCACCGCCTTGATCCGGTCGAGCAAGCCCTCGTGGGGCTCGGGGTCCGCGCGGTGGCGTCCCGGGAGCGGTGGCCGCCGCGGGCGCGCTGCTCGATCGCCTCGCCGACCCGGGCGGCAGCCGCGTCCTGGGCGCTGGAGCGTCCGGCCATCACGGCCAGCATGATCTGCTCCTTGGCGGTGGCCCTGGCCATCGCCTCGGCCATCGCGGCGTCGGTCGGCTCGGACCGGTAGTGGTCGACGATCGCGCGGACGCCGGGCAGCTCGTCGGCGCGTGCCGCGCCAGGCGGTGACGACCGCCTGCTCGAGGTCCATCGGCTGGTTCATCAGCTCGCGCTCGATCCGGCCGGCCAGGCGGGTGTGCCAGCGCAGCTGGAGCGCGCCGAGCAGGGCCAGCTCGTCGGCGAAGGTCTCCGCGACCCCCGCGACGTCCATGGGCAGGATCCCGTCGCGCCGCTGGTCGGCGGTGGCGATCACGGTCGCGGAGGATCTCTCCGCGGTTGTGGAAGCCCTCCATAGGGATTCCAGGTCATGGTCTTCTCCTGTCACTCACATACCGTTGGTACGTACTCACAGTATGCGGCAGACCGGGGGTATTCAAATTGCAGGCTGACCGTGACCCGGGTCCGACCTCCGGGCGTTGCGTCCCCCGTAGCGCGATCGGCTCCCGGCTCCGATAGTGGCCTGCTGCGCGCGGCCCGAGAACGGGAGTCACGCCCTAGACTGCCGGATGACCAAGTCCTCCGTGCACAAGCTGGTCCCGAAGGTTCCGGGCGTGCCCGGGGCGAGCCGGCGGGCGCAGTACTCCGCCTCCACCAAGCGGGCGCTGGTCGACGTCGCCGAGGAGCTGTTCACCGAGAACGGGTACGCCGCCACCTCCCTCGACGCGATCGTGGCCGGCGCGCGGGTCACCAAGGGCGCGCTCTACCACCACTTCAGCGGCAAGCAGGCGCTCTTCGAGGCGGTCTTCGAGCGGGTGGAGTCCAACGCGTCGAAGTCGATCCAGAAGTCACTCAAGGGGCGAGCGCGACCCCTGGGAGAAGGCGATGGTCGGGCTGCGGGCGTTCCTCGAGGTCGTGCAGCGAGCCGACGTACCGCCGGGTCGTGATCCTCGAGGGCCCGGCGGTCCTCGGCTACGCGCGGTTCCGCGAGCAGGAGGAGCGCTCGACCTTCGCCAACGTCCTCGAGATCGTCCGCTCGGTGCTCAACGCCGGCGACTGGGAGCTCGACGAGGACATGCAGCAGACGTTCGCCCGGATCTTCTTCGGGGCGATGTCGTCGGCCGGCGAGTCGGTCTCCGGCGCCGAGGACCCCGAGGCCGCGGCGGCCAGGGTGGAGGCGGCCATCAGCTTCATCCTGATCGGCTTCCAGGCCTCGCCGAGGCCGGCGTCGAGCGTGCCCACGGGCGAGGACGACGTCGAGGCCTGACCCGCGGGGCTGCTACTTGAAGGTGACGTTGCCCGTCCTTCGCGGGGACCAGCTCGATCCAGGTGTGGCCGGCCGGGACGGTCAGCTCGCCCTGCTTGGTCGACAGCGTCGAGCGGGCCCTCGAGGCCCTTCTTGTTCCAGGTGCCCTTGCACCATGCGACCGTCGTGGAAGAGCATCGCCTCGCCCTTGCCCTCGAACTTGGTCTCCGGCACCGGGTTGCCGGCCGGGTCCCGGTAGCCGGCGTCGCCGACCTTGACCCGCAGCACCAGCACGGTGTCGGCGGGGAACTCGTCGCCCTGGGCGGCGTAGGAGTTCAGGTTGGTGTAGCTGGCCGCCGGCGAACTTCCAGTTCGTGGTGTGGCTGCCGAAGTAGGCGGCGAGCGTGTTGGCCTTCTGGCCCTTGGGCAGGTCCTTGGCCTCGCCCCATGGCAGGTAGTCGTCGGGGCGCGACTCCTCGTGCTTGCGGTTGGCGGGCGGCGACCTCGGTGAGGTTCGCGAAGAGGTTGTACGGCGCGCTGCGGCGAGTTGTCGCGGTAGATGCCCTGCGGCGCCCTCGCCGTAGAACGGGATGCCGGCGCCGCTGGATCCGGGCGATGGTCTTGCCGGCGGCCCCGCTGGTCACGACCGCGGCCTTGACCGGGGAGACGATGCCGATGTCGCTGGCGCGCATGGAGCGGACCGGGCCGACCTCCTCGGGCAGCTCGGAGTAGTAGAAGGCCGCGAGCCGGGTCACGCCGCCCTCGACCAGCTCCTCGACGACCATGTCGGCGCTGCCGAGGCCGACCTGCGGGGCTGCTGGACGCGGTGTTGTCGATCTTGGTGACCAGCACGGGGTGGTCTGGGCGGCGCTGTCGTCGCCCTCCACCGGGAGGCCGGTCAGCGGCCAGGTCGAGTCGAGGGTCGAGCCCTCCGGCGACCTCCTGGGCCTCGGAGTCTCCTCGGCCGGCTCGTCGTCACCCCCGCATCCGGCGAGCACCAGGCTCGCGGCGACGAGAACGGCGGGGAACAGGCGAAGGCGACGCACAGTGGCTCCGATCGTGGGACTTCGGGGGATTTCAAGTGTGACCGATGGTTCCGGCACCAGCGCGCAGGCTAGACACGCAACGGGACGGCGAGCCAAGATCGTGAACGCCCGCCCTGCGCCCCGCTCGTTCAGCCGAGCTTGGCGCCGCCGTCGACGTACAGCGTCTGGCCGGTGATGTACGACGCCTCGTCGCTGCACAGGAACGCGGCGGCGGCGGCGATGTCCTCGGGGTAGCCGACCCGGCGGACCGGGTTGGCCTCGGCGTTCAGCCTGCGCAGCTCCTCGGGCTCCATCTTCAGCCGGCGCGGCGGTGGCGTCGGTCATCTCGGTGGCGATGAAGCCGGGCGCGATCGCGTTGGCGTTGATGCCGAAGGGGCCGAGCTCGATGCCGAGGGTGCGGGTGAAGCCCTGGATGCCCATCTTGGCGGCGGAGTAGTTGGCCTGGCCGCGGTTGCCGAGCGCGGAGACGCTGGAGAGGTTGAGGATCTTGCCGTACTTCTGCTCGACGAAGTGCTTCTGGGCGGCGCGGGTCATCAGGAAGGCGCCACGCAGGTGGACGCCCATGACCATGTCCCAGTCCTCGTCGGTCATCTTGAACAGCAGGTTGTCGCGGGTGACGCCGGCGTTGTTCACCAGGATGTGGATGCCGCCGAGCTCGCTCACGACCCGCTCGACGGCCGCCTCGACGGACGCGGTGTCGCTGACGTCGCAGCCGATGCCGATGGCCTTCTGGCCCTCCGCCAGGACAGCTTGGCCGCGGCCTCGGCGGCCGCGGACTCGTCGAGGTCGATGACGGCGACCGAGGCGCCCTCCTCGGCGAACCGCTGGGCGGTGCCGAACCCGATCCCGCGTGCGGCTCCGGTGACGACGGCGACCCGTCCGTCGAAGCGACCCATGCTGACTCCTCTGCGTGTTCGTTGCTCGGGACCCACACCCTAGGACAGGGCTAGCCGAGCGCCCGCGCAGCCTCTCGGCGTACTCCGCGGCCTCGCCGTCGGCGTACTTCGTCCGCGGCCAGAAGAAGCCGCGCAGGCCGTCGCCCTTGGTGCGGGGTACGACGTGCAGGTGCAGGTGCGGGACCGACTGGCTGACGGTGTTGTTCATCGCCACGAAGGACCCCTGCGCGCCGAGCCCGTCGACCATCGCCTGCGCCAGCCGCTGGCCGGCGGCCAGGAAGCCGTCCCGCAGCTCGGCCGGCAGGTCGGGCAGGGTCACGACGTGCTCGCCGGGGCACCAGCAGCACGTGGCCCTTGAAGACCGGCCGCCGGTCCAGGAAGGCGACGAAGTCCTCCTCGTCGAGGACCACGTCGGCCGGCGCACCGGCCACGACGTCGCAGAAGACGCACTCGCTCACTTCCGCCCGACGCCGCCCTCGAGCAGGCCGAGCAACACCATCCCGAGCAGGCAGGCCGAGGTGAAGCTCCAGGGGTTGAGGTCGGTCCAGCTCTCGCTGAGCACCAGGTTGATCCCGACCCCGCCGAGCACCGCGCCGACCACGCCGACCGGGACCGTCAGCATCACCGGAGGATTGTCCGGACCCCCGCGCAGGGTGCGGGCGAGGACGCCGAGGATCAGGCCGGCGACCAGGAACGCGATCATGGCCGAACGCTATCGGTCATCGGCCGCCGGTCGAAGTCGCGAAACCCCCGCGTCACTTGCAGAGGACGCATCGAGCGGTACCTCGCCGCGAGCCGGCCGCTGCTGCCGTAGGCGTCGAAGTGCTGGGTGTCGCCGTTGCCGTAGGTCCAGCGCAGCCCGTGCCGGGCCATCAGCTGGACGACCGCGTGCGACCGGGAGCGCCACGCCACCCGGGGGTGCGAGTGCCCCATCCACCAGGTGTTGGGGACGGTGCCCTGCTGCGAGCGGTAGGGGTTCTCCCAGGTGTTGAGGTCCAGCGAGCGGCCGTAGGAGTGCGGTGAGCGCACCCCGGGCGGCCGACGACGTCGCGGCAGTTGAAGGCCGAGGTGTTGCCCGCGGCCATCGACTTGTAGTCGTCGCCGCCGTGCACCCGACTGGACCAGCCGAACCGGTCGACGCGGTACATCGCGCGGATCGGCAGCTTCCTGCGGTACATCTCGGCCAGCGCACCGGCCATCTTGCCGACCGCCGTCACGTGGGCGACCAGCTCGCCGCGGCGGCGGTAGCCGCGGTAGTCCCAGTAGTTGATCTGCAGGTAGCGCAGGCTGGACCGGCCGACCGGGCAGCCTCGGTGCCAGGTGCGGCCGGTCATCTGGTTCCAGACTCCCGCGGGGATCCGCGGAGATGTTCGCGTTCGGTCCGGCGCCGACGGCATGCCGCTGGTCGGGCAGGTTGATCCGCGGGCGCGGGCGCCGCGCTCGGCAGCCGGACCGGGATGCCGGGCGGGAGGTTGTCGATCCGGTGGACCCCGCTGGTGTCGCCCAAGACCCAGTCGAGCCGGCGCACCTGGGCGCGCCAGCTGGTGTCGACCCGCGGGCGGGCAGTCATCTGGGCGCGGCCGTCCGCGCCGGTCCGCAGCCTGCGGACCAGCCGCCAGTCGCCGCCGCCGTTGCGGCGCTGCAGGCGCACGATCCCGTTGACCGGAAGGCCGTTGCCGGTCTGCCACTGCACCGACACCCGGACCGACTGCTCGTCGACCACCGAGTCAGGTCCACCGACCGTGACCTTGCTGCTTCGGCGCACGAGGGCGACGGGCACCGGACCCGTCTGGTCGGAGGCCGAGTCCACGTCACCGGCGTACGACGCCCGGAAGACGTTGTCGGCCGCCCGACGGAACATCGAGGCGTCGACGACCGCGCGTCCCTCTGCGTTGGTGACCACGGTCTCGATCGGACTCCAGGTCCCGGATCGGCGGCGCTCGACCACCACCTGCCCGCCCACGACCGGGGTCTTGTCCTCATGACGCAGCCTGATCTGGAGGTGGGTGACCGAGTCGGCGTACGTCGGCTGCCCGGACATGGTCAGCCTGGTGGGAGCCGGAGCGGCGTCCGCCGGTGCGGCCAGCCCGAGGGCCAGCACGATCGCGATCACTGGAGAGAGGGAGAACCCGAGACGCATGGGGAGGATTGTGCCTCCTGTCCTCCTGTCTAGGGTGGAGGACATGGATCGATCTGTGGTCATGGTCGTCGGAGCGGGCCCGGGCGTGAGCGGCTCGGTCGCCCGCAGGTTCGCGCGGGAGGGCTACGACGTCGCACTCGTCGGGATCGACGACGACGCGCTGGCCGTCCTGAGCGACGAGCTGCGTTCCTTGGGCGCGGCGGCGGAGTGGGCGGTCGTGGACATCACCGATGTCGACGCAGCGGCCGCGGAGATCGCGAAGCTGGGCGAGCGGTTCGGCCGGGTCGACGTGCTCCACTTCAACCCGAGCGCCTTCCGCGAGAAGGACCCGCTCGCCCTCACGGTGCCCGAGCTGCTGGAGGACGTGGCGCTCGGCGTCGGGGCGCTGCTGACCTCGGTGCAGGCAGCGCGGCCCTTCATGTCGCCCGGCGGCAGGGTGACCGTGACCGGCAGCATGGCCGCGGACAAGCCGTGGAACCAGGCGGCGTCGCTCGGTGTGCAGAAGGCGGGCGTCCGGAACCTCGTGCACAGCCTCGACACCACGCTCGAGCCCGACGGCATCCGCGCGGTCTCGGTGACCGTGCGCGGCACGCTGTCCAGGAGGGCGCGTTCACCCCGGACCGGGTGGCCGAGGCCCTGGTCGGCGGCCAACCAGGACGAGTCGGCCTGGCGGACCGAGGTGCCGTACGAGGGCTGAGCCGGCGTCAGCCCGGCCTGCGCTGGAAGCGCAGCAGGCGGTACTCGAGCAGGCCGTCGCGATGGCAGCCTGGAGCGCGTCGCCACCGACCAGCGACTGGGCCCACAGCGAGCGCCCTCGCATCCGGCGGAGCAGCGGCTGGGCGGCGTGGACGACCCGGTCGCGCGGACGTCCGAGCCGCTGCAGCGGCGACAGGTCGCGGGAGCCACCAGGTCCAGGCCGGCGTCGGCGGCGAACGCGGCTGCATCGGGGACCGTCATCAGGCTCGAGGCGTGCCACCCGCTCCGGAAGGCGTCGAGCCGGCCATCGGCCAGGTCACCGGTGAGGAAGTCGTCGATGACCATGAGGGCACCTCCCGGGAGCAGCGCCCCGGCCACCTCGCGGAAGAAAGCCGAGGCCTGGTCGGCGTGGACGAATGACTCGATGGCGAACGCCAGGTCGAAGTCGGTGAGGTGTTCTGGAAGCGCGGTGAAGTCACCCACTTCGAACCGGGCGCGCCCCGCAGCGGCCCACCCTGGACGGCGAACCGCTTCGCCAGCCGGATCTGTTCCGGGCTGATCGAGACACCGACCACGTCGACCGGCCGCTGCTGGGCGACGTACAGCGCAGCCGTGCCGACCCCGCAGCCGAGGTCGAGCACCCGCTGGTCGTCCTGACCAAGCTCGTCGAGCACCAGGGCGTGGGCGTGCTGGAGGGCGGCGCGGCGGTTCGCGACGCCCGGCCCCCACAGCTCGCGGTGGAGGGCGCGGTGGCTGCCGGTGAGGAGGAACTTCCAGGTGTTCGCGTCGTAGTACTCGCGGACGCTGGACACCATGCCCGTCAGGCTAGACCGAGGATGGTCGGCCATGGCCTCTCGGATCCGGATGCCCTAGATTCGCTCAGAGGGCATCAGCCTCGCGGAGGGAGAACCGGATGCTGTTGGTTCCGAGGCAGCTGCGACGGGCCGGCATGACCGGCAACGTTCCCTACTACGGAGGACGATTCACCCCCGCGCAGGCCTACGCCGCCTCGCATCCGCGCCCGGCCCCGGAGGCTCCTCGTGCCCGCCCGACCTCCCGGCCCGACCCGATGGCCTCTCTCGCCCACCTTCTCGACGCCGGGTTGATCACCTCCTGAGGAGTACGACGACCTGCGGCGAGGGTGGCCCAGTGAGTCGGCCGGTTCAGGTGCTCGTGGTGGGGTTCGAGCGAACCCAGGTTCTCGGGCGAGGTGCTGGCCGAGCTCGAGCGTCTGCGGGCCGCCGGGGTCGTTCGTCTCGTCGACGTGCTGCTGGTGGCCCGAGACGAGAGTGGAACCTTCGAGACCTTGCCGCCGCCCCCCGGAGCGGACACCGGGCTGGGACGCGTCGCGGCGGAGATCCTCGGGCTGCCGGAAGGCGGGTACGGGGAGTCCCGAGCCCTTCGAGGGCGATACGTGGTCCCTCGACGACGCAGTGCCGCCCGGAGCCATGGGCGCCGTCGCGCTGATCGAGCACATCTGGGCGCAGCCGCTGGTGGAGTCGATCCGAGGCTCCGGCGGCCGCCTGCTCGACGAGGCCTGGCTGGCGCCGGACGACGTCGAGCGGCTCGGGCCCTCACTGATTGAGCGGAGGACTCCCACATGACCGACCACAGCGACCTGTTGGTGATCGGGGCGGGGCCCTACGCCTACTCGGCCGCCGCGTACGCCCGAGACAACGGCGATCGACACGCGCATCGTTGGCCGGCCGATGGCGTTCTGGCGCGACCAGATGCCCGCCGACATGTACCTCCGCTCGGCCCCCGACTGGCACCTCGACGCGAGGGGCGAGGACACCTTCGCGGCGTTCTTCGAGGACCGGGGCCTGACCCGGCCGACCTCGACCCGATCCCGATCGGCCTCTTCCTCGACCACACGGACTGGTTCGCCGAGCGGAAGGGGCTGACGTCGAGGAACGCATGGTGGAGGGGCTGACGCCGCCGACGGGACGTTCGTGGCCAGGATGGCCGGCGGCGACACCATCACCGCCACCACGGTGCTGGCCGCCCCGGGCATCGCGCCCTACGCGGCCTTTCCGGACTGGGCGGACGCCGTTCCGGCGGGGACCGACGTTCCCACACCAGCGAGCTGGTCCGCTTCGACGACCTGGCCGGAGCCCGGGTGGTGATCGTGGCGGCCGACAGAGCGCCTACGAGTCGGCGGCCCTGCTGTGCGACCACGGAGCCGAGCGGGTCGACGCCGTGCACCGCCATGACACCCCCGCGTTCGCCAAGGTCGCTGGGCGTTCGTCAACGACCACGTCGAGCAGACGCTGGCGACCCGCGGCTGGTGGCGTCACCTGCCCGCCGATGACCAGGCCGCGATCGCGTCGAGGTTCTGGCAGGTGGGGCGGCTCACGCTCGAGCACTGGCCTGGTGCCGCGCCTGGACCCCCACGTGGTACACCGACACCCGAGGTGCGAGGTCTCTCGGTGGACGCGGCCTCCGGCGACGCCGTACGCCTCACCCTCTGGGCGGCGAGACGCTCGACGCCGACCATGTCGTCCTTCGCGTCGGGATACCGGCCGCCATGGCTCCGCGTGCCGTACCTCTCCGGCGTGCTGGAGCCGGATTTCGGTGACCGACGGCTTCCCCGACCTGTCGGAAGGGTTCGAGACCAGCCTGCCCGGCCGCGTCGTCGGCTTCGGCCGACCCGCGACTTCGGCCCCTTCTACGGGTTCACCAAGGGGCCCGTCGGCGGCTCGGCTCGTCGTGGAAGGAAGAGTGCTCCTCCGCTCAGTCTGCCCCGCGGATCTACATGGCCGGATCGCCACTATGCTTGCCCTCACCGGGCAGCGGTCCAGTCATCGCAGGGGCAGCCGCGGCCCGCCAGGTCAACGTGCCGACCTCGGAAGGGGCACGAAGCTTCGTGACGACCAACCGCGCGACGCACCCGCTCGGGGAGAGAGGCCAGCGACGAAGCCGCCCGGGCGACCGGGGCGCGCAGGCGCGCCGTCGTCGACGTCGGGTGCGCAGCAGCTGGCGCGGGCAGGTGTCGTTCCGCCGGGCCGCTGGTCGCCGCCGCGGCCATTGCGGCGCCGTTCGGCGCCAGGGTGCCCCGGAACCGGCCGAGGCCGCCGCAGGGGCTTCGGCGCCGCACCCGAACTCGAGGCGGCCAAAGCCCCGCAGGTCGTGCCGGGTCGCCGGACGCTGTCGACGACGGGCTCCCGCGGACTGGATCGACGTGTCCTGCAGGCCCAGTGCGAAACAGGTCCTGCCCGACCTGCCGATCGACTTCGTCATCGAGCCCTCACCGACGGCAAAGCCAAGGCGTCGACCCGTGCCTGGCCGAGCAGGTCGCGTGGGCGAAGCTCGGTCAAGGCCCAGGTTGCGTTCTACGTCGTCCCGCACAGCCCGAGCGCGAGCACTCGCTCGGCCGCGCCGCCGGCCTCGGCCCGGCGCAGCCGCCGATGTCGAGTGCCTGTACTCCCAGAGCCGGTGCTCTCCCGGCTCGGCACCGCCCTCGCCGCCGCCGAGGCTGGGATGTGCTCCGGCGCGGACCTGGTGGCTCGACGTCGAGGAAAGCCACCACGGCATCGCTGTGGGGTGAGGACCACGACGCCAACGTCGCCGTCCTGCGGAGGCGCGGCGTACGCGGCTGGAGCGGACCCGCGCACCACGTGGGCGTCGTAGTCTGCACCTCCGCGGTACTGGGCGATGACTCACCGGCGGGTTGGTCGGCCGGACCTCCCCGCAGTGGGTCGCGGTCGGTGAGAGCGGGTTCGCCGCGGCACAGGCCGCATGCTCGCAGCCGTTCACCACGGGGCCTGTCGTGCTGACGCAGTGGCTCACCGGACCGCTCGACCGGGAACCTCGTCCGCCCCGCCAGGACCGGCGGCCCGTGACCTCGTTCGGCCCCATGGCGGAGCCGCGCGAAGACGCACCGCGGGTTCCGCAGAGCCCTCCTGCTGATTCCGGTCCCGCACCCCGCATCCCTGATCGAAAGCCCGGCAGGGCCACACAGGGCGTCACAGGCCAAGGACGCGAACAAGGCGCGACCAGAGGAGGCGGGCCGCACGACAAGGGAGAGCCCGGGGACCGGCGTGCTGCTCGCTTGAGGAGAGCCGGACCGAGCCTCGACTCGAAGTCGACGCCACAGCGCCGCCTCCGAGCTTCGCACCCGACCCCCAAGCCCCCTCCGCCGCCCCCCAAGCCCCCGCCGCCCCCCAGAGCCTCCGCCACCGACACCGACCACCCCGACCCCCCACCCCAGACGCCGAGCGCCCCCCCGAGCCCGGCTCACCGCTCCCACGGCCCGTCGCTGCCGAATCTAGGAAACCCGCCGCGCCACTTGTTGGTGATCCGAATGGACAGCGACGGAGTGACGGAGATGACGCGATGGGCGAGCTGCACCATGTCAACATCGAACATCACGCTCGACGGCGCGGTCGATCCAGGCCAACGGTGGCCCCCGCCGGCAGGACGCCGGGGTTCGAGTACGCCGGCTGGGAGCGCCCGTTCGGGGATGCGCGCGAGTGCCGGCGCACAGATCACTGCGGACGTGCAGGCATCCGACGCGCCGCTGCGTTCTACGATGCTGACATCTTCGCACGACGTACGATGCGTCTTCACACGCCTGGCAAGACCGACGAGATCGGGCGAGCCTTCTACGGGGTCACCCAAGATACGTCGCGTCTCCGCGGCACGCGAGAACTGCCCTGGGACACCACCTTCCAGATCACCGAGCGCGGGTGCCGAGGTTCGTGACCTGCGCGAGCGGCATGAGCAGATTCACACGTGGGGCAGCGCGAACCTGCTGCAGACGCTGTTCCGCAGGCCGCTGGTCGACCAGGTGAACCTGTGGGTGTGTCCGGTCGTGATCGGGCAGGGCGAGAGCCTGCCCCTGAAGAAGCACAGCCCCCACCCGGTTCGAGCAGGCTCGAGCCGCCGAAGTCGTATCCCGGAGGGGCGATGCTGCTGCGCTACAGGTGCCTCGAGGGCCCCCCAGGACCGGGAACCGAGGCCGCCAACGCCGAGGACTCAGAGGGCAGCCCGACGCACAGCTCGCTCGCTTGCAGAGCGCGCGTCAGCCGGTGGAGTCGGTGATCCTGACTCAGCCCGCCGAGTACCCCGACGTACGCCGCGCGCTGTCCGTCGACCCCACGATCCGGCTCACCGGCGCGTAGTTCCACGTTGTAGCCGAACCCGGTGCCGTCACCTGGTCTTGTGGACCCGGCCGGACCCGGTGCGGAATGTCCAGCGCCGCCGAGGGTACCACGGGTCTTCGCTGCCCATCGGGTCCTTGAGCACGGTGTCATACCAGACCGTCGGCGAGGGACAGTCTCGGCACCGACGACGGTGAACGCTGCGTGGTGTTGCGCCACACCGTGTGGCAGCCGCGGCCGTCGCGGTCGATGTCGACCCGCTCGACGCCGGGCTCGGTGACGCCGCCCTGCATCGTGGCCGTGGAGCCGAGTACCCGCAGGTCGTTCGTCACCACCAGCGCCCGTCCGCGGCCGGCGATCAGCGAGTTGTCGGTCGCGCTGGCCCCCTTGCGGAACACCGGCACCGTGCACACCCGTCGCTGGCCGGCAACCGCCAGCTCCCGCGGTGATGAACGACGTTCATCGGGTCGGCGTTGTCGGTGATCGCCACCCCACCCACGGCCCACCAGCGTGGGCGTCGTACCCGAACCCTACGTCTGCCCGGGTACGGTTCCCGTGGACACCGGAGTTGCGGTAGAGCCTGCCGCCAGGTCGACCTCGGACGGCCCGCCCGCATACACGTCGATCCGGTAGAGCGCGGCGGTAGTGACGACGTAGACACCGCCGGTCTCGTCGGTGGCGATCGAGTTCGTGATGCGCTCGCCCAGGTCGAGGGTGCGCACCGTTTCGCTCCCCGGACGGATCGCGCCCACCTTCCCCTGCTCGGTGACGAACACCAGCCGCCCCGCCACCAGTCCGGAAGGACCGACAGCGCTCTTGCGTCCTCCAGCTCATGGCCGGTGGCGCCGACTCAGGTCATCGGCGACGCAGCTCGAAGCCCAGACCCGCGGTCTGCGCCACGACATATCACGTGGTTGTCGGTCGTCGCGGATCACAGCCACGGTCGCGGTGGTCGAGGTAGAAGTAGCCGCCGCCGCTGAAGTCGTTGAACGTGCCGGTCCCGGGTCGCCGCGGCGGCAGGTTGTACGAAGCCGAGCTGCTCCAGGGCGTCGTCGGGTCGGAGAGCTTCAGGGTCACGGTGTCCGTGCCGACGCAGACCGTCTCCAGCCGGTTCCGCCGGTCGAAGGTCAGGGATGCGCACTCGGCGGCCTGGAGGGTCATGAGGGCGGTGACCGGCTGCCTCCCGAGCGGCCCCATCCGCTGGTAGCGCGTCGGTCATGTACGCGTCGTTGTGGATGTTGCTGCCGGGGTTCGCGGCCATGAACGGGCGCCGCGGCGGGGCCGCCACGTCGACCGGTTTCGGCGTCGCCGGCGCTCCGACGTACGCCGGGGACTGCCGGCGGTCGCGCGGGTCCGGGAGATGGGTACGGCGAACGCGGCCCCTGCCCCCACGCACAGGGCGCCGGCGAGCAGGGCGGTGGTGCGTGACTACGCGGCGGGTGGCCATGATGGCCCGGGTCAACGACCTCGGTCCGGCCCACACGTCTCGGTCACGCCTCCGGACCCGCGCATTGCCAGATGTGGGTTGGTGGAGCTGGCGGGAATCGAACCCGCGTCCTCGAGCGTCGAACCAGGTCTTCTCCGGGTGCAGTCAGTGGTGTCGCATTTCTCGGCCCCGGCGCTCGCACGGACACGTCGCCGACAGGCCCAGTCAGGAAATAGTCCCGATCAACCCTCCGTGACAGGAGTGATCAGCAAGTCTCCTAGATGACGCCAGGGTCCGGGACGGAGACGGATGCCCGGTCTGACGCTTCGATCACCGCTCAGGCGGCGAGAGCGAAGGAACTGCGCTTAGCGTTGGCAGTTATAGGTTTCCAGCGATCGTTTACGAGATGACGCTGGCTCCTCGACCCGCTTCCCCTGGAACTAACGTCCCAAGTCGAAACCGATCAGCCCCTCTTGAGTTGTGTCGCTCAGTCTACGGGTCAACGGCCGCCAGGACCGAACTCATTCCCGCCGGACGGGTCACGCCGAAGATCCGCGCCCGTTGTCCCAGCACACGCCGCGCAGCCAGTCCTCCCCGAGGTCCGAGCCGCGCGAGGCCCTCGAGCTGGTGGGCGTAGGGGTAGGGGATGGTCGGGAAGTCGCTGCCGAGCAGCACCTTCGGCTGCAGGTCGACCAGCCGGGCCAGCAGGTCGGGCGGGTACGGCGCCTCGGCCTCGAAGAAGTCGGTGAACACCATCGTGGTGTCGAGGCGGACCCGCTCGTAGCGTCTCGGCGAGGGCGAGGAACTCGGCGTACTCCGGCGCCCCCATGTGGGCGATGACCGCGGCCAGCCGCGGGAAGCCGGTCCAGCACGCGGCGCATCGGGTCGGGCCCGGTGTACTCGTTGCCGACCGGGCCGGAGCCGGCGTGGATCACGACCGGCGTGCCGGCGTCCTCGAGCAGCCCCCAGACCGGGTCGAGCAGCGGGTCGTCGAGGTGGAACTCCCCCACCTGGACGTGGATCTTGAACACCTCGACGCCCTCGCCGAGCAGCTCGCTCGACGTACGTCGCGGCCTCGGGCTCGGGGTAGAACGTCGCCGACCACAGCGACTCGGGCACGTCGCGGGCGAAGTCGCGCGCCCAGTCGTTGAGGTAGGTCGCGATCCCCGGCCGGTGGGCGTAGGGCAGCGTCGGGAACCGGCGTACGCCGATGCCGCGCAGCAGTGCTCGACCCGCTCGTCGTGGCGTGCCGCGGTAGCGGATCGGCCACTCGCGCCCGATCTTCGGCCCGGCCTGGTCGAACTGCTCGTAGACCTTGCGCTGGATGTTCTCGGGCAGGAAGTGGACGTGCACGTCGAAGAGCCCGGGCAGCCCGAGGTCCGCCAGAACGGCGGACGCTCGACGCTCGGCGTCCCGGTCACTCCATCCCCTTCAGCGCGGCGGCCGAGGGCCTGCTCCTTCTCCCGGTTGGCCTGCCGCTCGGCGAGCGCGTGCCGCTTGTCCCAGGACTTCTTGCCCTTGGCCAGGGCGATCTCGACCTTGGCCCGGCCGTCGAGGAAGTAGAGCGCCAGCGGGATGACCGTGAGCCCCTTCTCGTTGACCCGGCGCTCGATCTTGTCGATCTCGTCCCGGTTCAGCAGGAGCTTGCGCTTGCGGCGGGCGGAGTGGTTGGTCCAGGTGCCCTGGGTGTACTCCGGGATGTGGACGCCGTGCAGCCAGGCCTCGTGGCTCTCGATGTCGACGAAGCCGTCGACCAGGGACGCGCGACCCATCCGCAGCGACTTCACCTCGGTCCCCATGAGGACCAGGCCGGCCTCGTAGGTGTCCTCGATGTGGTAGTCGTGCCGCGCCTTCTTGTTCTGCGCGATGAGCTTGCGCCCCTGGTCCTTCGGCATGCCGCCAGTCTCTCAGGGTGCGGCAATGGCCAGATGGTCGCAGACTGGTCTACATCTAGTTCAGTTCGGGTTCACGGCCTGGCCGTTGACCAGCACCGTGAAGTGCAGGTGGCAGGCCGGTGGACCAGCCGGTGGTGCCGGCGTACCCGATGACCTCGCCGCGGCCGACGTTCTGGCCGGTGCCGACGCGGTAGCCGGACAGGTGGTTGTAGACCACGGTGATGTACTTGCCGTTGACCATGCCGACGCCGAGGAAGAGGCGGTTGCCGTAGGCCGAGGAGTAGTAGCGGGTGATCACCCGGCCGCCGGCCGACGGCGTACAGCGGGCTCGCCGCAGCCGGCGCGGAAGTCGGTGCCGTCGTGCAGGCCCCAGTAGCCGTAGATCGGGTGCCGGCGGTAGCCGAAGGGCGAGGTGACGATGCCGGGCACCGGGCGGTCCAGGAAGCCGCCGGTGGCGCCGTTGAACCCGCCCTTGGCACGGGCGGCCTTGCGGGCCTGGGCGAGGATCAGCTGCTTGATCCGCGCCTCCTCCCGGCGGAGCTGCGCGCAGCACCCTGCAGGTCATGCCGGCGGGCCCGAGCGCCTCCTGACGCGCGCGAGCGCCGGTCCGCCACCAGCACCTCGACGGCCTGCTTGGCGTCGAGCGCCTGGTTGCGGCAGATCCTTCATCTCCACGAGGTGCTCCGCCGCGGCGGCGCGCTGGACGGCGACCTCGTCGCGGGCCTCCTCGACCTGCTGCTCGCGGACCTCCAGCAGGACCTCGGCGGCGCGCAGGTCGTCGTAGACCCGGGTCTCGCTGTCGACGAGGACGTGGTTGGCCTCGATCTGGCGGGTCAGGTCCGCGGGGCTCTGCGCCTGGAGCAGCGAGGTGAAGGCCAGCAGCTCGGGGTCGCCGTTCTGGTAGATGCGAGTTGACCGTGTCGGTGACCTCGTCCTGCTGCGTCGGTCAGCGCGTCCGCCCGTCGGCGAGGTCGGCCTCGGCGCGCTCGAGGCGCGCCACCGCCGCCTCGAGCTTGAGCTGCATCTGCTCGTCGCGGACCCGGGCGGCGTCCAGCCGGGCGCGGACCTGGATCAAGCTGGTCGCGGGCGCTGTCCAGCTCGGCGCGCGCCGCGTCGAGGCGGGCCATGGCGCGTCGTGCCCGGGCGCTGGAGCTCCTCGAGGTCGTCGTGGGCGTGCTCGACCTTCTGGTGGACCGTTCCTCTGCTTGTGCTTGAGGTCCTCGGCGTTGGCCAGGGGGACGGTCAGCGCGCCGGCCGCCACGGCACAGGCCGCGACCGCGGCTGCCCAGCGTCGGCGAGCGGTACGGGGGAAGAAGCGCACCGGGTCTGCCTTCGGCATCTCGGGGAAGTGAACCCCCCGAAGGTAACCGGCGCGACTCACACTTTGAGGTATTTCCGGGTCAGCGCGAGTGTCGGCAGCAGGGTGAGCAGCGGACCGAGGACGCGCGACCACGAGGACCGCGATGAGGTACTCCGGCCAGCCCACCCAGGGCATGAAGCCGACCATGCTCCTCGAACTGCTGCTCCACGCGCGAAGTACATGAACGCCGCCAGGGCGCCGGCCGCCAGTGCCGACCCCGATCACCGCGGTCACCAGCGCCTCGAGCAGGAACGGCAGGGCGATGTAGAGCGTCGAGGCGCCGACCAGCCGCATGATGCCGATCTCCTTGCGTCTCGCGAACGCCGCCAGCCGGATGGTGTTCGCGACCAGCAGCAGTGCGGCCAGCACCAGGAACACCGGCCACCAGGAAGGCGCCGTACTTCATCGCGTTGATCGAGTCGAGGATCGGGCCGACGATGTTGCGTTGGTCCTGGACCTTCGACACCCCGTCGAGGCCGGCGACCGCACTGGTGATGCCCTGGTACTCGTCGGGATCCTTCAGCGTGATCCAGATCGACTCGGCGAGGTCGTCCTCCTTCAGCGCGGCGTTGACGCCCTCGAAGTCCTCGTCGTAGAGCTCCTTGACCTTCGTCGAAGGCCTCGGCCTTGGACTCGAAGTCGTAGCTCGTCGACCTCGGGGTTCTCCTCGACGACCTCCGCGATGGCGTTCTTCTGGGGCTTGGTCACCTCGCCGGTGCAGGCAGGGTTGTCGTCGCGCTCGCGGCACAGGAAGACCGCGATCTGAAGCTCGCTGCCCCACTGGTCGGCGGTGCGCGCGGCCTGCTGGTTCAGCACGACGCCGAGGCCGACGAGGGTGAGGGAGACGAACAGGGTGAGGACCACCGCGATGTGCATCGACAGATTGCGGCGCAGGCCCTGTCCGAGCTCGGAGTAGACGTATCGCAGCTGCATGTGTCAGAAGGCTCTCTTCGGTGCTGGTCGGTCGAGATGAAGGTGGAGGTGCCGATGCGGGGTCAGTGCTGGAAGCCGTAGACGCCCTGGGCCTGGTCGCGGATCACCCGGCCGGCGTCGAGCTCGATGACCCGCTTGCGCATCTGGTCGACGATCCCGGAGTCGTGCGTGGCCATGACGACGGTGGTGCCGGTGCGGTTGATCCGGTCCAGCAGCTTCATGATGCCCGACCGAGGTGGTGGGGTCGAGGTTTCCGGTGGGCTCGTCGGCGATCAGGATCATCGGCCGGTTGACGAACGCCCGGGCCACCGCGACCCGCTGCTGCTCGCCACCGGACAGCTCGTCGGGCATCCGGTCGCCCTTGCCCTCGAGGCCCACCATCTCCAGCGTCTCGGGAACGAGCGTTCGGATCTCGGACTTGCTCTTGCCGATCACCTGGAGGGCGAAGGCGACGTTCTCGGAGACGTTCTTGTTCTGGAGCAGCCGGAAGTCCTGGAAGACGGTGCCGATCTGGCGGCGAAGCCGCGGCACCTTCCAGCTGGCGAGGCGGTTGATCTCCTTGCCGGCGACGTAGACCCGGCCGGAGGTGGGCCGGGACTCGCGCAGCACCAGTCGCAGGGCGGTCGACTTGCCGGAGCCGGAGGTGCCGACGAGGAAGACGAACTCACCCTTCTCGACCTCGACCGAGATCTGGTCGAGGGCGGGATGTCCCTGGCCGGCATAGGTCTTCGTGACCTTTTCGAAGCGAATCACCGGATCGAGAGTAGTCGAGCGCGGGAGGCGCTCCGAATCCCCGCCGCATGTCGGCGCGTGCGATGTGATCCACCGCTCGTACACCATGCACATGACCCATCGGGTCACGACGCACTGTCCGATCGGCCAGTCTTTCCGTGATCCCCGGACCGACCATCGCCGAATGCCTTTACTAAGGTCTTGTCAAGCACATCGGGGGGGTGTCATGGACAATTTCTGCTCGCCGGCCGGTTGGCCGCGACCGCCATCGGCGGTCTGCACCATGTTCATCGGCGCCCTCGTCGCGCCCGTCGCAGAGGCCACGCCCTCGCCGACTCGGCGCGGCAGGGACCGCCTCCCCGACCTGATCGCCGGCCACGACCGGCCGCCCACGGACGCGCGGCGGTGGAGATGCTCGGCGATCGGCTCCCCGAGGCCGCCCGCCGCAACGGGATGGCGGCCGAACGGCTGCGCGAGATCCTGGTCGAGGATTCGAGCGCCTGGCTCGACGCTGACGCACAGCTCTACTACCAGGAACCCGCTCGCACGGAGGGCACCAGCTCATCGCCCACCGCCGAGGCAGCGGCACCCGCACCGCTGGACCAGACCTTCCAGCTGCACAGCAAGCCCGGCTCGCAGCGCACGATCTACCTCGACTTCAACGGGCAGGACGTCAGCAACACCGTCTGGAACACATCGCACGGGCTGCCCGCAGGCTCCCACCCGGCCTGGACCCTCGACGGAGACAAGACCACCTTCAACACCGCAGAGCGAGAGGCGGTGCAGAGCGTCTGGCAGCGAGTGGCGGAGGACTTCGCGCCGTTCGACGTCGACGTCACGACCCAGGATCCCGGACGCAGCTGCCCTCACCCGGATCGACGCCGCTGACCAGGTCTTTGGCACCCGCGCGCTGATCTCGCCGAGCACCAACGCGGCCAGCAAGCTCTGCAGTGGCGGCTGCGGTGGAATTGCCTACATCGGGGTGTTCGACACGACGAACTCCGCCAGCTACCAGCCGGCCTGGATCTTCCCTCAGTCCCTGGGCAACGACCGCAAGAGCATCGCTGAGGCCGTCAGCCACGAGGTCGGGCACACCCTCGGACTGACCCACGACGGCGTCAACGGGAGGACCAGCTACTACGGGGGTCACGCCACCTGGGCGCCGATCATGGGCGTCGGCTACAGCCGACCGATCACCCAGTGGAGCGAGGGCGACTACAAGGGCGCCAACAACGACCAGGACGACCTGTCGGTGATCGTGGACAACGGCCTCCCGGTGCGGACCGATGAGGAGCCGAGCGGCACGCCGTACCCGATGACCGCAGCCACCGGCTGGAACGGCGTACCTCACCTCGGACGTCGGACCGCGACATCTACGCGCTGGGCATCTGCTCCGGGGCCGTGACCCTGGCAGCGGACCCGGCCGCGCCGAGCCCGAACCTCGACCTCAAGCTCAGCCTGTTTGGCGTCACCGACGGATCCGTGGCGGTCGACAACCCGCTGTCGAAGGCCGGCACTCCCTCCAGGGACGTGGTCACGGGAATGGACGCCACCGTGTCGGCGACCGTGGCCGAGGACTGGTACTTCGTCGCGGTTGAAGGGGTCGGCAACGGCTCGCCCAGCAACGGGTACGACGGGTACGCCAGTGTCGGCGCCTACACCCTCTCCGTCACCGGCAGCTGCCAGAGCAACAGCGCCGAACTGCCCTCGGCCCCGCAAGCTGTCCAGGCGTCGACGGCCGGCAGCTCGGCCACCGTTGCGTGGGCTGCTCCAGCCTCCACCGGTACCAGCTCGATCACCAACTACGTCGTGACACGCGAGGGCGCGGCGACGGTGACCGTGACCGGCCAGAGCCGCAACTACACGTTCACCGATCTGCCGCCCGGCGCCAACGACACGTCGCGGTCCAGGCAGTCAACGCCGCCGGCGAGGGCGCCCCGGCCGCGGTCGTGGTCAAGGTCCCGGCAACCAAACCCGGACGCGGACGGATCCGAAGCGCCAGCAGTGGCGCGACCGGGGGCAAGGTCACGGCCGTCGCCCGCTGGAGGGCGCCGCGCTCGAATGGCGGGGCGAAGGTGGACGGCTACCGGGTGTACGGCTACCGGCTGAATGACCGAGGTGCCGTCGTCCAGACGGTCACGTCCTCGGTGCGCGGCCCCAGCGCCCGCTCGTGGCAGCCGACACTGCGCCGGGGACGATGGAAGTTCGCGGTCCGGCGCACGAAACGCGGTCGGCTGGGGCACGATCAGCGCCCGGTCGAACACCGTGACCGCACGCTGACGCGTCAGTTCGCGGCGGCCTTCTCGGCGCCGCCGCGACGGCGCCAGCGGATCCCGGCCTCGAGGAAGCCGTCGATGTCTCCGTCGAAGACGGCCTGGGCGTTGCCGGCGGTGTACTCGGTGCGGAGGTCCTTGACCTGCTGGTAGGGGTGCAGGACGTAGCTGCGCATCTGGTCGCCCCACGACGCCTCGACGTCGCCGCGCATCTCGTCGAGCTGCGCCTTCTCCTCGGCCTTCTTCAGCGCCAGCAGCTTGGCCTTGAGGACATCATGGCGCTGGCCTTGTTCTGGAGCTGGCTACTTCTCGTTCTGGCAGCTGACGACCGTGCCGGTGGGGATGTGGGTCAGGCGGACCGCCGAGTCGGTGGTGTTGACCGACTGGCCGCCGGGTCCGACGGAGCGGTAGACGTCGGTCCGGATGTCCTCGTCGGGGATGTCGATCTCGTCGGTCTGCTCGAGGACCGGGACCACCTCGACCGCGGCGAAGCCGGTCTGCCGGCGGCCCTGGTTGTCGAACGGGCTGATCCGGACCAGCCGGTGGGTTCCGGCCTCGACCGAGAGCGTGCCGTAGGCGTAGGGCGCGTGTACGGCGAAGGTGGCCGACTTGATCCCGGCCTCCTCGGCGTAGGAGGTGTCGAAGACCTCGACGGGGTACTTGTTGCGCTCGGCCCAGCGGGTGTACATCCGCATCAGCATCTCGGCGAAGTCGGCGGCGTCAACGCCACCGGCTCCGGCGCGGATGGTGACCAGTGCCTCGCGAGCGTCGAACTCGCCGGAAAGGAGGGTCCGGACCTCGAGGGCCTCGACGGCCTTCTTGATCTTGGCCAGCTCCTTCTCGGACTCCGCGAGCGAGTCGGCGTCACCCTCCTCGGTGGCCATCTCGACCATGAGGCGCGAGATCCTCGACCCGGGTCTCCAGCGCGAGGAACCGGTCGAGCTCGCCCTGGAGCATCGACAGCCGGCCGGTGACCCGGGTGGCGTTGTCCTGGTCGTCCCAGAGGTCCGGGGCCGCGACCTGCTCGCCGAGATCGGCGATCTCCGCGCGCATGCCGTCCAGATCGAGCACCTGGGCGACGGTGTGCAAGGTCGCCTGGAGCTGCTTGATATCGGTGTCGTAGTCGGGGCCTGCCACGACAGTCGAGCCTACGTCAGGCGGTGCGCCCCACGTCATTCGAGGCGGTGTCGGTCGGCGCGGACTGCGCCTGCCCGTGAGGCACCGGACAGCCGGTGGGGAAGGTGCCCAGCTGGGCGAGGTCGTAACCGTCGGGGTAGCTGCGCACCCACGAGAAGTCCTCGACGAGCTTGGGCTCTGCGCCGCGGCGGGAAGAACCGCAGCAGTCGGCCGCGTGCCCTGAGCGCCGCCCGGCAGGCGCGTACGACGGCCGGGTGCGGGGCGTCGTACCGGAAAGCGCGGAGCAGCGGCTCGTCCATCAGCGACCGGCTGAACACCTCGACAGCGCGGCGGGCGGGCCTCGGGTAGAACGTGGTGACCAGACCCAGGGTGACGTCGGCGACCCGGCGGGCGCCCTCGTCGAAGGCGAAGTGCTCGGCCTCGTAGGAGTCCATCAGATCGCTGAACTCGTCAAAGGTTTCGGGAATCTCGGTGATCCCCATGTGCCGGCCGAGGGTCCGGTAGTAGTGCACGACCGCCGAGACCTCGTTGGCCGTGAACGGGCGCTTGCCGTAGGCGTCCATCCACCGCTTGGGCACCACGACGAACGTGCTGAGCACGTAGCGCATCTGGTCGTTGGGAATGTCGTAGCTGCGGTGCATCTGGTTGATCCGGCGGATCGCGGTCCGGGTGTCGGGATGGTCGAAGCCGAGGAGTCCGGCGGCTCGAGCAGGAGCGCGGTGTCGTCGTATCGCTTCTGGACGTCTCCGGCGAAGGCACCCGTCTCGTCGAGCAACCGACCGATCCCGGGCACGGCGTAGGTGCGGAAGAGCGCGAAGCTGAGCGCCTGGATGGTGTCCCACGGGAACTCGTGGGTGACCAGGTTGCGGACGATCTCCGCGAAGTCGGTCGCCGGGTCGAGCCGGTCGTTGCGGACTCTCCAGTGGTCCCGCCTCATGGGGGCAGCCTACGGCGTCACGACCGGCCGGGCTCAGGGGTTGCGCTATCGGTCCGGTGCGAGACATATTTGATCAGGCACGAACCGCGGGATGGGACGTGAGCGAGAGGAGTTACCTTGCAAACCCTGATCCTGGCCGTCGGCGAGGGCATGCGCCTCCTGGTCCTCTGGGACCACTGGACCTTGCTGCCGGGATGTCGACGGTCCTGCTCACCTTCGGCCTCTGGCTCGGGCTGACCTGCCTCGCCGGGCGGGGGTGGCCATCGACGTCGTCCTCGTCCGCAACGACCGGGCGGCGCCGATGGTCCGGCAAGCCCCAGCCAGGGGCCGTCTCTAGTCGCACCGACCGCACCCGGGAGCCACCCTCCTCATCACAACAGCGACAACACCGTGGAGCGTGGTTGGCAGCGCCGTGACCCCGCCCGAGGGCACCGCGGCCACCACTACGGTGTCCTCATGACGACACCGGACGTGTACCGCGCTGCTCGACCGGGCCCGCGCCTGGGCCGCCGAGGACCCCGACGACGTGACCCGCGCCGAGCTCGAGGCGATCGTCGCGGACGTCGAGGAGCGGTGGCGACCCGCGCCGACCTCGCCGACCGGTTCGCCGGCACGCTCGAGTTCGGCACGGCCGGGCTGCGCGGCGCGCTCGGGGCCGGACCCAACCGGATGAACCGCGTCGTCGTGACCCGCGCTGCCGCCGGGCTCGCGGCGTACCTCGCGCGACCAGGGCGCCGACCCGGGCAGCGCCGGTCGTCATCGGGTACGACGCCCGCCACAACTCCGACGTGTTCGCCCGCGACACCGCCGAGGTGATGACCGGCGCCGGCCTCCGCGCGCTGGTCCTCCCCCGGCCCGCTGCCGACGCCGCTGCTGGCGTTCGCGATCCGCGAGCTCGGCTGCGTCGCCGGCGTGATGGTGACCGCGAGCCACAACCCGCCGCAGGACAACGGCTACAAGGTCTACCTCGGCGACGGCAGCCAGATCGTGCCGCCGGCCGACGCCGAGATCGCCGAGCAGATCGCGGCCGTCGGCCCGCTGGCCGACGTGCCCCGCGGCGGACGCCGGGCAAGGTCGCTCGACGAGGACGATCGTCGACCGCTACCTCGACACCGTCGCCGGGCTCGCCGGCGACGGGCCGCGCGACCTGACCATGGTCTACACCCCGCTGCACGGCGTCGGCGGCACCTCGGTGATCCAGGTGCTCGAGACGGCCGGGCTTCGACGCCGCCGCACGTCGTGACGCAGCAGGAGCAGCCCGACCCGGACTTCCCGACCGTCTCCTTCCCGAACCCGGAGGAGCCGGGGGCGATGGACCTGGCCATGGCGCTGGCCGAGCGAGACCGGCGCCGACCTCGTGGTCGCCAACGACCCCGACGCCGACCGGTGCGCGGCCGCCGTCCCGGGCCCGCACGGCTGGCGGATGCTGCGCGGCGACGAGGTCGGCGCGCTGCTGGCCCACGCACCTGCTCGGCCGCCGGCAAGCAGGGCGTCTACGCCACCTCGATCGTGTCGTCGTCGCTGCTGGGCAAGGATGGCCGCGGCAGCCGGCCAGCCGTACGCCGAGACGCTCACCGGCTTCAAGTGGATCGGCCGGGTCGACGGCCTGGCGTTCGGCTACGAGGAGGCGCTCGGCTACTGCGTCGACCCCGAGCACGTGAGGGACAAGGACGGCGTCTCCGCGCTGCTCCTGCTGTGCGAGCTCGCGGCGGCCGCCAAGGCGGCGGGCCGCACGCTCGACGACCTGCTCGACGACATCGCGGTCGAGCACGGCCTGCACGCCACCGACCAGGTCTCGGTGCGGGTCGAGCGACCTCGCCGAGATCGGCGCCGCGATGGACCGGCTGCGCGGCCACGCCGCCGACGCAGCTGGGCGGCCTCGCGGTCGAGCAGGTCGACGACCTCACCGAAGGCTCGCGCCGAGCTGCCGCCGACCGACGGGCTGCGCTACCGGCTGGCCGACGGCGCTCGGGTGATCGTCCGGCCGAGCGGCACCGAGCCCAAGATCAAGTGCTACCTCGAGGTCGTCGTACCGGTGAACCCCGAGGACGGCGTCGACGCGGCCCGGATCGCCGCCGCCGGCCGGCTCGACGCGCTGCGCAACGACATCCGGCAGGCCGCGGGCATCTAGCCGCGCGGCCGATCGGTGCAGCCTGACGACCGGCCCAGGAACACGACCTGCCCCGTGTTCGATGGTCCGGTCCGCATGGAGGTCGAAGGCCGAACCATCGCGCACAGTGCAATCGCTGTCTCCCCTCTGGCGCGAACTCGCAGCCCAGCTCCTCGTCGTACGCCGCGACCGCCTTCTTCGTCGCCGTCATCCGCCAGCCGTCGGCGAGGATCTCGAAGAGCTCGTCTGGATCGGCCCTGGCCAGCTCGATCGAGACCCAGGCGGTCCTGCGGGAGGCCCAGCCCGCCGAGAAGGTCTCGGGATCGCTGCCGATGATGGCCTCGCGCTCGGCGTGGGTGGACTTGACCATCGCGGTGTCGTCGCGGTGGTTGACCCAGCGCGAAGCCCTTGCCCCGGAACGTGATCGAGGTCCAGTGCCGGTACTCCTTGAGCACGATGTCGGGCAGCGCTCGAGAGAGCGCGACGAAGTCGACGGCGTCCATGTCCTCGATTCTGGACGCAGGCCACCGACTCAGGCCAGCAGCGCGACGACACGAACCCGACGGCGGTGAAGCCGAGCAGCGACGATCTCCGGCCATGCCCACTCGCGGTGTACCTGCTTCGGCCAGCTCGAGCTGCTCGTCCGACATCAGGTGATCCCCGCCTTCGACCGCGCCTCCTCGGCGAGCTGGTGGAGCCGCTCCTCGACGAAGACCGGGTACGGCGCGTTGTCGCCGGGCTCGCGCGGCCGGTCCGACTTGAGCGCCTGTCGCCAGCTCTTGCCCGACCGCCGAGCGAGACGTAGCGGCTGCTCGCCTGCCCGCACCGCCAGCACCTGCCGGACCACGATCTGCTCGATCGCGGCCAGCGGCACCGAGATGGTGCTCGATCATGTTGCGCAGGACGCAGGTCCGCCGCGGTCACCCGCACCCGCGGACGCAGCATCGCGGCCCAGATCAGCACGGCCGCGAACAGCGCCGCCCAGCACGCCAGCCGCGCGGGAATCCCTGGTCGTACTCGACCACGCCGAGGATGACGATCCGCCACGCAGATGCCCAGCCCGAGGACACCGGTGACCCGGCCGCTCGAGGGCGAACTCCTCCACCACCTCGTCGGCCATCGGCCCCTCCTTGATTGCAGTCCGCGATGCGCGGCCACCCTATGCTGGGAGGCGTGACCAGCTCCCCCACCACTGGCCCCTGCGACGGACGCCGACCTCGCGGAGATCACCCGGTCGGACTCCTCGCTCCGGCGCTTCCTGCACGGCCTGCCGGGCGTCGACCAGGTCGGCGCCGAGGCGCGGGCCGCGACCCTCGGGCACCCGGTCGATCAAGACCACCGCCAAGGAGTTCGGCGATCGACCTCGCGATCCGCATGGTCGACCTGACCACCCTCGAGGGCCAGGACACCCAGGGCAAGGTGCGCGCGCTGGCCGCCAAGGCGATGCGACCCGACCCGGCCGACCCGACCTGCCCGTCGGCCGCCGCCGTCTGCGTCTACCCGGACATGGTCGCGACCGCCAAGGAGGTGCTCGGCGACAGCGGGGTCAAGGTCGCCGCCGTCGCCACCGCGTTCCCCAGCGGCCGGGCGGCGCTCGACATCAAGCTGGCCGACACCCGCGACGCGGTCGAGGCGGGCGCCGACGAGATCGACATGGTGATCGACCGCGGCGCGTTCCTGTCCGGCCGCTACCTGCAGGTGTTCGAGGAGATCGTCGCGGTCCGCGAGGCGTGCGCCGGCCCGACGGGCGAGCGCGCACCTGAAGGTGATCTTCGAGACCGGCGAGCTGCAGACCTACGACAACGTGCGTCGCGCGTCGCTGGCTGGCGATGATGGCCGGCGGCCACTTCATCAAGACCTCCACCGGCAAGGTGCAGCCGGCGGCGACGCTGCCGGTCACGCTGGTCATGCTCGAGGCGGTCCGCGACTTCCGCGAGGCCACCGGCCAGATGGTCGGCGTCAAGCCGGCCGGCGGCATCCGCACCAGCAAGGACGCCATCAAGTACCTCGTCATGGTCAACGAGGTCGCCGGCCCCGACTGGCTCGACCCGGACTGGTTCCGCTTCGGCGCCTCCACGCTGCTCAACGACCTGCTGATGCAGCGCACCAAGATGAAGACCGGCCGCTACTCCGGCCCCGACTACTTCACGCTGGACTGATCCGGCAGATGACAACGTGTTCGAGTATGCACCCGCTCCCGAGTCGCGGAGCATCGTCGACATCAAGCCGTCGTACGGCCTGTTCATCGACGGTGAGTTCGTCGACGGCCACGGCGGCAAGAGCGTTCAAGACGATCAGCCCCTCCACCGAGGAGGTCCTGGCCGAGGTCGCCGAGGCCGACGAGGCCGACGTCGACGCCGCGGTCAAGGCCGCCCGCCGCGCCTACACCCGCACCTGGTCGAAGATGCCGGGCCGGGAGCGCGCCAAGTACCTCTACCGGATCGCCCGGATCATCCAGGAGCGCAGCCGCGAGCTCGCCGTGCTCGAGTCGCTCGACAACGGCAAGCCGATCAAGGAGTCGCGCGACGTCGACGTACCCGATCGTGGCCGCGCACTTCTTCTACTACGCCGGCTGGGCCGACAAGCTCGAGTACGCCGGCTACGGCACCCAGCCGCTCGGCGTCGCCGGCCAGGTCATCCCGTGGAACTTCCCGCTGCTGATGCTGGCCTGGAAGATCGCGCCGGCGCTGGCCTGCGGCAACACCGTCGTCCTCAAGCCCGCCGAGACCACTCCGCTGACCGCGCTGCTCTTCGCCGAGATCTGCCAGCAGGCCGACCTGCCGGCCGGGGTGGTCAACATCGTCACCGGCGCCGGCGAGACCGGCCGGGCACTGGTGGCCCACCCGGACGTCGACAAGGTCGCCTTCACCGGTTCGACCGACGTCGGCCGGGCGATCGCGAAGGTCGGTCGCCGGCTCGCGCAAGAAGGTCACCCTCGAGCTGGGCGGCAAGGCCGCCAACATCGTCTTCGACGACGCCCCCATCGACCAGGCGGTCGAGGGCATCGTCAACGGCATCTTCTTCAACCAGGGCCACGTCTGCTGCGCCGGCTCCCGGCTGCTGGTGCAGGAGTCGGTCGCCGAGGAGCTGCTCGGGCAAGCTCAAGCGCCGGATGTCCACCCTGCGCGTCGGCGACCCGCTGGACAAGAACACCGACATCGGGGCGATCAACTCCGCCGAGCAGCTGGCGCGGATCCGCGAGCTCTCCGACATCGGCGAGGCCGAGGGCGCCGGTCGCTGGTCGCCCGAGTGCGAGCTTCCCCAGCACGGGTTCTGGTTCCCGCCGACCCTGTTCACCGGCGTCTCCCAGGCCCACCGGATCGCCCGCGAGGAGATCTTCGGGCCGGTCCTGTCGGTGCTCACCTTCCGCACGCCGGCCGAGGCGATCGAGAAGGCCAACAACACGCCGTACGGCCTGTCCGCGGGCGTCTGGACCGACAAGGGCTCCCTGATCCTGCACATGGCCAACCACCTGCGCGCCGGGGTCGTGTGGGCCAACACGTTCAACAAGTTCGACCCGACCAGCCCGTTCGGTGGCTACAAGGAGTCCGGCTACGGCCGCGAGGGCGGCCGGCACGGCCTCGAGGCGTACCTTTCACCCCACGGAACCGCGAAGTGAGGCGCTTCGCGCGGGGGTTCACGCTTCCGCGGGGACCCCGAAATTCGGGAGATGTTCCTGATGAGCAGGGTCGACGTCCGCAAGACCTACAAGCTGTTCATCGGCGGCGCCTTCCCGCGCTCCGAGTCCGGCCACTCCTACGCCGTGACCGACAGCAAGGGCAAGTTCGTCGCCAACGCCGCCCTCGCCTCCCGCAAGGACGCCCGCGACGCAGTGCAGGCGGCCCGCAAGGCGTTCGCCGGCTGGTCGTCGCGCACCGCCTACAACCGGGCCCAGATCCTCTACCGCGTCGCGGAGGTCATGGAGGACCGTCGCCCGCAGTTCGTCGAGGCGGTGCGCCAGTCGGAGGGGCTCGCTTCGGCGCGTGCCGAGAAGGTCGTCGACGAGTCGATCGACCGCCTTGTCTGGTACGCCGGCTGGGCCGACAAGATCACCCAGGTCGTCGGCAACGCCAACCCCGTGGCGGGGCCTTACTTCAACCTGTCGACCCCCGAGCCGACCGGTGTCGTGGCGGTGCTCGCCCCGCAGGAGTCCTCGCTCCTGGGGCTGGTCAGCGCGGTCGCCCCGGTGATCGTCACCGGCAACACGGTCGTGGTCGTGTCGTCGTACGACCGTCCACTGCCGGCGGTCACGTTCTCCGAGGTGCTGGCCACCTCCGACGTGCCCGGTGGCGTGGTCAACATCCTCACCGGTGCTGCGGCCACCGTGGCGCCCTGGCTGGCGGCGCACATGGACGTCAACGCGATCGACCTGACCGGGGTGGCCGGCGACTCCGAGCTTGCGCGCAACCTCGAGATCGCGGCGGCCGAGAACCTCAAGCGGGTCCGCCGCGCACCGGAGCCGAGCCGGACTGGACCCGGGACCCCGGCATCGACACGATGACGACGTTCCTCGAGACCAAGACCGTCTGGCACCCGATCGGGGTCTGAGCAGCCGGCGCCTCGCCCATCCGCGAGAATGACGGCGTGCGAGCGCGCGTGATCGTCCTGGCCGGCCCATCGGGGGCCGGCAAGTCCCGGCTCGCCGAACGGCTGGGGCTGCCCGTCCTGCGGCTCGACGACTTCTACAAGAGCGGCGACGACCCGACGCTCCCGACGATCACGAGCGGCGCCAACGCCGGCCTGACCGACTGGGACCACCCGGACTCCTGGCTGCTGGAGGACGCCCTCGCGGCCCTCGCGCAGCTGTGCCGCGAGGGTTCGGCCGAGGTGCCGGTCTACGAGATCGCGCGCAACGGCCGGTGCGGGTCGCAGGTGCTGGACCTCGCCGGGTCCCCGTTGTTCGTGGCCGAAGGAATCTTCGCTCCCGAGGTCGTCGAGGGGTGTGCGGACCGCGACCTGCTGGCGGCGGCGTACTGCGTGCGGCAGCACCGGCTGGTCACGTTCTGGCGCCGCCTCACCCGCGACCTTCGCGAGCGCCGCAAGCCGCCGCTGGTGCTGCTCCGGCGAGGCTGGACACTGCTGCGCGACCAGGACCGCGTGGTCGCCCACGCCGTCGCGCGCGGCTGCCGCCCCATGACTCCCGACGAGGCCTACGCCGATGTCCAGCGGCTCACGGTTCCGCCAGGGCGGCGTAGCCCGGCTTGACGACGTCGTCGATGATCGCCAGACGCTCGTCGAAGGGCAGGAATGCCGACTTCATCGCGTTGATGGTGAACCAGCGCAGGTCGTCGAGGTCGTAGCCGAACGCCTCCACCAGCGCCCACATCTCCTCGGTCATCGAGGTCTGGCTCATCAGGCGGTTGTCGGTGTTGACGGTCACCCGGAACCGAAGCCGCTTGAGCAACCCGATCGGGTGCTCGGCGATCGAGGCGGCGGCCCCGGTCTGCACGTTCGAGGTCGGGCACATCTCGAGAGGGATCCTCTTGTCCCGGACGTACGCCGCCAGCAGCCCGAGCTCGACCGACGGCTGACCGGTCGCTCCGGTGTCCCCGTGCACGGTGATGTCGTCGATGATCCGGACTCCGTGGCCGAGCCGGTCGGCGCCACACCACTGGATGGCCTGCCAGATCGACGGTACCCCGAACGCCTCCCCGGCGTGGATCGTGAAGTGCGCGTTCTCGCGCTGGAGGTACTCGAAGGCGTCCAGGTGCCGCGTGGGCGGGTAGCCCGCCTCCGCCCCGGCGATGTCGAAGCCGGCCACCCCGCGGTCACGCCAGGCGACCGCCAGCTCGGCGATCTCCCGGGACCGGGCCTGGTGCCGCATCGCGGTCAGCAGCTGGCGGACCACGATCCTGCCACCGGCCGCCTCCGTCCCGGCGTCGAACCCCGCCTGGACGGCCGACACCACCTGGTCGAGCGTGAGCCCGTCGGAGACGTGCTGCTCCGGGGCGTAGCGGACCTCCGCGTAGACCACCCCGTCGGCCGCGAGGTCCTCCACGCACTCCCGCGCGACGCGGGTGAGCGCGTCGACCGTCTGCATCACCGCGACGGTGTGGTCGAAGGTCTCCAGATAGCGCTCCAGCGAGCCGGAGTCCGCCGCCTCCACGAACCACCTCCCGAGCGACTCCGCGTCGCCGGCCGGCAGCTCGTGGCCGATCTCGTCCGCGATCTCGACGATCGTCTGCGGGCGCAGCCCGCCGTCGAGGTGGTCGTGGAGGAGCACCTTCGGCGCCCGGTGTACCTGGTCACGGCTCGGAACAGTCACCCGCCTATCCTTCCACCCATGCGTGTCTTCACCAGCCTCGACGAGGTCGCAGCCGCCAAGGGCGAGGAGCTCGGCACCACTGACTGGGTCACCATCGACCAGGACCGGGTCGACAAGTTCGCCGACGCCACCGGCGACCACCAGTGGATCCACGTCGACGTCGAGCGGGCCGCGTCCGGGCCGTTCGGAGGCACGATCGCGCACGGTTACCTCACGCTGTCGCTCGTTCCCTGGCTCGGCAGCCAGGTGTTCTCGCTGGAGACCCCCGGCGCGAAGTTGAACTACGGCGTCAACAAGGTGCGGTTCCCCAACCCGCTGCGGGTGGGCTCCCGGGTCCGCAACACCGTCTCGGTGGGTGACGTCACCGACCTGCCGTCGGGCAAGCAGCTCACCCTCAAGCACGTGGTCGAGATCGAGGGCGAGGACAAGCCCGCGTGCGTCGCCGAGACCGTCGTACTGCTCCTCCCCTGACTCCTCCCAATCGTTGAGTTGGGCCTCGCGGCCCCTTGAGTTGGGCCTCGCGGCCCTGAACGAGGGCCAGCACGCCCAATTCGAAGGGCCATCACGCCCAACTCAACGAGTGGTCAGGCGATGCGGTCGATGACCAGGGGTGAGGGTTGGTACGACGACCCGTCGGGCTCGACGTCGTAGCCGCCGTCGAGCGACTCCAGCGCCCGCTCGAAGCGTGACTCGTCGTCGGTGAGCAGCGTGAACAGCGGCGAACCCTCCGTGACCATGTCACCGGGACGGGCGTGCCAGACCACGCCGGCGCCCGCCTGGACCGGGTCCTCCTTGCGAGCCCGGCCGGCTCCGAGCCGCCAGGCAGCCATCCCGACCGCCAGTGCGTCGAGGCGGGTCAGCACCCCGTTCGCCGGAGCAGCGACGACGTGCGACTCACGCGCCTCGGGCAGCGCCGCGTCGGGGTCACCGCCCTGCGCGGAGATCATCGACCGCCACACGTCCATCGCCGACCCGTCCGCGAGGCGCTCGGCGGGGTCGACGTCGGAGCGGCCGGCACCGGCGAGCATCTCGCCAGCCAGCGCCAGGGTCAGCTCGACGACGTCGGCAGGACCACCGCCCGCGAGCACCTCGACGGACTCGGCCACCTCGATCGCGTTCCCTGCCGTGAGCCCGAGCGGGGTGGACATGTCGGTGAGCAGGGCCACCGTGTGCACGCCGGCGTCCGTGCCGAGCTCGACCATCGTCGAGGCCAGCTCCCGGGCGTCGTCGACGTCCTTCATGAACGCACCGGTTCCCACCTTGACGTCGAGCACCAGCGCACCGGTCCCCTCCGCGATCTTCTTCGACATGATCGAGGAGGCGATGAGCGGGATCGCCTCGACGGTCCCGGTCACGTCGCGCAGCGCGTAGAGCTTCTTGTCCGCCGGCGCCAGCTCGGCCCCGGCGGCGCACACCACCGCCCCCACCGACTCCAGCTGGTCGAACATGTCCGCGTTGGTGAGGTCCGCCCGCCAGCCCGGGATCGACTCCAGCTTGTCGAGGGTGCCGCCGGAATGTCCGAGACCGCGCCCGGACAGCTGCGGCACGGCGACCCCGCAGGCCGCGACCAGCGGCGCCAGCGGCAGGGTGATCTTGTCGCCGACGCCCCCGGTGGAGTGCTTGTCGGCGGTCGGGCGCGAGAGCTTGGCGAAGTCGAGCCGCTCCCCGGACGCGATCATCGCCGCGGTCCACCGGGCGATCTCGCGGCGGTTCATGCCGTTGAGCAGGATGGCCATCGCCAGGGAGGACATCTGCTCGTCGGCGACGTCGCCCTGCGTGTACGCCGACACCACCCAGTCGATCTGGCTGTCGGACAGCTCGGCGCCGTCGCGCTTGGCGATGATCACCTCGACCGCGTCGTGCCCGCTCATCTCGCGGCCCCCAGGTCGTCGGGTCCGAATGGGTCGGGAAGCACCTCGTCCATCCGTCGCACCCCGGACACGGTGAGCAGCAGCAGCTCCCGGCCGCCGTGTTCGAACAGCAGCTGGCGGCACCGTCCGCAGGGCATGATCACCTCACCCTCGCCGTTGACGCACACGAAGTGCGTCAGCCGGCCCCCACCGGTGGCGTGCAGCTGGGACACCACGCCACACTCGGCGCAGAGCACCACGCCGTAGGCCGCGTTCTCGACGTTGCAGCCGACGACCACCCTGCCGTCGTCCACCCTGGCTGCTGCTCCCACGGGAAAGCGGGAGTACGGCGCGTAGGCGCGCGCCGAGACGTCCACGGCGGCGGCGGTCAGCGCCGCCCAGTCGAAGTCGGCCATGTCAGCTCTTGACGTAGGGCTCGCCGTCGGCGGCCGGCGGGCGGACCCGGCCGACGAAACCGGCGACGGCGATGATGGTGGCGAGGTACGGCGCCGCACCGAGCAGCTCGCCCGGGAGCTTGTCGACGAAGCTGAGCTGGTTCTGCAGGTTCCACATGAACCCGAAGAAGATCGCCGCGAAGGTCGCTCCGATGGGGTGCCACCGGCCCATGATCACCGCGGCCAGCGCGATGAAGCCGGTGCCCGCGGAGACGTCGCGGTCGAACGCGCCCGTCGAGCCGACGGTGTAGTAGGCGCCACCCAGGCCGGCGAACACGCCGCCCAGCAGCACCGCCTGCCACCGCACCCGGTTGACCTTGATGCCAACGGTGTCGGCGGCCTTGGGGTGCTCCCCGACCGAGCGGACCCGCAGCCCCCAGCGGGTCTCGAACAGCAGGAAGGTCACGATCGCGACCGAGGCGTACATCAGGTAGACCAGGATCGTCTGGTTGAACAGCGCCTCGCCCAACACTGGGATGTCCGCGAGGACCGGGATCCGGATCTCCTCGAGGATCTGTGGGTTGTTGAACCTGTCCTTCTGGTTCCCCGGGATCTGTCCGAGCAGGAACGCGGTCAGGCCGGAGGCGAGGGCGACGAGCACAACCCCGAGCACCACCTGATTGACCTGGTAGCGCAACGCGAACAGGCCTAGCAACGCGGCGATGCCGACGCCGGCGAGCACGCCGCCGAGCAGGCCGAACGGGGCGCACAGGGCCACCGGGATGAAGACCAGCGAGCTGTAGGCGATGCTGGTGAAGACCGAGGCGAAGAACGCGCCGGCGAGGAACTGGCCTTCGATCGCGATGTTGATGACACCAGCGCGCTCGCAGAGGCAGCCGGCCAGGGCCCCGAGCACGAGCGGTGTGGCGATGCGCATCGTGCCGGGAATCGGGTTGGCGATGGCCGCCTGGAAGGCACCGCCCTGGTCGGCGTAGGCCCACATCAGGAACCCGAGATAGAACGTGATGCCGACCAGCAGCGCCAGCAGCAGTCCGGCCCAGCGCCGCGGGAAGCGGTTCAGCGCGGCAAGCACCAGCGCAACCGTCGACACTGCCACGGCACCCCACGAGACCCAGGTGGTGGTGAGCTCCTTGGGCCGGTCCTCGACGCTGACCCGCTCGCCGAGGACGTAGGTGACGGTGGTGTTGTCGATCTTCAGCGCGAAGTAGACGAGCAACGCGAGACTGATCGCGAACGTGATCACCAGCCGGATCTGCCGGGCCACGTCGGCCCGGTCGCGGACTCGCGGCTCCTCGACAGGGGTGCCGGATGCCGGCGCCTTGATGGTGTCGGTGACGCCCATGCTCACCAGCCCTTCGCCATGACGGTGGAGGCATGCTCAGCGCCTCGGATGCGGAACACTCCCCGGATCAGCGCGGGCGCGGCCACGAAGAGCACGATCAGCGCCTGCAGCACCTGAGACATCTCCGGCGGTACGCCGGCCGCGGCCTGCATCGCCAGACCGCCCGACGACAGCGCGCCGAACAGCAAGCCGGCGAGCACGGTACCGAGCGGCGTGGCGCGGCCGAGCAGCGCGACGGTGATGGCGTCGAAGCCGATGCTGCCCGCGATCTGATCGCTCAAGGGGTCCTGCGCGGCCCAGCAGCTGCATCGCCACCGCCAGGCCGGCCAGCATGCCGGCGACAGTCATGGCGGTGATGTAGACCCGCCCGACGCTCATGCCGGCGGTCCGGGCGGCGTCGGGGTTGGCACCGACGGCGCGGATCTCGAAGCCCCAGGTGCTGCGCTCGAGGAGCCACCAGATCACGAGCGCGGCGATTACGGCGAGGAAGAAACCGGTGTGCAGACCGAGGATCGAGGGGAACGACGCCGAGTCGGCCACCGCCGGGGAGAGCAGGTTTTCCGCACCCGGCCGCTGGAAGGACTCCTTGGCCAGGAAGTAGAGCAGCAGGAACAGGCCGACGTAGTTGAGCATGATGGTGGTGATGACCTCGTGGGCGCCGGTCCGGGCCTTGAGGAAGCCGGCGATGCCGCCCCACAGCCCGGCGACGACGACCGCGCCGAGCAGCGCCACCAGCAGGTGCAGGAACACCGGCAGGTCGAGCTGGAACCCGATCCAGCCGCACATGATGCCGCCGGCCAGCATCTGGCCCTGGGCGCCGATGTTGAACATGCCGGCACGGAAGGCGAGCGAGACGCCCAGACCGGCGCAGATCAGCGGAGCGGCCCGCTCCAGGGTGCGCACGAGCGCACCGGGCGACCCGATCGAGCCGTTCAGCAGCGCGGAATAGCCGTCCCACACCGCAAGGCCGGCGTACCTGAAGAAGTCCCACGGATAGGAGAAGAAGTAGGACAGCGACTCGATGACGCGCGGGGTCGAGAAGATGATCAGCACCGCACCGACGAGCAGCGCGAGCACGACCGCCGCGATCGTCTCCTTCACGGTCGGCAGCCAGGCCTCCCACCGGGAGGCACCGGGACCCGGCTTCGGTTGCGGCACCACCGGCGGCTGGGCGGTCTTGGCGTCACTCATGCGGCGCCTCCCTCGGCAGGCTCGTGGGCTCCGGCCATCATCAGGCCGATGTCCTCGCGGGCGATGTCCGGCGAGACGGTGCCGACGATGCGGCCGTCGTACATGACGGCGATCCGGTCGGACAGGGCGAAGATCTCGTCAAGCTCGGTCGACACCACGATCACGGCGGTGCCGCGGTCGCGCTCGGCGATGATCCGCTTGTGCATGAATTCGATCGAGCCCACGTCGACGCCGCGGGTGGGCTGCGAGGCGATCAGCACCTTCAACGGCCGGGAGAACTCCCGCGCCACGACGACCTTCTGCTGGTTGCCACCGGAGAGCGCGCTCACGGGTGCCTCGGCGGACTCCGTGCGGATGTCGAACTCCTCGATCCGGTGATCGGCGTTCCGGCGGATCGCCTCGAGGTCGAGCGCGAGGCCGCGCGAGAAGTCGGCGTGGCGGAACAGGTCCAGGACGAGGTTCTCGCGGACGCTGAACGAGCCGACGAACCCGTCGTGGGACCGGTCCTCGGGGATGTAGCCGATGCCGTCCTCGAGCGACTGGCGCGGGCCGTGGTGGCTGATGTCGCGGCCGTCGAGGCGGATCTCGCCGGCGGCGGGACGTAGCAGGCCGAGCAGAGACTTGATCAGCTCGGTCTGGCCGTTGCCCTGGACGCCGGCGATACCGAGCACCTCCCCGGCGCGGGCCTCGAACGAGACGTCCTTGACGACGAGGTGACCGCGCGGGTCGACGACGGTCACGTTGCTGGCCTCCAGCACCACGTCACCGGACTGCGGCGGCCTCCTTCTCGACCATCAGCTTCACGGACCGGCCGACCATCATCTCGGCGAGCTCGGCCTCGGACGTGTCGGGCGCCGCGGTGCCGACGACCTTGCCGCGCCGGATGACCGTGATCCGGTCGCCGACGGCCTTGACCTCACGCAGCTTGTGGGTGATGAAGATGATCGACGTGCCCGGGCCTTCAGCTCGCGCATGATCTCCATCAGCTCGTCGATCTCCTGCGGCGTGAGCACCGCCGTGGGCTCGTCGAGGATCAGCACCTTGGCATCGTTGGCGAGCGCCTTGATGATCTCGACGCGCTGCTGCACCCCGACGGGTAGGTCCTCGACGAGCCGGTCGGGGTCGACCTTGAGCCGGTAGCGCTCGGACAGCTCGCGGACCCGCTCGGCCGCCTGGCGCCGGTTGAGCACGCCCATGCCGCGGGTCTGCTCGCGCCCCAGCATGACGTTCTCGGCGACGGTGAACACCGGGACCAGCATGAAGTGCTGGTGGACCATGCCGATGCCGGCCGCGATCGCGTCCGCCGGGCGAGGCGAAGGCGACCGGCTTCCCGTCGATCAGGATCTCGCCCTCGGTGGGATCCAGCAGTCCGTAGAGCATGTTCATCAGCGTGGACTTGCCGGCGCCGTTCTCGCCCAGGAGGCAATGGATCTCGCCCGGCTCGATCGTCAGGTCGATCGAGTCGTTGGCCGTGAACGACCCGAACCGTTTGGTCAGTCCCCGGATCTCGAGCTGCATCGCACTCCTTTGTGCCGGCCCACCACCCTCGGTCGAGTGGGTCAGACCAAGAGGTTAGAACGTGCAGGTCGGGGCGGGATACCCCGCCCCGACCTGTCGAGTTGGTACTGCCGTCGGCGCTCAGCCGACGGTGATCTCCCCGTCGATGATCTGCTGCTTGAGCTCCTGGATCTGGCGTCGAGCTCGCTGTCGATCTCGGCGTTCGGCCCGTACGGCGCCAGCCCGACGCCGCCGTTGTCGAGCGTGCCCTCGTAGACCTCGTTGGAGAACTCGCCACTGGCCGAGGCCTGGATGGCCTCCTCCACCGCCACGTCCATGCCCTTCATGACCGAGGTCAGCAGCACGTCGCAGTACTCGGCGGCCGACTCGCAGCCGTCGGTGTCGACCCAGATGCCCCAGACGTCGTTGTCCTGCGCGGCCTGCAGCCCGCCGAGGCCGGCGGGACCGGCGACCGGCATGATGACGTCCGCACCCTGAGTGATCATCTCCTCAGCGGTGGACTGGCCCTTGGTCTTGGACTCGAAGTCGTTGGTGAACGATCCCTTTTCGCTCTCGGGGTCCCACCCGATGACCTGGACGTCGGCGCCGTTGTCCTCGTTGTACTTCTCCACGCCCTGGGCGAACCCGGTCATGAAGATGGTGACCGTGGGGATGTTGAGTCCGCCGAAGGTGCCGACGACGCCGGTCTCCGACTTCGCCGCGGCCAGGTAGCCGGCCAGGTAGGCGGGCTCAGCGGTGTTGAAGGTCAGGCCCTTGAGGTTGGCGGGGCCTTCTCGTAGGCGAAGTCGACGATCGAGAAGTCGACGTCCTTGTTCTTCTTGGCCGCCGCGAGAGTCGCGTCGCCGAGCAGGAAGCCGACGGTGGTGATGCTGTTGCAGTCCTCGTCCACCATGGCGTGGATGTTGTCGGCGAACTCCGAAGGCGCGTTGGACTCGACCTCGCCCGTCTGGACGCCCAGGTTCTCCTCGGCCGCCACCAGACCGTCGTGCGAGGTCTGGTTGAACGACTTGTCGTCGAAGCCGCCGGAGTCGGACACCATGCATGCCTTGAAGTCCGGGACTGCTCCGACGGCGCGCTCGAACTCTCCGATGGCGATGTCGGAGCCCGTCGTCTCGTTGTCGGTCGACCGCTCACCGCAACCGGCCAGGGTCAACGCAGCGATGGCACCCACCGCTGCAACTCGTGCCGTCTTCCTCACGGCGCCCTCCTGATCTGATATCGACGCCCGAGACCGGGCGCACCGGGCACACCCTAAGGCAGGAACACCGGAAAGCCGCCCATTGAAAACCCAACTGTTACAGGTTGGTGACCCGCCGGCTCAACGCCGGTGACAACGACGCCGCTCACGAGGGCGCCGAGAGCAGCCTCGGCCAGCACCCGGGCCGCCGATCGCGGTGGCGCGGTCGTCGACGCGCAGATTCCCCTGGTGCAGGTCGTACGTCGGCCCGCCCGGCGTCCGGGTGCCGAGCCGGGCCATCGCGCCCGGCACCCGGTCGAGGTACCAGCCGAAGTCCTCGCCGCCCAGGCTCTGGGTGGTAGGCCACCCGGCCGTCGGGCCCGAGGACGTGCTCGATCGCGCGGCCCAGGATCCGGGTCGACTCGGGTCGTTGACGACCGGCGGCACGCCGCGCCGGTAGTCGACGACCGCTGCGACGCCGTACGGCGAGACGATCTCGTCGATCACGCCGCGCACCAGCTCCTCGGCCTCCGCCCAGGCCACCGCGTCGAGCATCCGGACCGTGCCGGCCACCTGTCCCCGGCCGGGGATCACGTTGGGGGCCGAGCCGGCGCGCACCATGCCCCAGACCACGCTCACGCCGGCCCGCGGGTCGAGCCGACGGGAGAGGATCGCCGGGCAGCTCGGTGATCACCTTGCCCAGGGCGAACGTGAGGTCCTCGGTCAGGTGCGGACGCGACGTGTGGCCGCCGCGGCCGGTCAGCCGCACCTGACAGGCTGTCGGCAGCGCCGGTGAGCGGGCCGTCGCGCAGGCCGATCTGGCCCGACATCGAGCGTGGGGTCGCAGTGCAGGCTGAAGATGCGGTTCGACCCCGTCGAGCGCGCCGGCCTCCATCATCCGCAGCGCGCCGCCGGGCATGACCTCCTCGGCGGGCTGGAAGAGAACCGGACGCCGCCAGGGCAGCAGGCCCCGCGCGTGGGTCTCGGCCAGCGCGAGCGCCGGCCCGACCAGTCCGGCGGTGTGCACGTCGTGGCCGCAGGCGTGGGCGACCCCGGGTTCGCGCTGGCCCACGGCTCCTCCGGTGGTGTCCTCGACGGGCAGCGCGTCGAGGTCGGCGCGCAGAGCGACGACCGGGCCGCCGTCGCCGACCTCGGCGATCAGCCCGGTGCCGTCCAGACGGGTGACCCGGGCCCCTGCCTCGGTCAGCCGGGCGGCCACGACCGGGTGGTCCGCTTCTCGCCCAGGAGAGCTCGGGGTGGGCGTGGAGGTCACGCCGGAGGTCGACCAGCTCGTCGGCGAGCTTCTCGACGACGGGCTCGATGGTGCGGGAGGCGAGGAGGGGTCCGGTCAGACATCGATGTAGAGGTTAGTCCCGCGGTGGCGGGAAGAATTCGTCACGACGCACGCGAACCCTGGGCGCGCCATGCCCAGGGTCCGCGAGTGCGTGCCGTAGGCGAAGTCCGGCACGCAGGCGTTGACCTCCGAGAGGTCCAATGAGACGAACCCATGCTGTCGGCTCGTCGGGCTGAGCAACGGACCGCACAAATTCGGGTGGCCGTCGGGTCCTCCGGGTCGTACGCCGCCAGGATCCGGTCGGCGGCCACGCGTGGCCGGCAGCTCGCCGGCCAGCACCGCTGCGCGGATCTCGTCGCGGATGGCCGCCACGCCGCGGGAGCGACGCAGCCGCTGGGCGAGCTCGTCGCGGACCAGCGCCCAGGTGAAGTCCAGCTGCTGGCGGGCCCGCTTGGCCGCGAGCCCGTCCTCGCCGAGGTGGTCGCGGTGGCCCAGCACCCGCTCCCAGACGTCCTCGACGCCGCGTCCGGTCGAGGCCGGAGCAGGTCACCACCGGCGGCACCCACCTCGCCCTTCGCCGTGCACCAGGCGCAGCGCCCCGGCCAGCTCGCGGGCCGCGGACCGGGCCTCCCCTCCCGGTCGCCGTCGGCCTTGTTGACCGCGATCACGTCGGCGATCTCGAGGATGCCCTTCTTGATGCCCTGCAGCTGGTCGCCGGTGCGGGCCAGGGTGAGGAAGCAGGAAGGTGTCGACCATGCCGGCCACGGTGATCTCGGACTGCCCGACGCCGACCGTCTCGACCAGCACCACGTCGTACCCCGCCGCCTCGAGGACGGCCATCGCCTGGGTGGTCGCCCGGGCGACGCCGCCGAGCGTGCCGGCGGACGGCGAGGGCCGGATGTAGGCGTTCGGGTCGCTGGCCAGCCGGGCCATCCGGGTCTTGTCGCCGAGGACCGAGCCGCCGGTGCGCACGCTGGACGGGTCGACGGCCAGCACGCCGACCCGGTGCCCGTGCGCGGTCAGCTGGGTGCCGAGCGCCTCGATGAACGTCGACTTGCCGACGCCGGGCACCCCGGAGATGCCGACCCGGACCGAGTCACCGGCGCCCGGTCCGGCGAGCTCGGCGAGCAGCTCGCGCGCGGCCTCCCGGTGGTCCGGCTTCGCCGGACTCGACCAGCGTGATCGCCCGCGAGACGGCGGCCCGGTCGCCCGCGCGGATCCCCGTCGAGCGAGCGTCGGTCGACGTCCATCGACGGCCTCAGTGCCCGAGCTGTCGCGGAGAGCTTGTCGAGCAGGTCGAGCGCGGACTCGGCGATGACCGTGCCGGGCAGGAACACCGCGGCCGCACCCATCTCCTTCAGCGTGGGCACGTCGTCGGGCGGGATCACGCCGCCGATGACGACCATGATGTCCGGCGCGGCCCTGCTCGGCCAGCGCCTGCTCGCAGCGCGGGCAGCAGGGTCGAGGTGGCCGGCCGCCAGCGAGCGAGACGCCGACGATGTGCACGTCGGCGTCGACCGCCTGCTGGGCGACCTCCTCGGGCGTGGAGAACAGCGGGCCCGACGTCGACGTCGAAGCCCATGTCGGCGAACGCGCTGACGACGACCTTCTGGCCGCGGTCGTGGCCGTCCTGGCCCATCTTGGCGACCAGGATGCGCGGCCGGCGGCCCTCGTCCTCCTCGAACTCGTCGGCGGCCTCGATGACCTGCTGCGACCGAGCTGGTCGCCCGCGGTAGCCGGACTCGTCCCTGAACACGCCGCTGATCGTACGGATCACGGCCTGGTGCCGCCCGTAGACCTTCTCCAGGGCGTCGGAGATCTCGCCGACCGTCGCCTTGGCGCGGGCCGCGTCGACGGCGAGGCGCGAGCAGGTTCTGGTCGAGCGAGCCGCCGTGGACGTGCCCGTCGCCCGGCGGACTTCGTCAGCGCCTCGAGCGCCGCGTCGTACGTCGTCGTCGTCGCGCTCGGCGCGCAGCCGCTCCAGCTTGGCGATCTGCTGGCGGTAGACCTCGTCGTTGTCGACCCTGAGCACGTCGAGCGGGTCCTCGTCGGCGAGCCGGTAGGTGTTGACGCCGATGACCTTCTGCGTGCCGGAGTCGATCCGGGCCTGGGTGCGGGCCGCCGCCTCCTCGATCCGCATCTTCGGGATGCCCTGCTCGATCGCCTTGGCCATGCCGCCGGCCCGCTCGGCCTCGAGGATGTGCGCCCAGGCCCGCTCGGCGAGGTCGTGGGTCAGCCGCTCGACGTAGTAGGAGCCGCCCCACGGGTCGATGGTGCCGGTGGTGCCGCTCTCCTGCTGGAGGAGCAGCTGGGTGTTGCGGGCGATCCGGGCCGAGAAGTCGGTCGGCAGCGCGATCGCCTCGTCGAGGGCGTTGGTGTGCAGCGACTGGGTGTGGCCCTGGGTCGCGGCCATCGCCTCGATGCAGGTGCGGGCGACGTTGTTGAAGACGTCCTGCGCGGTCAGCGACCAGCCGCTGGTCTGGCTGTGGGTGCGCAGGCTGAGCGACTTGGGGTTCTGCGGGTCGAACTGGCGGACCAGCCGCGCCCACAGCGCGCGGGCCGCGCGCATCTTGGCGACCTCCATGAAGAAGTTCATGCCGATCGCCCAGAAGAACGACAGCCGCGGCGCGAACCGGTCGATGTCGAGGCCGGCCTCGAGGCCGGCCCGGATGTACTCCACGCCGTCGGCCAGCGTGTAGGCGAGCTCCAGGTCGGCGGTCGCCCCGGCCTCCTGGATGTGGTAGCCGGAGATCGAGATCGAGTTGAACCGCGGCATCCGCTCGGCGGTGTAGCGCGAAGATGTCGGAGATGATCCGCATGCTCGGCGTCGGCGGGTAGATGTAGGTGTTGCGGACCATGAACTCCTTGAGGATGTCGTTCTGGATGGTCCCCGTGAGCTGCTCCGGCTTCACCCCCTGCTCCTCGGCCGCGACGATGTAGAGCGCGAGCACCGGCAGCACGGCGCCGTTCATCGTCATGCTGACGCTCATCTCGTCGAGCGGGATGCCGTCGAAGAGGGTGCGGGCGTCGTAGATCGAGTCGATCGCCACGCCGGCCATGCCGACGTCGCCGCGCACCCGCGGGTGGTCGGAGTCGTAGCCGCGGTGGGTGGCCAGGTCGAACGCGACGCTCAGGCCCTTCTGGCCGGCCGCCAGGTTGCGCCGGTAGAACGCGTTGGACTCCTCGGCGGTGGAGAACCCGGCGTACTGGCGGATCGTCCACGGCTGGGTGGTGTACATCGTCGGGTAGGGACCGCGCAGGAACGGGCTGAGCCCGGGCCAGGTGTCGAGCGCGTCGAGGCCGTCGAGGTGCTCCGGCCCGTAGACCGGCAGGATGTCGATCCCCTCCGGGCTGTGCCAGGGCTCGCCGTTTGGTACCAAACGGTGAGTTTGCGCGGTCCTCTGGGTCGACCGTTCGGTACCGAGCGGCGCACCTCGCGGCCAGCGGCAGGCCCGGCGAAGCTCTTCGGGACGCTCATGCCAGCTTCTCCCTCGTCCGGCGCAGGAAGTCCAGCGCATCGACGCCCATCGCGCAGGAGTCGTCGACCTCGAGGTCCGGCCGGCTTGCCGGCCAGGATCACGTGGCGCGCCCGGCGCCGCGGAGCGCGGCCACCAGGTCGGCGCCCCACTCGGCGTAGGCGGGTCGGTGCCGGCCAGGCAGACGACCGGCTGGCCGTCGTACGCCGCCAGCACGTCGTCGACGCCCGTCGGTCGGCACCGGCGACCTCGACGGCGACGCCGCCGGCGGCGAACAGGTTGGTGGCGAACGTGGCCCGGGCGGTGTGGGCGGCGACGGTGCCCATGGTGGCCAGGAAGACCGGTGCCCGGCCGGGTTCGTCGCGGAGCGCCTCGAACGCCGCGCCGTAGCGGCGGACCTCGGCGGCGCGTCGGGTCGGGCTCGCGCTCGGGCAGCGCCTCGCCGAGGTGGGGGAACTCGCTGACGCCGGTGAGCGGGCGCTTGCGGCGGGCGACCTGCTCGTCGCGACGCTCGACGACCTCGCGCGATCCGCTCGCGTCGAGGCGCCTCGAGCGCCGGACTCCTCGATCCGGCCGAGCTCCGCCCAGGCGGCGCGCGGCCAGGTCGTCGGTGAGCTTCTCGACGGCGTAGGCGCCGCCGGCCGGGTCGGCGACCCGGGCGACGTGGGACTCGGAGATCAGCAGGCGGAGGTGTTGCGGGCGATCCGGCGGCCGAAGGCGTCCGGCACGCCGAGCGCGGTGTCGAACGGCAGCACCGTGACCGCGTCCGCTCCCCCGACGCCCGCGGCGAACGCGGCGACGGTGGTGCGGAGCATGTTCACCCAGGGGTCGTACTTGCTCATCATCGGCCGGCTGGTCACGGCGTGCTGGCGCTGGCGCGCTCGGCTGGCCTCGCTCAGCTCGAGCACGCGCGCCCACAGCCGGCGGGCGGCGCGGAGCTTGGCGATGGTCGGGAACTGCTCGTCGGTGGCGGCGTAGCGGAACTCGATCAGCCGGGCGGCGTCGTCGAGCGTCGAGCCGGCGTCGGTCGAGGTCGCGGAGGTACGCCGCGCCGGCGGCCATCGACCAGGCCGAGCTCCTGGGCGTCGGAGGCGCCGAGGTCGTGGACCGCGGTCGCGTCGACGACGACGCCGAGCGTGCCGGCGTCGCGGGCCAGCCGGGCCGACCTCGACCATGGTGGCGCTCGTCGGCGCGGGGTCGCCGAGGTTGGTGCCGTCGGCGGAGCGCGCGTGTCTCGGCGAGCGTACGCGAGGAAGGCCCGGGCCGCGGCGACCGGTCGGCGGGGCGTCGAGCACCACCGGGCGCCAGGTCGAGCAGCACGCCGTCCAGCACGGCGGCGAGGTCGGCCTCCGGCGTCGACCTCCAGCCAGAGCGAGGTGACGCCGTTGTCGAGGTCGACCAGCGCCGCCTCGTTGGCCTGCTTCGGGTCCGAGCCGGTCGAGGTGGGCCCGGATGTCCCAGTCGCCGGCCCGGTCCGGACGGCCACTCGTCGCGAGGTCATCGAGCAGCTCGGGAGTGCCGAGGGGGCTGACCGCGATCCCGTCGAGCGTGCGCGCGCCAGCTTGTCCCAGACGCGGCGGTCGGGGTCCTCGTCCCCGAGCCGCCCGGCCTTGCGGAGCACGGCGGCCGCGGCCTTCTCCCAGTCCGCCCGCGCGTGTCGGTCCTCGACGTCGGCGAGGGCGAGCGATCCCTGCTCGGGCTCGAGCTCGTCGGGCTCGTCGAGGCCGCCCTCGACCTTCGGTCCGTCATGATGCGAAGCGTAGGAGGCGCCGGACTCGGCGAGCCAGCCCGGCGGGTGTGACTTTGTCGACCCAGGTCAGCGAGAGCTCAGCGCGACCCGCACCCCGAGGCCGACCAGGACCGTGCCCAGTACGGCGTCGATCCGGCGCCGAACGCGTGAGCTGCGGAAGGTCGCGCCGGCGCGAGCGACGACGTACGCCAGGCCGACGTAGAACGACGGTCTCGATCATCACCTGCAGCAGCGCGAGCAAGGCCGTGGTCGCGAAGAGCGGCCGGTTCGGCCGGGCACGAACTGCGGATAGAAGGCGATCATGAAGATCGCCAACCTTCGGGTTGGCCAGCTGCACCACGACGCCCTCGGCGAAGGCGCGACTCCTTCCCCGGCCGCTCCGGACTCCGGCACCGTCCGCGACCGGATCCGTCGCCACGCCACGCGCTGCAGCCACGCCCGCACGCCCATGCCAGCATCGAGCACCCCGGCGCCGACCACCTTGAGCACCAGGAACGCCGACTCGTGACACCGCCACCAGGCGGCGAACCCGGCCGCGGCGGCTCAGGGCCCAGATGTACAGGCCGAGCTCGACGCCGAGCACGGTCGGCACCGCCGCCTGCCAGCCGTGAACCGCCGAGCGGCGGACGATCAGCGCCATGGCCGGGCCAGGCGAGGCCGAGATGAGCACTACTGCCACCACGAAAGCCGGCGTCAGGGCGATCAGGTCCATCGCTGCATGATCCCAGCCATGCGTGTCACGGTCACCTGCGTTTGGCGACGACGGCCTCCCCTCAACGCCGGTCGATCCGGGTCGCCCAGAACTCGATCTGGTCGGGATCGTCGAACTTCGCGTTGGGCAGGTAGAGCGAATCGCCGAGCCGGGCGACGGTCGTCGGCACGTTGAAGTCGTCGGAGGTCAGATATCCCGTGACGGCGCCGGAGGTTCCCAGAGGGTCGAGCTCGATGACGGCGACGCGGTTGAGGCGATTCTGCACGACGTAGAGCGTGCTGCCCACCAGGAGCAGCCCGTCCCCGTTGGTCATCGGTACGCCGCCGAGGTCGACCCGGTCCGCCTCGCCGGTGGAGGGGTCCACCCGGAACAGGGCAGCCTCGGAGGAGTTCATCACGATCAGGCAGTCACCGTCCGGCGTCGGGGCGATGCCGTTGGCGCTGTTCGTGCCTGCGGGAGCCTGGACCCACTCGCCCGTCAACGGCAGCCGGTCCACCTCCCCGGGCGTCGGGCACTGCCGTCGCCGCCCCGCGGCAGTCTGTAGAGCTGCGCCTGCCGGGAGTCGGTGAACCAGGCGGTGGCGCCGGTCAGCAGCACGTCGTTGACGAAGCTCTCCCCGGTGGTGAAGGGGTACGTCGCCAAGATCTCGCCCGTCGCGGCGTCGACTGCGCGCCCGGTCCCCGACGGTCCGCCCGCGACGAAGATGCGCCCGCGCTCGGTCGAGCTTGAGCCCGACCGACGCGGTCCCGGGCGCCCTGGCTGAACACCTCACCCTCGCCGCTGCGGAGATCGGCGCGGTAGAGATCACCGTCCGCGCGCGAGCCGAAGTACGCCACCGGCCCGCCGTCGCGCCCGATGGAGATGCCCTCGGGCAGGAAGCCGTCCGGCAGGTCGATCCGGTCCGGAGAATCCGGTGCGGAGGACGCGATGGGCGTCAGGGCCACCGGACCGAGGAATGCCAGGCCGGCCACGACGACACTGGCGTGCACGAGTTTCCGGAAGTGGGTGATCACGATCGCTCCTGGCTGGTTTCGAAGCCCGCCCCGCACTGGAGACCCTTCCTGCCTTCGAACCTAGCCCCGCGGCCCAACTGGCAGACCTGTGCGTGGCAGCCGGTCACCACGCCCGGGAGTTCGGGGCGGTCGCTGCGCGACCTCATCAACGGCCGGCAGGCGGGCGTCAGACCTCGTCGCGGCCGTCGTTGTCCTTGTTGCGGACGCCGATCTTGCTGCCGAGCCAGACCAGCGGGTCGAACTTCCGGTCGACCACGCGCTCCTTCATCGGGATGATCGCGTTGTCGGTGATCTTGATGCCCTTCGGGGCAGACCTCGGTGCAGCACTTGGTGATGTTGCACATGCCGAGGCCGGCGGCGCCCTGGGCCAGCTAGCGGCGGTCGTGGGTGTCGAGCGGGTGCATGTCGAGCTCGGCGTACCGGAGGAAGAACCGCGGCCCGGCGAAGGCGGGCTTGTTGTCCTCGTGGTCGCGGACGACGTGGCAGGTGTTCTGGCACAGGAAGCACTCGATGCACTTGCGGAACTCCTGGCCCCGCTCGACGTCGATCCTGCACCATCCGGCGCTTGCCGTCGGCGTCGCGCGGCGGCAGCGCGAACGGCGGGAACTCCCTGGCCTTCTCGTAGTTGTACGACACGTCGGTGACCAGGTCGCGGATCACCGGGAAGGCCCGCATCGGGGTGACGGTGATCGTCTTCGGCGGGTTCGAAGTCCGAGAGCCGGGTCATGCACAGCAGCCGCGGCCGGCCGTTGATCTCCGCGCTGCAGGAGCCGCACTTGCCGGCCTTGCAGTTCCAGCGGACGGCGAGGTCGCCGGCCTGGGTGGCCTGGACGCGGTGGATGGCGTCGAGGACCACCTCGCCCTCCGAGACCTCGACGGTGTAGTCGCCGAGCTCGCCGCCGTCCTGGTCGCCGCGCCAGATCCGCATCTTCAGGTCGTAGCCCATGGCTAGTTGCCTTCCTTCTTCTTCTCGACGGGTTCGATCGGCGGCGGGTCGAAGTACTTCTTGAGCTCGTCCGGCATCACCGGCAGCGGCTTCTCCGCCAGGTCGACGCCAGTACCGGTGGCGTCGAGGGTGACGACGAGGTTCTTGGTGCCCCACTCGTCGTCGGTCATCGGGAAGTCGTCGCGGGTGTGGCCGCCACGCGACTCCTCGCGGGCCAGGGCCGCCTTCGCGATGCACTCCGAGACCAGCAGCATGTTGCGCAGGTCGATCGCGAGGTGCCAGCCGGGGTTGTACTGCCGGTGCCCCTCGACGAGCAGGTTCTTCGCCCGCTCCTTGAAGGCCTCGATCTCCTCCAGCGACTGCTGCGAGCTCCTCGCCGGTGCGGATGATGCCGACCAGGTCGTTCATCGCCTGCTGGAGGTCCTGCTGGATCGTGTACGGGTTCTCGCGGCGCCCTCGACCTCGAACGGCGCCAGCGCGCTCACCTCCGCCGCCTTCGACCGCCTCCGGATCGACCGGCGGGCCGGTCCGCGAGCAACGCGGCGTACGCCGCGGCGCCCTCGCCGGCCCGCCGGCCGAAGACCAGCAGGTCGGACAGCGAGTTGCCGCCGAGCCGGTTGGAGCCGTGCATGCCGCCGGAGCACTCGCCGACGGCGTACAGCCCCGTGACCGCGCTCAGCTCGGTGTCGGCGTCGACCTCGACCCCGCCCATGACGTAGTGGCAGGTCGGCCCGATCTCCATCGGCTCGGCGGTGATGTCGACGTCGGCCAGCTCCTTGAACTGGTGGTACATCGACGGCAGCCGCTTGCGGATGAACTCGGGCGTACGCCGCGAGGCGATGTCGAGGTAGATCCCGCCGTGCGGTGACCCGCGCCCGGCCTTGATCTCGGAGTTGATCGCCCGGGCGACCTCGTCGCGGGGCAGCAGCTCGGGTGGCCGGCGGTTGTTCTTCTTGTCGTCGTACCAGCGGTCCGCCTCCTCCTCGTTGTCGGCGGTCTCGCTCTTGAAGAACTCCGGGATGTAGTCGAACATGAACCGCTTGCCCTCGGAGTTCTTCAGGATGCCGCCGTCGCCGCGCACCGACTCCGTGACCAGCAGCCCCTTCACCGACGGCGGCCAGACCATGCCGGTCGGGTGGAACTGCACGAACTCCATGTTGATCAGGCTCGGCGCCGGCGCGCAGGGCGAGGGCGTGGCCGTCGCCGGTGTACTCCCAGGAGTTCGAGGTGACCTTGAACGACTTGCCGATGCCGCCGGTCGCGAGGATCGACGCTGGGCGCCTCGAAGACGATGAACCGGCCGGTCTCGCGCCAGTAGCCGAAGGCCCCGGAGATGCGCCGTCGCCATCCTTGAGCAGCTCGGTGACCGTGCACTCCATGAACACGTCGATGCCGAGCGCGACGGCGCGCTGCTGGAGGGTGCGGATCATCTCCAGGCCGGTGCGGTCGCCGACGTGGGCGAGCCGGGCGTACCGGTGGCCGCCGAAGTCGCGCTGGGAGATCAGGCCGTCCTCGGTGCGGTCGAACAGCGCGCCCCAGTCCTCGAGCTCCTGGACCCGCTCGGGCGCCTCCTGGGCGTGCAGCTGGGCCATCCGCCAGTTGTTGAGCATCTTCCCGCCACGCATGGTGTCGCGGAAGTGCACCTCCCAGTTGTCCTCGGGCCAGCGGTTGCCCATGGCCGCGGCGATGCCGCCCTCGGCCATCACGGTGTGCGCCTTGCCGAGCAGCGACTTGCAGACGATCGCGGTCCGGGCGCCGGCCTCGTGGGCGGCGATCGCGGCCCGCAGGCCGGCGCCGCCGGCGCCGATCACGACGACGTCGTACGTGTGGCGCTCCATGCCGCCGGCCTCGGCGCCGGACATCTCGTTGCCGGTCATCGGGTGCCGGCTCACTCGTCATCAGAAGAACCTCGGGTCGTCGAACACGTTGGTGGCGAGCAGGTAGATGTAGAGGTCGACCAGCGCCACGGAGAACAGGGAGACCCAGGCGTAGCTGGCCGTGCTTGACGTTGAGCTTGGACACCCAGGTCCAGAGCCGGTAGCGGACCGGGTGCTTCGAGAAGTGCCGCAGCCGGCCGCCCGACGGCGTGCCGGCAGGAGTGGCACGACAGTGTGTAGAGCCAGATGTAGACGACGTTGATGACCATCAGCACCGTGCCGAGGCCCATGTGGATGCCACTCGGGCTCCCCGTCGGCGGCGGAACGCCAGCACCACGTCGTAGGTCAGGATCAGCGCGACCAGGACGGCGGCGTACCAGAAGTAGCGGTGGAGGTTCTGCAGGATCAGCGGGAAGCGAGTCTCGCCGGAGTACTTGCCGTGCGGCTCGGCGACCGCGCAGGCGGGCGGCGAGAGCCAGAACGCCCGGTAGTAGGCCTTGCGGTAGTAGTAGCAGGTCATCCGGAAGCCCAGCGGGAAGATCAGGATGATCAGCGCCGCCGACAGCGGCCACCACTCGAACGGCTGCCCGAAGTCGGAGGACCCCTCGACGCAGTCGCCGAGGCACGGCGAGTAGAACGGCGAGAGGTACGGCGAGGCGTAGTAGTCGGTGCCCATGAACGCGCGCCAGGTGGCGTAGACGACGAACGCCGTGAACACCACGAACGTCGCCAGCGGCGCCAGCCACCACCGGTCGGCGCGCAGCGTCTTCTCCTCGATGCGGGCCCGGGTGGGCCCGGTCACGCCTGTTCGTCATCTGCTATCCCTTCGTGTGTGGCGAGCCCTTGCCACCCTCTGGGGACCGGCGGCGTGCAGTCTGGCAGTCTGCTCCCGGCGCGGAGGTGAAACGGGCACACACCGGGGTGTTCACCCAGTGGTCACGTGTCGGCCGGGTCGCCGCAGCATCGGCGTCGCCGGGCTCCCGCAGGCTGCGTCCCATGCGGATCGCGCTGGTCACCGAGTCCTTCTTCCCCGCCGTCGACGGCACCACCACCACCGTCAAGGCCGTGCCGACCGCTCGTCGACGCCGGTCACGAGGTCCTGCTGTGGCGCCCGGCCCCGGGCCTCGACGTCCTACCGCGGCTGCCGGGTCGCCCGGATCAGCCCCGGACGGGCTCAGCGGCCGCAGGTCCGGGCGGCGCTGGAGGCTTCGGGCCCGACCTGGTGCACGTGACCTCCCCGGGCGCGTCGGCCGCAAGGCCCTCAAGCACGCCGCCGGCTCGGCGTTCCCGACGCTCGTCGTCGCAGCAGTCGCCCGTCACCGCGTGCGACGGCCGACCACTGGCGGGCCAAGGTCGCCGACCGGGCCGACCGGATGCTCGTCACCACGCCCTGGATGCACGACCGAGCTGCGACCGGATCGGCGTCGCACGCCGGCTCTGGACACCGGGCGTCGACACCGCGGCGTTCACCCCGGCAGCTGCGCGACACCGTGGCTGCACGGCCGCTGGGCCCGCGACCACGCTCGGTGGACGGGCCGCGGGTCGTGGTCGGGTACGTCGGCAGCCTGCACCGGCGGCACGGCGTACGCCGCCTGCCGGAGCTGGCCGGGTCCCCGGCATCCGGCCGGTCGTCGTCGGCGACGGCCCGCAGCGCGGCTGGCTCGAGGACCGGCTGCCCGACGCGAAGTTCACCGGCGCCGCTCGAGACCGGCGACCTGACCCGGGCGCTCGCGTCGCTGGACGTCGCTGGTCCACCCGGGCGAGCGAGGAGACCTGCTGCCACGTGCTGCGCGAGGCGGCGGCCAGCGGTGTGCCCGGTCGTCGCGCCGCGGGCCGGCGGCGCACACGCGACGTGGTACGGCACCTGGAGACCGGGCTTGCTCTACGACCCGGCCGACCGCGCACGGCCTGCGCCGCGCCGTGGCCGCGCTCGCCGGCGGACCGGCACCGTGCCCTGCTCGGCGGGCGGGCCCGGAGCTGGCGCGGGCAGCCGCGACTGGCGGACCGCCGTCGACGAGCTGGTCGCTCGAGCACTACCCGCGCGCGCTGCTGGCGCCGGCCGGACGCAGCCTGACCCGGGTAACCGGGCCGCAGAAATGTCACACTCGCCCGCGGGCGTCGGGCGGCGCGCGGGGCGGTAGCGTGACCTCTCGTGGCAACGACGACTCCTCGGTCCGAAGCTGGTCACGGAGCACGCGCGGCGCGCTCGACCATCGCGCTGAAGCTGCTGATGGCCGTCAGCGGCATCATCTTCATCCTGTTCGTGCTCGCTGCACATGTACGGCAACCTCAAGGCCTTCGCCGGCCACGACGCCTACAACGAGTACGCCCACCACCTGCGCGAGCTCGGTGAGCCGATGCTCCCGCACGGGGGTCGCTCTGGATCATGCGGGTGGTCGCTGATCGTGGCGCTGGTCGTGCACGTCTACTCGCCGCGGTCGCGCTGTGGCGCCGGGCCCGCAAGGCGCGCACGGTCAAGTACGTCGTGAAGAAGCACACCGGGGCCATCGTTCGCCGAGCCGGATGATGCGCTGGGGCGGCGTCACCATCCTGCTCTTCATCGTCTGGCACCTGCTGAACTTCACGATCGGCAAGGTCAACGTGCACGGGCGGCCCGACGAACGACCCCTACAACCTGCTGGTCGACACTTCGACGACCTGGTGGCTGACGCTCATCTACCTGGTCGCGATGGCCATGCTCGGCGCGCACCTCCACCACGGCATCTGGAGCGCCGCCCAGACCCTCGGCCTGACCAACAACGCCCGCGCCCGCCGCAACGCCAAGGGCCTCGGGTTGATCCTCGCCGTGGTCATCGCCGGCGGCTTCTCCCTCGTCCCGATCTTCGTCCTCGCCGGCGTCATCTCGAAGTAAGGACTCGCTCACATGACCGACATGCCCGACACCACCAGCGCCTTCGACCCCTCCCACACGACGTCCCACGAGCGAGGACGTTCGACGACGCCGCCGGCTACTACGTCCCGGGCGACCCGATCGCGGACACCAAGGCGCCGGGCGGCCCGCATCGACGAGCGCTGGGGCACCCGCCAGTTCGAGGCCCGGATCGCCAACCCGGCCAACCGCCGCCGGCTCTCGGTGATCGTGGTCGGCACCGGCCTGGCCGGCGCCTCCGCCGCCGCCACGCTCGGCGAGGCCGGCTACGTCGTGAAGTCGTTCTGCTACCAGGACTCCCCGCGCCGCGCCCACTCGATCGCCGCCCAGGGCGGCATCAACGCGGCCAAGAACTACAAGGGCGACGGCGACTCCGTCTACCGGCTCTTCTACGACACGATCAAGGGCGGCGACTACCGCTCGCGGGAGTCCAACGTCTACCGCCTGGCCCAGGTCAGCGTGAACATCATCGACCAGTGCGTCGCGCAGGGCGTCCCGTTCGCCCGGGAGTACGGCGGCCTGCTCGACAACCGCTCCTTCGGCGGCGTCCAGGTCTCGCGCACGTTCTACGCGCGCGGCCAGACCGGCCAGCAGCTGCTGATCGGCGCCTACCAGGCGCTCGAGCGCCAGGTCGCCGCCGGCACCGTGCAGCGCTACACCCGGCACGAGATGGTCGAGCTGATCGTCGTCGACGGCCGGGCCCGCGGGATCATCGTCCGCGACATGGTCACCGGCGAGATCGAGACCTACTTCGCCGACGTCGTCGTGCTCGCCAGCGGCGGCTACGGCAACGTCTTCTTCCTCTCCACCAACGCGATGGGCTGCAACGTCACCGCGACCTGGCGGGCGCACCGCAAGGGCGCCTACATGGCCAACCCCTGCTACACGCAGATCCACCCGACCTGCATCCCGGTCTCGGGCGCCCACCAGTCCAAGCTGACGCTGATGAGCGAGTCGCTGCGCAACGACGGCCGGATCTGGGTGCCGAAGAACAAGGCCGACTGCGACAAGAACCCGCGGGACATCCCGGAGGAGGACCGCGACTACTACCTGGAGCGGATCTACCCGTCGTTCGGCAACCTGGTCCCCCGCGACATCGCCTCGCGGCAGGCCAAGAACATGTGCGACGAGGGCCGCGGCGTCGGCCCGGAGGTCGACGGCGTACGCCGCGGTGTCTACCTCGACTTCGCCGAGGCGATCGAGCGGCTCGGCCGCGAGGCGATCGAGGACAAGTACGGCAACCTCTTCGACATGTACGCCCGGATCACCGGCGAGGACCCGTACGAGGTGCCGATGCGGATCTACCCCGCCGTGCACTACGTCATGGGCGGGCTCTGGGTCGACTACGACCTGCAGTCGACGATCCCCGGCCTGTTCGTGACCGGGGAGGCGAACTTCTCCGACCACGGCGCCAACCGGCTCGGCGCCTCCGCGCTGATGCAGGGCCTGGCCGACGGCTACTTCGTGCTGCCGAACACGATCCGCGACTACCTCGCCGACGGGCCGTTCGACAAGGTCCCCGAGGACCACCCGGCGGTGGTCGAGGCGCAGCAGTCGGTGCAGCAGCGGATCGACCACTTCATGAACAACAACGGCACCCGCAGCGTCGACTCCTACCACCGCGAGCTCGGCAACATCATGTGGGAGTTCTGCGGGATGGAGCGGACCGAGGACGGACTGAAGAAGGCGATCGACCTGATCCGCACCCTCAAGGACGACTTCTGGCGCAACGTGAAGGTGCTCGGCACCGCCGACAGCCTCAACCAGTCGCTGGAGCAGGCCGGCCGGGTTGCGGACTTCCTCGAGCTCGGCGAGCTGATGTGCATCGACGCGCTGAACCGCCGCGAGTCCTGCGGCGGCCACTTCCGGGCCGAGTCGCAGACCGAGGACGGCGAGGCGCTGCGCCACGACGACCAGTACTCCTACGTGGCGGCCTGGGAGTGGGCCGGCGAAGGGCGAGAAGCCGGTCCTGCACAAGGAGAACCTGGTCTACGAGTTCGTCGAGATGAAGCAGAGGAGCTACAAGTAATGAGATTGACCCTGAAGATCTGGCGCCAGGCCGACGCCGCTCACCGAAGGCCAGATGCACACCTACGACGTCGACGACGTCTCCCCCGACATGTCGTTCCTCGAGATGCTCGACGTGCTCAACGAGCGGCTGAACGCCGAGGGCGAGGAGCCGGTCGCCTTCGACTCCGACTGCCGCGAGGGCATCTGCGGCATGTGCGGGCTGATGATCAACGGCGAGGCCGCACGGCCCCGAGGTCACCACCACCTGCCAGCTGCACATGCGGTCGTTCAAGGACGGCGAGACGATCACCATCGAGCCCTGGCGCGCCGACGCCTTCCCGGTGCTCAAGGACCTCTGCGTGGACCGCAGCGCCTTCGACCGGATCATCCAGCAGGGCGGCTACATCTCGGTCAACACCGGCGCCGCCCCCGACGCCCACGCCACCCCGGTCCCGAAGGACAAGGCGGACCGTGCCTTCGACGCCGCCACCTGCATCGGCTGCGGCGCCTGCGTCGCCGCCTGCCCCAACGGCTCGGCGTCGCTGTTCGTCGGCGCCAAGGTCACCCACCTCGGCGAGCTGCCGCAGGGCCAGGCCGAGCGCGACAGCCGGGTGGTCAACATGGTCGCCCAGCACGACCACGAGGGCTTCGGCGGCTGCACCAACATCGGCGAGTGCACCGCGGCCTGCCCCAAGGAGATCCCGCTCGACGTGATCTCCCGCCTCAACTGGGACCTCCACGCCGCCCTGCGCCACGGCCATTAGGCGCCGGTCTCCGGGACGCCAACACGCAGCGGTGAGCACAGCGAACGGCGCCACCGGCGCAACGTCGACCGTGCACCGAGTCGGCGGAAACGCACCGGAGGAGCGAAGCCGGGGGAGGGCGGCTTGCGCCGACTCGGCGTCCATGGCGCGTGCAGTTGCGCCGACCCGCACCCTTCCCAGAGCGCACTAGCGCCGACTCGCGCGGAGGGCCTTCCAGCCGAGGGAGCCGAGGAGTGCGGCGATGGCGAAGTTGACGACGATCAGGACGGTGTGGGCGACCCAGTAGCCGGTGGCGCGGTCCTCTCCGGACTCGTAGGCGGCCCAGAGGTTCCGCGCGAACATGCCGAAGGTGATGACGTTCCAGACCGCGACGACCAGCAGCAGCACGGCGTGCCTGCGCTCGAACTTCACGACTGCTCCTTCTTCCGACGGGCCACGGCCACGAGGGCGAGCGCTGTCGCCCCGCCGGCCGCGAACGACTTCGCCACCCTGCTCCTGCTCGCCGACTCGGGAGCCGGCGCCTCGTGCAGGTCGACCCGGGTCAACTCCTGCATCTTCGCTCGTTCGAGGGCCTCGCGGTCACGGATCTCGCGCGCCTCGGCGGTGGTGTGCGCCCACGCCGCGGCGTACATCACGACCCGGGAGAAGTAGTTGATCCAGACCAGGAGGATCAGCGCGATGCCGAACGCCTGGAATCCCGGCTGGTCGCTGATCGACGCGATCAGCCACCGGGAGAGCTGCTTGAGCAGCTCGAAGCCGACGGCACCCAGGAGTGCACCCGACCACAGCGACCGCCTCGGCTCGTCGGGATCGCCCAGGAGCTTGAAGAAGGCGAAGAACAGCACCGAGTTGGCAGCGAGCCCGAACACGAGCGCGAGCACCCACAGCACCGGCTCGACACCGGCGTCGAGCTCCAGGAAGTCGAGGATCGGCTCGGCCAGGCTGGTGACCACACCGGAGATGGCCACACTCAGGATCAGGACCACCCCGAGCAGGGTCAGGGCGACCAGGTCGCGCAGCTTGCCCTTCGCGAAGTTGGGTTGCTCGTCGGGCGGCCTCTCGAAGACCACGAGCAGGGCGTCGCGCATCGCCGAGATCCAGCCCAGGCCGGAGTAGAGCATCACGAGCAATCCGACCGTGAAGATGCCGGGGGCGGCCGCCTGGAGGTCGGAGATCGCGATCTTCCCCTCGGCCTCCTGCTGGCTCACCATGCCGGGAAGCACCTCGCTGATGGCCGTCACCAGGTCGGTCTGGGCCTCACGGTAGACCCCGGCGACGTACCCGATCACCGCGAAGGCGAGAGCGAGGATCGGGAAGAAGGACAGGAACGCGAAGTAGGTGACCGCCCCTGCCTGGAGACTTCCCTTCACGGCGCTGTAGTGCTCGGCCATTCGGACCACGTGGTCGACGAAGGGTCGGCGCTTGCGCAGCCGATCAACCCGTTGGGTGATCCGCTCCTTCAGCCCCACCGCTCAGGACTCCAGCGGCACAAGCGTGAAGTCGCGGCTCGGCTGCCAGCCCTTCTCGTCGTCGTGGACGTAGAGATGGAACTCCTCGGCGTCGAAGACGCTCTCGAAGCCCGCGAGATCCCCGAACGCGCGGTCCAGGGTCTCGTCGGGCAGGTGGTGGGCGATGGTCACGTGCGGGTGGTAGGGGAACTGGAGGTCGACGCTGAGCGGGCCTCCGCGCAACGCCGCGGCCAGCTGCTCACAAGCCGAGATGCCCTCGACGACCGTCACGAACACGACGGGAGACACCGGCCGGAAGGTGCCGGTGCCGCGCAGGTGGACGCGGAAGGCCGACGTCGCGCTGGCGACCTCCGTCAAGTGCTTCTCGACCTCGGGCAGGTCGTCCTCGTCCACCTCGACCGGCGGGATCAGCGTGATGTGGGTCGGGATCATCGTCGCCGTCGTGTCCCCGACCGAGGTGCGGTAGTCCTGGAGCTCGCTCGCCCAGGGCTCAGGGATGGCCAGGGCGACTCCGATGGTGGGCACGCGCAGGACCCTACTGCGCCGGAGCCACGAAGCCGACTCGGTGGTAGACGTCTCGAAGCGTGGCTTCCGCCACGTCGCGGGCCCGCTCCGCTCCCCGGTTGAGTACGTCGGTGAGATGCGCCTGGTCGTCGAGCAGCTCCAGGGTGCGGTCCCGGAACGGGGTGACGACGTCGACGACGACCTCCGCCACGTCGGCCTTCAGGGCGCCGTACCCGCGGCCGGCGTACTCCTCCTCGAGGGAGGCGATCGAGCGGGCGGCCAGCGCCGAGTAGATCGTCAGCAGGTTGCTGATGCCGGGCTTGCCCTCGGGGTCGAAGCGGATGTCCGAGCCGGAGTCGGTCACCGCCGACTTGATCCGCTTGGCGCTCACCGACGGCTCGTCGAGCAGCCACACGCAGCCGTTGCCGCCGATGCTCTTCGACATCTGCTTGTCCACCAGCTGCAGGTCGTAGATCTTCGACGTCGCGCGCAGGATGTAGGGCTCCGGGAGCCGGAACGTCTTCTTGTAACGGTGGTTGAACCGCTGGGCGAGGTCGCGGGTGAGCTCGAGGTGCTGCCGCTGGTCCTCGCCGACGGGCACGAAGTGCGGTCGGTAGAGCAGGATGTCGGCCGCCTGGAGCACCGGGTAGGTGAACAGCCCGACGCTGGCGGCGCCCTCGCCGCCCTTGGCCGACTTGTCCTTGAACTGGGTCATCCGCCGGGCCTCGCCGAAGCCGGTCAGGCCCTGCAGCACCCAGCTCAGCTGGGCGTGGGCGGGGATGTGGCTCTGGATGAAGACCGCTGAGCGATTCGGGTCCACGCCCATGGCGAGCAGCTGCGCGGCCGCCCGGAGGGTCCGCTCCCGCAGCAGCTTCGGATCCTGCTCGACGGTGATCGCGTGCATGTCGGCGACGAAGAAGAACGGCTGGTAGTCCTCCTGCAGCTCGACCCACTGTCGCAGCGCACCCAGGTAGTTGCCGAGGTGGAAGGAGTCGGCCGTCGGCTGGATCCCCGACAGGATGCGCGGCTTGGCGATGCCGGACGCGGCCTCCTGCACGGCAACCTCGAGCTCGGTGGTCGTGGACATGGGCTGCATTGTTCCCGATCCGGCCCGATCTTCGCGCTTCGGGTCGCGGGCACCCGCGGGCTCAGCCGCGACCGACCTCTGACCGGCCGTTCTGGACGACGGCCGACGCCACCACGACCAGGAAGCCCGCGACCGCGAGTGCGACGCCCACCAGGATCGGAGCGCGGAAGCCGAACCCTGCGGCGATCACCAGCCCGCCGAGCCAGGCACCCAGCGCGTTGCCGACGTTGAGCGAGGAGTGGCTCATCGCTGCGCCCAGGGTCTGGGCATGGCCCGCCACGTCGATGAGCCTCACCATCATCGACAGCGCCAGTACCGAGCCGACAAACGTGACCGCGAAGGCGGCGGGAAGCGCCACCCAGCCGTAGGGCGCCACCACCCAGAACCCGAGCAGCACGACACCGAGGCCGATCGACGAGCCGAGCAGTGACCCGAGGGCCGATCGGTCCACGAGGATGCCGGCCGCCCAGTTGCCGACGACCATCCCGATGCCCAAGGTGAGCAGGAAGACCGGAACCGCCGAGGCCGGCAGCCCGCTCACCTCGGTGACGGTGGGTGCGATGTAGGAGAACAGGGCGAACATGCCGCCGAACCCGACGGCGCCGGCCACCATCGTGAGCCAGACCTGCGGCTTCCCGAACGCCGAGAGCTCGCGCCGGCCGGTCGCCTCGGGGTTGCCCGGGCAGGCCGGCACGAACGCCACGACCAGGGCCATGGTCAGCGCGGCCAGGGCCGCTACCAGCCAGTACGACGCCCGCCACCCGAGGTGCTGGCCGAGCACCGTCGCAGCAGGGACACCCACCACGTTGGCGACCGGGAGGCCCAGCAGCACCCACGCCATCGCCCGGCCGCGCCGCTCGGGCGCGACCATGCTGGCGGCGACGAGGGACGCGACGCCGAAGTACCCGCCGTGCGGCAGCCCGTCGAGGAACCGCGCGACCACCAGCATCTCGAAGCTCGTCGCGACCGCGCTGAGGGCGTTGAAGAGCGCGTAGGCGCCCATCAGCACGACCAGCAGTCCCCGTCGCGGCCACTTCGCGCCGAAGAACGCCAGCACCGGCGCTCCAACCACGACGCCGAGTGCGTACGCGGCGATGATGTGGCCGGCCTGCGGGATCGAGACCCCCACGCCCTCGGAGATCTGCGGCAGCAACCCCATCGTGACGAACTCGGTCGTCCCGATCGCGAAGCCGCCCACCGCCAGCGCGAGCACCGCGAGCCGGAAGTGCGTCGCCCGTGCCGGGCGCACCTGGGTGGTCGTCGTCATCGTCACGATCCTCCAACGGACCGGCGACGAGGACCTATTCCGCGGAACCGGGTCGTCGCCCGTCATTGCAGGGCGGCCGTAGGGTTGCTGCATGCCTGAAGCGCATGACCACCCCATCGCCTACACCGCTCTCCAGCCGGGCACACCGGTGCAGACAAGGGACGGGCACCCCTTCGCCACGGTCCAGGCCGTTCTGGTCGACGAGAAGGTCTCGGTGTTCGACGGCATCGTCGTCCAGACGGCGGAAGGGACACGGTTCGTCGATGCCCCTCAGATCGACTCGATCCACACCACCTACGTCCGCACGACACTCTCCGCGGAGCAGGCGGTGAACCTTCCGCCGCCAGATGGGTCAACCCTGGTCGAGATCAAGCCGGCGAGGTCGATGGCCGACCGGTTGCGCCACAGGTTCGGACGGGGGAAGCGGTAGTGCCTGCGCGAACGCCGCGTGATCTGCACGGAACCTCCATGGAGCCCGCCGAGTCCTGGCCGCCGGTCCGGATGGCTCGGTGACGACAAGCCTCGTGGATCGCGTCGAAGGTCGCTTGTGCGAAGGCGAGCTGCCAAGCGCCGGGTGTCCAGCCGCGACTCATCATGTCGAGCGGGAAACCAGAGTCTTGTGGCCAGATCGGGGCGAGCAGCTCCTCGACAGCAGTGATCGCCGGCGTGGTCGGTCCGCTCGGCACGTTCCACATCACGACGAGTGCACCGTGCGGTCGCAGGACGCGTGCGATCTCGGTCAGAGCTGCTTCGTTGTCGAACCAATGGAAGGCCTGGGCGATAAAGACCGCGTCGACTGAATCGACCGCGAGTGGGATCTGTTCCGCACTGCCGTCCAGCGACTCACTCTCAGGACAAGTGACGGCGAGCAGACGACGCATCCTGGCGTCCGGCTCGACTGCCACCACACGTGCGAACCTCGAGACGAGAAGACGGGTGAGCTTGCCCGTCCCGGCAGCAAGTTCGAGCACCGTGGCCGACGACGGCAGACCGGCGATATCGGTGACATGGTCCGGATAGCCCGGCCGCCCATGCTCGTAAGGCTCTCTCGCCTCCGACGGACCTCTCAGAGCGACGCCAGCGCCTCGTTGAGGGTCTTCGACGGGCGCATCACCGCGGACGCCTTCTCGCCGTCGGGGCGGTAGTAGCCGCCGATGTCGGCGGGTGAGCCCTGGACGCCGATCAGCTCGTCGTTGATCGTCGACTCGTTCTCGCGCAGCGTCTTGGCTAGGTCGCCGAAGTCCGAGGCGAGCTCGGCGTCGTCCGACTGCGCCGCCAGCTCCTCGGCCCAGAAGAGCGCCAGGTAGAAGTGCGAGCCACGGTTGTCGATCGAGCCGACCTTGCGCGCTGGGGACTTGTTCTCGTCGAGGAAGGTGCCGGTCGCGCGGTCGAGCGTCTCGGCGAGGACCCGCGCCCGGGCGTTGTCGGTCTTCTCCGCCAGGTGCCCGAAGCTCTCCGCGAGGGCGAGGAACTCGCCCAGGCTGTCCCAGCGCAGGTAGTTCTCCTTGACCAGCTGCTGGACGTGCTTCGGCGCCGAACCGCCGGCACCGGTCTCGAAGAGCCCGCCACCGTTGATGAGGGGTACGACCGAGAGCATCTTCGCCGACGTGCCGAGCTCGAGGATCGGGAACAGGTCGGTGTTGTAGTCGCGCAGAACGTTGCCGGTGACCGAGATCGTGTCCTCGCCCTTGCGGATCCGCTCGAGCGAGACTGCGATCGCCTCGACCGGCGGCAGGATCGAGATGTCGAGCCCCTCGGTGTCGTGGTCGCTGAGGTAGAGCCGCACCTTCTCGATCAGGTTGGCGTCGTGGGCCCGGTCGGCGTCCAGCCAGAAGATCGCGGGTGCGCCGGTCGCGCGGGCCCGAGTCACGGCGAGCTTGACCCAGTCCTGGATCGGAACGTCCTTGGTCTGGCACATCCGCCAGATGTCACCAGCGGAGACCACGTGCTCCAGGAGTACGTCGCCTGCTTCGTCCACCACGCGCACGGTGCCGGTGGTGGCGACCTCGAAGGTCTTGTCGTGCGAGCCGTACTCCTCGGCCGCCTGGGCCATCAGCCCGACGTTCGGGACCGACCCCATGGTGGAGGGGTCGAAGGCACCGTTGGCGCGGCAGTCGTCGAGCACGACCTGGTAGATCCCGGCGTAGGAGGAGTCCGGGATCACCGCGAGGGTGTCGGCCTCGTTGCCGTCGGGACCCCACATGTGGCCGGAGGTGCGGATCATCGCCGGCATCGACGCGTCGACGATGACGTCGGAGGGAACGTGCAGGTTGGTGATGCCGCGGTCGGAGTCGACCATCGCCAGGCGCGGACCCTCGTCAAGACCCTTCTGGATCGCGGCCTTGATCTTCTCGCCGTCGTCCACTCCATCGAGCCCGCTGAGGATCCCGCCGAGCCCGTCGTTCGGGGAGAGTCCCGCAGCGGCGAGCTGCTCGCCGTACTCGGCGAAGACGTCGGGAAGGAACGCCCGGACGACGTGGCCGAAGATGATCGGGTCGGAGACCTTCATCATCGTCGCCTTCAGGTGGATCGAGAACAGCACGTCGTCGGCCTTGGCGCGCGCCACCTGCTCGGTCAGGAACTCGCGCAGCGCCGCGACCCGCATCGCGGTCGCGTCGATCACCTCACCGGCGAGGACCGGCACCGACTCGCGGAGGACGGTGGTCGAGCCGTCGTCGCCCTGCAGCTCGATCCGGACCGAGCCGTCCTTCTCGACGACCGTGGACCTCTCGTTGTTGCGGAAGTCCTCGGCGGTCATGTGCGCGACGTTCGTCTTCGAGTCGGGAGACCACTCGCCCATCGAGTGGGGGTGCTTGCGGGCATAGTTCTTCACAGAGGCGGGTGCGCGGCGGTCGGAGTTGCCCTCCCGCAGGACCGGGTTGACCGCGCTCCCCTTGACCTTGTCGTAGCGGGCCCGGGCCTCGCGCTCCCCGTCGGTCTTCGGCTCGTCGGGGTAGTTGGGCAGGTCGTAGCCCTGCTCCTGCAGCTCCTTGATCGCGGCCTTCAGCTGCGAGACCGAGGCACTGATATTGGGAAGCTTGATCATGTTGGCCTCGGGCGACTTCGCCAGGTCCCCCAGCTCTGCGAGCGCGTCGTCGAGGCGCTGCTCGTCGGCCAGCCGGTCGGGGAACTGCGCGATGATCCGCCCCGCCAGCGAGATGTCGCGGGTCTCCACCTCCACGCCGGCCTTGCCGGCGTAGGCCGCGATGATCGGCAGGAGGGAGTACGTCGCCAGCAGCGGCGCCTCGTCGGTCCGGGTGTAGATGATCGTGGAGTCGTTCACAGCGGATGACGCTACCTGAGGCTGGCGCGGACTACGATTGCAGGAGGCGGGCTCCCGTCGCGTGTGAGCCCCCGGGAGGGAGTCTGCGATGCCCGAGTCATCCACCAGCGTCCAGCAGATGAGCGCCGAGGTCCTCGGCACGTTCGTCCTCGTGTTCTTCGGTGTCGGCACCGCGCTCATGAGCGGTGGCGACTACGTCGCCACCGCCCTGGCCTTCGGTCTCACCGTCCTCGTCATGGCGTACGCCGTCGGGCGCGTGTCCGGCGGGCACTTCAACCCCGCCATCACGCTCGGGGCTGCGGTCGGTGGCCGGATCGCGTGGCGGCAGGTCCCCTTCTACGTCGGCGCTCAGCTCCTCGGCGCGCTCGCCGCAGGGCTGTGCCTGTTCGTGCTGATGCACGGATTCCCGGGCTTCGACGCCACGGGCAACATGGGCCAGAACTCCTTCGGTGATGCCGGCAGCGGCTACGCCTGGTGGGCGGCCTTCCTCCTGGAGATGCTGATGACGGCGGTGTTCCTCTGGGTGATCCTCGCCGTGACGGACGTTCGCAACGAGCACCCGGCGCTGGCCCCGCTCGCGATCGGCCTGACCCTGACGATGCTCCACTTCGGGTCGATCGCCGCCACCGGAACCTCGGTCAACCCGGCGCGTTCCATCGGCGTCGGCGTGTTCGCGGGCGTGGACGCGATCGCACAGCTGTGGCTGTTCATCCTGGCCCCGCTGCTGGGTGGGGCGATCGCCGGCATCACCTACGCACTGCTGTTCGGCCGCGGAGCCGAGGACGTTCCTGGCTCCGGCCTGAGGCTCGTCCGCATCCAGATTGCTCCGGGAGCGGTTGCTCCGGGCGTGGCTGCTCCCGGCGTCGGCGCCGTGCCCGGGTACGGCTCACCCGACCAGCTTCAGGAGCAGTGGAACACCGAGACCGACGAAGGTCAGCCCCCGCCGTAGGACACCAGCTCGACGCGCTCGGAGCCGCCGAGGACGGTCTCCTCGAATACCAGCCCGACGCCGGGGGCGTAGTACTTCCGCTCGACGAGCCCGGGCTCGAGCGGGGTGGTGTCCTCGGTCTGGAGCACGTCGGTGAACGACCCGAACGCGACGTTGACCGACTCGTCCAGGGACAACACCTGGCCCTGATCCTCGGCCTCACCGGGGTAGGACTCCTGCTGGTATCCGTCGCCGACCCGGGGCTCGGCGAGCATCGCCACACCGGCCTGCGCGCCGTCGACGCCGGCCTCCCACGATCCGGCGTCGTCGGGTCGGCCGCGGTCGTCGTACTCCGTCGTGTCCTCGCCGAAGTACCAGACGTTGCCGGCGGCGTCCTGGGCGAACCAGTCGAAGGTGTCTTCCACGACCCTCCCGTCGGCGTCCCGGACGACGTCGTGGACCACCGTCGTGGTCACGCCCTGGACCTCCCTCGTGTCCTCGGTGACCGTGACCGTGATCGTCTCCGGGTCGACGCCGGAGGACTCGTAGACCCACCGGTTGCCGGGCTCCAGCGGCAGATAGGGGTTGTCGATGCCCTCGACGAAGTCGTCCGGATCGGCGGACGGGGTCGGGATCCGGAGGCCGTCCACGCCCGTGGGCGGGCTCTTCTGCGGTGCGGATCCGCAGCCCGCGACCAGCAGTGGAAGAGCCGCCGCCAGCGCGAGCAGCAACGGCCGGCGGATCATGCCCTCAGCATGGCGCACCATCCCCGGAGCAAGGCCGAACCCCCTCCCCCGGCGTGGTACGACGCTGCTAGCGTCGTTTCCCGGGTACGTCCCCCGCATCGTCCGCCCGTCGAACGTCCCAAGGAGTCGTCGTGAGCTCTCCCCTGAAGGTGGCCGTCACCGGTGCCGCCGGCCAGATCGGCTACAGCCTGCTCTTCCGTCTCGCCAGCGGCTCGCTGCTCGGCAACGACCGGCCCGTCGAGCTGCGGCTGCTGGAGATCGAGCCGGCCCTGAAGGCCCTCGAGGGCGTGGTGATGGAGCTCGACGACTGTGCCTTCCCGACCCTCGCCGGCGTCGAGATCGGCGCCGACCCCAATGAGATCTTCGACGGGGTCAACCTCGCCCTGCTGGTCGGCGCCAAGCCCCGCGGGCCGGGCATGGAGCGCAGCGACCTGCTGGAGGCCAACGGCGCGATCTTCACGGCCCAGGGCAAGGCGCTCAACGAGGTGGCCGCGGACGACGTACGCGTCGGCGTGACCGGCAACCCGGCCAACACCAACGCCCTGATCGCGATGACCAACGCCCCCGACATCCCGAACGAGCGGTTCTCCGCACTGACCCGGCTCGACCACAACCGCGCGATCTCCCAGCTGGCCGCCAAGACCGGGGCCCCGGTCACCGACATCAAGCAGATGACGATCTGGGGCAACCACTCGGCCACGCAGTACCCCGACATCTTCCACGCCGAGGTCGGCGGCAAGAACGCCGCCGAGGTCGTGAACGACCAGGCGTGGATCGAGAACGACTTCATCCCCACTGTCGCCAAGCGGGGCGCCGCGATCATCGAGGCCCGCGGCTCCTCGTCCGCCGCGTCCGCCGCCTCCGCGACGATCGACGCTGCCCACGACTGGTTGCTCGGCTCCGCCGACGGCGACTGGGTGTCGATGGCGGTCGTCTCCGACGGTTCGTACGACGTCCCCGAGGGCCTCGTGTCCTCCTTCCCGGTCACCACCAGCGACGGCAACTGGGAGATTGTCCAGGGCCTGGAGATCGATGACTTCTCCCGGGGCCGGATCGACGCCTCGACCGCGGAGCTCGCCGAGGAGCGCGACGCCGTCAAGGACCTCGGCCTCATCTGACCCACGCGCGAGCGCTACAGCGGCTGGTTGGGGATCGACTCCGAGAGGAAGATCATGGTCGCGCCCACGCTGCTGAGGAGCACCGCGTCCACCACGCGGTTCCGGACCGCGAGCATGCCGGCGTCCTTGCGCCTGAGCACCAGCCGCGCTACCGCTCCCAGGAGCAGTGCCGCGCCGATCCACTTGACGCCGAGGCGCCAGTCACCGGTCCAGGCGATGCCGATCCCGACTCCGGTCGTGGCCAGCACCACGAGATAGCAGAGCCCGCCGATCGTGGACGGGTAGCGATGCGGTTCGGGCTCGAACGCCTCCTCGTCCGGGAGTGGATCGACGGGGGGCTGGTCCACGTCGGTCAACTCAGCCCCGGGCCGGTCCGGAGAGTGCCTTCTCCGCCATCTCCACGATGTTGGAGAGCAGCATGGCCCGGGTCATCGGGCCCACCCCGCCGGGGTTCGGTGAGACCCAGCCGGCGACGTCCCAGACGTCGGGGGCGACGTCTCCCGCGAGCTTGCCCTCCACCCTGGAGACGCCGACGTCGAGGACGGCCGCGCCGGGCTTGACCATGTCGCCGGTGATGATCGCCGGTACGCCGGCGGCCGCGACCACGATGTCGGCACGGCGGGTGTGGGCCGCCAGGTCGCGGGTGCCGGTGTGGCACAGCGTGGTGGTGGCGTTCTCGGAGCGACGCGTCAGCAGCAGCCCCAACGGTCGGCCCACGGTCAGGCCACGACCGACCACGACGACCTCGGCCCCCCGGATCTCGACATCGTGCCGACGGAGCAGCTCGATGATCCCGATCGGCGTGCACGGCAGCGAGCCGCTCTCCCCGAGCACCAGCTTGCCGAGGTTGACCGGGTGGAGCCCGTCCACATCCTTGTCGGGGTCAACACGGGAAAGCAGGGAGAACTCGTCCAGCCCGGTCGGCTGTTGGACCAGGAAGCCCGTGCAGGCCGGGTCGGCGTTCAGCGCGTCGATCACCCGCTCGACCTCGACCTGGGTGGCGGTGGCGGGCAGATCGACCCGGATCGACTCGATGCCGATCTCGGCGCAGTCCTTGTGCTTGGCGCCGACGTACCACCGGGAGCCCGGGTCGTCGCCGACCAGCACGGTGCCCAGGCCCGGCACGGCGCCCAGCTCGCGCAGCTTGGCGACCCGCTCGGTGAGCTCCGCCTTGATCGCCTTGAGCGTGGCTGTGCCGTCGAGTGTCTGTGCCGTCACGCGTTCATCCTTTCATCGTCGCGGTCTGCTGTTTCGTCACCGGGTTTCGACACGCTCCGCCGCGGCTTCGTTCCTCAGCCGCGGTCGCTGCTCAACCTGCCCATGGGACGCCCCGGCGGACGCCGGGGCTCAATGGGCAAAATGCCGAGTCCCGGTGAAGTACGTCGTCACGCCCGCGGCCCGCGCGGCGGCGATGACCTCCTCGTCGCGAATCGATCCGCCGGGCGCCACGATCGCCCGGACCCCGGCGTCGATGAGGACCTGGGCGCCGTCGGCGAACGGGAAGAACGCGTCGGACGCCGCCACCGAGCCGGCCGCCCGCTCCCCCGCCCGGGTGACCGCGAGGTGGCAGGAGTCGACCCGGTTGACCTGACCCATGCCCACGCCCACCGAGGCGCCGCCGGAGGCGAGCAGGATGGCGTTGGACTTCACCGCACGGATCGCGCGCCACGCGAACTCCAGGTCGGACAGCGTCTCGTCCGACGCGGGATCGCCGGCGACGAGCCGCCACCGCGCGGGATCGTCACCGGTCGGGTTGCCGTCCTTGTCCTTGCCCTCGGCGTCGAGGGCGTCACGTTGCTGGAGCAGCAGCCCGCCCGAGATCGGCCGCATATCCCCACCGGCGGCGGGCGACGGCACCCGCAGCAGCCGGAGGTTCTTCTTGGCCGTCAGCACCTCGAGGGCGTCGTCATCGAAGTCGGGGGCGAGGATCACCTCGGTGAAGATGTCCTTGACGGTCTCGGCCATCTCGCGGGTGACCGGACGGTTCGTGGCGATGACCCCGCCATAAGCCGACACGGGGTCGCAGGCGTGCGCCCGGGCGTGGACCGCGGCAATGGCCTCCCCATCGTCACCGACCGCGATCCCGCACGGGTTGGCGTGCTTGATGATCGCGACCGCCGGCACGTCGCCGTGGTCGTGGGCCGCCCGGTAGGCCGCGTCCGCGTCGACGTAGTTGTTGTAGGACATCTCCTTGCCGTGCAGTTGCTCGCCCTGGGCGAGGCCGGGCTGCGGCTGGAAGCCGTTGACGTAGAGCGCGGCCGCCTGGTGCGGGTTCTCGCCGTAGCGCAGGGTGGCCTGCTTGTTCCAGGTCGCGCCCATCCAGGCGGGGAAGCCGTCGCCGCCGGAGGTGTCGGTGAGCACGTTGCCCATCCAGGAGGCCACGTGGACGTCGTACGTCGCCGTGTGGACGAAGGCCTCCGCTGCCAGCGCCTGTCGCTCGGCGAGCGTGAACCCGCCATCCCCCGCGGCCCGAAGGATGTCGGGGTACCGCGCCGGCGAGGTCACGATGGCGACCGACGGATGGTTCTTGGCCGCCGCCCGCACCATCGAGGGCCCGCCGATGTCGATCTGCTCGACGCACTCGTCGGGCGACGCCCCCGACATCACGGTCTCGGTGAAGGGGTAGAGGTTGGAGACCACCAGGTCGAACGGCTCGACTCCGAGCTCGGCGAGCTGGGTGACGTGGGTGTCGAGCCGCCGGTCGGCGAGGATCCCCGCGTGCACCTTCGGGTGCAGCGTCTTGACCCTCCCGTCGAGGCACTCGGGGAAGCCGGTGAGGTCCTCCACCTTCGTCACCGGGAGCCCCAGAGACTCGATCAGGGCGGCGGACCCGCCGGTCGAGACCAGCGCCACGCCGGCGTCGTGCAGGCCCTGCACGAGCTCCTCCAGCCCGGTCTTGTCGTAGACGGAGACGAGTGCCCGCTTCAGCGGAATCCGGTCGGTCCCTGAGCTCATTGGCCGAACCGCACCTTCCTGTCGGTGATGGTGAACCCTTCGCGTGCCATCCTGCCCACGTTCTCGACCAGCATCGCGCGCTCGGCGGTCTTGATTCGCTCGTGCAGCGAGTCGACGTCGTCGTCGTCCTCGACGGGCACGACCGTCTGAGCCACGATCGGGCCGGTGTCGACCCCGCCGTCGATCACGAAGAGGGTGCAGCCGGTGACCTTGACGCCGTACTCCAGCGCCTCGTGCGGGCCGCGCATGCCGGGGAACGACGGCGCGAGCGCCGGATGGGTGTTGACGACCCGTCCGCCGAACCGGGCGAGGAACTCCTCGCTGACCAGCTTCATGAAGCCGGCCGACACCACCAGGTCGGGATGGTGCTCCGCGCAGGACGCGGTGAGGGCCGCATCCCACTCCTCGCGGGTGGCGTAGTCCTTGACCCGGTGGACGAAGGTCGGGATACCGGCACGCTCGGCCCGGGCCAGGCCCTCGATCCCCTCTCGGTCGGCACCGACGGCGACCACCCGGGCGCCGTACGCGGGGTCCTCGGAGGCGTCGAGGAGCGCCTGCAGGTTGGTGCCCGAGCCCGAGACGAGGACGACCAGGCGCGCGGGGTTGGGTGCGGACACGCGGCGCAGTCTAGGCGCTGGCCGGGCTCGCCCGGCGGGCGGTTCGTTGCTGCCACCAGGTCATGGCCAGGCCTCCGAACAGGCCGCCGATACCGAACGTCGTGATGGCGTGGACCAGCACGTCGGAGGCGAACGGCTCGACCACCTGCATCCGGCCCGGGCCCACGCCGCCACCGGCGACCGACGCCAGGATCCCGAAGACGAAACCCGCGAAGACACCGCCCGTGCAGCCACGTAGACCGCCCTCCTCCCAGCGGAGGGTGGGGTAGCGCCGCTGGGCCATGGCCGCGGCCACCGCGGCGACGACCGCGGGCAACGCCATGAGGTACGGCGTCCAGGCGCTGGTCGCGCCACCGTCGGGGAGGGCGGCCAGGAGGGGAAACATCGGCAGCGGACCCAGCGCCACCACGGTCGGCGAGACGATCGTCCCGGTGCCGACCGCGAACCCCGGCCCCAGCAGGTAGGACCCGGAGAAGAGGACGGCGTTGGGGACGACGAGGACGGCCGCGAGGATGAACAGCGTGGCCTCGCCGGCGTCCAGCCGGAGCTGGGAGAGCACGTTGGCGGCGGTGCCGAGGTCGACCGCGAGCGCGGCGACCAGCATGACGGCAGCCACCAGGAGGTGCCAGCGGACGACGGACACGCAGGCGGCCACGGTGGCCCGCACGGAGACCGGCACGAAAGCCGCCCAGATCGCCGCCCGCCCCGACCCCACGGCGAGCGCCGGTCCGCCCACGCAGGCCGTCAGGATGACCACCCCCAGGAGCGTCCGAGCCGTCGACGGGGCGGTCTCGGGCGTGGCGGCCAGGGTGAGGGTCACGAACGCGACGAGTGCATAGCCGAGCGTGAAGCACGCCAGCGCCGTCGGGACCGTCCAGTCGCGCTCGCCGTCGGCGATGGCGTCGGCGTTGGGACCGTGCCCCGAGATCGAGTCGCCGACCCGCTGCCCCACCCGCCACGTGGCCCAGGCGCAGAGCAGGGTGAGGAGGAGGGGTACGGCGGTCACCGCGACGCCGTTGACGGAGATCCCCGAACCGTGGGCCATCAGCCAGCCAAGGGCACCGACCTGCAGGGCGTCGCGGGGCTCGCCGTGGGTGCCCGCGTCGCTGACGAACCAGCCGAGGACCCCGACCGCCAGGCACACCAGCAGGACCGAGCCGGCCGCCACCACTCCGCCGAGCGTGGCGAGGATGACCAGCGGACGCCGGTGCCGGGGGTCGGGCGGGCCGTCGGCGACGGCGCGCTGGGAGGCCCTGCCGTCGAGCGTGGAGAGCAACGAAGTCATGGCCCGGCCATCCTGCCCCGGTGGTCCAGCCACGCTGCGGTCCCACGCCGATGTGCGCCGGGCCGCCGCCTCCCGTATTTTCGTAGGGTCATGCTCACTCCCCGACCACGCCCGTCGCGCACCCCGGGCCGGGCGGACCCCGGATGACGCGAGCGGACGAGTTCGACGCGTTCTACAAGAACGCGCGGTCGCGGTTGCTGCTCCAGACCTACGCGCTGACCGGTGACCTCCCGGCGGCGCGGAGCGCGGTCCGCGACGCCTTCATCGTCGCCTGGCACCACTGGCGCAAGGTCGCGCGGCAGGACAACCCCGAGGCATCGGTCCGCCCCTACGCCTGGTCCCACGCGCAGCGCCGCCACACCGCACGGATCTGGCACCGCGACAAGTCCCTCGACCCGGAGGTCCGGGCCACCCTCGAGGCGCTGGGGAAGCTTCCGATCGCACAGCGGAAGACGCTGCTGCTGACCCACCTCGTCGCGCTGAGCATGGGCGAGATGGCGGAGGAGGCGGGCATGTCCCGCGCCGAGGCCGAGAAGAAGCTCCAGCTCGCCACGGCCCAGTTCTCGGTCCACCGAGGTGTTCCGACGACGAGCATCCGACCCCTGATCGAGGCGCTGCGCGGTCCCGTCGACGCGGCGAGCTGGCCCCGGCCGAGCATCGTGCGGCGGGCCGGCTCCGCCAGGCGTCGTACCCACACGCTGATCGGGGTGGCCGCCGCCGTGGTGGCCGTGGTCCTGTCCGGGACCCTGGTCACCGACCTGGACGGCGTTCAGGCAAGCCTCGACCGGGGCCCCTTGGCGACCTCGGTGTCAGGGACGCCGGCGTCAGAAGACCGGTCCGTGCCCGAACCGGCGGAGTTCTCCGGCGACGACCTGTTGAGCGCGCACCAGGTCGAGGACTATGTGGCCGGGCGGAAGTGGCAGGAGGTCGAGACCTCCGACAACACCGACGGCGACGGGCTGGTCATGCCCTGCCAGCAGAGCCGGTATGCCGACCCGCGCGGCATGGCTGCCCTGCTCCGGACCTTCGGAACCAACCCCCGCAAGGGCGGCGAGGAGGCGTCGGCGTTCCAGCTGACCGAGATCTCCGAGTCCGTTCGGTCGGCCCGACGGGCCTTCGACACCACGCTGGAGTGGTACGCCGGTTGCACCGACCGACGCCTCCAGCTGATGAGCACCCGACGGGTGACCAAGGTCGGCGACTCCGGCAACGTCCTCGTACTGCGCTCGGCGGCACGCCAGCGGCCGACGATGGTCGTGGGGGTGACCCGCAGCGGTGCGATCACGACCACGACGATGACCTGGACCCCGCCCGATGCGGCCCCCAACCTGAACCGGGCCGCCCGCCTCGCGGCGGCCGCGGTCAACGGCGTGTGCGCCCGGCCGGAGGCGGGCGAGTGTGCGACTCGTCCGGGCCTCCGGGGAGCCGCCCCGGTTCCCGTCGGCGAGGCGCCGGGCATGCTCGCCGAGGTCGACCTCCCGCCGGTCAGCCGCGTGATGAAGCCGTGGGTCGGCACCGAGCCCCGCCGAGCCAGCGTCAACGTGGCGGCGACGGGCTGCGACAACACCGCCTTCACCGGCAAGCAGATGAGCAACAATCTCACCCGCTCGTTCCTCATCCCCGCCGCGAAGCTGCCCGCGGCGTTCGGGATCACCGAGACCGTCGGCACGCTCCCCGAAGCTCGCGCCCGCACGTTCGTCGGCGACGTACGCCGCGAGCTCGACGCCTGTCCCGACCGTGACCGGGGGCTGGGCACCGACGTGACCCGGCTCGCGCACCGGCAGTCGAAGGCGCGCGACATGTCCGTGTGGCGCCTCACGACCGAGCTCGACGACAGCCGTTCGGTGACCTACCTGATGGGGATCGTGCGCGAGGGGACCGCCGTCGCCCAGGTCGGGTTCGTCCCCGACCGGGGCGTCACGATGGGCCCGGGTGACTTCGTGGCGCTCGTGGCCCGCGCCGGCGAGCGGCTGCCCGCCATGCCGCCGCCGGCTCGCTGAGGACCGATCGGGGCGAAGCGTCAGGGTCCAGCGTTCGGGCAGCGTCAGGACTTCTCGAGGATCTCCCGCATCAGCTGCGCCGTCTCCGACGGCGTCTTTCCCACCTTGACGCCCACCGCCTCCAGCGCTTCCTTCTTCGCCGCCGCGGTGCCGGACGAGCCGGACACGATGGCGCCCGCGTGGCCCATCGTCTTGCCCTCGGGAGCGGTGAAGCCGGCGACGTAGCCGACGACCGGCTTGCGGACGTGGTCCTTGATGTACGCCGCCGCGCGCTCCTCGGCGTCGCCGCCGATCTCGCCGATCATCACCACCGCGTCGGTGTCGGGGTCCTCCTCGAACGCGGCGAGCGCGTCGATGTGGGTGGTGCCGATGATCGGGTCGCCCCCGATGCCGATGCACGAGGAGAAGCCGAAGTCACGCAGCTCGTACATCATCTGGTAGGTCAGGGTGCCCGACTTCGACACCAGACCGATCCGCCCGGCCTTGGTGATGTCGGAGGGGATGATGCCGGCGTTGGACTTGCCGGGACTGATGATGCCGGGGCAGTTCGGCCCGACGATGCGGGTCGTGCCTGACGACTCGGCGTACGCCCGGAACTCCGCGGTGTCGTGGACCGGGACCCCTTCGGTGATGACGACCGCCAGCCCGATGCCGGCGTCCACGGCCTCGACCACGGCGCCCTTGGTGAAGGCCGGCGGCACGAAGAGGACCGTCACGTCGGCGCCGGTCTCCTCCATGGCGTCCGCGACCGAGCCGAAGACCGGAACCGAGACGCCGCCCTCGAAGTCGACCGTGGTGCCGGCCTTCTTCGGGTTGACGCCGCCCACGATGGTGGTGCCGGAGTCGAGCATCCGCTGGGTGTGCTTCATGCCTTCGGAGCCGGTCATGCCCTGGACGATGACCTTGCTGGAATCCGTCAGGAAGATTGCCATGAGTTGATCCGTCCTTGTCAGGCGTTCGCCAGCTCGGCGGCCTTGTCGGCCGCGCCGTCCATGGTGTCGACGATGGTGACCAACGGGTGGTCCGCCTCGTCGAGGATCCGTCGACCCTCCTCGACGTTGTTGCCGTCGAGGCGCACGACGAGCGGCTTGTTGGCCTCGTCGCCCAACGCGTCGAGCGCACCGACGATGCCGTTGGCCACCGCGTCGCAGGCGGTGATGCCTCCGAAGACGTTGACGAAGACCGACTTGACCTGGTCGTCGCCGAGGATGATGTGCAGCCCGTCCGTCATCACCTGGGCAGACGCGCCGCCCCCGATGTCGAGGAAGTTGGCCGGCTTCACGCCACCGTGGGCCTCGCCGGCGTACGCCACGACGTCGAGCGTGGACATGACCAGGCCCGCACCGTTGCCGATGATGCCGACGGCACCGTCGAGCTTCACGTAGTTCAGGTCCTTCTCGGCGGCCGCGAGCTCGAGCGGATCGACGTCCTCGATCAGCTCGAAGTCTGCGTGGTCCTCGTGCCGGAAGTCGGCGTTGCCGTCGAGCGACACCTTGCCGTCGAGCGCCTCGAGGCTGCCGTCACCCAGCTTCACCAGCGGGTTGACCTCGACCAGCGTGGCGTCCTCCTCGACGAACACCGTCCACAGCTTCTTGATCATGTCCCGGGCGAGCTCGCGCACGTCCTCGGGGAAACGGGTGGCCTCGATGATCTCGTCGACCTTGGCGTCGTCGACTCCGGTCAGCGGGTCGATGGCGACCTTGGCGACGGCGTCCGGCTTCTCCTTCGCGGTCACCTCGATCTCGACGCCGCCCTCGATGGAGGCGATGCACAGGTAGTTGCGGTTGGCCCGGTCGAGCAGGAAGGAGAAGTAGTACTCCTCGGCGATCTCCGCCGCGGGCGCGATCAGGACCCGGTGGACCGTGTGGCCCTTGATGTCCATGCCCAGGATCTCTCCGGCCTTGTCGACCGCCTCCTGGGGATCGTTGGCCAGCTTCACGCCGCCGGCCTTGCCGCGACCGCCGGTCTTGACCTGGGCCTTGACCACGACCTTGCCGCCGTGCTCCTCGGCTGCCGCCTCGGCCTCGGCGGCGTCGGTGACGACGGTGCCGACCTTCACGGGCACTCCGTGCTTGGCGAAGAGCTCCTTCGCCTGGTACTCCATCAGATCCACGTCTCGACCCAGTCCTTTCAACCCAGCCTTTCGGCTGATCACAGGCTCATTCCTTGGCACCCTATGCCCGCCGGGACCGACGCGACCACGCCGGGGCAGGGCCAACTGTTGCCTAGGGTGGTTGGGGTGACGCGCACCCAGTACTACACCGCCACGTCCGCCGACGGCTTCATCGCCGACGAGCACAACTCCCTCGACTGGCTCTTCGAGGTGGGCCGCGGCGCCGAGGTCGACGCGGCCGACAGCCACGAGACGGAGTGGGACGAGTTCATCGCCGACGTGGGCTCGATGGCGATGGGCGCGACGACGTACCAGTGGATCCTCGACCACGACCGCCTGCTCGAGAACCCGCAGAAGTGGCACGACTACTACGGCGACCGGCCGGCGTTCGTCTTCACCCACCGCGACCTCCCGCCGATCCCCGGCGTCGACCTCCGGTTCGTGTCCGGCCAGGTCGCCGACGTGTACGACGACCTGCTGGCCGCCGCTGACGGGCGCAACATCTGGGTGGTCGGCGGTGGGGACCTGGTCGGTCAGTTCGACGACGCCGGCCTCCTCGACGAGATCCTGCTCAGCGTGACCCCGGTGTTCCTCGGCGCCGGCGCTCCTCTGCTGCCCCGCCGGATCACCTCCGAGCGCGTCTCCATCCGGGAGGCGCGGCAGGCCGGTCAGCGGGTCCGCATCGTGCTCGACGTACGCCGTCCGTGACGATCGAGCTGCCGAAACTCGACATCCACAGCGTGAACGTCACGGACGACGGACTCAGGCCTCGGCGAAGTGCCCGGAAACCCAGCTGGTGATCTCGCCGGTGGCCGCCCCGGGGGTGAACACCTTGGCGACCCCCATCTCCTCGAGGACCGGGATGTCCTCCTCGGGGACTATCCCACCGCCGAAGACGACGATGTCGGCGGCGTCCCGCTCGGCCAGCAGCTCGATCAGCTTCCGGAAGAGCGTCATGTGGGCTCCGGACAGCACCGACAGGCCGATCAGGTCGGCGTCCTCCTGGATCGCGGTCTCGACGATCTGCTCGGGGGTCTGGTGCAGCCCGGTGTAGATGACCTCGTGACCTGCATCACGCAGCGCCCGCGCCACGATCTTGGCGCCGCGGTCGTGGCCGTCCAGGCCGGGCTTGGCGACGACGATGCGGATCCGCCGGGCCGGAGTCTGTGACATGCGGGCAGGCTATCCGACCCGTGACGCGGGTCACGCGTGCCGGGGCCACGCAGCCGCAGCGGCCGAGCCGACGCCAGTACCCCGAGTTGTCCACCGTCACACCTACCGGGAGTTCACGCTGGTCTAGTCATCAGTTAGAGTCGTGCCCCGTTGTCTCCCAGACCCCGACCGACGGAGAACTCCCACCATGGGTGCCCACCGAGCGCATCGCCGCGGCCCGCGCCGCGCACCCTCGGTGAACCCAATCAGGCGTGTCGAACCGGCTCCCGCAGCCCCCGCCCCGGCGACGCGGCAGTCCTCCGCCCCGGGCCGACGCAAGGCCGCGCGGCACTCCGGCTCCCGACGTCGTCTCTTCCCGGTTCTGCCGCCGCTTCCGGTAGCGGTCGGTATCGCGGCCCTCGCGGTCTCGGCGGGCGGTGCCATCACCGTGGCCAACCCCGCCCTGGTCTCCGGTGAGCAGCACGTCTCCGGCGCCAGCGCCCTCAATGGCACCAGCGGGTCGGCCTCCACCAGCCTCCTCAACGACCGCACCAAGGCCGTCAGCCGTGACTCCCGGAGGGACGCACTCGAGGACGCCGCCGACGAGAAGCTCGTCGAGCAGGCCGAGCAGCAGGCCCGCGAACGCAACGCCGCCCTGGCCAAGTTCGCCCAGCAGGCCGAGGCCCAAGCCGCAAAGATCGCACTCAACCAGTGGGTGCTCCCCGTCGACAACTACGACCTGACGGCCGAGTTCGGCGACTGGGGGCTCTGGGCGAGCTACCACACCGGCCTCGACTTCTCCGCCGGCTACGGCTCTCCGATCAAGGCCATGGCCAACGGCGTGATCAGCGAGGTCGGCTACGACGGCTCCTACGGGAACAAGGTCGTGATCACGCTCGACGACGGCACCGAGCTCTGGTTCTGCCACATGTCGGACTACTCCGTGGCCTCCGGTCAGGAGGTCCGCGCCGGCGAGGTGATCGGTTACATCGGCACCACCGGCAACACCACCGGCCCCCACCTCCACCTGGAGGTCCGCCCGGGCGCGGGTGACCCGGTGGACCCGTACGCCGCGATGCTGGTGCACGGTCTCCAGCCGTAGCGGAGCCGCGTCAGCGGATCCGCTGATGGTGGTCGAGCGAGCGGCGCGACTGAGGCACGAAGTCGCGACCCGCGTGTCGAGACCCCGTGAGCCGAAAGCCGACCTGAACTAGAGCTTCTCCACTGGCGCGTAGCGCAGCAGCAGCCGCTTGACACCTTCGGACCCGAAGTCGATCGACGCGACGGACTTCTCGGCCACGCCCTCCAGCGCCACCACGGTGCCCATCCCGAACGAGTCGTGGACCACCCGGTCGCCCGGCTCGAGCGACGGGATCTCGCGGGCGGCCTTGGCCTTCGCCGCCGCGTCCGCCTTGAGGGCGGCGGAGGAGAAGTTACGGCGCCCCGCCGCGGTCGGCGTCCCCAGCCGGGCCGCCGAGCCGCCGGCGAGGTCGGGCCGGCCCCAGCGGGTCTGGGCCGCCTCGGTGCGGCGCCAGTCGACGAGGTCGACCGGCATCTCGTCGAGGAACCGTGAGGCCGGGTTGTGTGCGGGGGCGCCCCACGCCGAGCGGACGACCGCCCGCGAGAGGTAGAGCCGCTGCTGGGCGCGGGTGACGCCGACGTAGGCGAGGCGGCGCTCCTCCTCGAGCTCGGGCTGGTCGCCGAGGGAGCGGGAGTGCGGGAACACGCCGTCCTCGAGCCCGGTCAGGAAGACGACCGGGAACTCCAGGCCCTTGGCGGTGTGGAGCGTCATCAGCGTGACCACGCCGTCGTCCTGCTCGTCGGGCGTGTCAGGGATCTGGTCGGTGTCGGCGACGAGCGACACCCGTTCGAGGAAGTCGGCGAGCCCCGGGGCGAGCGTGCCTGCATCAACGTCGGCCGGGTCGGCCGAGGGCCCGGCGACGGGGTCGTCGGAGAACTCCCGCGCCACGGCCACCAGCTCGGCGAGGTTCTCCACCCGGGTGCCGTCCTGCGGGTCGTCGGAGGCCTCGAGCTCGGCGAGGTAGCCGGTGCGGTCGAGGACCGACTCGAGGATGACGTCGGCGCGCTCCCCCGCGTCGACCATCGACTGGAGCTCGTCGACCAGGCCGACGAAACCCTCGATCGCCTTCAGTGACCGGGTGGCCAGGCCGGGGGCGTCCGCAGCGCGCCGCAGGGCCTCCCAGAACGTGGTCCGGTCGCGATCGGCCAGGGACTGCACACACTCCACGGCCCGGTCGCCGATACCGCGCTTCGGCGTGTTCAGCACCCGGCGCAGGGAGATCTCGTCGGCCGGATTGACCAGCATCCGGAGGTAGGCAAGCGCGTCGCGCACCTCGCGGCGCTCGTAGAAGCGGACCCCGCCCACCACCTTGTAGGGCATGCCGAGCCGGATGAAGATCTCCTCGAACACCCGCGACTGGGCGTTGGTCCGGTAGAACACCGCCACCTCGCCCGGCCGGGCAGCACCCGTGTCGGTGAGCTTGTCGATCTCCTCGGAGACGAAGCGCGCCTCGTCGCGCTCGTCGTCGGCGACGTACCCGACGATCCGCTCGCCGTCGCCGGCCTGGGACCACAGCCGCTTGGGCTTGCGCCCCTGGTTGTGGCCGATCACCGCGTTGGCCGCGTTGAGGATCGTCTGGGTGGAGCGGTAGTTCTGCTCCAGCAGGATCGTGGTGGCGTCGGGGAAGTCCTGCTCGAAGTCGAGGATGTTGCGGATGCTGGCGCCGCGGAAGGCATAGATCGACTGGTCGGCGTCGCCCACCACCATCAGCTCGGCGGGCTCGACCCGCTCCCCGGTCTCTTCCGGGTCGTCGGCAGCCAGCTGGTGGACCAGGGCGTACTGCGCATGGTTGGTGTCTTGGTACTCGTCGACCAGCACGTGCCGGAACCGCCGCCGGTAGGTCTCGCACACGTCCGGGTGGGCCTGGAAGAGATGCACCGTGCTCATGATCAGGTCGTCGAAGTCCAGGGCGTTGGCCTCGCGGAGGCGCCGCTGGTAGAGGGTGTAGGCCGAGGCGTAGGCCTCCTCCAGCCCGTTGCGCGCGTCCTTCGCCGCCTCCTCGTGGTCCCGCAGCTCGTTCTTGTGGTTGGAGACCCAGTGCAGGATCGCGTTGGGTTGGTACTGCTTGGGATCCAGGTCGAGGTCGCGGCAGACCAGGGTCATCAGCCGCTTGGAGTCGGCGGCGTCGTAGATGGAGAAGTTGGACTTGTAGCCGAAGTGGTGGATCTCCTTGCGGAGGATCCGGACGCAGGCCGAGTGGAACGTGCTCACCCACATGATGCGGGCCCGCTTGCCGACCAGCGCCTCTACCCGCTCCTTCATCTCCGCAGCGGCCTTGTTGGTGAAGGTGATCGCCAGGATCGAGCCGGGGTGCGCCTTGCGCTCGGCGACCAGCCAGGCGATCCGCCGGGTGAGCACCCGGGTCTTGCCCGACCCGGCCCCGGCCACGACGAGCAGTGGGTGCCCGGCGTGGACGACGGCCTTGCGCTGAGGCTCGTTCAGCCCGTCGAGGAGCTCCTCGGCCGTCGGGCCGCTCCTGGTGGTGCGTACCTCGGCCGGGGTCTGTCCGGGGTCGAGCTGGTCGGTGGCCGAGGAGCCGACGGGGGGCGGCGGTGGGGACGTACTCATCTCTCGGCCAACCCTACGTGTCCCCATCGACGTGCCCGGTGCATAGTGAGACCGTGCAGGTGCTGATCGTGGGTGAGGGTCCGGTGGCCGAGGCGCTCGCGCCGATGCTGGCCACGCTCGGCTGGGACGCGACGACAGCGACCGCCCTGGACGAGTCGGAAGCTGCGATCCCCTCCGCAGACGCGGTCGTGGTCACGAGCCACCACGAGGATGTCGACGGCCCCGCGATCCGGGCGGCCCTCGCGGCCGGGACGTCGTACGTCGGCGCGATGGGATCACGCCGCACCCAGGCCCGACGCCGCGAGTGGCTGGTCGAGCACGGGGTCACGGAGGGCGAGCTGGCGGACCTGCACGCACCCATCGGACTGGACATCGGCGCGGACGAGCCCGGGGAGATCGCGGTGTCGATCCTGGCCGAGATCGTGGCCGAACGACGCGGGGCGGCCTCCACCGTCGCCTCGATCAGCGACCGGGACGGCGCGGTCCACCCCGATCAGGAGCCGGGGACGGCGTACTGCCCGGGCGGTTGACCGGTTCAGACGTGGACGGTCGACCAGAACACGGCGACCACGACATTGGTCACGGTGAGCAGGAGCAGGGCGTAGAACAGCCCGTTGGGGATCCGTGGCTTGCGCATGTTCGCCATCACCAGGATCAGCACGACCAGCCCGATCGCGAACTTCACGCCGATCTTGACGTGGTCGACCGCGGTGTCGCCCGCCTCGAGCACGCCCACCAGGAGCAGCCCGGCGAGGAACGCCGTACCGGCTCCGTCGCGCATCGCGGCGTTGACGGCCTTCTCGGGGGTGCGGACCTGCACGATCAGGCCGCCGAACAGTGCGGCGAAGCCGAGCAGGTGCAGGACGAGCAGGACCAGCCGCAGTGTCTCCATGGCGGCAGCCTACTGATCAGGCGATCCCCTTCAGCGCTTTCCCGCCTTGCCCGCCGCCCGACGTGACGCCCGCGGCGCGGGGCGGACGACGAGCACGGGGCACGGCGCGTAGTGCTGGACTCGTTGCGCGGTCGACCCGACCAGCACCACGTCGCTGATCCCGCGCCCACCGGCGGCGACGACCACGAGGCCCGCCGAGAGCTGCTTGGCGGCCTTGATGATCTCGGCGGCCGGTGACCCGCTGCGGACCTTGCGGTGCACCTTCGGTCCCCACCCCTCGAACTGCGCGGCGACCACGTCGACCGCGTTCTCGGCGGCCGCCCGGAAGCTCAGGGCCTCGGTGCCGGCCTTCGGCCGGTCGATGGTGGACAGGTCGTCGGCGAAGGCGACCGCGGCGAGCGGGCGGATCACCGCGATCACCGAGATCTCGGTGATCTTGGTCGGATCGCCGAACGACTTGAGGTGCTTGGCGGCTGCGAGGGACTGCTTCGAGCCGTCGGTGGCGACGATGACGTGCATGTCAGACTCCTGTTCCGCTTGCGGCCTCGGGGTCCCCGCGTTCGGCGCCCGGCGGTCGGGTCCGCTTGCCGAACAGGTACTCGATCAGGAACAACACGACGCCGACAGCGACGAGACCGGCGCACCAGATCAACGACGTGGGGTCGTCGTAGATGACGTACCCGAGGATCGCCGCGTTCCCCAGCAGGCCCAGGAACAACAGCGGCGTGTTGGCGCGGAAGGTCCGCTCCGACTCGTCGTGCCCGCGCAGCTTGAGGCAGGAGATGATCACGAGGGCATAGATGAACAGCAGGAACACCACCGTGACCAGGGACAGCCGCTCGATCAGGCTCGCCCCCTCGACGTTGGGCGCCACCGTGCCCACCACGAGCAGCGCACACACCACGGCGGCGCTGAACAGCAGGCCGACCCACGGGCTGCGTCGGCTGGCGTGGATCTTGGCGAACACGCCGGGTACGACGTCCTCCTTGGCCATGCCGTAGAGGATCCGTGGCTGAGTCACGATGGCGACCAGGGTGGTGTTGGTGATCGCGATCATCGCGATTATCGAGAACAGCGTGGTCATGAACTCGGTGTTGATCGGCAGGATGCCCTTCTTGATCACCTCGAGCAGCGCGGCGTCCGAAGCGGCCAGGTCGTCGACCGAGACGGTGAGCGCGGCCGCCATCGAGACCAGCACATAGATCACGCCGGCGGTGATCATGCCGCCGATCAGGGAGCGCGGGAACGAGCGGTAGGGGTCGATCGTCTCCTCCGCGACGTTGGCGGTGTTCTCGAAGCCGGTCATCGCGAAGAACGACAGCGCGACACCCGCGAGGATCGCCAGCGCCGGGCTGGTGCCGCCAGAGGTCTCGAACTCGGTCAACGTCGCGAAGTCCGCGTTGCCCTCGGCGATGAACCAGATCGCGGTGATCAGCACGATGACCAGGCCGGCGATCTCGACGAAGGCCATCAGCATGTTGACGACGACCGACTCGGTGATGCCGATGAAGTTGACGATGGTCAGCACCAGGACGAACACCAGGGTGACCAGCAGCGCCGGCGGACCTTCCCAGAGGGTGGCGAAGTAGGCGGAGAAGCCATCCGCCAGTGCGCCGGCGGCTGCGAAGCTCGACGACAAGAAGGAGACGGTGATCAGGAACGTCAGCGCCTTGTTGCCGAACGCCTTGTTGACGTAGAGCGCGGCGCCCGCCGCCTGCGGGTACTTCGTGACCAGCTCCGCGTACGCCGTACCGGTGATCGCCGCGACCGTGACCCCGACGCCGAACGCGATCCAGAACGCGCCGCCTACCGCCGCGGCAACCAGGCCGATCAGGACGTAGATGCCGGACCCGAGCACGTCACCGAGGGTGTAGAAGAAGAGCTGCGGCCCGGTGATCGACCGTTTCAGGTCGCTTTCGTGACCGGGTTCGTCGTACGGCGTGGTGTAGGTGGTTCCTTCGGCCATGACGGCCTCACTTCCAGGTGTGCGACCAAACAACTCCGTCCCATTACCGAACCGCAACCGGCGCCGGGTTGTAAAGGGCATGAAAGGTGTGGTTCGGGGTAATCGGCCGATTCGCGGGCGAACGGCTGGCAGGATTCAGAAATGCGAGGACGCCTGCACCACATCATCGTCGACTGTCCCGACCCGGCCGCTCTCGCCCGCTTCTACGCGGCACTCCTTGGCCAGCCCATCACCTACGGAAGTGACGATTTCGTGGTGGTTGCCAAGAACGACACCACCTCCGGGCTGGCGTTCCAGCGCGCTGCCGACCATCGGCCCCCCACGTGGCCGGACCCAACGATCCCGCAGCAGATACACCTGGACGTCATGGTCGAGAACGTCGCCGACGCGACGCCTCAGGTGCTGAGGCTTGGCGCCGTTCAGCTCGGAGAGGGAGTGTTCGCTGATCCGGCGGGGCACCCGTTCTGCCTTATCACGCGTCCTGGCTGGGCCGAGCCCATCCAGGACTGAGCCAGCCCATGACCTGCCCTCCTCGTGTCAGGCTGGAACCGTGGACATGGAGGGGTTCGGCCGGCTCGCGTCCTCACTGCCGCTGGTCCGGGAGGCCCGTAGTGGCGGTCTTCTGCGCTGGCACTGCAAGGGGCGACTCATCGCACGGCAGATCGACGGCAACCTGGTCGTGGTCCGAGCTTCCTTCGACACCCGCGATGTCCTGATCCACCAGTTCCCCGAGACGTTCTCGGTGCCGAGAAGGTTCGCGAAGCACATGATGGTCGTCGCTGACCTGGCGAACGGCGACGAAGACGCGATCGAGGATGCCGTGACGTCGGCGTGGCGGCTGCAGACCGAGACCGACTGAGCCGACGCCGGGAGTCCGACGGACCTGTGCTGGCGACCGCAGTGAGTCACGCGCGGGTCGCAGCACGTTGTGTGGCGTGCGATCTAGCCCTGCTCGGCGTCAGCAACCGGCACGTAGCGATCGGTCTCCGGGTCCCACGCCCAAGACCCGTTTCGGGGATCGGTCTCAAGAACAGGGCGCAGCTCTGGCCAACGGTCCAGCAGATATCCGACGACTTGGAGCAGTACGTTGTCTGGATCATCGACCTCCTCATGCGACTCGTCTCCGACAAGTGCCCGCCATCCGGAGTCGCGGTCATTGTCGGGCGCTTCCCGGTAGACGTAGCCGGGCCGGATGTCCTGTTCGTGGCTCCGCCGGCTGACGAAGATCTTCTTCTCGAGCAGCGACCAGTCTTCGAGAGTGCTGATCACGTGCTCAGGACCGAACTCCACGTGTCCACCCAGCTCGATGGTTGTAATTGACGTTGGAGCGTTCGTCAGGACACCGACATAGCGCCCGCCGGCAGTTTCGAGCACCTCCACCCACATGCGTTCCGCCCCCGGATCACCTTCTCCAGGATCGACGAGCTCGAACAAGAGCTTCGCAAGATCCCCAGGAGCGAGGTTCTCGCGCTCCGACCGCTGCGGGATGAAAAAAGCTCGCGGAGCAGCGGCGTGCTTCTCCTCAGCATTGCCCAGCCGGTAGTCGACTACGCGATCAGTCACGGCCGACATCCTGCCAGCGGATGACGACGCGAAACTGAACCGCGCGCAGGGGCGGCACGTGAGTGCGTTCGCGATCAGGGCGTGCCCGCCGCGCTCGCACCCACGGGTGTGAGCGTGTCTCACCCGAAGGCGAGACTCGACGAGCACGCACTTGGGCAGTACCCGCCAGCGACGAAGAAAAACGCATTGGCTCCGAGAGCGGGACCCCCCGGTCGTCTCTCGACATCGGGAGGAGGTCGGCCCTACGGTCGTTGGAAGTCCGAGCGAGGGATGTGGTGGCAGATGCGCAGTCTGCTGAGCCGGTTCAGTGACTGGGTCGTGGTTCATCCGGTCCTGTGGGGCGTGGGCTCGGGAGTTGTGCTGGTGTTACTCGGCTTTGCTCTCAACCTGGCACCGATCGTGGTCATTGCTGCCGGAGCCGCCATCGGCGTGCTGAACATCCTTCATGCGAAGAGACGGGGCTACTGCCCACTGCCGGCAGAGCCGGGTCCTCACCCGGGACGAGCGGAGGCCGAGTAACCGTTCCGGGAAGCAGCAACGACTGACCCATGTCTGCCGATCTGGGCGCGCCGCTAGAGCAGGCGGCGGTCCGACGCCCACCGGGCGAGCTCGTGCCGGGAGGAGAGCTGGAGCTTGCGCAGCACGCTCGACATGTGGGTCTCGACGGTCTTGATCGAGATGAACAGCTCCTTCGCGACCTCCTTGTAGGCGTAGCCGCGGGCGATCAGCCGCATCACCTCGCGCTCCCGCTCGGTGAGCCGGTCGAGGTCCTCGTCGACGGCGGCGACCTCGATCGAGCCGGCGAAGGCGTCGAGCACGAAGCCGGCCAGCCGGGGCGAGAACACCGCGTCACCGTCGGCCACCCGGCGGATCGCCGCCACCAGCTCGGGGCCGGTGATGGTCTTGGTGACGTAGCCCGCGCGCGCCGCCGCGGATCGTGCCGATCACGTCCTCGGCGGCGTCGCTGACGCTGACAGCGCGAGGTAGCGGCGTGTCGGGCCGACTGGCGCCCTCCGCATCACCTCGACGCCGCCGCCGCCGGGCAGGTGCACGTCGAGGAGTACGACGTCGGGCCGGTGCTCGTCGACGGCGGCGACCGCCTCGTCGACGTCGGCCGCCTCGGCGACGACGTCGACCGCGTCGCCCAGCTCGCCGCGCACGCCGGCGCGGAACATCGCGTGGTCGTCGACCAGCACGACCCGCGATCAGGCTCAGCCATCGGTGTCCTCCTGCTGCTCGGGAAGGTGCAGCCGCACCTCGGTGCCCTCACCCGGCGTCGACCGCACCGTCGGCGGTGCCGCCGTGCCGGTCCATCCGGTCGATGATGCTGTGCGGACGCCGTGCCGGTCCTCGGCGACCTGCGTCGAGGTCGAAGCCACGTCCGCGGTCGCGGACGAACACGTCGACCGCCGCGCGGTGACACCTCGGCGTACACGTCGACCTGGCCGGTCCCGGCGTGCTTGGCGGCGTTGGTGACCGCCTCGCGGGTGGCGTTGACGACCGGGCGCAGCGCTCTCGGCCAGTCGGGCAGTCGCCGACGTTGACGACCTCGACCGAGACCCCGTGGGCGTCCTCGACCGCGGCCGCGACCCCGCGCAGCGCGCTGGCGACGGTGCTGTCGTCGGTGGCCTCGCCGGCGTACAGCCAGGACCGCAGGTCGCGCTCCTGGGAGCGCGCCAGCCGGGCGACGGTCGGTGCCGTCCTGGGCGTTCTTCTGGATCAGGGCGAGCGTCTGCAGCACCGAGTCGTGCAGGTGCGCGGCCACGTCGGCGCGCTCCTGGGTGCGGACCCGCTCGGCCCGCTCGGCGGTCAGGTCGGAGGCCAGCCGGTAGATCCACGGCCCGACCACGATGCGCGAGGCCGACGACGGTCAGCAGCGCGGCGACCGTGACGTCGCGGGCCATCTCGAGCGACCCGCCGCGGAGCGAGAAGAGCACGAGCGCGGCGACGATCAGGCCGACGCCGGCCGCGAGCCGGGCGTACGCCGCCCAGCCGCCGCTGCCGAACACGGCCCGGACCGGGTCGATCCGGCCGGTGGTGTCCAGCCAGCGCTCGCGCTGCGCCTCGTCGGCCTGGCGCCACAGCAGGGCGATGCCGACCAGGCCGATGAAGATCGGCCAGAACACCGCGCCCTGCCCGAGCACCGCCTCGAGCAGCAGGATCGCGCCGAGGCCGAGCGCGGCCAGCGCGATCGCCGGGCCGACGTCGGCCGAGCCGGCGGATCCGGCCCGGGCGACGGCCGCCGCGGGTGGCGCTCTCCAGGCCGGGTGCCTCGTCCTCGAAGTGGGAGTCGGTCGGCAGCACCAGCCACAGGCCGGCGTACAGCACGACGCCGAGCCGCCGAGGGCCGCGGCCACGCACGAACGCCGACGCGCACCCAGAGCACGGGCACGGCGAGGTGCCGGGCCAGGCCCGCCGGCGACGCCGCCGATGATCGGCTCCTGGGTGTCGCGGGTGGCGCGGCGGACGTCGCGCACGGCGCGCGGGCCGGTGCCGGAGGGGGTCGTTGTCATGACGCCGCAATCGTCACACAGCGGAGGGTCGCGAACCATGAGGTGCAACCCCGGCCCGACCCTGACCCGCGCACCGGGTGGGCGCGGGCAGGATCAGGGTCGTCCCCGATGGTGCCGGCGGGTCCGGGCGGCGCAGGCTTGGAGCATGACCACGACACCACCCGAAGCACCCTCCGGCCCGGCCGACGAGTCGACGCCCGACGACGACGGCCCCCGCGTCACCCGCGACGAGATCCGCGACCTCGGCCGGCTCCGCCGCTCCGTCGACCGACCGCAAGGTCGCCGGCGTCGCCGGCGGCCTCGCCCGCCACCTCGACGTCGACCCGCTCATCCTGCGGGTGGCGTTCGTGGTGCTCGCCTTCTTCGGCGGCGCCGGCCTCATCGCTGTACGGCGCCTGCTGGCTGCTCGTGCCCGAGGAGGGCCCGGACGAGGCAGCGGTCACCCTCGACGAGCGCAGCCGCACGCTGGCGCTGCTGGTCGTCGGCGTGCTCGCCGCGTTCGCGCTGCTCGGCGACTCGTGGGGCGTCTTCTGGTTCCCGTGGCCGCTGGCGATCATCGCGCTGGTCGTGCTGCTGTTCATGACCCGCAAGGACCGCCGGTCGCCGCCGGTCCCGCCGCCCGGGATCCGCAGCGGCGGCCGGCGGTACGCCCGGCAGCCCGAGCAGTGGAACGCGCTCGACCTACCCGGGCTACACCGGCTACGCCGCTACGCCGTGCGCCGAGGCCGGTCCGGCGCTACGGCCCGCCGGCGCCGCGACCGCACGTACGCGCCCCGCGACCCGCGCCGGCGCGGCCCGATCCTGTTCTGGTTCACCCTCGCGCTGATCGCGCTCGGCGATCGGCATCCTCGGCATCGTCGACGTCGCCGGCGTGCGCCGTCGCCGACCCGGCGTACCCCGCCCTCGCCGTCGGCATCACCGGCGTGATGCTCCTGGTCGGCGCGTTCTACGGCCGGGCCGGCGGCCTGATCCTGCTCGGCCTGCTCGCGACCCTCGGCCTGGCCGGCGCCACCGCCGCCGACCAGTGGGACGGCACGAGCGGATCGTCGAGACGCCCGGACGACCGCCGCCGAGGTCGCAGAACAGCTACGACTTCGGCGCCGGCGAGATGGTCCTCGACCTCACCGAGGTCGCCGACCTCGAGGAGCTCGACGGCCGGACCATCGAGCGTCGAGGGCGGCGCCGGCAGATCGAGGTGATCGTGCCCGAGGACATGGACGTCGACGTCGACCGGCTCGGATCGGCGGCCCGGGCGCATCACCGCTCTTCGGCGAGCAGGACGGCGGCATCGACGACCAGCTCCCGCGGACAGCACGACGGCGGAGCCGACGCCCCCGACCTCACCATCGACGCCGAGCTCGGCGTCGGCGAGATCTACGTGCAGAGAGCGAGTGAGCGACATGAACGAGCTGCGACAGCCGGCGCGCCACCCCGTCAACATCGGCCACCTGGTGATGGGCATCGCGTTCCTCGGCCTGGTCGGCATCTGGGCCCTGATCCAGAGCGACGTCGTCGACGGCGACGACATCCGCTGGCTGCTGCCGGTCCCGTGGGTCCTCGCCGGCGTCGCCGGCCTGCTGGCCACGACCCTCTCCGGCAGAACCGGCACGCCACCCGGCAGACCGGCTGGGTCGACACCCGGTCGTGACGTCAGGACGACGGGCCAGGACTGACCGAGGAGCCGCGGAATCTGGTCAGGCGCTCGCGGTCGGCCGCATCGCGCTCAGACCAGTCCTCCAGCGCCATCGACCGTGGTGTCGGGGTGGTCGGTGAACATCCCGTCCACCCCGGCGTCGAGGAACGCCAGCGCCTCGGCGTAGGCGTCGCCCTGCGCGTTCGGGTCGGCTCCGCGCCGGAAGTTCGGTGGCCATGAACTGGTTCTCGTCCCGCAGCGTCCACACGTGCACGAGCAGGCCCTCGGCGTGGGCGTCGGCGACCAGGTCCGACGGCTCGCCGGTCGCGCCGGTGACCGGGTCGCGCGGGCAGGACCAGGTCCTTGTGGGCGCCCACGCCGTCGGCGTACGTCGCGACCCAGGCCAGGCCCTCGGGCGTGGTCAGGTCGCGGTAGGTCCGCGGGTCGCCGGCCGCGACGAAGTCGTACGGCGCCCCGGTCGCGTCGATCAGCTGCACCAGCGGCACCCGGGTCACGCCTGCGCAGCGCGCGCAGGTTGGCGGTCTCGAACGACTGGATGAACACCGCCGGACCGCGCGCCGGTCCAGGCGGTGGCGACGCAGCGTCCGCGAGCAGCGGCTCCTCGAGCGACAGCCCGAGTCGAGTCGAAGTAGCGTCGGGTGCTTGGTCTCCGGGTAGACCCCGATCCGTGCGCCCGCTCGCTCGCGACTCCTCCTGCGGACCAGTCGCAGCACCTCGTCGAGGGTCGGGCACCTCGAACATGCCGTCGTACCGGGTGTTGTCGGGCCGCACCTCGGGCAGCCGCTCCTTCGCCCGCAGCGTCTTCAGCTCGGCGAGGGTGAAGTCCTCGGTGAACCAGCCGGTCACCGCGCGGCCGTCGATCACCTTGGTGGTCCGCCGGTCGGCGAACTCCGGCGTGCTCGGCGACGTCGGTGGTGCCGCTGATCTCGTTCTCGTGCCGGGCGACCAGGACGCCGTCCTTCGTGGAGACGAGGTCGGGCTCGATGTAGTCGGCGCCCAGCCGGATCGCGAGCCGGTACGCCGCGAGGGTGTGCTCGGGCCGGTAGCCGGAGGCGCCGCGGTGGCCGATCACGAGCGGGCTCGTGCGGTCGTGGGTCATGGCTGCTCGCCCGGGCGCGCGGAGGCGTCGCGGGCGCGATCGAGCGTGGCAGTCAGGCGATGGCCATGAGGGCGCCTCCGACCAGTGACGCGGGTGACGAGTGAAGTGCGGGAGCGTCATGGCTCGACGGAAGCGGAGCGCAGATGACCGCGGGTCGCCCTGCAGGTGAAGGTCGGATGGCGATGATGGGACACATGACCCTGCCCCGGCTCGGCCCCCTGCGACTCCCTGCCCGCCCTCGACCACCCCGACCTGCTCAGCCCGACGGTGGCCGCGGCCCTCGCGTCGTGGCCGGCGCCGGGCGACGTCGCCGTGGTCGAGATCGACCCCGCCCTCGCCGACACCGCCGCGATGAGCGAGGCCTACTCGCTGCCGATGGACACCGGCGCCAACTGCGTCGTGGTCGCCGGCAAGCGGGACGGCGAGGAGCGGGTCGCCGCGTGCGTCGTGCGCGCCGACACCCGCGCCGACGTCAACAACCTCGTCAAGCGCACCCTCGACGTGCGCAAGGCGTCGTTCCTGGCGATGGAGCGGGCGGTCGAGGAGTCCGGCATGGAGTACGGCGGGATCACGCCGCTCGGGCTGCCTGCCGAGTGGCGGCTGCTCGTCGACGCCCGGGTGCTGGAGATCGACGTCGCGATCATCGGCTCCGGCGTACGCCGTTCCAAGCTGCTGGTGCCCGGACGGCTGCTCGCGGAGCTCCCCGGCGCCGAGGTCGTCGACGGCCTGGCCGGCTGAACGCACCGGACCGCGATACGGTGCGCGGCATGGACGGGATGTTGATGACGCGAAGGCCGAAACGAGACCGAGGACGAGCGACTCGACCGCAAGTGGGAGACCTGCTCCAGGAGCTCCGGGTCATGCAGACCGGTGCGCAGCTGACCGCCGGCTTCCTGCTGACCCTGCCGTTCACGACGAAGTTCCCCAGCCTCGACGGCTTCCAGGAAACCTTGTTCCTGGTCCTCGTCCTGCTCGCGGCCCTCACCACCGCCCTCGTGATCACCCCGGTGGCCGTGCACCGGCGGATCTCCGGCGAGCACGTCAAGGAGCGGCTGGTCGCCACCGCGCACCGGCTCGTCGCCGTCGGCCTGACCCTGCCTGGCGCTGCTGGTCACCGGCATCGTGGTCCTGATCTTCGACGTGGTCGTGGACCGCACGACCGCGCTCTGGTCGTCGGGAGCCGTGGTCGCGGTGATCCTGGCCGGACTGCTCGTCGCCCTGCCGCTGAAGCTGGTCGGCCCGACCGACTGACACTCGGTGCGCGTCCGAAAACCGGTCGCTGCCGGGTCCCACTGGTCCGTACCGTTGGACGGGTGCGCAAACTCCCCCTCGACCACCCCGGAACCGCCGACCACCGGTCGCCGGGCCGGTTCCTGTGGTGGATGGCCAAGGGCCAGTGGCACACCCTCGCCGTGGGGCATGCTCTTCGGCATCATCTGGATGAGCACGCAGGCCGTGATGCCGGCCGTCATCGGCCGCGCGATCGACCGCGGCGTCGCCGACCAGGACACCGGCGAGCTGCTGAAGTGGGCCGGGCATGCTGTTCGCGATCGGCCTCGTCCAGGCGGCCAGCGGCATCATGCGGCACCGGTTCGCGGTGACCAACTGGCTGACCGCGGCCTACCGCACCGTCCAGCTCGTCGGCCGCCAGGCCGTGCACCTCGGCGGCACCCTGCCCCGCAAGGTCTCCACCGGCGAGGTGGTCGCGATCGGCACCAACGACCTCTCCCACATCGGCCAGCGTCATGGACGTCACGCGCCCGGTTCGCCGGCGCGATCGTCTCCTTCCTGCTGGTCTCGGTGATCCTGCTGCAGACCTCGGTCACCCTCGGCCTGGTCGTGCTGATCGGCGTACCGGCCCTGATGCTCCTGATCGGCCCGCTGCTGAGCCCGCTCCAGCGACGCAGCGCCCACCAGCGCCACCTGATGGGCGACCTGTCCAACACCGCCAGCGACATCGTCGAGCGGGCTGCGGGTGCTGCGCGGGATCGGCGGCGAGCAGGTCTTCCACGACCGCTACCGCCGCGAGTCGCAGACCACCCGCCGCGCCGGCGTCGAGGTCGCCCGGCTGCAGTCGGTGCTCGACGCGCTCCAGGTCTTCCTGCCCGGCGTCTTCGTGGTGCTCGTGGTCTGGCTCGGCGCGCGGTACGCCGTCGCCGGGCAGATCACGCGCCGGGGAGCTGGTCGCGTTCTACGGCTACTCGGCGTTCCTGATGATCCCGCTGCGGACCGCGACCGAGTACGCCAACAAGCTGATCCGGGCGCGGGTCGCCGCCGCAGCGGATCTGCCGGGTGCTGGCGCTCGACCCCGACCACACCGACCCCGAGACACCTGGCGCCGTCGCCGCCCGTGGGCTCCGACCTGCACGACGTCCGCACCGGCCTGCACGTGCGCGCCGGGCCTGCTGACCGCGGTCGTCGCCGACCAGCCCGACGAGTCCGCGGCCCTCGCCGACCGGCTCGGCTTGTGCGCTGCGGTCGTCGACGACGACGTCCGGCTCGGCGGCGTACCCCTCACCGGCCCTGCGCGCGCGGCCGAGGTGCGCCAGCGGATCGTGGTCTCCGACACCGGCGCCACGTTCTTCTCCGGGCGGCTCGGCGACCGGCTCGACGTGCGCGGCCGCGGCGGCCTCGATCAGGCCCTCGACACCGCGTCCGCGCGACGACATCCTCGACGCGCTCGACGACGGCCTCGACACCATCGTCGCCGAGCGCGGCCGCACGCTTCTCCGGCGGCCAGCGGCAGCGGCTGGTCCTGGCCCGCGCGCTGACCAGCGACCCGGAGATCCTGGTGCTGGTCGAGCCGACGTCCGCCGTCGACGCCCACACCGAGGCCCGGATCGCCTCCCGGCTGCGGGCCCACCGGGCCGGCCGGACCACCGTGGTCACCTCCACCAGCCCGCTGGTGCTCGACGCCGTCGACGAGGTGGCCTTCCTGCGAGGCGGGCGCGTCGTCGCCGACCGGCACCCACGCGCGACCTGCTCGACCGCGAGCCGGCGTACCGCGCCGTGGTGACCCGCGAGGTGGGTCTCGACCAGCGAGAGGAGGCGCTGCGATGAACACCATGCTGCCGGTCGCCGACGGCCGGTCGGTGCGCCGCTACGCCACCCGAATCGCGCGGCGCCACCCGCGGCTGCTGTGGGGCGCGCTGGCGCTGCACGTGCGGTGCCGCGCTGGCGGCGCTGGCCGCGCCGCGGCTGCTGGGCGACCTGGTCGAGGCCGTCGAGGACGGCACCACCGTCGGCCACGTCGACCGGATCATCCTCATGCTGGCCGGGTTCCTGCTCGTCCAGACCGTGCTCACCCGGTACGCCCGCTACGCCAGCCAGGTGCTCGGCGAGCAGGTGCTGGCCGAGCTGCGCGAGGACTTCGTCGGCAACGCCCTCGCGCTGCCGGTCGGCGTGGTCGAGTCGGCCGGGTCCGGCGACCTGCTGACCCGCACCAGCCGCGACGTCGACCAGCTCGGCTGGTCGGTGCGCTGGGCGCTGCCCGAGTGGACGATCGCGGTGGTCACCGCGGTGCTGACCTTCGCCGCCGCCCTCATCGGTCGGCTGGTGGGTGGCGCTGCCCTGCCTGCTCGGCGTACCGCCGCTGGTGATCGGGCTGCGCTGGTACCTCGCCCGCGCCAAGGACGGCTACCTCCGCGAGAGCGCGACGTACTCCCTGATCAACGCGACCCTCACCGAGACCGTCGAGGGCGCCCGCACGGTCGAGGCGCTCGGGCTCGGCGAGGAGCGGATCGGGCAGATCGACGAGGACATCAAGGAGTCGTACGACGCCGAGCGCTACACGCTCTTCCTGCGCACGGTGTTCTTCCCGAACATGGAGATCGCCTACCTGATCCCGACCGTCGCTGACGCTGCTGTTCGGCGGCTGGCTCTACACCCAGGGCTCGGTGTCGCTCGGCGACGTCACGGCGGCGACGCTCTACGTGCAGATGCTGATCGACCCGGTCGACCGGATCGTGTCGATCCTCGACGAGCTGCAGATGGGCGCCGCGTCGCTGGCGCGGCTGCTCGGCGTCGCGCAGGTGCCCGACGACCGCGAGGTCTCCGGCGCCCAGCCGCTGGACGAGAAGCTCGAGGCCGAGGACGTGCGGTTCTCGTACGTCGAGGGGCGCGACGTGCTGCACGGCGTCGACCTCGACGTCGGCGTGGGCGAGCGGATCGCGATGGTCGGGCCGTCCGGTGCCGGCAAGTCGACCCTCGGCCGGCTGCTCGCCGGCATCCACCCGCCGCGGACCGGCTCGGTCACGGTCGGCGGGGTCGGCCTGGTCGAGCTGCCGCTCGACGACCTGCGCGGCCACGTCGCGCTGGTGACCCAGGAGCACCACGTCTTCGTCGGCACGCTGCGCGAGAACCTCGCGCTCGCCGCGCCCCCGGGCGCCGGCGACGACGAGATCCGGGCCGCCCTCGACGCCGTCGACGCCGTCGAGTGGGTCGACCTGCTGCCCGACGGGCTGGACACGCTGGTCGGCTCGGGCGGCCGCGCGCTCACCGCTGCCCAGGCCCAGCAGATCGCGCTGGCCCGGCTGGTGCTCGCCGACCCGCACACGCTGGTGCTCGACGAGGCGACCTCGCTGATCGACCCGCGGGCCGCCCGCCACCTCGAGCGCTCGCTGGCCGCCGTGCTGCACGGGCGGACGGTGATCGCGATCGCGCACCGGCTGTTCTCCGCGCACGACGCCGACCGGGTCGCGGTGGTCGAGGACGGCGTGATCTCCGAGTTCGGCTCGCACGACGAGCTGGTCGCCGCCGGCGGCTCCTACGCCGCGCTCTGGGACTCCTGGAACGGCCACCGCTGAGCTCGTCGTCCGTGACGTTTGGGTTGCTCGGGGGCACGTAGGAGCACCCGAAGGTCACGGACGACGGGGGTGACGCGGCGGGTCAGACGCCGGAGATGCGGATCCCGGACTGGGTCTTGTAGGCCTTGTTGATCGAGATCAGCACGGCGGTCAGCGGCTCGAGCTGACGGGCCAGCCGCAGCTTGCCGGCGTCGATGCCGTCGCGCCCGGTGACGCAGCGGGCCAGCTCGATGGCCACTGCCTTGCCCTCGACGGAGTCGCCGCAGACCAGGACGTCCTCGTGGTCGAGGTACTCCTCGTCCGACCACAGGTTCTTCGCCGACACGTGGTGGAACGCGCCGACCACGGTCGCCTCGGGCGCGATCCGCTGGGCGGACTCGGCCGCGGAGCCCTCGCCGCCGTCGATCACCCGGCCGTGCGGGCCCTGCTTGTCGAAGGCGAGCGGGTTCACGCAGGAGATGACCGTCTTGCCCGCGAGCGGGAGGGCCGGCGACGAGCTCGTCGTGGCCGTCGTAGGGCACCGCGAGCAGGACGACGTCCGCGTCGGCGCACGCCTCGGCGTTGGCTGCTCCGGTGACCGCTGCCGCCCGTCCAGCCGGGACGTTCGACCTCGATCGGCGGCGGCGAGCGCCTTCTCGGCGGCCCGCGACCCGAGCACCACCGTGTGGCCGTGCTTCGCGAAGCGGTAGCCCGAGCCCCTTGCCCTGCGGGCCGGTGCCGCCGATCACTGCGATCCGGTACGTCGTCTCCAACGGGGTCTCCTCGTGTCTCGCCACCCGGTCATCTTGCTACCGTGACAGTGATCCTGTCACAGTTGGGGACAGCCAGCCGAACCACGGACCGGAGGACCACGTGAAGCTCTCGATGCCCCTGATGTACGCGGGCAACCCGCGCGAGGCCGCCGACCAGGTCGCCGCGCTGGAGAAGGCGGGGCTGGACACGGTCTGGGTGGCGGAGGCCTACGGCTTCGACTCCCCCACGCTGATGGGCTACCTGGCCGCGAAGACCGAGACGGTCGAGATCGGCGCCGGCGATCCTCAACATCTACTCCCGCACGCCCGGCGCGCTGCTGCAGACCGCCGCCGGCCTCGACAACGTCTCCGGCGGCCGCGCGGTCATCGGCCTCGGCGCCTCCGGCCCGCAGGTGATCGAGGGCTTCCACGGCGTGCCCTACGACAAGCCGCTGGCCCGCACCCGCGAGATCATCGACATCCTGCGCCGCGGCATGCGCCGCGAGTCGCTCACCAGCGACGGCATCTACAAGCTGCCGCTGCCCGCCGGCCAGGGCCTCGGCCTCGGCAAGCCGCTGAAGCTGCTCACCAAGCCCGAGCGCCGCGAGGTGCCGATCTACGTCGCCGCGCTCGGTCGACAAGATCGTCGCGGGGACCGCCGAGTATCGCCGACGGCTGGCTGCCGTTCCTGTTCCACCCCGAGAAGGCCGACCAGGTCTGGGGCGACGCGCTCGCGAAGGGGACCGCCAAGCGCCCGGACGGACCTGGCGCCGCTGGAGATCTCCGCCGGCGGCATGGTCGCGATCGGCGAGGGCGAGGACACCAAGGCGCTGCTCGACTTCGCCCGCCCGATCTTCGCGCTCTACGTCGGCGGCATGGGCGCCCGGGGCAAGAACTTCTACAACGACCTGGCCTGCCAGTACGGCTACGAGAAGGAGGCCAAGGAGATCCAGGACCTCTACCTCGACGGCAACAAGAGGGACGCCGAGGCGCAGGTGCCACTGGAGTGGCTCGAGGCGGCAACCTGGTCGGCCCGGAGTCCTACGTCAAGGAGCGGATCGCGGCGTTCCGCGAGGCCGGCGTCACCAACCTGCAGCTCACGCCCGCCACCGAGGACCCGGCCGCCACCATCGCGCAGATCAAGGAGTGGGTCTCCTGATGCCCGACAAGCCGTCGATCTACACCCAGGAGCACGAGGACTTCCGCAGCACCGTCCGCGACCTTCCTGGAGAAGGAGGTCGTCCCCCACCACGAGCAGTGGGAGAAGGACGGCAGGTCAGCCGCGAGGTCTGGACGAAGGCCGGCGCGCAGGGGCTGCTCTGCTTCGACGTCGACGAGGAGTACGGCGGCGCCGGGGTCAAGGACTTCCGCTACAACATGGTGGTCGCGCGAGGAGATCAGCCGGGTCGGCGCCAGCGGGCTCGGCTTCCCGCGTGCACAACGACATGATCGTCCCCTACATCAGCGCGCTGGCGCACCGACGAGCAGAAGCAGCGCTGGCTCCCCGGGCTGGTCAGCGGCGAGCTGATCTCCGCGATCGCGATGACCGAGCCCGGCGCCGGCAGCGACCTGCAGGGCATCCGCACCACGCGCGGTCGACAAGGGCGACCACTACGTGCTCAACGGCTCCAAGACGTTCATCAGCAACGGCATCCTCGTCCGACCTGGTGATCGTGGTCGCGCGCACCGACCCCGAGGCCGGCCACCAGGGCATCAGCCTGCTCGTGGTCGAGCGCGGGCATGGAGGGCTTCGAGCGCGGCCGCAACCTCGACAAGGTCGGCCTGAAGGCCCAGGACACCGCCGAGCTGTTCTTCGACAACGTGCGCGGTGCCCAAGGAGAACCTGCTCGGCGAGGAGGGCTCCGGCTTCGTCTCGCTGATGACGAACCTGCCGCAGGAGCGGCTCTCGATCGCCGCCATCGCGGTGGCCGCGTGCGAGCACGTCCTCGAGCTCTGCCTCGACTACGCCAAGGAGCGCGACGGCGTTCGGCAAGCCGATCGGCAAGTTCCAGCACAACCGCTTCGTGCTCGCCGAGATGGCCACCGAGGCCCACATCGCGCGGGTCTTCGTCGACGACTGCATGCTCAAGCTCAACGCGCGGCGAGGTCGACACCGCGCTGGCGTCGATGGCGAAGTGGTGGACCACCGAGCTGCAGAAGAAGCTCGTCGACCAGGGCGTGCAGCTGCACGGCGGCTACGGCTACATGATGGAGTACCCCATCGCCCGGGCCTTCGTGGACAGCCGGATCCAGACGATCTACGGCGGCACCACCGAGATCCAGAAGGAGATCATCGGGCGGATGCTCGGCTTCTGAGTCACCAGGGGTTCCGTCGGGGCGGGCGGTGTCCACGAAGATCGCGGGTGACGACCGCCGACCCGAGGAGCGACCCCGATGACCACCGACGTACTCGCCGACGCGCGCCCGGATCGAGGAGCAGGTCGCGGGCCGCACCCTCGTCGACGCGCTGGCCGACACCGTGCGCGACCTACGCCGACGAGCCGGCGTACTCCGACAAGCACCACGTGCCCGAGGGCGAGTCGTGGCGCACGCTGACCTGGACCGAGACCCGCGAGCCGGCCCTCGACGTCGCCGCCGGGCTGATCGAGCTCGGCGTCGCAGCCCGGCGACACCGTCGCGATCATGGCGACCAACCGGATCGAGCACTACGTCGCCGACATCGGCGCCGTGCACGCGGCGGCCACCCCGATGTCGATCTACAACACGCTCTCCCCCGAGCAGGTCGCCTTCGTCGCCGGGCCACGCGCGAGCCGACGGTCGCGTTCCTCGAGAACGCCGACCACCTGGCCCGCTGGAGAAGGCGCTCGACGAGACCGAGAGCCTGCGGAAGGTCGTCGTGCTCGACGCCGACGGACAGGCCCGACGGGACCTGCTACACGACGTGGGACGACCTGGTGGCCGCCGGCGCGGCGTACCGCGCGGCCCACGCCGACGAGGTCGACGCCCGCGCCGACGAGCTCGACCCCGACGCGCCGGCGACGATCCTCTACACCTCCGGCACGACCGGGAACCCCAAGGGCGTGGTGCTCACCCACCACAACGTGCTCTACGAGGCGCGTCAGCACGCTCGAGGCCGCCGGGCTCGACGGCGTCCGCAGACGCGCGGTCAGCTACCTGCCGCTCGCCCACATCGCCGAGCGGGTGCTCGGCCTCTACGGCCCGCAGATGCAGGGCAGCCACATGCACGCGATCGGCGACCCCGCCGAGCTGCTGGCCGCGCTCGGCGAGGTGCACCCGACGGCGTTCTTCGGCGTCCCGCGGGTCTGGGAGAAGATCAAGACCGGCATCTCCGCCAAGCTCGCCGCCGACCCCAACCCCGACAACGTCAAGCTGGTCCAGGACTCGATGGCCGCCGGGCTGGCCTGGGTCGCAGGCGCAGGAGGTCGGCGGCACGATGACCCCGGAGATCGAGGAGGCCTACCGCAAGGCCGACGAGGCGATCCTCGGGCTTCCTCAAGCTGCTGCTCGGGCTCGACCAGGTCACCTGGGCCGGCGTCCGCGGCGGCGCCGATGCCGCTCGAGGTCGCGAAGTTCATGGCCGGCCTCGGCCTCAAGGTCTACGACGTCTACGGCATGACCGAGACCTGCGGCGCGGTCACCGCCAACGGCCCCGACGGCTTCAAGCTCGGCACCGTCGGGCGCGCCACGCCGGGCATGGAGGTCACGCTCGGCGAGGACGGCGAGGTGCTGGTCCGCGGCCCGGTGAACACCCCCGGCTACTACCGCCAGGAGGACGCCACCCGCGCGCTGATCGACGAGGACGGCTGGGTGCACACCGGCGACATCGGCACCCTCGACGACGACGGCTTCTTCGCGATCGTGGACCGCAAGAAGGAGCTGATCATCACCTCCGCCGGCAAGAACATCGCGCCCGTCCAACATCGAGAACTACCTCAAGGAGTCCCCGATCGTCGGCCACGCGATGGCGGTCGGCGACAACCGGCCGTACGTCGTCGCCGTACTCACCCTGGACGGCGAGATCGCCCCGCTGGTCGCCGCAGAAGATGGGCGTCGAGTTCACCGACCTCGCCGACCTCGCCGCAGAAGCCGGAGATCCAGGCGATGGCGCAGGAGGCGGTCGACGACGCCAACGAGCGGCTGTCGCGACCCGAGCAGGTCAAGGCGTTCGAGCTGCTCCCGGTCGAGTGGACCGCCGAGTCCGAGGAGCTCACCCCGACCCTGAAGCTCAAGCGGCGGGTCGTGAACACGAAGTACGCCGACGTCCTGGACCGCCTCTACTCCTGAACGGGGCGATGAATTTCGGGGTCAGCCCCGGTCACATGGGGGGAAACCCTGATGCCGACTGTCCCCGCCTCGTGATGGAGTTCTCCCATGCATCGTCAGATCGCCGGCAAGCTGACCGGCCCCGTCACCAAGTGGATCGTGCTCGGCTTCTGGTTGATCGCGGTCGCCGGCCTCGGATCCTTCGGTTCCAAGCTTGCGGAGGTCCAGAACAACGAGGCCTCGTCCTGGCTCCCGTCAAGTGCCGAGTCGACGCGGGCGCTCGAGAAGCTCGAGCCGTTCCAGGACCCCAACGCGATCCCCACCGTCGTCGTCTATGAGCGTGAGTCCGGGCTCACCGAGGCCGACCTCGCGGAGGCCCAGGCCGACGTCGCCGAGTTCCAGGCGATGGACGGCGTGGAGGGCAAGGTCGTGGGGCCGATCCCGTCGGAGGACGGTCAGGCGGCGCAGACGGTCGTCACCTTCAACTTCGGCAAGAACGGCTGGGAGGACATGCCCGGCACCGCCGACGAGCTGACCGAGATGTCAGCCATCGACGGCGTCAACACCTACATCGCCGGCTCGGGAGGTCAGGCCGCCGACTCATTCGAGGCCTTCGCCGGCATCGACAGCACGCTCCTCCTGACCGCTCTCGGCGTGGTCATCGTGATCCTGCTGTTCACCTACCGGAGCCCCGTGCTCTGGATGCTGCCGATCTTCTCGGTGGTCGTCGTCTCGGAACCAGCCTCGGGCTCGTCTACTTCCTGGCGAAGTACGCCGACCTGACCGTCAACGGGCAGAGCCAGGCCATCCTGAGCATCCTGGTCATCGGTGCCGGCACCGACTACGCCCTGCTGCTCGTGGCTCGCTACCGCGAAGAGCTGCGGCGCCACGACGACCGACACGAGGCGATGGCCTTCGCCCTGCACCGTGCGGCCCCCGCGATCCTCGCCAGCGCCGCCACGGTGGCGCTCGGCATGCTGTGCCTGCTGTTCGCGGAGATGAGCTCCACCGCCGGCCTCGGCCCGGTCACGGCCATCGGCATCGCGGTCACGTTCCTCGCGATGGTGACCCTGCTCCCCGCGCTTCTGGTGATCTGCGGCCGCTGGGTCTTCTGGCCGAAGCGCCCCCACTTCGGCTCGCCCGAGCCCACCAGCAGCGGCATCTGGGCCAAGATCGGACGCCGGATCGCGGTGCGTCCCCGGGCCGTGTGGGTGATCACCGGCGGTCTGCTGCTGGTGGCCTGCCTCGGCCTGTTCCGCCTCGACGCCAACGGGCTGGACGCCGACGAGCAGTACACCAAGGAGTTCGGGTCGGTGACCGGCCAGCAGGTCCTGGCCGACCACGGCCTGGTCGACGCCTCCAACCCGATCATGGTGGCGGCCGATGCCGACAGCGCGGCAGCCGTCGCCGACGCGATCGCCGAGGTCGACGGTCTCGGTGAGGTCTCGAAACCCGTGACCCAGGACGGCGTCGCCTTCGTCACCGCCGCGATCCCCGGTGACCCGATCGGACAGGCCGCCTTCGACAAGGTCGAGGACGTCCGCGACGCCGTCAGCGAGGTCGAGGGCGCCAATGCCCTGGTCGGCGGCTTCTCGGCGATCTACCTCGACACCAAGATCGCGTCGGCACGCGACAACGTCGTGATCATCCCGATCGTGCTGCTGGTGGTCTTCCTGATCCTCGTGATGCTCCTGCGGGCCCTGACCTCTCCCGCTGATCCTGATCGGGACGGTGGTCCTGTCGTTCGGGGCCGCCCTCGGCATCTCGACCCTGATCTTCGAGTACGTCTTCCCGTTGTTCGTGGACCGCTGGCCCGACTCGGCCCAGGTAGATCCAGGGTTCCCCCTGTTCGCCTTCGTCTTCTTGGTCGCACTCGGCATCGACTACAACATCTTCCTGATGACCCGGGTGCGCGAGGAGACCATGGACCGCGGGACCCGGCAGGGGTCGCTGGTGGCCCTGACCTCCACCGGTGGGGTGATCACCTCGGCCGGGGTGGTGCTGGCGGCGACGTTCCTGGTGCTCGGCTCGCTGCCGCTGGTCTTCCTGGCGGAGCTGGGCGTTGCGGTGGCGCTGGGTGTGCTGCTGGACACGATGATCGTCCGCTCAGTCCTGGTGACGGCGGTGAACCTCGACCTCGGCGGCAAGATCTGGTGGCCCAGCGGGCTCGACCGGCACGCCTCCACGGCCGATCCCGACCCAGAGCCGGAGCGCATCAGCGTCTGACCGGAGACAGGGAGGCACCCCGGGCGGGTGCCTCGTGAATCCGTCACCGGAGGCTGCCGTCTTGTGCTGCACTTGGCCCCATGCACCGCCGGATCGCAGGCCGGCTGACCGGACGCGTCAGCAAGTGGGCCGTCCTCGTGCTGTGGCTGCTGGTGGTCGGGGGGTCTGCGACGTTCGCGTCCCAGCTCACCGAGGTGCAGACCAACGACGTGACCTCCCGGCTGCCCGCGAGTGCCGAGTCCACCCGGGCGTTGGAGAAGCTCGCCCCCTTCCAGGACCCCGACGCCATCCCCACCATCGTGGTCCACGAGGCCGAGGGCGGCCGGCTGACCAGCGATCAGTTCCAGGCGGTCGTGGACCAGAAGGGTGAGCTCGCCGAGCTCGACGGGGTCCAGGGCGAGGTCTTCGGGCCGTTCCCTTCCGAGGACCGACAGGCCACGCAGACCCTGGTCACCTTCAACTTCGGTCCCGATGGCTGGAAGGACATGCCCACCGCCGCCGAGCAGGTCCGCGACGTGGCCGAGTTGGAGGGGGCATCCGTCCACCTCACGGGCGCTGGTGGCGCGGCCGCCGACGCCGCCGAGGCCTTCTCCGGTCTCGACTCCACCCTGCTGTTCGCCACCCTCGGGGTCGTCGTCCTGCTGCTCCTGCTCACCTACCGCAGCCCGGTGCTCTGGATCCTGCCGATCCTCAGCGCGGTTGTCGCGCTCTACACCGCCGAGGCGTTGGTCTACCTCCTCGCGAAGTACGCCGGCCTGATCGTCAACGGCCAGAGCCAAGGCATCCTCACCGTGCTCGTGATCGGCGCCGGCACCGACTATGCCCTCCTGCTGGTGGCCCGCTACCGCGAGGAGCTGCGCCGCCACGAGGACCGACACGAAGCCATGGCACTCGCGCTGCAGCGGGCAACGCCGGCGATCCTGGCCAGCGCGGCGACCGTGGTGCTCGGCATGCTCTGCCTTTCACTCGCGGACCTGAACTCCACCGCCGGCCTCGGCCCGGTCAACGCGATCGGCGTCGCTGTGACTTTCCTGGTGATGGTCACCCTGCTCCCCGCACTACTGGTGATCGTCGGCAGGTGGGTGTTCTGGCCGAAGCGACCGGCGTTCGGCTCGTCCGAGCCCACGTCATCGGGCTGGTGGGCCAGGGTCGGCCGCTGGATCGCCCCCCGCGCCCGGAGGGTATGGATCGGCACCGCGGCGGTCCTCGCGGTGGCATGCCTGGGACTCTTCGAGCTCGACGCCACCGGCCTTTCGTCGGAGGAGCAGTACACCCAGACGTACGACTCCATTGTCGGGCAGGAGGTGCTCGCCGAGCACGGGCTCGCTGACAACTCGACCCCGATCATGGTGGTCTCCGACGTCGGGCCGGCCTTTGAGGTCGCCGCGGCGATGGAGGGAGTGGAGGGACTGGGCAAACCGACTGGCCCGTCGGTCCAGGGCGGCGTTGCCCTGGTCACCGCACCGATCACGACCGACGTCGCCTCGCAGGCTTCGTTCGACACGGTGCACGAGGTGCGCGACGTCGTGCACGACATCCCGAGTGCGAACGCCCTGGTCGGCGGCACCGCCGCGACCCTCCTCGACATCGAGACCGCCTCTGCCCGCGACAACGTGGTGATCATCCCGGTCGTGCTCCTCGTGGTGATGCTGATCCTGACGCTGCTGCTACGGGCCCTGGTGTCGCCGCTGCTCCTGGTCGCGACGGTGGTGCTCTCCTTCGGCGCCGCGCTGGGCATCTCGGCGCTGATCTTCCAGTACGTCTTCGGCTTCGACCATGCCGACCCGGCGTTGCCGTTGTTCGTGTTCGTCTTTCTGGTGGCCCTCGGGGTCGACTACAACATCTTCCTGATGTCCCGAGTGCGCGAGGAAGCCCGGGAGCGGGGCACGCGGCAAGGCTCGCTGGTCGCTCTGTCGGCGACCGGTGGGGTGATCACCTCCGCCGGGCTCGTGCTCGCGGCCACGTTCGTCGTCCTCGCCACACTGCCGCTCGTCTTCTTCGTCCAGATCGGCACCGCCGTCGCGCTCGGCGTCATGCTGGACACGCTGATCGTCCGATCGGTGCTGGTGACGGCACTGAACCTCGACCTCGGCAGCACCATCTGGTGGCCGAGCCGGCTCGACCGGCATGCCCCGTCGGGCGAGCCCGAGCCGGAGCGCATCAACGCCTGATCTGGGCCGGCGCGTCCGTGGGGTGATCCCGCGGACGTGCTCCTTGGCGTCCTTGGGAGACTGGCCCGCATGGACCAGGTGGACCGCGAGCCGACCGGTCAGGCGAACCCGGCACAGATCCGGCGGTCCCTGGCCCGCGCCGAGCGCGGCGCCGCCCTGGACGTCACCGAGGCCACGGCCCTGCTCGGTGCGCGCGGGGATCAGCTGGATCGCCTCTGCGTGGCCGCGGCCCGGGTCCGCGACGCCGGCCTCCGCGCCTCCGGCCGCCCCGGGGTCGTCACGTACTCCCCCAAGGTGTTCATCCCGGTGACCCGGCTCTGCCGGGACCGGTGCCACTACTGCACGTTCGTCACCACGCCGGGCCACCTCGCCCGGGCCGCCAATGGTCAGCAGAGTGCGCCGTACCTCTCCCCCGACGAGATCCTGGACGTCGCTCGCCGGGGCGCCGACCTGGGCTGTCTCGAGGCGCTGTTCACCCTCGGCGACCGCCCCGAGGACCGCTGGCCCGAGGCGCGGGCCTGGCTCGACGAGCAGGGCTACGACTCGACCCTGGCCTACGTCCGGGCGATGGCGATCCGGGTGCTGGAGGAGACCGGGCTGCTTCCCCACCTCAACCCCGGCGTCATGTCGTGGGAGGAGATGAACCGGCTCAAGCCGGTCGCCCCGTCGATGGGGATGATGCTGGAGACCACCTCCCGGCGGCTCTTCGAGGAGAAGGGTGAGGCCCACTACGGCTCACCCGACAAGGACCCCGCCGTCCGGCTCCGCGTGCTCGACGACGCGGGGCGGCTCTCCGTCCCGTTCACCACCGGGCTGCTGGTGGGCATCGGCGAGACGCTGACCGAGCGCGCCGAGACGATCTTCGCGATCCGGGCGTCGGCGCGGCGCTTCGGCGCGGTGCAGGAGGTCATCGTCCAGAACTTCCGGGCCAAGCCGGAGACCGCGATGCGGCACGCCGACGACCTCGGACTCGACGAGTTCCGCGCCGCCATCGCGGTCAGCCGACTCGTGCTCGGACCGAAGATGCGGGTGCAGGCGCCGCCCAACCTCGTCGACCTCACTGAGTGCCGGCTCCTGCTCGGCGCCGGCGTGGACGACTGGGGCGGGGTCTCCCCGCTCACCCCGGACCACGTCAATCCCGAACGCCCCTGGCCCACGCTCGACCGGCTACGGGCGGTCACGGCGGAGTGCGGCTTCGAGCTGCGACCGCGGCTCACCCTCCATCCCGAGTACGTCGTCGCCGGTGAACCGTGGCTCGATCCGCGGGTGTCTGGCCACGTCGCCGCGCTGGCGGCCGATGACGGTCTCGCGCGCGCCGGCGTACTCCCCTCGGGCCTGCCGTGGCAGGAACCGGACGGCGGCCTCGAGGCGCTCCACCACGGCGAGGGCGTGGGCCGCACCGACCTGCACACCGCCATCGACAGCTCCGGACGCACCGACGACCGACGCAGCGACTTCGACGCCGTCTACGGCGACTGGGACGCCCTCCGCGAGATAGTCCGCGGCGAAAAGCACCGTTCCGGGCCGAAATCCGGTGCCGATCGTGGCGGACTATCGGCGTTGGCGGCCGCCGAGCGGGACCCGGCGGGGCTCACCGACGACCAGGCGCTGGCCCTGATGACGGCTGACGGGGAGCTGCTGGAGCAGGTGTGCCGGCTGGCCGACGACCTGCGGCGCGACACGGTCGGCGAGGAGGTCACCTACGTCGTCAACCGCAACATCAACTTCACCAACGTCTGCTACGTCGGCTGCCGGTTCTGCGCGTTCGCCCAGCGACGCACCGACGCCGACGCGTTCTCGCTGTCTCTCGAGCAGGTGGCCGACCGCGCGCAGGAGGCCTGGGAGCTCGGGGCGACCGAGGTCTGCATGCAGGGCGGGATCGACCCGGAGCTGCCCGGCAGCGCGTACTTCGACCTCGCGGCCGCCGTGAAGCGACGCGTCCCCGGCATGCACGTGCACGCCTTCTCGCCGATGGAGATCGTGAACGGCGCCTCGCGCACCGGGCTCAGCATCGAGGACTTCCTGATCAAGGCCCGCGAGTCGGGTCTCGACACCATCCCCGGCACCGCCGCCGAGATCCTCGACGACGACGTCCGCTGGGTGCTGACCAAGGGCAAGCTGCCGACCCAGACCTGGATCGACGTGGTCACCACCGCGCACCGGGTGGGCCTGCGGTCGAGCTCCACGATGATGTACGGGCACGTCGACAACCCGCGCCACTGGGTGCAGCACCTGCGCGTGTTGAGCCGGGTGCAGGACGAGACCGGCGGCTTCACCGAGTTCGTGCCGCTGCCGTTCGTGCACCACTCGTCGCCGATCTACCTCGCGGGCGTCGCCCGGCCCGGGCCGACCCTGCGCGACAACCTCGCCGTGCACGCCCTGGCCCGGATCCTGCTGCACGGCCGGATCGACAACATCCAGACCAGCTGGGTGAAGCTCGGAACCGACGGCACCCAGGCCATGCTCCGCGCCGGCGCCAACGATCTCGGCGGCACGCTGATGGAGGAGACCATCTCCCGGATGGCCGGCTCCGAGCACGGCTCCGCACGGACCGTCGCCGAGCTGGCGGAGATCGCCGCCGGGGCGGGTCGCCCGGTGCGGGAGCGGACGACGACGTACGGCGTGCCGCGTCACTCCGACAGGGCCGCGACCGCGACCCGCAGGTCGGACACCATCTCGTCGTAGGCCTCGTCCCGGTTGTCGGCGCGGAGCACGGCCGAGGGGTGCGTCGTGGTCAGCACCCACGCCGGCGGTTTCCGCACCTCGAACGCCTGGGGCCAGTCGATGAGCCGGCCGCGCGTCTCCCCGACCCGGAACGACGAGCCGTAGAGCGTCTTGCCCGCCGTACCCCCGAGGACGACCACGCCGGTCGGCTTCACGACTGCCAGCTCGGCCACCAGCCAGGGCCCGCACGCGGCGACGTGCCAGCGGCTGGGCGACTTGTGGATGCGCTGCTTGCGGCGGGTTCCCGAGAACCGGAAGTGCTTGACCACGTTGGTCCGGAAGACGTCTCCGGGCGGCAGTCCCGACTCGGCCAGCGCCCGGTCCAGCAGCTTCCCAGCGGGACCCACGAACGGCTCGCCCGCCTGGTCCTCCTTGTCGCCCGGTTGCTCGCCCAGCACCATCACCGCGGCGTTCGCCGGCCCTTCGCCCATGACCGCCTGCGTCGCGTCGCGATAGAGCTCGCATCCCCGGCAGTCCTGGATGGCGTCCCGGAGCCGCTTCAGGCTGGGGCGGTCGGGAACCCAACGCTGCGCCCCGGAAGGCTCCTCCGAAACCATGCCTTCACGTGCCCCATCGGGCACCGGCCATTCCCTCCCCCTGTCCAGACGGTGGCCGCGGTGTCAGCGGGACGGGAGCCCGTCCACGAAGTCGGCGATCTCCCGCAGCGTCGTCGGATCGCCCTCGAAGTGCGGTAGGTGCGCCACCCCGTCGAGCCACAGCAGCCTGGCGTCCGGGAGCCGCTCCGCCAGGCCCTCGTCCACGGACCGGATGTCCTCGACGTCCAGCCGGCCGACCAGGACCAGGGCCGGAACCTCGATGTCGCCCAGCCGTGGCCAGGCATCTTCCACCCGTGCCCGCTCGCCCGGGTCCGCGGCGCGAAGGGCGCGCCCGTTCATCTCCAGGAAGAGCTCGCGGGCCGCGCCGCCTACCCGCCCTTCCTCGGCGGTGGGACCGTCCAGCCAGATCCAGGCCTCGAGCCGGTTGACCTCGTCCCAGTCCCCGGCTTCCTCGGCCGTCTCCGCCCGGGCCACCAGGTCGGCGGTCTGCGGATCGGTGGTCTCGGGGTACGGCGCACCCCGGACCGCCGGCCCGATCAGCACCAGCGCCCGGACCCGGTCCGGATGCGCCAGGGCCAGGTCCAGGGCGACGGCGCCGCCCATCGAGCCGGCCACGACCACTGCCGACTCGGCGCCGGCCGCGTCGAGCACGGCGACGGCGTCCTCGACCGGCGACCAGCCGGCTTCGGGCTCGTAGGTCGTCTCGCCGTAACCCCGGGCGTCGTACCGCACGCAGCGGTGCCGGTCCGCGAGCGTGTCCACGAGGGGTTGCCAGCTGCGGCGGTCGGTGACGCCGGCGTGCACGAGGAGCACGTCCTGGACGGGATCCTCCGGCCCGGACACGTCGTAGGCGAGCCGGGCCGAGCCTGAGTCGGTGAACATGGCGGCCACGCTAGCCACCGGTCGGGCCCAGCCATCCAGTTTCCGGCGCTACGGTGACGCCATGGGTGACATCGACGTCCACGGCCCACCGGTCGACCGCTCCGACGAGATCCTGACCCCCGAGGCTCTCGACTTCGTCGCCGACCTGCATCGGCGGTTCGGCGCGCGGCGTGACGAGCTGCTGGCGGCGCGTAGCGGGGCGTCGTACGGCGATCGCGGACACGGGCACTCTCGACTTCCTGTCGGAGACCGCCGACGTCCGGGCCGGCGACTGGACGGTGGCACCCGTGCCGGCCGACCTGCAGGACCGGCGGGTCGAGATCACCGGCCCGACGACGCGGAAGATGTCGATCAACGCGCTCAACTCGGGTGCGAAGGTGTGGCTGGCCGACCTCGAGGACGCCAACACCCCGCACTGGGAGAACGTCGTCGGTGGCCAGGTCAACCTGCGCGACGCCGTACGCCGCAACCTGGCCTTCACCTCACCGGAGGGCAAGGAGTACGCGATCGCGGATCCCGACCGGATCCCGGTGATCGTGCCCCGCCCGCGCGGCTGGCACCTCGACGAGGCCCACCTCACCGTCGACGGGACCCCGGTTTCTGGCGGCCTGGTCGACTTCGGCCTGTACTTCTTCCACAACGCGACGGAGCTGCTCGGGCGCGGGTCGGGTCCCTACTTCTACCTGCCGAAGATGGAGTCGCACCTCGAGGCCCGGCTGTGGAACGACGTGTTCACCCACGCGCAGGCCGCTCTGGAGGTCCCGCACGGCACGATCCGGGCGACGGTGCTGATCGAGACGATCACGGCCGCGTTCGAGATGGACGAGATCCTGTTCGAGCTGCGCGACCACATGGCCGGGCTGAACGCCGGGCGCTGGGACTACCTGTTCAGCATCATCAAGAACTTCCGCGACGCGGGTCCGGCGTTCACCCTCCCCGACCGCAACGCCGTCACCATGAACGCGCCGATGATGAAGGCCTACAGCGACCTGCTGGTGCAGTCCTGCCATCGGCGCGGGGCGTTCGCGATCGGCGGGATGGCGGCGTTCATCCCGAGTCGTCGCGACGCGGAGGTCAACGAGCGGGCGTTCGCGAAGGTGCGGGAGGACAAGAACCGGGAGGCCGAGGCCGGGTTCGACGGCTCCTGGGTCGCCCACCCCGACCTGGTGCCGGTGTGCGGGGAGATCTTCGACCGGGTCCTGGGCGACCGGCCGAACCAGGTCGACGTACGCCGGGAGGACGTCGATGTCTCGGCCGCGGACCTGTTGGCGGTCGACCGGACGCCGGGCGAGCGGACCGAGCAGGGCCTGCGCGGGAACGTCCGGATCGGGATCCAGTACCTGCAGGCGTGGCTCTCCGGCAACGGCGCGGCCGCGATCAACAACCTGATGGAGGACGCCGCAACTGCCGAGATCTCCCGCTCCCAGGTCTGGCAGTGGATCTACAACGCCGCCACCCTCGACACCGGCGAGACGGTGACCCGCGACCTGGTGCAGCGGATCGTGGAGGAGGAGTACGCCGCATTGCAGGCGGAGCTGGGCGACTCCTTCGCGGCCGGGCACTGGGACGTCGCCCGCGACCTGTTCGTCGACTCCGCCCTCGCGGAGGACTTCCCCGACTTCCTCACCCTCCCGGCGTACGCCGCCCTCCTCGCCGCCGAATCCGCCGAGTCGGCGCAACTGCACCCGAAATGAGCGCCGAGTCGGCTCGTCTGCAAACGGGATGAGGGCCGAGTCGGCTCGTCTGCAGCACGGGATGCAGCGCCGAGTCGGCTCGTCCGCCAGCACCTTGCCTGCAGCACCGCCGACTCGAGTGCTCCAGGCGTTGCAGTAGCGCCGGGTCAGCGCTTGATCCGGTCGCCACCGACCCAGACGCCGGCCAGGTCGGAGTCGCCGCCGAGGGCGAAGATCTTGGCCACCGCGTCCTCGGCGCTGGCCGCGTGCCGGAGGCCGACGTCGAGGGGGTCGTCGGCGAGCGGCCGGACCCAGACCGCGTCGAACTGCTTCCCGACCGACAGGTCGCCGACCTCGTGGCCCAGCCCCAGCGCCAGCGCGCCAGCGCGGGTGGCGAGGTGGAGGAGGTGGGTGGCGGTGAGCGGGATTCCTTCGGGTCCGAGCAGGGACTGCATGAAGTAGGCCTGCAGCCCCTCCTTGAACAGCGAGAAGCCGGTGCCCGCTCCGACGTCGGAGCCGAGCGCCACCCGAACTCCGTGCTCGACGTGCCGACGCAGCGGGAAGAGCCCGCTGCCCAGGGCGGAGTTGCTGGTCGGGCAGTGGGCGACGCCCGCCCCCCGGCCGGCCAGAACAGCGAGCTCCTGGTCGCTGGCGTGCACGTTGTGGGCGAGCACGGACCGCTCGCCGACCAGGCCATGCCGGTCGTAGGTGTCGACGTAGTGCAGGGCACCCACGAACAGCCTGGCCACCTCGGCGACCTCGGTGGTGTTCTCGTTCACGTGGGTGGTGAACCAGGTGCCGGCGACGTCCTTGGTCACCGAAGCACAGGCGTCGAGCATCTCGTCGGCGGTGGAGAAGGAGAAGCGGGGGGTGACGGCGTACCTCGCCCGACCCACGCCGTGCCAGCGGCCGGCCAGGGCCAGCGCCTCCTCGTAGGCCCGCTCGGGGGTCGTGAGCAACGGTTCGGGGAGTCCGCGGTCGCTCACCACGAGCCCGGAAGTGACCCGAACTCCGACCCGCGCTGCCTCGGTGAAGAGTGCGTCGACCGCCGGCGCGAAGTGGGAGCCGAACACCAGCGAGGTCGTGGTGCCCGCCGAGACCAGGCCGAACACGAACTCTGCGGCCACCTCGCGTGCGTAGTCGACCGACTCGAGCCTGAGCTCCTCGGGGAGCGCGCACCGCTCCAGCCACTCGAGCAGCGGCATGCCCAGCGCGCCGATCGCGCGGACCTGGGGATAGTGGACGTGGGTGTCGACCAGACCCGGCAGGAGTACGCCGCCCCGCAGGTCCACGACCTCGGCGTCCGGGTGGTCGGCTCGCACCGCCGCGAAGTCGCCCCGGGCGGTGATCACCCCCTCGACCACGGCCAGCCCCGCGTCGTCGGCACTGCGCAGCACGCCGCCGGTGAACGGGTCCTCCGGTGTGTCGACGACCCGGGCGCGGTAGATCGTGGTCATGACCGCGCGACGCCGACCCGGACCACACCGCAACAGCTGGGATGCGACGCTCAGCGCGATCACGGCAGGATCCTTGCCGGGGATCTCGGGGGTGCCGATCGGGGACTGGATGCGGGCGATGGTGGACTCCGCGTGCCCCTCGACCCGCAGCCCCTGCTGGAACCGGCGCCACTTCGCGGCCGACCCGATCAGGCCGACCGAGCCGAGGTGGGAGGTGCGGAGCGCCGCGTCGCACAGCGCGAAGTCCTCGGCATGGTCGTGGGTCAGGATCAACACATGGGTGCCGCTCGGCACCTCGCCGAGCGCCAGCTCGGGGACCGGCGAGTGATGGGCGATCACCTCCGCCGGGCCGTCGTCGAGGCAGGCCAGCCGGTCCGCGGCGACGTACGACTTCCGCGAGTCGACCAGATGGAGGTCGAGGTCGTGGCGGGCGAGGATGCGGGCGAGCTCGAGCCCGACGTGGCCCATCCCGAAGATCGCGATCGAGGGCACGACGGGCAGCGGCTCGAACAGCAGCTTTCACCTCGCCGCCACAGCACTGCCGGCCGTGCTCGGTGCGGGCCTTGTCGGTGAGCGGGATGGCGACGGACTCGGGCTCGCCGGCGCCTGTCGGCGCGTCGAGCAGGGCCCGCGCCCGCACCAGTGCGGTCTCCTCGAGATTGCCGCCGCCGATGGTGCCCCAGACCTCCGACTCGGAGACGACCATCTTCGAGCCGGCGTCGCGTGGGGCGTGCCCGCGCACCTCGGCGATCGTGACCAGCACCCCCGGCCGGCGTTCCCGCCGGAGCCGCTGGACTGCAGAGACCCAGTTGGTCATGACCGCACCTCGGCGGGGACCGACCGGGCGACCCGCTCCGACCTGGGTGCCAGCCGGTGGGCGTCGGCACCGGGCTGGTCGGGGATCCGGCCCGGGAACCCCTCGGCGACGTGGCCGTCGGTGCGGCCGTTCCGGGCCGCCTCCACCGCCCAGTAGACCGCCTCGGGGGTGGCCGGGGAGGCGAGGTCGACGCTGCAGCCATCCGGCCCGAAGGCGGCCGCCGCCTGCCGCAGCGCCTCCCGGACCGAGAACGCCAGCATCAGCGGCGGCTCCCCCACCGCCTTCGAGCCGTAGACCGCGCCCTCCTCGTGCGCCCGCTCCAGCAGCGACACGTTGAAGACCTCGGGCATCTCGGAGAAGCTCGGCAGCTTGTAGGTGCTGGCCGCCTGGGTGGCGAGCCGCCCGCGGGTCTCACCGTCGGACTCGTCCCACCGCAGGTCCTCCAGCGTCAGCCAGCCCGCCCCCTGCACGAAGCCGCCCTCGATCTGGCCGAGGTCGACCAGCGGCGACAGCGAGTCACCGACGTCGTGGACGATGTCGACCCGTCGGGTGTTGTAAGCCCCGGTGAAGCCGTCGACCTCGACCTCGGTCGCCGCCACGCCGTACGCGAAGTACTTGAACGGGTGGCCCCGCATCACTGAGGAGTCCCACTCCAGCCCCTCGGTGCGGTAGAAGCCCGCGGCCCACAGCTGGACACGGCTGAAGTACGCCTCACGGACCAGCTCCTCCCAGGCGATGTCGCGCCCCGCGGCCACCTCCGTGAGGCGGGCCCTGATCTGCTCGCAGGCGTGCTTGACCGCGCCGCCGTTGAGGTCGGCGCCGGAGCTGGCGGCGGTGGCCGAGGTGTTGGGGACCTTGTCGGTGCGCGTGGGTGCGAGGCGGACCCGGTCGAGGGGTACGCCGAGCGTGGTCGCGGCGACCTGCAGCATCTTGGTGTGCAGGCCCTGACCCATCTCGGTGCCGCCGTGGTTGATCAGCACCGACCCGTCCTTGTAGACGTGCACCAGCGCGCCGGCCTGGTTGAAGGCGGTGAAGTTGAACGAGATGCCGAACTTCACCGGTGTCAGCGCCAGCCCGCGCTTCGTGTGCGGGTGCCTGGCATTGAAGTCGTCGATCTCCGCGCGGCGGGCGGCGACGTCGCCGGACTCCAGCACCCGCTCCCATGCGGTCGCGACCCGGTCAGGGTGCCGCACCGGCTGGCCGTACGGCGTGCTCTGGCCGTCGACATAGAAGTTGCGGCGGCGGAGCTCGTCGGCGTCGATGCCGAGCAGCGGGGCACAGCGGCCGAGGATGTCCTCGATCACCAGCATCCCCTGCGGTCCGCCGAAGCCGCGGAAGGCGGTCTGCGAGGTCTTGTGGGTCCGCGCGATCCGGCCGTTCACCCTGACGTGCGGGATCCAGTAGGCGTTGTCGACGTGGCACAGGGCGCGGGCCAGGACCGGCTCGGAGAGGTCGAGGCTCCAGCCGCCGTCGGAGGTCAGGGTCGCGTCGAGCGCCTGCAGCCGGCCGTCGGCGTCGAAGCCGACCCGCCACTGCGCGTGGAAGCCGTGCCGCTTGCCGGTCATGGTGATGTCCTGGGTGCGGTTGAGCCGCAGTCGCACCGGACGACCGGTGAGGGTCGCGCCGAGCGCCGCGATGGCGGCGTACCCGTGCGGCTGCATCTCCTTTCCGCCGAAGCCGCCGCCCATCCGCAGGCACTGGACGGTCACCGCGTGGTTGGACAGCCCGAGGACGTGGGCCACGATCTCCTGCGTCTCGGAGGGGTGCTGGGTGCTGCTCTGCACGAACACCTGGCCTGCCTCGTCGACGTGGGCAAGCGAGCACTGGGTCTCGAGGTAGAAGTGTTCCTGCCCGGCCATCTCGACCTCGCCGCTGAAGACCTGCGCCGACGCGGCCAGCCCCTCCTCGACGTTGCCGCGCTCGACGGTCGGCTGCCCGCCCTGGAAGCTGCCTGCCGCGATCGCCTCCCGCAGGCCGATCACGGCAGGCAGTCGCTCGTAGTCGGCCTCGACCGCCGCAGCGCCCAGCCGCGCGGCCTCGAGGGTCTCGCCGAGCACCCAGCAGACGGGATGGCCGTGGTACATCACCTCGCCCGGGAACAGCGGCTCGTCGTTCTTCACCCCGGCGTCGTTGACCCCCGGCACGTCGTCGGCGGTCAGGACCCTGACCACGCCGGGGACGTCGTACGCGGCGTCGACGCGCAGGCCGGTCACCCTGGGCGTGGGCGTGCGGTGCCTGCACCGGATGAGCGTGCAGGACGTCGCGGGTGCGGCCGACCAGGTCATCGGTGTAGAGCGCGGCACCGGTGACGTGCAGGGCGGCGCTCTCGTGAGGGATGGTCAGGCCGACGGCGGCATCGTCGGGTCGTCGCGACAGTTGGCTCATGCCGGCACCGACTCAGCGGTGTCGGCCCACAACCGCAGCAGGGCGTTGCCGAGCATCGCCGAGCGGTAGGCCGCGCTCGCCCGATGGTCGTCCATCGGGGTGCCCTCGGCGCGCAGGACGGCGGCGGCCGCCCGGGCCGTGGGCTCGGTCCACGGCTGTCCTTCGAGTGCCGCCTCGGTCGCCAACGCGCGGATGGGGGTGGCCGCGACGCCGCCGAGGCCGATCCGCGCGGTCTCGACGAGACCGTCGGCCACGTCGATGGCGAACCCGACCGCGACGCTGGAGATGTCGTCATAGCGCCGCTTGGCGATCTTGTGGAACGCCGTCACGCCTGCCGACGGGAGCGGGATCCGCAACGAGCGGATCAGCTCGTCGGGTCGCCGGACCGTCTCGCGGTAGCCGGTGAAGTAGTCGGCCAGCGGGACCTGCCGGTCACCCTCCGCGGAGGCGAGGACGACGTCCGCGTCGAGCGCCAGCAGCGCGGGTGGGAAGTCGCCGATCGGGGAGGCCGTGGCGAGGTTGCCTCCGATGGTGGCGGTGTTGCGGATCAGCCGGGACGCGAACTGCGGGAACACCTCGGCCAGGATCGGGACCCGCCCCGCGAGCAGGGTCTCGACCTCGGAGAGGGTCAGGGCCGCTCCGATCTCGAGCGAGTGATCGCCGATGTCGAACGACCTCAGCTCCGGCAGCCGGTCCACCGCGACGACGTACGGCGCCCGCTCACCGCGGAGATTGACCTCGACGCCCCAGTCGGTGCAACCCGCGATGACGGTCGCATCGGGACGCTCCTCGATCAGGGCCAGTGCCTCGGCGAGGTCGGCCGGGTCTGGCGAACCCGTCGACCCGGGTGGCGGCCACGTCCGGGGCGGGCGTACCCACCCGGCTCGGCGAACCGGTCTCCGGCCTCCGGCAGCGGGAGTGCCCAGGCGGCGTCGCGGATCGGCCGGTAGCCGGTGCAGCGGCAGAGGTTGCCACTCATCGCGTGGAGGTCGAAGCCGTTCGGACCGTGCTCGGCATCCTCGTGGCCCGGTGATCGGCCGGCTCTGTAGAACTCCGCCGCCATGCTGCAGACGAAGCCGGGCGTGCAGTAGCCGCACTGCGATCCGCCCCGCTCGGCCATCTCCCGCTGGACGGGGTGCAGGTCGTCGGGAGTGCCGAGCCCCTCGGCGGTCACCACCTCCTGGCCGTCGAGCGACAGCGCCGGCACGAGGCAGGCGTTGATCGCGGTCCATTGCGAGGCTCCGTCGTCCGCCGGACGGACCACCATGACCGAGCACGCGCCGCACTCACCCTCGGCGCAGCCCTCCTTGGCGCCGGTGAGGCCCAGGTCGCGCAGCCAGTCGAGGGTGGTGACGTGGGCCGGGACGCCGTCGAGCGCGCGGGGCACTCCATTGACGGTGATCCGGGGGTCGTTCATCTCGTCTCTCCCATCGCACGCAGGCTCGCGATCCGGGGCGCATGGTTTCGAGACACCGGGCCGCCGGTTATCCATGCCGAACGACGACTCCGCCGACATTCTACGTGTCCCGGGTCACATCTGACCCGGAGTGTCCGCCGGGCCGAGTCGCGGGTGCCGGTTCACGTCCTTGTAGAGCAGGTACCGGAACCGGCCCGGCCCGCCGGCGTAGCAGGCCTGCGGGCAGAAGGCCCGCAGCCACATGAAGTCGCCCGCCTGCACCTCGACCCAGTCGCGGTTGAGCAGGTAGACCGCCTTGCCCTCGAGCACGTAGAGCCCGTGCTCCATGACATGGGTCTCCGGGAACGGGATCGACCCGCCCGGCTCGAAGTTCACGATGTTGACGTGCATGTCATGGCCGCACGTCGTCGGGATCGACGAACCGCTGGGTGCCCCAGGCGCCGTCGGTGTCGGGCATCGGCTCGGACGGGACGTCGGACTCCTGGGTGACGAAGGCGTCGGGGACGTCGATGCCGTCGACCCGCTCGTAGGCCTTGCGGATCCAGTGGAACGTGGCGGTCTCCTCGGCTGTCGTTGCGCGACCGTCCAGGCACATCCCGGGCGGCGCGAAGGCGTACCCGCCGGGCCCGAGCACGTGGTCGATGCCGTCGATCGACGAGGCGGATGGTCCCGTCCACCACGAACAGCACCGCCTCGGCCTCCGGGTCGGGCTCGGGCCGCTCGCAGCCGCCGCCGGGGCCGATCTCGACGACGTACTGCGCAAAGGTCTCGGCGAATCCCGACATCGGCCTGGCCAGCACCCACAACCGGGTGTCCTCCCAGTGCGGCAGCCGGCTGGCGGTGATGTCGCGCAGGGTGCCGCGCGGGATGCACGGCGTAGGCCTCGGTGAAGACCGCCCGGTCGGTGGTGAGATCCGTCTGCGGCGGCAGCCCGCCTCGCGGCACGTAGTAGCCCATGGTCACGCCCCTCTCCTCAGCAGCCGGCCACGCGGTGGCGGCCCCGACGTCGATGAGCACGCCGTGCAGCCAGGTCTGCCGGACCGTGCCGGTGAGCGTACGCCCGGCGTAGGCCGAGACCGGGTTGCGGTGGAGCAGCCGCGCCGGGTCGACGACGAACGACTCGTCCGGCGCGAAGACGCACACGTCCGCTGAGGCGCCCACCTCGATCCGGCCACGGTCGCTCAGTCCCACCCGGTCGGCGGGAGCGGTGGCCATCCAGCGGACCACGTCGGCCAGCCCGTGTCCGCGCTCCCGCGCACCCGTCCACACCGCGGGCAACCCGAGCTGCAGGGAGGCGATGCCGCCCCAGGCCAGCGCGAAGTCGCCCACGTCCCGGCGCTTGAGGTCGGCGACGCACGGCGAGTGGTCGGTGACCACGAGGTCGATGTCGCCGCCGGCGAGCCCGTCCCAGAGGCGATCGCGGTTGTCGGCGTCCCGGATCGGCGGGCAGCACTTGAACTCCGTGGAGCCGTCGGGGATCTCGGCGGCATCGAAGGTCAGGTAGTGCGGGCAGGTCTCCACCGACACGTCGACCCCCTCCAACCGGGCAGCCCGCAACGCCGGGATCGCCTCCGACGCGCTCAGGTGTACGACGTGCGCGCGGCCTCCGGTCCGCCGCGCGCCGTCCAGGACGAGGTCGATCGCGCGTTCCTCGGCCGCGGGCGGACGGGAGTCGAGAAAGCCGGCGTACGACGTGCCGTGCGCCCGGGAGTCGTCGATCAGGCCGGCGTCCTCGGCATGGACCAGCATCAAGGTCCCCAGCCGCGCCGTCTCGGCGATGGCATCGGCGAACTCGTCGGTCGAGAGGTGCGGGAACTCCTCGACACCTGAGTCGAGCAGGAAGCACTTGAAGCCGAAGACGCCGGCCTCGTGCAGCGGGGACAGGTCGGGAAGGTTGCCGGGGACCGCACCGCCCCAGAAACCGACGTCGACCCACACCTGGCCCCGGGCCGCCGCCTGCTTCTCCTCGAGCGCGGCCACGGTGGTGGTCGGCGGAATGCTGTTCAGCGGCATGTCGACGATGGTGGTGACCCCGCCCGCCGCCGCGGCGCGGGTCGCGGTCTCGAAGCCCTCCCACTCCGTGCGGCCGGGCTCGTTGACGTGCACGTGGGTGTCCACCAGCCCGGGGAGCAGGACCTCGTCGTCGAGGAGCTCGACGACGGCCTCCGCGTCGACTCGGGTCGTCGTACGCCGCGAGTGTGGCGATGCGGCCGGCCCGGATCCCGACCGCGACCGGCGTCTCGCGACCGTCCACCACCGCGCGCCGGGCCCGGATCAGGACGTCGAGCTCAGGAGCCACGGTAGGTCGAGTAGCCGTAGCGGCTGAGGAGCAACGGCACGTGGAAGTGCTCGTCGGAGCTGATCGTGAACGACACGGCCACCTCCGGGTAGAACGCCTCGACTCCGGCGTCGGAGAACCACGCGCCGGTGTCGAAGCGGAGCCGGTAGTCACCGGGGTCGAGGTCGCCTCCGATCGAGCCGACTCGGCCGTCGGCGTCGGTGCGGGCGTCCTCCAGCACCTCGCCCGCGGACGACTCCAGCACCACCACCACTCCGGTCGCGGGTCGCCCGGCGCCGGTGTCGAGGACGTGGGTGCTCAGGGTGGCCACGTCAGAGCACCTGCTCCAGTCGGAGCAGCGCGATCTCGCGCAGCTGGGTCACGGTCTCGGCGCGCTCGGTCACGGCGTCGTTGTCGAGGCGACGGTCCAGCTCGGCCAGGATCTGGGGCCGCTCCGACCGGAGGCGCGGATCAGGAACACCCGGTCGAACCTCTCCTCGTAGGCGAGGTTGCCCGCGGCCAGCCGCCGGGCCACGTCGCGGTCTGCCGGGTCGACCCCCGCCTGCTCCCTCGAGGAGTGCTCCTCGTCGTGACCGCCGGCGCCACGTTCGCCGATGCGCGGGTGGTGGTCGAGTGCGGACTCCAGCTCCTCATCGGTCATCGTGCTCGCGGCCACCTCGGCGACCTTCATCAGGGCGTCCCGATCGGCATACGGCCTGCCCTCGAGGACGGTGTCGACCCAGCGCGGGATGTCGAGGCAGTCGGCCAGGCGCTCCCGGGCCTCCGCCTCGGGCAGCGCGTTGAACGCGTCGAGATCGTTCACGGGTCCTCCCGGGTGACGGTGGCCTCGATCAGGCCGTAGGGCCGGTCTGCGGCGACGAACACCTCGCCGTCGTTCTCGATCCCGAACGGGGACAGGTCGACGAGGTGGTGGTGCTTGTTGGGCGCGGAGAAGCTGATCTCGGCCACCTCCGGACGCGCCTCCAGCACGGCGGCGCCCATTGCGTAGAGCGTCTCCTGCAAGGCCCGGCTGTACGTCGTCGCGAATGCCTCGAGCAGCCGCCGCCGGATGTCGTCGTACGCGGCGTTCCAGTCGTGATCGCCCCCCGCGTACCGCCAGACCGCCGTCAGCGACGTGGCCAGGACCCGGTCGTCGGCCTCGTCCAGGGTCGTGTAGTCGTCGCGGAGGAATCCCCTGAACTCCGAGCCGGTCGACTTCAGCACCACCAGGTCCTTGACCCCGGCATCGACGACGGCCGCGTCGGCCGTCACGTCGACCGCGGTGGTGCGGACGCCGCCGCCCTGCCGGACGAACGCGTGGTCGTGGCCCGCACCGTCCACCGCGATCCGGACCCAGGGGTACTCCTCCACCTCGACCCGGGCTCCGCTGGCGGCCGGTGTGGCGTGCAGGAGCCGGGTGGCCAGCGCGATCGCGTAGTCCTCCGGGGAGGTGACGCCGTGCTTCTTGGCGTAGGCGAAGGCGGTGTTCTTCTGGGTGTCGGTGGGCAGGACGTTGGCCTGGTCGCCGGTCACGTGGGCATCGTCGAAGTCGCCGCGCAGCGACGTGGAGACGTTGAGGTCGCGGATCTCGTGTCGCGCGGTGTCGCGGTAGATGCGGACGACGCGGTTCTCGGCCTTGCCGTAGCGGTTGGGCCCCAGGACGATGCCCAACCTCAGCCCGCCTTCCGCTTCTCGACCGGGCGACCGGCCAGTTCCGTCAGCCTGTTGAGGTTCAGCCCGCTGGCGGTGACGACCTCCGCGTCGGTCAGGGCGCCGCAGTCGAGGCCCCGGAGAAGGAAGGCCGCCAGCGCCCGTGCCGTCGCTGGCTCGTCCTGGATCCTGGTCGCGTGCCCGGGCCCGCCCTCTGGGCCGTCGGCACGCACACGACTCTTCGATGCGTACGCGCGTAGCCGCTCGACGGCGGGCGCGAGACCGCTGCGGAAGAACTCGAAGGTGGCGGCGTACCGCGTGGGCAGCTGCGCGGGGTGCAGGTCCCAGCCCTGGTAGAACCCGCGCTCCAGCGAGCGCCGGACCAGTCGCAGGTGGTTGGCCCAGCCTGTCCGCATCGCGTCGGCATCCCCGACGGGCAGCACGTTGGTGGAGCCGTCGGAGAGACGGACGCCGGTCCGCGCTGCCGCCGCCTGCATCACGGCCTTCGCGAAGTCGGCCGCCGGGTGCTCGAGACTCTGCTGGCCGGGAGGGATGCCGAGGTCGGCGGAGTAGTCGTAGGTGCCGTAGTGGAGCCCGGCGCAGCGACCGGCGGAGGCATGGATCATCCGGGCGACGAGGACGGTCCCGTCGCTGCCGAGGACCGCCTGCGGCACCTCGACCTGCAGCTCGAACCGGAGCGCACCGGGGGGCAGCGCGAGGTCCTTTTCCAGGCACTCCGCGGCGACGGTCATGGCCTCGACCTGGTCGACAGAGGTGACCTTGGGCAGGGTGACCACGAACCCGTCGGGCAGCCGACCGTCGCCCGCCAGCGACTCGAGGAAGAGGGCAAGCGTGCGGAGTCCACGGCTCCGGGTCGGCTGCTCGAGGCTCTTGAAGCGGATCCCGTGGAACGGGGGCGCCGCGCCGTCGGCGATCCACTGGGCGAGCACCGATCCGGTCTCGCGGGCCGTCTCGTCCTCCTCGTTGTCGGACCGCGCGCCGTACCCGTCCTCGAAGTCGATGCGCAGGTCCTCGATCGGTTCGCGCTCCAGCTTCGCGAGGACCCGCCCGACCAGGTCCTCGTCACCCTCGAGCACGTCGAGGAACTCCCCGCCGTGCTCGACGATCGACATCTGGGCCTGGTTGCCGTAGGCCGCGAGCAGCTCCGGCTCGACCCGGTCGGCCGGCACGTAGACGGTGTGGACGGGCTGTCGGCCCGCGCGCTCGCCGGGGTAGTCGCGGGCGAGTGCGGCGTCGGCGTCCTTCAGCCGGTGGTCGATCTCGGCGGTCAGCGCCTCGATGTCGACGCCGGCGCGCTGGTCATCCTGCATGCCCGAACCCTAGACCGCTACGGGTCGTTGGCCTGGCAACGAACCGGGCTCTGGTCTACTCGTTCCTGGCGACGCACCCGCGTGAGGGCGCTCCTGATTGCTCCGCAATCATGGCTCAATGACCGGCGCCTGGACGCCCGAGGGCGAACCCACCAGCTCGGACGCATCCGTCACGTTGGTGGAGGGTTCGTCCTTCTGCCTCTGCACGCGCACGGGCGACCTTCGGGCGCACGAGCCCCTCGGCGTCTACTTCCAGGACACCCGCATCCTGTCCCGATGGGACCTCACGGTGGACGGCGAGTACCCGGAACCCCTCGCCGCGCTGGTCCCCGAGCCCTTCCGCGCGACCTTCCTGGCACGCCTGCATCGGTCCAGCATCACCGACACCAATCTCCTGGTCGAGCGGGAGCGGTGGGTCGGGGACGGGATCCGGGAGGACGTCACGGTCCACAACCCCGGCGCGGAGCCCGTCTCCTGCACCGTCGTACTCGCCGCGGAGGCGGACTTCGCCGATCTCTTCGAGGTCAAGGCGGGGCGGGTGCTACGGGGTGGCGAGCGCACCGCACAGGTTCAGGAGCAGCGGCTTGCGCTCGATCACCGTTCGGGCGAGAGCCATCGCGGCATCATCATCGAGGCCCCCGGCGCCGTAGTCACAGCAACCGGCCACGCGGCGACCATCCGCTACGACGTGGTCGTCCCGGCCCGTGACCGATGGTCCGCTTCGCTGATCGTCCGCCCGGTGGTGGATCGAAAGGAGATCGAGTCGACGTACCCGCTCGACCGGTCCGTCCTGGAGTCCGTGCCCGCCGTACGGCTCCGACGGTGGCAGGAGTCCACACCTGTCGCGACCACGGATCACACGGGACTGCAGCGCGTGCTCCGACGCAGCCAGGAGGATCTCGGGGCGCTGCGCATCTTCGACGACGAGGACCCCACCCTCGCCGCGGTCGCGGCCGGTGCGCCTTGGTTCATGGCGTTGTTCGGGCGCGACTCCCTGCTCAGCGCCTACATGGCGCTTCCGCTCGACCGCAGCCTGGCGCTCGGGACGTTGAAGACTCTCGCCCGCCATCAGGGCCGTCGGTCGGATCCGGTGACCGAGGAGGAGCCGGGTCGCATCGTCCACGAGGTCCGTCACGGTCTCGAGGCGGGACTGTCGCTCGGTGGTGGCGGTGCCTACTACGGGACTGCCGACGCCACTCCGCTCTTCGTCGTCCTGCTCGGGGAGCTCGCCCGGTGGGGAGGCGACCCGGAGCAGACCCGTCAGCTGTTGCCGCACGCTGACCTGGCGCTCGAGTGGATCGAGCGGTACGGCGACCGGGACGGTGACGGCTTCGTGGAGTACCGGCGTTCCTCGGACCACGGGCTCCGCAACCAGGGCTGGAAGGACTCCTGGGATGGCGTGAACTTCGCCGGCGGTCGCCCCGCAGACCCGCCGATCGCGCTGTGCGAGGTCCAGGGATACGTCTACGACGCCTACCGCGCCCGAGGCGAGCTGGCGCAGCACTTCGGAGACGACGACGGGGCCCGGCACTGGACCGAACGCGCAGTCGAGCTCAAGGCGAGGTTCAACGAGCGGTTCTGGATGCCGGAGCTCGGCCGCTACGCGGTGGCGCTCGACCACGACAAGAAGGCCGTCGACTCGTGCGCCTCGAACATCGGGCACTGCCTGTGGAGCGGGATCGTGGCCGAGGACAAGGCGGCGAGCGTCGTGGCGCAGCTCCTGTCGCCCGAGATGTTCAGCGGCTGGGGCATCCGGACCCTCAGCACCACCATGGGGGCGTACGACCCGGTCAGCTACCACAACGGCTCGGTGTGGCCGCACGACAACGCCCTCATCGTGGCCGGGCTCATGCGCTACGGCTTCGTCGACGAGGCCCAGCGGGTCGCGGACGGGATCCTGGAGGCCGCAGAGCGCTTCGGTGGCCGCCTCCCGGAGCTCTTCTGCGGGTTCGACCGCGACACCTACTCCGAGCCGGTGCCCTATCCCACCTCCTGCTCCCCGCAGGCCTGGGCCTCGGCCGCACCCATCCAGCTGATCCGGTCGCTCGTGCGGCTTCGACCCCTGGCTGTCCCGCGGTCAGCTGTGGGCCGCGCCGGTCCTGCCGACGACGTACCTCCCCCTGCGCGTGGAGGGACTCACCCTGGGTGCCCACCGGGTCGACCTCGAGGTGACCGAGGCGGGAGTCTCGGTCGAGGGGCTGCCGGACGACGTCCAGCTGCACCTCGAGCCCTATCCCTGGCAGGCGTAGCGTCCAGGCACGACACCGAACCGAGGAGGGCACATGGCGTACGCGTACAAGGTCGTGGAGGTCCGAGAGAAGATGATCGGCGGCAAGATGTCCGGCGAGAAGCTGGAGAGCCTGCTCAACGAGCACGCGGCACAGGGCTGGCGGCTGAAGACGATCACGGCCGCGGAGATCAAGGGGCGGGTCGGCCCCGGTAGCGTCGAGGGTTTGCTCGTCACCTTCGAACGGAGCTCCTGAACCCGCCTGGAGTAGCGTGAGGAGCATCCTTCCGAGCGAAGGGATTCTCCGATGAGTGCTCCCGGCGGATCCGAATGAGCGTCTCGACCGGCGCACTGGTGCGTCGCTGGGGAGGTCGCGCGGTCGCGCTCACGGTCACCGGAGTCGGCCTCTACATCGTCGCCCCCAGCATGCTGACCCTGTTCGGTGCGTGGCCGCGGTTGCGGGACGTCCAGCCGTGGTGGTTCGTGGTGCTGGTCGCGCTGGAGGCGTGCAGCATGGCGTCCCTGTGGTGGCTGACGAGGCTCGCGCTGACCCCCGATGCTCGACGTGGCGATCCCGACGCGCCGCGGGAGAGCCACGTCGGCTGGGGGGCGGTGGCGACCGCGCAGCTGGCGGGCAACGCCGCCAGCAAGGTGGTCCCGGGTGGACCGGCCACCGGTGGCGTGGTCCAGGCAAGGCTGCTGATCAAGGCGGGCCAATCCCCGGCCGCCGTCGCGTCCGCGCTGACCGCCGTCGGGCTCCTGACGACCGGTGTCCTGCTGCTCCTGCCGGTCCTGACCGTGCCGGCGCTCCTCATCGGGCCGCCCCCGGACCGGCAGCTGCAGCTCGGGCTGCTGGTCTCGCTGTTGCTGGCCGTCCTGATCGTCGGCCTCGGGGTGACCGCCCTGACCTGGCGTGGAGTCCTCGAACGGGTCGGTCGCGCGGTCGGCTACGTCGTCCACGTCGTACGACGGGCCGTCTCGCCGCAGTCCGTGGCTACCAGTCTGGTCGCGCAGCGGGACAGGGTGGCCACGGCGTTCGAAGGGCACTGGTGGCGAGCGGTGTTCGCGGCGGCGGCCAACCGGATGTTCGACTACGCCGCGCTGGTGGCGGCGCTGGTGGCCTTCGGTGCCCGTGCCCGCCCCTCGGAGGTCCTGCTGGCCTACGTGGTCGCGCAGGCGCTGGCTCTCATCCCGATCACGCCGGGTGGTCTCGGCTTCGTCGAGTCAGGGCTGACGACGTTCCTGGTGCTGATCGGTGTCAGCGCCGACACCGCGCTGATCGCCACCCTGCTGTACCGGCTGGTGTCGTTCTGGCTGCCGATCCCCGTTGGGGCGTCGGCCTGGGCCGGCTGGCACATCCACCGCACCACGCGTCCCGATCCGACAGGAGCCGCCGGCGTCTGAGCCGAGCGCACTGCCGGTTCGGGTCAGGACGCGGAGGAGGTGCGGCCCCGGTGCCACTGCCACGCCGCGGTCACGATGACCGCGCCGACCAGCGACCCGATGATCCCGCTCGCACGCAGCTCGAGGCCGTCGCCGGAGAGCAGGCTGACCAGCAACCCGCCGACCAGGGAGCCGATCAGACCCGAGGCGAACGCCATCGGCCAGTTGATGTCGGAGGCCGATCGGCCGAGCAGCATCTGCGCACCAGCGCCGATGAGCATGCCGAAGAGGATGATGGCGATGATGAGCATGCGTTCGAGCATAGGGGAGACGGTCCACCCTCGGTGCGTCGTTGAGCAGTTCGAGGGTGGCTACGTCGAAGTCAAGGGCCCCCAGGAAGGTGGCGCTCGGCACGAGCTCTTGCCAGTGCGGCCAACGTCGAGTGCACGCCGGCCTTCCGCAGGATCTCCTGAACATGGGTGCGCACCGTGTGAGGGGACAGCACCAGGTGGTCGGCGATCTGTGCACGGCTCATTCCGCCCGCCAGGCATTGCAGCACCTCGACCTGACGCGGAGTCAGGTCATCCACGAATGACGGCGCGTTCCGGCTGACCGCCGGTCTCGACAGCAACACATCCAAGACTTCTGCGAGCAGTACGCGTGGTAGCCAGATCCGATGGAGGAGCGCGTCCTCGACCGCTTGGAGCAGGTCTTCCAAGGACGCGTCCTCCGGCACCCACGCGCGTGCACCCCCGGCAAGGGCATCGATCACCTGTTCGACGTCCTCGAGCCCGGAGACAACGACGACGGCCAGCTGGGGGCGACTTCGCAGCATGTCGCGCATCGCATCAAGGCCGGAGGCGTCGCCAAGTCGAGCGTCCAGTAGCAGCACGTCGAACTGATGTGTCTTCACCAGGGCGAGGGCGTGTTCGGCGGAGTCCGCAACGGATACCTCATCGAACCTCGGGTGCTCGCCGAGCCGCCCGGCGAGCGAGTGGGCGAAGCCGCGGTGGTCGTGGACCACGAGCGTCCGCAAGCCCGGGCCAGCAGTCGCTGGCGAGATGACTCGTCGCTCACCCATCGACGCACATGGCTCGGCGGCTCAAGCCACTAGGCCAGTCCTGCGCCGCGTGCGCGTGTGTATGAACGCTGACCGAGTCGTGGACCCATCCCCGCGCGTGATTGTCAGTGAGCGTTTGCACGCGTCACTCTCCCGAGTGCCTCCCCTGGTGACCCGGGCTGCTTCAGGTCACGATCGGCCGAGGTCAATCGGCCTGCAGGCCCGCCCGAGCCGGGCATGTGCGTCGAGAATAAGTGAGGGCCCCTCCCCTGTACAGCACGCGGACCACGGCTGGGCCTGGGCCCCACCTGACGCCTCAGCCCAATACGTCAATGTGCGTATGTACACGCGGACGCGGCGCGCGCACACTCCTGACAAGGCTTGCAGCGCGACGATCCCTGCTCGCGTCGCTCGGGTTCCCGACGCAAGGAGGCACCATGTCGCGCCTTTCCGTCTCCGGCTGCCTCGTTGTCCTGACGATGACCCTCGGCGCGACGATCTCCCAGCAGCCCAGTCTGGATGCAGCCGCGCAACCAGCCATGGGACAGTCGCAGGCAGCAGCGCAGCAGGCCGAGATCCCGGAGGTACTCAAGGGCAACACGTGGCTGCGCCATCACCGCGAAGACCTGATGCCGTACTGGGACATGCCTGAGGCCCTCGGGGTACCCATGGGGAACTTCCCCTCCTTCCGTGGCCGCAACGGAGAACTCCTCCCCGAGGGGAACACGAACCGCGGCCTCTCCACGCTCGCTCGCGGCGTCTACGGCTACTCGTTGGCGTTCATGCTGACCGGGGAGGAGAAGTACCTGACCTACGCGAAGTCAGGACTCGACTGGATCAACACCAAGGCCAAGGATCCGGTCTACGGCGGCTACTACGGCGAGCTGGATGTCCACGGCAACCCGGTGGATCCCCGGGCCAACAAGGACGTGTTCGATCTCGCCTCGTTGGGGCTCGCTTACGGGATGTACTTCAACGTGACCCGCGATCCGGCTGTGGAGGCCGATCTGCTCGCCGTGCGCGACCTGCTCTTGGGCGCCTACTACGACGCCGCGAACAACCGGGTCCGGGACTCGCTGACGTACGACCTGTCCACCGAGGTCGACACCGGGGGCAACGGCGGCGACATCACGAACCTCCTGGTCCCGGTGACTGCGATCTACCTGCCGAACACCGCGCTTCTCACCGACCCGGCGCGGCGTACCCAGTTCAAGAACGACATGCGCCTGCTCACTCAGAGCCTGATCAATCGGCACAAGAACAGCGCCGTTCCGGCGAACAGTTGGTGGTTCTGGGGCCGCACCGGCCGATTCGGCACCTTCAACGCCGCCCAGACCGACTACGGCCACAACATCAAGAGCTACGAAATGATCTTCAACGCCGACCGGATGTACGCCGACCATCCCTGGGCGAGTTTGGCCGCGGATCGGACCACCCTGCTCGGCCGTGCCTGGGACGAACCGGCCGCCCGGTGGAACCAGCAGCAGGTGAGGAACTTTCAGCCGGTCAACGCCGAGCGGGACAGCGCATGGTGGATCCACGACGAGGCCGATCAGACACTCGCCGCCCTCAATCTGCGCGACGGCTTCACCCACAAAGACCAGCTGGCAACCAGCGCCCAGTCCTTCCTCGATGTCTACGTCGACCACGACCCCGCGTATCCCACACGGGAAACCTTCTCTCGCGTCGAGCGGACGGGGACGATGACCGACCTTCGCAAGTCCCATTTCGGCAAGAACATGCTGCACAACAACGAGCACGCGCTGATCATGTACCTGCACGGTCGGGCACTTGAGGGCCTGCCTGCGAGGCTGCACTATGCGTTCCCGGCACAGGAGGCCCTGACCGCCGTAGCGAAGCCGTACTGGTTCGACGCGAGCGGCGAGTTCCGCAAGGTCACCGGCGATCTCACCTCGCTCCCGGGGCACAAGATGGTCGAGGTCGAGTTCACAGGAATCGGTGCGGTCGGCGACGAGCCATTCCCGCCTCCTGACGACACCGCCGCGCCGATGACGTCCGCGTCGTTGTCGCCCATGCCGAATGCGGCCGGCTGGAATCGCGACGAGGTGGCCGTGTCGCTGGCTGCCGACCGACGGACTGTCCGGCGTGAAGGAGATCCACGTCCGGGTTGAGGAGAGCCTTGGCGCCGTGCCACCTGTCGGGTACATCGACCCCGGGGACGAGTTCACGCTGCCGACCTTCACCGGCGAGGGCGTCTACGCGATCACCTACTTCTCGGTCGATGCCCTGGGCAACAGCGAGACACCACAGACCCTGCTCCTCCGGATCGACCGTACTGCGCCAACCGTTGCCGGGTTGCCCTCCGCACCATGCAGAATCTGGCCGCCAAACCACAAGATGGTCCATGTCGCGGTCGTGGTCGGACAGGACTCTCTGTCGGGTGTCGCGCGCGTCGAGGTGACCGGAAGCTCCAGCGAGCCCGATGCAGGGGACATTCGCATCGTGGGGGGCAGCGTGGACCTCCGCGCCGAGCGGGACGACGAAGGACCAGGGCGGTTCTACACGCTCACCGCCACGGTCACCGACAACGCAGACAACGCGACGACCGAGGAGGCGATCTGCGTTGTCCCTCACCACCAAACCCCGTGGCGGACCTACTCCCACTCGATGGTGCCCGGCGGCTTCGAGGTCAGGTCGAGGGCGACCCGGTTGACCTCGCGGACCTCGTTGGTGATCCGGGTGGAGATCCGCTCGAGGATGTCGTAGGGGACGCGCGCCCAGTCGGCGGTCATCGCGTCCTCGGAGGTGACCGGCCGCAGCACGATCGGGTGGCCGTAGGTGCGGCCGTCGCCCTGGACGCCGACCGAGCGGACGTCGGCGAGCAGCACCACCGGGCACTGCCAGATGTCGCGGTCGAGACCGGCGCGGGTCAGCTCCTCGCGGGCGATGGCGTCGGCCTCGCGGAGTACGTCGAGTCGCTCCCGGGTGACCTCGCCGATGATCCGGATCCCCAGGCCGGGGCCCGGGAAGGGCTGGCGGTGGACGATGTCGGCGGGAAGGCCGAGCTGCTCCCCGACCATCCGCACCTCGTCCTTGAACAGCGCCCGCAGCGGCTCGACCAGCTCGAACTCGAGGTCGTCGGGCAGCCCGCCCACGTTGTGGTGGGACTTGATGTTGGAGGTGCCGGCGCCTCCGCCGGACTCGACCACGTCGGGGTAGAGCGTGCCCTGGACGAGGAAGGCGACCTTCTCGGCGTCCTCGCCGGTCACCGCGTCGCCGAGGATCTCCGCCTCGGCTGCCTCGAAGACCCGGATGAACTCGCGGCCGATGGTCTTGCGCTTCTCCTCGGGGTCGGTCACCCCGACGAGGGCGTCGAGGAACCGCTTCTCGGCGTCTACGACGTGCAGGTCGACGCCGGTGGCGGCGACGAAGTCCCGCTCGACCTGCTCGCTCTCGCCCTGGCGCATCAGCCCGTGGTCGACGTAGACGCAGGTGAGCCGGTCGCCGATCGCCCGCTGGACCAGCGCGGCGGCCACGGCCGAGTCGACACCGCCGGACAGGCCGCAGATGGCGTGCCCGCGGTCGCCGATCTGCCGCTGGATCGCGCTCGACCTGCTCCTCGACGATGTTGACCATGGTCCAGGTCGGGCGGCAGCCGGCGATCTGGAGCAGGAAGTGCTCGAGCACCTTCTGGCCGTGCTGGGTGTGCATGACCTCGGGGTGCCACTGGACCCCGGCCAGGCCGCGGTCGACGTCCTCGAAGGCGGCGACCGGCGTCACCGCCGTGGCGGCCAGTACGTCGAAGCCGGCTGGCGCTGCGGTCACGGAGTCGCCGTGGGACATCCACACGGTGTGCTCGGCCGGGATCTCCGCCAGCAGCGTGCCGGAGGCGCCGACGACCACCGGCGTGCGGCCGTACTCCGCGCGCGCCGGAGTGGGCGCACGGTTCGCCCCGAGCGCCTGGGCCATCAGCTGGAAGCCGTAGCACATGCCGAAGACCGGGACCCCCGCGGTGAAGATCGAGTCGTCGATGCCTGGTGCGCCCTCGGCGTAGACCGACGACGGGCCGCCGGACAGGATGATCGCCTTCGGCTCCCGCGCCAGCATCTCGGCCACCGGCATCGTGTGCGGCACGATCTCGGAGTAGACCCGGGCCTCGCGCACCCGGCGGGCGATCAGCTGGGCGTACTGCGCCCCGAAGTCGACCACCAGGACCAGATCGTGCTCGGGGTGCTCCGCCATGGCCGCAGCCTATCAGCCGCCGCGTCGCGAGCTCGCGAGCGGCGCGATCAGCGGCGCAGGTTGAGGAGGCTCGGCACAGACACGAGCGCAGCGAGCGACTGTGCGAGCCGTCTCGAAACCCCCGCACCCGACAGGAAACCGTCCCTGGTCGCCGCCCTGCCTGCCTTACGCGGTTTCGACCCGCCCGTCGCGCCCTCGCAAGCTCAGGCGCGGGGCTTGCTCAACCCGTTTCGCCAGCGTGAGGCGCGAGCTCGCTCGCGCCTCGCGGCGAAACGCATCAGGGCCCGGCCGGGGAGGGAGGGTGGCCGGGCCCTGATCGTCCACGCAACTGCTGGACAGCGCCTGGACACGGGATCCGACCTGGGAGGGAGCAAAAGCGCCGGATCCGTCTGGCTCAACGAGCGCATTTACCGTTGGGTTACGACCGGGTACGGCGAGTTTCGAGACTTTTTCCGGGCGGGCCGGTCAGCTCACGCCGACGATGGGCAATCGCAGGGCGCCGGGGGCGGCGTCCGGGACGGTCGGGTGCGCGGGCGGCACCGGTGACGCGGGTTCGTACGCCGTCCCCAGAGCCGGGCGGGGGTCGGTTTCACCCCGGTTCGGCCAGTAGGCCATCGCCCGCTCCGCCTGGGCGGTGATGGTCAGGGACGGGTTCACGCCGAGGTTGGCGGAGATGGTCGAGCCGTCCACGACGTGCAGCCCGGGGTAGCCGTAGACCCGGTGGTAGGGGTCCACGACCCCTGACTCGGGCGATGTCGCCGATGGTGCAGCCGCCGATGAAGTGCGCGGTCAGCGGCCGGTTGAACGGCTCGCCGACGGAGCCGCCGGCGGTGCCGCCCATGATCCGCGCCATCCGGCGTACCGCTTCGTTGGCGGCCGGGATCCAGGTGGGGTTCGGCTTGCCGTGGCCCTGACGCGAGGACAGCACCCAACCCAACGGCGTCTTCTTCGGGAACGTCGTGATCGAGTTGTCGTGGGACTGCATCACCAGGGCGATGATGGTGCGCTCCGACCAGTGCTTGAAGTCGTAGAGCGCCTTCACGTTGCCCCGCTGTGCCCACATCTCCCGCAACCACGTCCGCCAGCGCGGGACAGGCCCGTCGCCGTCGGTGAGCACGGTCTGCATCAGCGACATGAAGTTCGAGCCCTTGCCGTAGCGCACCGGCTCGATGTGGGTGTGCTCGTCGGGATGGAACGACGAGGTGATCGCGATGCCCTGGCTGTAGTCGGTCTTCAGGTCCGGGGAGATGGCGCCCAGGATCGCCTCGGAGTTGGTGCGGGTGAGGTAGCCGAGCCGGTCGCTGAGCCTGGGCAGGTCGCCCTCGGCCTTGAGCCGGTGCAACAGCTTCTGGGTGCCGAGCGCGGCCGCGGAGAAGACCACGTGCTCGGCGGTGAAGGTCTTGGTGGCGGACCGCCGAGAGAGCTTGGCCTTGGTCCAGCGGGCGTCGACCGTGTAGCCGCCCCCGCCGCGCGGCCGGACCCGGGTGACCGTGGTCAGCGGGTGGACGACGGCGCCGGCCTGCTCGGCGAGGTAGAGGTAGTTCTTCAACAGGGTGTTCTTGGCGTGGTGCCGACAGCCGGTCATGCACTCGCCGCAGCCGATGCAGGCCCGCCGGTCCGGACCGGCCCCGCCGAAGTAGGGGTCGGCGACCCTCTCGCCCGGGTTCCTGGTCACCGGTGCCGAAGAACACGCCGACCGGGGTGGGGTGGAACGTCTCGGCGACGCCCATCTCCCCCGCGACCTTCTCCATCACCTCGTCGCTGGGGGTTCGCAGCGGGTTCTCGACCACGCCGAGCATCCGCTTCGCCTGGTCGTAGTAGGGCGCGAGCTCGGCCTTCCAGTCACAGATGTGCGACCACGACGGGTCGCGGTAGAACGCCTCGAGCGGCTCGTAGAGCGTGTTGGCGTAGACCAGCGAGCCGCCGCCCACGCCGGCGCCGGCCACGATCATGCAGTCGCGGACCATGTCGATGCGCTGGATCCCGTAGCAGCCGGCGTCGGGCAGGAACAGGAAGTTCTTCACGTCCCACGAGGTTTTCGGGTACGACGCCTCGTCGAAACGGTCGCCCGCCTCGAGCACGCCGACGCGGTACCCCTTCTCGGTCAGCCGCAGGGCGGTCACCGAGCCCCCGAAGCCGGAGCCGATGACCAGGACGTCGTAGTCGAAGGCCATTAGGCACGGCCCAGCTTGTTCAGCACCCGGAGGCTGAGCGTCATCGCCTTGGCGTACTGCTCCTGCGAGAGCCCGAAGGAGGGTCCGATCCGGACGCCGCGCTGGGTGGCCGACCGACTGGGTGTCGGTGTAGCGCAGGATGCCCTCGGAGCCCTGCCGTCGACCCATGCCGGACTGCCGCATCCCGCCCATGGGCGCGGCGAGCGAGCCGAACGTGGACCCGAAGCCCTCGTTGATGTTGACCGTGCCGCACTTGATCTGTCGGGCGAGCTCCCGGGCCCGGGAACCGTCCTGGCTGTAGATGGAGCCGTTGAGGCCGTACTCCCCCGCGTTCGCCCGCGCGACGGCGTCCGCCTCGTCGTGGAAGCGGTAGAGCGCGACCACCGGCCCGAAGGTCTCGTTCCCGAAGCAGGTCATGTCGGGCGTGACCCCCTCGAGGATGGTCGGCTCGTAGAAGTAGGGACCGAGGTCGGGGCGGGCGCGGCCGCCGGCGAGGACCCGGGCTCCCTTGGCCACGGCGTCGTCGACGTGCGCGGTGACGGTCTCGAGCTGCTCGGCGGAGATGAGCGTGCCCATGTCGACGGCCCAGTCCAGGTTGGCGCCCAGGGTCATCGCCTGGGTCCGGGCCACGAACCGCTCGACGAACCGGTCGTAGATCTGGTCGGCCACGAAGAGCCGCTCGGTCGAGACGCACAGCTGACCGGCGTTCGAGAACGATGCCCGGGCAGTGCCCTCGGCGGCCTTCTCGACCGCGGCGTCGCGCAGGATCAGGATCGGGTTCTTGCCGCCGAGCTCGAGCGAGCAGCCGATCAGCCGCTCAGCGCACTGGCTGGCGATCTGCTTGCCGGTGGCGGTTGAGCCGGTGAAGCACATGTAGTCGACGCCCTGGATCAGCGGCGGGCCGATCTCGCGGCCCGGGCCGGCCACGACCTGCCACAGGTCACGCGGGAAGCCGGCCTGCTCGAGCAGCTCGGCACCGAGGAGCGCGGTCAGCATGGTCTGGGCGTCCGGCTTGATCACCACGGCGTTGCCGGCCAGGAGCGCGGGCAGGCCGTCGCACAGCGCCAGGGTGAAGGGGTAGTTCCACGGCGAGATGATGCCGACCACGCCCTTGGGGAGGTGGTGCACCTCGACGTGGGTGAGGCCGGGGAACATGCCGGGCACGCGCCGGCTGTCGAGGTGGTCGCCGGCGGTGCGCGCGTAGTAGCGGGCGGTGAGCGCGACGTGCGCGAGCTCCAGGAAGGCGTCCTTGCGGGCCTTGCCGGACTCGACGCCGATCAGGTCGCAGATCTCCTCCTGCCGGTCGAGCACCAGGTCGTGGAGCCGCAGCAGCGCGGCGGAGCGCTCGGCCAGCGGGGTCCGCGCCCAGGACTCCTGGGCCCGCCGGGCCCGCGAGACGGCCTCCCGGACGTCGCCCGTCGCTCGACTGCGGGACGTGGGCGACCGGCTGCCCGTTGAGCGGAGACTCCACCGGTGCGGTCTGGCCGGTGGTGGCCAGGATCCGTCGGGTGAGGTTCTGCGGCGTACTCGGGCTCCAGGGCGTACGACGCCCTCGGGTCGTGCTCGGGGTCGGCCGGACCGTCGAGAAGCGGCCCTCCTGCGGGGTTCTGGGCGCTCATGATGCCGAGGGTATGTGAGCGCGGTCTCGCTATCTACCTTTCGGTAGCCCGATGAGACGCTTGACACGTCCGCCACGACTGTAAAGCGAGCCTCAGACGATGTCGGGGGCGCTCACCCGGGCCTCGTCGGCCTCCTGGTCGGTCCGCTTGACCTGGCTCTGGCGCTCGGCCTCGACCCGGCGGAGGTAGTGGTCGACCTCGTCGTCGGTGCGCGCGTCGTCCCAGCCGAGCTCGCCGGCCATCAGCCGGGCCGCCGCCGCGGCGGCCTGGACGCCGCGGTCGAAGGTCTCGATCGAGATCCGGGTACGGCGGGTGAGCACGTCGTCGAGGTGGCGGGCACCCTCGTGCGTGACGGCGTAGACCACCTCGGCGGCGAGGTAGTCGTCGGCGCCCTCCAGCGGCACCGCCAGCCGGGCTGGTCGGCGCACAGCTCGAGCACGTCGTCGACGAGGCCGCCGTACCGCCCCAGCAGGTGGTCGATCCGGGCGACGTGGAGGCCGGCCCGGCGGGAGAGCATCACCCGCTGGTTGGAGCGGGTCTCGAAGTCGGCGGCGCCCGACCAGCGGCACCCGGTCGGTGATCGAGTCGCGCACCGTAATGTTCATTGTTGTCTCGAGGGAGTGTGCGGCGGCGTCGATCGCGTCCTTGGCCATCACGCGGTACGTCGTGAGCTTGCCGCCCGCGATCATCACCAGGCCGGGCACGGGGGTGACCACCGTGTGCTCGCGGGAGATCTTCGACGTGGGCTCGCGGGCACCCGCGCAGCAGGGGCCGCAGCCCGGCATAGACGCCCTCCACGTCCTCGTGGTCGAGCGGCTCGCGCAGCATCGTGTTGACGTGGGCGAGCAGGTAGTCGATGTCGGCCCGGCTGGCCGCCGGGTGGGCCTTGTCGAGGTTCCAGTCGGTGTCGGTGGTGCCGATGATCCAGTGCCGGCCCCACGGGATCACGAACAGCACGGACTTCTCGGTCCGGGTGATGAAGCCGGTCTGGGAGCGGATCCGGTCGCGCGGGACGACGAGGTGGATGCCCTTGCTGGCCTGCACGTCGAGGCTGCCGCGGCCGCCGACCATCTCCTGGATCTCGTCGGTCCAGACCCCGGCCGCGTTGACGACCACCCGGGCGCGGATCTCGAGCTCCCGACCGGTCTCGAGGTCGACCGCACGGACGCCGACCACCCGCTCGCCCTCTCGGAGGAACCCGGTCACCTTGGTGCGGGTCGCGACGTGGGCGCCGTGGCCGGCGGCCGTCCGGGCGACGGTCATCACCAGCCGGGCGTCGTCGACCTGGCAGTCGTAGTAGCGGATCGCGCCGACGCAGGTCCTCGGTGCGCAGGTCGGGGGCGATCCGCGCCACCTGCTTGCGGAACAGGTGGCGGTGCCGCGGGACCCCGACGTCGTACTTGCCGAGCATCGCCATCGTGTCGTAGAGCGCCAGCCCGGCGCCGACGTAGGGCCGCTCGCAGGGTCCGGTGCAGCGGGTAGAGGAACGGCACCGGCCGGACCAGGTGCGGCGCCAGCCGGGTGAGCAGCAGGCCGCGCTCCTCGCAGGGCCTCGCGGACCAGTCCGAAGTCGTACATCTCGAGGTAGCGCAGGCCGCCGTGGATCAGCTTGCTGCTGCGGCTGCTGGTCCCGGACGCCAGGTCGCGCTGCTCGATCAGCCCGGTGGAGAGGCCCCGGGTCACCGCGTCCAGCGCCGTCCCGGCGCCGACGATCCCGCCGCCGACGACGAGCACGTCGAGCTCGGCCGTCGACGTCGGCCAGGCCGTCGAGAGCCGCGGTCCGGGCCTGCGGGCTCAGGGCGCTGGTGCGGCTCATCCGGCGCCCCCGGTCGAAGCGGAGCGAAGCGAGCATTCGACTGGGGTGGTCATGCCTGCCAGTGTGTCAGGCGCGGCCTCCCTGTCAGGCGGTCCCGAAAACGGGCGGCTGGTAGTCCTGGCAGCGGGCGCGAGCATCTGCCGGGTAGCGCTCGCGCATGGTGCACACCCGGCGCATCTGGTCGCGCGCGTCCGGTGGGAGCAGCCAGCCCCGCCGGACCGCGCGGTCGGTGGCCCGCCGCATCCGCTGCTGGTAGTCGCCGAACGTCGGGTACAGCGCCTGAACCTGGGCGTCGGTGAACGGCGCGGTGATGCCGCCGAGGCCGCAGGCGGTGGTGAGGTACGTCGCGACGGGCACCTCGACGGGCGGCATCCGGATCCCGCCCCTGGTGTTGCCGTGCTCGTCCTTCGCAAGCTGACCGGCGGCGTCGAAGGCGAATCGCGGCGTGACCGGCGGCGCCTCACCGGTTCGCACCCAGCGGTTCAGCTGGTGGAGGGCGGTCGAGGCGGCGTAGTGCATGGGCATGGTGGCGCCGGCCACCGTGCAGGTCGCGTGCAGAGGCGCCGGGTCCTGCCCGTAGTTGCCCGCCGCGTCGATCAGGTCGTCGTAGCCGGCGCGGTCCGTCGGCGGTTGGTCGGCGGTGCGTGGGCCGTTGCCGAAGACGGACTGGTAGCCGATGAAGTAGTCCGAGTGCGCGGTCGCCGCGACCTCCCACAGCCGGTAGCGGGGATCGTCGCTGGGCGGCGCGGGGTCGGCCTCCAGGTCGCTCAGCAGGTGGAGCACGGGCGTGGCGAGCGGGACCTCGAAGGTCTTCTCACCACCTCCGTGGATCAGGAACCCGTCGATCACGTCGTCGCGGGCGGCCTGGCCCGAGGAGACGTAGTCGTGCAGGCGGTTGGCCGACTGGGACTGGCCGGAGGCGAGCACCCGGCCGACGGTGAGCGGCCCCAGCGGGTCGATGCCGTCGGCGCGCGCGGCCCGCATGGACCGGGCGACCTGGGCGTAGATGTCGGCCGCGTAGGCGTCGCCCGGGTGGTTGACGGCCTCGTACCGGGCCGGGTCCCAGACCTTCGGCGTCAGCGGCGTGCAGCACAGGCCGGCGGACTGAGCGCTCACGTGGACGAAGGCGTAGCCCTCGCGGAGCAGCATCTCGCGCGCCTCGAGGATGTCCACGGCGTTCTCGAACTGTGCGGTCACGTTGACCCAGTCCAGCAGGACGGTGCCGTTGAAGCGCTCGTCCGAGCGAGGCCGGAAGACCACGATCCGGGTGGTGTACGGCGCCGTGGTGCCGTCGTCGGCCCTCGCCTCGCCGGAGACGAGGTACTCGCGCTGCTGGTAGCCGAAGGGCTCGAGCTGGTGCCAGGAGTCCCAGAGCGGGTGGCCGTGGACTCCCTCGGGCGGCTGGCTCAGCTGCGGAACCGGAACCGTCGTCCCCTCCGCAGTCTCGGGCGCCTGCGCGGCGACGGGCGTCGCGCCGAGGGCCGGGGTCAGCACCAGGGCGAGCACGGCCGACGGTCGGGTTCTCCACAAGGAGTGAAACGAGTTCTAGCGGCGCGAGGTTACGGCCCGCCAGACCGCCGTTACCCGCTGACCCACCCGTTGAGTTGGGCCTCGCGGCCCCTCGAGTTGGGCACCGCGGCCCCTTGACCGGGCCATCCTGCCCAACTCAGGGGCCATCCTGCCCAATTCAACGAGTGGTCAGCTCACTCGACGACGACCTCGACCCGCTGGAACTCCTTGAGCTCGGTGTAGCCGGTCGTGGCCAGCGAGCGCCGGAGGGCACCGATCAGGTTCATGGTGCCGTCGGCGACGCGGGAGGGGCCGAACAGGATCTCCTGCATCGTGCCGATGGTGCCGATCTCGACCCGCTCGCCGCGCGGCAGCTCGGGGTGCCAGGCCTCCGCGCCCCAGTGGAAGCCGCGGCCGGGCGCGTCGGAGGCGCGGGCGAACGGCGAGCCGACCATGACCGCGTCGGCGCCGCAGGCGATCGCCTTCGCGATGTCGCCGGACCGGCCGATCGAGCCGTCGGCGATGACGTGGACGTAGCGGCCGCCGGACTCGTCGAGGTAGTCGCGGCGGGCCGCGGCGACGTCGGCGACGGCGCTCGCCATCGGCACCGCGACGCCGAGGACGGTGCGGGTGGTGTGCGCGGCGCCGCCGCCGAAGCCGACGAGCACGCCGGCCGCGCCGGTGCGCATCAGGTGCAGGGCCGCCTGGTAGGTCGCGCACCCGCCGACGATGACCGGCACGTCGAGCTCGTAGATGAACTCCTTGAGGTTCAGCGGCTCGGCCTGGCTGGAGACGTGCTCGGCGGAGACGGTGGTGCCCGCGGATGACGAACATGTCGACGCCGGCGTCCACGACGGTCTTGGCGAACTCCTTGGTCCGCTGCGGCGACAGCGCGCCGGCGACGGTCACGCCCGGCCTCGCGCATCTGGCGGAGCCGCTCGGTGATCAGCTCGGGCTTGATCGGCTCGCGGTAGATCTCCTGCATCCGCTTGGTGGCCTCGGCGCCGTGCAGGCCCGCGACCTCCTCCAGCAGCGGCGACGGGTCGTCGTACCGCGTCCAGAGGCCCTCGAGGTTGAGCACCCCGAGCCCGCCGAGCCGGCCGAAGGCGATCGCGGTCTCGGGCGACATCACCGAGTCCATCGGCGCGGCCAGCACCGGCAGCTCGAAGCGGTAGGCGTCGATCTGCCAGGCGACGCTGACCTCCTCGGGGTCGCGGGTGCGCCGCGAGGGCACGATCGCCACGTCGTCGAAGGAGTAGGCGCGGCGGGCGCGCTTGGCCCGGCCGATCTCGATCTCGGTCATGCGCGGTCCAGCGGCGTTGTCGCCGAGGGCGCGGGGACGGACGCCGGTGCCACCGGCTCGGACCGGGCGCGGGGCGGCTCAGCGGCCGGTGTAGTTGGGCGCCTCGACGGTCATCTGCGACGTCGTGGGGGTGGCTCTCCTTGAGCGAGGCCGAGGTGATCCGGACGAACCTGCCCTTCTCCTGCAGCTCGGGGATGGTGCGCGCGCCGACGTAGAACATCGACTGGTTGAGGCCGCCGACCAGCTGGTGGGCGACGGCGGCGAGCGGGCCGCGGTAGGCCACCTGGCCCTCGATGCCCTCGGGCACGATCTTGTCGTCGCTGGTCGACCTCGGCCTGGAAGTAGCGGTCCTTGGAGTAGGACTTCTTGCCCGCGGCTCGACATCGCGCCGAGCGAGCCCATGCCGCGGTAGGACTTGTACTGCTTGCCGTTGACGAAGACCAGCTCGCCCGGCGACTCCTCGCAGCCGGCCAGCAGCGAGCCGACCATGACCGTGTCGGCGCCGGCGACGATGCGCCTTGGCGATGTCGCCGGAGTGCTGCAGCCCGCCGTCGGCGATGACGGGTACGCCGGCCGGGCGGCAGGCGAGCGACGCGTCGTAGACGGCGGTGATCTGGGGTACGCCGCAGCCGGTGACCACGCGCGTCGTGCAGATCGAGCCGGGGCCGAAGCCGACCTTGACCGCGTCGGCACCGGCGTCGACGAAGCGCCTGGGCGCCCTCGCGGGTGGCGACGTTGCCGCCGATCACCTGCACGTGCCGGGTGGCCGGGTCGGTCTTGAGCCGGTCGACCATGTCGAGCAGCAGCCGCGACGTGGCCGTGGGCGGTGTCGGCGACGAGCACGTCGACGCCGGCCTCGACCAGGGTGGTGGCGCGCTGCCAGGCGTCGCCGAAGTAGCCGACCGCGGCACCGACCATCAGCCGGCCGTCGGCGTCCTTGCGAGGTGTGGGGGAACTGCTCGTTCTTGACGAAGTCCTTGACCGTGATCAGGCCGCCGAGCCGGCCCTCCTCGTCGACCAGCGGCAGCCGCTCGCGCTTGTGCTTGCGCAGCAGCGCGGTGGCCTCCTCGCGGGAGATGCCGACCGTGTCCGGTGACCAGCGGCATCGGGGTCATCACCTCGTCGACCTTGGTGGTCGCCCACTCGGCGACGGGGGTGAAGCGGAGGTCGCGGTTGGTGCATGATGCCGAGCAGCCGGTTGTCGGTGTCGACGACCGGGAGCCCGGAGACGCGGTACTCGCCGCAGATCTGGTCGAGCTCCTCGAGCGTCGCGTCCGGGCCGATCGTGACCGGGTTGGAGATGATCCCGGTCTGGGTCCGCTTGACCAGGTCGACCTGGTAGGCCTGGTCCTCGATCGACAGGTTGCGGTGCAGCACGCCGAGGCCGCCCTGGCGGGCCATCGCGATCGCCATCCGCGACTCGGTGACGGTGTCCATCGCGGCGCTGACCAGCGGCACCCTGAGCGTGATCCCGCGGGTCAGCCGGGTGGTGGTGTCGATGTCGGTGGGCGCGAGGTCGGACTGGCCGGGCAGCAGCAGGACGTCGTCGTAGGTCAGGCCGAGCGCGGCGAACTTGTCGGGGACTCCGGCAGTCGGTCATGGGGTCCTTTGCAGGTCTGGGTCGGCGGGACCACCATCCTACCGGCGCCACCGGTCCGGCTCAGGCGGGCACGCCCGCGCGCGGCACGCGCCGCCCGATGCGGCCGAGCCAGAACTGCCAGGCGACAGCGACCGCTACGGCGATCAGCCACAGCTGGAGCCTCGGCCCACACCCAGTGCGGGTCGTTCTCGGGTGCCAACGACGCGATCACTGTGTCGATCGCGAGCCAGACCACCGATCGTGACGGCCGACCGCCCCGACGACCCCCAGTGACACGCCATCCCCAGGGACCTGCCGGCAGTGATCGCCAGCCCGATCGCCACCAGGCCCACCAAGAACAGGATCATGCCGAGGAAGAAGAGCGGACCCTCGAGCGGGCTCTCGTTCAGCCCGCCGGCGAGGCCGATGGCCGATGGCCTTGACCGCCCACGACCGCTACGGCACCGATGGTCGCGTACGTCGCCACCCTTGCTGCTGTCATGCGGACAGTCTGGACGCCCGACCCCTCCTGCACCGGGAAATGCACTGACCCGCCCGAAACTTTCGGGCGGGTCAGCGTGATGTGCGGTCAGTTTCGGGCGGGTCAGTGGCCGTGGCCGTGCCCGTGGCCGTGGCCGGCCCCGGCGTCGTCCTCGTCGTCCTCGGGCTTGTCGACGATCAGCGTCTCGGTCGTGAGCAGCATGCCGGCGATCGAGGTGGCGTTGACCAGCGCGGAGCGGGTGACCTTGACCGGGTCGATGACGCCCTGGGCGACCAGGTCGCCGTACTCGCCGGTGGCGGCGTTGTAGCCCGTGCCGGCGCCGGCCTCGCGGACCTTGGCGACGACGACGTGGCCGTTGTCGCCGCCGTTCTCGGCGATCCAGCGCAGCGGCTCGTCGAGGGCCCGGCGCACGATCCGGACGCCGGCGGCCTCGTCGCCGGTGAGGCCGAGGTCGTCGGCGAGCACCGCCGCGGCGTGGATGAGCGCGGAGCCGCCGCCGGCGACGATGCCCTCCTCGATCGCGGCGCGGGTCGCGGAGACGGCGTCCTCGATGCGGTGCTTCTTCTCCTTCAGCTCCACCTCGGTGGCGGCGCCGACCTTGATCACGCACACGCCGCCGGCCAGCTTCGCGAGGCGCTCCTGGAGCTTCTCGCGGTCCCAGTCGGAGTCGGTGTTCTCGATCTCGGCCTTGATCTGGTTGACCCGGCCCTCGACCGCGGTCGGCGTCGCCGGCGCCGTCGACGATGGTCGTGTTGTCCTTGGTGACCACGATCCGGCGGGCCTGGCCCAGCACCTCGAGCCCGACCTGGTCGAGCTTGAGGCCGACCTCGGGGGCGACGACCTGGCCACCGGTGAGGGTGGCGATGTCCTGCATCATCGCCTTGCGGCGGTCGCCGAAGGCGGGGCTCTTGACCGCGACGGCGTTGAAGGTGCCGCGGATCTTGTTGACGACCAGGGTCGACAGGGCCTCGCCCTCGACGTCCTCGGCCAGGATGAACAGCGGCTTGCCGGCGGCGATGACCTTCTCCAGCAGCGGCAGCAGGTCGGCGATCGCGGAGATCTTGCCCTGGTGCAGGAGGATGTAGGGGTCCTCGAGGACGGTCTCCATGCGCTCGGGGTCGGTGACGAAGTACGCCGAGATGTAGCCCTTGTCGAACTGCATGCCCTCGGTGAACTCGAGCTCGGTGCCCATGGTGTTGGACTCCTCGACCGTGATCACGCCGTCCTTGCCGACCTTGTCGAAGGACTCGGCGAGCAGCGTCGCCGATGTGGCTGTCGCGGCTGGAGATCGTGGCGACGGCGGCCATGTCCTCCTTGGACTCGACCTCGCGGGCCGCCTCCTTGAGCGCGTCGCTGACGGCCTCGGCGGCGGCGTCCATGCCGCGCTTGAGGCCCATCGGGTTGATGCCGGCCGCGACGGCGCGCAGGCCCTCGTGGACCATCGCCTGGGCGAGCACGGTGGCGGTGGTGGTGCCGTCACCGGCGATGTCGTTGGTCTTGGTGGCGACTTCCTTGGTCAGCTGCGCACCGAGGTTCTCGAACGGGTCGTCCAGCTCGATCTCGCGAGCGACGGTCACGCCGTCGTTGGTGATGGTCGGCGCGCCCCACTTCTTGTCGAGGACGACGTAGCGGCCCTTGGGGCCGAGCGTCACCTTGACGGTGTTGGCGAGGGCGTCGACGCCCCGCTCGAGCGCGCGGCGGGCGCTCTCGTCGAACTCAAGAATCTTCGGCATGTGCTCTCCTCCAAAGGAGTTCGGGCCGTGTCGCCCGAGACCGACCCGGAGGTCAGTTCTCAGGCACACGACCCGGTGGAAATCAGGAAACGACTGCGAGCACGTCGCGCGCGGAGAGGATGAGGTACTCCTCGCCGGCGTACTTGACCTCGGTGCCGCCGTACTTGCTGTAGATGACCTTGTCGCCGACGCTCACGTCGAGCGGGACGCGGTTGCCGTTGTCGTCGATGCGGCCCGGACCGATGGCCAGGACCTCGCCCTCCTGGGGCTTCTCCTTGGCGGTGTCCGGGATGACCAGGCCGGAAGCCGTGGTCTGCTCGGCGTCGAGGGGCTTGACGACGATGCGGTCCTCGAGGGGCTTGATGTTGACCGACACGCTTGTCGACCTCCACTTTCGTGTCTCTGGCTGGACGGCGGACGAGGTCCCCGGACGTTTGGGCCTGCGGTTTCGGTACGCCGTCGCGGGGGTCGCACCTCGTCGCAAGCGCTGGCACCCTCGGGGTGAGAGTGCCAGGTCAGACGTTAGCACTCGCCCCTGTGGAGTGCCAGAGGGCCCCGGTCAGGTGCGGTCGGGCAGGGCGAGCCACTCGTCCCAGGTGAGGTCGCGGCCGACGTACCGCGGCGCCGACAGCGGCCAGGACTCGGCGATCCAGCGCGGCACGAGCTCGTCGAGGGCAGCCTCGAGGTCGGTCCCGACGCACTCGTCGACGACCCACCAGGAGATCTCGGCGTCGGCGCCCTCCTTCTCGGGCGGGTCGATGTAGACGCACCCGAGCAGCGCGGTCTCGTCGGCGTCGAACAGCGCGTAGTTGAACGACTCGTGGGTCTCCATCTCTGCGGCGTGGTGGGCCAGGTCCTCGCGGTCCTGCTCGTCGGGTCATCGTTGCCGGGGGCCAGCCCCACGCCTTCCCGTAGATGCTCCACAGCCGGGGTTGCGAGCCCATGACCGCGACCATGTCCAGGTCGACGTCCTCCGCGCGGATCGGCCGTAGGTGGTGGCCGAAGGGCAGCGGCACCCGGGTCGGGTGCACGAAGTCCTCGGGGAGCCAGGCGGTCTGCTGGGTGTTCTCAGGTTCCTCTCGGTGTCGGTCGACCACGACGCGGCGGACGGTGGCGTCCGCCGCGTCGTGGCTTCGTGTTGGCGTGCTTCAGCGGGCCTCGCGGCGGGACAGCAGGAGGGCGATCGAGAAGATCGTCAGCCAGAGCGGGCCGACCATGCCGGCCATGTACTGCAGCGGGCTGACGAAGAAGAGCACCGCCAGGCCGCCCAGGACGACGCTGGTCCACCCGATGAACCGCGCGTAGCTGCGGTGACGGAGCGCGGCGACCGCCACGACGAGCCCGGTCAGGCCGGCGCCACCCCACAGCCACGGAACGGTCCCGATCCAGTGACCGAAGAAGACCGCGGTCTCGGGAACGATCTGGTCCGGATCGGCGACGCCGAACACGAACTCGGTGGTGAGGCCAGCGCCCATCAGGAGCGCCACGGCGACGAGCAGCAGGCCGTACGACGCGACCTGCGGGAGCAGGCTGTCGGACCCGAGCCGCTGCCGCAGGTCTCGGCTGCAGGCCGGCCGCGAAGACGACGAGCAGCGCACAGCTGATCATCGTGGCGGTGTGGAAGAACATGATCTGCGAGGTCATCTCGGCCAGCCGGTCGGTGATGGCGACGGCGTCGCCCGCGATTCCGTCTTCGTAGACGGCGCCGGAGGCTGCTCCCGACGATCGATCCGATGCCGGCGACGCCCGCGCCCAGGCCGGCGAGCTGCCAGCGCCGGGACGTGCCGGCCGGGCGCTCCGCGGCGTGGGTGGAGCCGTTGGTGAGGACGGTGGTGGTCACGGTGGAACTCCTGTGGTGAGGGACGTGGCATCGGGTTCGGTGCCGCGCCCCAAGCCTCGATCCCCGGGGCCGACGCCACCACGGACAGTGCGAGGTGTACGAGAGGTGTGCGGGTCGCGTCGTCAGCCCGCGGGGGCGCGCTCGCCGAGGGCGAGCGCGACCGCCTCCTCCGGGCGGCAGTCCTCGGCCGACGTCCAGGGCGTCGTCGTACCGGTCGGCGCCGAGGTGGCGTCCGCGCCTCGGACTCGGCCGCGGCCCCGGCCTCGGGGTCGGGCCGGTAGTAGCCGTAGCCGCGGGCTCCGACCGACCTCCCGGATCCCCTGGGCCGCGCCCAGCAGGAGCGGCACCCGCGCGTGGATCCCCTCGGCCGCCTCGAGCACGGCCATCGCGTCGAGGAAGTACGCCAGGTTGGCGTGGTCGCCGGTCTTGAGCGAGAGCCGCATCCCCTCGTCGAGATGGTCGTCGGGCCTCGGCGTGGTCACCGCGGGCGAGCTCGACCTGGGACAGGTTGTAGCGCGCGACGTACATCGTGAGGCGGTCGCCGCGGCTTCGCGCCGAGTCCAGCCCGCGCCCGATGTCGGTCGACAGCGGCGTCGGGGTCACCGCACAGCAGCGCCACGGTCCCCGTCCAGACGTGGGCGAGGCCCGAGGTCCACTCCCCGCGCGGACCGGCCGCGTTCGGCGAGTGGTGCGGCCCGGTCGAAGCAGGCGCGGGCCGCGGCCAGGTCGCCCGACGGCGAGGTCGGCCAGGCCGACGCCGGCGATGGCGTTCGCCTGGGCGAGCAGGTCGCTACCCAGCAGCGCGTGCTCCTCGGCCTGCAGCCACCAGTCGCCGAGCTGGCCGGGATGTCGTCCATCGCGAAGCTCATCGTGGCCGCGGCCAGCTCGGCCCGCGGTCGGACGTCGTCGGGCAGGTCGTGGCGCGAGAGCTGCCTCGGCCAGCCGGCGCCCGTGGGCGTGATGCCCGCGCAGCCACCAGTACATCCACAGCGCCCAGCTCATCCGGGCCGCCAGGGCTCTTCTCGCCGGACGCCAGGCCGCGCTCGGCGGCCGCCGTCAGGTTGGCGTGCTCGGCGTCGATCCGGGCCAGCGCGGCTCGACCTGCTCGCCGTCCCGGTAGTGCGGAGCCGCCTCCTCCGCGAGGCCGAGGTAGTGGGCGAGATGGCCGGCGTACGCCGCCTTCTCCTCGCCCTCCTCGACCAGCCGGTCACGGGCGTACTGCGCCACGGGCTCCAGCAACCGGAACCGCCGTACGGAACCCGCCCGGGGTCGGCGGTCGACCAGCGAGTGCTCCGACAGGCTGGCCAGCAGCTCGAGGGGCTCCACGGACCAGCCGCGGAGCGAGGCGGCGACGGACTCGAGGTCGTCGAGCCGGAAGCCCCCGACGAACACCGACGAGCAGCCGCAGCAGCGCCTGCTCGTCGGGGCTGAGCAGGCCGTAGCTCCAGTCGAGGGTGGCGCGCATCGTGCGCTGGCGCTCCGGGCAGGTCGCGTGCGCCCGCCTCCACGGCGTCGTCGAGCCGGTCGAGCAGGGACTCCGGGATCGAGCAGCCGGGCCCGGGCCGCCGCCAGCTCCAGGGCGAGCGGGACTCCGGCGAGGCGCACGCAGGTGGCCTCGACGGCCGCCCGGTCGGCCTCGGCGTCTCCCCAGCCGGGCGAGACCGCGCGGGCCCGCTCGAGCAGCAGTCGCACCGAGGCGGCCTGCTCCCGCGGGTCGGCCTCCGCACCGGGCAGGCCGAGGGGTTCGACCGGCAGCTCGGCCTCGCCGCGGACCCGGAGCGGCGCGCGGCTCGTGGCCAGGACGGTGAGTCCCGGGGCGGCCTGGATCACCGGGCCACGTCGGGAGCCGCGGCCAGGACGTGCTCGAAGTTGTCGAGGATCAGCAGCAGCTGGCGGTCCCGGAGCCGCTCCGCGATCGCCGTCGCGTGGTCGCCGTCGGCGGCCGGTCCGGCATCGATCGCATCGGCGATGGCAGGCAGGACGGCCGCGGGGTCGAGTAGCGGCGCGAGCTCGACGAAGCAGGCACCGTCGGCGAACCGGGCCCGGACCGCCTTGGCCACGGCGAGGCCCAGCCTGGTCTTGCCGACCCCACCGGTGCCGGTCAGGGTGACCAGCCGGCTCGAGTGCAGCAGCTCGGACGACCCGGGCCGCCTCCGCGTCGCGCCCCAGCAGGTCCGTGGCCGGCTCCGGGAGGTCGCAGGTGCGCGGGGACGCGGCGGCGTCGCCGGGACCGGACGCCGTACGCCTTCTGGCCGGGACGGCCGCGATCAGGGCCGCCGCGGTCGGCGTCAGCCGCGTCGAGGGCGTCGGCCAGCGCACGGATGGTGTGCGGGTAGGGCCGGGTCCGGGCACCGCGCTCCAGGGCGCTGACCGCATGGCTGCTCAGACCGGCGCGCGCGGCCAGTTCCTCCTGGGACAGGCCCGCGGCCTCGCGCAGGGCGCGCAGCATGCGCGCCGAACGACCCTGCTCCTCCGCCGCCACCGGCACCGCCCCTTCACTTCGGCACCGGAGTGTACGGCGCGGAGCGCACCCGCGGACGGAGTCACGCAACCTCGGCTGGAAGAACTGGGCCGATGGACCTCGACGCCTTCCGCTGGCTGCTCACCGACGCCGGGCAGCAGCTGCTGGCACAGGCTGCCGAGGCCCCTGACGACGAGCTGAAGGCGCAGGCCCAGCTGCGCCGGGTCGCGACCGGATCGACCGAGGATCGGGCCGCCCACGTCGCGGCCGCGCTCGGCCAGGTGACGCTGCGCCGCAAGGCAGCCGCGAAGTTCGGCGACCGACGCCGCCCGGATGTACTTCACGCCCGACGGCCTCGAGCAGGCCACCCGGGCCACCGTGGCCGCCCACCGGGCGGCCCGCCTCGCGGCCGCCTCGGCCGAGTCGGTGATCGACCTGGGCTGCGGCATCGGCGGCGATCTGGTCGCGTTTGCCCGAGCCGGGATCACCAGCGCCGGGATCGACATCGACCCCGTCCGGGTCGAGGTGGCGCGCGCGAACCTGGCCGACCTTGGGCCTGCCGGGAGCCGTGTCGGTCGCCGACGCCACGACCGTCGACACCAGCCCCTTCGATGCGGCGTACGTCGATCCGGCTCGCCGCACCGGCCGGGGTCGGACCTTCTCGCTCGACGAGTGGACGCCGTCCTGGGCGTTCGTGGAGCAGCTCCTCCTGCTCCGTGACGCCTGCGTGAAGGCCGCGCCGGGCATCCCCCACTCGCGGGTGCCCGAGGGGGTGGAGGCCGAGTGGGTCAGTGACCACGGCGAGGTGAAGGAGGCCGCCCTCTGGTCGGGGCGGCTGGCGACCACCACCCGGCGAGCCACCGTGATCGGTCACGGCGGGCTGGCGACCCTCACCGACGAGGACGACCCCGGCGCGGGAGGCTCGCGACATCGGCGAGTTCCTCTACGAGCCGGACGGCGCGGTGATCCGCGCCGGGCTGGTCACCGCCGTCGCCGCTGGAGTGAAGGGCGGCCTGGTCGACGACCACATCGCGTACGTGACCTCGGACGAGGCCTTCCGGACCCCGTTTGCCCGGGGCTTCCGGGTCGTCGAGACGCTGCCCTACCGCGAGAAGGCGCTCCGCGCTGCCCTCCGCGAGCGGAACATCGGCAGCCTGACCATCAAGAAGCGCGGCGTGGACGTCGTACCCGACGAGCTGCGCAAGCGGCTCTCCCTGGCCGGGGACGAAGCCGGCGACCATCGTGCTCACCCGCGCCCGCGGGCACGGGACTGCCCTGCTGGTCGAGTCGTTCTGAGGTTCAGCATCCGCGTCGGGGCAGCCCGCGCACCTCGACCGGCAGCCGCCCCGGCGCTGCAGCGCGACCCTGCAGCACCGCGACCAGAGCACGCATCGCGCCGGGCGTGTCGCCGTACGTCGCGATCCTGATCGGCGCGTCGGAGCTCCCCAGCACGTACGGCGTGTCGACGGCCACGGCCACGTCGCCGGACACGGGGCCGTCGCCGTAGCCGGCGAACCCGATCTGTGTGCCCTGCGCCAGCCGCGACTCCTCCCGGTCCTGCCAGGTCGCCAGCCGGTCGGTACGTCGGCGCTCCCGGGCGCGCCAGCGGGTGCGCAGTCGCCGGGCGTTTTCGGCCGCGGCTCCGCCCGGGCGAGCCGCGGTGGCGGGGTCCGCGGCAGCAGGACCTGCAGCCCGCGCGCTCTGGGCGGCGGTCGTGAACGCGGCCACCGCGTCGTCATCTCCCGAGGGCGAGACGGTCGACCCGGCCAGCCGTCCGCGACAGGGTCCGGCTGTGACCGTGATGGCGGCCGCAGACAGGGCGCGGGAGGCCGGGCCGCCGGATCCGGGCGGACGTCCGCGACGTGCCCGCTTGTTGTCCGGCTCGCTCGCGAGCAGCAACGCGATCTGGCGGGCTGCGGCGCGCTCCAGGGTCGTGCGGGCGAGTGCGCCGCGGCGCACGGCCGAGATGATGCCGCGCCGCGCGGCGGCCGGGTCCGGCGGCATCAGGAGGACGTCGTTGCCCGCCCGCAGCGCGCGGACCGCCTGCCGGGCCCCACCGTCGCGCCCGGGCCGGGCGCCGGCCATCTGCAGTGAGTCGGTGACCACCAGCCCGTCGAAGCCGAGCTCGCGACGCAGGACACCGGTGACCACGCGGCGAGACATCGAGGACGGCGTCCCCGGATCGAACGCGCGGACGTCGAGATGACCGGTCATCACCGCCGGGACTCCTGCGTCCACGGCTGCCCGGAAGGGCGCGAGGTCGATCGCGTCGAGCCGGTCGCGCGTACGTCGCTGCACGGGCAGCGTGGTGTGACTGTCCGCAGGAACTGAGCCGTGCCCGGGGAAGTGCTTGAGCACCGGCGCCACGCCGGATTCCCACATCCCCATGGCCGCGGGGACCACGTGCCGGGCGACCAGGTCAGGGTCGGAGCCGATCGAGCGCGAGCCGATCGTCGGGTCAGCGGGACCGGTGGTGACGTCGGCATCGGGCGCGAAGTCGATCGTGAAGCCCAGGCCCCGCAACTCGGCACCGCTGGCAGTCGCCGCCCTCCGGGTGGCGGCCACGTCGTCGGCTGCCCCGGCACTCATGAACGCGGGAAAACGAGTCGCGTCTCCCTGGATGCGTTCGACGATCCCGCCCTCCTGGTCGACCGCCAGGAACAGCGGCCAGCGTCGAGGGACGTCGCGCTCGAGCGTGCGGTTGACCGCGCGGATCTGGGCGGTCGAGGCGACGTTGTCATCGAAGGCGATCACACCGCCCAGGTGCAGCGACCGGACCAGCCTGACCGGGGCAGCCGTCCCGGACCAGTCCGCCACGATCACCTGGCCCGCGAGGTCGGGAAGGCGCATCCGGCGTACGACGCGCGCCGCGCGGTCGAGCTCGGGCGCGGTTGGGCCCCAACCTGTGGCCAGCCCCAGCTTCTCGGCCGGCGTGGGCGGCGCCGGCTCCGCGGACGAGGGAGCCGGATCCGAGGGGTCCGTGCCGGGATCCGGCGCGTCTCCGTCGGAGCAGCCGACGAGCAGTCCCGCAACGAGCGCAAGCGCGACGGCCGTGCCCGCGCCGTATCGCCTCATCGCTCCAGTGTCTCGCGCTCCGCACCGATCGTGGTGTCGTCGCCGTGTCCGGTGTGGACGACCGTCTCGTCGGGGAGCCCGAACAGCACCGACCGGATCGACTCCTTGATCTGGTCCTCGTCGCTGAACGAGCGCCCGGTCGCCCCCGGCCCGCCCTGGAAGAGGGTGTCTCCGGTGAACACGCAGCCGAGGTCGTGGACGTAGACGCACACCGCGCCGGGAGCATGGCCCGGGCGTGTGCAGGATCTTCACCGCCGCGCCCGCGACCTTGATGCTCTGCCCGTCCTCGAGGTCGGCGTCCCAGAGGGTGTCGGGATGGGTCAGCTCCCACAACGGCCGGTCGTCGGGGTGCAGCAGGATCGGCGCGCGTACGGCGTCTCGCAACGCCGGCGCCACCCGCACGTGGTCGTCGTGCGCATGGGTGCAGCAGGATCGCCTTGACCCGGCGGCCGGCCACGACGTCGAGGACCGCGTCCACGTCGTGCGGGGCGTCGATCACCACGCACTCCTCGTCGTCCCCGAGCACCCAGATGTTGTTGTCGACGTCGTGGGTTTCCCCGTCGAGGGAGAACGTGCCGACTGACCACGGCGTGGTCGACGCGCAGGCTGCCATCAGTCCGGGTCCCGCGGAGGCGTCAGCGAAGCGGCGCTTCGTGGGGTTCCAGAACCACCACCGAACGCAGTACGTCGCCGGCATGCATCCGGTCGAACGCCGCCTCCACGTCGTCGAGCGCGATCTCCTCGGTGACGAACGCGTCGAGGTCGAGCCGCCCCTGCCGGTAGAGGTCGACCAGCATCGGGAAGTCACGCGAGGGCAGGCAGTCGCCGTACCAGCTCGACTTCAGCGCCCCACCGCGGCCGAACACGTCGATCAGCGGGATGTCGGGGATCTTCATGTCGGGCGTCGGCACCCCGACCAGCACGACGGTGCCGGCCAGGTCGCGGGCGTAGAACGCCTGCTCCCACGTCTCCGGTCGCCCGACCGCGTCGATCACGACGTCGGCGCCGAAGCCCGTCGGTGAGCTGCTGGATCGCGGTGACGGGGTCGGTGCTCCTGCTGTTGATCGTCTCGGTCGCGCCGAGCTTCCGCGCGCCCTCGAGCTTGCGGTCGTCGATGTCTACGCCGATCACCGTTGCCGGCGCCCGGCCAGCGCCGCGCCGGCGATCGCGGCGGCACCGACGCCACCGCACCCGATGACGGCGACCGACTGGCCGCGGCGGACGTTGCCGGTGTTCATCGCCGCACCGAGCCCGGCCATCACGCCGCAGCCGAGCAGCCCGGCTGCCGCCGCTCGCGTCGAGGGGTCGACCTTCGTGCACTGACCGGCGGCCACCAGCGTCTTCTCGGCGAAGGCGCCGATGCCGAGCGCCGGCGACAGCTCGGTGCCGTCGTCGAGGGTCATCTTCTGGGTGGCGTTGTCGGTGGCGAAGCAGTACCACGGCTCGCCCCGGTTGCACGCCCGGCAGTCGCCGCAGACCGCGCGCCAGTTGAGGATCACGAAGTCGCCGGGCGCCACCGCTGGTGACGTCGTCACCCACCGCCTCGACGACACCGGCCGCCTCGTGTCCGAGCAGGAACGGGAACTCGTCGTTGATCCCGCCCTCGCGGTAGTGCAGGTCGGTGTGGCACACCCCGCACGCCTGGACCTGGACCAGCGCCTCTCCCGGCCCGGGTCCGGAACGTTGATCGTCTCGACACTGACCGGCGCGCCCTTCGTGCGGGCGACGACGGCGCGGACCTGGTGCATGCGGGCTCCTCGACGATTCGGTGAGAGATCGGTGCAACCATACGGAGATCCTCGCCGCGTTCCCCGCGTCCTGCTATTCGTTTGCAACCTTCCTCCCCCGATTCGCGTCTTGGAAGCGATTGGATGGGAGGTGTGCAGTGAACGCACACGGGCAGACGCTCACAGGAGCGGGGGTGACGATGGTCGACCGGACGAGACCCCGCGACGAGGAGTTCGCGGCGTACATGCAGGCGCGGCAGCCGAGCCTGCTGCGGACGGCGTACCTCCTGACCGGCGACCGGCACACCGCCGAGGACCTGGTGCAGACCGCGCTGGCCAAGCTGTACCTGTCGTGGGACAAGGTGCAGCAAGCGGGATTCGGTCGACGGCTACGTCCGGCGGATCCTGGTCAACGAGAACAACTCGATGTGGCGCCGCGGCTGGAAGAAGCGCGAGTACGCCACCGGCGACCTGCCCGACGACGACCGCGTCACCGACGAGTACGACGAGGGCCAGCGCGCCGCGGTCTGGGCCGTCGTGCAGACGCTGCCGAGGAAGGCCCGGGCCGTCGTGGTGCTCCGCTACTACGAGCAGCTCTCCGAGGCCGAGACCGCCGACGCGCTCGGCATCTCCGTCGGAACCGTGAAGTCCCAGGCCAGCCGAGCGCTGGCCGCCCTGCGCGAACGCGCACCCCAGCACCTGAACCCCCTCAACCACGAGGAGGAGCGATGAACACCACCGACGACCTCACCCGGTCGCTGCGGGAGCAGGCGGACCGGATCGGCGGGCACCCGATCGACTTCGAGTCGCGTTCGCGGCCGGGCCCGCAGCATCCAGCGGCGCCGCCGCGCCGGCAGCGCCGTGGTCGCGGCGGCAGTCCTCGCGGTGGCCGTGCCGGTGGCGATCACGGTCGCCGGCGGCGGGCGAGCGGGACACCGCAGCCGGCCCCGCCCGTCCGACGATCGAGCCGGCGCCGCAGCAAAGACGGACAGTCGTTCCTGCTGAGCCCGGAGGACGCGCCGGGGCGCAGTGCCGCACGGTGCCCTACATCGTGCTCGACGACGACCGGCTCTCCACCCCTGACCGGACGTTCGAGCTTCCCGAGGACTCGTCCAGAGCGCTCGGCGCGGCGACGGGTGGATCGCGATCCAGGCCGGCGCCTCCGGCGGCTCGGGACCGGGTGGTCGAGCTGAACAGCGACTTCGAGTCCTCGGCGACGCGACGTCCAGGAGCCGAGGCTCCTCGGGCCAGACCCTCGTGGCCAACGCGGACGGGAGCCGCTCGGTCGGGTCGAGCTCGAGGACGGGAGCCGCCTGGTGAACTCCGCCGACGACGGCGGCACCACCGATCCGCGTCGCGTCCCGGGCGACCAGCACACCGAGACCAGCCCGGTCGGGTTCCTCGCCGACGGCACGCTGGTGTTCACGACCGCCGAACCCGACGACGTTCGAGTACGAGTTCGGCTACGTGACGACCGGCGGCGAGCTGAGCCGTCTGCGCGGTTCAGACGTCCTGGCGAGCACGTCCGAGGAGACCGGCCTGGTCGCCGGCCAGACCAAGTTCCTCGGTGACGGCTCCTGCTCCGGCGTCACCGACCCGCTGGCCGACACGAGCTCTGTGGGAGACCTGCGACTACTCGCTCGGGTCAGTTCAGCCCCGACGGTCGCTACATCGTCGGCCTGGCCGCCTACTCCGACGGGCCCGGGTCGCCCAGCCTCGTCGATCCTGGACGCCCGGACCGGCGAGCCGGTGGTCGACTACCGCGGCCCCGGGACCGGCAGACCTACATCGGGGTCGACCAGGTGGTCTGGGAGGACGACAACACGGTGCTGGCCACGGTCGAGCAGGACGGCAAGAGAGCATCGTCCGGGCGGAGCTCGACGGCGCGCTGTCTCGGGCTGCCTCGTCGCTGCCGACCGCGACCTGAGCATCGATACCGGTTCCCCACCACCCGTTCGGCTGACCTAGTTCGTTGAGTTGGGCACCGTGGCCCCTTGACTGGACATGGCCCAGCTCGGGCCATCAAGCCCAACTCGTGGGGCCTTCAGGCCCAATCAACGGTCGGTCACGCCAGTACGGAGGTGACCGGCTGGGATGAGTCGGCCGGGAGGTCGAGCGCCGAGGGCGCTCGGCCTCTCGTCACCATCTCGGCACCGAGCGCGGCCACCATCGCCCCGTTGTCGGTGCACAGCCCCGGCCGGGGAACGCGGACCCGAATCCCGCGTGCCGAGGCCCGCTCCTCGGCCATCGAGCGCAGCCGTGAGTTGGCCGCGACCCCGCCACCGATCAGCAGGTGGTCGATGCCGTGCGTGGCCGCGGCGTCGACCGCCTTGCGGGTGAGTACGTCGCAGACGGCTTCCTGGAAGCTGGCCGCCACGTCGTGCAGAGGCACCGGCTCGCCCGAGCGCTCCCGCGCCTCGACCCAACGGGCGACGGCGGTCTTGAGCCCCGAGAAGGAGAAGTCGAACCGGTGCCGCTCCAGGTCCCTCCGCGACGTCAGCCCCCGCGGGAAGTCGACATAGACGCTGTTGCCCTCGCGGGCCGCCCGGTCGATGTGCGGGCCGCCGGGGAACGGCAGCCCCAGGAGCCGGGCCACCTTGTCGAACGCCTCACCGGCCGCGTCGTCGATCGTGCTCCGAGGGGGTCGACGTCGCCGGTGACGTCCTCGACCCGGAGCAGGCTGGAGTGGCCGCCGCTGACCAGCAGGGCCAGGCACGGCTCGGGCAGCGGACCGTGCTCGAGCTGGTCGACCGCGACGTGGGAGGCGAGGTGGTTGACGCCGTAGAGCGGCTTGCCCAGTCCGAGGGCCAGCGCCTTGGCGGCGGCCACGCCGACCAGCAGGGCGCCCGCCAGGCCCGGCCCGCTGGTCACGGCGATGGCGTCGACGTCGTACAGCTGGACCCCGGCGGTCTCGCAGGCCCGCTCGATGGTCGGCACCATTGCCTCGAGGTGGGCGCGGCTGGCGACCTCCGGTACGACACCGCCGAAGCGGGCGTGCTCGTCGACACTGCTGGCGACCGCGTCGGCCAGCAGCGTGTTTCCGCGGACGATGCCGACGCCGGTCTCGTCGCAGGAGGTCTCGATGCCGAGCACCAGGGGTCCGTTGCTCATGTTGGTCATCATGGCCCGATCTCCCTGCGCATCACCACGGCGGTTCCGCCGTCTCGGTAGTAGCGCGGCCGTCGGTCGATCTCGGCGAACCCGCGCGCTGCGTAGAACGCGATGGCACCGGCGTTGTCCTCGCGCACCTCGAGCAGCAGCCGGTCCGCACCTTCCTGCCAGCGCCAGACCGACGGCCTCCTCCAGGAGGCTCGTCGCCACGCCACGGCGTCGGTGTGCGGTGTCGACGGCGATCCGTTGCAGCTCGGAGATGTCGGCCACCACGCTGACGACCGCGTGACCGACCACGACGACTCCATACTCGGCCACGAGGTAGCGGACCGTCGGCAGCTCGCCTGTGACGCCCGCCTCCACGAGGGCCGGGGACCACGCGTCCTCCCCCAGGTTCTCCTGCTCGAGCCACGCGATCTCGTCGACGTCGTCCGCCGTGGCGGCCGGATCACGAGGCGGGCTTGCGCGGGCCGGGCGTCGCTGCGTCCGGCCGGCGCAGGTAGAGCGGCTCGGGGTCGCGCAGCTCGGCCCGTTCCTCCGCCACCGCGCGGGCCAGCCAGGTCGCACTGGGCCGGGTCGGTCCGGCGGGATGGGGGAAGGAGTCGGGATAGAGCACGGCTCCCTCTCCGACGGTCGGCACGTCGGTCGTCAGGGTCGCCGGCTTGTCCACCACCGGGCCGTCCAGCCTCTTGCCGTCCATGTCGTACGACGCCAGGTAGACCTCCCGTCGCCGGGCGTCGGTCGCCACCACGAAGTCGCCCGCGACCGTCCCGGTGTCGACCGCCTCCAGCGCGAGCACGTCGAGCGAGCAGACGCCGTACACCGGGATCTCGAGGACGAAACCCAAGGTCCGGGCGGTGACCAGACCGACCCGGAGCCCGGTGAACGGGCCGGGACCAACGCCGACCGCAATCGCGGTGAGGTCCTGCCGGACGATGCCCGCCTCGTCCATGGACCGTTCGATCAGGGGGGCCAGCTGCTCGCCGTGCTTCATCCGCTGCTCAGACGTGTGCTCGACCACGACGGCGTCGCCGTCGTGCAGCGCGACCGTGACCAGCGGCGTGGCGGTGTCGAAGGCGAGCAGCACGCTGCCGAGGCTACTGACCACGATCCGTCCGTGACCTTCGGGCTGTGGAAACCGCTTCTTGCACAACCCGAACGTCACGGAGGGCGACTCACGTGGCGCCGATCGCCAACCGGGCGAGGTGCTCGTCGATCGGCGACAGACCCTCGTAGTCCCGCACCGTGTCCCACCAGGCCAGCTTGTCCACCTCGTCGGTCGCCTCGAACTGCGCCAGCCCGGCGAGGCGGGTGCGGTAGACGGCGACGTACTCGATGCTCCGCTCGTGGCCGAGCTGGACCGTGCCGACACCGACGAACTCGACGTCCTCGACCCGGGTGCCGGTCTCCTCGGCGAACCGGCGCACGGCCGTCTCGCGGGGAGTCTCGTCCTCCGGGGACTCCCCCACCGGAAGCTCCCACTCCTGCCGCCAGCTGTTGTGGACCAGCACCACCCGGCCGTCGTGCTCGGCGACCATCAGCGACAACCGCAGCGGGATCGACGGGTCCAGGGAGGCGAGATCGGACTCGGGGCAGTGGCGGAAGTCGAGGAGGAGGTTCTCGTTGAGCTTCTCCGCCAGCGGCGGGCGCCGGTTGGGCACCTCCATCTCGTACCACCGGGGCCCGATCGGCGTCATCAGCACCCGGCGCGGGTCGAGGTCGGCGTGCTCGTCCTGATGGGCGAGGGCGCGGATGATCCGGATCTCGAGCCGGGACTCCGCCAGTCCCTCGGCGATCCCCTCGCCCCACTCGACGACAGTCACGGCGTCCTCGAGCGAGGTGTCGAGGTCGAGGTCGTCGAGCTCGTCGATGCCACCGAGCCGGTAGGCGTCGACGTGCACCAGCGGCGGTCCGCCGTCGACGGGCGGGTGCTCGCGCGAGATCACGAACGTGGGCGACGTGACCTTGCCCCGGACCTGCAGCCCGGCACCGATGCCCTGCGTGAACGTCGTCTTGCCGGCCCCGAGCTCGCCGCTGAGCACGATCAGGTCGCCGGCGCGGAGCTGGCTCGCGAGTCCTTCGCCGAGGGATCGCATCGCCTCGGGGTCGGGGACGTTGTAGATGAACGTCCGCAGCGGTCGGCGCAGCTCGACGTTGGGCGAGTAGCGCAGGATCTCCCGGAACCCCTGGCGCTCCCAGAAGCGGATCGTCTCGGGGAGCTCCTCGCGGGCGACCACGGTGAGGTCGTCGAAGCCGTGGGACGCGTCGACGGCCCAGTCGATCAGAAGGGCGGCGATGCCGTGTCCGCGGGCGGCGGGAACGACGCCGAACCGGCGCAGGTACATCGTGCTGTCGACCGGGTCGAGCACGAGCGCCCCCACCGGCTCGTCGTCGAGCATGGCCATCAGCCCGCCGTGCTTCTCCAGGAGCTTCGCCAGCGACTCGGGGGTCTCCGACAATGCTGCCGCCGGCGGATCCAGGAGCGGTCGCACCTCGAAGGCGGTCCGGATCACCGACAGCATCTCGATGGCCGCCTCCGGCCCCACCCGTCGTACGTCGACGCTCACCGGCTGTCGACCCGCTCCGCAGCTGCGGCGATCAGCTGGTCGAGGGCAGCGTTCACCCGGTCGTGCCGCTCCATGATCACCATGTGGCCGGCCCCCTCGCACTCGACGAGGACCGAGTGGGGCGAGCTGCGAGTGCAGCTTGCGTGCGTGGCCGATCGACGTGAGCTTGTCCTCGGTGCCGCAGATGACCGTGGTCGGCACGGCCTGCAGCGCGCCCAGCGCGTGGAACTTGTCGAGCTCGCCGAAGACCGGGAAGAACTCGGCGACCACCTCGAACGGCGTGGCCGACAACATCCCGTCGACGAAGTCGACGTAGCTCTCCGGCACCTCGTCGCCGAAGGCGAACAGGTCGGTGGCCACCGACGCGACGGACCTGCCCACGCGGCGCAGACCGTCGACGTGGCGGTGACCGCGCGCCAGCGTCGCCACGAGCCTCGTCGCCAGCTGGCCCCCGATGCTCCTGGGCAGCAGCGGGAGTACGACGCGGTGCGGGTCGAGGCCACCCGCGGTCGTCGAGATCAGGCCGACCCCGACGACGCGGGTGCCGAACAGCTCCGGGTGGTGCTCGGCCAGGGCGATGATCGACATGCCGCCCATGGAGTGTCCGACGAGGACGACCGGACCGTCGGGGACGACCTCGTCGAGGATCCGCCGGAGGTCATGGCCGAGCTGGTCGACATTGGCCTTGCCCTCGGTCGACCGACCGGAGCGGCCGTGCGAGCGCTGGTCGTAGTAGACGGCCCGCACCAGCCCCCGGTAGCCGGCCCTCTGGAAGTGCCAGCAGTCGAGGCTGAGCGCGTAGCCGTGGCAGAACACGACGGTGAGCGCTGGCTCCTCGGCGGGCGCGTTGCGGCGGCGGCCGCGTTGCGGGTGGTGGGCGAACTCGTCGACCTCGACGTGGAGCGGAACGCCGTCGTCGGCCACGACGGTCACCGGCGTGGAGCGCAGGGAGCCGAACGGCGTGTGGTCGCCGGCCCCCCGACGGGCGATGACCCGGCGCCGGCGGGCGACCTCGACGGCCGTACCGGCCACCGCGACGCCAACGGCGCCGGCGGCGACTCCCGCGATCCTGCGTCGCAAGCTCACCGGGTCACTCCTTCGTCGACGTAGCGACGCACCATCCGGCCGCCGATCCTGGTCACGATCTCGTAGTTGATGGTGCCGCACGCCTGTGCCCACTCCGTGGCCGTGGGCTCTCCGCCGAACCCCGTGCCGAAGAGCACGATCCCGGCGCCCGGGTCGGGCAGCTCGCCGTCGAGGTCGACCACGAACTGGTCCATGCAGATCCGGCCACGCACCGGGCGGCGCCGACCGGCGAGCCAGACCTCGGCGACGTTGCCCGCGTGCCGGGGTACGCCGTCGCCGTACCCCACCGGCACCAGGCCGACCGTCGTGTCGCGGTCGGCGGTCCAGGTGTGACCGTAGGAGACCCCTGCCCCGGCTCGGATCGGCTTCGCCAGCGACAGCGCGGCGCGGGCGGTCATGGCGGGGACCAGGCCGATGTCCGGAGTCACGCCCGGCGCCGGGTCCAGGCCGTACGACGCGATCCCGCAACGGACCAGGTCGAACCGGGACGAGGGGCGCAGGACCGCTGCCGCCGAGTTGGCCAGGTGACGGACCTCGGGCCGGAGCCCGGCCCGTTCGGCGACGTCGAGGGCGTCCAGGAAGACCTTCTCCTGGGCGTCGTTGGCAGGGTGGTCGGGCTCGTCGCTGCACGCGAAGTGCGACCAGATCCCGGTCACGGTCCAGTCCCCCGCCTCCTCGCCGGCGCGGGCGTGGTCGACCACACTCGCCCAGTTCTCCGTCGCGGCGCCGCCCCTGGAGAGGCCGGTGTCGACCTTGAGCTGCAGCCGGGCCGGGCGGCCGGCCGTCACGACGCCGGCGCGGATCTCCGCCAGCTCGGCAACGGTGTAGGCGCAGACGTCGACGTCCGCCGCGATCGCCCCCGCGTAGTTCTCGCCGGGGACGCCCAGCCAGCAGAGCATCCGGCCGTCATCGCCCGCCTCGCGGAGCTCCAGCGCCTCCTCGATGGTGGCGACGCCGATCCACTCCGCCCCGGCTTCCCGGGCCGCGCGGGCCGCCGGGATCAGCCCGTGTCCGTAGCCGTCGGCCTTGACGACGGTCATCATCGCCGCCGGTGCCGCCAGCTCCCTGAGCAGCCGGACGTTGTGCCGGATCGCCGCCAGGTCGACCACGATCTCGGCGCGGGCGGCGGCACTCATGGCGTCGATTCTTCCATTGGGGTCGGGCCGGTCAGTCGGCCCACGCCACCAGCCGGACCGCGTCGGGGATGGTATCGGCGACCGCTCCGGCCACGATCGGACCGCCACTCGAGGCCAAGGTGGCGGCCGCGCCGTGGAGCCAGGAGCCCACCGACGCGGCGTCGTACGGCGTGAGGCCGGCGGCCAGCAGCGACCCGATCACGCCGGAGAGCACATCGCCGGCACCGGCCGTTGCCAGCCACGGGACGCCGGTCGTGGTGACCCGGACCGCGCCGTCCGGCGCGGCAATGAGCGTGTGCCGGCCCTTCAGCAGGACGACCGCGTCGTAGGTCGCGGCCGCCGCCCGGGCGTGGGCGAGCGGTCGGGCCTCCACGTCGGACCGCGCGGCGCCAGCCATCGCGGCGAGCTCACCCGCGTGCGGCGTGAGCACCGTCGGAACGCCGAGGGGTCCGGTCACGTGGGCGAGCGCGTCGGCGTCCACGACGACCGGTACGCCGTCACCGACCGCGGCCTTCAGGGCGTCACCGGCCCCGTCCCCACCGCCGGAACCCACCGTCCAGGCCTGGACGCGGCCGTCGCCGACGACGTCGGGTCGGGACTCCCGGACCCGGTCGGCGACCTGGTCGTCGCCGACGTAGCGGACCATGCCGCACAACCCGGTGGCCGCGCCGGCCACGCAGAGCAGACCGGCGCCCGGGTACTGCGGCGAGCCGGCCCGGACCCCCACGACCCCACGGGTGTACTTGTGGGCCTGCGGGTCGGGCCTGGGCAGCAGTCGGGCCACCTCCGGTGGCTGCAGCGCCTCGACCGGCGCGTCGGGTAGATCGAGGCCGATGTCGACGAGGTGTACGACGCCGCACGCGGCCGCCGCGGGGTCGACGAGGTGGGCGACCTTGAGGGTGCCGAAGGTGACCGTCAGGGCCGCCTCGACGTGGGGGCCGTCGAGCTCGCCGGTGTCGACGTCGACACCCGAGGGGACGTCGACCGCCACCACCGGGACCCCCTCCACCGCCGCCAGCGCCTCGACCGCGTCGGGACGCAGGCCGGGGCGGCCCCCGATCCCGACGATCCCGTCCACGACGACCTCGGGTCGTGTGCCGAGGTGGCTGCCGGGGCGGCCGTCTGAGCACACGACCCGGCCACCGGCGGCGCGCAACGCGGCCAGACCGCCCTCATGGACCTGCTCGGACAGCAGCCACGCCTCGACGGCACAGCCGCGGCGGGCCAGCATCGCGCCGGCGTACAGCGCGTCACCGCCGTTGTCGCCCGACCCGACCATCAGCAGCACCCGGCGCCCGTAGGCGGAGCCGAGGAGGTCGAGGACGGCGTAGGCCAGCCCCGCGGCAGCCCGCTGCATGAGCGCCCCCTCCGGCAGCGTGGCCATCAGGGCACGCTCGGCCTCCCGCACCTGCTCGACCGTGTGCGCACGCCTCACACCCGCAACGCTAGCGGGGTCAGGACTCCAGCACGACGACCGCCGAGGCGATCCCGGCGTCATGGGAGAGCGACAGGTGGACCGAACCGAGACCGAGGTCGTTGGCCCGGGCGAGGACGGAGCCGCGCAGCTCGAAGTACGGGCGGCCCGACGGCTCGGAGAAGACCTCGGCGTCGTGCCAGGCCAGTCCGCCGGGCGCACCGAGCGCCTTGGCCATCGCCTCCTTCGCGGCGAACCGGGCCGCCAAGGACGCCGGGTGCAGCGCGGCCTCGGCCGGAGTGAAGAGGCGTTCGCGCAGTCCCGTCGTCCGCTCCAGCGACTCGATGAACCGCTCGATGTCCACGACGTCGATGCCGAGCCCGATGACCGGCATCTATTCCACCGTGACCGACTTGGCGAGGTTGCGCGGCTGGTCCACGTCGTGACCCATCACCGAGGCGAGCTCGCAGGCGAACAGCTGCAGCGGGACCACCGCGACCAAGGGCTGCAGGAGGGTCGGCACCCGCGGAAGGTGGATCAGCTCGTCGGCGTACTCCACGATTGAGTCGTCGCCGACCTCGGCCAGGCAGATCGTCCGCGCCCCTCGCGCCCGCACCTCCTGGATGCCGCTCAGCATCTTGCCGTGGAGCTGGTCCCTGCCCTTGGGAGGTACGACGCACAGCACCGGCATCCCCTTCTCGATCAGCGCGATCGGCCCGTGCTTGAGCTCCCCCGCCGCGAACCCCTCCGCGTGCAGGTAGGCCAGCTCCTTGAGCTTCAGGGCGCCCTCGAGTGCCACCGGATAGCCGGCGTGCCGGCCGAGGAACAGCACCGACTTGGTGTCGACGTGCTGGCGGGCCAGCTCGTAGACCGCCTCCCGCTGGTCCAGGACCGACTGGATGTGGGCGGGCATCGACTCCAGCTGGTCGAGCACCTGCGCGATCTCCTCGCCGTAGCGCGTCCCCTTGAGCTGCGCGAGGTAGAGGGCGAGCAGGTAGCAGGCCACGAGCTGGGTCAGGAAGCCCTTGGTCGACGCGACCCCGATCTCCGGCCCGGCGTGGGTGTAGATCACCGCGTCCGACTCCCGCGGGATGGTCGAGCCGTTGGTGTTGCAGATCGCGAGCACCCAGGACCGCTGCGCCCGCGCGTGCCGGATCGCCTGGAGGGTGTCGGCGGTCTCGCCGGACTGGCTGATGGCCACGACCAGGGTCGAGTGGGTCAGGATCGGGTCGCGGTAGCGGAACTCCGAGGCCAGCTCCACCTCGACCGGGATCCGGGTCCAGTGCTCGATGGCGTACTTCGCGACCATGCCGGCATAGAACGACGTACCGCAGGCGATGATGATGACCTTGTCGACCTCGCGCAGGTCCTCGTCGGAGAGCCGCACCTCGTCGAGCTGCAGCTCACCCGACGTCGTACGACGCCCCAGCAACGAGTCGGCGACGGCGCGCGGCTGCTCGTGGATCTCCTTGCGCATGAACCAGTCGTGGCCGTCCTTCTCCGCGGCGGAGAGGTCCCAGTCGACGTGGTAGTGGCGCCCCTCGGCGGGCGAGCCGTCGAACCCGGTGAGCGAGACTCCGGCGGTGGTGATGGTCACCACCTGGTCCTGACCGAGCTCCACGGCGTCACGGGTGTGCTCGATGAACGCGGCGACGTCGGAGCCGACGAAGTTCTCACCCTCGCCGACCCCGACCACCAGCGGCGAGTTGCGGCGGGCGGCGACCACCCGGGAAGGGTCCAGCGCGTCGACGGCGACCAGGGTGAACGCACCCTCGAGCCGCCGGCAGACGTTCTGCATCGCGGTGGTGAGGTCGGCCCCGGCCAGCACCTCGTTCTCGAGCAGGTGGGAGACCACCTCGGTGTCGGTCTCCGAGACCAGCTCGTGCCCTGCGTCCTCGAGCTCGGCGCGAAGCGTCACGAAGTTCTCGATGATCCCGTTGTGCACCAGCGCGACTCGTCCGGTCGGGCCGGGGTGGGGGTGCGCGTTGACGTTGGTGGGCGCGCCGTGGGTCGCCCACCGAGTGTGGCCGACACCGGTCGTGGACTCCGCGAGCGGCTCCTCGGCGATCGCCTTCTCGAGGTTGGCGAGCTTGCCCGCCCGCTTGGCCGAGTCGATCGACCCGTTGGCCACCAGCGCGATGCCGGCGGAGTCGTAGCCGCGGTACTCCAGCCGGCGCAGGCCCTCGACCACCACTCCCTGCGCCTGCTTCGGACCGACGTAGCCCACGATTCCGCACATGGCAGGGAGTCTAGGATGCCCGCCATGTCCCCGAACGGCGGCGCCCAGCCGGGCTCCGACGACCTCCGGCGCGAGTCGTCGCCCTACGTCGAGCTCGACCGGGCGGCCTGGGCGGCGCTCGCCCACTCGACGGCCAGCCCACTCACGGCGGACGAGATCGCCCGCTTGCGCGGTCTCGGCGATTCGCTCGACCTCGCCGAGGTCGAGCAGGTCTACCTCCCTCTGTCGGCGCTGCTGAGCATGTACGTCGAGAGCGCAGGTCGACTGCACCGGCAGCAGGAGGAGTTCCTCGACCAGCCGCAGCCGCCACGGACGCCGTTCGTCATCGGCCTGGCGGGATCCGTGGCGGTCGGGAAGTCCACCACCGCCCGCGTCCTGCAGCAGATGCTGGCCCACTGGCCCGCGCACCCCAACGTCGCCCTGATCACCACCGACGGATTCCTCTACCCCAACGACGAGCTCGAGCGTCGCGGGATCCTGCACCGCAAGGGGTTCCCGGAGTCCTACGACCGGCGGGCGCTGCTGCGGTTCGTGGTCGACATCAAGTCCGGCGAGGACGAGGTCGAGGCGCCGATCTACTCCCATCTCGTCTACGACGTCGTCCCTGACGAGAAGGTCGCGATCAAGCGGCCCGACATCGTGATCATCGAGGGGCTCAACGTGCTCCAGCCGGCACGGGTCCGCGAGGACGGGCGCACCGGCCTGACCCTGAGCGACTTCTTCGACTTCAGCGTCTACGTCGACGCCGGCACCGACCACATCCGCTCGTGGTACGTCGAGCGCTTCCTCCGGCTGCGGGAGACCGCCTTCCGCGACCCGGCGTCGTACTTCGCGAAGTACGCCGGGCTCAGCGAGGAGGAGGCCGTCGCCGAGGCCGAGCGGCTCTGGGACACCATCAACGGTCCGAACCTGACCCAGAACATCCTGCCCACCCGGTCCCGGGCGACCCTGGTCCTGCGCAAGGACCGCGACCACTCGGTCCGCTACGTGCGCCTGCGCAAGCTCTGAGCTCCGGTCGGCCAGCGTGCGAGGCGGCCGGAAGTGGCGAAGAGATTGAGGAGCGTCGGCACGGGTGACGGGGAGCGTCTCACCGTGCGACGCGTCTCGAAATCTGACCCGCTTTCCGTCGCTTCAGCTCTCGGCGACGGCGGGCCGTACTCGCCTCGCGGAGGGCGTCGAGCCCGCGTTGAAGGGCCAGGGCCTGGTTCAGTGATTCGATCATGCGTCCGAGGCTCCGGCTAAGGAGCCTCCGCACACATCGGGAGAATTCCCGATTCTCCGGGCCGGCTACCTCAGAGCGAGAGCTGGGCGCGTACGACGCCCGCGAGCCGGTCGGCGATCGACTGGGCCTCCTCGGCGGTACCGGCCTCGACCATCACCCGGACGATCGGCTCGGTGCCCGAGGGCCGAAGCAGGATCCGCCCGCTGTCGCCGAGGGCTGCCTCCTCCTCCGCCACGGCCGCCGCGAGCACGGCGTCGTCGTCCGTCCGGGACTTGTCGACCCCGCCCACGTTGACCAGGACCTGCGGCAGCCGCGTCATCACCGACGCGAGCGACTTCAGGCTCTGACCCGTGGTGGCCATCCGCTCGAGGACATGGAGCGCGGTCAGGATGCCGTCGCCGGTGGTGGCGTGGTCGGTCATGATCACGTGGCCCGACTGCTCGCCGCCGAGGGAGTAGCCCGACACCTTCATCGCCTCGAGCACGTAGCGGTCGCCCACCTTGGTCTGGCGGACGCCGATGCCGGCAGCCCGCATCGCCTGGACGAATCCGAGGTTGCTCATCACCGTCGCGACCACCGTGTCCTTGGCGAGGCGACCGTTCTCGAGCATGGCGTGCGCGAGCACCGCCAGGATCTGGTCGCCGTCGACGACGTTCCCCTCGTGGTCGACCGCCAGGCATCGGTCGGCGTCACCGTCGAGCGCGAAGCCCACGTGCGCCTCGTCCTGCAGCACAGCCTGCTGCAGCCGCTCGAGGTGGGTGGAACCGCAGTCCGTCGTTGATGTTCAGCCCGTCCGGCTGGGCGTGGATCGCGGTCACCTCGGCCCCCGCGTCGACGAGCGTCTGCGGACCCGCCTCGTGGGCGGCCCCCTCGGCGCAGTCGAGGACGACCCGGATCCCGGCGAGGGGATGGTCGATGGTGCGGACCAGGTGGGCGGCGTACTGGCTCACGGCCCAGGGGTACGGCGTCACCCGGCCGACGGCGGCGCCGACGGGTCGTTTCCACTCCTTGCCGAGCCGTCGCTCGATGGCGCTCTCGATGACGTCGTCGAGCTTGTGCCCGCCACGAGCGAGGAACTTGATGCCGTTGTCGGGCATCGGGTTGTGGGAGGCGGAGAGCATCACGCCGAGGTCGGCCCCCAGGGTGCCGGTGAGGTAGGCGACGCCCGGCGTCGGGAGGACGCCGAGCAGCAGCACGTCGACGCCGGCGGACGCGAGGCCCGCCACCACCGCCGCCTCCAGGAACTGACCGGAGATCCGGGTGTCGCGGCCGACCACGGCCAGCGGGCGGTGCCCCTCGAACTCACCGCGATCGGCGAGGACCTGGGCCGCCGCGACGGACAGGTCCAGGGCCAGCTCTGCGGTCAGCTGACCGTTCGCCAGGCCCCGGACCCCGTCGGTGCCGAACAACCGCGCCACTACGGACCGTAAGCCGAAATGCCTGCCGCCACCAGCCGAACGTCGCGGCCGAACCAGGCAGCATTATCGCTTGCTGAACTGAGGAGCCTTGCGGGCCTTCTTCAGTCCGGCCTTCTTGCGCTCGATGACGCGGGCGTCACGGGTGAGCAGCCCGGCCTTCTTCAGCGACGGCCGGTTGGCCTCGACGTCGATCGAGTTCAGGCAGCGGGCCACGCCGAGGCGCAGCGCGCCGGCCTGGCCGGTGATGCCGCCGCCGTGGATGCGGGCGATCACGTCGAAGCGGCCCTCGAGCTGCAGCGCGGCGAACGGCTCGTTGACGACCTGCTGGTGCAGCTTGTTCGGGAAGTAGGAGTCCAGGGTGCGGCCGTTGACGGTCCACACTGCCGGTGCCGGGCACGATGCGGACGCGGGCCACGGCCTCCTTGCGGCGGCCGGTCGCGGCCGCGGGGGCGATGGTCGCCGCGCGCAGCGGCGCGTCGGCGGACGGGGCGCTCTCGGAGCTGTAGGCGACGCCCTGCTCGTCGGTCTCGTAGGTCTCCTCGACCTCAGTGCTCGGTTTTCAGTCACTTGTGTTCCTCAATCAGTTCTGGGTCGCGTGCTTACTGGGAGACCTGGGAGATCTCGAACGGCGTGGCCTGCTGGGCCTGGTGCGGGTGGTGGGGGCCGGAGTAGACCTTGAGCTTCTTCAGCACCTGCCGACCGAGCTTGTTCTTGGGGAGCATGCCCCAGACGGCCTTCTCGATCACCTTGCGGGCGTCCTTCTCCAGCAGGTCGCCGACCGGGGTGGCCGACAGACCGCCCGGGTAGCCCGAGTGGCGGTAGGCCAGCTTCTTGGTGGCCTTGTCGCCGGACAGGGCGACCTTCTCCGCGTTGATGATGATGACGAAGTCACCGGTGTCGACGTGGGGGGCGAAGATCGGCTTGTGCTTGCCGCGGAGCAGGTTCGCGGTGTGGACGGCGAGGCGACCGAGGACCACGTCGGTCGCGTCGATGACGTGCCACTCCCGCTGGATGTCAGCGGGCTTGGGGCTGTACGTACGCACGGCTGGTTCCTTCTTCGTTCGTAGGTCCCGTGCGGGTCGGCCCCGCCGGGTGGTGGTGCAGCGGCTTCTGACGAACACGGCCCGGCTACCCACCCTGGGGTGAGGTCCGGATCTGCACCCCGATCGCCGTGGCGGGAGATCGGAGCGCGGCAGGAGTCGCGACCGTCAAGACTACGGGTGGGGTCTGTGCAGGTCAAAACCCCGGTCGAGCCTGCCGTGCCCGGATTTCGAACGAGAGATTCGCCCCCGGGGGCGAGCGAGGCTAGGTTTGGACGGTGACTGAATCGCTCACCGTCCGTGACAACCGCACGGGGCAGGAGTACGACGTCCCGATCACCGACGGCACCATCAAGGCCGCAGACCTCGGGACCATCAAGGAAGGCGAGGATCAGCCGGGCCTCGCCGTCTACGACCCGGGGTTCGTCAACACCGCGTCCTGCCGCAGCGCCGTGACCTACATCGACGGCGAGGAGGGGATCCTCGAGTACCGCGGCTACCCGATCGAGCAGCTCGCGGAGAAGTCGAACTTCCTCGAGGTCGCCTACCTCCTCATCCACGGCAGCCTGCCGACCAAGGCGGAGTACGAGTCGTGGGTGCACGAGATCACCTACCACACGTTCGTCCACGAGAACGTGAAGAGCTTCATGGAGGGCTTCCGGTACGACGCCCACCCCATGGGCATGCTGATGGCCTCCGTCGGCGCCCTCTCGACGTTCTACCCCGACGCCCGCAACATCGCCGACGCCGAGAACCGCCACATGCAGATCGTGCGGATGATCGCCAAGATGCCGACGCTGGGCGCCTGGTCCTTCCGGCACGCCCAGGGCAAGCCGTTCGTCTACCCCGACAACGACCTCGGCTACACCGCCAACTTCCTGTCGATGCTGTTCAAGATGAGCGAGCGGAAGTTCGAGGCCGACGAGCGGCTGGTCAAGGCCCTCGACGTGCTGTTCATCCTGCACGCCGACCACGAGCAGAACTGCTCCACCAACGCCGTACGCTCCGTGGGCTCCTCGCAGGTCGACCCCTACTCCGCCGTCGCGGCCGGCGTCGCCGCCCTCTTCGGCCCGCTGCACGGCGGCGCCAACGAGGCGGTGCTGCGGATGCTCCGCCGGATCGGTTCCAAGGACAACATCCCCGACTTCATCACGGGCGTGAAGGAGGGCAACGAGCGGCTGATGGGCTTCGGCCACCGGGTCTACAAGAACTACGACCCGCGCGCCAAGATCATCAAGAAGGCCTGCGACGACGTCTTCGAGGTCACCGGGGTCAACCCGCTGCTCGAGATCGCGCATCGAGCTGGAGAAGATCGCGCTGGAGGACGACTACTTCGTCAAGCGCAAGCTCTACCCCAACGTCGACTTCTACTCCGGCCTCATCTACGAGGCTTTCCAGTTCCCGCCGGAGATGTTCACGGTCCTCTTCGCGATCGGGCGCACCCCCGGGTGGCTCGCGCAGTGGCTGGAGCTGGTCCAGGACAAGGAGCAGAAGATCGCCCGGCCCAAGCAGATCTACACCGGCGACCGCACGCTCGACTTCACCCCCGCCTCCGAGCGCTGGACCTGACCCGCTTGTTGAGTTGGCGCGTAATGGCCCCGTCGAGCATGCGGCACGATCGTGCCCAGCTCGACGGGGCCGATGACGCCCAAGCTCGACGTGTCAGACGACCATGCCGTGGGGCCGACCCGGGTCGTCGTACGCGGGCGCGGCCTCCCCGCAGCGCAGCGCCTCGAGCTGGGCACACACGGCGACGCCGTAGAAGAGACCCATCGCGGAGAACAGCGACCACAGCAGGAGCGCGAACACGCCGGCCAGCGGACCGTAGGTGCTGCCGAAGGACGCGCTCAGGTTGACGTACGCCGCGAGCCCGCCCGTCGTGACCATGCTCAGCACGACGGCCACGGAGGCGCCGAGGGCGAGCCAGGAGAGCGCCGGCTGCCGACGCCGCGGTGCGTGGTCCAGGACGACGGCAATGGTGAAGACGAGCATGGCCAGGCCGGCCGGCCAGCGCAGGACGTTCCAGGCAAGGAGGGTGTCCGCGGACCAGGCGTACTCCTTCACCATGGCGTCGCCGATGGCACCTCCGGCGACGATCAACAGGAAGCCGGCCCCCACCGGCAGAGCCAGGACCGCCGTGAGCACGGCCGCGCGCCCGTACTTCGCCAGCGCCTTCCGGTCCCGACGGATGCCGTAGATGCGGTTGCTGCCTCGCTCGACCTGCGCCATCGCCGTGGTCATGGAGAGGAACGCGAACGCGAGCCCGAAGCCGAGCGCGACCTCGCCGGTCTCCTCGGACCCCTCCACGACGGCGGACGCGAGGGCGTCGTCCGAGCCACCCCCGGGCGACACGGCCTCGATCGTGGCAGCCACGACCCGGGCCGGCCGGTCCTCGTCGATGTCGGCGGCGAGGCCGGTGAGCGCGATCAGGAACGGTACGACCGCCAGGCAGGCCTGGAGCGCCAGGGCGCGGCTGTTGGTGAAGCCGTCGCCGTACCGGAACCGCACGAACGAGTCGACCAGGATTTGGCGCAGTCCGTAGTGGCGGGCGACGTGCCAGGCGTCCTCGGCGTCGAGCTCGTCGCCGTCCAGCTCGGTCGTCACCGGAACGGTGCGGGCGGTCGTCATGCCCGCAGGCTATGCGCCGCGGATGGGACACGAGGCAGCCGGACCGGCCAGAATGTGCCCATGACCCTCCGCACCACCGACCAGCTGACGGACGCCTGGATCACCTGCGGTCCGCGCCGGCCGAGATGGGCACGCTCGACCTGGTCGTGTGCCGCCCGGCTCACGGCGAGCGGGAGATCCTGCGGGAGGGGGTGCTGGACGAGGCCGACGGCCTGGTCGGCGACAACTGGCTCGCCCGGGCCACGTCGCGGGCGGTCGCGGAGGGACGCCACCTCAAGGCGCAGGTCACCGTGATGAGCTCCCGGATGATCCGGCTCCTCGCCGAGACCGACGAGCGAGCGGGCGCTCGCCGGTGACCAGCTCTACGTCGACCTCGACATCTCCCACACCAACCTCCCGGCGGGCACCCGCATCGCCCTCGGCGATCCGGAGAACGGTGGTGCGGTGATCGAGGTGTCCGACAAGCCGCACACCGAGGCTGCGCGAAGTTCCAGCGCCGCTTCGGCGAGGAGGCCATGGGCTTCCTCAATTCCGACGTCGGCCGGGAGCTGCGATTGCGCGGCCTCAACGCCCGGGTGGTGCGTGGCGGGACGGTCCGCCCCGGCGATCCGGCCCGCAAGGTCTGACCTGTGATCGAGCCCACTCGCGGTTCTTGAACGGTCCCCAGCATCATCTCAGCGTGATCACAGGGTCCCCGGGCACGGTTGGCGTGTGACCGACTACGAGACCCGACCGATCATGCCTCCGCCCGTTTCCCACGGCGCGCCTCCCCCGCGCAGCCCGGGACGCGGCGGACTGATCGCCGGCTCCGTCCTTGTTGGCGCCCTCGTGCTGGGGGGCGGTGCCGGCCTGGCCGGTGCCGCCGCCTGGCAGGAGTGGGGTTCCGACGAACCGGCCGCGACCGGCAGTACCGTCGTCCGCCGGGTCGATCCCCGTCGTCGACTACGGGGACTCCCCCGCCCCGGACGGCTCGGTGGAGCAGGTCGCCGCCGAGGTGCTTCCGTCGGTCGTCAAGATCGACGTCGCGGGCGAGGTCGAGGGCCAGCCGGCCAGCGGATCCGGCTCGGGGATCATCCTCAGCGAAGCCGGTGAGATCCTGACCAACGACCACGTGGTCGAGCTGGCCGGCGAGGGCGGACAGATCTCGGTGTCGTTCGAGAACGGCGACCGAGCTGACGCCGAGGTCGTCGGCACCGACCCGCTGACCGACACCGCCGTGATCAGGGCCGAGGGCGTCGACGGGCTGACGCCGGCGACGATCGGCAAGTCCGGCAACCTCGACATCGGCCAGGACGTCGTGGCCGTCGGCTCGCCGTTCGGGCTGGACTCCACTGTCACCAGTGGCATCGTCTCCGCGCTCGACCGGCCGGTCAGCGTCGGCACGGACGCCGCCGGCGAGAGCACGACGTACCCGGCCGATCCAGACCGACGCCGCGATCAACCCGGGCAACAGCGGCGGACCCCTGGTCGACATGAACGGGGCCGTTGTCGGCGTCAACTCCTCCATCCGGACCAGTGGGGAATCCGCCGGGCAGGGCGGATCGATCGGTCTGGGCTTCGCGATACCGATGGATGAGGTGATGCCGATCGTCGAAGCAGATGCTCGTCCGGCGACACCCCGACGCACGCCCGCCTGGGCATCACCGTGTCCGACGTGGAACCGCTGGCCGGTGACCTGCCGCCCGAGGGCGCCCAGGTCCAGGAGGTCAGCGACAGTTCCACCGCTGCCGACGCCGGCCTGGAGAACGGCGACGTCATCACCCGCATCGAAGACACGCCAGATCACCGGCGCGGACTCGCTGGTCGCGACGATCCGGTCCTACCGGCCCGGGGACGAGGTGACGGTCACCTACCGCCGTGGTGACGACGACCACCAGGCCACGCTCGTCCTCGACTCCGACGCCGACTGACCGCAGCAGGCACCAGCACGCCGCAGCGAGCCGTCAGCGGACCCGCTGGACCCGGCCCTCGTCCCAGACCGGCCCGTCGGACTCGTAGACGTCGCCGTCCGCGCCGTAGACGAGGAAGCGGTCGAAGCCGCGGGCGAACCAGCGGTCGTGGGTCACCGCGATCACCGTGCCCTCGAACGACGCGAGGCCCTCCTCCAGCGCCTCGGCGGACTGGACGTCGAGGTTGTCGGTCGGCTCGTCGAGCAGCAGCAGGGTCGCGCCGGACAGCTCCAGCAGCAGGATCTGGAACCGGGCCTGCTGCCCGCCCGAGAGCGACTCGAAGCTCTGGTCGGCGGCGTGGGCGAGCTCGTAGCGGTCCAGCACGCGGCTCGCCTGCTCGCGTCCCATCCCGTCGCGGTGCTCGTCGCCGCGGTGCAGGATCTCCAGCAGCGTGCGGCCCTTGCAGCTCGGGGTGCTCGTGGGTCTGCACGAACCAGCCGGGCCGCACCCGGGCGCCCAGCTTGGCCTTGCCGGTGTGCCGGACCGGGGCGATCGCGCCAGCCGTCGCCGACCGGCCGGTGCTCGACGTCGGGGTCGCTGCCGCCGGCGGCGAGCAGCCGCAGGAAGTGGGACTTGCCCGAGCCGTTGCTGCCGAGGACGGCCACCCGCTCGCCGTACCAGACCTCGAGGTCGAACGGCTGCATCAGCCCGCTCAGCTCGAGGTCCTCGCAGACCACCGCCCGCTTGCCGGTGCGGCCACCCTTGAGCCGCATCTTCACCTGCTGCTCGCGCGGCTGCTCGGTCGGGCGGCCCCGCCTCCTCGAACTTCCGCAGCCGGGTCTGCGCGGCCTGGTAGCGGCTGGCCATGTCGGAGTTGTACGCGGCCTTCTGCTTGTACATCAGCATCTGGGCGCGTGAGCTTGGCGTGCTCCTCGTCCCAGCGCTTGCGCAGCTCCTCGAAGCGCGCGAAGCGGTCCCGGCGCGCCTCGTGGTACGACGCGAACCCACCCGGGTGCGTCCAGACCCTGTTGCCGGCGGCGCCGAGCTCGACGGTCACCACCCGGGTCGCGGTGTTGTCGAGCAGCTCGCGGTCGTGGCTGATGAACAGGATCGTCTTGTCGGACTCCCGGATCCGCTGCTCGAGCCAGATCTTCCCGGGCACGTCGAGGAAGTTGTCGGGCTCGTCGAGCAGCAGCACCTCGTCGGGGCCGGCCAGCAGGAACTCCAGGACCAGCCGCTTCTGCTCGCCGCCGGACAGGGTGCGCAGCTCGCGGTACTTCGCCCGGTCGAAGGGCACGCCGAGTGCCTTGATCGTGCACACGTCCCAGGTGACCTCGAGGTCGTAGCCGCCCGCGTCGGCGTACTCGGACAGCGCCGCGGCGTAGCGCATCTGGGTCTTCTCGTCGTCGGTCTCCATCAGCACCCGCTCGCAGCGGTCCACCTCGGCGGCGGCGCTGCGCACGCGCGGCGGCGAGACCGAGAGCAGCAGGTCGGCGACCGTGGGCTCCTCACCTGCGGCAATCTGCAGCCCATGCCCGACCATCTGCCGCATCACCCCGAGCCCGCCCGACCGGGTGACGGCCCCGGCGTGCGGCTTCAGGTCGCCGGTGATGATGCGCAGGAGCGTGGTCTTGCCGGCGCCGTTGGCGCCGACCAGCGCGACCTTGGCCCCCTCGCCGACCCGGAACGACACGTCGTCGAGCAGCACCCGCCCGTCGGGCAGCTCGTAACGCACTCCGGCGACGTCCACGTGACCCACAAGGTTCGATTCTCCGCTACCGCGCAAGCAGCCGCACCGTGTTTTGTCGGCGTCGTGTGCTGAGACGGTCGCTCCGGCGGCCGTTTCGGCACACGACCCCCAGGATGGGGCGGGTCAGGCTTCGGTCTGCTGCGCCCACAGGTTGACGCCGGCCTCGACGGCCTCCTGGTCGATCACGGACAGCTCCTCGTCGGTCAGCGTCGGGAAGGACAACGCGTCCAGGTTGGTATCCAGCTGCTCGACCGAGGAGGCGCCGATCACGGCCGAGGTCACCCGCGGGTCGCGGACGGCCCACTGCAGCGCCAGCTGGGCGAGCTTCTGGCCGCGGCTGGCAGCGATCTCGTTCAGCCTCCGGACGTGGTTCAAGGTGTCCTCGTCGAGGTGGTCGGACGCGATCGTGCTGTCCTCTCGGGCCGCGCGCGAGTCGGACGGCACCCCCTCGAGGTAGCGGTCGGTCAGCAGGCCCTGTGCGAGCGCCGTGAACACGATGCAGCCCATGCCCTGCTCCTCGAGCTCGTCGAGCAGGTCCTCCTCGATCCAGCGGTTGAGCATGGAGTACGACGGCTGGTGGATCAGCAGCGGCGTGCCCAGCTCGCGGGCGATCGTCGCGGCCTCGCGCGTCTTCTCGGCGGAGTACGACGAGATGCCGGCGTACAGCGCCTTGCCCTGCCGTGACCGCGTGGTCCAGCGCCATCATCGTCTCCTCGACCGGGGTCTCCGGGTCGAAGCGGTGGCTGTAGAAGATGTCGACGTACTCCAGCCCCATCCGGGCCAGCGACTGATCGAGCGAGGCGAGCACGTACTTCCGCGAGCCGCCGCCCTGGCCGTAGGGACCCGGCCACATGTCGTAGCCGGCCTTCGTGGAGATGACCAGCTCGTCGCGGTACGGCTTGAAGTCGTCGGCGAGGTAGCGGCCGAAGTTCTCCTCGGCGCGGCCGTAGGGCGGGCCGTAGTTGTTGGCGAGGTCGAAGTGGGTGACGCCTCGGTCGAAGGCCCGGCGCAGGATGGCGCGCTGGTTCTCCTCGGACCGGTCGTCGCCGAAGTTCTGCCACAGTCCGAGCGACAGGACGGGCAGCTTCAGCCCGCTGCGACCGGCGAAGCGATAGACCATCCCGGTGGCGTCGTCGTATCGGTTCTCGGCGGCTTCGTACGTCGTCATGGCCCCATCCTGCCCCGACCCCGGCCGAGCCTGCGGGGGCCCTCAGCCCGCAAGCAGCTCCGCCACCAGGACCTCGACCCGTGACCGGATCTCGTCGCGGATCGGACGCACTCCTTCGATGCCCTGGCCGGCCGGGTCGTCCAGCGGCCAGTCCTCGTACCGCTTGCCCGGGTAGAACGGACAGGCGTCCCCGCAGCCCATGGTGACCACAACGTCCGCCTCCTCGACCGCTGCGTCCGTGAGCAGCTTCGGCGTGGCGGTCGCCAGGTCGATGCCGACCTCGGCCATGGCGGCCACCGCCGCCGGGTTGACGGCGTCGGCCGGCTTCGACCCGGCCGAGAGCACCTCGACCCGGTCGCCGGCCAGGTGCTGGAGGAAGCCGGCTGCCATCTGCGAGCGGCCGGCGTTGTGGACGCACACGAAGAGCACGGTGGGGAGGCTCACGACGGTGCCTTTCTGATGGTCGGGTAGAGCAGGAGCACCGCGCCAGCGGCGAGGGCGCCGCCCAGCACCTGCATGGCCACGAACGGCAGCACGGACGACGGCGCGATGCCCGCAAACGTGTCGGAGAGCATCCGGGCCACGGTCACGGCGGGGTTGGCGAAGCTGGTGGAGCTGGTGAAGAAGTACGCCGCGGAGATGTAGGCGCCGACCGCGAACGCCACCGCCTCGTTCCGCCCCGAGCGCAGAGTGCCGAAGATGATCAGCAGCAGGCCGAAGGTGGCGACGACCTCAGCGAGGAGTACGCCGCCGCCGCCGCGCTCGGTCGTCGCGAGCGACACCGGGTCGAGGTCGAACATCAGGTTCGCCACCACTGCACCGAGACAGCCGCCCACGATCTGCGCACCGACGAGAGCGGCCGCGGTTGTCGTGTCGAGGAGCCCGAGTGCCCGCTCGACGAGGGTGACCACCGGGTTGAAGGCTGCGGACACCGGCTGAAGGGCCAGGATCAGGGCCACCAGCGCGGCTCCGGTGGCGATGCTGTTCTCCAGCAACTGCAGCCCGACGTCCCCCGGCGACAGGCGGGCCGCCGCGATGCCGGAGCCGATCACGGCCATGACCAGGAACGCCGTGCCGAGGAATTCGGCAGCGGCGCGGCGCGCCACGGTCACGCGACCGTGCCTCCGAGTAGCGCACCGACATCGGCGAGCGCGGTGTCGTTGAGGCGGTAGAAGACCCAGACGCCACGCTTCTCCCGGTCGATCAGGCCGGCCGCGTGCAGCTGCTTGAGGTGGTGGCTGATGGTCGGCTGGGAGAGCTCGAAGGCGTCGTTGAGGTCGCACACGCACGCCTCGCGTCCCGCATGGGAGGCGATCAGGGACAGCAGGCGCAGCCGGACGGGATCGGCGAGCGCCTTGACCAGGGGCACGATCCGCTCGGCCTGCTCGAGGCTGATCGGCTCGATCGTCAGCGGCGGACAGCAGGCGACGGTCTCGACCGGCGTGAGCTGGAGGGTCTTCGGCATGACTACATATTGACAGACATCTATGTCTGTGCCAAGGTCTCGGACATAGACATTCATCGATATCTACGGAGGATCCTCATGTCCCGCATCCAGCTCGCCCTCAACGTCGACGACCTCGACGCGTCGATCGCCTTCTACACGGGCCTGTTCGGCACTGCCCCGGCCAAGACCAAGCCTGGCTACGCCAACTTCGCTGTGACCGAGCCCCCGCTGAAGCTGGTCCTGATCGAGAACCCCGGTCAGGGCGGATCCGTCAACCACCTCGGGGTCGAGGTGGCCGACACGACCACCGTCGAGAAGACCCAGGCCCGCCTCGTCACCGAGGGTCTGGCCTCCACGGAGGAGCGGGACTCCACCTGCTGCTACGCCCGACAGGACAAGTTCTGGGTCGAGGGCGCGCCGGACGGGGAGCGCTGGGAGGTCTACACCGTGCTCGAGGACAGCGAGACGTTCTCAGGAGACGCCGCGAATGAGACCTGCTGCGCGACTGACGCTGCTCGCCCCGCCGACGCGGCTGCCTGCTGCTGAGTGGTCAACGGGCGGCGTCACCCGTCGACGGCGCGGTCGCGGCGCCCGAGGGGCGTGGGTGGTTCGTGCTCGTCCAGGATCGGCCCGTCCGCGCCCACGTCCTCGTCGCGGGCCTCCGACTGCCCGCCGCCGCGCGGCGCCGCCGGCGTACCCGTGGCCATGGCCTCGAAGTAGCGCAGCATCTCGACCGGGAACGGCAGCACGAGGGTGGAGTTCTTCTCGGCCGCCACCTCCACCATCGTCTGGAGCAACCGCAGCTGCAGCGCGGCCGGCGTGGCGGCCATCGCGCCCGCGGCCTGGGAGAGCTTCTGGGAGGCCTGGTACTCGCCGTCGGCGGTGATGATCCGGGACCTGCGCTCGCGCTCCGCCTCCGCCTGCCGCGACATCGACCGCTTCATCGTCTCCGGCAGCGCCACGTCCTTGATCTCGACGCGGTCGATGTCGATGCCCCAGGAGGCCGCGGGGGTGTCGAGCATCACCTCGAGGCCCTGGTTGAGGTGCTCGCGGTTCGACAGCAGGTCGTCGAGCTCGCTCTTGCCGATGATCGAGCGCAGGGAGGTCTGCGCCACCTGAGACATGGCGTAGACGTAGTCCTGCACCTCGACCGCGGCGCGGACCGGGTCGATGACCTTGAAGTAGACCACGGCGTCGACGCGGACCGTGACGTTGTCACGGGTGATGCCGTCCTGGGCCGGGATCGGCATGGTCACCACCTGCACGTTGACCCGCTTCATCCGGTCCACGACCGGGACCAGCATGGTCAGACCAGGGCGCCTGGGCTCCCGCTGGACCCGCCCGAGCCGGAAGACCACGCCGCGCTCGATCTGCTTGACCACCTTCGGGCTCATCGCGAGGAGGACGAGCGCCAGGGCGGCCAGCGCCACCAGGGTGTACATCAAGACGTCCATGACGACCTCCGACAGGAGGAGGGCCTTTACTCGAGGGTACGCCGGTCGCCCCGATCACTCGCTGACTCGTGACTCCAGCACCCGGAACCCCTTGGCACTCGCCAACCGGCGAGTCGGGTAGCCCTGCTCCCCCAACCACCGCTGGAGGGAGTCGGCGCCGAGGTTCTTCCCGACGACCATCACCAACCTGCCGTCGGGCCGCAGCCTGGGCAGCCAGGTCAGCACCAGGTCGTGCAGGGCCTGCTTGCCGATCCGGATCGGCGGGTTCGACCAGATCTCGTCGTACGTCGCATCGGTCGGGACCGCATCCGGGAGGCAGGCGACGAACCGCCCCTCCACGCCGAGCGCCGCGGCGTTCTCGTTGGCCAGCGCGAGGGCCCGCTCGTTGACGTCGACGGCGGTGACGGTGGCCAACGGCACTGCCCGGGCGATGGCCAGCCCGATGACGCCGTACCCGCAGCCGAGGTCGAGGAACTGCCCCTGCGCCGGGGGCTCCGTCTCCCGGAACAGCACGGCCGTGGCGCGGTCGAGGTGCCCGCGGCTGAAGACGCCCGAACCGCTCACCAGCGTCAGCTCATGCCCCCACACCTCGCAGGTGAACGTCTCGCGCTCGAACGGGGTGGACGGGTCGGCGCTGAAGTAGTGGTCAGTCATCCCGCCGCGCCCTCGTCTCCACGGCCCGCGCGGCGAGGTGGTCGTCCGGCGGGAAACAGACCTCCTCGAGGGTGAGCCCGTGCGCCTGTACGACGGTCACCGCCGGGTCGCGCACCTCGGCCTGCAGGATCTCGGACGCCCACGGGACGGGCCGCCGACCCTCCCCGACGGCGAGCAGGCAGCCGACCAGGGACCGGACCATGCTGTGGCAGAACGCATCGGCCCGGACCGTCGCGACCGCCAGACCGTCGTCGTCCCGGGTCCACCCGAGCTCGAGCAGGGTCCGGATCGTGGTCGCGCCCTCGCGCTGCCGACAGAACGACGCGAAGTCGTGCTCTCCGAGCAGGGCAACCGAAGCGTCGTTCATCGCCTCGACGTCCAGCGGCCGCGGCCAGGCCAGTACGTGCCGGCGCGCCAGCGGGTCGAGCGTCTCGGCCCGGTCGGCGATGCGGTAGCAGTAGCGCCGCCAGAGCGCGGAGAAGCGGGCGTCGAACCCGTCCGCAGCCGCCACCACCCGGCGTACGCGCACGTCGGAAGGCAGGATGCCGTTGAGTCGTGGCAACAGGGCTTCGGGGACCGGTTGGGTCGAGCGACCAGCGGCCCGAGCAACCACGTCGGCGTCGACGTCGACGTGGGACACCTGACCACGGGCGTGGACGCCGGTGTCGGTGCGGCCGGCACACACCAGCGAGACCGAGGGAACCCGCAGCAGAGTCGCCAGCGCGGCCTCCAGGGTGCCCTGCACGGTCCGCAGCCCCGGCTGGGAAGCCCAGCCGTGGAAGTCGGTGCCCTCGTAGGCGAGGTCCATCCGGATCCGCATGCCGCGCATCCTCTCAGGGCAGCTCGGAGGCGTACGGCGGGTCCGCGCCGGGACGCGAGACGGTCACCGCGGCGGCCCGGACGGCTCGGGCCAGGACCTCCTGGACGGAGGCCTCGTCCAGGGAGGCGACGTCCCCGCGCCCCAGCAGGCCGTCAACCAGGGCAGCGGCGAACGTGTCGCCGGCGCCGATGGTGTCGGCCACCGGCACCGGGATCGAGGAGACCTCGACCCGGCCCGCGCCGGAGAACCACACGGCGCCCTGCTCACCGCGCGTGACGACGACCGCGGACGGGCCCCGCTCCAACAACCCATCGGCAGCGTCCGTAAGGTCGAGTGTCGGGTAGAGCGCGGCCAGGTCCTCGTCGGACGCCTTCACGAGCGTGCTCAACGCGACGATCCGCTCGACCCGCTCGAGCAGGTCGGGACCGGTCCCCGTGATGACCGGCCGGGCGTTGATGTCGTAGCTCACCAGTGCGCTCCCCCGGAGCCGGGACACCATGGCACGGACCACGTCCGAGCCCGGCGACAGCACCGCCCCCAGCGAGCAGACGTGGACTGCTGCTGGCGTGTCCTGCACCGTCGGCGGGTCCAGGGCCCACTCGAGGTCGAACTCGTAGTGTGCGGCGCCGTCGGCGTCCAGGGTTGCCACCGCCGTGGACGTGCGCGCGATCGAGTGCGGTTCGTTGGCCAGCCGCACGCCGGCGCGGTCGAGGTGTCCGGCCACCATCCGGCCGTGGGCGTCGTCGGCGAAGCTGGTCGCGAACCGGACGGTCCGCCCGAGCCGGGCCAGGGCGACCGCGACGTTGGCCGCGCTGCCACCGACGTGCTCGTTCACAGAACCGTCGGCAGCGCGTACGACGTCGACGAGGGACTCCCCCATCACCAGCACGTCGTCGGTCACGCCTTGTCTCTACCACGCGTAGGGTCCCGGCATGGACCTGATCCCGCTCGACCCGGGCGCGTCGGAGCCGCCGTACGAACAGCTCCGTCGGCAGATCGCCGCCCGCGCCGCCGCCGGTGACCTCCCGTCCGGCACCCGCCTCCCGACCGTGCGGGCGCTGGCCGCGGAGCTCGACCTGGCCGTGAACACGGTCGCGAAGACCTACCGGGCGCTCGAGACGGACGGCGTCGTGATCACCGAGGGGCGGCGCGGGACCTTCGTTGCCCCCGGCGCGGTCGCAGGAGGTGCAGAGGCCGGTGAGGCTGCCGCGGCCTACGTCGCCGTGGCCCGCCGCCTCGGCCTGGGCCTGACCGAGGCCACGCTGCTCGTCGAACGCTCCTGGTCCGCGTGAGCCACCTGGTCCGGCGGGGCACATCCCGCACATCGGGGGCCCGCTGCGCTAGCGTTCCGGTCGGCGGCGCGCGATCGGGTGACGCGCCCGAGCGACAGGGAGTGCACCATGGGTTTCGTCGAAGCAGTTCAGAGTTGTTTCCGGCAGTACGTTGGATTCTCCGGCCGGGCTCGCCGCTCGGAGTACTGGTGGTTCTTCCTCTTCACCGTCCTCGTCAGCATGGTCGCCAGCGTGCTCGACTCCATCTTCGGCACTATGTCCGACACCACCAACGTCGGCGTGATCGGGACGATCGCCAGCCTTGCCCTGCTCCTGCCGAGCATCGCCGTCGCGATCCGGCGCCTGCACGACACCTCCCGAAGCGGATGGTGGATCCTGATCGGCCTGATTCCGATCGTCGGCTGGATCATCCTGATCGTCTTCTACTGCCAGGACAGCCACGGCGACAACGAGCACGGCCCGTCACCCAAGGCTGCCGCGCCGGCAGTGTGAGCCGCCCCGCGCCTTCCCCGGACCGGTCCGCGCCGGGAACGGCCGGCCGATGAGGTACGTCGTCTACGGCGCGGGCGCGGTCGGAGGGGTGATCGGAGGACATCTCGCCCTCGCCGACCACCCGACCACCCTGATCGCGCGGGGCGAGCACCTGGAGCAGATCCGGGCCGACGGACTGCGGATGGACACGGGCTCGGGCATGCACGTGGTCGAAGCACCGGCGACCGACCACGCCGCCGACGTGCAATGGGGCGGTGACACGGTCTGCCTGCTCACCGTGAAGTCCCACCAGGTAGCCGCAGCCCTCGACGACCTCTCCGCCCACGCGCCGGCCGGCACCCCGATCTTCTGCGCGACCAACGGGGTCGCCACCGAGCTCGCGGCACTCCGCCGGTTCGCTCACGTCTACGCGGTGTGCGTCATGCTGCCGTCGACCCACCTCGAGCCCGGCGTGGTCGTCGCCAAGTGCCATCCCGTCCCCGGCATCCTCGACCTCGGCCGGGTGCCCGAGGGCACCGACCACCTCACCGGTGCGGTCTCTGCCGATCTTCGCGACGCCGGATTCGCGTCGGCGCCGCGGTCCGACATCATGGCCTGGAAGTACCGCAAGCTCCTCATGAACGTCGGGAACGGCGTCGACGCGGCGTGCGTCAAGGGCCAGGCCGCCGACGAGCTCGCCCGTCGGGCGGAAGCCGAGGGCGAGGCGGCCATCCGCGCCGCAGGCATCCCACTGGTCACCGCCGCGCAGGACGACGAGCGACGGGGCGACATCCTGCAGCGCAGGTCCGGTGCCGCCCCACCCGGTGGCTCAACGTGGCAGAGCATCACCCGGGCGACCGGCAGCACCGAGGTCGACTACCTGGCCGGCGAGATCGTCCTGCTCGGGCGCCTGCACGGCGTCCCCACGCCCGCCTGTGAGCTGGTGCAGCAGGTCACGAACGATCTCGCTCGTCGCCGAGCCGAACCCCGGAGCCTGGACGCCGCGGATCTGCTCACCCGGCTCCCGTGGCCAGCCGACGACAGCACGAAGGCCCGCCACCCCTGACGGGTGACGGGCCCTCGACTGCTGTTGTGCGGTCAGGCGTCCTTGGACTCCTCCGGGGACTCCGCCTCCTCGGCGGGCTCGTCCGCAGCCGCCTCGGGCGCCTCCGCCTCGGCCGCCTCGTCTGCAGGAACCTCCTCGGCCTCCGCGACGACGCTCTCCTCGGGCGATGCCTCGTCGGTCATCTCGACCGGCGCGTCGTCGGCCGGAGCCTCCTCAGCGTGAGCCTCGTCGGCCGGAGCCGGGGACGGCTTCGCCGCGGCCTCGGTCTTGCCGCGGGCGGGCTTCTTCGCCGGCTTGGCCTTCGGGGAGTACTCCTCGGTCACCAGCTCGATCACGGCCATCGGGGCGTTGTCGCCCTTGCGCGGCCCGATCTTGGTGATCCGGGTGTAACCGCCCGGACGCTCCGCGAAGGTCGGCGCGATCTCGGTGAAGAGCGTGTGCACCACCGACTTGTCGCGGATGGTCTTGAGGACCTCGCGCCGGTTGTGCAAGTCGCCCTTCTTGGCCTTGGTGATCAGCTTCTCCGCGACCGGACGCAGCCGACGCGCCTTGGTCTCGGTGGTGGTGATCCGGCCGTGCTCGAAGAGCGCGGTGGCCAGGTTCGCCAGGATCAGGCGCTGGTGAGCGGGGCTGCCGCCGAGGCGGGCACCCTTGGTGGGGGTAGGCATTTCTCTACTCGTTTCTCCCCGGCCGTGTCAGGTACCGGAGTAGATGGGTGTCAGTACTGCTCGTCTTCCACGAAGGCGTCGTCATCGTCGTCGCCGTACGCCGCCAGAGCAGCGTGCGGGTCGAAGCCGGGCGCGCTGTCCTTCAGGGACAGGCCCATCTCGACCAGCTTGGCCTTGACCTCGTCGATCGACTTCGCGCCGAAGTTGCGGATGTCGAGCAGGTCCTGCTCCGAGCGGGAGATGAGCTCACCCACGGTGTGGATGCCCTCACGCTTGAGGCAGTTGTAGGACCGGACGGTCAGCTGCAGGTCCTCGACCGGGAGGGCGAGATCAGCAGCGAGCTGCTCGTCCACCGGCGACGGGCCGACGTCGATGCCCTCGGCCTCGACATTGAGCTCGCGGGCCAGGCCGAACAGCTCGACCAGGGTCTTACCGGCCGAGGCGATCGCGTCGCGGGGACGGATCGACGGCTTGGTCTCGACGTCGATGACCAGCTTGTCGAAGTCGGTCCGCTGCTCGACACGCGTGGCCTCGACCTTGTAGGTCACCTTGAGGACGGGGCTGTAGATCGAGTCGACCGGCATCCGGCCGATCTCGTTGTCCGCGCCCTTGTTCTGCACCGCGGAGACGTAGCCACGGCCGCGCTCGACGACGAGCTCCATCTCCAGCTTGCCCTTGTCGGACAGGGTGGCGATCTTCAGATCGGGGTTGTGAACCTCCACCCCGGCCGGCGGGGCGATGTCGGCGGCCGTCACGTCGCCCGCGCCGGACTTGCGCAGGTACATCGTGACCGGCTCGTCGTGCTCGGAGGAGACGACGAGACCCTTGAGGTTGAGGATCACCTCCGTGACGTCCTCCTTGACGCCCTCGATCGTCGAGAACTCGTGCAGGACGTTGTCCACCTTGATGCTCGTGACCGAGGCACCAGGGATCGAGGACAGGAGAGTACGGCGGAGCGAGTTGCCGAGCGTGTAGCCGAAACCCGGCTCCAGCGGCTCGATGACGAATCGCGAGCGGAACTCGTCAACGGATTCTTCCGACAGGGTCGGTCGCTGAGCGATAAGCACTGAATCTTTCCTTTCCGGGCCCAACCACCATTTGATGGGCCCGAACTTCTGTGGCGAGGAGTTGCGGTGCGGTCCGCGGGGGGAGACCCCCACGGTCGGTCTTACTTCTTGGAGTAGTACTCGACGATCAGCTGCTCCTGGACCGGGATGTCGATCTGGGCCCGGACCGGGAGCTGGTGAACGAGGATGCGCATGCGGGTCGGGATCGCCTCGAGCCACGCCGGGACGACCCGCTCGCCGTGGGTCTCGCGAGCCACGATGAAGGGCGTCATCTCCAGCGACTTCTCGCGCACGTCGATCACGTCGTGGGCGCTGACCTGGAAGGACGGGATGTCCACCTTCCGGCCGTTCACCTTGAAGTGACCGTGCACGACGAGCTGGCGCGCGTGGCGACGGGTGCGGGCGAAGCCGGCCCGGTAGACCACGTTGTCGAGACGGCATTCGAGCAGCTGCAGCAGGTTGTCACCGGTCTTGCCCTGGCGACGCGACGCCTCGACGTAGTAGTTGTGGAACTGGCGCTCGAGGATGCCGTAGGAGATACGCGCCTTCTGCTTCTCGCGAAGCTGGAGGAGGTACTCGCTCTCCTTGATGCGGCCGCGGCCGTGCTGGCCGGGCGGGTAGGGGCGACGCTCGAACGCCGAGTCGCCACCGACGAGGTCGACACCGAGACGGCGCGACTTCTTGGTCATGGGGCCGGTGTAGCGGGCCATAACTGAGTTGTCTCCTTGGGTCTCGGGTCGTCAGACGCGCCGGCGCTTGGGCGGGCGGCATCCGTTGTGGGGGGTGGGCGTGACGTCCTGGATGGTGCCGACCTCGAGGCCGATCGCACCCAGTGACCGGATCGCGGTCTCGCGGCCCGAGCCGGGGCCCTTCACGAAGACGTCGATCTTCTTCATGCCGTGGTCCATCGCCCGGCGACCCGCGGCCTCGGCGGCCATCTGGGCGGCGTACGGCGTGGACTTGCGCGAGCCCTTGAAGCCGACGGTGCCGGCTGAGGCCCACGAGATCACCGCACCGGTCGGGTCGGTGATCGTGACGATCGTGTTGTTGAACGTGCTCTTGATGTGGGCTTCGCCCGTGGCGACGTTCTTCTTGATCTTGCGACGCGCCTTGCGGGCGCCGGCCGCTGCGCGGCTCTTGGGAGGCATTCGGTAACTCCTGAGGTAGCTGGTCTGTGGGTTCGTGGTCAGCGGTGATCCGGGCCGGCCGAGGTGCCTCGGCGAGTTCGGCCTGTGGTCACTTGGTGGCCTTCTTCTTGCCGGCGACCGTGCGCTTCGGACCCTTGCGGGTGCGGGCGTTGGTCTTGGTGCGCTGACCGCGGACCGGGAGGCCCTGGCGGTGGCGGCGACCCTGATAGCTGCCGATCTCGATCTTCCGACGGATGTCAGCCTGGACCTCGCGGCGGAGGTCACCCTCGATCTTGATGTCGGCGCCGTCGATGGCGTCGCGGAGCTTGACCAGCTCCTCGTCACCCAGCTCGTGAACTCGCAGGTCGGGGTTGACCCCGGTGGCTGCCAGCACTTCCTGGGCGCGGGTACGGCCGATGCCGTAGATGTAGGTGAGTGCGACCTCAATGCGCTTGTCGCGCGGCAGGTCGACACCGACGAGGCGTGCCATTGGCGTTCCTTCTCTGGTTGACACAGTGGTTTCGGTCGTGTCGCACCCCAACCAGCCTCGGGTGGGCCCCGGCCACTGCTCCGGGGGTGCTTCAGTCGGCAACCCGATAGTTCGGTTTTGGCGACCTAGCGATCACGATGCTTGTTCAGTTGTGTCGTGCCGGGACTTCAGCCCTGGCGCTGCTTGTGGCGCGGGTTGTCGCAGATCACCATGACGCGGCCGTGGCGACGGATCACCTTGCACTTGTCACAGATCTTCTTGACGCTCGGGTTGACCTTCACGAGGAGGGCCTCTCTTGCTCGATCGGCTGCTTACTGCTTACTTGTAGCGGTAGACGATGCGACCCCGGGTGAGGTCGTAGGGCGAGAGCTCCACCACCACGCGGTCCTCGGGGAGGATCCGGATGTAGTGCTGACGCATCTTGCCGCTGATGTGGGCGAGCACCTTGTGTCCGTTGGTCAGTTCGACCCGGAACATGGCGTTGGGGAGGGCCTCCACGACGGTGCCCTCGATCTCGATCACGCCTTCTTTCTTCGGCATGTCCTCACAATCTTCTGGTTGACTCGCCCGGTGTGGGCCGCTGATCTACCGTTGCTGCACTGCCCGAGGGCAGGTGACCCGGGAACCTCCGGGGCCGGAGCCCCGTGGACCTCGTGGACGGCTCCGGAACCTCGACCCGGGCACGCTCGACAGCCCCTGACGAGGTCGTTCGAGGAGTGCTCCGGGCAGCCGCGAGGCACCACGAAGCGCAGCCCACGTTGGGCCGACGCACCAGTCTAGGGGGAAGCGGACCCGAATCCCTAATCGAACCGTCGGGCCACGGGGGTAGGCGCTAGTCATCCTCCCAGTCGCGCCGCGGACCGGTGGCGGCGTCCAGCTCCTGCTTCGACATGTGGCGGGATGCGATCAGGGAAATCACGGCCGTCGCCGCGAGGATGCCCACGATGACCGTGAGCGAGAGCCAGATCGGGATCTCTGGCGCCCACTCGACGTGCTCGCCCCCGTTGATGAACGGCAGCTCGTTGAGGTGCAGCGCCTCGAGGATCAGCTTCACGCCGATGAAGGCGAGCAGGATCGCCAGCCCGTAGGACAGGTAGATCAGCCGCTCCAGGAGCCCGCCGATCAGGAAGTAGAGCTGGCGCAGGCCCATCAGCGCGAAGATGTTGGCGGTCATCACCAGATAGGGCTCCGAGGTGAGCCCATAGATCGCCGGGATCGAGTCCAGCGCGAAGAGCAGGTCGGTCGTCCCCAGAGTCAGGATCACGATGGCCAGCGGGGTGATCACCCGCTTGCCGTTCTCGACAGTCAGGATCTTGCGGCCGTGCCACGTGGTGGTCGCCGGGAACCGCTTCTCCACCCAGCGGACCAACCGGTTCTCCTCGTAGTCGTCCTCGTCCTCCCCGCCCTCCTTGATGAGCTTCCAGGCCGTGTAGATGAGGAACAGCCCGAACAGGTAGAAGATCCAGGAGAAGTTCTCGATCGCGGCCGCACCGACGGCGATGAAGATGGCCCGCATCACGAGGGCCATCACGATGCCGATCATCAGGGCGAACTGCTGCAGCTCCCGGGGCACCATGAACTTGCTCATGATGATGATGAAGATGAAGAGATTGTCGACCGAGAGGGAGTACTCGGTGAGCCAACCGGCGTAGAACTCGCCGGCGTACTGGCCACCCGACGTGACCAGGATCCCGAGTCCGAAGAGCACGGCCATCCCGACGTAGATCGAGAGGTAGATGCTGCATTCCTTCATGCTGGGCTCGTGCGGACGCCGGCCAACGATCAGCAAGTCGAAGGCGAAGATTGTCAGCGTCACCGCACCCGTGACCCACCAGATCCACGGTGCTACGTCCACGCTTCGTTCCTTTTCTCATCGGGTGCTGGTGCCAAGCCGGCGCGTCCAACCAACTTACCGACCACCAAAAGACACGCCGAGGGCGGTCAGGGCGGACTCCCCACCGTCGATCGCGGTCAGCACCCAGGTCCCGGTCGGCGTGAGCGTGAAGGTGTGCTCGTAGTGGGCCGCCGCGCTGCCGTCACTGGTGACCACGGTCCACTCGTCGTCGAGGAGCACGGTGCGCTTGCTGCCCAGGGTGACCATCGGCTCGACCGCCAGCGCCATCCCCTCGACGAGCGTCGGTCCCCGGCCGCGGCGGCCGTAGTTCGGCACGTTGGGCGGCATGTGCATCTCGGTCCCGATGCCGTGGCCGGTGTACTCCTCGAGGATTCCGTAGCGACCCTGCGAACGCACGTGGGACTCGACGGCGTGGGAGATGTCGGAGACCCGGCCGCCGAGCCGAGCGGCCGCCAGGCCGCGCCAGAGCGACTCCTCGGTCACCCGCATCAGTTCCCGGACCTCCGCCGGGACGTCACCGACCGCGACCGTGGTCGCGGCGTCGCCGTGCCAGCCGTCCACGATCGCGCCGCAGTCGATGGAGATCACGTCGCCCTCGGCGAGCTCGCGCGAACCCGGGATGCCGTGCACCACCTCGTCGTTGACGGAGGCGCAGATGGTGCCGGGGAACGGCGGGTGGGAGTACCCCTTGAAGGACGGGATTCCACCGTGGGACCTGATGTTGTCCTCGGCGAGGGCGTCGAGCTGCCCGGTGGTGACTCCGGGACGTACGGCGGCGCGGAGCAGCTCCAGGGTCTCCCCCACCAGCAGGCCGGCGACCCGCATCAGGTCGATCTGCTCGCGGCTCTTGATCTCGATGCCGCGGTCAGCCCATCCCATGGTGGTACCCCTCCGTGGTTTGCGGTGGTCAGTCCTCTCACCGGGTTTCGACTCCCATTCGCGAGTTCGCAAGCTCACTCGCGACATGTTCGCTCAACCACCAACGTTCCTCAGTCGTGAGCTGCGCTCACGACTGAGGAACAACGTCCAGCGCTTCGAAAATGCGCTTGGTGACCTGGTCGACCTCGCCCATTCCGTCGACCTCGACCAGGATCCCTCGGTCGCGGTAGACCTCGATCAGGGGCTCGGTCTGCTCGGCGTAGACCTCCTGGCGGCGCCGGATGACGTCTTCGGTGTCGTCCGCGCGTCCCTCCACCTCGGCGCGCTGGAGCAGCCGCTGCACGATCTCCTCGCCGTCAACGGTGAGCACCACTGCGGCGTCGAGCCGGTGTCCGGTGAACTCGACCATCCCGTCGAGCTCCTCGACCTGGGCCAGGGTCCGCGGGTAGCCGTCGAGCAGGAACCCGGGGTCGGCGTCCGGCTCGTCGATGCGGTTGCGGACCATCTTGTTGGTGATCTCGTCGGGCACGTATTCACCGGCGTCCATGTAGCGCTTGGCCTCCACGCCGAGCGGTGTGCCCTCGGCGACGTTGGCGCGGAAGATGTCGCCGGTGGAGATCGCGGGGATGCCGAAGTGTTCGGCGACGAATGTCGCCTGGGTGCCCTTCCCGGCGCCCGGGGGGCCCATCATGATGACCCTCATGCTTTTCCGGGGCCCCCGGCGAGGCGCGAGCGCAGCGAGCGGCTTGTTGGGGTGGTCATTAGCGGAGGAATCCTTCGTAGTTGCGCTGCTGGAGCTGGCTCTCGACCTGCTTCACCGTGTCGAGGGCGACGCCCACCATGATCAGGATCGACGTGCCACCGAACGGGAAGTTCTGGTTGGCGTCGATCAGGACGAGCGCGATCAGCGGGATCAGCGAGATCAGACCGAGGTACAGCGCGCCCGGCAGCGTGATGCGGGACAGGACGTAGGACAGGTAGTCCTCGGTCGGCTTGCCCGCCCGGATCCCGGGGATGAAGCCGCCGTACTTCTTCATGTTGTCCGCGACCTCCGTGGGGTTGAAGGTGATCGAGACGTAGAAGTAGGTGAAGAAGACGATCAGGAGGAAGAACGTTGCCATGTAGACGGGGTGGCTGCCGCTGACGAAGTAGCGGTTGATCCACTCGATCCAGGCCGATCCGCTGTTGGCGTTGAACTGGACAGCCATCGCGGGCAGGTAGAGCAGCGACGAGGCGAAGATGACCGGGATGATGCCCGCCTGGTTCACCTTGAGCGGGATGTAGGTCGAGCTGCCACCGAACATCTTGCGGCCCACCATCCGGCGGGCGTACTGGACCGGGATCCGGCGCTGGGCCTGCTCGATGAAGATGACCGCGGCGATGATCACGAGTCCGATCGCCAGCACGATGCCGAAGACCCACGGTCCCTGGCTCTGCTGCACGTCCCACAGCGAGGCGGGGAAGGTTGCGACCACCTGGGTGAAGATCAGCAGCGACATACCGTTGCCGATGCCGTGCTCGGTGATCAGCTCGCCCAGCCACATGATCACGGCCGTGCCGGCGGTCATGGTGATGACCATGACCAGGAAGGTCGAGGTGGAGTCGCTGTGGAGCAGGCTCTCCTCACATCCCTGGAGGAGGTTGCCGGATCGGGCCAGGGCGACGATCCCGGTGGCCTGCAGCAGCGCAAGACCGAGGGTGAGGTAGCGCGTGTACTGCGTGATCTTGGTCTGTCCGGACTGGCCCTCCTTCTTGAGGGCCTCGAGCCGGGGGATGACCACGACCAGGAGTTGCAGGATGATGCTCGCGGTGATGTAAGGCATGATGCCCAGCGCGAAGATCGTGAGTTGCAGCAGCGCGCCGCCGGAGAACAGGTTGATCAGGCTGTAGATGCTGCCCGTCTGCTGGTCGAGGCACGACTGGACGTTCGCGACGTTCACCCCGGGGGCGGGGACCTGGCTGCCGAGCCGGAAGACCGTGATGATCGCCAGCACGAACAGGAGCTTGCGACGCAGGTCCGGCGTCCGGAAAGCGTTGGCGAACGCGCCTAGCACGACATCCTCTTTCTCCAGGCGGGGCGTGGCCCTCGGCAGGTCTCGACGAGCTCGACCGTCGGTGGGCGAGTTGCCCCGGGAAGCCTAACAGTCATCCCGTGGGCCCCTCACTCAACGGCGATCAGACGACCGTGGCGGTGCCGCCGGCGGCCTCGATCTTCTCCCTGGCTGAGCCGGAGAAGGCGTTGGCGCTGACCTGCACGGACACCGAGAGGTCGCCCTGGCCGAGGACCTTGACCGGGTGGCCGCTGCGCACGGCACCACGGTTCACCAGCTCCTGGACGGTCACCTCTCCGCCGTCGGGGAAGAGCTCGCCGAGGCGGTCGAGGTTGACCACCTGGAACTCCACCTTGAACGGGTTCTTGAAGCCCTTGAGCTTCGGCAGCCGCATGTGGATCGGCATCTGGCCACCCTCGAAGGAGGCCGGAACCTGGTTGCGGGCCTTGGTGCCCTTGGTGCCGCGACCGGCGGTCTTGCCCTTGGACCCCTCGCCGCGACCGACGCGGGTCTTGGCGGTCTTCGCGCCGGGGGCGGGCCGCAGGTGATGAAGTTTCAGTGTCATGTCAGTCGACCTCCTCGACCGTCACCAGGTGGCGCACGGTCTGGACCATGCCCCGGATCTCCGGGCGGTCCTCCTTGACGACCACGTCGCCGATTCGCTTGAGCCCCAGGGTGCGCAGGGTCTCGCGCTGGTTGGCCTTGCAGCCGATGCTGGAACGCTTCTGCTGGACCTTCAGCTGCGCCATCAGCCGGCCACCTCCTGCGAGACACCCTCGGGGACCTCGGCCCGTGCCCTGAGCAGGGCAGCCGGAGCCACGTCCTCGACGGGGAGACCCCGGCGCGAAGCCACGGCCTCCGGCTGCTCGAGCATCCGCAGGGCCTCGACGGTCGCGTGGACGATGTTGATCTGGTTCGACGAGCCGAGCGACTTGCTCAGCACGTCGTGGATGCCGGCGCACTCCAGAACCGCGCGCACCGGGCCGCCGGCGATCACACCGGTACCGGGCGCGGCCGGGCGCAGCAGGACGACACCGGCCGCCTTCTCACCCTGGACCGGGTGCGGGATGGTGCCCTGGATGCGGGGGACCTTGAAGAACTGCTTCTTGGCCTCCTCGACTCCCTTGGCGATCGCCGCCGGCACTTCCTTGGCCTTGCCGTATCCGACGCCGACCAGACCCTCGCCGTCGCCGACGACCACCAGGGCGGTGAAGCTGAAGCGACGACCACCCTTCACGACCTTGGCGACACGGTTGATCGCGACGACGCGCTCGATGTAGGCGGTCTTGTCGCCTCCTCCGCGACGGTCGTCGCGTCCGCGACCTCCGCCAGAGGCGCGCTCGCCACCGCGCTGTCCGCGCTGGGCTCCGCTCATGAGACTGTCCTCAACTCTCTCTAAGTTCTTTCTGCAAGTCGTTCGATCAGAAGGTCAGGCCGCCCTCGCGGGCCCCGTCTGCCAGAGCCGCAACGCGACCGTGGTACCTGTTGCCGGCGCGGTCGAACGTCACTGACTCCACGCCCTTCTCCTTGGCCCGCTCGGCGACCAGTTCGCCGACCCTCTTGGCCTTGGCGGTCTTGTCGCCGTCGAGGGAGCGCAGGTCGGCCTCCATCGTCGATGCCGAGACCAGCGTGTTGCCGACCAGGTCGTCGACGACCTGGACCCTGATGTGCTTCGCGGACCGGGTGACCACGAGGCGCGGGCGCTCGGCGGTGCCGAAGACCCGCTTGCGGCCCCGGACCTGGCGGCGCAGGCGCGACTTGACGCGCCGGGCGGTGTGCTTGTTCTTCGAAAGTGTGATCGCCATGGTCACTTACCAGCCTTTCCGACCTTGCGGCGGATGTGTTCGCCCGCGTAGCGAACGCCCTTGCCCTTGTAGGGCTCGGGCTTGCGCAGCTTGCGGATGTTCGCCGCGGTCTCGCCGACCAGCTGCTTGTCGATGCCCTGGACACCGAGCCGGGTCGGTCCGTCCACCGTGAAGGTGATGCCTTCCGGCGCGTTGAACGTGATGGAGTGGGAGTAGCCGAGCTGGAACTCCAGCTGCGTCGGGCCCTTCGACAGCACGCGGTAGCCGACGCCGACGATCTCGAGCTTCTTCTCGTAGCCCTCGGTCACGCCGATCACCATGTTGTTGATCAGGGTGCGGGTCAGGCCGTGGAGCGACCGGCTCTCACGCTCGTCGTCGGGCCGCTTGACCTCGAGTGTCCCGGTGTCGTCCTTCCCCACGGTGATGGGGGCGGCGACCTGGTGGGACAGGGTGCCCTTGGGGCCCTTGACGGTCACGAGGCGTTCGTCGATGGCGACGTCCACACCCGAGGGGACCGCGATGGGCAGCTTGCCAATGCGCGACATGCTTGTTCTCTCCTTCGCAGTCTCGGGCTACCAGACGTAGGCGAGGACTTCCCCACCCACGCCCTTCTGGTTCGCCTGGCGGTCGGTGAGCAGGCCCTGGCTCGTCGAGATGATGGCGACACCGAGTCCGCCGAGCACCTTCGGAAGACCGGTGCTCTTGGCGTAGACGCGCAGGCCCGGCTTGCTGATCCGGCGCACTCCCGCGATGGAGCGCTCCCGGTTGCGGCCGTACTTCAGCGTGATCGTGAGCGTCTTCCCGACAGCCGTCTGGCCGTCGTTGCCGTTGTCGGCGACGTCGTACGAAGTGATGTAGCCCTCCTGCTTGAGGATGTCCGCGACGCCCTGCTTGAGCTTGCTGTAGGGCATCGTCACTTCGTCGTGGTACGCCTGGTTGGCGTTGCGCAGACGGGTGAGCATGTCTGCGATCGGGTCAGTCATCGTCATGGCCGTGAGGCCCTTTCTCGTTGTGGTTTCCGCAACCGACTTCTCGGCCGGACCTGCAGCGTTTGTCTTGTTGGGTGGGTTACCAGCTGGCCTTGGTCACGCCGGGCAGCTCGCCTCGGTGTGCCATCTCCCGCAGGCAGATGCGGCACAGGCCGAACTTGCGGTAGACGGCCTTGGGCCGGCCGCAACGCTGACAGCGGGTGTAGCCGCGGACAGCGAACTTCGGCTTGCGGGCCGCCTTCACCCGGAGGGCAGTCTTCGCCATGTCAGTTCTCCTTGAAGGGGAAGCCGAGCTGCTTGAGCAGCGCGCGACCCTCGTCGTCGTTGCTGGCGGTCGTCACGACCGTGATGTCCATGCCCCGCGACCGGTCGATCTTGTCCTGGTCGATCTCGTGGAACATGGCCTGCTCCGTCAGCCCGAACGTGTAGTTGCCACGCCCGTCGAAGTGCCGGGGCGAGAGCCCGCGGAAGTCGCGGATACGGGGCAGGGCGAGCGACAGCAGCCGGTCGAGGAACTCCCACATGCGGTCGCCGCGCAGCGTCACGTGAGCACCGATGGGCATGCCCTCACGCAGCTTGAACTGCGCGATCGACTTGCGTGCCCGGGTCACCATCGGCTTCTGGCCGGTGATCGTGGCGAGGTCCTTGATGGCACCCTCGATCAGCTTCGAGTCGCGAGCAGCCTCACCGACGCCCATGTTGACCACGATCTTGGTCAGCCCGGGCACCTGCATGACGTTCTTGATCTCGAACTCGCTCTGCAGGGCCGGGAGGATCTCCTCGCGGTAGCGGGTCTTCAGCCGCGGCACGACCGTCTCCTGGGTCGTCTCCGCCGCATTCGTGTTGACCTGCGTCTCGGTCATCAGATCTCCTTCCCGGTCTTGCGGGAGATGCGGACGCTGCGCGTCGAGCTGTACGTCGACCCGTCGGGACGGCGCTTGGTGACCTCGTCCCGGCGGAAGCCGATGCGGGTGACACCGTCGCCCTCGACCAGCATCACGTTGGACACGTGGATCGGGGCCTCGGCGGTGATGATGCCTCCGGTGGTTCCCGCGCGACCGCCCTGGTTCACGACCTTGGTGTGCCGCTTGACGCGGTTCACGCCCTCGACGATCACCCGCTGCTGCTCGCGCAGCACCGAGATGACCTTGCCTTCGGCGCCCTTGTCCTTGCCGGCGATCACCTTGACGGTGTCGCCCTTCTTGATCTTCACGGTGTTCTTACCCATGTCTCTAGAGCACCTCCGGCGCGAGCGAGATGATCTTCATGAACCGCTTCTCGCGCAGCTCGCGGCCCACCGGGCCGAAGATGCGGGTGCCTCGCGGCTCGCCGTTGGGGTTGAGGATGACCGCAGCGTTCTCGTCGAAGCGGATGTAGGAACCGTCGGCCCGGCGCCGCTCCTTGACGGTGCGCACGACGACGGCCTTGACGACCTCGCCCTTCTTGACGTTGCCGCCAGGGATCGCGTCCTTGACGGTCGCGACGACCACGTCGCCGATGCCGGCGTAGCGTCGACCCGAACCACCGAGGACCCGGATGCAGAGGATCTCCTTGGCACCGGTGTTGTCGGCGATCTTGAGTCGGGACTCTTGCTGGATCATTTCGCCTTCTCCAGAATCTCCACGACGCGCCAGCGCTTGGTGGCCGACAGCGGACGGGTCTCCATGATCCGGACCCGGTCGCCGATGCCACAGTCGTTCTGCTCGTCGTGCGCCTTCAGGCGCGACGTCTGGCGCAGGACCTTGCCGTACAGCGCGTGCTTGACGCGGTCCTCGACGGACACGACCACGGTCTTGTCCATCTTGTCGGACACGACCAGGCCCTCACGCACCTTGCGCGTGTTGCGCGCAGTCTTCTCGGTCTGCTCGCTCATGCCGCGCCGCCTTTCTCATTGGCCTCGTTGTCTGCGCCCGGCGTCGTACGGATCCCGAGCTCGCGCTCGCGGACGACGGTGTAGATCCGGGCAATGTCCTTCTTGACCGTGCGGAGCCGACCGTGGCTCTCCAGCTGGCCCGTGGCCGCCTGGAAGCGGAGGTTGAACAGCTCTTCCTTGGCCTCACGAAGCTTGGCCTCGAGGTCGGTGCCGGTCATCTCGTCGAGCTCGTGAGCGGCCATACCGTTGCTCGGCATCAGAATTCACCTTCCTCACGGGAGAGGAATCGGCACTTCATCGGGAGCTTGTGCATCGCGCGGCGCATGGCCTCGCGGGCGGTTCCCTCGTCCACGCCGGAGAGTTCGAACATGACGCGGCCGGGCTTGACGTTGGCCACCCACCACTCGGGGGACCCCTTGCCCGAACCCATGCGGGTCTCGGCCGGCTTCTTGGTCAGCGGGCGGTCGGGGTAGATGTTGATCCACACCTTTCCACCTCGCTTGATGTGACGGGTCATCGCGATTCGCGCCGACTCGATCTGCCGGTTGGTCACGTAGTGACCCTCGATCGCCTGGATCCCGAAGTCGCCGAAGGCGAGCGTCGTTCCGCCCTTGGCAGCACCGGTCCGGCGGGGGTGATGCTGCTTGCGGTGCTTGATTCGACGGGGCATCAACATGCTGCTCAGCCCTCCTTGCCGGACGACTCGGCGGCGGGAGCGACAGGCTCCGCCGTGGCCTCGGCGCGGGCAGGCGCCACGGGGGCACCCTCGCCGGAGCGGTCGGCACGCGTCGGACGGTCGCCGCGCGAGCCACGGCTCGGACGGTCGCCACGCGACGGCCGGCCACCACGACCGGGTACGCCGGCGCGGGCCGCAGCCTGCGCCTGGCGCTCGGCGCGCGTGCCGGCGACCTCGCCCTTGTAGATCCAGACCTTCACACCGATCCGGCCGAAGGTCGTCTTGGCCTCGTAGAAGCCGTAGTCGATGTCGGCGCGCAGCGTGTGCAGGGGCACGCGGCCCTCGCGGTAGAACTCGGTGCGCGACATCTCGGCGCCGTTGAGGCGGCCGGAGCACTGGATCCGGATGCCCTTGGCACCGGAACGCATCGAGGTCTGCATCGCCTTGCGCATGGCGCGACGGAACTGCACACGGCCGGCGAGCTGCTCGGCGACACCCTGGGCGACCAGCTGCGCGTCGATCTCGGGGTTCTTGACCTCGAGGATGTTCAGCTGGACCTGCTTGCCGGTGAGCTTCTCGAGCTCGCCGCGGATGCGGTCGGCCTCGGCGCCACGGCGACCGATGACGATGCCCGGGCGGGCCGTGTGGATGTCCACGCGGACGCGGTCACGGGTGCGCTCGATCTCGACCTTGGAGATGCCGGCCCGCTCCATGCCCTTGGACAGCAGCTTGCGGATCGCGACGTCCTCACCGACGTACGACTTGTACAGCTTGTCGGCGTACCAACGGCTCTTGTGGTCCGTCGAGATGCCGAGGCGGAACCCATTCGGGTTGATCTTCTGCCCCATCAGGCAGTCCGTCCCTTCTTCTCCTCGACCACGGACGCCGGCTGGACGGCGAGCGTGATGTGGCTGGTGCGCTTCAGGATCCGGGTGGCCCGGCCCTGGGCGCGTGGGCGCCAGCGCTTCATCGTCGGGTCCCTCGTCCACCTGGGCGACGGAGAGGACGAGGTTGCCGGTGTCGAGACCTTCGGTGGTCTCGGCGTTGGCGACGGCGCTCTCCAGCACCTTGCGAACGGTCTCCGCGGCGGCCTGCGGCGCGAACGCCAGCAGGGCCAGCGCCTCGTCGACAGGCAGGCCACGGACCATGTCGACGACACGGCGGGCCTTCATCGGGGTGATCCGCACGAAGCGTGCGCTCGCGAAGGCCCCCGGCTGGTCGCCGAGCAGCGACTCGCGGCGGGCGCTGGTGCGCCTGCGCTCAGTAACGCTCATGGCTATCTCTCCTTTGCCGCGCCGCGTCAGCGGCGGCGAGCCTTCCGGTCGTCCTTCACGTGCCCGCGGTAGGTGCGGGTGGGGGCAAACTCGCCGAGCTTGTGGCCGACCATCGAGTCGGTCACGAACACCGGTACGTGCTTGCGGCCGTCGTGCACGGCGATCGTGTGGCCGATCATGGCCGGCACGATCATCGAGCGACGCGACCAGGTCTTGATCACGTTGTGGCTGCCCTTGTCGTTCTCCGCGTCCACCTTCTTCATCAGGTGGTCGTCAACGAAGGGGCCCTTCTTGAGGCTGCGAGGCATCTCGTCTCTTCCCTACTCAGCGCTTCTTGCGACGGCGACGGATGATCTGGGCGTCGGAGGTCTTGCGCTTGCGCGTGCGACCCTCGGGCTGGCCCCAGGGGGACACCGGGTGGCGACCACCCGAGGTCTTGCCCTCACCACCGCCGTGCGGGTGGTCGACCGGGTTCATGACGACACCGCGGACGGTCGGGCGCTTGCCCTTCCAGCGCATGCGTCCGGCCTTGCCCCAGTTGATGTTCGCCTGCTCGGCGTTGCCGACCTCGCCGATGGTCGCGCGGCAGCGCACGTCGACGAAACGCATCTCGCTCGACGGCATCCGCAGCGTGGCCCGAGAGCCCTCCTTGGCGACCAGCTGGGCGGAGATGCCCGCCGAGCGGGCGATCTTGGCCCCGCCCCCGGGCCGCAGCTCCACGCAGTGGATGGTGCTGCCGACCGGGATGTTGCGCAGGGGGAGGTTGTTGCCGGGCTTGATGTCGGCGTTGGGGCCGGACTCGACCGCGGCTCCCTGCTGGAGGCCGCGCGGCGCGATGATGTAGCGCTTCTCGCCGTCGACGTAGTGCAGGAGCGCGATCCGGGCGGTCCGGTTCGGGTCGTACTCGATGTGGGCGACCTTGGCCGGGACGCCGTCCTTGTCGTAGCGACGGAAGTCGATGATCCGGTAGGCGCGCTTGTGGCCGCCGCCCTGGTGCCGGGTCGTGATCCGGCCCTGGTTGTTGCGGCCGCCCTTCTTGGGCAGCGGACGGGTCAGCGACTTCTCCGGCGTGGTCCGGGTCACCTCGACGAAGTCGGCGACCGAGGAGCCACGACGGCCCGGGGTGGTCGGCTTGTACTTGCGGATTGCCATGTCAGTTCGTCCTTAGCGCCCGGTCAGGAGACCGGACCTCCGAAGATGTCGATGCGGTGGCCCTTCGGCCAGGCTGACAATCGCGCGCTTGGTGTTCACGCGCTTGCCGATGCCGAACCGGGTACGCCGCGTCTTGCCCTGGCGGTTGATCGTGTTGACCGAGGTGACCTTGACGTTGAACACCTTCTCGACCGCGATCTTGATCTCGGTCTTGTTGGCGTCGGGACGCACGAGGAAGGTGTACTTGTTCGCGTCGAGCAGGCCGTAGCTCTTCTCCGACACGACCGGGGCGAGCAGGATGTCGCGGTGGTCCTTGTGCAGGGTGCTCACTTGTCAGCCTCCTCGGCGGCGGGCTTCTCGGCAGCCTTCTTGGCCGGTGCCTTCTTCGGCAGCAGCCTTCTTCGGCCGGCGCCTTCTTGGCGGCAGCCTTCTTGGCGGGCGCCTTCTTGGCGGCGGTCTTCTTCGCAGGCTTGTCGGCTGCCTCCTCGGCGGTGGCCTTCTTGGCGGCGGCTTCTTGGCCGGCTTCTCCTCCACGGCGTCGTCGGCCGCGGGCTTCGCGCTGTCGGCCTTGCGCTCCGGGACGGTGGTGCCGTTCACGAACGCGTCGTAGGCGCCCTTGGTGAAGACCACGTCGTCGGCGGACAGCACGTCGTAGGTGTTGAGCTGGTCCACGGCCACGATGTGCACCTCGGGTGCGTTGCGCAGCGAGAGCCAGGTGACGGCGTCACTGCGCTCGAGCACGACGAGGTAGCGGCTGCGGTCGCTCAGCCCGGCCAGCGACGCGAGCGCCGCCTTGGTCGACGGCGCGTCGCCGGAGACCAGGCCCTCGACCACGTGGACGCGGTCGTTGCGTGCGCGGTCGGACAGGGCGCCGCGCAGGGCGGCGGCCTTCATCTTCTTGGGCGTGCGCTGGTCGTACTTGCGGGGCTGCGGACCGTGGACGACGCCACCGCCGGCGAACTGCGGCGCGCGGATCGAACCCTGACGGGCGCGGCCGGTGCCCTTCTGCTTGTAGGGCTTGCGGCCACCGCCACGGACCTCGCCGCGGGTCTTGGTGGAGTGCGTGCCCTGGCGGGCCGCGGCCTGCTGGGCCACGACCACCTGGTGGATCAGGGGCACGTTGACCGAGACGTCGAAGATCTCGGCCGGCAGGTCGACCTTGACGGTCTTCACGTTGTTGGTCGGGCTCACTGGGCGGCCTCCTGGATCTTCTTGGCAGCCGAGCGGAGGACCACGAGGCCACCCTTGGGACCGGGAACGGCGCCCTTGAGCAGGATCAGGCCCTTGTCGGCGTCGACCGCGTGCACGGTGACGTTCTGTGTGGTGACGGTGTCGCTACCCATCCGGCCGGCCATCCGGACGCCCTTGAAGACGCGGCCAGGGGTGGCGCAGGCGCCGATCGAGCCGGGCTTGCGGTGGTTCTTGTGGGCACCGTGGGAGGCGCCGACACCCGAGAAGCCGTGTCGCTTCATCACACCGGCGAAGCCCTTGCCCTTGCTGGTGCCGGTGACGTCGACCTCCTCGCCAGCGGCGAAGGTGTCGACGGCGAGCTCCTGGCCCACCGAGTACGACGACGCGTCGCTGGTGCGGATCTCGACCAGGTGGCGACGGGGGGTGGTGCCCGCCTTGGCGAAGTGGCCGGCGCGCGGCTGGTTCACCTTGCGGCCGTCGATCTCGCCGAAGCCGAGCTGGATGGCGTTGTAGCCGTCGGTCTCGGGCAGGCGGACCTGGGTGACCACGTTGGTCGCCGCGGCGACCACGGTCACGGGGACGACGCGGTTGTTCTCGTCCCAGAGCTGGGTCATGCCGAGCTTGGTGCCCAGCAGCCCCTTCAGGTTGCGTTCAAGAGTAGTCATTGGCTTCGCTTCCCCGACTAGAGCTTGATCTCGATGTCGACGCCGGCAGGCAGGTCGAGCCGCATCAGGGAGTCGACGGTCTTGGGCGTGGGGTCGATGATGTCGATGAGGCGCTTGTGGGTGCGCATCTCGAAGTGCTCGCGCGAGTCCTTGTACTTGTGGGGCGAGCGGATGACGCAGTAGACGTTCTTCTCGGTCGGCAGCGGCACCGGGCCGGCGACCTTGGCACCCGTTCGGGTGACCGTGTCCACGATCTTGCGCGCCGAGGTGTCGATCACCTCGTGGTCATAGGCCTTGAGCCTGATGCGGATCTTCTGTCCCGCCATAGGTCTCTCTCGTCCTTTACGTCTGTCTGCACCCTGAGGTGCCGCGTGCCGTGTCATCCCGAGACCTCCCCGGGTGAGGTGGTCCCGCCCGTGCTCCACCACAACTCGGCTCCGACCCCCGCGGTCGGGTGTGTCGGACGATGCCGACGCACAACAACTTCGAAGATCCTGCTGTGTTGGTGGCGCCCGACGGGTTCGTCGAGCTGATCGGGTCTCCTGGATCGGTGCGGCCGCACGCCAGACCACTGATCGTTCGTGAGAACCCGATTCAGTAATCAAGATGTGCCGCACCCCGGCAACCCGCCGGAGCAACCGGACCATCTTGGCAGACATCCGCGCCGATGCGCCAAATCCGTTGCCTGCGGGGAGACCGGGCACCGGTCGACGCTCCATGGGTCCCCGAACCGGTCCGACCTGAGAGGATGTCGATCGTCGCCGTTCGGGGCTGTGAGGGGGAGGCTATGTCAGGCAGCGAGTGGTACCCGCCGCCGGGTCACGGGGTCCCACCGGCGAGCCCACCGCCCCCGGGTTCGGCCGCCCCGCCACCGGGTCATGGGCCACAGCCGGCCTGGGGCCAGGCGGCGCAGGGGTGGGCGCCGCCGCCGGGGATGCTGGGCGCCGCCCACAAGCCGGGCGCGATGCCCCTGCGTCCTCTGGGCCTCGGTGACATCTACGACGCGGCCTTCCGGATCATCCGGTTCAACCCCAAGGCAACCGTGGGGTCGGCGGTGCTGGTCGCCGCAGGCGCGATGGCGCTGCCGCTCCTGGTCACCGCGGCGTTCACCTGGTCGGTAGACGTGTCCGTTGCGCAGAGCGGGAACGGTCCCGAAACGGCCGAGCTGGCGTCCACGAGTGCCCTGGTGGTCGGTCTGGTGCTGCAGTGGGTCGGCACGATCCTGGTCACCGGGATGATCGCCCATGTCACCGCGGCCGCCGCCGTCGGGCAGCGGCTGAGCCTCGGCCAGGCGTGGCGCGCGACCCACGGAAAGCGTTGGCGCCTGATCGGCACGTCCCTCCTGCTGGCGCTGGGCTGGACCGCACTCCTCGCCGTCTACATCGGCGCGTGGTTCGTCGTGGTCCTCGCGGCGGACGGCGCGTGGCCGGTCGTCCTCTGGGGCCTGCTGACCGTGCCGGCCTTCATCTGCGTGTTCCTGTGGCTCTGGATCCGGGTGGGCTATCTGCCCGTTCCGGCACTGATGCTGGAGCGGGTCGGCGTGTTCGCCGCGCTCGGGCGCGGGTTCCGGCTCAGCCATCGTCAGTTCTGGCGGATCTTCGGTATCGCGCTCCTGACGCTGCTGATCACCGGGCTCGCCGGTCAGGTGCTCGGCACGCCGCTCGTGCTGATCGGTGAGGTCGCGACCGCCGCCCTCGGCCCGCGGTACGAGCTGCTCGGGCTGGTCGTCGTCCAGGCCGTCACGACGGTGCTGGCGGCCGCCTTCGTCGCGCCTTTCAGCGGGGCCGTGACGTCGCTGCAGTACCTCGACCAGCGCATCCGCAAGGAGGCCTACGACGTCGAGCTGATGACGCAGGCGGGGATCACCGCGTCGTGATCGCGCTGCTCCGCGCCCTGCCCGCTCCCGCCGACCCGCCGCTCGACCCGTCGGCGGGCGAGGCACGGTCCTGGCTGCAGCGCGAGCTGTTGAGGCCGGAGTACCACCAGCAGAACGTCGTCGAGCGGCTGATCACCTGGCTGGAGCGACAGATCGGTCTCGGGTTGGCCGCCGCGGGGCAGGCGTCGCTGCTGTCGACGTTGGCCGCCATGCTGATCTTCCTGCTGCTTGTCGGCGCGCTGGTCTGGCTGTTCTCTCGCATCCGGGCAACGCACGGGGCCAGGACCTCCGTCGGGCCTGTTCTCGACGAGGAAGTCGTCACGGCGGCCGAGCTGCGGGCCCGGGCCGAGGCGGCGCTCGCGGGCGGCCGAGCCGAGGCGGCCCTCGTCGACGGTTTCCGGGCCCTGGCCGTCCGCCAGGTCGAGCGCGGCCGGCTCGAGGATTCCCCGGAGCCACGGCGCACGAGGTGGCCATGTCGCTGGCCACCGAGTATCCCCAGCACGGCGATCGCGTCGGCGACAACGCCCGGCTGTTCGACCTCGTGCTCTACGGCGAACGTCCGGCGACCCCGGAGCAGGCCACGGGCGTGCTGGCGCTCGACGACGAGCTGGCGGGTGCACGATGAGTGCGGCCTCCGGAACGACCGACACCGGCGTCGGCCGGTCCTGGCGCGACTTCGCGGCCCGCCACCGTGCCTCTCTGGTCGTCACCCTGGGAGCCGGTGCGGCGCTCGCCGTGGTCATCCTGCTCGGCGGAGGCATCCAGACCGGCACCCCCCTGGACCCGGACAACCCCGGGCCGGACGGCACCCAGGCACTCGCCCGGGTGCTCGAGGACCAGGGCGTCGACGTCACCGTCGCCCGCGACGCCGAAGCGCTGGAGGCGACCGACGTGCCCGCCGACACCACCGTCGTCGTGACCTCGACGGAGCTCCTCGGCGAGGCGACCACCAGGCACCTGCTCGCCCACGCCCGGGGCGCACCGCTGGTGCTGGTGGATGCGGGGCCCGGGCTGGTCGACCTGATCGGAATCTCGGAGCCGCCGTCCCGGGTCACGCAGGAAGGCGGGTGGGAGGCGGAGTGCTCCGACCCCGTGTTCGCCGACCTCAGGGTGGAGGTCGACCGGGCGCTCGCCTATCCCGGAGAAGGGTGTTTCCCCGGCGATGACGGTTCGCTGGTCGTGGAGAGCGGGGAGGTCATGCTGTTCGGCCTGTCGGAGGCCCTCACCAACGACCAGATCCTCCGTGCCGACAACGCCGCGGCCGCCGTACGCGTGCTCGGCCAGCATGACCGACTGGTCTGGTACGTCCCCACCCTCGACGACCTTCAAGCGCCGAACGGAAGGTCGCCTCAGTCCCCGGCTGCGGGCGGAGTCAGCCTCGAGACCCTGCTCCCCCGCTGGATCGCACCCGGCCTCTGGCTGGTCGCGATCGCCGCCATCGCGCTCGTCGTGTGGCGCGCCCGGCGGCTCGGCCCGCTCGCCACAGAACCGCTGCCCGTCGTGGTGCGGGCGATCGAGACCACTCGGGCACGCGGACGGCTCTACCGCAAGGCCCAGGACCGGCGCCACGCATCCGAGACACTGAGGCAGGCGACGCGCACCCGGATGGCGACGCGGCTCGGCCTGTCGGGCCCCAGGGACGTCGCCCTCGTCCGGAGGTGGCCCGGCACACCGGCCGCGACACTTCCGAGGTGGCCGCGCTTGCTGGACCCGCGGCGAACCGCCAGGCTCCGACCGCGACCTGATCACGCTGGCCCGAGGGCTGGCAGAGCTCGACAGAGAGGTACGACGCACATGACCGAACCCGTCACCACCACGGCCGGCCGAACGGCGACCACGCCGACGCCCGCGAGCGGCTGGCGGCCGTCCGGACCGAGGTCGCCAAGGCGGTCGTGGGCCAGGACGCCGCCGTCTCCGGCCTGCTCGTCGCGCTGCTCTGCCGCGGGCACGTGCTGATGGAGGGGGTCCCGGGGGTGGCGAAGACCCTGCTGGTCCGCACCCTGGCCGCCGCCTTGTCCGTGGACACCCGGCGCGTGCAGTTCACGCCCGACCTGATGCCCGGTGACATCACCGGCTCGATGGTGATCGACAGCAAGCAGGGCGAGCTGTCGTTCCGGGAGGGGCCGCTGTTCACGAACCTGCTGCTGGCCGACGAGATCAACCGGACCCCACCAAAGACCCAGTCGGCGCTGCTGGAGGCGATGGAGGAGGGCCAGGTCTCGGTCGACGGCGTCTCGCGCCGGCTGCCGCGACCGTTCCTGGTGGCCGCCACCCAGAACCCCATCGAGTACGAAGGCACCTACCCGCTCCCGGAGGCCCAGCTCGACCGGTTCCTGGTGAAGGTCGTGCTGCCGATCCCCGACCGGGAGGCCGACGCTCGAGATCCTGCGTCGCCACGCCGAGGGATTCGACCCGCGCGACGTCTCCGCTGCCGGGGTGAGCGCCGTCGCCGGGGCGGCGGACATCGAGGCCGGTCAGGCCGCCGTGGGCGAGGTGACAGATCTCGCCCGACGTCGCCGGGTACGTCGTCGACATCGCCCGCGCCACCCGCGAGTCGCCGTCACTGAGCCTGGGCGTCAGTCCCCGCGGAGCCACGGCCCTGCTCCGGGCCGCCCGTGCCTGGGCCTGGTTGAGCGGCCGGGACTTCGTGACCCCCGACGACGTGAAGTCGCTGGCCCACGCGACGCTGGTGCACCGACTGGGGCTGCGGCCGGAGGCCGAGCTGAGGGCGTCGACGTCGACCAGGTGCTGTCGTCCGCCCTCGGATCGGTCCCGGTGCCCCGGTGACAGCGACCAGCTGATGGCACTCACGGGCCGGGTGCCCCTCCTCCTCCTGCTGGGCCTGCTGCCGGTCGTGCTCCGGCCGGCGCGGGGCACCGTCTGGCTGTGGCTGCTCGCGGTCGTGGTGCTGATCCTCGGTCGACTGGGCGCTCGCGCCCCGGCCCGGCAGGTTGTCGCTGACGCGCCGCCCGCTCGGCACGGTCCGGCTCGGCCGGCCCACGGAGACGGTGCTGGTCGCGGCCAACGACTCCGGCCGCCCGATTCGCGCACGGTCCGCGATGCGTGGCAACCGAGCGCCGGGGCCTCGGACAACCGGCACCGGATCCGGCTGGAGCCGGGCGAGCGCACCGTGCTGCGGACGCCGCTCCTGCCGAGTCGGCGCGGCGACCTGCGGGCGTCGGTGTGACCGTCCGGGTGCCGGGGCCGCTCGGGCTGGCTCGCGACAGGCCACCCGCGACGTGCCCGGGCACGGTCCGCTCGCTGCCCGCCTTCGACTCGCGCAAGCACCTGCCGAGCCGGCTGGCGCAGGCTGCGGGACCTCGACGGACGGTCGGCGGTCAGGGTGCGCGGGCCAGGGCACCGAGTTCGACTCGCTCCGGGAGTACGTCCGCGGCGACGACGTCCGTTCCATCGACTGGCGGGCCACGGCCCGCACCCCGCGACGTCGTGGTGCGCACCTGGCAGCCGGAGCGCGACCGGCGGGTCGTGCTCGTCCTCGACACGTCCCGCACGTGCGGCCGGCCGGGTCGACGACGTACCCCGGCTGGACTCGGCGATGGACGCCGCCCTGCTGCTCGCCGCCCTCGCCGCCACGCGCCGGCGACCGGGTCGACTTCCTGGCCGGGGACCGCCGGGTCCGCAGCCGCCTCCGGCCGACCGGAGCCGCGACGTCGCCCGCCACCTGCAGGAGTCGATGGCCGACCTCGAACCGGTGATCGCGGAGGCCGACTGGGCCGCGCTCGCCGGCGCCGTCCCGGGCTTCGGGCGGCGCCGCGCGCTCGTCGTACTCCTCACGCCCTGGAGCCTTCCGCGGTCGAGGAGGGTCTGCTCCCGGTGCTGCCCGACCCTCACCCGCCACCACCGCGTCGTCCTGGCCTCGGTCCGGGATCCGGCGCTCGACCGGCTGCCGACGACGCGCGACGACCTCGCGCAGGTCTACGACGCCGCCGCGGCCGAGCAGGTGCTCCACCGCCGTCGGCGGACCGCCGAGCTGCTCAACCGCTCGGCGTCCACGTCGTCGACGCCGACGCCGAGCGACTCCCGCCGGCCCTCGCCGACCACTACCTCGACCTGAAGGCCCAGGGGCTCCTCTGACCAGCCGAAGTCGCGACCTCGCCGCCGAAGTCGCACACTCGCCGACGAAGTCGCAGGCCTCGACGCGGATCAACCGCGCGGTGGATCCGCGACCGCGAGCCATCGCGCGACTTTGTGGACAAACCGTGCGACTTCGCGGACGAACCGTGCGACTTCGCGGTCACGTCCTGGGTGGCGACCCGGTCCTCGAGGAGCGGGGGCGCTCGAGGTCACCGGTGTGCCCGCGTCGGCGGCCTGGCCGGCCGACGACGAAGACGTAGAGCGAAGAAGCGATCTCGGCCAGGATCGCCGATCGCGATCCGGCCCCAGGTCGGCAGGCCGGACGGGGTCACGAAGGCCTCGATGATCGCCGCTGACGATGAGCACGACGACCAGCCCGAGCGCCACTGTCTCGCGGTGCGGCCCTCGCTGGGCGATCGACTGGGACCGGCTCAGCTCCCCGCGGCTCGACCCACGACCAGAACAGCCGCAGCCCGACCCCGCCGGCGACGAACACGGCGGTGAGCTCGAGCAGCCCGTGCGGGAGGATCAGGCCCCAGAAAGTGTCCGCGTGGTCGGCCCGGTGCATGATCGACCCGATGATCGCGACTCCGAGCGATGTTCGGGAACAGCAGGTAGACGACCGGGCAGCCGAGGACGCCCGAGCGCGACGCAGAGCGCGGCCACCCAGGCGTTGTTGATCCAGACCTGGGCGCGAAGTGGCTCGCGGCGTTCTCGCTGTAGTAGCCCTCGAAGTCCTTGCTGACGAGGTCCTCGATCTCGGCGGGCGACATCATGCTCTGCTCGACCTCGGGTGATCGAGGAGCCACACATGATCACGGCCGTGACCACGACGTTGGCGACCATGCAGCCCATCCACCACCAGCGCTGCCGGTAGAGCGCGGCCGGGAACCGCTCGGTGAAGAACAGTCCGACGCTGCGCCAGCTGGTCACCTGCGTGCCGGCAGCCCGAGTTCCGGGCCCGCGCCGAGCAGCGAGGAGAGGTGGGCGACCGAGGGCCGCGTCCGGCGCCGAGGTGCGGACGACGGAGAGGTGGGTGGCCACCTGCTGGTACCGCTCGACGAGCTCGTCGCTCTCGGCGCCGCTCAGCCGCCGGCTGCGCACCAGCTGCCTCGAGCCGTTGCCCACTCGTGGGAGTGCGCGACGACGTAGGCGTCGAGATCGCACGCGCGAAGCACTAGGCCAAGGTAGGACGTGCCCACCGTATGCTGGGCGCCGATGTCGGCCCACCCGCCGAGTTCGCCACGCTCACCACCGACGACCTCGTCACCGGCGAGGCCGTCGCCCTCGACCTCCCTCCGGCCGAGCCTCGGGCGCGGATGGTCTCCGGCCTGATCGACGTCCTCGTGACGCTGGCGCTGCTCCTCGTGGTGGGCCTCTTCTTCCTGGCCGCGACCTCAGACCGACGAGGCGCTGGTCGGGTGGCGTCGATCGGCACCCTGATCATCGTCATTCCTCGTCTTCCCCACGCTCATCGAGACGCTGACGCACGGCCAGTTCGCTGGGCAAGCTGGCCTCGGGCTGCGCACGGTCCGCGACGACGCCGGGCCGATCTCCTTCCACCAGTCCTTCGTCCGGGCCCTGATCGGATTGTCGAGATCTACGCTCTTCACGGGTGTCCCTGCGTTCTTCTGTGCGCTGCTGAACTCGCGCGGCAAGCGGTTGGGCGACCTGGCCGCCGGCACCTACGTCGTGCGCGAACGGGTGCGGCTGCGGCTGGCGCGGCCACCGGAGATGCCGCGGCGGCTCGCCAGCTGGGCGAGGGCGGCCGACATCGCCTCGCTCCCGACCGGGCTGGCGCTGGCCGTGCGCCAGTACCTCGGCCGGCTGCCCACGATCGACCCGGAGTCGCGGGTGAGGATCGGCGTCCGCCTCGCCGAGCAGGTTTCGCCGTACGTCTTCCCCGCCCCGCCGCCGGGCACCCCGCCGGAGGAGTTCCTCTGCGCCGTCCTCGCGTCCCGGCGAGAGCGCGACTCGGCGCGGCTGGCCCGGGAGGCCGAGCTGCGGGCGCGCCTGACCGCCCGCCGCTGAGGCGCATTGCGGCCGTGGGTGCCCGGACCTAACGTCGGAGCATGCTGGACGGCCCGGTGGGGGGTGTGCTCGCGATCGCCATCGCCACCGCGGTCGTGATGGTGGTGTTCGGTGCGGTCTTCTACTCGGGCGAGATGTTCTCTCTGACCGTGCGGGTCGGGACGGCTCCTGGGCATCATTCCCCCTCCGCCGCCCACCCCGGTCGGCATGCCCCTCGAGCGGATCGCGGCCGATCTGCGCCGGCTGCGTGTGGAGGCCCGTGACCATCAGCCCGGCATGTCGATGGCGAAGTACCGCGGCGCGGTGGCGGCGTACGACGACGCGTTGCTCGACGCCTGCCGAGCCCTCGACCTGTCCACGGAGCTGTCGACGCTGCCCGACGGAGTGGAGCGGGAGTCCGAGCGGCTGCGCGTCGAGTTCGAGCTCGAGCGCGCGGGGATCAACCTCCGGGAGGAATGACCCCCTCCTCCCGGGTGTAGGCGAGGTCGGTGATCGCCCGGCCCGCGGCGAGGCCCTTGCGCTCGAACTTGGTCACCGGCCGCTCGTCCCAGCGCGGCGACCACGCCGCCGCTCAGCGACGGCTCGGCGTCGAGCACCTCGACGCATCTGCTCGGCGTAGTCGGCCCAGTCGGTGGCCAGCCGCCACGTCGCGCCGGGCGCCAGCCGGGCTCGCGGCCAGCGCGCGCGAACCCGGCGTTGACCAGCCGCCGCTTGTGGTGCCGCTTCTTGTGCCACGGGTCGGGGAAGAAGGTCCACAGCCCGGCCAGCGCGCCCGGGCGCGACCAGGTGCTCCATCGACCAGACCGCGTCGACCGAGCAGAACCGCACGTTGGCCGCCCCGGCCTCGGCGACCCGGCCCAGGGCGTCGGCCACGCCCGGGCGCCACACCTCGAGCGCCAGGACGTCGTAGGTCGGGCCGGGCCGCCGCGAGCGCCGCGGTCGACTCACCGATCCCCGAGCCGATCTCGACGATCAGCGGCGCCTCCCGGCCGAACCAGCTGCGTCCAGGCGAAGCCGGGCTCGTCCACGCGCCTCGTCGGGGATCACCCACCGGTCGTGGTGGGCCTCCCAGGCCTGCTGCCTGGGTCGGGGTGAACCGGCTGCCGCGCCGCGAGTAGGTCAGCACCTCGCGCATCCGGCGGCCGTCGTCGGTCAGCCGCTGGTGCGGTCGCGCCGGGCGGACTCGTTCCTCGGCGCATCTCGACCGATCCTGCTGCAAGCTAGAGTCGTCGGTCATGATCGACCGCGACCGCCTCGTCGCCCTGCGCGCCGACGAGGAGCGCCCGCTTCGCCGACCTCCACCCCGGTCGGCCGCGCTGGCCGAGCGAGCCCGCGGCCGCTGCTCGCCGGCGTGCCGATGCCGTGGATGACCCGCTGGCCGGGCAGCTTCCCGCTCTTCTTCGACACCGGCGTCCGGCGCCCGGCTCACCGACGTCGACGGCCTCGAGTACGTCGACCTCTGCCTCGGCGACACCGGCGCGATGACCGGCCACGCGCTCCCCCAGGTCGCCGAGGCCGTCGCCGAGCGGGCCGGCACGCGGCATCACCACGATGCTGCCCGTCGCCCGACGCCGCCTGGGTCGGCGAGGAGCTGGCCCGCCGGTTCGGGCTGCCGTCGTGGCAGCTGGCGATGTCGGCCACCGACGCCAACCGGTTCGTGCTCCGCTTCGCCCGGCACCTCACCGGCCGGCCGCGGATCGCGGTCATGGACTGGTGCTACCACGGCACCGTCGACGAGACCCTGGCCGTCCTCGACGGCGACCGGGTGGTCCCCCGGCCCGGCGCGCTCGGCCCGCAGGTCGACGTCGCGCAGACCACCGCCGTCGTGCCGTTCAACGACGTCGACGCCCTCGACCGGCGGCTCGCCGAGGGCGACGTCGCCTGCCTGCTGATGGAGCCCGCGCTGACCAACATCGGCATCGTGCTGCCCGAGCGACGGCTACCTCGACGCGGTCCGCGAGATCACCCGCCGGCACGGCGTGCTGCTGGTCATCGACGAGACGCACACGCTGTGCGCCGGGCCCGGCGGCTGCACCGCCGCCTGGGGCCTCGAGCCCGACTTCGTCGTGGTCGGCAAGCCGATCGGCGGCGGCGTCCCCGCGCGCGGCGTACGGCATGACCGCCGAGGTCGCCGACCGCCTGCTCGGCCCGATGCTCGGCCACGAGATCGACGTCGCCGGCGTCGGCGGCACCCTCACCGGCAACGCCCTCGCCCTGGCCGCGATCCGGGCCACCCTGTCGACCTGCCTGCGCGAGGAGGACTTCGCCGTCGCCGTCCCGCTGGCCGAGCGGTTCACCGACGGCGTCGCCGGCGTGATCGCCGAGCACGGCCTGCCCTGGCACGTGCAGCGCCTCGGCTGCCGCGCGGAGTACTGGTTCTGCCCGCCTCCGCGCGACGGCGCCGCCGCGGCGGCCGCCGTCGACGAGGACCTCGAGGGGTTCCTGCACCTGTGGTGCCTCAACCGCGGCGTCCTGCTCACGCCGTTCCACAACATGGCGCTGTTCAGCCCGCACCACACCGAGGCCGACGTCGACCGCCACACCGAGGTCTTCGGCGAGGCGATCGAGCGCCCTGCTCGGCTAGCCTCGAGCGGCGTCGATCGCGTGCCGTGCGCGGCCACGCAGAACTGTTGCCGTCGGGTCGGCCATGGTGACCCACGGAAGCCGTCGTCGCCCGCGCTACGGCTCGCGCCGACCGCCAGCGCGCTCGACCGCACTGTCGACGTCCTCGGCCACAGGTCGAGGTGGACTGTTCTGCCCGGACGTCGGGTCGTCCACCTTCTGGAACGACAGCAGCGGGCAGCGCCCGACCGTCTGACGACGTACCACCGCATGGTCTCGGTGACGCGCCGCCCAGCTGCTCGGCCACCACTCCGCAGCTGCTCGGCGTCCGCCGTGTCGATCGTGACCATCCAGCGCAAGCGTCTGCCGGCCGACGCTAGGCGATCCGCCGACGGGGCAGCGGTGATCGCAGAACGGCCCCGGAGCAAAGCTCGGGGCCGAACTGGATGCAGCGCTAGATCACTTGGTGATCTTGGTGACCCGGCCGGCGCCGACGGTGCGGCCACCCTCGCGGATCGCGAACCGCAGGCCCTCGTCCATGGCGATGGGCTGGATCAGCTCGACCGACATCTCGGTGTTGTCACCCGGCATGACCATCTCGGTGCCCTCGGGGAGGGTCACGACGCCGGTCACGTCCGTGGTCCGGAAGTAGAACTGCGGACGGTAGTTGTTGAAGAACGGCGTGTGACGGCCGCCCTCCTCCTTCGAGAGGATGTAGACCGAGGCCTCGAAGTTGGTGTGCGGGGTCGTGGTGCCCGGCTTGATGACGACCATGCCGCGCTCGACGTCCTCGCGCTTGGTGCCGCGGAGCAGCAGACCGACGTTCTCGCCGGCCTGGCCCTCGTCGAGCAGCTTGCGGAACATCTCGACGCCGGTGACGGTCGACTTCTGCGACTTCTCGCGGATGCCGATGATCTCGACCTCCTCGTTGACCTTGACGATGCCGCGCTCGATGCGACCGGTGATGACGGTGCCGCGACCGGTGATCGTGAAGACGTCCTCGACGGGCATGAGGAACGGCTTGTCGGTCTCGCGCTCCGGGGTCGGGATGGAGTCGTCGACGGCGTTCATCAGCTCGACGATCGACTCGCCCCACTTCTCGTCGCCCTGCAGCGCCGGGAAGGCGGCCACGCGGACGACGGGGATGTCGTCGCCGGGGAACTCGTACTCGGAGAGGAGCTCGCGCACCTCCATCTCGACGAGCTCGATGAGCTCCTCGTCGTCGACCATGTCGCACTTGTTGAGCGCGACGACCAGGGCGGGCACGCCGACCTGGCGGGCGAGCAGCACGTGCTCACGCGTCTGCGGCATCGGGCCGTCGGTGGCGGCGACCACGAGGATCGCGCCGTCCATCTGGGCCGCGCCGGTGATCATGTTCTTGATGTAGTCGGCGTGACCCGGGCAGTCGACGTGCGCGTAGTGGCGCGCCTCGGTCTGGTACTCGACGTGCGCGATCGAGATCGTGATGCCGCGCTGACGCTCCTCGGGAGCCTTGTCGATCTCGTCGAACGGCCGAAGCGGCGTTGAGGTCCGGGTACTTGTCGTGCAGCACCTTGGTGATCGCCGCGGTCAGCGTCGTCTTGCCGTGGTCGATGTGACCGATGGTGCCGATGTTGACGTGCGGCTTGGTCCGCTCGAACTTCGCCTTAGCCACTGTGGGCTCCTCCTGGTGTGGTTGTTACTTGACTCGTACTTGCGGTTGTGTGTGCCGAGGATCCGTGACGAGGCTACTCGCCGCGGACCTTCTTGATGATCTCGTCGGCGATGTTCGTGGGAACCTCGGCGTACGAGTCGAACTCCATCGAGTACGACGCCTGACCGGAGGTCTTGGACCTCAGGTCGCCAACGTACCCGAACATCTCGGACAGCGGCACGAGGGCGTTGATGACCATGTCACCGTGACGCTCCTCCTGTGCCTGGATCTGGCCGCGACGGCTGTTGATGTCGCCGATGACCGTGCCGAGGAACGTCTCGGGCGTGGTCACCTCGACCGCGAACATCGGCTCCAGCAGCACCGGCTTGGCCATGCGGGCGGCCTCCTTGAAGGCCTGGTTGCCGGCGATCTTGAACGCGAGCTCGGACGAGTCGACGTCGTGGTAGGCGCCGTCCTCGAGGGTGAACTTCACGTCGACCATCGGGTAGCCGGCGAGCACGCCGAACTCCATGGCCTCCTGGCCACCCTGGTCGACCGAGGGGATGTACTCGCTGCGGCACGCGACCACCGGAGACGTTGTTGACGAACTCGTAGCCCGCACCGGCGCCGGTCTCGGGGTCGATGTTGGGGCCGAGCGAGACGACGACCTTCGCGAACTGGCCCGAGCCACCGGTCTGCTTCTTGTGGGTGTAGCTGTGCTTCGCGACCTCCTTGCGGAGGGTCTCGCGGTAGGCGACCTGCGGCTTGCCGACGGTGGCCTCGACGCGGAACTCGCGCTTCATCCGGTCGACGAGGATCTCCAGGTGGAGCTCGCCCATGCCGGCGATGATCGTCTGGCCGGTCTCCTCGTCGGCCTTGACCGTGAAGGTCGGGTCCTCGTCGGAGAGGCGCTGGATCGCGGTGCCGAGCTTCTCCTGGTCGCCCTTCGTCTTGGGCTCGATCGCGACCTCGATCACCGGGGCCGGGAACGTCATCGACTCGAGGATGACCTGGTTCTGCGGGTCGCACAGGGTGTGGCCGGTCTTGGTGTCCTTCAGGCCCATGACGGCCACGATCTGGCCGGCGCCGACCGACGCGATCTCCTCACGCTTGTTGGCGTGCATCTGGTAGACCTTGCCGATCCGCTCCTTGCGGCCGTTGACCGAGTTGACCACGGTCGAGCCGGCCTCGAGCTTGCCGGAGTAGACCCGGACGTAGATCAGCTTGCCGAGGTGCGGGTCGGAGGCGATCTTGTAGGCCAGGCCGGAGAACGGCTCGTCGTCGGACGGGCTTGCGGCTCGATCTCCTCGTCCTCGTCCTTCGACCGAGTGGCCGATGATCGCGTCGATGTCGAGCGGCGACGGGAGGTACTTGACGACCGCGTCGAGCAGGGGCTGGACGCCCTTGTTCTTGAACGCGGTGCCGCACAGGACCGGGTTGAGCTTGTCGGCCAGGGTGGCGCGACGGATCGCGGCCTCGAGCTCCTCGACGGTGAACTCGCTCGCTCCTCGAGGTACTTCTCCATGATCGTCGTCGTCGGCCTCGGCCAGCGTCTCGAGGAACTTCTCGCGGTACTCGGCGGCCTGCTCGGCCATGCTCGGCGGGGATCTCCTCGACGTCGTAGTCCTCGCCCATCGTGGTCTCGCCGCGCCAGGTCAGGGCGCGCATGCCGACCAGGTCGACGACGCCGATGAAGTCGCCCTCGGCGCCGATCGGCAGCTGGAGGACCAGCGGGGTGGAGTTGAGGCGGTCGACCATCATGTCGACGCAGCGGAAGAAGTCCGCGCCGGTGCGGTCGAGCTTGTTGACGAAGCACATGCGGGGCACGGAGTACTTGTTGGCCTGGCGCCACACGGTCATCGTCTGCGGCTCGACACCGGCGACACCGTCGAACACGGCGACGGCGCCGTCGAGGACGCGCAGCGAGCGCTCGACCTCGGCGGTGAAGTCCACGTGACCGGGGGTGTCGATGATGTTGATCTGGTGGTCCTTCCACCAGCAGGTCGTCGCGGCGGACGTGATCGTGATGCCGCGCTCCTGCTCCTGCTCCATCCAGTCCATCGTGGCCGCGCCCTCGTGGACCTCACCGATCTTGTAGGTGATGCCGGTGTAGAACAGGATGCGCTCGGTGGTGGTGGTCTTGCCGGCGTCGATGTGCGCCATGATGCCGATGTTGCGGACCTTGTTGAGGTCCGTGGTGATGTCGACAGCCACTGTTGGTCGCGTTCCCTTCGGAAGAAGTGTGGAGTGAGGTGAGTGCGGCGGCGGTGCGTCGGTGCACGGCACCGCCCACCGCGGTCACCAGCGGTAGTGGGCGAAGGCCTTGTTGGACTCGGCCATCTTGTGGGTGTCCTCGCGCTTCTTCACAGCGGCACCGAGGCCGTTGGAGGCGTCGAGGATCTCGTTCATCAGGCGCTCGGCATCGTCTTCTCGCGACGGTCCGCGGCGTAGCCGACGAGCCAGCGCAGCGCGAGCGTGGTGCCGCGCGTGCCCTTGACCTCGATCGGGACCTGGTAGGTCGCGCCACCGACGCGGCGGGACTTGACCTCGATGGCCGGCTTCACGTTGTCGAGCGCGCGCTTGAGCGTGACGACCGGGTCGGTGCCGGTCTTCTCGCGGCAGCCCTCGAGCGCGGTGTAGACGATGCGCTGCGCGACCTGCTTCTTGCCGTCCTGCAGGCACCTTGGAGACCAGCTGGGAGACCAGCTGCGACCCGTAGACCGGGTCGATGTCGATCGGCCGCTTCGGAGCGGGACCCTTGCGCGGCATATCAGCTCTTCTCCTTCTTCGCGCCGTAGCGGCTGCGAGCCTGCTTGCGGTTCTTGACGCCCTGGGTGTCGAGCGTGCCGCGGATGATCTTGTAGCGGACACCGGGGAGGTCCTTCACCCGGCCGCCGCGGACGAGCACGATCGAGTGCTCCTGGAGGTTGTGGCCCACGCCCGGGATGTACGCCGTGACCTCGACGCCGCTGGACAGGCGCACGCGGGCGACCTTGCGGAGGGCGGAGTTCGGCTTCTTCGGGGTGGTGGTGTAGACGCGGGTGCAGACACCGCGTCGCTGGGGCGAACCCTTCAGGGCAGGCGTCTTGTTCTTCGACACCTTGTCCTGGCGGCCCTTGCGGACCAACTGATTAATGGTGGGCACCGGGTGGTTCCCCTTCTTGTTCTCTCTCAGTACCCGGCGCCTTGCCGGGCACGATGATGCTGCTGCGTGTCTGGTGGTGCTGTCGACCTGTGCTGCTCGCCCCCGAGGTCGGGCGTGTCGCCCGCCTCGCGCCGGCCGGTGAAGCCCGTCGGAGGCTGCGGCCGGGTCGCGGACTGGCGACTATTTCCGGGCACGCGCAACGGTCTGGTTGTCCCAGACACGAGGAACGAGATTACTCGGTCGCCCGACGGGGGTCAAAACGCGCCTGACGCGCGCGAACCACAGCGCTGGCGAGCGCTCGACGCCGAGCGCCGTGAGCCAGGCCGCCGAGGATCAGCGTCCAGCGGGCGCCGAACTCCTCGCCGACCCAGCCGATGAGCGGCGCGCCGAGCGGCGTGCCGCCGATGAAGATCATCATGTAGAGCGCCATCACCCGGCCGCGCATGCCCGCGTCGGTGTGCAGCTGCATGAAGGCGTTGGCGGCGGTGATCATGGTCAGCGCGCGCGAGGCCGAGCAGCGGGCGTCATCAGCGCGAAGGTGAGGTACGACGGCATCAGGCCGGCGACGATCTCGACCACGGCGAAGGCGAGCGCCGCGCCGACCACCAGCCGCAGCCGGACGTACCGGCCGGCGCGCGGCGAGCAGCGAGCCGGTCAGCGAGCCGACGGCCATGAACGTGCCGAGCAGGCCGTACTCGGTGGCGCCCTTGTCGAAGACCTCGGTCGCCATCAGCGCCGAGGTCATCTGGAAGTTGAGGCCGAAGGTGCCGGTGAAGAACACGATCGCCAGGATCAGCATCAGGTCGGGCCGGCTCGCGCACGTAGGCGACGCCGGCGCGGATCTGCCCCGGCTCGCGGCCGCATCGGCTCGGGCGTGCGCAGGGCCGCCGGCGTCCAGCCGGCGCAGGGTCGAGGATCGGGGCGGCGTAGCTGACGCGCGTTGACCAGGATCACCCAGCCGGTCGCCTCGGCGCCGCCGCCGAGGGCGGCGATCAGCACGCCGGCGACGCGCCGGGCCGACGATGCGGGCGGCGTTGAAGGCGGCGGAGTTGAGGCCGACCGCGTTGGTCAGGTCGTCCGGGCCGACGATCTCGGAGACGAACGACTGCCGGGCCGGGGCGTCGAAGGCGGCGCCGACGCCGAGCACGAAGCGCCAGCACGTAGACGTGCCAGATCTCGGCGGTGCCGGTGACGGCGAGCAGGCCGAGCACCAGCGCGGGCACGGCCATGCCGAGGTTGGTCAGCTGGAGCAGCCGGCGCTTGGGGAACCGGTCGGCGACCAGGCCGGCGAACGGCGAGAGCAGCAGGAACGGCAGGAACTGCAGGCCGGTGGTGATGCCGACGCGGCGCCGCTGTAGCCGGTGAGCTGCAGCACCAGCCAGTCCTGGGCGACCCGCTGCATCCAGGTGCCGACGTTCGACACGACGCCGCCGGCGGCGTAGAGGCGGTAGTTGGGGTTGGCGAGGGAGCGGAACGTGGGGCTCAAGTGGTGGCGGATCAGTCCTTCTGGGCGAGTTCGTTCGAGGATGGGGGCGGCCTTGCGGAGCACGGCGCGCTCGTCGGCGGTCAGCTCCGCAGCCGCTGGGCCAGCCAGGCGTCGCGGCGGGCCCGGTCGGCGAGCACGCGTCTCGCGGCCCTGGTCGGACAGGACGACCACGACCTGGCGGCCGTCGGTGTCGTGCGGCCGGCGGACGACGTACGCCGCCCTCCTCGAGGCAGTTGACGGTGCGGGTCATGGACGGCGGCTGCACCCGCTCGTGCGCGGCCAGCTCGCCGACGGTCAGCTCGCCGTGGCGGTAGAGGCAGCCGAGCACGGCCATCGCGTTGAGGCTCAGCTCGTTGTCGGGGTGGCGCTCGTTGGCCAGCCGGCGGCGCAGCCGCATCACGCGAGAGCCGCAGCTCGGCGGCGAGCCCGGCGTCGGTGCGGGCGGCCTGCTGCGACGGTGGGCATGTCCTTAGCATAGGTCATTACCCTTGCTAACTAAATCCGTCGGCTCGAACGTCGAGCTCGGCGCACAGTGCGCCTGCATGAGGCACTGCGCGACGGCTCGTGGGTCAGCTGGCGCCGACTCGGCGGGTCAGGTGAGCCAGCCGGTGATCGGGTCGATCGCGAAGTAGACGACGAACAGCGCGGCCACGACCCACATCAGCGGGTGGACCTCGGCGGCCTTGCCGCGGACCACCTTGATCAGCACGTAGGCGATGAAGCCGGCGCCGATGCCGACGGTGATCGAGTAGGTGAACGGCATCAGCACGATCGTCAGGAACGCCGGGATGGCGATCTCGAGGTCGTCCCAGTCGATGCCCTTGACCTGCTGCATCATCAGGAAGCCGACCAGGACCAGCGCCGGGACCGCCGCCTCGTACGGGATGATCGTCGACCAGCGGCGCGAGGAAGCATCGCCAGCAGGAACAGCACGCCGGTGACCACGCTGGCCAGGCCGGTGCGGGCGCCCTCGCCGACACCGGAGGCGGACTCGATGTACGACGTGTTGCTCGAGACGCCGGCGGCGCCACCGGCGGCCGCGGCGAGCGAGTCGACGATCAGGATCCGCTGGGTGTTCGGCGGGGTGCCGTCCTCGTCGAGCAGGCCGGCCTCGGCGCCGATCGCGGTCATCGTGCCCATCGTGTCGAAGAAGTCGGCGAGCATCAGCGTGAAGACGAGCAGCAGCGCGGACGACGACGCCGGCGTTCTCGAAGGAGCCGAGCAGGTTGAACTCGCCGAGCGGTGCCGAAGTCGGGCATGTCGACGACGTCGTCCGGCCAGCGCCGGGACGTTGAGGGCCCAGCCGCCGTGGGGTTGACTCGATCGCCGGCACCGAGGCCGACGCCGATCGCCTCGACGATGATCGCGAGCGACCGTGGTCGCGACGATCGAGATCAGGATCGCGCCCTTGACCTGCGCACCCACAGCGCGATGACAGCAGCAGGCCGACGCACGAAGACCAGCACCGGCCAGCCCGCGAGCTGGCCGCCGAGCCCGAGCTGCACCGGCACGGTGGTGTCGCGGCGTCCGGGATCCGGCGTACGAAGCCGGCGTCGACGAAGCCGATCAGGGCGATGAACAGGCCGATGCCGACCGAGATCGCGATCTTGAGCTGGGCGGGCACGGCGTGGAAGACCGCCTCGCGGAAGCCGGTGAGCACCAGCACCAGGATGACCAGGCCCTCGATCACCACCAGGCCCATCGCGTCGGCCCAGGTCATCTGGCTGGCGATCGCGAACGCGACGAAGGCGTTGAGGCCGAGGCCGGTGGCCAGCGCCAGCGGGAAGTTGGCGACGACGCCCATCAGGATCGTCATCACGCCGGCGACCAGCGCGGTGCCGGCCGCGATCGCCGCGAGGTTCGACCGTCGCCGGCCCGCCGCCCAGGAAGTTGCCGTCGGCGTCCGGCGCGAAGCCGAGGATGAGCGGGTTGAGCACGATGATGTAGGCCATCGTGAAGAACGTGACGACGCCGCCGCGGACCTCGCGGCCGACGCGTCGAGCCGCGCTCGGTGATCTTGAAGAAGCCGTCGAGGCCGCGCCTGCGGGCCCGGCGCCGGCATCCGGCCAGTGGTGGTCTCGCTCACGACCTGCAGCATGGCAGAGCGCGGCCGGGTGGGGGACGCCGACTCGGTCGCGTGGGCTAGCGTGAGGGTGTGGAGCTGCGCGACGAGCAGCCGAAGAAGCACGAGATCGGCAACCGCACCTACATCGTCGCCGACGTCGAGCCGCTCGACGTCGACGGCGTCCGCACCGTCGAGGTCGGCACGGCGCTGTGGCTGCTCGGGTTCCTCGCGCTGCTCCCGTTCTACGGCCGCCTCGAGGACGCCGGGCACCTGTGGTGGCTCTGGACCTGCCTGGCCGGCTTCGGGCTCGGCCTGTTCGGGCTCGAGTACTGCCGCCGCCGGCGGAAGGCCGCGGGCGCGGGCCCGCGGACGCCTGACCCAGGGTCAGCCGAGCTCAGAAGGTCTCGATCTCGTCGATCGTCGACGGTGTCGAAGCACGTGGTCCGGCAGCGGCTGCGGCTCGTGCTTCTTGGCCAGCTGGACCTCGGAGTGCGCGCCGCAGCCGTGGTCGAAGGAGACGACCCGGCCGTCGTCGTTGGCGTCGCCGTTGGCGCAGACGCCGAACATCTCCGAGAGCGGGCCGGCGATCCGGAGCAGGAAGCCGCAGGTCGCGCAGGGTCGGGCGCCGCCTGGGCGAGCGGCGAGTCCGGGCCGCCGTCGCCGTCGTACCAGCGCTGGGCGGCGAGGTCGCGGCCCTCGAGGGAGAGCGTGCGCACCCGGCCGAGGCCGAGCTCCTGCGGCGACCGCTGCGGACCTGGGCCTTGTCGTCGGCGTCGAGCGGGTCGTCGCCGAAGGAGTACGTCGGGACCAGCCGCGGGTCGTCGTCCTCGACGGGCAGCAGGTCGCCGGGCGACAGGTCGCCGGGCTGGATCCGCTCGCTGGTAGGGCACCCACTCGGGCGCGACGATCGCCTCGTCGCCGGGGACCAGCACGATCTCGTCGACGGTGACGGTCTTCTGGCGCGGAGCGCCCGGGCGACCGTGACCGACCAGCGCCAGCCGACGTAGCCCGTGCGGGTGCAGGCGAAGAGGTGGGTGACCACCCGCTCGCCCTCGACCACGTGGCCGAGGTGCTCGCCGACGTCGGCGGCGCCGACCTCCTCGACGAGGGCGGCGCGCGCCGCGTCGACCGCCGCCACGGCGGCGGCGTCGGGCTTGGGCGCGCACCTTGGTCATCACGGACGAAATCATGACTCATCCGGTGCCGCCGATGTCAGGTCGGGTCGCGATCCGTGTCCGTGGCGCGTGGCTCCCGGGCACCGGGCAGGATGGACGCCATGACCCAGTCCGGACCCGAGTCCCAGGCCGGGGAGACCCGCCGGCCCGGCCCGGACCCGGCGCGCAGGCACCCCCGGGACCGCCGCGCGGGTCCGCGGTCGGGCGGCCCGGGCGCCGGCGCCAGGCTGGCCGGACGCGGTGCCCGGGGCGCCGCCCGCGTGACCGGCCGGGCCGGCCGGTTCACCGTGCGGCAGGCGCGCCGCGCGGCCGACGCCGAGGGCGCCGGCGACTCCGGGCTGTCCCGGCTGATCGAGATGCACGCCTTCAACGCCGCCGGCGACGCGGCGGTGGCGATCTCGCTCGCCGGCACGCTCTTCTTCCAGGTGCCGACCGGCGAGGCGCGCGGCCAGGTCGCGCTGTTCCTCGGCCTGACGATGCTGCCGTTCGCGATCGTGGCGCCGCTGATCGGCCCGTTCCTCGACCGGTTCAGCCACGGCCGGCGCTGGGCGATCGGCGCGACGATGGCGATCCGCGCGCTTCCTCTGCTGGGTGCTCGCCAGCGCGGTGGTCACCGACTCGACCGTGGCTGTTCCCGGCCGCGCTCGGCGTGCTGGTCGCGTCCAAGGCGTACGGCGTGACCCGGGCCGCCGCCGTACCCCGCCTGCTGCCCGGCCAACCTCACGCTGGTCAAGGCCAACGCGCCGGATCTCGCTGGCCGGCATCGTCGGCGCCGCCGTCTCCGCCCCGATCGCCGGGCTCTGGCCGCGATGGCCGGGCCGGAGTGGTCGCTGCGCTACGCGTTCCTGCTGTTCGTGGTGGCCACGATCTGCGGCGATCCGGCTGCCGGCGCAAGGTCGACTCCAGCCACGGCGAGGGCACGCTCGTGCTCATGCCGCGGCGCCTCGGCGTCGGGCCGGCAGGGCCGGGCGCGGCCGTGCCCGGATCCCGCAGCGCGGTCGCGTTCGCGCTGCGCGCCAACTGCGGGCCGCGCTGGCTCTCCGGCTTCCTGACCATGTTCATGGCGTTCCTGCTGCGGGAGAACCCGATCGGCGACTGGCGGCCCGAGGTGCTGCTCGGCGCTCGTCGATCGGCGCGGCCGGCCTCGGCAACACCCTCGGCATCGCCGCGGCGTCGATGCTCAAGCGGATCAACCCGGCGGTCACCGTGGTCGTCGCGCTGGTCGCCGACGCCGTGATGGTGCTGCGTGGCCGCGCTGTTCTACGGCGTGCTCGCCGCTGGTCCTGCTCGGCCTGACCGCCGGGCTCGCCCAGTCGCTGGCGAAGTTCTCGCTCGACGCGACGATCCAGCGCGACGTCGCACGAGCGGGTGCAGGCCAGCGCGTTCGCGCGCAGCGACACCACGCTGCAGCTGGCGTGGGTGATCGGCGGGTTCGTCGGCATCGCGATGCCGCTGATCCCGCGGCTCGGCCTGGGCGTCGCCTGCGGCGTCCTGGCCGCCTGGGCGGTCTTCGTGCTGGCCACGCCGGCCGCGGCGCACGGCCGGCAGCCGACGCCGGCCGACCGGGCGAGCTAGAGCTCCAGCTCGTCGGCGAGCGCGCGCAGCAGCTTCGCGGCCGGCTTGGCGGTCCGGGACGTCGGGGTGCCGGCCGTGGCGGTAGGCCTCGCCGACGCCGTCGAGCAGGCCGGATCAGGTCCTCGACGATCGGCGCCATCTCCTCGGGCTTCTTGCGCCGGGCGTGCGACTGGTTGCGCGAGACCGAGGCCGGGCGCGTCGAGGACCCGGACCTGGAGCGCCTGGTCGCCGCGGCGGCCCTGGGCGATGCCGAACTCGACGCGGGTGCCGGCCTTGAGCGTGGTGACGCCCTCGGGCAGCGCCTCGGCGCGCACGTAGACGTCGGGGCCGTCCTCCTGGGACAGGAAGCCGAAGCCCTTCTCGGCGTCGAACCACTTCACCTTGCCAGTGGGCACGGCCTGACCTCTCCTCTCTGCATTGCTGCATCGCTCACGACGGGCGCCGCGGCGACGGGCAAGCCTATGCGCGCGCACGGTGGCGCCAAGACATCGGTCGTCGCCGGTCACGGCTCGACGAGCGCCTCGTTCATCGAGCCGGACCGGAATCCGCGGCGGGTCGAGGTCGGCGGCGTCGAAGCCGGCCGTCGACGGCGTCCAGCACGCGTCGCGCGAGCGGCGGTCCCGGGCGCCAGGTGCGTCGGCGAGCAGGGCGGCGTCGACCTCGACCGAGGCCCGGTCGCCCAGGTCGCGCACCCGCAGGTCGCGCAGCGGGATCCCGGCCGTCGGCGAGCAGCTCGCGCGACGGCCGCCTCGGCCCGCTCGACCCGGGCCAGCCGGTACGGCGTGACCTCGACGCCGTAGGCGACCCGCGAGGACAGGCAGGCCGCGGCCGGCTTGTCCCAGGTGGGCAGGCCCCAGCGGCGCGAGGCCGCGCGGACCTGCGCCTTGGTCAGGCCGGCGTCGCGCAGCGGGGTGATCGCGCCGCGCTCGGCGGCGGCGCGGATGCCGGGCCGGAAGCCGGCGACCGCGTCGTCGGCGTTGGTGCCGGTGGCGACGTGGGCCAGCCCGCGCTCGGCGGCGAGCGGGGTGAGCACGTCGAGCAGCTCGGCCTTGCAGAAGAAGCAGCGGTCGCCGGCGTTGGCGCGGTAGCCCTCGCGCTCCATCTCGTGGGTCTCGCGGCGTGAGCACGCGCGACCCCGAGCGACTCGGCGAACTCGCGCGCCGGGTCGCGCTCGGACGCGCGGCAGCGAGTGGGAGTAGCCGGTGGCGGCGACGACCTGGTCGGCGCCCAGCGCCCGGACCGCGGCCGCGAGCAGGAACGCGCTGTCGGCGCCGCCGCTGTAGGCGACCAGCACCGAGCCGCGCTCGCGCAGGTCGGCCTCGAGGGCGGCGAGCCGGGCGGTCGAGCAGGTGCTCGTCGAGCCAGGCCGGGAAGGCCGTCAGGTCGTCGAGCACGACGTGGGTGCCCGCCGTCGAGCAGCTCCTCGCGGGTGCAGCCGCCGGTGAGCACCGAGACGCTGATGGCGCCGGCGGCGAGCGCGCCCTCGACGTCGTGGACGTGGTCGCCGACGTAGATCGAGGCGCCCTCGCGGCGCAGCACGTCGGCCTTGCCGACGCCCCAGACCCAGCCCTCGAGGTGGTCGAGGTCGAGGCCGAGGTGGTCGACGTGCAGCCGGGCGTTGGGCGCGGAACTTGCCGGTGACGACGACGACCCGGCCGCCGTGCCGGCGTACGGCGGCGATGGCCTCGGCGGCGCCGGTCGAGCAGCGGGCACCGAGGCGATCGCGTGGTCGGGGTAGAGCGCGCGGAACCGGTCGACCGCGGCCGGCGATCTGGTCGCTCGGGGAGGTGCGGCTGCCAGCAGTCGGTCGAGCGGCGGGCCGAGCCGGGCCGTCATCTCCTCGACGGGGAACTCGACGCCCGAGCTCGGTCGCCGAGCGCGCGCAGCGTCGCCCCGAAGCCCGGCACGGTGTCGATCAGCGTCATGTCGAGGTCGAAGCCGACGACGAGCTCCGCATCGTGGTCAGGCGTAGCGAGGTCTAGCCCGGGGGCGTTGCACCCGCTGCGCTCGCCTGCGACGCTACGGACGTCTGTGCCTGCACTCTCGGGCGGCACCCGGACGAAGGGAGCCTTGGGCGGATGGCGACTCGGCGCATCGCGGCGGTCCCTCCTGTGCCGCCGTCCTCGTCGTCGCGCTGGTCGCGGACCGCCCGCACCGGCCCCTGGCCGACGACGCGCGCCGAGACCGACGCTCTACCTCGTCACGCTCGACGGCCCCGGCACCGCCGGCTACCCCGGCTCCGCTGTCCGTCCGGGACTACCGCGCGTCCCTGGCGCAGGCCCAGGACGACGTGCTCGCCGAGGTCGGTGCCGACGCCGTCTACCGGTGGACGACCGCCCTGAACGGCTTCGCCGCCGAGCTCACCGACGACCGAGGCCGAGCCTGCTGCGAGCCGACACGCGCGGTCGGCTGGTCGAGGAGAACGCCGTACGCGCGCTCGCCGGCGCGCCCGGTCAGCGGCAGCCCCGTCGCCGCCGGACCGCTCCCGCGGCGGCGCGGGCGTGGTCGTCGGCGTGGTCGACACCGGCATCTGGCCCGAGAGCCCGCTGTTCGCGGCGTCACCCGGCGCCTCGGCCGTGCGCCGCCAGCACTTCCGCGGCGCCTGCGACGACGGTGCGGCGACTGGGACGGGCCGATGCCTGCAACGGCAAGCTCGTCGGTGCCCGCTGGTTCGTCGCACGGCTTCGGCGCGGACCGGCGTGCGCAGCCTCGCGCTCTCGCCGCTCGCGACGACCACGGGCACGGCACCCAGATGGCGTCGATCGCGGCCGGCAACGCGGGGGTCTCGGTCCAGGTGCCGCGGCCAGCGCGCTGCGGCAGTACGCCGGCGTCGCACCGCAGGCCCGGATCGCGGTCTACAAGGCGTGCTGGACCGCCCCCGACCCCGCCGACGACGGCTGCGCCACCGCCGACCTGGTCACCGCGATCGACCGCGCCACCCGCGACCGGGTCGACGTCCTCAACCTCGTCGGTCGGCGGGCCGTCCGGCCTTCGACACCGTCGAGCGCGCGCTGCTCGGCGCGGCCGAGGCAGGCATCGTCGTGGTCGGCGCCGCCGGCAACGGCGGCCGGCGCCGCGTACGCCGCCCACCCGTCGCCCGTGGGTGACCACGGTCGGCGGCGACGGCCGGCGACCAGCGCGTCGGGGCCGAGGTCGTCCTCGGCCGACGGCGCGACGGTCGCAGGGCGCGATGGCGTCCACCCGCCGGGTCGGACCGGCCCGGCTCGTCCTGGCGCCGGACGTCGCGGCCGCGCGGTGCCACCCGAGCCGAGGCCCGGCTCTGCACGACCGGGCTCGCCTCGACGCGTCGCGCACCGCGGGCGCCATCGTGCTCTGCGAGCGCGGCGGGATCGGGCGGGTCGACGAAGTCCGCGGCGGTCCGCCAGGCCGACGGGGTCGGGATGGTGCTCGTCAACACCCGCCCGGCACCGTCGAGGCCGACCTGCACGCCGTCCCGACCGTCCACCTCCGCGGCCGGCGGCCGCCGAGCTCCTGCGACCTGGCACGCCGAGCGACCCGCACGCCCGGGTCACCCTGCGGCCGCTGCCGACAGCACGGCCGCGCCGGCCGGATGACGCCCGTGGTCCGGCACCGGCGACCCGACCGCGCACGCTGGTCAAGCCCGACCTGGTCGCGCCGGCGCTCGGGCGTGCTCGGTGCCGTCCCGCCGTCGGTGAGCGGGTCCCGCTGGAACTTCGTGTCCGGGACCTCGGCGGCCACCGCCTGGACCAGCGGCCTCGCGGCTCCGACTGCTGGCCCGCACCCGACTGGTCGCGCGGACCGGATCCGCTCGGCGCTGGTCACCTCGGCCGGCGCCGTGGCCGGCAGCCCCTCGGTGCTGCGCAGTGGCGCCGGCCGGCCCGCATGCGGAACGTGCGGACGAGCCCGGGCCTGGCCTACCTGGTCCGTCCCGGCGACTACCGCGCCTGGCTGGAGGGCGATCTCGACCGCGACCTGAACACCCCGTCGATCCTGCTCTCCGAGCGACCGGCGACGTCGTGCGCCGGACGGTCACGCAACGTCAGCCGCCGGGCGGCGTACCTTCTCGGTCCGGGTGACCGGGTTCAGCGGCACGCATGACGTGAGGGTCACCCCCGTCGCGCTGCGGCTCCGGCCCGGCGAGAGCGCCGGCTACGCGGTCAAGGTCGACGGGCCCCGCACGCACGCGCCATCCGCTCGACGACGGCTGGATCACCTGGGTCGGAGCCGACGGGACCCGCACCCGGATCCCGGTCGTGCTCACCCGTGCGCGTGAGGCCCAACCCCAGCTCGGCCGCCGACTTCTCGCGCATCTCGACCTTGCGGACCTTGCCGGTCACGGTCATCGGGAACTCGTCGACGACCATCACGTAGCGCGGGATCTTGTAGTGGGCGAGCCTGCCCGTCGGCGAACGCGCGCACCGCGTCGGCGTCGAGCGGCTCGGCGCCGGCCCGCACCGTGATCCAGGCGCACAGCTCCTCGCCGTACTTCTCGTCGGGCACGCCGACCACCTGGACGTCCTCGATGTCGGGGTGGGTGTAGAGGAACTCCTCGATCTCGCGCGGGTAGATGTTCTCCCCGCCGCGGATCACCATGTCCTTGATCCGGCCGACGATGTTGCAGTAGCCGTCCTCGCGCATCTCGGCGAGGTCGCCGGTGTGCATCCAGCCGTCGGCGTCGATCGCCTCGGCGGTCTTCTCCTGGTCGTCCCAGTAGCCGAGCATCACGGAGTAGCCGCGGGTGCAGAGCTCGCCGGGCTCGCCGCGCTCGACGGTCTCCCCGGTCGCCGGGTCGACGACCTTGATCTCGACGTGCGGGTGGACCCGGCCGATGGTGGCGGTACGACGGTCGAGGTCGTCGTCGGCGCGGGTCTGGGTGGAGACCGGGCGAGGTCTCGGTCATGCCGTAGCAGATCGACACCTCGGCCATGTGCATGTCCTCGACGCACCGCTTCATCACCTCGACCGGGCAGATCGAGCCGGCCATGACGCCGGTGCGCAGGGTGCTCAGGTCGTGGGAACTCGGCGAAGGTCGGGTGGTTCTGCATCGCGATGAACATCGTCGGCACGCCGTACACCGCCGGTGCAGCGCTCCTCGGCGATCGTCCGCAGGGTGATCTCGGGGTCGAAGCCCGGGGCCGGGATCACCATCGTCGCGCCGTGGGTGGTGCAGCCGAGGTTGCCCATCACCATGCCGAAGCAGTGGTAGAAGGGCACCGGGATGCAGAGCCGGTCCTGCTCGGTGAAGTTGATCAGCTCGGTGGTGAAGAAGCCGTTGTTGAGGATGTTGCGGTGGCTGACAGGGTGGCGCCCTTGGGGCGGCCGGTGGTGCCGGAGGTGTACTGGATGTTGATCGGGTCGTCGGGGTCCAGGCTCGCCAGCCGCTCCGCGACCGTCTCGGACGGCACCGACTCGCCCTCGCGCACGCAGGTCCGCCCAGTCGTCGGTGTCGAGGTAGACCACGCGGTTCAGGTCGGGACACTCGTCGCGCACCTCCTCGACCATCGCGCGGTAGTCGCTGGTCTTGAAGCTGGTCGCCGAGACCAGCAGCTGCAGGCCGCTCTGGTTGACGGCGTAGGCGAGCTCGTGGGTGCGGTAGGCCGGGTTGACGTTGACCAGGATCGCGCCGATCTTCGCGGTGGCGTACTGGAGTCAGCGTCCACTCCGCGCAGTTCGGCGCCCAGATCCCGACCCGGTCGCCCTTCTCGATCCCGGCCGCGACCAGGCCGCGGGCCAGGGCGTCGACGTCGGCACCGAGCTCGGCCCAGGTCCAGCGGCGGCCGCTGGCCACCTCGACCAGCGCCTCGCGGTCGGCGTACGACGCGACGGTCCGCTCGAAGTTGGCGCCGATCGTCTCCTCCAGCAGCGCCGGGCTGGTCTCTCCCTGCGCGTAGGACTCCATGCGCCCCAACCTAGGACGGTCCCCCCGCGCCCCGCCAGCGTGTGCCGACGGGGCGTGGAGCCCCCGGACTCAGTCGAGCGGATGCTGCAGGAACCGGGCCATGAAGTCGTTGCGCCGGGCCGGAGCGGGGCCTTCTGCTCCGAAGAGGGCGAGACTGCGTCGCTGCATGCGAACTCCCGAGATGAGTCACGACGTGGCCACTTCCGCGGCCTCAAGCCAACCTACGTGACATGGATCACATGTCAAGGTCCTTAGGGTGGACCCGTGGACACCGACGCCGTACTGACCCTGCTGCAGGATGTCGCGGCCGAGGTGATCAACCCGAGGTTCCGCGACCTGGCCTCCGAGGAGATCGTGGAGAAGAACCCCGGCGACCTCGTGACGGTCGCCGACCGCGAGGCCGAGGGCCTGATCACGAAGGCCTTGTGCGCGGCCTACCCCGACGCGCTGGTGCTCGGCGAGGAGGCCGAGGCGAGCGACCCGGCCCTGGAGCAGCGGTTCCGGGCGGCGGACCACGCGTTCACCGTGGACCCCGTCGACGGCACGAAGAACTTCGTCAAGGGCTCCCCCGACCACGCCGTCATGGTGGCGGAGGTCAAGGGCGGCGACGTGGTGCGCTCGTGGATCTGGCAACCCCAGCACCAGCTCTCGTACGTCGCCGAGCGCGGCGCGGGAGCGTGGCGCAACGGCGAGCGGCTGGTGCGCCCGCCCCTCGGCGACCAGCTGCGCGGCGTGACCTCACGACGGTCCTGGGTCGGCCGGGCGCTCGGCGCGCTCTCACGGCTCGAGCTCACCTGGGTCTGCTGCGGGGTGGACTACCCGAAGCTCGTCGAGGGCGCCGCCGACTACGCGATCTACCACAAGTCCAGCCCCTGGGACCATGCGCCGGGCTCCCTGCTGCTCTCCGAGGCCGGCTGCTTCCTGGGGACGTCCGACGGTGAGGCCTATCAACCCCAGGCGCCGCGTCCGGCCGGCCTCATTTCGGCGGCCGACCGGACGACGTACGACCTGGTGCAGGGGCTCCTCTCAGACCTGCGACCGGTCAGGTGACACCGGCTCTGCAGCGGCATGGGCGTCGCGGACGACCCGGTCGTGCCGCAGGGAGGTACCGCGCGTCTCCTTCGCCACCAGCACCGCGATGACGCTGATCACCGAGGCGATAGAGACGTAGATGCCGATGCCCGTCGGGTCGCCGTCGTTGGCCTTGAGGATCGCGGTGGCGATGATCGGGGCCAGGGCGCCGGCGAAGATCGACGCCAGCTGGTAGCCCACGGACGCGCCCGTGTAGCGAACCGAGGTGCCGAACAGCTCGGAGAAGAACGCCGCCTGCGGGGCGTACATCAGGGAGTGGAAGAACAGCCCGACCACCACGGCGAGGAAGACCTGCCCGGAGCTCTGCGACTCGATCAGGCCGAAGAACACGAACGACCACAGGCCGACGCCGACGGCTCCAGCAAGGTAGAGCGGACGACGGCCGACCCGGTCCGACAGCGCCCCAAGCGCGGGCACCATGAGGAACTGGATGGCCGCACCGATCAGCAACATCTTCAGGATCAGGTCGGTGCTCACGCCCAGGAAGTCAGTGGCGTACGCCAGCACGACGATGGTGAAGATGTAGTAGGAGATGTTCTCCGCCATCCGCATGCCCATCGCGATCAGGACCTCCTTCGGGTAAGTCCTGATCACCTCCATCAGGGGCATGTGCGACTCCGCTTGCTTCTTCTCCTCGATCTCGGCGTGGGCCTCCTTGAAGACCGGCGACTCCTCGATCTGCAACCGCACGTAGAGGCCGATCAGCACGAGCACTGCGGACAGGAGGAACGGGATCCGCCAGCCCCAGGCCTCGAAGTCCGCGTCGGTCTGCACCGCCGCCAGGACGAACAGGACACCGGTGGCGAGCAGGTTGCCCAGCGGCACGCCGGCCTGCGGCCACGAGGACCAGAAGCCGCGGCGTGCCTCGTCACCGTGCTCGGCGGCCATCAGGACGGCGCCGCCCCACTCACCGCCGACGGCGAAGCCCTGGGCCAGGCGGCAGACCAGCAGCAGGATCGGCGCGGCGATGCCGATGCTGGCGTAGGTCGGCAGCAGGCCGATCGCGAAGGTCGCGACTCCCATCAGCATCAGGGCCGCGATGAGCATCTTCTTCCGACCGACCCGGTCACCGAAGTGGCCGAAGACGATCCCGCCCAGCGGCCGTGCGGCGAAGCCGACGGCGTACGTGCCGAACGCGAGCAGGGTCGCGTTGACCGGATCCGCCTCGGGGAAGAACAGCGTGCCGAACACGAGGGCGGCGGCGGAGCCGTAGAGGAAGAAGTCGTACCACTCGACGGCGGTGCCGACGAGGCTGGCGAAGACGACCTTGACGATCGAGCGGGTGGAGCGTTCCTCGACCGGGACTGACTGGGTGGACATGGTCTTCCTTTCAGGCGGCGGTCCAGCCGCCATCCATCACGAACGCCGATCCGGTGATCGAATCGGTCCCTGGGCCGCAGAGGAAGCAGACGAGGTCGGCCACCTCCGCGGGCTCGACGAGCCGTTGCACTGGCGTCCTTGCCAGCAGTACCCGGTCGAGCACTTCTGATTCTTCGATGCCGTGAGCCTGCGCCTGGTCGGCGATCTGACCCTCCACGAGCGGCGTCCGCACGTAGCCGGGGCACACGGTGTTGCTGGTGACGCCCTTCCCGGACCCCTCCAGCGCGATGACCTTCGAAAGGCCCTCGAGCCCGTGCTTGGCGCTGACGTAGGCGGACTTGTACGGCGACGCACGGTGGCCGTGGACGCTGGAGACGTGGACGATCCGGCCGAAGCCTCGGGCGTACATCCCGGGCAGCAGCCGACGGGTGAGCCGGAACGGCGCCTCGAGCATCAGCCGGTGAATCGCCCGGAACCGCTCGGGCTCGAAATCCTCCAGCGCGGCGACGTGCTGGATGCCGGCGGAGTTGACGAGGATGTCCGCGTCCATCTCCATGGCATCGATCGCGTCGCCGTCGGTGAGATCGATCCCGGTGTGGTCGCCGCCGATCGTGGCCGCCACCTTGGCGGCCTGCTCCTCGTCGCGGTCGAGCACCGTGACCTGAGCGCCGAGCTCGGCCAGCCTCGTGGCCACGGCCGCACCGATGCCGCTGGCCCCGCCGGTCACCAGGGCACGGCGACCGTCAAGCGTGGAGGCAGCGGACTGTGGCATGCGGCACACGCTAGGCGGCCGGTGGGAGGCACGGACATGGCGTTTGGGACCACAATCCCGTCCCCCACATGTGTCTGCGACATGCGTGGAGGCGGCTGGCGCACCGGGCTAGCCGGCGGTTTCGGGCACGTCTTGGCCTTCAAGGGATTAATGGACTATCGGGGTATAGCCCGTTAGGTTCTCGACATGAGAGATGGCGTTTTGCGGTTCGCCGACGGCGGCTGGGCCGAGCTCGTCGGAAACGACCCGGCGCTCGACCTGGTCAACACCGTGTCCTGGCGCCGCGACCCCGCGCGGCGCATCGATCGACTCTCCGACGCCCCGGACCTGCTGCGGTGGACCGAGTTCGCCGGCGTCGTGGACGGGCAGATCGGGCGCCGACTGGCACGGCAGGTCGCGGCTGATCCCGGGGCGGGCACGACCGCACTCGAGCGGGTGAGGCAGCTGCGTGAGCAGTTGCACGACGTTGTCCTCCCCTTGGCGCAGGGCGGACGCCCGGCAGCGGCCGACGTCGCGACGCTCAGCTCGCACCTGTTCCGGGCACTCGGACGGGCCGAGGTCGTGTCGGTGATGCCGATCGCCTGGCGACCCGCACCAGTCACGCTGAGCGGTCTCCCGGACCTGCTGGCCGTGCACGCCTGGCAGCTGTTGCAGGGAGGCGACCCGGACCGGTTGCGGCAGTGTCGGGGTGACGGTTGCGGCTGGCTGTTTCTCGACCGGAGCCGGAACGGCTCCCGCGTCTGGTGCAGCTCAGCCGACTGCGGCAACCGGAGCCGCGCGCGCCGGCACTACCAGCGGCACCACGCCGCCGGGCCCGGGAGTGGGGGCACGTGACGAGGGCGAGCGTTCTCACCGGAATGCGGCTGGGAGTGGGTCCGGGTGCCGCAACCCTCGTTCTCGGCATCTCCTTCGGTGCCACCGCCGTGGCGGCAGGCTGGGGTCTGCTGCTTCCCGTGGTGTCCTCGATGTTCACGTTCTCGGGGTCGGCGCAGTTCACCCTGGTCACGACCCTGCCGACCGGTACGGCGGTGGCGGCTGTCGTGGGAGCGATTCTGATCAACGTGCGCTATCTGGTCATGGGGATCGCGCTCAACGACAGTCTCCGTGGCGGTCGGTTGCGCCGCGGAGCCCAGGCGCAAGCACTGGTCGACGCCTCCTTCGTGGTGGCTCATGACGGAGCCGGTCGGTTCAACATGGGACGGCTGGTGGGTATGACCGCCGTCCAGTGGGTCTGCTGGGTCGGTGGCACGGCGTTGGGTGTCTGGCTCCACCCGGAGCCTGACCTGCTTCGGAGCCTGGGCGCGGACGTCGTGTTCCCTGCGTTCTTCCTGCTCTTGGCGCTCGACGAGGTCCGCTCGGTCAGACCCGGTGTGGCGGTGGTCGCGGGAGGGACGCTGTCAGGCCTGCTGATGGTAGTGGTGGACCCTGGGTTCGCTCTGCTCGCGGCGACCGCAGGCGCTGTGGTCGCCGCGCTGCCCAGCGGCAGGGCCGACCTGGAGGCGGCGGGACGCCAGCGATGAAGGAGGCGATCGCCGTCCTCGTGGTCACCGCCGGGACCTGCCTCATGAAGGCAGCCGGGCCCCTGGTGCTGGGCAATCGGGAGCTGCCGAGCGCGGCGCGCCGAGTCGTGGGCCTGATGGCTCCGGCGCTGCTGGCCGGCCTGATCGTGGTCGAGCTCGGCGCATCTGGCTGGGACTGGACGCAGCTCGCCGGGGTGGCCGCCGCGGGCGCGGCCTGGCGGCTCCGGGCCCCGATGCTCCTCGCCGTGATGGTCGGCGCTGCAGTCGCCGCCAGCCTCCGGCAGTTGTGAGGCCTGTGCTGGTTCAGACCATCCTGCCGTTGCCGGCAGGTCAGGAGCCGCTGGCCGCGTCGATCTGCGCCTGTGCGTCTGCGAGTAGCTCCACTATCCGGGCGCCGAAGGCGACGTCGACCTCATGCGGTTTGCCGCTGAGGGCCGACTCCACGAGTTCCTGGGCCGCGATGGCCAACAGCTCCGACGATGAGCGATCGGGACGTAGGGGCATCGGGGACACGCCGAGGTCGCCCCACACCGCGGCCTCGAACCCGGCCGCAGCCGGTGGCGCGAACACTGTGAGCGAAGCGGTGCTGGTCACGCCGGACTCATGACGGATCACCAGCGTCACCAGGTCGCCGTCACCACCGACGGCCGTGAGCGACCTGACCGGGCCGAGGGCTGCACCCAACGTCGACAGAGCATGCGGGCCGATGTCCCACAGGGCGCCGCTCTCCCACCGCCACGGCGAGGACCCGAACGGGTTGCCTTCCTCCTGCAGCGAGCTGAACCACCGCAACCAGCCGCCACGCCAGCCCTCTGTCCCCTGGACATCGCGGGACCACGCCCGCGAGGTGTCTACGAAGCGGTCGGTGAAGAAGACCACCGAGGCCACACCAGCCGCGGCGGCGGCGTCACGCACGGCATGCGCGGCGGCGACGGTCATGGCGACCGGCTTGTCCAGGAGCAGGTGCTTCCCAGCCTGCGCGGCCGTCAGCGCGAGCTCGGCCTGGACCTCGGGAGGTACGGCGAAGGCGACCGCCTCCACGTTCGTCAGAAGCGCCTCGAAGTCGTCATAGGCCTCGACGCCCAGCCCCGTCGCCAGATTGCGCACCTTCTCCGGGCTACGACCCCAGACACCGACCAGCTCAACACCCTCGGCTGCGATCAGCCCCGGGCCATGGGCGATGCCCGCCCAAGGTCCCGTTCCCACTAGCCCGAATCGCACGGCGGCACGCTACCGGTGGTCCGGTCGGTCGGCGAGGAGCGGCAGGGACGGGTCCCAGGTACTGCCGTCTTGCTGGTCACGGCGGCGGCGTGCGATGCCGGACAGAGCCTCGAGAACGACGCGGTTGGCGAGGAAAGAGGTGATGTCGGCGTGGTCGTACGGCGGCGACACCTCGACGACGTCGACGCCGACGACTGGCAGCTCGTACGCCACCCGCCGCACAGAGTCCAGCAGCTGGCGGGCGGTGAGGCCGCCCGGTTCAGGTGTGCCGGTGCCGGGAGCGTGCCCTGGGTCGCACACGTCGATGTCGACGGACAGGAAGACCCCGTCGCAGTCGTCGGTCGCGATGGAAAACGCCTCGCTCAGGCAGTCGTCGAGCCCGCGGTGCACGATCTCGGTCATCTCGTAGGACCGCATCCCTTGCTCCGCCATCCAGTCCAGGGTGGCGGGCTCGGGCCAGTAGCCCCGAAGGCCCAACTGCAGGAAGCGGTCCCCGCGCAGGGCGCCGGACTCGATCAGGCGACGCATCGGCTGGCCGTGCCCGATGAGCGAGCCGAACTCCACGTTGCCGGTGTCGGCATGGGCATCGAAGTGGACCATCGACACCCTCCCCTGGCCGAGGTGCTGGGCGACGCCGGCCGCGTCCGGCCAGGCGATGGTGTGGTCCCCGCCCAGGACCAGCGGGATCGCGCCGTTCGAGGTCACCGTGTACACCGCCTGCTGCAGGTCGCGGACCGACCGTTCCGCGTCGCCGGAGAACATCTCCACATCGCCGGCGTCGTACACTGCAAGGTCCTGCAGCCCGTCGACGCGCAGGGCGAGCGACGGGCGCGAGCCGTCGTGGGACAGGTAGCAGGTCTGCCGGATGAACTGAGGCCCGAACCTGGTGCCCGCGCGGTGCGAGGTGCCGCCGTCGAAGGGCGCCCCGAGGATGACGACGTCCGCTCCCTCGTACGTCGTGGAGTCCGCCCAGTCGCAGCGATCGACTCCCAGGAACGTGATGTCGGGCCCGAACTGTGCTCCGTAGCGTGTCATCTCAGTTACCCCGTTCGACGAGCATCGGGCGCGTGGCACCTGCCCGGGCGAGGGTAGGTGCGTGCATCTCATTGTGGCAGTGCGACTTTCTCCCTCGCCGCTCAGTTGCCCCCAGTCCATTTGGTGTGCCGGGGACTCCCAGTTGCTGTGCGTACGCTTCGGCCTCGGCACGGCGTGATCGATCACCGCTTCTGTGACCCGTCATTCCGCCCGACGGGTCTCAACACGAGGCAATCACTCGCTGAACCGCGCGGAATTGCGACCTCGGGCGACGTTCGCCTCGCGGGCGGCACCATCGACCAGTAGGTACACCCTCAGCGTTCCCGGAGCCGGTGCACGCGCAATGCGAGCTGCAGGTCGAGACTGCGGGCGGGATCGCGCCAGTCGGCGCCGAGCAGCTCGCCGATACGGTCGAGCCGCTGGGAGACGGTGTTGGGGTGCACGTGCAGCCGGGCAGCGGTCTCCTTGAGCCGGCCTCCGGTGGCGAACCACGCCTCGAGGGTCGCCACCAGGCTCGGTCCCCCGGGCGGCGTCGTAGGCCAACACCGGTCCGAGGGTCGACTCGACGAAGCCCGCCAGCTGCGTCAGGTCCGTTCTCCCCCAGCAGCAGCCGGGCCAGACCCAGCCCGGCCGGGTCGCTGACCTCGCCGGACCGGCCGAGCGTCAGCAACGTGTCGAGGCAGCGCCGCGCCTCGTCGTACGCCGGCCGGAGGTCGTCGGCGTTCGCGGCGGCCACGCCCACGGTCGCCGGCCCGCCGGCCCGCTCGAGGGCGGATCGCACCTCGCTCGCCCACGGCGAGCGGGTCGTCGGCGGAGACGAGCAGGACCACGGTGCCGTGGTACTCGCCGACCAGACCGCGTCCGGTGCCGGCGAGCCGCGCGAGCGCCCGGACCGCGGCGTACCGGTCGATGCCGTCGGTGGCCGCGACCGCCACGGCCAGCGGCGCATCCAGGACGACGTGCTGGTGCCGCGCCCGCTCGCGGAGTCCCGGGTCGCCGGCCTTGCCGTCGAACAGGTCGCTCGAGCAGCTCGCCGCCCGAGCCGGTTCTCGGTCTCGGCGACGGTGCGGGCGAAGAGCAGGACCAGTGCGGTGACCATGGCGCCGCGCTCGAGGGTGCGGCGCTCGGCGAGGTCGAGCGACCCGGCGGCGTCGTGCAGGACCAGGGTAGCGACGTGCTCGGTACCGGCCAGGGCGGCAACGACGTAGCACATCCCCCACCCGGACCGAGCGGCCGGAGGTCACCGACTCGGCGACCGCGTCACCCCAGTCGCCCGTCCCGGGTCGCACCCGCGATCAGCTCGCCACCTGGGTCGTGCACCGCCACCCGGCCGCCGACAGCTCCTCCGAGAGCACCTGGGCCACCTCGTCGACCCCGCCGCCGTGCAGCAGCAGGTCGGTCAGCCGGTCGTGGGCGCCGGGCGGCGCTCTCGACCGCGACGGTGTGCTCGGTCATGGTCCGGTTGGCGTCGTCGAGCTCGGCGAACAGTCGGGCGTTCTCCAGCGCCACCGCGGCGTGCGCCGCGAACGACGTCAGCAGGCTGACCTCCGCGGGCGGGAACGGCCGCACCGTGCGGTGCACCGCGAGCAGGGCGCCGATCACCTGGCCGTCGACGACGAGGGGCACGCCGAGGATCGCGCGGATCCGTTCTCCGGCGACCGCCTCGTCGATGTAGCCGCGGTGCACGAACCGCTCGTCGGACTGGTAGTCCTCGGTGAAGTACGGCGCCCCGGTCTGGGCGACCAGGCCCGAGCAGCCCGGTCCCGAGCGGGAGCCGGAGCTCCTGGAACTCCGGAGTCAGCGCGCCGTCGGTGACCTTCATGTACGACGCGCCCTCGGCCTCGTCGTTGAGCGACAGGTAGGTCATGTCGGCGTTCAGCAGCTGACGGGCCCGGCGCACGATCGCCGCGAGGATGGCGTCCACGTCGCGAATCGCGGTCAGGTCACTCGCGGTGTCGTAGAGCGCGCGTCAGCTCGGCCTCACGGGCCCGTTGGCGGGCGATCAGCTCGCGCAACCGGGTCGCGACGTCGTACTCGCCGGCGGAGCTCGGCCAGCTCGGTCGTCGGAGAGCACCGGCCGCTCGGCGTCGGCCACCACCTCGTCGAACGCCGAGCGTGGCGCCTGGTCGTAGAGCAGGTCCAGGAAGGAGTCGCTCACGGGCCGGCTCGCATCAGGACTCCCGCGCCACCGTCATCCTGCCGGTCGCCGAACCGCGACCTGGTCGCCGGGCAGCAGGGTGGTCGGCCTGCCCGCGGCAGCTCTCGGGCGACGCCCTGCGCGGACCAGCACCGAGCCGTTGGTCGACCCGCGGTCCATCACCACCAGCACGCCGTCGGGCGCGACCTGGAACTGGGCGTGGGTCTTGGACAGCGACATGTCCTCCGAGCGAGCGGCACCAGGTGGCGGACCGGCTCGCCCGGCCGCGGCCCTCGGGCCGGCGGCCGACCAGGGCGAGGCCCTCGACCACGAACGTCTCGCCGGTGTCGAAGCTGACCCGCCAGCGGGCGGTCGGCGCGGGTCGGTGCGCGGCGCCGCTGCGGACGACGGTCGGTCGGCCGGCACGCGGCGGGCACCGGGCGGGTGGCCCGGGCGGCCGAGCGGGTGCGGCCGGTGGGGCGTCCGGGCGCAGGCTGGGCGGTCGGCGGCGGGTCGGTCGCGAGGGGCGGGTCGGGGAGCGGCGCCGGCGGTGGCGCCGGGACCAGCCGCATCGCGGTGAGGTTGACGATCTGCCGCGGCGCCTCGGTCGACCTCCTCGCACCGGCACCGGCCGGACGTCGACGACGACCGCGTCCGTGACCGGGTCGTGCCAGCCGCGGCGCTGCCGGCCCGGGTCCATCACCGCGGTCCAGGCCAGGGTGGCCACGCCGAGCCCGAACGTCGGCAGCGCGGCGACGCCGAGGATCAGGGTGCGCAGCAGCGCCCGGCCGCACCCCGATCGGCGTACCGTCCCGAGGTGCACCACCCGCAGCCCGAGCGCGGCCTTGCCGGGCGACGTACCCACCATGCCCGAGCACCACCGCGAACGACCAGCCCGACCAGCAGCAGCGTGCCGACGATGAGCAGCGATGCCGGCGCCGACCCGCCGTCGGAGAAGAAGAAGCCGGTACGCCGCGCACGGCGACCGCCGCGACGAGCGGCCAGGCGATCAGCCGGTCGATCGCGAACGCGTAGAAGCGGCGGTCGAGGTCGGCGGCGGGGAGGTCGGCGCCTCGGTGTCGCCGTCATCGGCAGTCATGGCGGCCCGACGGTCAGGGATTGATGACCTGGATGGTCACCCCGTCGCCGAGGTCGATGATCGCCCCCGGGATCAGCTGGACGGCGATGCCGGGCTGGAGGTCCTCGGGCGGCAGGCCGGGCTGGACCAGCACGGTGCCGTTGGTCGAGCCCAGGTCGGTGACGACGGCGCTGCCGTGGTCGGCGCCCGAGCCCGGGCCGCACCTCCAGGTGGGTCGAGGAGATCTCCTGGTGCGGGCTGGGCACCGTGACCAGCCGCGGCTGGTCGGTCGACGGGAACCGGCGCGCCTCGGGGGCCCGGCCGACCAGCACCGGCCGGTCGACCTCGACCGTCTCGCCGCTGGAGAACACCAGCGGGCCACGGGCGGGACGCGGGCGCGGGGCCGCCGGGGATGCTCGGCGGCGCGCGGGCCGTCCGGCGTGTCGCCGTCGTGGTCGATCGGCGGGCGGGGTGCGGACGGGACGCTCGACCGGCGGTAGGCGGCGGGGCGGCCGCGGCCCGGGTCGGGCCGTCGGTCGGTCGGTCACGTCCGCGACGGCTCGGCAGGTCGGTCCGGGCGGTGTCGGGGCCGTGCCGGCGCTCGACCTCGGCTCGGTGAACGGGACGGCTCCTCGGACGCGCGACGACCCGCACCAGCACCGCTTCCGGACCGGTCGACGGTCGGGACGCCTCGGTCGCCCTCCCCGCCCAGCTCGATGACCAGTCGCGGTGACGCCGGTCAGCGACTCGCTCGACCCAGGTGGTGGCCGGCCGAGCCGTCCAGCTCGACGGTCTCCGTCGTGCGGCGGTGAAGCGGGCGCGTGGCCGGCGCCGCGGATCGACGACCTTGGTGTCGGCTCTCGACTCGCTGACCAGCACGAAGCCGGGCAGCTCGCGCAGGCCCGTCGGAGATCAGCGCGTCGAGGACCTCGTCGAAGCCGGCGCCGTCGTCGACCAGCTCCCACAGCTGGCCGACACGCGGCCCTTCTCGGAGGGCGGCAGCAGCACGGTGCGTGCTCACCGAAGATGCCGAACCAGCTCACCGGGACGGTAGCGTGCGCGCGACGGTCGAGTCGCGTCACGGCAGGGCCCCCAGCTTCTCTTCGAGACTCTCCCGCTGGCGCGCGGAGTCGTAGTCGCGTCGTCTGCGACCAATCCCACCACATCGACCACCACCGCGGTCGCGTTGTCCGCGGCCCCCGGCGGCCACCGCGGCCGCCGACCAGCTGGTCGGCCGCGTCGCGCGGGTCCTCGGTCTCGCGGAGGATCGCCGCGATCGCGGCGTCGTCGATCATCCCGCTGACGCCGTCGGAGCACAGCACCAGCCGCTCGACGGACGGCAGCGGCAGCACGAAGTAGTCGGCCTCGGCCAGGCTCGGGGCCGCCGAGCGCACGGGTGATCACGTGGCGCTCGGGGTGGGTGGCGACGTCGGCGCTGGTGATCTGCGCCGGCGTCCACGAGCTCCTGGACGACGCTGTGGTCGACGCTGACCTGCTCGAGCTCGTCGTCGGCGAACCGGTAGATGCGGGAGTCGCCGAGGTTGGCCAGCAGCCACTGGGGTCCGCTCGTCGTCCTCGACCAGCAGCGCGACGACGGCGGTGGTGCCGGCGTACCACCGGTGCCGGCCGCTGGCCGCACCTGCTGCTCGCCGTACTCCGCGATCCGGCGCTGGCACTGCCGCGAGCGTGGCGGCGACCACGTCGGCGCCGCGCGCGGGGTCGTAGCCGTCGTCGGCGAGCCGGCCGAACTCCTCGACGACGATCGCGCTGGCGACGTCGCCGCCGTCGTGGCCGCCCATGCCGTCGGCGACGACGAAGACCGGCGGCGTCGGCGAGGAAGGCGTCCTCGTTGACCTCGCGGACCAGCCCGACGTCGGTGGCGGCGCCGTGGTGCAGCTCGACCTGCCTCATCCCACCTCCTGGGCGGGCAGGAGCGTACGGCGTCCGGGTCCGGGGTGCCCGGTAGCGTGGGAGGGATGTCCGGAGCGCGTTCGAGCGGCCGGGGTTCCGCACCCTGGCCGACCAGCTGCGGGGCTGGCCCGACGACCGGCTCTCCCGGCTGCTCCGCGAGCGTCCCGATCTCGGCCACTCCCGCCCCTCACGACTCCGGCCAGCTGGCGTCGCGTGCCGCCACCCGGTCCTCGGTTGCTCCGCGCGCTCGACCAGCTGACCCGGCTCGAGCTCTCTGTCCTTGATGCCCTCGTCGTCGCCGGTCAAACCCCGCGACGGAGCTCGCGCCGATCGTGCACGCCGAGCCCGAGCGTCGTCGCGCGGCGCGTCGGACCGGCTGCTCGACCTCGCGCTGGCCTGGGAGGCCACCGGCGGGCTGCGCGCCCTGAGCGGCGTCGCCGAGGCGCTGACCGGCGGGCACGGCGCCGGGGGTCAGCGGGCTGCACCCGGTCTCGCCCGAGCGCCCCGGACCCGGACGAGGTGCGGCAGCGCCTCGACGAGCTCAGCTCCGGCCGCGCGGGCGCTGCTCGACCACGTCGACGAGAACGGCGGCCAGGCGACCGCCGGCTCGGCCCGGCACACCGTGACGCCCGAGGACGCCGAGTCCCCGGCCGAGGAGCTGCTCGCCCGCCGGCTGCTCGTGCCGCGCCCGGCGGCGTCGTCCGGGTGCCCGGGCGAGGTCGGGCTGGCCCTGCGCGGCGGCCGCACCACGCGTCGACCCGGTCGACGTCGCCCCGCGAGTCGCGACCTCCGAGCGCGACCCGACCCTGGTCGACCGGGCCGCGGCCGGCGCCGCCTTCGAGGCGGTACGCCGCGTCGAGCTGCTGCTCGACCACTGGGGCACCGAGCCCCCGGGCGCGCTGCGCAGCGGCGGGCTCGGCGTGCGCGACCTGAAGGCGGCAGCCGCGCCACCTGCACGTCGACGAGCCGACCGCGGCGCTGCTGGTCGAGGTGGCCGCGGCCGCCGGGCTGCTCGCGCTCGGCACCGACGCCGGACGGCGACCCGGCCTGGCTGCCCACCGACGCGTTCGACGCGCTGGATCGCGCGCGGCCCGTCGCCGACCGCTGGGTCGACCCTGGCCGCGCGCCTGGCTGGAGACCAGCCGCGTGCCCGGCCTGGTCGGCGCCCGCGACCCGGCCGGGCAAGACCCAGAACGCGCTGGCCCCCGAGCTGTCGAGCGTCTTCGCCGCCGAGACCCGGCGGATGGCGCTCGAGGTGCTGGCCGGAGCTGCCGCCGGGCGAGGTGCTGGCCGCCGGCACCGGCGTCCCGTCGGTGGTCGCCGCGGGTCGCCTGGCTGCGGCCGCGCCGGCCGCGGTCCCGCGCCGACCAGGTGGCGCTGGGCGCTCGCCGAGGCCGCGGCCCTCGGCGTGACCGGGCTGGGCGGGCTGTCCGACCGCCGGTCGTGCGCTGCTGGCCGGCGACGACGGCCGGCGGTCGCCGCGCTCGCCCCGCTGCTCCCGCAGCCCGGTCGACCACGTGCTGATCCAGGCCGACCTGACCGCCGTCGCGCCCGGACCGCTCGAGTCGGCGCTGGCCCGCCGGCTGCAGCTGGTCGCCGACGTCGAGTCGCGCGGCGGCGCCACCGTCTACCGGTTCACGCCCGGCTCCGTCCGCCGCGCGCTCGACGTCGGCTGGTCGGCCGCCGAGGTGCACGAGTTCGTCGAGCTCGGTCTCGCGGACCGCCGGTGCCGCAGCCGCTGACCTACCTCGTCGACGACACCGCGCGCACGTTCGGCACGATCCGGGTCGGCCACGCCGAGGCGTTCCTGCGCGCCGACGACGAGACCGCGCTGAGCGAGCTGCTGCACCACCCGAAGGCGCGGCCGCTCGGGCTGCGCCGGATCGCGCCGACCGTGCTGGTCAGCTCGACCCCGCTCGACGTGCTGCTGCCGCGGCTGCGCGACCTCGGCGCCGCGCCGGTCGTCGAGGCGGCCGACGGCACGGTGCGCGTCGCGCGGCCCGACCAGCTGCGGGCGCGCACGCCGCGGGAGCCGCGCGGCGCCGCCGTCCGCGCTCGGCCCGGGAGACCGCCCACGTCGCGCAGGTCGTCACCGCGATCCGGGCCGGCGACCGGGCGGCGTCGTCGCGGCCGGCCAGACCGCCGACGCCCAGCTCACGCCCGAGCGGCTCGCTGGCCGCGCTGCGCGAGGCGGTCGAGGCCGGGGCGACCGTGCTGATCGGGTACGTCGACAACCACGGCACCAGCACCGAGCGGGTCGTCGACCCGGTGCGGGTCGAGGGCGGCTGGCTGACCGCGCACGACCACCGCAGCGACGACACCCGCACCTTCGCGGTGCACCGGATCACGACGGTCCGGCCCGCTGCCCCCGCGGGCTGAACCGTATGCTCGAGGACGTGGACTTCATCCGGTACGCCGAGGCGTCGGCGAGCCTGCTCAACGCCGACCTCGCCGACCGCGACGACCTGTCGCCCACCTCTCCGACCGGCCGTGGCTGCACGAGCAGTGCACCGACCGGGACGCGCACGCGTGCTGCGCAAGTTCCAGCGCGAGCTGCGGCCGGTCTTCGAGGCCTCCGAGCCGGCGACACCCGGCGGGTGATCGACGGCCTCAACGAGCTGATGGAGCGGCACCCGATCACGCCGCGGATCTCCGACCACGACGGCACGACCTCCACCTGCACGTCGCCACCCGGCCGCGACGCGTCGCCGACCTGCTGATCGGCGAGTCGCTGCTCGGGCTGGCCACGCTGGTCTGCGACCTCGGCGCCGACCCGGCTCGGGGTGTGCAGCGCGACGCCGTGCACCAACGTCTACGTCGACACCTCGCCCAACCAGTCGCGGCGCTACTGCTCGGAGCGCTGCTCCTCGCGGGCCAACGTCGCGGCCTACCGCGCCCGGCAGCGGGCCGAGTCCTCTGCCTGACCGACCGTCTGTGACGTTCGGGTTGCCGGGAGGCGTCTGAGCAACCCGAACGTCACGGACGCGGCTTGGCGGCCCGGCTGCGCGCGGCCGGCTCCGTCTTCGCCGAGGACGAGGCCGCGCTGCTCGTCGGCGGAGGCCGCACGGCCGACGCCTCCCTGGCCTCGCTGGTCGCCCGCCGGGTGGCCGGCGAGCCGCTCGAGGCGATCGCTCGGCTGGGCGGAGTTCTGCGGGCTGCGGATCGTCGTGGCTCCGGGCGTGTTCGTCCCGCGCCGGCGTACCGAGCTGCTGGTGGCGAGGCTCGTCCGGATAGTCCGCTCGAAAGCACCGGAATCCTCGGTCGGGTCGTGCCATTTCACGACCGGACGTATCGGATCGGCGTGGTGGTGGACCTGTGCTGCGGGTCGGGGGCGGTCGGGCGTGGCGATCGCTGGCCGGCATGGGTACGTCGGCGGACGAGCTCGAGGTGCACGCCGCCGACGTCGACCCGCGTGGCGATCGCGTGCGCGCGGCACGAACCTCGGCCGGCGGGCAGCAGGTCCACACCGGCGACCTGTACGACGCCCTGCCCGACCGACCTGCGCGGGCGGGTCGACCTGCTGGTCGCCAACGCGCCGTACGTGCCCACCGACGCGATCGCCGCTGATGCCGCCGGAGGCGCGCGACCACGAGCCGACCGGTCGCGCTCGACGGCGGCCGCGACGGCGCTCGACGTGCAGCGCCGGATCATCGGCGGGGCGCCGCGACTGGCTGGCGCCCGGACGGCACCTGCTCATCGAGACCGGCCGTCGCCAGGCGGCCGGTGACCGTCGCCGCCTGCGAGGCCGCCGGGCTGGTCGCCGAGGTGGTCACCGACGACGACCTCGACGCCACGGCCGTCGTGGGGCACCGCCCGTAGGCTGGAGCGATGCATGACGGCCCCCTGATCGTCCAGAGCGACAAGACGCTGCTGCTCGAGATCGACCACGAGCGCGCAGCCGACTGCCGCAAGGCGATCGCGCCGTTCGCCGAGCTGGAGCGCTCGCCCCGAGCACATCCACACCTACCGGCTCACGCCGCTCGGCCTCTGGAACGCCCGCGCCGCCGGGCACGACGCCGAGCAGGTCGTCGACACCCTGCTGGAGTACAGCCGGTACGCCGTCCCGCACGCGCTGCTCGTCGACGTCGCCGAGACGATGGCCCGCTACGGCCGGCTCCGGCTGGAGAAGCACCCGACCCACGGGCTGGTGCTGGTCTCCACCGACCGCCCGGTGCTCGAGGAGGTGCTGCGCGCCAAGAAGGTCGCCGGCATGCTCGGCGACCGGATCGACGACGACACCGTGGTCGTGCACGCCTCCGAGCGCGGCAACCTCAAGCAGGCGCTGCTCAAGCTGGGCTGGCCGGCCGAGGACTTCGCCGGGTACGTCGACGGCGAGGCGCACCCGATCGCGCTCGACGAGACCGAGTGGCACCTGCGCGACTACCAGCGCGAGGCCGCCGAGTCGTTCTGGCACGGCGGCTCCGGGCGTCGTCGTGCTCCCCTGCGGCGCCGGCAAGACGCTGGTCGGCGCGGCCGCGATGGCCCACGCCCAGGCGACCACGCTGATCCTGGTGACCAACACCGTGTCGCGCCCGGCAGTGGAAGGACGAGCTGGTCCGGCGTACCTCGCTGACCGCGGACGAGATCGGCGAGTACTCCGGCGCGGTCAAGGAGGTCCGGCCGGTCACGATCGCGACGTACCAGGTGATGACCACCACGCCGGAAGGGCGTCTACCCCCACCTCGAGCTGCTCGACGCCCGCGACTGGGGCCTGATCGTCTACGACGAGGTGCACCTGCTGCCCGCGCCGATCTTCCGGATGACCGCCAACCTCCAGGCCCGGCGCCGGATCGGGCTGACCGCGACGCTGGTGCGCGAGGACGGCCGCGAGGGCGACGTGTTCTCGCTGATCGGCCCGAAGCGGTACGACGCCCCGTGGAAGGACATCGAGGCGCAGGGCTGGATCGCGCCGGCCGACTGCGTCGAGGTGCGGGTGACGCTGCCGTCGTCCGAGCGGCTGGCCTACGCGACCGCGGAGCCCGAGGAGCGCTACCGGCTCGCCTCCTGCACCCACCACAAGATCGACGTGGTGCGGTACCTGGTCGCCGCGCACCCCGGCCAGCCGACGCTGGTGATCGGCCAGTACATCGACCAGCTCGACGAGCTCGCCGCGGCGCTGGACGCGCCGGTGATCAAGGGCGAGACGACGGTCAAGGAGCGGCAGCGGCTCTTCGAGGCGTTCCGCTCCGGCGAGGTCGGCCTGCTGGTGGTCTCGCAAGGTCGCGAACTTCTCGATCGACCTGCCCTCGGCCGAGGTCGCGATCCAGGTGTCCGGCTCGTTCGGCTCGCGCCAGGAGGAGGCCCAGCGGCTCGGCCGGCTGCTGCGGCCGAAGGCGGAGGGCAAGACCGCGCACTTCTACACGATCGTCTCCCGCGACACCGTCGACGCCGAGTTCGCCCAGAACCGCCAGCGGTTCCTGGCCGAGCAGGGCTACGCCTACCGGATCGTCGACGCCGAGGACGTCGAGCGGGAAGGTCTGTGACCCGACCGCCGACCGCGCAACAGTGTGAGCCAGACCCTGACTGGCAGCCCTGAGATCGTCGTCTCGGGGGTGACTTCAGTGACGGCAGGAGCGACGCTGGTGACATGACCAAAGACCTCGTGCGTCCCCGCGACCGCTGGATCGCCGGCGTCTGCTCCGGCCTCGCCCGCCGGTTCGGCATGTCACCCAACACCGTCCGGCTGCTCTTCGCGATCAGCTGCCTGCTCCCGGGCCCGCAGTTCGTCGTCTACATCGCGCTCTGGGTGCTGATGCCGTCGGAGGACTGACCCGCGCGCGCGGCGAGCAGCAGCATCCAGGCCGTGCCGGTGAACGCGACGGCCGCACCCACGCCGAACGCCCACGGGATGCCCTCGCGCGTCCGCGACCACGCCCATCAGGATCGGCCCGGCGCCGAGCCCGAGGTCGATGAACGCGCTCGCGGTCCCGGCTGCCGCACCGCGCTCCGACGGCCGGGCGGTCGCGAAGATCGCGGCGAAGAACGCCGGCGTCGAGAACGTGACACCGACCGCGCATCACCACCACGCCCGACCAGCAGCCCCGCCGGCCGCTGCCAGGCCGCCATCACCGCCATCCCCGCGCCGATCGTCACCAGCGAGCCGCCGCGAGCGGGAGCGACGGCAGCCGGTCGGGCACCCGTGCGAACGCGATCCGGCAGAAGACCACGACCACCACCCGTAGAGGAAGAGCGCCAGGCGGTGTTGCTCATCTCCAGGTCCTCGGAGTGCAGGGCGGCGAAGGCGAGGAAGCCGCTGACCGCGCCCAGCGAGCGCGAGGAACCCCAGCGAGAGCGGGATCCCCGGCCGGTGGATCAGCCGGCCGTGGCCGTCGCCGCGTCGGTGCGCGCCGGTTCGCGCGAGCACCACGGTCAGCACCGCCGCGAGCACGCGCGAGCGCGGTCGCGGCGTACCACGCCGTGTCGAGCCCGGCCCGCTCCGTAACCAGCTCGCCCAGCGGCGGCCCGAACGCGATCGCCGAGGTAGAGCCCGAGCGAGTTGTAGCTCAGCGCCTCGCCCATCCGGGACGGCGGCGCGAGGTCGGCGAGCAGCGCGAACGCCGGCGACGAAGAACGCCGCCTCCGCCACTCCCTGGAGCAGCCGCAGCGCCGACCACCAGCGCCAGCGAGTCGACGTGCGGCATCAGCACCATGCCGAGTGCGCACAGCAGCGCGCCGACGATCATCAACGGCCGCCGGCCGCGGCTGTCGGAGAGCCGCCCGGCGAACGGCCGGCAGACCAGCGCGGTCACGCCGAACGCGCCGAAGGCCAGCGCCCGCCCCGGCCTCGTCCGAGCCCGATCGGCCCGGTGACGTGAGCGGGCAGGGCCAGGAGCGCGACGCCGATCGAGGTGAAGTAGGCCAGGTCGGCGATGCCGAGCAGCACGAAGTCGCGCGTCAGCAGCGGCTCCGCTCGGTCATGGGCCGACGCTAGTCCCGTCCTTCGATGAATGCGCCGCACCAGTGGCGTCGTATCCTCGGCAGCGTGATCGGCACTGTGCGGCACCGCCTCGGCCGAGGCGCTGTTCCTGCGCGTCGCCGGTCCGGACGGCGCCGCGGCACCGCGACCGGATCCACGGCACGCCGGGACCGCGCTGGTTCGACCCGGCCAGCCCGATCGGGCGGGTGCATGGCGACGCGGCGATGTTCGTCGGCGGGATCCGCGCGATCCTGCTCCAGACCCTGCACCCGGCGGCGATGACGGCCGTCGCCGAGCACAGCGGCTACCGCGGCGACATGTGGGGCCGGCTCGCGCGGACCAGCCGGTTCATCGCGGTCACCACGTTCGGCACCGCCGACGACGCCCAGCGCGCGGTCGACGCCGTCCGCGCGATCCACGACCGCGTCACCGGGACCATGCCGGACGGCACGCCGTACGCCGCCTCCGACCCGCACCTGCTGCTGTGGGTCCACGTGGCGGAGGTCGACAGCTTCCTGACCGCGCACCAGGCCTACGGCAAGCACGCCCGCTCGACCAGGCCGAGCGCGACGAGTACGTCGCCCAGACCGCCGAGGTCGCCCGTCGGCTCGGCGTCCTCGACCCGCCCACCACCGAGGTCGAGCTGGCCGAGGCCCTGGCGGCGTTCCGCCCCGAGCTCCGGGCCACCGAGCACGCCCGCGACGCGGTCTCGTACCTGCTCTGGCGGCCGCCGCTCCCGCGTCGCGCTGCGGCCCGGCGTACGGCGTGCTGATGGCCGCCGCGATCGGCCTGATGCCGCGATGGACCCGGCGCCCCCTTCGGCTGCCGTCGCACCCGGTCTCGGACCGCACCGTCGTCAAGGCGCTCGGCACCCTCGCCACCGGCACGATCCGCTGGGCGATGGCGCCCGGGCGCGCAGAGGCGCGGGCGCTGCACGCCTCGGTGTCCGAGGCGGCCGGGTGATCGACCTCCCGGCCCGCTGGCCCCTGGTCGGCGACGAGGCCGTGCGCGACGACCTGCTGGTGGCCTACGCCGACCCGGCCCGCGGCTACCACGACACCAGGCACCTGACCGAGGTCCTGGACCGTCTCGACGAGCTGGCCGACGCCGGCACCTCGTTCGACCGGGTGCGGGTGCGGCTGGCCGCGTGGTTCCACGACGGCGTGTACGACGGCCAGCCCGACGCCGAGGAACGCTCCGCCGTCTGGGCCGAGACAGCCCTCGTCGGGCGCGACCCGGACCTGGTCGCCGAGGTTGCCCGGCTGGTGCGGCTCACCGAGACCCACCGGCCGGCCGCCGACGACCGGAACGGCTGCGCCCTCTCCGACGCCGACCTGGCGATCCTGGCCGCGCCCGCGACCGCTACGCGGAGTACGTCGCCGACGTCCGTCGCGAGTACGCCCACGTCTCCGACGACGACTTCCGGGCCGGACGCGCGGCCGTGCTGAGAGACCTGCTGGCCAAGCCGCAGCTGTTCCACACCGCCCACGCCGGCGAGCGCTGGGAGCCGGCCGCGCGCGCGAACGTCGAGGCCGAGCTGTCCCGGCTCGCCTGACGTCGGCTGCTCACCTCAGTTTGCGGCGGCGAAGCCCCGCAGCCACGAGCCGGGCGATCAGCTCGCGCGAGGTCACCGGGACCGCACCGGCGGCGACCGCCGCGTCGTACCACTCGGAGGGAACGTCGTAGTGGTCGCGGTCGAAGCCACGCTCCGGAATCCCGAGCTCGCGGGCGAAGGCGTGCAGCTCATCGAACGAGGTGTCGCTGGCCAGGTGCGACCACAGCCGGCCGTGCCCGGCGGCGTTGGGCGGGTCGATCACGATCATCGTCAGGCGCCGAGGGCGCGCTCGGACGCACTGTCGAGCAGCAGTCGCCACGAGCGGACGTGCCCGGCGTCGACGTAGGACTTGTACGACGCGCCGGGCCGCGCCTGGCGGCCGAGGTGGAACTGCCGGACACCGGCCCGGGCGAACCACGGAACCTGTTCGGCGAGCAGCCCGCCGCCGGGCATCGCCAAGGCCGCGATCGCCGGGTCGGACTCGCAGGACGCAAGCAGGTCGTCATAGCCAGCCGCGAGCCCGCGGGGTGAGCCGGCCGAACAGACGGCCTCCAGACCGGGCAACCCGCTCAGCCGCCGCCAGGACCGACGGGCCTCGAGCGCCGAGTCGAACGCCCGGTGAAAGGTCCACGGCACCCCCGGCAGGGCCGCGGCCAGGTGACCGCACACCTCGGCGTCGATCTCGAGGTCGGCGTCGAGGAAGCCGAAGGAGACCCCGGCCGCGCCGCATCCCAGGTAGTCCTCGGCCAGACCGACCAGGCGGACCAGCTCGCCGCCCGTGGTCGTCCAGGAGTCGTTGAGCCGCAGCAGCACGAAGACGGGCACGTCGGTCTCACGGCAGACCGCGGACACCGTGCCCGGCTCGGGCGAGAGCGCCCCCGTACCCGGCTCGCCGGACCCGTCGGGAGCAACGAGGTGCAGACGGTCGGCGCCGCCCTCGTCGGCGCCCCGGACGTCACGCGGCCCAGTGACCGTGACCTCGAGCAGCGCGCTGTCAGTGCCCATGACAACGACACTAGGCCTCACCGCACGACGGGAGGGCCAAGCGCGCCGATCGGTCCGCTCAGGGAAGGGTGCCGAGCTCCACGCGCCGGGAGTACCGGTCGGACCGGTAGACAGACCGCGATACCTCGATGACCTTGTCGCTCACGAACGCGCGCCGCGACTGCCGCAGCACCGGTGCGTGTGGCGGGATCTCGAGCAGGTCGGCCTCGGTCTTGGTGGCCAGGTCGGCGGTGATGGAGTCCTCCGCCGCCGTCGGACGCAGGCCGCGGTCCGTCAGCGCGCCGTACAGGCTCGTGGGCATGCCCGACTGCAGGAAGCCCGGGATCAGGACCTCGTTGAGGTAGGCGTCCTCGATGCACATGGGTACGGCGTCGGCGCGGCGCAGGCGCTTCCAGTGGATGACGGCGTCGCCCTCGGTGATGACCAGGGCGCGGGCCAGGCTGGGGCTGGCCTGCTCGCGGCGCGCCAGCAGGGTCTGGGACTCAGCGAGCAGCGCGCGCCGCGTCATCTCCTCGGTGAACCCGATGAGTCGGGGGTCGGTGCGGGGCCTGGCCACGAACGTGCCGCGACCGGGGATCCGCTCGAGGAGGCCTTCGGCGACGAGGGCGTCCATCGCCTGACGCACGGTCATCCGGGCAACGCCGAAGCGGTGCACGAGCTCGCGCTCGGAAGGCATGGGCGACCCTGGCGGGGCATCGTCGACCAGGCTACGAAGGTATTCGCGGACCTGGACGTGCTTGAGCTCCCGTCCGGCCGAAAGGACGTTGTTCACGTTTGCAACTGTAAGACTGGTCTGGTCACGTCGTCCTCGGCTTGGGAAAGACTTTAAGAGAACGGATTCGGCCGGCTCGGTCAGACGGACTGCTTCATGCGGGTGAGCTCGGACTCCTGGTGCCGGTGGCCGACAGTCTCGTAGCCGACGATCGTGACGACCGGCGCCATCGCCAGCACCATCAGGCACCACGCCATCGAGACCCCGACCTTGGCCAGGACGACGGCGAGCACCAGAACGGCCGCGGTGCCGAGCAGCAGGCGGAGGTGGAAGGGGTCCGTCCGCCGCATCATCACCGTCCAGGTCGCGTAGAGCATCAGCACGAAGATCGCCAGCGGGACGGCGACGCTGAGCACCGTGCCGAAGGCGCCGATCGTGGTCTCGTGCTCGAGGTAGAACGCCGCGACGTGCAGCCCGCCACCGACCGCGGCCAGCGACCCGAAGGTCACGATGTGCCCGTAGCCCCAGAAGAACACCCGCTCCGGATGCAGGCGCAGGACGTGCCCCGACGGCATGGTGAAGTACATCCACCACATCCCGAAAGTGAGCCCGGTTCCGGCGATCGCGACCAGCGCTGCTTGGACACTCCAGCCGGTCGGGCCGTGCACGACGGCGGACAGAGACGCGACCGTGCCGATGATCCCCTCTCCGAGCGTGATGATGACCAGCAGGCCGTAGCGCTCCGCGATGTGGTGCGGGTGCCACGGCGTCCCGCCCTTCCGTTGCTGCGCGACGACCGGTCCCGACAGCTCGATGAGGTAGAGCACCACGCACAGCGCGAACGTCGTACCGATCGGCAGGGACAGGAACACCAGTGCTGTCCAACCGATCTGCGCGACGAGGATCGTCCAGAAGTACGTCAGATGTGCGGGTCTGCGCTCCGGGTCGTGCCGCGAGGCGCGCAGCCACTGGACGGCCATCGGCACCCGCATCACGATGTAGCCGGCGACGACGACCCCGTTGTCGAGCGTCTCGCCGTGGTCGATCGAGGCGAAGACCTCCGGCAGGCCGAGCGCCAGGATGATGACCCCGACCATCTGCACCATCGTGGCGAGCCGGCAGACCCAGTCGTCCTCGTCGTACGCCGACGCGAACCAGCTGTAGTTGATCCAGGCCCACGAGATCGCGAACACCGCGAACGCGAAGCCGAACACCCCCGTGCGTACGTGGTCCTCGGCGACGTAGTGCGCCAGCTCGTTGGCGGCCTGCCCGAACGCCACGACGAACACCAGGTCGTAGAGCAGCTCCAGCGGCGTGGCGCTCCGGTGCGGCTCGTTCGGGTCGCGGCCGCTCAACCGGCGTCGACGGTGGCCCAGGTCCGGGACGGTGTGGCTCACGCGCACGATGATGCCAGCGCTGCGCACGACGGGTCTGGAGCGCCCGACATGCCGCTGACCGGTGAGCCGCCGCCAGGGCGCGGGCTGGTCTAAACCTGAGGTTGGCGCCTCTACCGGCTGGGTAGGGGAGCCAGCATGACCACCACGACCAGTGCCTGGGAAGGCTCCAACCATGCCGAGTCGTCGCTGCGCGCGAAGATGACCGCCGCCCTGGAGCACCAGGCTCAGGTGGAAGGCGTGGCGATCGATCACGCCACCGGAGTGGTAGACGTCGCGGTCGGCCTCCCGAGCGACCTTGCCGGACCCGAGCTCGACATCCGCTACACCTGGGTCCAATGGAACCTGGAGAGCTTGATCGCCCACGCCTTCCCAGCCAAGGGTCTGAGGATCGGTCAAGTCCACATCGTCTAAACGGGACCTCACGTCACCCTGCTCGACGCCGCACGCGACAAACCGGTGGGGACATCGTCATCCTGCGGCAACAATGGCCGACGTGGAGGAGGTCGAGGTCGTCGTCGCCCATCACGAGCGCGCGACCCTACGCGTCGGCGACGTGTTCCTGAAGGTCGACGCTGATCAACGGCGCACCGACGTCGAGGTCGAGGCGATGACCATGGCACCGATCCCCACCCCGGAAGTCCTCTGGCGCAAGCCGCCCGTGCTCGCGCTCGCCGCTCTCCCGGGGACGGCACTTGGCCGACTCGGCGAGCCGTCGACCGCGTCGCCGGCGGCGTGGGTCGCGGCGGGTGCCGCCGCACGGATGCTGCACGACGCGCCGCTGCCGCCATGGCCCGGTCGGAGCCTCGACGAGATCGCATCGCACCTCGACAACGAATGCGCGTGGCTCCTGACCAACGACGTCCTTCCCACCGACCTGGTCACGCGCAACCGCCGGGTTGCCGAGGCTGCGCTCCGACCGTCGACTCCGGTGTTCACGCACGGGGACCTGCAGGTCGCCCACGTGTTCGTCGAAAGTGACGAGATCACCGGCGTGGTCGACTGGTCCGAGGCTGGCCAGGGCGATGCCATGTACGACCTCGCGAGCTTGACCCTCGGCCACAGCGAGCACCTCAGCGACGTCGTCGCCGGCTACGGCGCCGACGTCGACCTCGACGTGATCCGCGCGTGGTGGTCGTTGCGAAGTCTGACGGCGGTCCGCTGGCTGGTCGAGCACGGCTTCGACCCGTCCTCGCCAGGCTGCGAGGTTGATGTGCTGAGATCCCAGCTGTGAGGCTGCACGAGCCCGGCGTACCTGACCTGGGGCGTTGCTTGCGCAATGAGGAGACCTGCGCCGATGAATCGAATGTATGTTCGATTCATACGGTAGACTCGCGAGCGTGGACTTCCAGGGGACACTCTTCGACACCGGGGTGACCGGTGTCCCCACCCTGGTCGAAGCCGAGCGGACCACCCTGACCCGCGGCGCCTGGGTCGACTGCCGACGCAACTGGCTGCCCGGCGCCGACGACGTGTTCGCCACCTTGGTCGCCGACGTTCCGTGGCGCGCCGAGCGGCGACAGATGTACGACCGCGTCGTCGACGTACCGCGCCTGGTCCACACCTACGCCGTCGGCGATCCCCTCCCCCACCCGACCCTGGAGGAGGCACGCTCGGCACTGTCGGGCCACTACCTCCCGGAGCTGGGCGAGCCGTTCGTGACCGCTGGCTGCTGCTACTACCGCGACGGCCGCGACAGCGTCGCCTGGCACGGCGACACCATCGGCCGCGGCCGGAGCCAGGACACCCTCGTCGCGATCGTGTCGCTGGGCGACCCCCGGCGACTCGCGCTGCGTCCCCGGGGCGGCGGAGAGTCACTGTCCTTCGAGCTCGGCCACGGCGACCTGCTGGTGATGGGCGGCTCCTGCCAGCGCACGTGGGAGCACGCCGTGCCCAAGGTGGCCCACGCCGGGCCGCGGATCTCGGTCCAGTTCCGCCCGCTCAACGTCTTCTGACGCAGCACTCTGAGGCACGAGAGACCCGGTGAGTTGCGCAGGGCATCGACCGGCTCAGCCGCGAGTCACCCACCAGATGACCAGCGCCACGACGAGGGCCCCGAGACCCTGCTTCCAGTAGGTCTTCACCAGCACCGGCAGCACGGTGGCGCCGAGGTCGATCGCGTCGTCCTTCGCTGGGGCCTCGGGCGTACGTCGAGGCGCCGCCGACGCCTCCGGCCCGCCCGCCGCGGGCTGGGGCGTCGGCGGAGGTGGCTGGTCCGTAGAAGCCGTGGTGAGTCCGGCATCGGCGGGGCCGGACCCATCGCTTGGGCTCGGTGCCTGTTCCGGCGAGCCGGGTCTCGAGGCAGGCGACGAACTGGCCGAGCAGCTTGTCCGAGACGTCCTGCATCACGCCCCGTCCGAACTGCGCGGGCTTGCCGGTGACGGAGAGGTCGGTGACCACCTCGACATCGGTGGCTCCGGCCGCATCGGCCATCGAGACGGTGACGTTGGCACCCGCCGTACCGTTGCCGCGCTTGTCCTTCCCCTTGGCCTCGACCAGGAACCGGTGGCCGGCCTCGTCCTTCTCCACGAACGTGCCGGTGCCGTTGTAGACCAGGGCGATCGGGCCGAGCTTGACCTTGCACGACCCCTTGAAGGTGTCGCCCTCCACCGAGGTCACCGTCGCGCCTGGGAAGCACTCGGCGACGGACGCGATGTCGTTGAAGTGCGCCCAGGTCTCGTCGACCTGGGTGGGGACCGTGAACTTGTGGGTGAGGTCCAAGGCTCACGCCCCCGCGGCCGCGAGCACGGCGCGCCGGGTGAGGACGGTCGCGAGGTGCCGGCGGTAGTCGGCGTCGCCGTTGAGGTCCGACGGCGGGTTGGCGCCCTCGGCGGCCTGCGCCGCCGCGTCGCGTACGGCCTCCTCGGTCGCCGGCTGCCCGGCCAGCGCCTCCTCGACGGCCCGGGCCCGCAGCGGTGTCGAGCCCATGTTCGTGAGCCCCACTCGCGCCTCGGTGATGGTGCCGCCGTCGGCCTTGACCGCAGCCGCGACCGCGACGATCGGCCACTGGTGGGCGACCCGGACGAACTTCTCGTAGTGGGCGCCCCACCCGGTGAACTTCGGGATCCGGACCTCGGTGAGGATCTCGTCCTCGCCGATGGCGGTCTCGAAGAGGTCGACGAAGAACTCGTCGGCGCCGACCGTGCGGCTGCCACCGGAACCGGCGATCACGAACTCCGCTCCCAGTGCCAGCGTCGGAGCGCCGAGGTCACCGGCGGGGTCGGCGTGCGCGAGGGCGCCGCCGAACGTGCCGCGGTGGCGGACCTGGGCGTCGGCCAGGTGCTCGATCGCCTTCGCGACCAGGAGAGCGTGCTCCTTCACGAGCGGGTCGGAGCCGACCACGGAGTGCTGGGTCATCGCGCCGATGACGATGGCGTCGCCGTCGTCGCGGATGCCGCGCAGACCGTCGATCCGGCCCAGGTCGATGACGACCTCCGGAGCGTTGAGCCGCATCCGGAGCACCGGCAGCAGGCTCTGGCCGCCGGCCAGGATCTTGGCGTCGTCGCCGTGCTCGGCCAGCGCGGAGAGGGCCTCCTCGACCGAGGTGGGTGCCACGTAGTCGAACTGTGCGGGGATCACTGGCCTGCTCCTTCCGTGCTCGCAGTGCCGGGCTGTTCCTGGTTGCCGGCCGCGCCACCCGCCTCGAAGTGCGGCATCGCCGCGCCTTCGGTCCCGCCGCCCTTGCCACCGGACTGGATCGCCTTGAACACCCGTTCGGGCGTGCACGGCATCTGGATGTCGTTGACCCCGAACTGGCGCACGGCGTCCACCACGGCGTTCACGACAGCCGGGGTCGACGCGATCGTCCCGGCCTCGCCCACGCCCTTGGTGCCGAGCGTGTTGGTGGTGCTCGCCGAGGTCGTGTGGTCGAGCTCGAAGCTGATCGTGTCGGCCGACGTCGGCAGCAGGTAGTCGACGAACGAGCCGGAGACCAGGGTTCCGGACTCGTCGTACACCGCCTCCTCCCAGAGCGCCTGCGCGATGCCCTGGACGAGCCCGCCGTGCACCTGGCCGGCCACGATCAGCGGGTTGATGATGTTTCCGATGTCGTCGCACGCGACGTACTTGCGCATCTTCAGGCCACCCGTCTCGGTGTCCACCTCCATGGCGCAGAGGTGGGTCCCGTGCGGGAAGGAGAAGTTGACCGGGTCGTAGGTCGCGTCCGAGTCCAGCGACGGCTCGACGCCGTCGGGCAGGTTGTGCGCCGCGAACACAGCCGTGGCGATCTCGCCGATGGCCATGCCCTGGTCGGTCCCCCGGACGCTGAACCGGCCAGCGGAGAACTCGATGTCGTCGGCGGAGGCCTCCAGGAGGTGGGCCGCGATCGGCTTGGCCTTCTCGATCACCTTGTCGGCGGCCCGCACCAGGGCCTCGCCGCCGACCACGAGGGAGCGGGAGCCGTAGGTGTCGAGTCCCTTGTGGGCGATCTGGGTGTCGCCGTGGAGGACCTCGATGTCCTCGAACGCCACCCCGAGCCGGTCGGCGATGATCTGGCTGAAGGCCGTCTCGTGGCCCTGGCCGTGGGCGCTGGCGCCGGTGATCACCTCGACCTTGCCGGTCGCGAGCATCCGCACGCTGGCGTGCTCCCAGCCGCCGGCGCCGTAGTCCAGCGAGCCCAGCACCCGGGACGGCGCCAGGCCGCACATCTCGGTGAAGGTGGAGATGCCGATGCCGAGCTGGACAGGGTCACCGTCGTCGCGGCGCTTCTTCTGCTCGGCCCGCAGGTCGTCGTACCCGAAGAGCTCCTTGGCCCGCGCCGTCGCGGCCTCGTAGTTGCCGGAGTCGTACTCGAGCCCGGCCACGGTCGTGAACGGGAACTCCTCGTGCTTGATCCAGTTCTTCTCACGGATCTCGAGCGGGTCCACGCCGACCTCGACGGCGAGCTCGTCCATCATCCGCTCGATGCCGTACGTCGCCTCCGGCCGGCCCGCGCCCCGGTAGGCATCGGTCCACGTCTTGTTGGTGAGGACCGTCTGGCAGTTGAACTGGTAGGCGGGGAACTTGTAGATCGCGTTGAACATGAACGCGCCGAGGACCGGGACGCCGCCGCCGACCAGGGACACGTGGGAGCCGAGGTCGGCGAGGAGCTCCACCTTGAAGCCGGTCACGGTTCCGTCGCGCTCCGCGGACAGGGTGAGCTTCTGCCACTGGTCGCGGCCGTGGTGGGCCGCCACGAGGGACTCGCTGCGGGTCTCGGTGTACTTCACTGGCTTGGCCAGCCGTCGCGCCGCGGCAACCGCGATCCACTCCTCCGGCGTGGTCTGCAGCTTGCCTCCGAAGCCACCGCCGACGTCCGGCGCGATCACCCGGATCTTGGACTCGGGGATCCCGGTGGTTGCCGCGAGTGCGAACCGCAGGATGTGGGGGATCTGGGTCGCCGACCACATCGTCGAGCTGCTCACCAGTGGGGTCGACCACGACCGAGCGGGGCTCCATGAAGGCCGGGATCAGCCGCTGCTGGCGGTACTCCCGCTCGATCACGATGCCCTCGCCGCGGGCCTTCTCGATGGCCTCGTCGACGTTGCCGCCGGTGCCGGCTTCCGCGGAGTCGAACTTCCAGAAGGCGCTCTTGTTGGTGCCGAGGTCGGGATGGGCCAGAACCGTGTCCGCCGCCGCCTCCTTGAGGTCGAGCGCGGCCGGCAGCTCGTCGTACTCCACGTCGACGAGCTCGGCAGCATCCCGCGCCTCCGCGGCGCTGCGGGCCACGACGACCGCGACGATCTCGCCCGCGAACGACACGCGGTCGATTGCCACCGGCGTGTGCGTGGGTGCCTTCTGGTCGGGGGTGATCGGCCAGGCGTTGATCAGCACGCCCTGCTCGTCGGCGAGGTCCTTGCCGGTGAGGACCGCGAGCACGTTGGGAGAGGTCTTCGCGGCCTCCACGTCGATCCCCGTGATCGTGGCGTGGGCGAAGGGACTGCGCACCATGGCCAGGTGCAGCATCCCGGGCAGGGTGAGGTTGTCGGTCCAGCGGGTGCGGCCGGTGATCAGCCGCTGGTCCTCCTTGCGACGCCGGTCCCGCCCGATCTCGGTGGCGGGCCGCTCCGCGGTGGCGGTCATGAGCCGGCCCCCGCTGCCGCGTGCTGCACGGCCTTCACGATGTTGTGGTAGCCGGTGCACCGACAGAGGTTGCCCTCGAGCCCGAGCCGGATCTCCTCCTCCGTCGGGTGCGGGTTCTCCTTGAGCAGGTCGACGCTCTGCATGATCATCCCCGGCGTGCAGAACCCGCACTGCAGGCCGTGGCACTCGCGGAAGGCCTCCTGCACGGCGTGCAGCTGACCGTTCTGCGCGAGCCCCTCGATGGTGGTGACCTCGCCACCGTCGGCCTGGACGGCGAGCACGTTGCACGACTTCACGCTGGTGCCGTCGAGGTGCACGGTGCATGCGCCGCAGTTGCTGGTGTCGCAGCCGACGACGGTGCCGGTCTTGCCGAGCTTCTCGCGCAGGTACTGCACGAGGAGCATGCGGGGTTCGACGTCGTCGGAGACCTGGTCTCCGTCGACAGTGAGGCTGATCTTGGTCATGGAGGCACTCCCGTGCGTGGACGTCGGGTGATGCCGCTCACGCTAGGACGCGCAGGGTTGGGAAAAGGTTGGGGTCAGGCCGTCCGGGAGCGACGCAGTCGCTCCCGGACGAGGCTGTCCCGGTCGAGCAAGCGGCACGCCTGAGCCAGCGAAGGCGTGCCAGCGCGTCGAGACCCGGTGAGCCGCCCGAAAGTTTCGGGCGGGTCAGCGCGATTCGCGGTGAGTTTCGGGCGGGTGACCGCGGGCCGGAGGTGGACCTCAACGAGACGCCTCTTTGCTCACTGCGTGAGCAAGCAACGAGGCGCCTCGGACAACAAGACCCACGTCTACTCGCGACGCTCCCAAATGGCAACCTTGGTTGACGAAGTAACGGTCCGTCGGTGGGGCCGACGATGGAGCCGTCAGCCGCGACGACCAGCAGCCAGCCGCCCCTTGAGCAGCGCCTTCGCGGGGTGCTCCCGCTCCCCGAGCACGCTCAGGCAGGTCTCGATCACCTGGTCGTCGTACGGCGCGAGCTCGCTGTAGCGCAGGACCGCGGTCGGGTCGGGCTGGGCGAGCAGGGCTTCCCGGACGCTGACCGCGAGGTACTCGGCGAGCTCCACCAGCGCCGGCGCCTCGGTGCCGGGCAGCAGGTCGCCGGCGTACGCCGCCACGGCCGCACGCACCTCGCCCAGCCGCAGCAGCGCGAGCACCTCGTCGACGTCGACGCGGGTGGGCATGGTGAGCCGGTAGGGCCGGGAGGCGAGCTGTCCGCCGAGCGCGGAGCGGAGGTGGGAGACCTCGGCCTTGAGGGTCGACAGGGTGACCCGCTGGTCGCCGTAGACGAGCGCGTGCAGCTGCTCGAGGGACAGGCCCTCGGGGTGCATGGTCAGCAGCGCCAGGATCTCGGTCTGGCGTCGGTTGAGCAGCAGCCGGTCGCCGTCGAGCCACGCCTCGGCGCTGCCGAGGAGCGACAGGGTGAGTCCGGGCTCGTCCGGCGCGAGCGCTGCCCAGCCGGTCGCCCGGCCAGTCCCGCGACCGCGGCATGGCGCTCTCGATCAGCCGGGCCATCACCCGCGCGGTGGCCAGCCCGATCGGGTGGGTGCGGTCCCACGTCGTCGACAGGTCGATGACCCCGATCTGGTCGCCGGTGACAGGGTCGTGCACGGGCGCGGCCCAGCACACCCAGTTGTGCACCATCGAGGCGTAGTGCTCGGCACTGAACACCATCGACGGGTCGCCGGTGCGCATCGCGATCGCCAGCGCGTTGGTTCCGACGCTCGCCTCGTCCCAGTGGCCGCCGGGGACGAAGTTCACGGTCTCGGCCTTGCGACGCATGACCCGGCCGCCGTAGGTCCACAGGATGCGGGTCTGCGGATCGGTGATCGCGATGACGAGGTCGCCGTCCTCCGCCGTACGCCGCAGGTCGGACTCCACGCGCTCGACCGCGGTCTGGAGGGGCGTGCCCCGCCAGTACGCCGCGGTGTCACCCTCGTCGGACAGCGGGGCCTCGACGACGTCGGGGGTGATCGCGGCCTGGGACAACTGCCAGCTCTGCAGGATCTCCGGCCGCACCAACGACTCGGCGGCGTCGCCGAGCTCGACGAAGGTGGTCCACGCGCGCACGGCGTCGAGCCTGCGCGTCTGGAGTTCCTCTCGCCCCAACGTCATCGTCGTCCGTTCCCCGGGTGTGTCGCCACCGTAACCCTCTGCCGGGGAAGGGAGAACCGCTCAGCCGATCACGATCAGCAGCCGGAGGATCGCCAACCGGCTCCCGTCGAATCGCTACTCCTCGGTGAGCGCCCGCTGGTGGTGGATCCGCCCCTCGGTGGCGCCGAGCGGCTCGCCCGAACCGCCCCACTGGCCGGCGATGATCTCCGCCGCGATGCTGATCGCCGTCTCCTCGGGGGTCCGGGCGCCGAGGTCGAGGCCGATCGGGCTGGACAGCCGGGCCAGCTCGTCGTCGGTGAGCCCGGCTTCCTTCAGCCGGGCCATCCGGTCGTCGTGCGTACGACGTGAACCCATCGCGCCGACGTACGACACCTCGGGCAGCCGGAGTGCCTGCTCGAGGACCGGCACGTCGAACTTGGGGTCGTGGGTGAGCACCGTGATCACCGTCCGCCGATCGACCCGGCCGGCCTCGACCTCGGCCTCGAGGTAGCGGTGCGGCCAGTCGACGACCACCTCGTCGGCCTCCGGGAAGCGACTGGCGGTCGCGAAGACGGGCCGCGCGTCGCACACGGTGACGTGGTAGCCGAGGAAGCTCCCGACCCTGGCCACCGCCGCTGCGAAGTCGATCGCTCCGAACACCAGCATCCGTGGCTTCGGCGCGAACGCCCACACGAACACCCGCATGCCTTCGCCGCGACGCTCTCCGTCCGGCCCGTAGGTGAGCGTCGCGTTGTGGCCCGCCGCCAGCAACCCCAACGCATCGTCGCGTACGGCGTCGTCGGCCCGCTGCGACCCCAAGCGAGCCCGGTCAGCTTCCGGCTCCGGGGCGGACCACCACCCGCCGGCCGAGCCGGGCCGGGTCGGGGTGCTCGATGACCGTGGCGAGGGCGACCGGGCGGCCCGCCGCGACGTCGTCGGCGATGTCGCCGAGCTCGGGGAAGGTCTCGCGGCTCACCTTCTCGACGAAGACGTCGAGGATGCCGCCGCAGGTCAGCCCGACCGCGAAGGCGTCGTCGTCGGAGACGCCGTACCGCTCGAGCACCGGCTCGCCCGAGCGCGACCACCTGCTGGGCCAGCTCGTAGACCGCGCCCTCGACGCAGCCTCCGGAGACCGAGCCGACCGCGGTCTCGTCGGGGCCGACCAGCATCGACGCGCCGGCCGGGCGGGGTGCTGACTGGAAGGTCGCCACCACGGTGCCGACGCCGACGGTCTCGCCCGCGCGCCACCACTCCAGCAGCTCGGTCATCACGTCACGCACGGGACACCAGCTCCGCGAGCTCGGCGAACGTGGCGAGCGAGTGCCCGGCGACGAAGTCGTCGACGAACGGCAGCGCGGCCACGACGCCCTGCTGCACCGGCTCGTAGCCGGTCTTGCCGCGGTGCGGGTTGACCCACACCACCCGGTGGGCGATCCGCCGCAGCCGGGCCATCTGCGTGGCCAGGAGTTCGGGGTCGCCGCGTTCCCATCCGTCGCTGAACACCACGACCACCGCACCGCGGGCCAGGCCGCGCTGGCCCCAGCGGTCGAGGAAGATGCGCAGGGTCTCCCCCAGCCTGGTGCCTCCCGACCAGTCGGGGACCGTCTCCCCGGCTGCCACCAGGGCGCGTTCGGGGTCGCGCAGGCGCAGCGCGCGGGTCACGTGAGTGAGCCGGGTGCCGAGGGTGAACGTCTCGACGACCGCTCCCGATGGTCGGCCGGCCTGGGTGAACCGGTGTCCCAGCCGCAGCAGCGCATCGGCGTACCCGCTCATCGAGCCGGACACATCGATCAGCAGCACCACCCGCCGGGGCCGAAGGCCTCGTCGCCGCCACGCGATGTCGGCGGGCTCCCCCATCCGGCGCAGGCTGGCCCGCAGCGTCCGGTGGGCGTCGACGTCGCCGCGGTGCCAGCGCTGGTGGCGGGCGGTACGACGCAGGGGCGGCCGCAGCCGCAGGGTCGCGAACATCGCCGAGAGCCGTTGTCGCTCGGCCGGGCTGAGGTCCGCGACGTCCCGGTGACGGAGCACCTCGGTGGCGCTGGCCATCGCCCGGACCGCCTCGTCCGTCGCGATCGCCCTCGCCGGTGCCCTCGACGTCGGGGAGTGAGGAGAAGCTCGGCTGGGTCGCCTGGGCGGGCCGCGGTCGCGGCAGGCCGTCCCGGGCGTTGAAGTAGGCCTCGAACACCTGGTCGTAGCGAGCCAGGTCGTCCGGTCCCGCGCACAGCGTGGCCCGCCCCGCGGTGTACGTCGCCCGCTGGTCGTCGGCGCCCAGGACGGCGACCGCGGCGAGGAAGCCGTGCGCCCGGTCCTGGGTGACCGGCACCCCCGCCGCTCGGAGGGCGCGGGTGAAGCCGAGCAGGATCTCGTCGGCCTGCCTGGCGGGCGCCGGGCTCATGTCGCCAGCATCCGATCCAGCGCCTGGCGCACGCGATCGCTGTCCTCGCGGTACTTCACCAGGGCGCCGAGCGTCGCCGACGCGCTCGCCAGGTCGATCTCGGCCGTGCCGAGGTGCTGGAGCGCCCGCGCCCAGTCCAGCGTCTCCGCCACCCCGGGCGGCTTGAGCAGGTCGTCGCGGCTGCGCAGCTGCTGGACCAGGCCCACGACCTGCCGAGCGAGCGCCTCGGCGACCTCCGGTGCCCTCGACCGGACGATCTCCACCTCGCGCTCGAGCCCCGGGTGGTCGATCCAGTGGTAGAGGCAGCGCCGCTTCAACGCGTCGTGCAGCTCCCGGGTCCGGTTCGAGGTGAGTACGACGACCGGCGGGCTCGCCGCCTTGACCGTGCCCAGCTCCGGGATGCTGACCTGATAGGTCGACAGCACCTCGAGAAGGAACGCCTCGAACTCGTCGTCGGCCCGGTCGACCTCGTCGACCAGCAGCACCGCCGGGCTCTGCTGGAGGGCGGCCAGCACCGGACGCGCCAGCAGGAAGCGGGCGTCGTAGAGGCTCTTCTCGGCCTCCTCGACGTCGGTGCTGCCGGCTCCGGCCGCCTCGAGCGCCCGCAGGTGCAGGATCTGGCGGGGGAAGTCCCAGTCGTAGAGCGCCTGGGTGGCGTCGATCCCCTCATAGCACTGGAGCCGGATCAGCGGCAGCTCGAGCGCTTCGGCGACGGCCTCCGCCAGCGCGGTCTTGCCGGTGCCTGGCTCGCCCTCGACGAGGAGCGGCCGCTGCATCGTCAGCGACAGGTAGGTCACCGTCGCCAGGGCGTCGTCGCACAGGTAGCCGGTGCGCCCGAGCCGCTGGGCGACCTGGGCCACGGAGTCCATGGCGCCAAGGCTACCCAGCGCCACGTCGGGCCCAGGGTTGGCAGAGCGTTGGACGACATCCGTGCGACGAGGTCGGCCAAATCGACCCCGACCGCGCCGAACGGGATTAGATTCGGAGCGGAAGTATCAGACCGCACGGCACCGACTCTCGGAGAGTGTGCAGACCATGACCCGGCAATCGACGGAGTCCGACTCGGTCTGGGAGTCGTCCGCAGCCCATTTCCAGCGGTGGCGGGACGGCGACCAGGGCGCGATGGACGACCTCGTGCTGCTCCTCAGCCCCGTGCTCTGGCAGGTGGTGCGCGCCTGCGGGCTGGACCGCGAGACGGCCGAGGATGTCGTTCAGACGACCTGGCTGGCGCTGGTGCGCTCGGCGGACGGGATCACCGAGGCCCGGGCGGTCTCCGGCTGGTTGTGCACCACGGCTCGACGCGAGGCGTGGCGCGTGGCCAAGCAGGGAACACGCCAGACCCCCGCCGCCGAGGACGTCCTCGACCGGCACCTGCCGGACGAGCCCGCGCCCGAGCAGCAAGTCGTGCTCGACGACGAGAACTCCCGGTTGTGGGGCTGTCTCAAGCACCTCCCGGAGCGGTGCCAGCGACTGCTGCGCATCGTCGCGGCCACACCGCGCCCCGACTACACCGCCATCGCTTCCGACCTGGGCATGCCCGTGGGGAGCATCGGACCGACCCGCGGTCGCTGCCTGGAGAAGCTGCGCCTCGAGCTGGTGCGGACGGGAGGTCTGGCATGAACGAGTCCCACCAGCAGCTTGACGACGACGCCCTGCTCGAGGCCGTCGCCCGCCTCTGGCGGCAGCTCGATCCGCCGCCGGCCGATCTCGCCCACGGCGTCCTGGCCCGGATTGCGGCCGAGGACCTCGAGCTCGAGCTGCTGACCCTGGTGGAGTCCTCCGACGCCGCTCGCCGGCGTCCGCTCCTCCGACACGGTCGAGGACGCCGACGAGCTCACCTCCACCTCCCTCGAGTACGTCGGCCCGGACCTCCATGTCTACGTGCACCTCTCCAAGTTCGACGACGGGACCCGGCTCGACGGCTGGGTGGTGCCTGCCCGCGCCATGACCGTGACGCTGCGCGACGAGCAGGGAACCACCGAGCAGCAGACCTCCGTGGACCAGCACGGTCGGTTCGCCTTCGCGCGCGCCGCGTCCGGAGTGGTCCGACTGACCTTCACCGACGAGCCGCCCACCACGGCGCGACCTCGCGCCACGCCACCCTTCCACGTCTGAGGAGACCATGGACCCGCAGCAGCCGGAGTCGGGCGACCGCCCGACTCCCTCCCGCCAGTCAGCCCTGTCCGCCCAGCGCGAGCCCTATGTCCCGCCGGGGAACGTCCTGGACCAGGTGAGCGGCCGCGTGCTCGACCCCGGCACCGCGCTGGCCGTCAAGGACGTGCGCCCCCGCTCCACGGTGTACGTCGGCCCGCGCCTGCTGGTCTCGCGCAGCGGCGAGACCGCCACCCGCGTCCGGCAGCTCCAGGAGGTCGCGGAGGGCCTCGGCTGGCTGGCCACGGTCCACCCGGACGACGAACGGGACGTGACCGATGAGCAGGACGACGCGCGGCTCGGCGTGGTCCGGCTCGACCTGACCGTCCGCGACGAGCGCGCCACGATCGCCCCCGACGGCTGGGTCCTGCTCCAGAACGCCCGGGCCGCAGTACGGGCTGGAGGCCATGAGCCGGGTCGGCCTCGACCACATCGTGCTGGTCCGCAGCATCGACCCGAACCCGTTCCACGGCACCGCAACCCGTTCCACGGCAGCAACCCTGCGGGAGGCTCAGGCATCGGCCGCCGTGTCCTCGTACGCGGTAGCCGGGCAAGGCGGTCGGCAGCCGATCGGCTACGCCGGTCCCCAACCAGTACGCCGTCCCGACGAGCAGCTCGTGGGCCGCCGGCCGGTGGTGGCAACTGCTGGACACCGGCTGCGGGAAGCACCCCTGGCTGGCCGGCGTGGTGAAGGCCGGCCCGGCCTCGATGGGCAGCCGATCGGCTACGTCGACGACAGCACCGACCCGGAGAAGTGGTTCGACCAGGTGGGACCCCTCGACGGTGGGATCGACGCGCTGGCCGGACACGGCACCTTCATCGCCGGCCTGATCCACCAGGCCTGTCCTGACGCCGACATCGTGGCCTGGCGCATCGTCGGGTCTGATGGTCCGGTGGTGGAGAGCGACCTGGTCGCCGCCCTGGCCGACATCGCCGAGGTAGCGCGGCGGCACCGCGACGGGGAAGAGGGCGGCCACCCGATCGACGTGCTCAGCCTGTCGATGGGCTACTACCACGAGACGCCCGCAGGACCTGCTGTTCGACCCGACCATGTACGACATCCTGCGGCGCCTCGGCGAGTGCGGAGTCTCCGTGGTCTGCTCGGCGGGAAACGACGCCACCGCGCGGCCGATGTTCCCGGCGGCCTTCGCGCCCTGGGCCGACGGCAGCGGGCGGCGTGCAGCCCGAGGACACGGTGGTGCCGATCATGTCCGTCGGTGCTCTGAACCCGAACGGCACGGACGCCCTCTTCAGCAATGCCGGCCCCTGGGTGCGCGCCTACGCGCCTGGTGCGGCGCGTCATGAGCACCATGCCGGAGTTCCAGGGTGGGCTGGAACCCGCCGCCCGCACCGAGGCGTATGCGCGCCGTCGCGAGTCGCTCGATCCAGACGACTACACGAGTGGTTTCGCGCTTTGGAGCGGCACGTCCTTCGCTGCGCCGCTGTTCGCCGGCCAGGTGGCTGCGGAACTCACCGATCGGCATCGACCCGGACGACGACGGTCGCTCGGCCGCAGTGGCCCGCGCCTGGAAGGCGTTGAGCGCGCTGACTGATCTCAGTCCATGATGGGCGCATGCTCGGGGCGCAGGAACTGCATCGGCAGGCCAAGGACGCGGTCAACCGTGGCGCGTTCGTCCGGGCCCGATCGCTGCTCGATCGAGCGGAGGCGGCCACCCGTGATCGGGATCTGCACGCCCGGATCGACCTGACCCGGGCGTACGTCGAAGCCGAGACCGGCGATCCCGTCACGGGTCGTGAGCGCTGTGCCAGCCTGCTCAAGGTCTCTGAGCTCGAGAGCGAGACCCGCGGGCTGGTCTGGTCCCAGCTGGGTCTCCTGAGCATGCGCACCGGCGACGCCGACCGCGCGATGGACGCCTTCGCCAATGCGATCGATCTGCTTCCGCTCCGGTGGCGAGCCCGTCGGCGCTTGTACTCCTGAATCGGGGCAATGTGCACCTCCAGCGCGGCGATGCACCGTCCGCGATCGCCGACTTCACCGCAGCCCGGGAGCACTTCTCGCGGGCAGGAGGCCTGGAGGTGTGGCAGGCCAAGGTGGAGCACAACCTCGGCTACGCGCGCCTCCTGACCGGGGACATCGTCGGGGCACTGCAGATGATCGAAGCAGCGGCACCCGTCCTCTCCGCCCAGTCCGCCGCCTACCGCGCGACCGTCGAGCAGGACCGCGCCGAGGTCATGACCGCGGCCGGTCGGCCGCGCGAGGCGATCCGGGCGCTCGAGGCGGCGGCGAGGGCCTACGGTTCGCGCCGCTTGCGCACCTTCCAGGCGGAATGCGAGCTCACGCTGGCCTGGACGTTGCTGCGTGAAGACCCCGCCCGGGCCCGCGTGGTCGCCCGGCGGGCGGCGCGCCACTTCCGGAGCCAGGACAGCCCGGTGCGCGCGCTCCGGGCCGAGGCGGCGGCCACGGTGGCGGAGATCTCCGCCGGCGGCCGGACCCCGGCGCTGCTGCGCAGGGCCGAGGAGCTGAGCCTGGAGCTGCGCCGGAACCGGTCATCCCCGCGACGCCGTACTGCTCCAGCTCCAGGCCGCGCGGCGTCGAGATCGACCGTGGCCAGCTGGCGGAAGCCGCCGCCCGCATCCGCGGGTCCGGGTCGACACGCGCTCGCCCCATCGCCATCCGACTGCTCTCGCGGGAGGTCCGGGCCGAGCTCGCCCGGGCGCGGGGTGACCGACGCCGGGCGCGCAATCACGTGCGAGCGGGGCTCAGCGACCTGCACGAGTGGCAGTCCAGCTTCGGCAGCCTCGACCTGCAGAGCACCCTGGTCGGCCACGGCCGCGACCTGGCCCTGCAGGGTCTGCGGCTGGCCCTCGACGACGGCCGGCCGAGCCTCGTCTTCGAGTGGTCCGAGCGCGCCCGTGCGCTGACCAGCCGCGTCACTCCCGTTCGTTCACCGGCCGACCCCCAGGTTGCCAGCGACCTCACCGAGCTCCGGCTGCTCCAGGGCGCCGACCAGGGTCGCTCACCCCGGGAGGCCCGCCGGGTCGCCGAGCTGCGGGCGCGGGTCCGGCAGCGCAGCTGGTACGGCGAGGGCGGTGGCGCTGTCGGCGAGCCCGCCGGGCTGGACGTGCTCCAGGATGCGCTGGCCGAGTGCGACGCGGCGCTCGTGGCCCACCTGGTCGTCGACGATCGAGTTCGCCGCCGTCGTCGTCACCGCCGACGACGCCCGGCTCATCGAACTGGGTCGGTGCCGCTGGACTGCTGGACCGGCTCGACGCCATCACCTCCGACCTGACGATGGCGGCCGCCCACAGGACCGGGGCGCTGGCCGGCCCGATCCGGTCCTCGCTGCGCGGCCAGCTCGACGACGCAGCAGACCAGCTGGTCCGGCCGCTGCTGCCGACGCTCGGCGAACGCCGGGTCGTGCTCACCCCCTCCGGCGCACTCGCCGGAGCGCCCTGGTCGCTGATGCCCGGCCTGCTCGGTCGGCCGCTCACCATCCCGACCTCCGCGACCCGCTGGCTCGAGCTGCGCCGGGCAGAGTCTCCGCCGCCCCGGCGAGTGGGACTGGTCGCCGGGCCGAACCTCGCCCGAGCGGAGGAGGAGGTGAACCGCGCCGCGGCCGAGTGGCCGCAAGCACAGGTGCTGTGCGGCCCGGCCGCCACCGCGGAGGAGGTCTCCGCCCTCGCGGCCCGGGTCGACGTACTCCACCTGGCCGGTCACGGCAGCCATCCGGGCGAGAACCCGCTCTTCGCCGCCGTGGAGCTCGCCGACGGACCGTGGTTCGGCTACGACATCGACCTCCTCCCGTCGACCCCGTCGACCGTGGTGCTCTCGGCGTGCGAGCTCGGGCGGGCGTCGGTGCGCTCGGGCGAGGAGTCCGTCGGCATGACGGCCGCATGGTTGCACGCGGGAGCACGGTCGGTGCTGTCGTCCCCCGTCGTGATCGCCGATGACGTCGCTTGCGAGGCCCTGGCCCACTGGCACGCGCTGGTGGCCGGCGGTCAGTCGCCCGCCGACGCGCTCGCGGAGGTCTCCGCGTCGGCGGACGACGTCGTCCCGTTGCTCACCTTCGGCGCCGGCTGGTGAGCTTCGGCAATCTTTTTCGGATCGGTTGTATCTGGCGGCGCGTCCGCTGCTCTGGACAGTCGAGAAGCCCGCGGCAGGGAATCTCCAGGCGGGGAGCGAGTCGCCCCGCAGGCTTTCAATCGCGTGGTGGTGCGGGACCCGAGACCCGTACCACCACGAACCGGCCGGGTTGCCCACGGGGGAGCGACCCGGCCGGTCCCATGTCAGGGCCGGTCGCGATCACGGCCCGTGGCGAGGTCGCCGCACTCGACGTCGATCACGCCATGGCTCGCGAGATAGTCGCGGGCGCCCTGATCGCCCGCGACGGAGTCGGCCACCGCCACCCAGTGGTCCCGGCCGATCACGACCGGGTGCCCGGGCCGGCCGGCGTACGACGCCCTGGCGAGCTGGCCGGGCTCGGTGACCCGGGCGGCCACGTGCCGCACGACCTCGGCGGTGACGTCGGGGAGGTCCACCAGCATCACGACAGCGCCAACCGCGTCGGACCCGGCCAGCGCCCGGAGCCCGGCCCGCAGGGAGGCGCCCATGCCTTCGGACCAGTCCTCGGCGACCACCACGGCGACATCGGTGTCCTGCAGGAGCCCGGCGGCCTCCTCGGCGCCGGCGCCCAGGACGACCGTGACCGCCTTGCAGCCGCTCTCCTGCAGCACGGCGACGGTGCGCCGCAGCCAGGCCGTGCCGTCGGGGTCGCGCATCAGCGCCTTCGGCTTGCCCATGCGGGTGCCGGCACCGGCAGCAAGCAGCAGCCCGTGGAGCCCCATCAGCTGGCGCCGAACGCCTGGTCGTAGAGCCGCTCCAGCCGCGGGGAGTACGCCGCGCTGAAGCCGCAGACCATGACCCGACCGTCGGCCGCCGCGGCGACCAGGTAGCGGCCCCCGTCCTGGAAGTCGACGGCGGCGAGCAGAGCCTGCAGATCCTCTGAGGGACCGCGAACCGTGACCAGGTCGGTCGACGAGCCGGCGTACCAACGGGTGGTCCGCAAGCGTCACGAGGTCACCCTCGATCTCCTCGACGGTGCCGTCGAACGCGACCTCCGCGCCGGACAGCGCGTCCGCGCTCGGCGGCAGGCAGCGGCCCGAGGTCGCCCCGGCCCCGGGAGCACGCAGCTCGGTCGGTGCCGGCGGCACTCGTCGAGGCGGTCGGTTCTGGCCCGGCGGCGGGCGATCCGGAGTCCTGGGTCTGGTTCATGACGGCGAAGACGCCCACCCCGGCGATGATCACGACGGCGGCGGCCGCGACCAGCCAGGTGAGCGGGCTGCGCTGACGGGTGCCGTCGGCACTGGACTCTGGGGTCTGGGGGTGGCTCATGGTGTCCTCCAGCAGTCGGGCCACCCGGTCCGGGTCGGACCGGGGAAGGGAGGAGGCGGGGTCCGCGGCTCGCAGGCGGGCGCGCAGCTCGTCGTGCTCGTCGCTCACGACCCTCTCCCCTCTCTCGACTGCTCATGTCCGGACACCTGCTGGACCTTTCGCAGCTCGTCACGCAATTTCTGCCGCGCCCGGTGCAACCGGATGCTCGCCGCGTTGGCCGATGACCTGGAGGACGGTGGCGATCTCCCCGGGCGTCAGCTGCTCCCAGGCCCAGAGGCGGAGCAGCTCCGCGTCCTCGGGCCGCAGCGCGGCCATGGCCTCCAGCAGCTCGTCGTCCCGGGAGTCCGAGGCCGCCGGGGCCGACTGGTCGGGAGGCGCGACGACCGCGATCTTCGCGGCCAGCCGCTCGCGCCTTCGCTCGCCCCTCTGCACATTGGCCAGGCAGTTGCGGGCGACGCCGTACGCCCACGGGAGGGCGTTGTCCGGCACGTCGTCCAGGCGGCGCCAGCACACCAGCAGCGTGTCGGAGAGCACGTCGTCGGCCGTCGCCGGATCGGTACGACGCGCGAGGTAGCGCCGCAGCGGATCGATCAGCTCCCGAGCGAGCTCCTCGAAGCGGGCCCGCCGGTCGGCCTCGCGCTCGTCGGTGGACACCGATCCACGGTGGCACAGGTCAGGCGCGGGTGGCGACGGTGAGCAGCACCACGGCGTCGCTCACGGCCTGCAGGTCGTGCCGCGTCGGCGGGATCACGAGGTAGTCGCCGGCCGTGCCCGACCAGGACTCGTCACCCGCACTGATCCGGACCTCCCCGGACAGCACCTGCAGACTGGCCTCGCCCGGCGACTCGTGCTCACCGAGGGCATGACCCTCCGCGAGGGCGATCAGGGTCTGACGCATGTCGTGCTCGCGGCCGCCGTAGATCGTCGCGGAGGCACGCCCGTTGCTCGAGTCCCGCGCGGCAGCGAGCCTCTCCTCCGCCACCTGGGTCAGGGATATCGACTGCATGATGGATCACTCCTCACTCATCGGACCGCCTGGTCCCAGCCGCGGCGCGGTCGGTGGCTGCCGAGCTGGCGTCCTCGCGGCTGCGGTAGACGATGTAGGGCCGGGTGAGGTAGCCGACCGGGGCGCTGAAGACGTGCACCAGCCGGGTGAACGGCCACAGCGCGAACAGTCCGAACGCCACCAGCGCGTGCAGCTGGAACCCGATCGGCGCCTCCGCCATCAGCGACGCATCGGGCTGGAAGGCCAGGAAGGAGCGGTACCAGACCGACACTCCCTGGCGGTAGTCGTAGTGGCCGCCCAGCGACGAGGATCGATCCGGCGATGGTGTTCCACATGCCCAGCACGATCACGGCGGCGAGGAAGGCATACATCACCTTGTCCATGACCGTTGTGGCCGAGAACACCGGCCCACGGTGCGACGCCGGTAGACCAGGATCGCCAGGCCGACCAGGGTCATCACCCCGGCGATCAGTCCGCCGACGACCGCGACGAAGTGGTAGCGTCTCGGTGCTGATCCCCAGCGCGTCGGTCCACGACTCCGGCACCAGCAGCCCGATGACGTGGCCGCCGACCACGCCGAGCATGCCGAAGTGGAAGAGCGGGCGAGCCCACCCTCAGCATCCGGTCCTCGTAGAGCTGGCGCGACCGGGTGGTCCAGCCGAACTTGTCGTAGCGGTAGCGCCAGAAGTGACCGACCACGAACGTCGCCAGGCACAGGTAGGGGACGACCACCCAGAGGAACATGTCCATCACGCACCCCGCACGCGCGGCATGGGCAGATCGACGGTGGCCTCGGCCAGGGCCGCGTCGAAGGCTGGTGCGCCGTACGGCGTCAGCCCGACCTCCTCGGCCGGAGGACCCTCGGCGCCAGCGCGCGGATGCGTCGCGCTCGTCGCCGCGCAGCAGCGGGAACGTCGCGGACACCGCCGCCACGGCGCCGGCCCACGGGCTGTTCCTGCTCGCGCAGTGCGAGTCGCAGCAGCTCCAGCCCGGCCCGGTGGTCCAGCAGCAGCTCCCGTCCGAGCGCCTGGTCGACCGTGGCGGCGTACTCGAGCACGACGCACAGGTGGTCGGGCAGCTCTGCCCATCGGGCCGAGCGATCGAACCCCGACCGCAGGTAGGTCTGCTTAAACCGCAGCAGCGCCACTCCTCGCTTGCGGGTGTCGCCGTGCGCGAAGTAGGTGAGGAAGAGGTTGCACCGACGGCGGGTGTCGAAGGTCTCGACGTAGCCCTCCTGCAGCTGCTGCAGCTCGCTCCGCTCGAGGTGGTCCACCACCTCGAGCAGCGGGCCGCTCGAGCTGCTCGGGGAGGCACGCCGCGGCCGCCCCGCACCACCGGCAGCTGCTCCCGCAGCCGTGCGTCGGGGTAGCCGAGCAGCAACGACGCCGACTGCCAGACGACCGTGAGCTGATCGGGGTCCCAGGCCGGGCGAGGATGTCTCGCGCTCACCGGGGATCCCCCTCCTGCGTCGGTTCGGGCGGTGTCTCCTCCTGGGGCGGGAACAACCCCTCGGGGGTGCCCCTGCCGTCCCAGTTGAGCAGGTTGACCCGCGACCCCTTGTCCTCCGGCGCCGCCATCGTGTCGGCGGTCTGGCGGTTCCTGAGCATCGTGAAGTTCTCTACGGCGATCGGAGTGGGTGCGCCCGATCCCTCGCCGAACGGCCCCGAGCCGCACCATGCCCGGGCCCACCCTCGTAGTCCAGCGAGCACTCGGTGGCCAGCTCCTCGAGCGAGTGTGCCTGCTCGGCGTGTGCTGGCGGGATGACGTACCGCTCGTCGTACTTCGCGAGCGCGAGCAGCCGGTACATGTCGTACATCTGCTCCTCGCTCATCCCGACCGCTGCCGGGATGGAGCCGTCCGGCTCCCGGCCGAGGTTGATGTCGCGCATGTAGGACGCGCATCGCGGCGAGCTTGCTTGAGCACTGCGTCGACCGGGGCGACGTCACCGGCGGTGAACAGCTCGGCGAGGTACTCGATCGGGATCCGCAGCGCGTCGATCGCGGCGAACAGGTTGCCGGGGTCCTCGGCGTCCTCGCCGGTCTCCTTGACCACGTCGATCACCGGCGACAGCGGCGGGATGTACCAGACCATCGGCATCGTGCGGTACTCCGGGTGCAGCGGCAGTGCGACCTTGTACGTGTTGATCAGGGCGTGGATCGGCGAGCGCTGCGCGGCCTCGACCCAGTCGTGCGGTATCCCGTCACGCTCGGCCGCGCGGACCACCTCGGGGTCGTTCGGGTCGAGCAGGATCGACCGCTGCGCCTCGTAGAGGTCGTGGTCGTCGGGCATCGCGGCGGCCTCCAGGACCCGGTCGGCGTCGTACAGCACCAGCCCGATGTAGCGGAGCCGGCCGACGCAGGTCTCCGAGCACACGGTCGGGAGGCCGACCTCGATCCGCGGGAAGCAGAACGTGCACTTCTCGGCCTTGCCGGTGCGGTGGTTGAAGTAGACCTTCTTGTAGGGGCAGCCGGACACGCACATCCGCCAGCCGCGGCAGCGGTCCTGGTCGACCAGGACGATGCCGTCCTCGGTGCGCTTGTAGATCGCACCGCTCGGGCAGGACGCCGCGCACGACGGGTTGAGGCAGTGCTCGCAGATCCGGGGCAGGTAGAACATGAAGGTCGTCCTCGAAGGACTTCTTCACCTCCGTCGACACCTTCTTCAGCACCGGGTCGGCGGCGAACGTCGCCTCCGATCCGCCCAGGTTGTCGTCCCAGTTGGCCGACCACGTGATCTTGGTGTCCTTGCCGGTGAGCAGCGACTTCGGCCTGGCGCACCGGCGTGTGCTCCTGCGCGGGGGCGTCGGTGAGCGTGGCGTAGTCGTAGGTCCACGGCTCGTAGTAGTCGTCGATCGAGGGCAGCTTGGGGTTGGAGAAGATCGTCAGCAGCTTCTTGAACCGGCCACCGGCCTTGAGCTTGAGCCGACCCCGCTTGTTGAGCTCCCAGCCGCCCTGCCACGTCTCCTGGTCCTCGTAGCGACGCGGATAACCCTGCCCCGGTCGGGTCTCCACGTTGTTGAACCAGACGTACTCGGTGCCGGCGCGGTTGGTCCACGCCTGCTTGCAGGTGACCGAGCAGGTGTGGCAGCCGATGCACTTGTCGAGGTTCATCACCATCGCCATCTGTGCCATGACCTTCACTGGTAGCTCACCTCCTGGCTGCGCCTGCGGATGATGGTGACCTCGTCCCGCTGGTTGCCGGTAGGCCCCAGGTAGTTGAACGCGAAGGACAGCTGGGCGTAGCCGCCGATCAGGTGGCTGGGCTTGACCAGCAGCCGGGTCAGGGAGTTGTGGATGCCCCCACGGTTGCCGGAGGTCTCGCTGAGGGGTACGTCGATCAGCCGGTCCTGGGCATGGTGCATGAAGACCGTGCCCTCGGGCATCCGGTGCGACACGATCGCGCGGGCGACGACCACGCCGTTGCGGTTCACCGCCTCGATCCAGTCGTTGTCGGAGACCCCGACCTTGTCGGCGTCCACCTCGCTCATCCAGATCGTCTGGCCACCCCGGGAGAGCGACAGCATGAAAAGGTTGTCCTGGTACTCCGAGTGGATCGACCACTTGCTGTGCGGGGTCAGGTAGCGGACCGTGACCCCCAGCTCCCCGACGTCCCCCACGTCCGGCTCGGAGAACAACGCCCCCATGTTCAGCGGTGGGCGGTAGACCGGAAGCCCCTCACCGAGCTCGGTCATCCAGTCGTGGTCGAGGTAGAAGCTCTGCCGTCCAGTCAGCGTGTGCCAGGGCTTCAGCCGTTCCACGTTGATCGTGAACGGTGAGTACCGCCGACCGCCCGACTCCGAGCCGGACCACTCCGGTGAGGTGATCACCGGCTGCGGCGCCGCCTGGGTGTCGGCGAACGAGATCTGCTTGCCCTCGTGCTCCGCGGCGAGGTCGTGCATCTGGACACCCGTGCGCTTCTCCAAGGTCTTGAACCCCTGCACCGCGAGATGGCCGTTGGTGGTTCCTGAGAGCGCGAGGATCGACTCGCAGACGTGGACGTCGCGCACCAGCGAAGGGCGCCCGTCGGCGGCGCCGCCGCGGATCGCGCCGTTCTTCGCTCGCAGGTGCTCGATCGACTTCGTGACGTCGTAGGTGACGCCCTTGGTGGTGGTGCCGAGGGTGTCGAGCAGCGGCCCGATCGCGTCGTACTTGTCGGCGACCGCGCCGTAGTCCCGCTCGACCTCGACCAACTTCGGCATCGTCACGCCGGGCACCGGATCACACTCGTCCAGCTTCCAGTCGCGCACCCGGCCGTGCGGGGTCGCCATCGCGTCGGGAGTGTCGTGGGTCAGGGGAACGGCTACGACGTCCGTTCGGACCCCGAGCCGTGGCCCGGCGAGCTCGGAGAACTTCTTCGCGATCGTGCGGAAGGCGTCCCAGTCCGTGCGGGTCTGCCAGGGCGGTGCGATCGCCGGGTTGAACGAGTGCACGAAGGGGTGCATGTCGGTGGTGCTGAGGTCGTGCTTCTCGTACCACGTCGCGGCGGGCAGGACGACGTCGCTGAAGAGCGTCGTCGACGTCTGCCGGAAGTCCAGGCTGAGCAACAGGTCAAGCTTGCCCTCGGGCGCCTCCTCGACCCAGGTCACGTCCCGCGGCCGCTTGTGCGGAGGTGTCTCGCTTGCGCGCTCCGAGGAGGTGGTGCCGAGCAGGTGCCGGAGGAAGTACTCGTTGCCCTTGGCGGAAGATCCCAGGAGGTTGGCTCGCCAGACCGCGAGGATCCGGGGAAAGTTCTCAGGGGCGTCCGGGTTCTCGCCAGCGAAGCGGAGCGACCCTTCCTGCAGCTTCTCCACCACGTGCTCGCCGACGGGCCGGCCGGATTCGGCGGCCTCGTCGCACAGGTCGAGCGGGTTGCGGTCGAACGTCGGGTACGACGGCATCCACCCCATCCGGGCGCTCTTGGCGATGACGTCGGCCGTGCCCAACCCGGCGAGCTGCCCGGTCGAGGTGGCGGCGGAGAGGGTGTCGGCCGAGAACTGGTCGTAGCGGAACTGGTCGGTGTGGAGGTACCAGTACGCCGCCTGGATCATGTTGCGCGGCGGTCGGCTCCAGTCCAGCGCGTTGGCGAGGTGGGCGTGCCCCGTCACCGGGCGCACCTTCTCCTGGCCCACGTAGTGCGCCCAGCCGCCACCGTTGACGCCCTGACATCCGGTGAGGGTGGTCAGCGCCAGGAACGAGCGGTAGATCGTGTCGGAGTGGAACCAGTGGTTCGTCCCCGCGCCCATCAGGATCATCGACCGTCCGCGGGATTCCTCGGCGTTGGTCGCGAACTCGCGCGCGATCCGCGTCGCCGCAGCGGCCGGCACGCCGGTGATGGGCTCCTGCCAGGCGGGTGTGTACGGCGCATCCGCGTCGTCGTACGCCGCGCCCACGCCGTACTGCGCGAGCATCAGGTGGTAGACGTTCGTGACCAGCTGGCCGGCGACGCGCCGGACGGGCACATCCCGCACCATCTCACCGGGCGCGCCGTCGAGCTCGCCGAAGCGGGGCAGCCGCACCTGCGCGGTCGCTGAGGAAGTGTCGTCGAGCGCCAGCTTTGGCTCGACGCCCTGAAGGTCGAGGTTCCAGCGACCCTCGCCGGTCGGGCCGAACCGATGCCCCAGCGCGCCGTTCGGGACGACCGGCTCGTCGGTGCGCCCGTCCAGCAGGACGCCCTTGAACGCGGCGTTCTCCTCGTGCTCGTGGGCGGGGAGGTCGGCGGCGGTCAGCACCTTGCCCGCCGAGACCGTGCCGTCGCCGGCGTCGTCGAGCTGCACCAGGAACGGCAGGTCGGTGTACTTCTTGACGTAGTCGTCGAAGTAGGGCGTCGTCCTGTCGACGAAGAACTCCTTGAGGATCACGTGCCCCATCGCCAGCGCCAGCGCGGCGTCCGTGCCGGGCCGCGCCGGCAGCCACTCGTCGGCGAACTTCACGTTGTCGGCGTAGTCGGGCGCGACCACCACGACCTTCTGGCCGCGGTAGCGGGCCTCCGTCATCCAGTGGGCATCGGGCGTCCGGGTGACCGGGACGTTCGAGCCCCACATCACCAGGTATCCGGCGTCCCACCAGTCCCCGGACTCGGGGACGTCGGTCTGGTCGCCGAACATCTGCGGCGACGCGACCGGGAGGTCGGCGTACCAGTCGTAGAACGAGAGCATCGAGCCGCCGATTAGGTGGGTGAACCGCGCACCCGAGGCGTGCGAGACCATCGACATCGCCGGGATCGGCGAGAACCCCGCCACCCGGTCGGGGCCCCACTTCTGGATCGTGTGGACGTAGGCCGCCGCGATCATCTCCGTGGCCTCGTCCCACGAAGCGCGGACCAGCCCACCCTTGCCCCGCGCCGACTTGTAGGCCTTGGCGCGCAGCGGGTGGTCGACGACGTGGGCCCACGCCTTGACCGGATCACCGTCGTGCTCCTTCTTCGCCTCGCGATACATCTGGAGCAGGACGCCACGCACGTAGGGGTACCTGACCCGGGTCGGCGAGTAGGTGTACCAGGAGAACGCGGCACCCCGGGGGCAGCCGCGGGGCTCGTAGTCGGGCCGGTCCGGCCCCGGGGACGGGTAGTCGGTCTGCTGGGTCTCCCAGGTGATGATCCCGTCCTTGACGTAGACCTTCCACGAGCACGAGCCGGTGCAGTTGACGCCGTGCGTGGAGCGCACGACCTTGTCGTGGCTCCAGCGATCCCGGTAGAAGTCGTCGGCCTCGCGACCGCCCTTCCGGGTGAGCGTGCGCTGGTCCTGCGACACCTCTCCCCGGGTGAAGTACCGCCGCGTTCCGACCAGGGCGTCGATCAGCGGCGAGTCCAGACCGGGGCGATCGGTGTCACTGCTCACGTGGCTCCTCCTGCTGCGGTTCGGCGGACGACGGTCAGGGTGAGCACCAGAGTCAGGACCGCGGTCACCGACAGCAGCCCCAGTCCGATGGCGTAGGACTCGGTGCGGCCGTAGACGTAGCCCATCACCAGCGGCGGGGCGAAGCCACCCAGCCCGCCCGCGGCGCCGACCAGGCCGGTCACGCCGCCGACCCGGGACGGGTCGGTGACCCGCGCGATCAGCGCGAACGTCGCTCCGCTGCCGCTGCCGAGCGCAGCAGCCATGCTCAGGAACGCCGACCGCTCCGATGGGCTCGAGGATCGGTGTTCCGGCGGCGACACCGGCACCCACGGCCACGACGGCGAACCCGGCGGCCAGCACCGGGACGGGGCCGATCCGGTCGGAGAGCCAGCCGCCCACGGGTCGCATCAGGACGGCCACCAGCACGAACCCGGCCATCCGGTTGGCGGCGTCGGCGGGGTCCAGGCCGTAGGCGGTCTTGAGGTAGGCAGGCAGGTAGACCGAGAAGGCGACGTACCCACCGAACGCCACGGCGTACAGCACCGCTGCCTGCCAGGAGATCGGGAGCCGGGCGTTGGCGACCAGCCGACTGACCAGTGATCCCTGCGGCGACGACCCGTCCGGGGGCGTCCCGCAACACGAACCAGGCCAGGACGGCGTAGGCCGCCAGCGCGATCGCGGTCAGCAGGAAGGGGGCGGCGTCACCCACCCCCTCGTAGAGCTTGACCGTGGTGAGTGCGCTGATCGCGGTGCCGACCATGCCGGCGCCGAACACGCCGACGGCCAGCCCGCGGCGCTCCGGCGGGAACCAGGCGTTGACGAAGGGAACTCCGACCGCGAAGGCGGTGCCGCCGATGCCGAGGAAGAACCCGGCGACAAGCATGGCGGTGTAGGAGTCCTGTGCGAACAAGGCCGATGAACAGGACCGGCACGATGGTCGCGGCCGAGACGAGCGGGAACATGATCCGGCCGCCGTACCGGTCGGTCAGCGCGCCGACCGGGATCCGGCCGAGCGCGCCGACGATCACGGGCACGGCGACGAGCAGGGCGACGTCCGACTCGGTGAGGCTCCCGAGCCGACCCGTCGCGCGGTAGAGCGGGCCGAGGGGACTCAGCAGCGCCCAGGCCCAGAAGTTGACCGCGAATCCCAGGGTCGCGACCGCGAGCATCACGAGCGGCGTGCGACTGCGCGCTCCCGCGTGATCCTGAGTCACCGGGTCCGAGCCCGACGGTGCTGTCACTGACTGCTCCCCTCCAGAATCCACCTTGGCAAAGTCGGACACCTCTTGGAAGCCCTCCGGTCAGGGACCCCGCTCGCCAGCGCCGGGTCTGCACGCTCACGATTGCGTCCCGGCGCTGGCACGAGCAGTGGCCCTGGTCCCGGACCGACGGGACCAAAGACCTGTGACCGCCCCGAGCGCCTGACCCGCAGCGCTCCTTCAGGTAGAACAAGGACATGGACACCGAGCCGATCCGCGTCTTCCTGCTCGACGACCACGAGGTCGTCCGCCGGGGCCTGCACGACCTCCTCGAGGCCGAGGGCGACATCGAGATCGTGGGGGAGTCCGGCAGCGCCCGCGAGGCCACGGCCCGGATCCCGGCGCTGCGCCCCGACGTCGCCGTCCTCGACGCCCGGCTGCCCGACGGCAGCGGCATCGACGTGTGCCGCGACGTCCGGTCGACCGACCCGTCGATCAAGGCGCTGATCCTGACCAGCTACGACGACGACGAGGCGCTCTTCGCCGCGATCATGGCCGGCGCCGCCGGCTACGTGCTCAAGCAGATCGGCGCCGGCGACCTGGTCGACAGCGTGCGCCGGGTGGCGGCCGGGCCAGTCCCTGATCGACCCCCAGCTCATGGCGCGAGGTGCTCGAGCGGGTGCGCAGCGGCCCGCCGCAGCACGAGGAGCTGGCGGGACTGACCGAACAGGAGCGCAAGATCCTCGCCCTGATCGCCGAGGGGATGACCAACCGCCAGATCGGCGAGCGGCTCTTCCTCGCCGAGAAGACCGTCAAGAACTACGTGTCCAGCATCCTGTCCAAGCTCGGGCTCGAGCGCCGCACCCAGGCCGCCGTACTGGCGTCGAAGCTGCTCCGCGGCGGAGACGCGCTAGCGGATCCGCTATGGTGGTCGAGCGAGCCGCGCGACTGAGGGACGAAGTCGCGACCGGCGTTCGAGGCCGACGGGACCAAGGACCCACGAGGTCCGGTCGCACGGCCCTGCCCGCAGCGGCCCCGATCGAACAGGCTGGTGTTGTCAGATCAAACGGGCCACGAGCCCCCGACGGAGGCAACGCCATGAGCACCGTCCACCACCCTCCGCCATCGACGTCCAGGTCGAGCAGGACGTGGTCACCCACAGCACCGCCCGCCGCGCGCTCGCCGCGCTGCGGATCGGCTTCGGGCTGACCTTCCTGTGGGCCTTCTTCGACAAGCTGCTCGCCCTGGGCTACGCCACCGGGCATAACCCCGAGACCGGCGCGGTCGACCGGTTCGGTCCCGACGCCTGGATCAACGGCGGCAGCCCGACCTTCGGCTTCCTGACCTTCGGCGTCCCTGAGGACAACCCGTTCAAGGACGTTCTTCAACGGCATCGCCGGCGACGCCTGGGTCGACTGGCTGTTCATGCTGCCGGCCTGCTCGGCATCGGTCTCGCCCTCACCTTCGGCGTCGGGATGCGGCTCGCCGCCGTCGCCGGCGCGGTCCTCTACCTGATGATGTGGGCTGGCCTCGCTGCCGCTGGAGAACAACCCGGTCATCGACGACCACCTGCTCGGCGCGCTCACCGTGGTGGTTCTCGCCGCGACGCTCGCCGGTGACACCTGGGGCCTCGGCAAGGTCTGGGCGCGGACCAGCCTGGTCCGTCGGTACCCGGTCCTCCGATGAGCGCCACCGAACACTGGTTCCCCGGCCGGCTCACCGAGATGTCGGCCGGGGAGTGCCGTGACTTGATGGGGAGCACCTCGGTGGGGCGCGTCGGCTTCGTCGACGAGGACGGACCGGTCGTGCTCCCCGTCAACTACGTGCTGGACGGGAGCACCGTGCTGTTCCGCACTTCGCCCCACAACAGTCTGGCTCGCCACCTCGACTCCGCGGTCGTGGCGTTCGAGGTGGACGAGTTCGACGACTTCACCCAGTCGGGCTGGAGCGTGCTGGTCCGGGGATCGCGTCCTTCGTCGCTCCCGAGGACCTGCCCGGGGACGAGGCGCTCCGCCCGTTCCCTTGGGCCGACGGGGTCCGGACGCTGTTCGTCCGGATCACCCCGCGATCGGTCACCGGCCGGCGGCTGCTTCCCGGCTGAGGCGCGGAGGGCGCGCCTCAGCCGGCGCAGCGGCGCCGACCACTCCAACCTTGTGCCGTGCGGCTCCTCCCTCAGGAGCCGCACGGTTCCGCCGTGGTCGGCCGCGCGTCGCCGTACGTTGCGAAGACCGCTCTCCCGCCGCTCCGCCGGGATTCCCTTGCCGTTGTCGGTGACGCTGAGCACGACCCGGTCCGGCGTCACCTCGACCTCGACGACCGCGGCCGACGCCTCCGCATGACGGGCCGCGTTCGACAGCGCTTCGCGCAGCACAGCGAGGAGCTGCTCCGCCCAGCTCGTCCCCCACTGCTGTGTCGACCGGCCCGGTGGTGCGGACGAGCGGGGTGTAACCCAGCACCGGCACGTACTCCTTCGCCAGGTCCCGGATGTCCGCCCGCAACGAGCGCTCGCCGACCCGTTGGAGCTCGAAGATGGTGGACCTGATGTCGCGGATCGTGGTGTCGAGGTCCAGGACCGCGCTGTCCAGGCGCTCCCGCACCTCGTCGCTCACGCGATCCGGCGGCGCCCTGCAGCTGCAGCCCGGTCGCGAACAGCCGCTGGATGACGAGGTCGTGCAGGTCCCGCGCGATGCGGTCCCGGTCGGCCACCAGCGCCAGCTCCTCGCGGTCCGCGATCGCCTCGGCCCGGTCCAGGGCGAGGGACGCCTGGTCCGCGAGCGAGGCCAGCAGGTCCACCTCCTCGACCTCGAGGCCCGACCGCCCGACCTCGAGCGCCACCAGCAGCACGCCGCCCTCGGCGATCTGCGCGCGCAACGGCACCAGCACGACGGTGCCGTGCTCCGCGTGCGGTACGACGGCCACTCCTGCTGCTGCTCGGCGTCGGCGATCTCGGCGCCGCCAGGTCCGCGACGATGCCGGGATCCTGGCGACGTCCGCACCGTCGGCCGCCACGACCTCGGACTCGACGTCACGCCGGAGCAACAGAGCCACGGCCGCCGCCCGGACCACCCGCCGGGCGCCCACGGTGATCTGGCGAAACGCCTCGACCATCTCGATGGGGGGCTGCAGGGCCTCGGTGATCTGCACGGAGGCCTCGAGCCACAGCGCGCCGCCGCTCGCTCTGGGCGTAAGCGCGAGCGTTCTCGATGACGAAGCCGGCAGCCTTGGCCAGCACCTGGACCAGCGTCTCGTCCTGCTCGGTGAAGCTGCCCGCACCCTGCTTCTCCGTGAGGTAGAGGTTGCCGAACACGGTCCCGCGGATCCGGACCGGCACGCCCAGGAAGCTGTCCATGGGCGGATGGTTCGGCGGGAAGCCGAACGAGTCCGGATGTTCGGCGAGGTGCTCGAGCCGGACGGCCTCAGGATGCTCGATCAGCAAGCCCAGGATCCCCCGGCCCTGCGGCAGGTCCCCGATGGCGCGGTGCTCCTCCTCGGTGACGCCGAAGGTCACGAAGTCGGCCAGGCCGCGGCCGCCGGACGTCGAGCACACCCAGCGCGCCGTACCTGGCCTGGGTGATCCGGCAGGCCGACTCCACGATCCGGTTCAGCACGGAGTGCAGGTCCAGGTCCGAGCTGATGGCCACGACCGCCTCGAGCAGGGCCAGGGCATCGCCGGGCAGGCCGAGCTCGAGGTCGGGCGGCTGCTCGGTCATGGACCAGAGGCTAGCGAGCGGGCCGCTGCCGGGAGAATCACAGCACCCGGCGTACCGGCATCATCGACGACCGTGACCAGTCGTTGCCGATGCGACGACCCCAGATCTCCCGCCACACCAGCTTGAGGTAGAAGTTGCGGTGACCGCCGGCCCACGGCCGCGGTTCCCAGACCTTGCGGAGGTCGTCGACCTCTTCGGGCGGGAGCTCCTCGAGGCGGCCCACCGCGACGACGCTCCACCCCTGCTGGCGCTCGTAATCCAGCTGGTCGACCTCGAACGCCGCCTCGCTCCCCGGTCCGTGACTCCCGAGCTCGCTGTACGGCGAAGTCCGGAAGACGATCGCGCCGTCGTACATCGCATAGTTCACCGGCACGATCCGGGGGCCGACCCGGGTCGAGAACGCGACCCTGCCGACAACACCCCCGTCCAGCAGGTCCAGGCACTCGTTGACTGTCAGTTCCACCGGGTCCTTCATGGCGTCCTCCTTCGAATGTGTCCATGCTGCGCGCCGGGAGCGCCTCACGGATGGGTCCTTGGTCCCGTCGAGACCGGACCAACGGACGGATACAGGAGCCGCTCGCTCTCGAATGATGGGTGCGTGCGCCTGACCACCCCTTTCCGCGACGTGGACCTCAACGCTCCTGGAGGATCTCCCGCCGTCGAGTGGCTCGCGCTGTCGGCACGGCTGGTCATCGGCGGTGTCTGGATCTGGGCGGGTGTCCTGAAGCTGCCCGACCCGGCGCAGAGTGTCGAGGCCGTGCGTGCCTACCAGCTCCTGCCCGGCGACCTGGCGTCGACCGTGGGCCAGCTCCTGCCGGTCGTCGAAGTGGTGGTCGGCATCTGTCTCGTGCTGGGCCTGTTCACCCGCACTTTCGCCGTGCTGTCGGCCCTGTTGTTCGTGGTCTTCATCGCGGGCATCGCCTCGGTGTGGATCCGGGGCATCGACATCGACTGCGGCTGCTTCGGCGGCGGTGGCTACGACCCCGATGCCAGTTCGGCGTACCCCTGGGAGATCGCTCGCGACGCCGCTCTCCTTCTCCTGTCGCTCCTGCTCGCCTGGGCCGGCTCGCCTCGTCTGGCGCTGGACTCCGTGCTGTTCCGCCGTCGCGAAGCCGAACCCGAGCCAGTGCTCGGCCACGAAAGGATCTGACATGTCCACCAAGACCCGAACCGCCCATCGGCACGAGCGTGCCCTGGCCGCGCTTCAGGAGCGGCGACGCCGCGAACGCCGGCGCAGGTTCCTCACCGGTCACGGGAGTCGTGACCGTCCTCCTCCTGGTGGTCACCACGGGCTTCCTGGTCACCCGCGCCCGCGACGCCAGCGACGACGTAGCGGCCGCGCCCGCGGGCTCCGGAAGCTACGGGGTCGCGATCGGCGAGCCGACGGCTCCACACAGCGTGGTGATCTACGAGGATTTCCTGTGCCCCTACTGCGGTCAGCTCGAGCAGGCCACCCGTGACGACCTGGCCCGGCTGGCAGAGGATGGCGCCGTCCACGTGGAGTACCGCCCCTACGAGCTCCTGGGCCACATCGGCGACTACTCAGCCCGCTCCGCCGCAGTCTTCGCCGTGGTCCTGGAGGAGTCCGGGCCAGCCGCGGCCAAGCGCTTCCACGACCTGCTCTTCGAGCACCAGCCCAGCGAGTCAGGGCCGTTCCCGTCAGACGAACACCTCGTGGCGCTCGCGGTGCAGGCCGGGGCCGACGAGGACCGTGTCCGCGACGGACTCCGTGCCGGCACCGGCGACGCCTGGGTCGACCAGGCCACACGGGCCGCCGAGACCGCAGGGGTCCGGGGTACGCCGACCGTGCTGCTCGACGGTGCCACCTTCACCGACGGACGGACGATCCAGGAGCTGGCGGACAACCTGGTGGCGGAGCTGCGCTGAGCCGTTCGGGTCGTGTGCTCAGGTGGTCGCCCGGGCCGCCACCTGAGCACACGACCCGGAACGCAGCAGGGCCCCCGCCGAAGCGGAGGCCCTGCTGATGATTCGCTGGAGCGGGAGGACTCAGAAGTCCATGCCGCCCATGCCGCCCATGTCGCCGCCACCCGGCATGGGGGCAGCCTTCTCGGGCTTGTCGGCCACGACGGCCTCGGTGGTGAGGAACAGCGCCGCGATGGACGCGGCGTTCTGCAGGGCAGAACGCGTCACCTTGGCCGGGTCGAGGATGCCGGCGTCGATCATGTCGACGTACTCGCCCGTGGCCGCGTTGAGACCGTGACCCGGCTTCAGGCCGCGCACCTTCTCCGCCACGACGCCGCCCTCGAGACCGGCGTTGATCGCGATCTGCTTGAGCGGAGCCTCGGTCGCGGCGCGCACGATGTTGGCACCAGTCGCCTCGTCGCCGACGAGGTCGAGCTTCTCGAACGCCGCGTCGGCAGCGTGCACCAGGGCCACGCCGCCGCCGGCGACGATGCCCTCCTCGACGGCCGCCTTCGCGTTGCGAACGGCGTCCTCGATGCGGTGCTTGCGCTCCTTCAGCTCGACCTCGGTGGCCGCGCCGACCTTGATCACCGCAACACCGCCGGCCAGCTTGGCCAGGCGCTCCTGCAGCTTCTCGCGGTCGTAGTCGGAGTCGGACTTCTCGATCTCGGCGCGGATCTGGTTGACCCGGCCGGCGATCTGGTCGGCGTCGCCAGCACCCTCGACGATGGTGGTCTCGTCCTTGGTGATGACGACCTTGCGGGCCTGGCCGAGCAGCTCGATGCCGGTCGACTCCAGCTTGAGGCCGACCTCCTCGGAGATGACCTGGCCACCGGTCAGGATCGCGATGTCCTGCAGCATGGCCTTGCGGCGGTCACCGAAGCCCGGCGCCTTGACGGCGACGGACTTGAAGGTGCCGCGGATCTTGTTGACGACCAGCGTGGACAGGGCCTCGCCGTCGACGTCCTCGGCGATGATGACCAGCGGCTTGCCGGACTGCATGACCTTCTCGAGCAGCGGCAGCAGGTCCTTGACCGAGGAGATCTTCGAGTTGGCGATCAGGACGTAGGGGTCCTCGAGCACCGTCTCCATCCGCTCCGGGTCGGTGACGAAGTACGCCGAGATGTAGCCCTTGTCGAAGCGCATGCCCTCGGTCAGCTCCAGGTCGAGGCCGAACGTGTTCGACTCCTCGACCGTGATGACGCCTTCCTTGCCGACCTTGTCCATCGCCTCGGCGATGATCTCGCCGACGGTCGGGTCGCCCGCGGAGATCGAGGCGGTGGCCGCGATCTGCTCCTTGGTCTCGACGTCCTTGGCCAGGCTGAGCAGCTGCTCGGACACGGCGGCCACGGCGGCCTCGATGCCACGCTTCAGGCCCATCGGGTTGGCACCCGCGGCCACGTTGCGCAGGCCCTCCTTGACCATGGCCTGGGCCAGGACGGTGGCCGTGGTGGTGCCGTCACCGGCAACGTCGTCGGTCTTCTTGGCAACTTCCTTGACGAGCTCGGCGCCGATCTTCTCGTACGGCTCCTCGAGCTCGATCTCCTTGGCGATCGACACACCATCGTTGGTGATCGTGGGCGCGCCCCACTTCTTCTCGAGGACGACGTTGCGGCCCTTGGGGCCGAGCGTCACCTTGACCGCGTCGGCGAGCGTGTTCATGCCACGCTCGAGACCGCGACGGGCCTCCTCATTGAAAGCAATCAGCTTCGGCATAACTCTTGCGATTCCTCACGCTTGAAGAGTTCGGTGTGAGGCGTGGTGGGTTGCCCGCGACGGCCGATCCGGCTGGCCCGACGGACCCTTCCCGCCGGCGCTTGGGATCTCAACGTCACCGCGCCTGTTTTGTCACTCTCATGCTAAGAGTGCCAGCGTCATGTTTAGCACTCGCCCCCTGAGAGTGCAAGGCGGATCACCCGTTGTCGCGGGCCCTCAGCATCGCCTGCCGGCGGTCGGCCACCTGGCCAGTGAGACCCCGGCCGCGATCTGAATGAGCCGCGAGTACGGCGGCGCTGCGGTGGCATGGGCGGGCGCGGAGTGGGTGCTGGTCGTCGTCATGGACCGACCATGCGGCCGCGAGGGGGTGCCGCACATGGTGCAGCTGTCCCATTCAGTGCACCAGAGTCGCCAGGAGCCCGGCGACCGCATCTCCGTTCCCGGGGAGCACGTCGAGGTAGAGCCCTGGCTCGCTGACCTCGAGCTCGCTCACCGCCAGGGTGCCGTCGGGGAGCCGCATCATGTCGACCCCGCGCGCGGCCAGCGCCGCGTCCAGGGCGGGAGCACCGGGCTCGCCGTCGGGCCAGCCGGAGGAGGTCGCGAGGAGGACGTGGGGCACCCGGCGAGGCTAGGGCTGGCCCCGGTCCGGCCAAACGAGATTCCGGCGGCTGTCGATTTCGCCGTACCCCACCCGTCACCTCGGTGACAGACTCACCGGCAGCGCAACGAGAGGACCCATCATGACCGAGTACATCGTCCTGATCCCCGGCAACGAGGCGCAGTGGGCCGAGGCCGACGAGGCCGAGCGCGAGCGCGTCTACGGGTTGCACCAGAAGTTCGCGGCGGCGCTGGCCGAGCGGGGTCACACGGTGACCGGCGGCGCCGAGCTCCGGCCGTCGAGCGAGGCACGCACGGTGCGCGCCGGCAGCAAGGGGCTGGCCATCACAGACGGCCCGTACGCCGAGTCCGTCGAGCAGCTGAGCGGCTTCTACACGATCAAGTCCGACGATCTCGATGACCTGCTCCAGGTCGTCGGCATCCTCACCGAGGGTGAGACGGGGCTCGAGGTCCGCCCGCTCGCTGGCGGCTCGGACGGTCCTGCGTGACAGCTCCCTCCTGATGGGCGAGCGACTCGCCTCGCTGTGGCGCGACGAGTGGGGTCGCCTGCTGGCCCTGCTCGTCACCCAGTTCCGCAGGCTGGACCTCGCCGAGGACGGCCTGGCGGACGCCTTCGAGGCCGCTGCCCGCACCTGGCCGGCGGACGGCGTCCCGGCCAACCCGCCGGCGTGGCTGCTGACCGTCGCTCGCCGGCGCATCGTTGACCGGCTGCGATCCGAGGCGACAGCTACTCGCAAGCTGCCCGTGCTCATCGTCGATTCCGACCTGCAGGAGGAGGCGCAACGCGTCATGGCCGATGCCGGGGAGGTGGTGCACGACGAGCGGCTACGGCTGGTGCTCCTGTGCGCCCATCCGGCTCTGGCGCCCGAGTCGGCCGCCGCGCTGACCCTCCGCCTGGTCCTCGGCATCAGCACCGGCGACATCGCACGGCTCTTCCTGGTCAGTACGCCCACCATGGCGGCGCGGCTCACCCGCGCACGCAAGCGACTGGCCGGGGAGCGGTTCGAGGTCCCGGCCGGTCCTGAGCTGGCGGAGCGGGTCGGGCTCGCGGCCGACATCGCTTACCTGGCGTTCACCGCCGCCTACGCCCCGGCGTCCGGCGATACCGTGCACCGTCCGGAGCTGGCGGGCGACGCGGTCCGGCTGGCCCGGGTGATCCGCGAGGTCGCACCGGCGACCACCGAGCTGGACGCCCTGTTGGCGCTGATGCTGCTGCAGCACTCTCGCCGGGATGCTCGGGTCGACAATGCCGGGAAGCTGATCCTGCTCGCCGACCAGGACCGATCACGGTGGCACCGGAACGAGATCGACCAGGCGGTCGAGCTGCTCACCCCGCTCGCCGGTGCACCCGCTGCGCCGTACCTCCTTCAGGCGCTGATCGCCTCCGAGCACGCGATCGCGCCGACCGCGGGCGACACCGCGTGGACGCGCATCTCCCGGCACTACGCCGAGCTGGAGGAGCTGACGGGCTCTCCAGTGGTGCGCCTCAATCGGGCGGTGGCCGTGGCCGAGGCCGATGGACCCTTGGCGGGCCTACGGCTCCTCGACGGACTCGAGCTGCCGGGACACCGGCTGCCCGGGGTGCGGGCCGAGCTGCTGCTCCGGGCCGGGAGCCACGACGAGGCACGCGACGCGTTCGACCTCGCCCTCTCGCGCTGCGACAACGAGGCGGAGCGACGCCACCTCCAGACGCGGCGGGACACGCTGCCGAACTGAGCCCTCATACCCATGTGCGGCGACCGGTCAGCCCCCACGATGTGGACATGAACACCGACGTCGCCCCGCGACCCACCTCCCGAGCGGCCTCCGCGGCCCAGCTGGAGTGGCTCGGCCGGGAGCTCACCATCTGGCGGGCCGAGGGCCTGGTTCACGACGACCAGGCGGACGCGATCCTCCGTCGCTACCACGCCACCCGCCGTTTCTCCCTGGCCCGGCTCATGCTCGCACTAGGTGCCGTCTTCGTGGGGGTCGGCCTGATCTGGCTGGTCGCCGCCAACCTCGACCAGCTGCCCCCGCTCTCCCGCTTCCTCGCCATCGTCCTGATCTGGCTGGCGCTGCTCGTCGGCGGTGAGGTGCTCCACGCCAAGCAGCTGTCGATGCCCTCCCAGGTGGTCGGCTCGGTCCGGTTGCTCGCCGCCCTCGCGTTCGGGGCCGTGGTGTTCCAGGCAGCCCAGTCGCTGCAGGTGCCGGCGTTCGAGCCACTGCTGGTGGGGCTGTGGGGCGCCGGAGCCCTCGTTTACGCCTATGCCGTGCGCAGCCTCGGTCCGCTGCTGGTCGGCATCCCGACCCTGGTCACCTGGTTCGTCTGGCAGGTCCTGTGGGACGCGCCCTCGGCGTTCGCCGTCGTCCTGGCGCTCGCCGTCGTCGCGGTGGCCGCCGTCTCGGTCGGGGCCCTGCACGAGCGCGGACGGCTCCGGTTCGCCCCGGTGTGGCGGGAGGTGGGCGCCGGCCTGGCGCTGGCCGCACTCTTCGCAGCGGCACTCCCGTCCGTCACCGCGACCGACTTCGTGTGGAGCCCCTGGCTCGTGGTGGGTGTGGTCGTGGCCGGCCTGGCCGCCGGGGCGGCGATCGGCCTCGTCCGCGGCTCCGCCCGGCTCGAGCCGGTCGGCGCGCTCGTGGTCCTCGCCGCCTCCGTCCTGATGGTTTTCTGGGACGCCGGTGACGATCCCGACGTCCTCACCCTCGTCGACTGGGCGCACGCGGCCGTGAGTGTCGCGGTGTACGTCGGCGTCGCCGTCGGTGTCGCCGTCCTCGGCATCATGCGCAACAGCACGCGGCTGACCGCGCTGGCCACCGTCGGCCTCGTGGTCTTCACGACGTTCCAGAGCTTCGCCGTGTTCGCGCAGATCATCCAGGGCGCCTGGCTGTTCGTGGCGCTCGGACTCGTCTTCCTGGGGACTGGCTACCTGTTCGACCGGGCACGCCGCGAGCTGGCCGCCACCCTGGAGGGAGAAGACCGATGAAGAAGCGAGTGGCCCTGCTGGTCATCGTCCAGCTTGCCCTGGTCGCCATCGGGGTCGCACCGCAGCTCTCGGCCCGCGCGACCGGCGACGAGTACCGCATGCGCGTGGCGCCCGTCGACCCGATCGACCCGTTCCGCGGGGCGTACGTCACGCTCGACTATCCCGACCTCACCAACCGGGACGGCTCGTTCTCTGCAGAAGGTGGCCTTGGGGCACTCGAGGACGGCGAGAGCGGTCCGGTCTATGTGTCGCTGAGCGAGCACGACGGCCTGATGCACGCCACGAAGTTCAGCCGCTCCCGTCCCGAGACCGGTCCATATCTGGCGTGCGACGACCGGAACTGGCAGATCCGGTGCGGGATCGAGAGCTGGTTCGCCTCGCAGTCCGAGGCGAAGCGGCTCGGTCGTGTGCTCGCCGAGGACGGCGGGATCGCCGTCGTACGGATCGACTCCCGAGGCAACGCGGCAGTGGTCGATCTCGCAACCCGCTGATCGCTGGTCTGGACGGCAGAGCTGCCTTTTCACGGTGGATTGATGCTTCGGTCGAACTCTGAGTACCTGGGGGCTAAGAGGGGGCTAGGGACGGTCAAAAAAGGGGCCTGCCGATGTTCGAGCAGCTGCACGATCCGGCCTCGGGGAGAAACAAGCAAGAAGAATCAGCGTCACCACTGACGGACGGGGTCGAGGGGTTCTCCCGACGCCTGCTCCTGAGGGCCGGCGCCGTAGGTTCGGCCGGGGTCGCACTGACCGCCGCCGGGGCCTTCGGGAAGCCGTACCTCTCCCAGCAGGGGCTCTGGACGGCCGACGGCGCGTTCGCGGCCACGTCCACCGCGCTCGGTGACCTGCTGTTCTACATCGAGAACTTTCCCACCAGTCCGCTGATTCTCAACCCCTTCAGCGACGCGCTGCCGATCCCGAAGGCCCTCCGACCGGTGGCCCAGGTCGACTTCAGCTCCTGGCGGCAGCCTCCCGGACCCGGACTGGGCCAGCAGAACTCCCTGGGGAACGACAGGCACCAGATCTGGCCAACCAAAATCGGGTACCCGGACCCCCTTGTCTACAAGATCGACCTCAGGGTGCGCGGCCACGCGTTCACCACGTCGCAGGTTCTGCCCATCGACGCCGACGGCAAACCCACCATCTCCTTCGACGAGGCGGGCCGTCGCGTGGCGGCCGGCATCAAGCGGACCCTGCCGCTCAGCACGATCTACGGCTTCAACGGCACCTTCCCGGGCCCGATGATCAACGCCGAGTACGGCCGGCCGGCCCTGGTCCGCTTCGAGAACCACCTGGACGAGAACCCGCTCGGCCTGGACCGGCAGGACTTCGGAGAGGACGGAGGCTGCTTCCTGACTCACCTGCACAACGGCCACACCGCGCCGGAGAGTGACGGCAACCCGCACTACGCCCTGGGGGCCGGGCCCCGTGACCGGGGCTACAACCCGAGGACTTCCGTCGACAACCTGTACCTGAACTGGCCGGCCGCCGGCGACGACCGGGAGAAGCAGAGCTTCTTCTGGTTCCACGACCACACGATGGACCACACCGGCGCCAACGTGTACAAGGGCATGGTCGGGCTCTACCCCATCTACGACCCCAAGAACGGCATGGACATGGGGGACGAGCGGCGCGGCCTCCGGCTCCCCGGCGTCCGCCAGGACCACCCAGATGGCGTCCTTCGACGTGGAGTACGACATCCCGCTCGCGATGTTCGACGTCCGGCTGGACGACGGCGTGACCACTCACCAGGACATGCACGACGGCATGGGCGAGTATCCGGACGCACACAACCCTTCCAAGCACCCCGAGTGGTGGGGCAAGACGTTCTACAAGCATTTCCCCAACCACGGGTTCGTCGGCGACATCTTCACCGTCAACGGCACGGCGTACCCCGTGCTCCACGTGAAGCGCCGCAAGTACCGCTTCCGCTTCCTCGACGCGTCGATCGCCCGGATCTACGAGTTCCAGCTGATGAGTTCGACGAAAGGGCCCAAGTCGGCCGCGTCGCTCGGTTACAACGGCGACGAGCTGCAGGGGCAGTACCGGATCCCGGACGGCGAGCAGTGCATGCAGTTCACCCAGATCGCCTCCGACGGCGGGTTGCTGCCGTTCCCGATCACCCGTGACTCCTTCGAGCTGTGGCCGGCCAAGCGGCGCGAGTTCATCGTCGACTTCACGAAGTACCAGGACGGCACGCCGACCACGAAGGGCGACGTCATCTACCTGACCAACGTGATGAAGATGGGCGACGGCCGGATGTGGGACACCTCCTCGCGCGACGGACTGGACCCGGACTACAAGGTCCCGATGATGAAGATCGTGATCGGCGACAGCGCGCCGGACGACAGCCAGATCCCGACCCGGATGCGGCCGCTACCGCCGCTGCCGAAGAACTGGCGCAGCCTGATGGACAACCGGATGATCTTCGAGGTCGAGCGCGGCAGCGGCGGCGGCGAGGTCGAGTGGCTCATCAACGGCGAGCCGTTCACCCCCGACACGGTGGCGCGCAGCCTGAAGAACCCGCGAGGTCGCCGGCCTCTGGCCCAGCAGCGGAAGGGCAGCTTCAACCTGTGGGAGATCCGCAACGGCGGGGGCGGCTGGGTGCACCCGTTCCACCTGCACATGGAGGAGCACCGCACTGTGATGCGCGACGGCCGCGAGGTCGTCCGGCCCGAGAGTGCCCACCCGGACGACCGGTCCCGTGAGGACCTCGTCGCCCTCGATCCGGGCGAGTCCGTGATCCTCTACCGCGGCTTCCGGGACTTCGTCGGTCCGTACGTCGCCCACTGCCACAACCTGGCGCACGAGGACCACGCCATGATGTTCGGCTGGGAGATCACCCCGTGACCGAGCTCTCACGCCCCGCGGCCAGGACGAGGGGACGGTCGACCGGCAGGGCGGCCATCCCCTGGGGGACGATCCTTACGTTCGCCACCGTCCTGGCCGCGGCTGACTGGTTCTGGGTGGTCTCGTTGCGCGGCGCCGTGGGCTCGATCCAACGGACCAGTGACCCGTTCGTCTCCTGGCTCCAGGGGTCGGTGATGCTCATGCCGCTGTTCGCCTTCGCGGTGCTCGGCGCCCTGGCCCTGGCCTACCGCTGGTTCGGACCCGTGCTGCGCCGACCGCGGACGTTGATCGCGACCGGCCTGCTGGTCGTCGCCGCCTGCACCCTGGCCGGTGCTGGCGCGCTGATCCTGAGCGGTTCCTACGACCTCCGGTTGCAGCTCGGCCAGCTGGAACACATGCCGTCGATGGGGGTCCAGTGCGCCGACAGCTGCCTGCAGGCACAGAAGGACGCCACCCTCGCCCTGCAGCTGAAGGCCCTCGGGGCCGGCAGCGTGATCCTGCTGGTGACCAATCTGGTGCTGGTCGTCTGGATGGTGGCGATCCGGGGCGGCCGGTTGAGCGTCGGCAAGGAGAAGTCGTCGGGCTCACTTCCGGACGGTGCGGAGGGTCCCCTGCCCCGCCCGGTGGCGTGGTTCGCCGAGGTCCAGCTGGTCCTGGTGGCGGCCCTGGTCGGCACCGGGACCGTCCTCGCGACTCACGCGACGGCGGACCTGATCGACTCAGTGGTCGCCGCCCTGCTCCTCCTGCTGCTGGCGACGGCCCAGCTCGCCACCGCCCAGTTCGCCACGGCGAGGCCGGGGCGGCCGGCCTGGATCGCCGCCGCGCTGCTCGCCGTCGTACTTCCCGCCCTCTGGCTGTACGCGCACACCTCCGGCACCCCGCTGGAGTCGGTGGTGGGTGCTCCCGGATCGATCGGTCTCGCCGACGGCGCCGTCGGCGTTCTGGAGGTCGCGACCCTGGCCGCGGCCCTCCTCCTACTCAGCGCGCCGGCGTGGATGCGACAAGCCCCCGTGTCGCCCCACGCCGGCAAGCTGGGCCTCGTCGGGATCGTCGCCGTGACCGCAATCGGCGTTGGCGGCAGCGGACTCGCGGTGTTCGACCTGGGCGGCGTGGAGGAGACGCCGCAACCGGGGAACCACCACCTGGCGCTGCGCTGACCGCCGGCGCGTCTCAGCCCCCGGCCACCGCCGGGATGACCGAGATCTGCGTTCCGTCGGGAGTGGGCGTGGCGAGGTTGTCGAGGAACCGGACGTCGTCGTTGCCGACGTAGACGTTGACGAAGCGACGCAGCTCGCCGCCCTCGTCGAGGACCCGGCCCTTGATGCCCGCGTAGTTGGCGTCCAGATCGTCGAGCACGGCCGCCAGGGTGTCGCCCTCCGCGGTCACCTCCGACTCACCGGAGGTGTAGGTGCGCAGGATCGTGGGGATGCGGACGGAAACGCTCATCTCACTCCTCAGGCCAGGCCGGTTGCCACGAAGGCACCGTACGACGGGTCGATGGTCACCGCAGCCCCGACCTGGTCGGCGACTGCGTCGAGGGTCTTCAGGCCCATGCCGGTGTTGATCACGACCGTCTCCAGCGTCGGGGTCGAGGGTGCCGGTCTCGACCAGCTTCTTCAGGACGCCGACGGTGGTGCCGCCGGCGGTCTCGGTGAAGATTCCCTCGGTCCGGGCGAGCAGCAGGATGCCCTCGCGGACCTGGTCGTCGTTGACGTCCTCCACGGCGCCGCCGCTCCGGCGGCAGATGTCGAGAACGTAGACACCGTCCGCGGGGTTGCCGATGGCCAGGCTCTTGGCGATGGTGTCGGGCCGGACCGGGCGGACGACCTGCTGGTCGGCCTTGAAGGCCGCCGAGACCGGCGAGCATCCGGTCGCCTGGGCGCCGTAGACGCGGTAGGGCTTGTCCTCGACCAGACCGAGCTCGATCAGCTCCCGGAACGCCTTGTCCACCTTGGTCAGCTGGGAGCCCGACGCCACCGGGATCACGATCTGGTCGGGCAGGCGCCAGCCGAGCTGCTCTGCGATCTCGAAGCCGAGGGTCTTCGAACCCTCGGCGTAGTAGGGCCGGACGTTGACGTTGACGAAGGCCCAACCGTCCTCCTCGCCCGCGATCTCCGAGGCGAGCCGGTTCACGTCGTCGTAGTTGCCGTTCACGGCCACCAGGGAGTCGGTGTAGACGGCGGAGTTGACCTGCTTGGGCTTCTCGAGGTCGGCCGGGATGAACACCACGGTCTTCATCCCGGCCCGGGCACCTGCGGCGGCCACGGCGTTGGCGAGGTTGCCGGTGGACGGACACGCGAAGACCTTGCTGCCGAACTCGCGGGCTGCGCTGAGGGCGCAGGCAACCACGCGGTCCTTGAAGGAGTTGGTGGGGTTCGTGGAGTCGTCCTTGACCCACAGGTTGTCGATCCCCAGCTCCCGGCCGAGGTTGTGCGCCTTCAGCAAGCGGGTGAAGCCCGGCTCGGTGTTGGGGCTCTCCTCGATGTCGTCGGGGACCGGGAGCAGCGCCTTGTAGCGCCAGATGTTGCGGGGACCGGCCTCGATGTCGCGCGCGCTCACCGCCGGGAAGTCGTAGGCGATCTCCAGCGGTCCGAAGCACTCCGGGCACGCGTAGTGCGGACCGAGGTCGATCCGGTGCCCGCACTCGCGGCAGGACAGGGCCTTGGCGTGGCCGAAGGCACCGGCGCGGAGAACCGGGCGTTGCGACGCTCGGTCCGGCGTCTGGTCGACGGACTCGGCCTGGGAAGTCACGGCAGTCAAGGATTCCTCCTCATCTTCCCCGCGGCGGCTCTCGCCGTGGGCCGGAATTGGCACCGTCTCCACGACCGTCGGGACAGACTCCCGGACGGGGGCTCGTGGCGGTTGCCGGGACTTCAGCGGGCCGGTCCCTCAGTCCCTCTCGATGAGCTGTTCGGAACCCTACGCAGCGCGTCTCGCCATTCGTACTCCGGGTCCACATGGTGACACTCGGGGTCGGGCGAAGGTGCTGTCTGGCATCCGAGACACGGGCCCCGTCCGGGGGGTTGCCCGGTCGGGCCGAGCGGGCATGTGATGGAGCGACGAAGGGAGAAACCCCATGGCCAGATCCACCCTCAGCATCGAGCATCACTCCATCGACGTCATCCCTGCCGACGAGCGCAAGGGCTCGCCGAGCAGCCAGCTCACCCTGTGGCTCGGAGCCAACCTGCAGATCACGGCGATCGTCGACGGGGCGCTGGCTGTCGTGTTCGGCGCCGACGCGCTGTGGGCGATCATCGGGCTGCTGATCGGCAACCTTGCCGGCGGGGCCGTGATGGCCCTCCACTCGGCCCAGGGGCCTCGCCTCGGCCTGCCCCAGATGATCTCCAGCCGCGCCCAGTTCGGGGTGTACGGCGCCGTGGTCCCGCTGCTGCTGGTCATCGTGATGTACCTCGGCTTCACCGCCACCGGCACCGTGCTCTCCGGCCAGGCGATCAACGCCCTGCTCGGCGTGGACGCACCGATCATCGGGATCGGAATCTTCATCGTGCTCGTCGGCGTGATCGCGACCATCGGGCACGACCTGATCCACGTCGTGGGCCGTGTCGCGTCGGTGCTGGGCGTGATCGGGTTCGGCTACCTCGCGGTCCGGCTCTTCACCGAGCACGACGTGTCCGCCGCCGTCGCCAACCCGTCCTTCGACATCGTCACCTTCCTGCTCGCCGTGGCGTTGGCCGCGGGCTGGCAGCTCACGTTTGGTCCTTACGTCGCCGACTACTCCCGCTACCTGCCGGAGGCCACACCGGAGCGCACGGTGTTCGCCGCGACGTACTGGGGCACCGTCCTGGGCTCCCAGGTGGCGATGACGTTCGGCGCCGTCGTGGCGGCCGTCGCAGGAGACGCCTTCCTCGATCAACCAGGTCGAGTGGCTTGGCGACCTGGCCGGCACCGCTTTCCTCGCCGGGGCGATCTACGTGCTGATCGTGGTCGGCAAGCTGACCGTGACCTGCCTCAACGCCTACGGCAGTTCATGTGCACGGCCACCACGGTGACGGCGTTCACCGGCGCCCGGTCGATGGGCCGCACCGCGCGCACCGTGTTCGTCGCACTGATGCTGCTCGTGGCGGGAGCCATCGCACTGCTCGCGAGCGCGAACTTCCTGGAAACTTCCGCGACTTCGTGCTCCTGCTGCTGATGGTGTTCACGCCCTGGAGCGCGATCAACCTCACCGACTACTACCTGGTCTCGAGGGAGAAGGTCGACATCCCGGCGCTCTACGACCCGGATGCCCGCTACGGCCGCTGGAACGCCGCCGCGCTGACGACGTACGCCGTCGGCGTGCTCGTGCAGATTCCTTTCCTCGCCCAGGCCCTCTACACGGGCCCGGTCACCGAAGCACTCGGGGGCGCCGACATCTCCTGGATGATCGGGTTGGTGGTGCCTTCGGTCATGTACTACGTCTGGGCCTCGCGCCGCAACGTGGCGCCCGAGGAGATGATCTACCCGCGGCGACGTCTCGCCCGCGTCGGTGCCCTGACCCTTCGTCGCGTCAGCGGTGAGCTGGCGGAGGAACGCCGAGGACGCCGTCGGGCCCGTCGACAACCAGGTCGGAGTGGGCGGCCAGGGCGTGCTGCTCCTCCGAGCCCGAGCAGACCAGGAAGGTCGGCAGGCCTTCCTCGCGGAGGGCGGCGACCGCCTCGAAGGCCTCCAGGTCGCCGAGATCGTCACCGGCGAAGAGGAAGCCGCCGGCCGAGATGTCCTCGGCCAGCTTGCGGACCACCTGGCCCTTGTCCATCCCCGGCGCGCGGGCCTCGATCACCTGACGGCCGGGCTCGACCACGAGCCCGGATCCGTGGCCAGCTTCTCCAGCTCGGGCAGCAGCCGGTCGAACGCACCGGCGGGATCGGGCAGCCGCCGGGTGTGGACGGCGACCGCCAGGCCCTTCTCCTCGACGAACGCGTCCGCGGCGTCCAGGCGACGCAGCAGCGACGGGCAGCGCGCCGAGGTACGTCGCCAGCCCGCGCGGCGGACGCGGGCGAGACGATCCGGCGGCTGGTCGAGCGACCAGCGCTCGTTGCCGTACTGGCCGAAGAGGTACAGCTCCTTGCCGGCGTCGCCGAGGGCGTTCCCCACCGTCGTCCAGGTCGCCGAGGGCCAGTGCCTGCCGGGCCGGGCGCCCGGTGATCACCGCGACCGCGCACACGGCGTCGGCCGAGCTCGACCAGCACGGCGGCGGCGTCGGGGTGGATCCGGGCGTCCGCCGGGTCGTCGACGATCGGGGCCAGGGTGCCGTCGAAGTCGAGCCCGACGACGGCCGTGGACGCGATCGCGACGAAGGCGTCGTACCGCTCCCGGCCCGTGGACGAGCGGAACTCCATGGCGCACGAGCCTTCCACGCCGGCCCGCCGGGGCGGGAGCCGGTGTCAGGCGGCGTCGGCGGTGAGGATGACCGTCAGCCGGTCGAGGTCCATCGGCTCGATGGCCGGCATGACCCGGCCGATGCCGAGGTCCAGCGCCAGCACCTTGGCGGCCGCCTTGAGCCGCTGGGGGTAGTAGACGGTCGAGGCCGGGATCGTGCCGTACCAGTTGTCGGAGCCGACGACCTGCCAGCCGGCGTCGGACGCCTGCGCGGCGGTGCTGCCGGCCAGCCCGGTGATGCCGGAGTTGTTGTAGACCTCGACGTAGACCTTGCCGCGCTCGACCACCGGCTCGGCCTTCTTGATCGCCGGCGGCTCGCCCGTGCGGGAGCTTCTGGGACGGGGGTGCCGGCTCGGTGGTCTGCTTCGGTTCGGGCTGCGCGACCGTGGCCACCTCACGCTCGGCCGGCGGCTCGGCCTGGGTCGCGACGTAGGCCACCCCGGCCATGGCGACCGCCACGACGCTGAGCATCACCACCGGCGACGGGAACACCACCCCGCGCTCGTCGCGGACGCGCCGGCATGGCTCAGACCTCGAAGCCGAGGCGACGGGCCGAACGCTGGCGCTGCCGGGCGGCCCGCAGCCGGCGCAGCCGGCGGACCAGCAGCGGGTCGGCCTCGAGGGCCTCGGGCCGGTCGATGAGGGCGTTGAGCACCTGGTAGTAGCGGGTCGAGGACATGTCGAACTTCTCGCGGACCGCGGTCTCCTTGGCGCCGGCGTACTTCCACCACTGGCGCTCGAACTCGAGGATCTCGCGGTCGCGGTCGCTCAGGCGCGGACCGGTGGCGGCGTCATGGCCCTGGCCGTGCCGGGCGTTCGCGGCGTCCATGCGCATTTCTCCCCGAAGTCGGTGCTGGTGTCGGGGCAACTGTAGGCGACGAACCACAACGATGTCATTCGACCCGCCACAGGTTCGGCCACATAGGGTGGGACGCGTGTCCGACCCCGCGAACCTCGTCATCGTCGCCAACCGGCTGCCGGTCGACCGGGTCGTCGCGGACGACGGAACGCCAGCGTGGCGGCGCTCCCCCGGCGGCCTGGTGACCGCCCTCGAGCCGGTGATGCGCGCCAACGACGGCGCCTGGATCGGCTGGCCCGGGCGGCACCGACAGCGACCTGGAGCCGTTCGAGGACGACGGGATGTCCCTGGTCCCGATGTCGCTGTCGGCCGCAGGAGATCGAGGAGTTCTACGAGGGCTTCTCCAACGGCACGCTGTGGCCGCTCTACCACGACGTCGTCGCCAAGCCGGAGTTCCACCGCGAGTGGTGGGACGCCTACGTCACGGTCAACCGGCGCTTCGCCGAGAAGGCCGCCGAGCGTCGCCGCCAAGGGCGCGACGGTCTGGGTCCACGACTACCAGCTCCAGCTGGTGCCGCAGATGCTGCGCGAGCTCCGGCCCGACCTCCGGATCGGCTTCTACCTGCACATCCCGTTCCCGCCCACCGAGCTGTTCCAGCAGCTGCCGTGGCGCCGGCAGATCCTCGAGGGCCTGCTCGGCGCCGACCTGGTCGGCTTCCAGCTCCCCGGCGGCGCGCAGAACTTCGTGCGGCTGGTCCGCCAGCGGGTCGGCCACAAGACCCACCGCGACCTGGTCTACCTGCCCGACGGCCGCACCGTGCGGGCCGCGGCGTTCCCGATCTCGATCGACTCCGCCGGCTTCGACGAGCTGGCCCGCTCCGACGCCGTCGGCGGAGCGGGCCAAGGCGATCCGCGAGGCGCTCGGCAACCCGCGCAAGATCTTCCTCGGCGATCGACCGGCTCGACTACACCAAGGGCATCTACGCCCGGCTGCGCGCCTTCAGCGAGCTGATCGAGGACGGCCACCTCGACGTCGAGGACGCGGTGTTCGTCCAGGTCGCGACGCCGTCGCGCGAGCGGGTCGAGCAGTACCGCATCCTGCGCGACGAGATCGACCGGCTGGTCGGCCGCATCAACGGCGACCTCGGCCGGATCGGCCGTCCCGCGATCTCCTACCTGCACTCGTCCTACCCGCGCGAGGAGATGGCCGCGCTCTACCGCGCCGCCGACATCATGGTGGTCACGCCGCTACCGCGACGGCATGAACCTGGTCGCCAAGGAGTACGTCGCCTGCCGCTACGAGGACGACGGCGCGCTGGTGCTCTCGGAGTTCGCCGGCGCCGCCGACGAGCTGAAGCAGGCCTGGCTGGTGAACCCCTACGACATCAACGGCATGAAGGCCGCGCTGCTCGAGGCCTACGACGCCGAGCCGAGCGCGACCTCACCCGGCGGATGAAGGCGATGCGCAAGACAGTCCGCGCAGCACGACGTGGTGGCCTGGGCGGCCAGCTTCCTGAGGGCTCGCGGACGTCAGGCGGCCACACCAAGAACATCCGGCCCGCCAGCCGTTCCTGAGCGGCCCTGGCTGATCGCAGCCGGTCTCCGGACTGCGCTGCCCTAGCCGCGCCCGCGCGGGTAACTTTCGCCCATGGATCTGATCCCGAAGCCCGACCTGCAGGCTCGCTTCGCCGTCTCCGCGGCCAGCAACGTCGCCCACAAGGTGCTCTACGGCGGCCTGGCCGACCTGCGCCCGATGCCGCGCACCCTGATCGACGACGGCACGCTGCGCGAGGTCTACCACTACCGCCCGGCCGGCGAAGGTCGACGAGCCCGGCGACCCGGTGCTCCTGGTCACCCCGCTGGCCGCCCCGGCGCTCTGCTTCGACCTGCGCCGCGGCTGCTCGCTGGTCGAGCACTTCGTGACCGGCGGCCGGCCGACCTACCTCGTGGAGTACGGCGAGGTCTCGTTCAGCGACCGCAACCTCGGCATGGAGCACTGGATCGACGAGGTCGTGCCGGCCGCGATCCGCGAGGTGTCCGCGCACGCCGGCGGCCGGCCGGTGCACGTGATCGGCTGGAGCCTGGGCGGGATCTTCGCGCTGCTCGACCGCCGCCGACTGCCCGGACCTGCCGATCGCGTCGGTGACCGCGGTCGGCTCGCCGATCGACGTCACGCAGGTGCCGCTGGTCGCGCCGCTGCGGCCGCTGCTGAACCTCACCGAGGGCGGCGGGATCATCAACCGCGCCTACCAGGCGATGGGCGGCGCGCCGAAGCCGCTGGTGAAGTGGGCCTTCCAGCTCTCCGTCGTTCCAGAAGCTGGTGACCAAGCCGCTCGCCATCGCCACCCGCCTCGACGACACGGACTTCCTCGCGCAGATCGAGGCCGTCGACCGGTTCACCGACAACATGATCGCCTACCCCGGCCGGACGTTCGGGCAGCTCTACCACCGGTTCGTCCGCGGCAACGCGCTCGTCGCCGGCAGCGTCGACTTCGACGACCGCACCATCTCGGTCGCCGACATCACGGTGCCGGTGCTGGTCTTCGGCGGCGCCACCGACGGCATCGCGCCGATCCCGGCGGTCCGTACGGTCGTGCCGCTGCTGACCGGTGCGAAGGAGGTCCGGTTCGAGGTCGTCCCCGGCGGCCACCTCGGCATGCTCACCGGGCGGCGGGCCCGCGGCACGACCTGGCAGATCATGGACGAGTGGATCAGCAAGTGGTCCTCCGACGCCGAGGAGACTCCGACCCCGACGGCCCGGAAGAAGGCTGCCGCGAAGAAGAGCGCGCCGAAGAAAACGGCCCCGAAGGGTCCGGCGAAGAAGGCCTCCGCCCGGCGGACTGCCGCGAGCCGCGAGGCGATCGGCACCAACCCCGCCCGGCGCTACGGGTCGGCCGGGTCCCGGTCCCTCTCCACCTGATCCGGCACCGTTGGTTCAAACGTGCAGTAGGGCGCTTTCCGTCCCGCATTCCGCCTGTGAGGGTGGTCCTGGACAGGTACTGCACGTTTGAACCAACGCCCTCTCACCAAGTATGGCCACCAGCGAGGTGAGCGTGCCCCGCACGTAGTCAGGGCGGTCCTCGATCTGGGAGCGCGTGAACCGGGCGACGGTGCGGCCGGTCGCCACCAGCTGGGTGTACCGCTCGACGTCGCGATCGAACTGCCGAGGCGTCGCAGCGTGGAACATGAACCCCTCCGCCTCGATCACGAGGCCGAGCCGCTCGTCGACCAGGTCCGGATGAACGGTGAAGCCGGACAGATGGATCTCGACCTGCGGTTGGATCGACAACCCGGAGACGTCCAGGGCGATCCCGCGGAGCATCGACTCGAGTGGATTGGCGGCGAGCGGGGTCGCCTCGCGAGCCACCCGCCGACACTGACCAGCTCCCGGACCCCGGGCAGCCTCCGCCGCTGTGACCAGGACTTCCTGGTCCACATGACGGTGCCGGAGCGCCGAGTCGGCCACCGCCAGCCCCTCCCCGAACGGCAACCGACGCGCGCAGTCGAGCACCGTCCGCACGGGATCGGTCACCACGCCGGTGGCCGTGGAGTAGACGACGTGAGTCAGTTTCCGGTCGGCCGCAGAAACGTTGCGGTTGCGGGGAACGGCGATCCACGGACGGTCCGGAACGGTTGCCACTTCCCAGCCGTGGTACTGGGCTGCGCTCAGATGGGTCACCGTTCCGCTCAGCCGAGCGGCCGCATGCACCGCCTCCCGGGCGTGTCGGACCGCGTACCGTCCGCGGGAGAGGCGCACCAGGCTGCCGTTCTCGACCGCACGCGCCACTTGGCGTTCGGAGCAGAAGACGAGGAGCTGCGCCTTGGTGGCAAGGCCACCGAGTTCCCGGGCGACGACAGCAGGGTGCATAGCAGCAGAATCCGTGAGCGGGCCGGGGGTCTGCATCCGGCTATCCACAGCCCCCGGTCAGCGCAGGCCGTGCTCGTCCAGCCACGCCTGGCCAGCCGCTTGGGCGCGCGGGCCAGCCACGCGTCGTACACGATCTCGGCGAGCTCGTCGCGGTCCAGCTCACCTACCCGACAACCGCGCAGCAGCACCGACGGATGGCCGTCGAAGTGCGGGGTGGTGAAGAACGGCGTGGACGGGTCGGCGACCAGGGCCTGCTTGTCCGCGTCCGAGGCGACCCAGAAGACGATGACGTCGTCGTAGCGCTCGCCGGTCTCGGGGTCGACGGCGTCGGGGCGCGGGTTGCGGAAGAACACGAAGCTCTTGCGGCGCACCTGGTAGACGACGGTCGTGCCCTCCTGCTCGCTCGGCGCCCGGCATGGACCGGGCGAGTTCGTGCACGTCGGCGACGGTCGCGCGAGGCATGTCCCGACCCTACGAGGCCTGCGTCTCACCTAACCGATCGGGCGCCGCGGCGTTGTACCGGTATGACGGACCTGAACCTGACCCGCCGCACCCTCCTGGGCGGTGCCGGGCTGTCGATGGCCGGCCTCGGCGCCGGCGCCCTCACCGCGCCGGCCACGGCCGGGACGCTGCAGGGATCGCTGCCGCGCCAGGTCGACGTGGTCGTGGTCGGCGGCGGCATCTCCGGCCTGGTCGCCGCCCGCAAGGTCGCCCGCCGCGGGCGCTCGGTGCTGCTCGTCGAGGCCCGGCGACCGCGTCGGCGGCCGGGTGCTCAACCACCACCTCGACTCCGGCGGCGGTGATCGAGTCCGGCGGCGCCTTCGTCGGCCCGACCCAGGACCACATCCTGCGCCTGGCCGCGCGAGCTCGGCGTGCCGACGTTCAAGGAGTACGTCGACGGCAACAGCGTCTACGTCTCCTCGACCACCGGGCGCCTGGAGTACCAGGGCACCGTCCCGCCGGACCCGACGATCCTCCCCGACGCCGCGAACCTGCTGCACCCAGATCGACATGTACGCCGCCGAGATCCCGGTCGACGCCCCCTGGACCCACCCGCGGGCCGCCGAGTGGGACGCGATGACGCTCGGCGAGTGGATCCGCCGCAACGCGGTCAACGCCGACGGGCGTCGAGAACCTGATCCGCTGCTGGACCCAGCCCGGCTTCGGCGCCGACCCCGACGAGCTCTCCTTCCTCTACGTCGCTCTGGTACGTCGCCTGCTCGGGCAACGAGCGCAACGTCGGCACCTTCGCCCGCAACTCCGACACCGCCAACGGCGCCCAGGAGCGCCGGTTCGTCGGCGGCTCGCAGCTGATCCCGCTGCGGCTGGCCCGGCGGCTCGGCGACATCGTCGCCCTGGCGGCGCCGGTGCGCCGGATCGTCCAGCGACGACCGGCACGCGGTGGTGCACACCGGCCCGGGGCCGGGTCCGGGCCCGGCGGGTGATCGTGGCCGCTCCCCCGCCGCTGGTGCTCGACATCGACTGGTACCCCCGGCTCCCGCAGCGCCGGCACCGAGCTGCTCCGGCACCTCGACATGGGCCAGCTGATGAAGTGCGACGCGGTCTACCGATCGGCCGTTCTGGCGCGAGGCCGGGCTCAACGGGTTCGGGCTCAACGACTCCGGCGCCGTCCGGGTCGCCTTCGACAACTGCCCGCGGGACGGCGACCCCGGCGTGCTGCTGGCGTTCGTCGGCGGCTCGACCTGGCGGCGCTACGGCGTGCAGACCCGCGCGGCCCGCCGCGGCCGCCGTGCTCGAGGGCTTCGCCGCGATGTTCGGCGAGCAGGCGCTGCACCCGATCGAGTACGTCGAGCACGACTGGACCCAGGAGCAGTGGACCGGCGGCGGCCCGGTCGCCAACTACGCCCCCGGCACGATGATCCGGTTCGGCTCGCGAGATCCGGCGGCCGTACGGCCGGGTGCACTGGGCCGGCACGGAGACCTCGACGTACTGGACCGGCTACATGGACGGCGCCGTCCGCGCCGGCAAGCGGGCCGCGCTCGAGGTGCTGGAGCGGCTGCTCGTGAAGCGGCCGATCATCCGGCACGGCGGCCCTCGGCGTCACTCGCTGGCGCTCGTCGCTCCCGCTGCTGCCCGCCGTCCGCCGCCGCGGACCGCGAGCGGTGGGACACCCGCGTCTTCGCCGCCGTCCAGGAGCCCGGCTTCCCGGCGTACGTCTTCGCGCCACCGCAACGGCCGCGTCTACGCCGGCACCTACACCAACCCGCAGGGCGACCGCCAGCGCTCGCGGGTGCGCGAGTGGTCGGCCGACGGCACCCTGCTGCGGTCGTGGGCGGTGCCGCGGCCAGAACCTCGACGAGGACCACGGCGTCCAGGTCGCCAACGCCGACGCCCGCGGCCGGCTGGTCCTGCTGGAGAAGTCGACGTCGTCGGTGCGGACCCTGAACATCGGAGACCGGCAACTTCCGCCGCTGGGCGACGCTGCCCGACCTGCCGACCTGCTCCACCGGCGAGACGCCCTGCTCCCCCAACGTCGTCGACGGTCCGGCGATCCCCAACTACGCCACGTGGGGCCCGGGCGGCGCCCTCTTCGTCACCGACTACGGCCAGGCGGTGATCTGGAAGATCCCGCGCGGCACCCAGCGAGCCGCGGGTGTGGTTCGCCTCGCCGCGGCTCGACGGCTCCGAGTTCGGCACGACCGGCATCGTCTTCCGCCCGCGGCCGGCGCGACCTGCTGATCACCCAGCAGTCCACCACCACCGACGGGTCGCGTGCCGACCAACGGCAAGCTCTACCGGCTGCCGATCCGGCGAGTCGGCCGCCCCGGCGAGCTGGCGACGCTGTGGACCTCGCTGCCCGGCGACCTGCCCGACGGCTTCGGCATCGGCCGCTCCGGCCGGATCTACGTCGCCAACGCCGGCCTCACCGCAGCAGATCGTGGTGCTCTCGCCCGCGGGCGCGAGCTCGAGCGGTTCCCCGAGGTCCCCGGCTCCGGCGAGAACGGGTCGGCGATCCCGTTCGACACCCCGTCCAGCGCGACGTTCCTCGGCACCCGGGTCCTGGTCGCCAACCAGTCGTTCTTCGGCAACACCGACCACCACGCGATCCTCGACGTCGAGGTCGGCGAGCGCGGGCGGACGCCCTACCTGCCGCGGAGCGCTTACTGGCGCTGAAGACCGGGCTGGCTGCTGCCCAGGACCCGGGCCACCACCAACCCCGCCACCAGGGCGCCGAGGGTGCCGAGGGTCTCGTCGCCGAGGGTGTCCTCGTAGGCCGTGTCGATCTCGGTGCCGTGCCGGATGAACGTGTACCACTCGCCGAGCTCCCAGCCGAGCGCGATCACGGCGCCCAGCCCGGTCACCAGGAGCACCACCGCCCAGGGAGGGCGCACCGCGCCGCAGATGATCAGCCCGATACCGGTCAGCAGCAGGGCCCAGTTGGCGAAGTGACTGAAGTCGTCCCACCACACGACGGCGTCGAAGAGGTCGAGGCTGTTGCCGGTCACGTCGACCAGGAACGGCAACATCGCCAGCGTGAAGGCGCCGTACGGCGGGTGGCGGTCGGGGTGCCGCCGCTTGACCACGACCCACCAGAGGGCAGGAACCACCAGCATCAGCAGCGGGTAGGCGATGAGCCGCGCTCCGAAGGCCTTGTCGGCGAATCGCTCGATGCCGGGCACGTACTCGGCCACCGCCAGCTGGGCGACCGTCAACACCAGGACCAGGGCGGGGACCCACGCGGGGCAGCGACGCGTCACCAGCGCACGGTAGCGTCCCGCCATGGCTGCGCTGGCGGGGCTCGTCGAAAGCGGGCTGGTCGCCCCCGACTGGGCCGAGGCGCTGGCGCCGGTCGACGACCGGATCACGGCGATGGGCCGGTTCCTGCGCGAGGAGATCGCCGCCGGCCGCGGCGTACCTGCCCGGCGGCGACCACATCCTGCGGGCCTTCCAGCGTCCGCTCGCCGACGTCCGGGTGCTGGTCGTCGGCCAGGACCCCTACCCCACGCCCGGGCCACCCGATCGGGCTGAGCTTCGCGGTCGACGCGCACGTCCGGCCGGTCCCGCGGAGCCTGGCCAACATCTACCAGGAGCTGCACACCGACCTCGGCCTCGCGACGCCCGCGCACGGCGACCTCACGGCCTGGGCCGACCAGGGCGTGATGCTGCTGAACCGGGTGCTGACCGTCCGCCCCGGTGAGTCCGCCTCGCACCGCGGCCGCGGCTGGGAGGACGTGACCGAGTGCGCCATCAAGGCGCTCGCCGCGCGCGGTGGGCCGTGCGCGGCGATCCTGTGGGGCCGCGACGCCCAGGGGCTCAAGCCGATGCTCGGGACCGATCCCGTGGGTCGAGTCCGCCCACCCCTCGCCGCTCTCGGCGAGCCGCGGGCTTCTTCGGGTCCCGTCCGTTCAGCCGGGTCAACCGACTGCTCACCGAGCAGGGCGCGCGAACCCGTGGACTGGTCGCTGCCCGGCGGAATAAAGTTGAATTCTCAACCATTGAAGTCGACATGAGCGAGCGAACGCGAGACCCTTCGAGGCCGGATGCCGGCCCTCTACATCGGGCACGGCGCTCCGCCGCTGCTCGACGACCCGGTCTGGTCGGGCCAGCTCGCCGCCTGGGCGGCGCGACCTGCCCCGCCCGAAGGCGATCCTGATCGTCAGCGCCCACTGGGAGTCGGCCCCGGTCAGCCTGAGCGCCAGCGGCGCGCCGCTGGTCTACGACTTCGGCGGCTTCGACGCGAAGTACTACCGGATGACCTACGAGACCCCGGACGCCACCGCGCTGGCCGCCCGGGTCGCGGCGATGATGCCGGCGACCGAGCCGGTGCACCAGCACGCCAGCCGCGGGCTCGACCACGGCGCCTGGGTGCCGCTGAGGATCATGTACCCCGACGCCGACATCCCGGTGCTGCAGATGTCGCTGCCCACCCACGACCCGGTGCGGCTGATGGAGCTCGGGCGAGCGCCTGCGGCCGCTGCGCGACGAGGGCGTGCTGATCATCGGGTCCGGCTTCCTCACCCACGGGCTGCCGTTCCTCACCGAGTGGCGGATCGACGCCGCCGTCCCCGGCTGGTCGGCGGACTTCGACGCCTGGGCCGGCGAGGCGATGGCCCGCGGCGACGTCGACGCGCTGGCGTCGTACCAGTCGCAGGCGCCGGGCATGCCCTACGCCCACCCGACGGTCGAGCACTACACGCCGCTGTTCGTCACCCTCGGCGCGGCGACCACCCCCGACGAGCCCGGGATCCAGGTGATCGACGGCTTCTGGATGGGGCTGTCCAAGCGGTCGCTGCAGGTCGCCTGACGTCTGACGTTTGGGCACAAACGTCAACCTGCGGCCGGTTCTCGTCACCGTTCGGTACCAAACGGTGATTCCGGCGAGTCAGCGGATGCGGGTCTTCCGCATCACCTTGAGGCCGGTCAGCATCTGCTTGACGTACTCCGCGTAGTCCTGGCCGGGCTTCGGGCCCAGCACCTGCTTCTTGAGCACGGCGAGGTTCTGGACGTCGGTGTACTTCAGCAGGCCCTGGTCGCCGTGCCGGGCGCCGACGCCGGACTGCTTGACGCCGCCGGACGGCGTGCCCTTCGAGGCGTACGCCGCGGCGAGGGTGTCGTTGATGTTGACGTTGCCGGACTCGATCCGCCGCGCCACGGCCTCGGCCGCGCGCTCGAGGTCGGTGCCCCAGACCGAGGCGTTGAGGCCGTAGTCGGTGTCGTTGGCGAGCGCGACCGCCTCGTCGACGGTCGAGTAGCGGTGCAGCGCGACGACCGGCCCGAACGTCTCGCACGAGCCGGCGAGCATGTCCTGGGTGACACCCTCGAGGACCGTCGGCTCGAAGAACGCCGGGCCGAGGTCGGGCCGCGCCCGGCCGCCGGTCACGCACGGTCGCGCCCTTGGCCACCGCGTCCTCGACGTGCGATGCGACGCGGTCGCGGTGGTCGACCGAGACCAGCGAGCCGAGCTCCGGCCCGAAGTCGTACGTCGCCCCGAGCCGCAGCCCCTCGGCGGCCGCGACGAACTTCGCCTTGAACTCGTCGTAGAGCGAGTCGGGCAGGTAGATCCGCTCGATGTGCATGCAGATCTGGCCGGTGTTGCCGAAGACGCCGAACGAGCGCGCCCGGCGACCACCTCGTCGACGTCGGCGTCGGCGAGCACGATCATCGGGTTCTTGCCGCCGAGCTCGAGGCAGCAGCCGATCAGGTTGCGCCCGGCGCGCTCGCCGATCGACCCGGCCGGTCGCCGTCGACCCGGTGAACATGACGTAGTTGGCGTTGTCGATCAGGGTCGGGCCGACGTCGGGGCCCTCGCCGCAGACGACCTGGAAGAGCCCCTTCGGCAGGCCCGCCTGCTCCAGCAGCGAGATGCCGTACAGCGGCGACAGCGCGGTCTTGTTGTCGGGCTTGAGCGACGATCGCCGTTGCCGGCCATCAGCGCCGGGATCGCGTCGGAGAGGCCGGTGGCGAACGGGAAGTTCCAGGGCGCGATGATCCCGACGACGCCCTTGGGCTGCCGGATCTCGGTCGACGTCGACACGACCGGCACCGGCCCGCCGCGCTTGGTCGGCGCCAGCAGCTTCGGCGCCCGCTTGAGGTAGTGGCTGATCACCATCGGCGGGTCGCAGGTCTCCTCGATCGCCATCCGCCGGTTCTTGCCGCTCTCGGCCTGGATCAGGTCGGCGGTGGTCTGCGCGTTGTCGATGAGCAGCGTGTGCGCCCGCTTGAACACCTGCGAGCCGCTTGCGCAGCGGCCACTTCGCCCACTCGGCCTGGGCCTCGCGCGCCGCGGCGAACGCCGCCTCGATGTCCTCGGGCGTCGACTGCGGCAGCTCGACGAGCACCTCGCCGGTGTAGACCTCGGTCAGCTTCCAGGTGCCGCCGCGACGTCGAGGGCACCCGCGCGACCAGCGACTCGCAGGAACTCGTCGGTGAGGGACTCGGGTCGCTTCGGCGTCATCGCGACGAGCATCATCTCCGCCGCCTTGTCGCCGATCATGATCGACGGCGCGTTGGTGTTGCCGCCGGTGATCGACGGCATGATCGAGGCGTCGGCGACCCGCAGACCCTCGATGCCCCGCACCTTGAGGTCGGGCCCGACGACGGCCCGCTCGTCGACGCCCATCCGGCAGGTGCCGACGCCGTGGTAGACGGTCGTCGCGCGGTTGCGGATCTCGTCGCGCAGCCCGGCGCCGGTGAACCCGGCGCCCGAGGTGCACCTCGCTCTTGACCGCGCCGCCGAACGCCGCGCTCGCCATGATCTCGCGGATCATCTCGACGCCCTCGGCGAGCACCTCGACGTCGCCCGGCTCGGCGAGGTACTGGAAGTCGATCAGCGGCGCCGCCTGTCGGGTCGGGCCGACGCCAGCCGGACGCGTGCCCCGGCTCCGCGGATAGATCAGGGTCGACAGCACCGTCACGCAGGCCCGCGGGTCGACCTTGTGCCGGATCGGCGCGTCCTGGTTGGGCGAGGGGTAGGACCACGGCAGCAGGTGGAGCTGCAGGTCGGGTACGTCGGTCGGCCTGCGACGTGCGCACGAAGGCGACGGACTCGAAGACCGAGTTGGCGAGGAACGAGTTGCCCGCGGTGACCTCCTTGGCCAGGCCGCGGGCGAAGTACCACGGCGTTGCCGCGGTGCTTCGCGCGTCGGCACGTGGAAGGTCAGCGGCACGAACAGGTGGTCGTGCATGTTGTCGCCCACCGGAAGGTCGGCCAGCACGGGATGCCGTGCTCGCCGAGGTGGTCGGCGTGCCCGATGCCGGAGAGCATCAGGAGCTGCGGCGACCCGAAGACGCCGGCGGCGAGGATGACCTCCTTGCCGGCCCGGATCGTACGCCGCGCGACCGTCCTCGTCGATCACCTCGACGCCGGTCGCCCGACCGTTGTCGATGACGACCTTGGCGACGTGCACCTCGGTCTGGAGCTCGAGAGTCGGGCAGCGCGCGGCCGTGGATGTAGCCGCGCGAGGCGCTGTAGCGCAGGCCGCCGGCGGCGTTCTGCTGGATCATGCTCGCCCCCTCCTGCGACTCGGCGTTGTAGTCCTGCGAGGACCTTCACGCCCGAGCGTGTCGGCGGTCGCCTGCGATGAACTGGAGCGACGGCTCGACAGGGCAGGTGTGCCGGGTGACCTTGATCGGCCCGCCGGCGCCGCGGTAGTCGTCCTCGCCGTCGTCGAAGTCCTCCATCCGCTTGTAGACCGGGTTGACCTCGTCGGCCGACCAGCCGGTGTTGCCCTCGGCGGCCCAGGAGTCGAAGTTGGCGCGGTTGCCGCGGACGCAGACCATGCCGTTGACCGAGCTCGAGCCGCCGACGACCTTGCCGCGGGTCTGGGGGATCTTGCGGTCGAGGGCGTGCTCCTGCGGGGTCGTGTAGTAGCCCCAGTCGACGTCTGCCTTGATCTTCGGGACCGCGTGCATCGGGCCGATCATCCCGGGCTTCTTCACCAGGAACTGGTCGTCGCTCCTGCCCGCCTCGAGCAGGATCACGCTCGCACCGGCCTCGGCCAGCCGGCCGGCGCAGGCACTGCCCGCACTGCCCGACCCCACCACGACGTAGTCGGCCTCGTCGGCACGCGGCGTTGGCCCTGAGCGTGCGCTGCGTGCCATGCGTCCACCTCTGCTCGCGTCGACGGGCGTGGAGGGGCCACGCCCCCTGCGTGGAACTGTAACGCGTTCTAGTTTGCTCGTACAGGGTCCGCCCAGGCCGCGAGCGGTGCCCTGAGAGGATCGCCGGGTGAAGTTCCTGTCCATCCAGTCCTCGGTCGCCTACGGCCACGTCGGCAACTCCGCCGCCGTGTTCCCGCTGCAGCGGCTCGGCCACGAGGTCTGGCCGGTGTCCACGGTGCACTTCTCCAACCACACCGGGTACGGCGCCTGGCGCGGCCCGCTGCTCGCCGCCCGGCGACGTCGCGGACGTGATCACCGGCATCGAGGAGCGCGGGGTGCTCGGCCAGGTGGACGCCGTGCTCTCCGGCTACCAGGGCGGCGCCGACATCGCCGACGTGATCCTCGACGCGGTGGCGCGGGTGAAGTGCGGCCAACCCGCGGGCGTCGTACACCTGCGACCCGGTGATGGGCAACGCGGGCAGCGGCTGCTTCGTGCACCCCGACATCCCGGCGTTCCTCCGCGACCCGGTGGTGCCGACGGCCGACATCATCACGCCCAACCAGTTCGAGCTCGGCTTCCTGACCGGCACCGAGCCGCAGACGCTCGACGAGATCCTCGCCTCGGCCGACGCTGGCGCGGGAGATGGGCCCGCGCGACCGTGCTGGTCACCAGCGTGCAGCACGACGACCGACCGGCCGACACCGATCGAGATGCTCGCCGTGACCGACGACGGCGCCTGGATCGTGCAGACCCCGCTGCTGCCGATGAAGGCGAACGGCTCCGGCGACGTCACCGCCGCGCTGTTCACCGCCCACCTGCCTGGCGACCGGCTGCCCCGACCGCGCTCGGCCGCACCGCCGCCTCGGTCTTCGCGCTGCTCGAGGACACCCTCGATCGGGCGAGCGCGAGCTCCAGCTGGTCGCGGCCCAGGACGCGTTCGTCGACCCGCCGCACGAGCTTCGAGGTGCACCGGATCCGGTGAGACTCCTCGTCTCCCTGGTGCTGTTCGCCGTCGTCACGGCATGTGGTGCGCCGTCGACCGACGAAGCGGCTTCGGGGGACCGTGCCACCGACGTCGCCTTCGTGACCGAGCTGATGCACCGCGACGCGGCCCTGCTCAACCTGCTCGACGTGGCGCTCGGTCGCCAGCTCGACCCGGCGCTGGTGGCGGCCACGGAGCAGCTGCGGCTCGATGCCAACGAGCGGATGGAGACCGCCGCCGACCAGCTCGAGTAGTGGGGCGAGAAGATGCCGAGGACCTTGCGCGACCACGCCTTCGAGCACAGCACCGACGCGCATGACATCCCGTCGCTGGACGGGATGCCCACCGGTGACGACCTCCAGAGGCTTGGCGGCGTGCCGCGGGCCGGGTTCGAGGCAGCGTTCGTCGCCCTGCTGCGGCCCAGCCTCGAGGCGACGCGCGACCTGGCCGGCACCCACGTCGCTGAGGCCGAGGCGGTGCAGACCCTCGCCCGGGACGCCGAACGGTCGTGTGACTCGGCACTGCAGGCGCTGTGAGCCGGTGACAGGAGTCGAACCCGCGACATTTCGCTTACAAGGCGAACGCTCTACCAACTGAGCTACACCGGCGCGACCGGTCGGCTGCTCACCGCCGGTGCGCGCCACATCGTAGTTGCGCGACGACGCGGCGTGCCTCGATCCCGGGTGTCAGGCGGCGGACGGCGCCGAGGAACCCGTCGAGCGACCGCCGGATCCCGGCGGCGTCGAGCCCGTGGGCGGCGATGTGGTCGGCCGGCGTGCCGTAGCGGCGCAGCTCGTCGCGGGCGACGCCGAGGGCCAGCAGGCGGTGCGGTACGTCGCGCAGCGCGTCGCCGACCACGTGCGCCGAGGTGCCGGCCAGCCAGGGCTCGACCAGCACGACGTCCGGGGTCGCGGCGCAGCACCGGAGCGCAGCCCGCGGCGTCGAACGGCCGCACCGTGCTGGCGTAGAGCACGGTGACGTCCCGCCCCTCGGTGGCGGCGAGCACGTCGTCGAGCACCGGACCGAGCGCGATGACCGTCGCGCCGGCGCCGCGGCGTACGACGTGGAAGCCGCGGCCGGCGTACGACGATCGCCGTTGGTCTGGCCGACCACCCGGACGTAGTGCAGCCCGTCGCCGGCGACCGTGCGTGCGCAGGACCGCGTCGACCTCGGTCGACGTCGACGGGCGCGTGGATGTGCACGCCCGGCAGGGTGTCCATCAGCGCGACGTCGCCGGGCACTGGTGGGTGCGGCCGGCCGAGGCGATGTCGAACGAGCCGCCCGAGCCCGACCAGGACGCCCCCGACGTCCTGGTGGCCGAAGCCGAGCTTGACCTGCTCGAAGGCCCGCTCGACGAGGAACGAGCCGAAGGTGTGCACGATCGGGCGCATCCCGGTCAGCGCGAGGCCGGCGCCGACGTTGACCAGCAGCTGCTCGCGGATGCCGACGTTGATGACCCGGTCGGGGTGTCGCGCCTCGACCTCGCCGAAGAACTGGCCGGAGATCTCGGCGTAGACCAGCGCGACCGACAGGTCGGTCTCGACGAGGTCGGCGGCGGTGCGGGCGAACTGGGTGCGGGGGTTCATCACTTCTCCTCCACGTCGGCGACGACGACGTTGGGCCGGCCGACGGGCGGTGGGACAGCGCCTTCTCGAGCGCGTCGTGGTCGCGACCGTCGACGGTGACGGTGTGCCAGCCCTCGACTGGCGAACCGCTCGGCGATCCGGCCGGGCACGGCGTACGACGACGACCGGTTGTCGACCACGACGACGGTCAGCGCGTCCAGCGACGAGCGCGGCGGCCAGCTCGAGCGCCTCGTGGTTGCTGCCCTCGTCGAGCTCCGCGTCGCCGACGAGTACGACGACCCGCGAGCCGATGCCCTGGGCGCGCAGGCCGAGCGCCGTGCCGACCGCCAGCGGCAGCCCGTGGCCGAGCGAGCCGGAGGAGATCTCCACGCCGGGCACCAGGTTGCGGTCGGGGTGGTAGCCGAGCGGCGAGTCGCACGATCGCCCACTCGGCCAGCCACGCCTCGGGGAAGAAGCCCTGGTCGGCGAGCACGGCGTAGTAGGCCATCGGCCCGTGCCCCTTGGACAGGTAGAACCGGTCGCGCGCGCGGGTCGCCGACGCGTCTCGGGCGAGACGTCGAGCACCCGCTCGTAGAGCACCCGGATCACGTCGAGGGTCGAGGTGGCCGCGGACGAGTGCTTCTCGTCGCCGGTCATCAGGCTCATCAGGCGGTGCAATCTCGGTCATGCTCTCGATGGTCTCAACTTGAAGTTTGGCTTGAAGTCAAGGAAGTCTGGAGGATGCTGACGCAGCTGACCGATCGGGCAGCTCGCCGAGCGGGCGGGCGTGGCCACGTCCGCGATCCGCTTCTACGAGTCTCGCGGCCTGATCCGGTCGCGTCGTACGACGGGCAACCAGCGCCGCTACGAGCAGGCCGAGCTGCGCCGGGTCGCCTTCATCCGGACCGCCCAGCGGGTCGGGCTCAGCCTCGACGAGATCGCGGAGGCGCTGGCGACCCTGCCCGGAGAACCGGACGCCCACCAAGGCCGACTGGACCCGCTCAGCCGCGCCTGGCGGCCCCGGCTCGACGAGCAGATCCGAGCGGATCGAGCGGCTGCGCGACAAGCTCGACGGCTGCATCGGCTGCGGCTGCCTGAGCCTGCGAACTGCGCGCTGCGCAACCCGCGACGACGTGGTGGCCGCACCGCGGTCCCGGCGCGGTCTTCCTCGAACCGCTGACGGCGAGGTAGCGGCTGCGCGGGTCACTGGCCTTGCGCGCATCGTGGCGAACCGCCCGGATCCGGCGATCGTGACCCTGCCCTGGGCCACCCGCCTGGAGGAGTGGGACCGACGAGTACGTCGTACCGCTGCCGCGGGGCCTCTCGCGCCACGTCGTCCGGATCGTGCGGCTGGCGCCAGCGCGTCTACGCCGTCAAGGAGACGAGCCGAGGAGCTCGCCTTCCGGGAGTACCGCCTGCTCCGCGACCTGCAGCGGATGGGCCTGCCCGCGGTGGTGCCGCAGGGCGTGGTCACCGGCCGCGTCGACAAGCGACGGCGAGGAGCTGCCGGCCGCGCTGCTGACCCAGCACCTGCAGTTCTCGCTGCCCTACCGCAGCCTGTTCCCGCACGGGCTCGACGCCGACAACCTGCCCTCGCTGATCGACGCGCTGGTGGTGCTGCTGGTCCGGCTGCACCTCGCCGACTTCTACTGGGGCGACGTGTCCCTGTCGAACGTGCTGTTCCGCCGCAGCGCCGGCGGCTTCGCGGCGTACCTCGTCGACGCCGAGACCGGCGAGCTGCGGCCGACGCTGTCCGACGCGGCATGCGGGAGTACGACGTCACCGTCGGCGTGCGAGAACGTCTTCGCCGAGCTGCTCGACCTGCAGGCCAGCGAGACCCTCGACCGCGAGGTGCGGGCCGCACGAGATCGTCGAGCTGATCCAGGAGCGGTACGACGCGCTGTGGACGGAGCTGACCGGCGAGGAGGAGTTCGCAGCCGGCGAGATGTGGCGGATCGAGCAGCGGATCGCAGCGTCTCAACGACCTCGGCTTCGACGTCGAGGAGATCGACATCGTCACCGACTTCGACGGCGACCGGGTGCAGATCCAGCCCAAGGTCGTCGAGCTCGGCCACCACCAGCGCGAGCTCCAGGCGCTGACCGGGATGAACGTCGAGGACGCCCAGGCGCGGCGGCTGCTCAACGACATCGCGGCCTTCACCGCCCACTACGACCTCGGCGGCGAGGACCGGACGCTGGTCGCCAACCAGGTGGCTGACCGAGATCTACGAGCCGATCATGCGCGATGGTGCCGCCCGAGGCCCGCGGCAAGCTCGAGCCCGCCGAGATCTTCCACGAGATCCTGGTCGCACCGCTGGCTCCTCTCCGAGCGTGCGGGTCACGAGGTGGACATCTTCGAGACCGCGCGCGACTACATCGACACCGTGCTCACCCGCCGGCCCGACGAGGCGGTCGCCGCACCGACCGAGTAAGGGCGTGTCCTGGGCGCGGTCAGCGGAGCAGGTCGCGTCCGATCACCATCCGCTGGATCTGGTTGGTGCCCTCGAAGATCTGGGTGACCTTGGCGTCCCGGAACAGCCGCTCGACGGGGTACTCCCGGGTGTAGCCGTTGCCGCCGAGCACCTGGACCGCGTCCGTGGTGACCCGCATGGCGGTGTCGGTGGCGGTCAGCTTGGCGATGCTGGCCTGCCGCGAGAACGGCCGCCCGGCGTCCTTGAGCCGGGCCGCGTGCAGGTACGTCGCCCGGGCCCGCTCGACCCCGGCGCCGAGGTCGGCGAGCAGGAACTGCAGGCCCTGGAACTCCCCGATCGGCTTGCCGAACTGCTGGCGCTCGCGGGCGTAGGCGACCGCGTGGGTCAGCGCGGCCTGGGCGATGCCGGTCGCGACAGCGGCGATGCCGAGCCGACCGGCGTCGAGCGCGGAGAGGGCGACCCGCATGCCCGCTCCCTCGTCGCCGATCCGCTGGGCGGCGGGGATCCGGGCGTGGTCGAAGATCACCTGGGTGGTGACGTCGCAGGCCAGGCCCATCTTCTTCTCCGGCGGACCGAAGGTCATGCCCTCGGTGTCGGCGGGGACCACGAACGCCGAGAGCCCGCGGCGCGGGTCGTCACCGGTGCGCGCGAAGAGGATGTAGTAGTCGGCGCACGAGCCGTTGCTGATCCACTGCTTCGTCCCGGAGACGACGTACTCGTCCGCCTCCTGGCGCGCTCGGGTGCGGATGCCGCTGACGTCAGAGCCGGCCTGCGGCTCGGAGAGACAGTAGGCGCCGAGCCAGTCGCCGGAGAGCATCTTCGGCAGCCACTCCTCGCGCTGCTCCGTCGTCGCGTTGACGTCAACGACGGTGGCGGTGAGCGAGTGGACGCTCGTGCCGACGGCGACGCTCGGCCAGGCCGTGGCGATCTCCTCGAGGACCTGCAGGTAGACCTCGTAGGGCTGACCACCGCCGCCGTACTCCTCGGCAAACGGAAGGCTCAGCAGGCCCGAGCGTCCGAGCAGGCGGTAGGCCTCCTCGGGGAACTCGGCGCGTCTCCTCGAACTCCGCCGCCTGCGGCGCGAGCTCCTTCTCCGCGATCTCCCGGGTGAGCTGGAGCAGCGCCTCCGCCTCGTCGCTGGGCAGCAGCCGGTCCACATTCGTCGCCACGCGGTCACTCTAGGAGGTCGGTCGGGGTAGCCCTGGGGGTGATCCCGGATGCGCGGTCCGCCAGTGCCGCCGACGATGCGGGCATGAGCCGGGAGATGCGCAAGTCCGTGCTGCTGACTCACATCCTCAGCTCGGTCAGCTGGATCGGCGTCGACCTGGTGATGGGGGTGCTGTCGTTCCGCGGCCTGACCACCGACGATCCCCAGACGCTGGCGACGACGTACGGCGCCCTCGCCATGTTCTGCGTCCCGTTGCTGCTGACCCTGGGGCTGCTTTCGCTGGGCACCGGCGTCGTGCTGGGCCTCGGCACCCGCTTCGGCCTGTTGCGCCACTGGTGGGTCGTGACCAAGCTGGTGATCACCATCGTCCTGTGCACCTTGGTCCTGGTCGCCCTGCGACCCACGCTCGTCGAAGCCGCCACCCAGACGGCTGGGGTCGACGGCACGCTGGCCGACCGGCTCAGCGTCGTGCGGAGGGACATGATCTTCCCGCCGATCGTGTCCACCTCGGCCTTGCTGTTCGCGAGCTGGCTGGCGGTCTACAAGCCGTGGGGGCTGACTCCGCGCGGACGCCGGTTCCTTCGGGTGCGCACGCCGGAGCGGGACAAGGTGCTCACCGGCCGGTGACGCGAGGCCTAGGCTCCCGCCATGGCCCACACCACCCGGCCGTTGACCCGGGATGACTTCGACCAGTCGATGGCGCTCAGCCGCGAGGCGTTCGGCCACCTGCCGCCGGGCGCGACCCCACCCGCGGCCGCGGACTTCCCGCGTCCCGGCTACCACGCCTTCGGCACGTTCGACGACGACCACCTGGTGGCACGGTTGGTGACGCGTGAGTACCACTCGTGGTTCGGCGGGAGCACCGTCCCCACCGGCGGGATCGCCGGCGTGGCCGTCGCCGCCGAGCGGCGGGGCGAGAAGCTGCTCGACGACCTGTTTCGGGTGGCCCTCGACGACGGGTTCCGGGAGCGCGGCGAGGTGGTGTCGACGCTGTTCCCCACGGCGCCCGGGATCTACCGGAAGTTCGGCTACGAGCTCGTCGCGTCGTACGACGAGGTCGAGGTCCCCTCGTCTGCGCTGGCCCGTATCCGTGCGAGCGACCGCGTGCGCACCAGACGAGCCACGCCTGCCGACTTCGACGCCGTTCGCGAGATCTACGACGTGTGGGCGGCCGCCCAGAACGGGCCGCTGACCCGCCGAGGCCCGTCGTTCCCGACCGACGCCGAGGGTTTCATCGAAGCATTCACCGGGGTCACGCTCGCGATCGACGATGCGGACGAGGTCGTCGGCTTCGCCAGCTGGCAGCGGGGCAGTGGCTCGGGCGAGTCGTCGACGCTCGAGGTCTCCGACCTGCTGGCCCTGAACGCGGACGCCTACCGCGCGTTGTGGCGGGTACTCGCATCCTTCGGCAGCGTCGTCGGCCAGGTGCGGGTGTGCACGTCGGGCGACGACGTGGCTCGGTTGTCGCTCCCGTCGGCGCACTGGAACGTGGTGGCGCGGTCGCCGTACATGTTGCGCGTGCACGACGTTCCGGGCGCGTTCGCGGCCCGCACTGGCCGGTGGACGGCGAGGCGTCGTTCACCGTCGCGGACGACCACGTCGGGACCGCCAACGGGAGCTGGCAACTGGCGATCGAGCAGGGGAAGGCCGACCTGCACACCGACCGAGGAGCCGAAGGACGGACTCGTCCTGACCCCGTCCGGCCTGGCGCTCGCCTGGGCGGGAGCGCAGACCTGCGCCAACCTGCGCATGGCCGGGCACCTCAGCGGGGGGACTGCGGAGAACGACGCGTGCTCGACCGGCTGCTCGAGCCGCGGCCGATCCATATCCGCGACTACTTCTGAGGGTCAACCGAAGGTCAGCTCCTGGTAGTCCTCGACCTCGAAGGTGCCGTTCGTCTGCAGGACCACCGGCTGCAGCCCGGTCGGGCGGCCGTCGCGGTAGGTCACCAGGGTGACCGTCGCCTCGCGGCGCGGCTTGCTGCCGACGGCGATGGCGTACGCCGCCCCGCCGGTCGTGCCGGTGGTGAAGCTGTAGCCGGTCCGCCCGTCGTCACCGAGCACCCTGATCGGACCGACCTCGACGTGGAGGTGACCGCCGAGGACGAGGTCGGCGCAACCGCGCTCGAGCGCCTCGCCGGCCAGGTTGGCGTCGTGGACGAGGATCGTGGCGATCCGCTCCTCGGAGGCGCAGGCCGCGTCCGCGAGCCGGCTGCCGACCTCGTCGAAGCTCAGGCCGGTCTCGTCCCGCCAGCTCCCCAGCCCGCTGGAGCGCGGGTCGTCGACGCCGAGCAGGGTGGCCCCGCCCGGACCGTCGACCACCTCGCCGTCGAGCATCGTCCAGCCCGAGGCCGTCGAGGTAGTCGGTGACGAAGTTGCCGTGGTCGTGGTTGCCGGCCACGCCGAACCGGTCGTAGGCCCTCGAAGGCGCTGGTCACCGAGTCGAGGCTGAACGCCTCCCAGGACTGCGCCGGTCGAGGTGTCGTCACCGGCGTCGAAGACCGCCGTCGCGCCGCCCGCGTCGCGATCGCGCGGGCCACCCCGTCCATGCCGATGTTGTCGTGGCGGTCGGAGACCAGGGCGACCACGGTGTCGCCCTCCTGCGGGCTCCCGGAGGTCGAGGTCGCGCCGCGTCCGGGCCGCGGACTCGTAGAAGGCCCGGCTCTTGTCGTAGGTGTCGACCGCGCTCTCGATCAGCCGTCGCCCCCCTGCGGTCGTCACGTCGACCCGGACCTCCACGTCCGCCGCGTCCTCGGGCACCGGGACCTCGGGACCGAGGTAGTCGGCGAGCGAGGTCCACCGGCCCGCGTCGTCACCGGCGGGCTCCTGGTCGTCCCAGGGCTCCCACAGGAGCACGACGATGACCACCAGCGACGCCCGCCACGACGATCCCGGTCCGGCCGTGGAGGTGAGCCAGCTCGCGACGCCGGGCCGGTCCGACGAGCAGCCAGACGGCGACCGGCAGCAGACCGACCACGCCGCCCCGGACGGCCGCGTCGAACGCCATGTCGAGAATCGACCGGCGCACCTTGGCGATCTGTCCCTCGGGCTGGCTGGCGATGTAGCCGTACCGCTGCACCAGCTCCTCGGTGCTGTCGGCATTGGTCTTGCCGAGGATGCACGTCGACCCCGACCGGGGACCCCGAGTCGATCCGCAGGTCGGGCAGGACCGGGCCGGTGCGCAGGACGACGTACCCGTCGAGCGTGGGGCGCAGCACCGCGTCGTGGCTGGCGAGTACGACGGTGCGGCTGCTGCCCAGGAAGATCACGAGCCCGGTGGCGACCGTGACCACCAGCCAGACCGCGGCCAGGGCCAGTCCCCGGAGCAGCCGTCCGCGGTCCATCCTTCAACGGTAGCCGGGTCAGGCGCGGGCTTGGGCGATGGCGTAGAGGGCGACGCCGGCGGCGACGCCGGCGTTGAGCGACTCCAGCCGGCTGGCCATCGGGATCGACACCAGCTGGTCGCAGGTCTCGGCGACCAGCCGCGAGAGACCCTTGCCCTCCGAGCCGACCACGACCACGAGCGGTCCGTCGGCGAGGTCGAGGTCGGGCAGGCTGACGTCGCCGTCGGCGGCCAGGCCGACCACCATGCAGCCGGCCTCCTGGTAGGCCTTCAGCTGGCGGACCAGGTTCACCGTCTGCGCGACCGGGATCCGGGCTGCGGCGCCGGCGCTGGTCTTCCAGGCTGCGGCGGTCATCCCGGCGGCGCGGCGCTCGGGGATGAGCACGCCGTGGGCGCCGAAGCCGGCCGCACTGCGGACGACCGCACCGAGGTTGCGCGGGTCGGTCACCGAGTCGAGAGCCACGACGAGCGGCGGCTCGCCGCGCTCGGCGGCCCGGTCGAGGAGGTCGTCGGGGTGGGCGTACTCGTAGGCCGGGATCCGGGCGGCCAGTCCCTGGTGCACCGCACCGCCGGTCATCCGGTCCAGCTCGCCGCCGGTGACCTCCATCAGGCTGATGCCACGCTCGGCGGCCAGGCTGAACGCCTCGCGCAGCCGGCCGTCGCGCTCGGCGCCCTCGGCGACGTAGACCCCGGTCACCGGGATCCCTGCGCGGAGCGCCTCGACGACGGAGTTGCGGCCGGCCACCCACTCGGAGTCGCCGGAGCCGGGGCGCTGCCGGGCCCGGGTCGCCCGCGCCTTCTCCTGCTTCTGCCGCTGCTTGTGGGCCTTGTGGTGCGGACGGTCCTTGGCCTTCGGCGTCGGGCCCTTGCCCTCGAGCCCGCGCCGGACCCGGCCGCCCGAGCCCGCGGTCGGCTTCTTGCCGGTCTTGCGGATCGCGCCCTTGCGCTGCGAATTGCCAGCCACGTCAGTCGTCACTTCCCGCGAGCGACCACTTCGGGCCGCTCGGCGTGTCCTCGATCTCGATGCCGGCGGCCTTGATCCGGTCGCGGATCGCGTCGGCGGTCGCGAAGTCCTTGGCCGCCCGGGCCGCCTCGCGCTGCTCGAGCAGGCCGGCGACGAGGACGTCGACCGCCTGGCTGAGCCGTTCGTCGCTCCCACCGCCGGTCGGCCAGGCCGGGTCGGCTGGGTTGAGCCCGAGGACGTCGAGCATCGCGCGCACCGACGCCGAGAGCTGTCGGACGGCCGAGGTCTCGACGGCCAGCGCACTGTTGCCCTCGCGCACGGTGTCGTGCAGGACGGCGACGGCGGCGGGCGTACCGAGGTCGTCGTCCATGGCCGCGGCGAACGCGTCAGGGACGGCCGACGCCGACCTCGGTGCCTCCTGCCCGGTCGAGGAAGTTCTCGATCCGGCGGAACGCCGTGGCCGCCTCGTCGAGCGCCTCGAAGGAGAACTCGACGTGGGAGCGGTAGTGGGCCGCGACCATGTAGTAGCGCAGCTCGATCCCGCGCACCCGCTCGAGCACGTTCGGGATCAGCAGCGAGTTGCCGAGCGACTTGCTCATCTTCTCGCCGGCGGTGGTGATCCACGCGTTGTGCATCCAGTACGACGCGAACGGGTGCCCCGCCGCGCGGGACTGGGCCTGCTCGTTCTCGTGGTGGGGGAAGCGCAGGTCGACGCCGCCGCCGTGGATGTCGAAGGCGGGGCCGAGGTACTTCCCCGCCATCGCCGAGCACTCGATGTGCCAGCCCGGCCGTCCCGGACCCCAGGGCGCGGGCCACGCGGCGGTCTCGGGCTCGGACTCCTTCTTCCAGCCCTTCCACAGCGCGAAGTCGCGCGGGTCGCGCTTGCCGCGCGGGTCGGCGTCCTCGGCGGCCTCCATGTCGTCGATCCGCTGGTGGGTGAGCTCGCCGTACGCCGGCCAGGACCGCACGTCGAAGTAGACGTCGCCCGAGCCGTCCTCGGCCGCGTAGGCGTGCCCGCGCGCGATCAGCTCGCCGATCAGCTCGAGCATCTCGGGGATGTGGCCGGTGGCGCCGGGCTCGTAGGTCGGCGGCGCGACGTTGAGCGCGTCGTAGGCCTTGTCGAGCTCGCGCTTCATCGCGTAGGCGAGGTTGTACCAGGGCCGGCCCTGCTCGGCGGCCTTGATGAGGATCTTGTCGTCGATGTCGGTGACGTTGCGGATGAACGTGACGTCGTAGCCGGCTCGGTCAGCCAGCGCCGCAGCACGTCGAAGTTCACCGCCGACCGGACGTGGCCCACGTGCGGCTCCGACTGCACCGTCAGACCGCAGACGTAGATGCCCGCCTTCCCCTCCTCGAGGGGGACGAAGTCGCGGACCTCGCGGGTCGCGGTGTCGTACAGCCGGAAACTCACGCGGCAAGTCTAGGGATGGCGGGCGCCGTGGCCCGCATCGTCGGGTTCTGTGACTCGTGGGACAGAAGTGGCGTCCGGCGGTTATCGTCGTCGGGTGCTCAGACTCGCTCCTGGCCGGCGCCCTCGCCGCGGCCCTGGTCGCTCCGGTCCTCCCGGCCGCGCCGGCGGCTGCAGCGCCCGCGCCGCGCAGGATCGCCTACACCGACTGGACGAGCGACGCCGACTTCCGGACGGGCGCCCGGCAGGGCGTCGCGGTGAGCCAGGGCCGGCTGGTCATGGACGCACCGGTGGCCACGCGCAGCTACGCCGGACGCAGGTACGACGTCGCCCGGTGGACCTCGCCGTGGGCGCACCCCGGGCTTCGACCTCACCGAGCTGATCGCCTCGTGGGACGGCCCGCACGCCCGGCAACAGCTGGATCGAGGTCCAGGTCCGCGGCCGCGACCGGCGAGCGGACGCACGTCCAGCTGGGACGTGCTCGGCCGCTGGGCCGCCGGCGACCGAAGTTCATCCGACGCACCTCCGTGCGGGCCCAGGGCGACGACCTGGCCGGCGTCAACGTCGACACCTGGCAGACCCACACCGGCATGGCCGGCTGGCAGCTCCGCGTTCACGCTGCTGCGCGGCCGGGGCGCACCCAGCCCGCCGGTCGACGGTGTCGGCGCCGTCGTCGCCGACTGCCCGACGTCGCGGGCGTGGCCACCTCCGACCCCGGACCCGGCCCGGGCGTGGTGCTCGACGTGCCGCGCTACTCGCAGATGGTGCACCGCGGCCACTACCCGCAGTGGGGCGGCGGCGGCGAGGCCTGGTGCTCGCCGACGTCGACGTCGATGGTGCTCGGCTACTACGACGCGCTGCCGCCGGCCGGGGCCTACGGCTGGGTGCCAGACGGACACGTCGCCCCGTGGGTCGACCACGCGGCGCGGATGACCTACGACCACGCCTACGACGGCACCGGCAACTGGCCGTTCAACACCGCGTACGCCGCGACCCTGACCGACGACGCCTTCGTCACCCGGCTGCGCAATCTCCGCGAGGCGCGGTCCTTCATCGCGGCCGGCATCCCGCTGGTCGCGTCGATCTCCTTCGGCGCCGGCGAGCTCGCCGGCGCCCCGATCTCGTCCACCAACGGGCACCTGCTGGTGATCGTCGGCTTCACCGCCGCCGGCGACGTCGTGGTCAACGACCCGGCCGCGCGGCCTGCGTCCGGGGTGCGCCGTACCTACGACCGCGGCCAGTTCGAGGACGCCTGGCTCCCCACCTCCGGCGGCCTGGTCTACGTGATCCGCGACGCGCCCACCCGCTGCCCGACCGCCAGCGCCACCAACTGGTGACCGAAGCTCCGGCGTCAGACTGCGTTCGCGGTCGGCCGACTAGGTCACGACTGCCGTAACCGCCGTCGACGTCCAGCTTCTGCCCGGAGATGAACCCGGCGCGGTCGGAGGCCAGGAAGCAGACCGCCTCGGCGACGTCGGTGGCGGTGCCGAACCGACGCAGGGGGATGTTCGCCCGGGCCACGTCGAGCGCCTCGGGCGACAGGTCGCCGGAGGAGATCAGCCGGGCGGCCATGCCGTCGGTGAGCATGCCGGGGCCGACGGCGTTGACGCGCACGCCGAACCGGCCCTCCTCGGCCGCCAGCGCGCGGACCATCGCCTCGACCGCGCCCTTGGGCGCCGACGAGAGGCCGTCGCGCACCGGGTAACGGGCGGTGGCGGCGGTCGTCACCGCGACGATGCAGCCCTGGGCCTGGCGCAGGTGCGGCAGGGCCGGCTGCACGACGTTGAAGAACCCGGCCGCGTCCGCGCCGAGCTGGGCCGCCATCGTGGGCGGCGCGACCTGCGACAGGTGCACCATCGGCACGTGCGGCCCGGCGGCGTGCACCAGCGTGTGCAGGCCGCCGTACTCCTCCACGACCGGTCGACCACCTCCGCCGCGGCGTCGGCGCGGGTCACGTCGAGCTGGTACGCCGAGGCGCGGACGCCCCAGTCATGTGCGGCCGAGACCGCCCCGTCGGCACCGTCCGGTCAGAGCGGTAGGTCACCGCGACGTGCGAGCCGCGCTGCGCGAGCATCCGGGCGATCGAGCGAGCCCAAGCCGCCGCTGCCGCCGATGACCAGCGCGGCGCCCGTCCGTCCCGCGAAGTCGCCGTCATCAGTGCGGGCTCCGCTGTGAAGTCGACCTCGTGTGCCAGCCGGTGGCCCCGTCGGGCAGCACGTCGCGCTCGACGCCGGTCTGCACCTCGCCGTCCTTGCCGGTGGCCCGCACCCTGACCAGGTGGTCGCCCGGGCTCGACCTCGAGGTCGTGATCGCCCACTGCACCCAGGTGTCGTCGTTCGGCACCGGGCGCCAGCGTCCGCGGGCTGCCAGTCGCCGCCGTCGAGGGAGACCTCGACGCCGCTCGATGCCGGTGTGCTGCTGCCAGGCGACGCCGCCGAACGACACGTCTCCCGCGGCCACCTCGTCGCCGGAGCGCGGTACGTCGATCCGGGAGGCGATCTTGACCGGCCCCTGCTCGCCCCAGCCCTTGTCGGTCCAGTAGGCCTCGATCCGGTCGAACCGGGTGACCTCCATGTCGACCACCCACTTGCAGGCCGACACGTAGCCGTAGAGCCCGGGCACGATCGTGCGCACCGGGAAGCCGTGGTCGATCGGCAGCGGCTGGCCGTTCATCGCCACGCGCCAGCATCGCGTTGCGGTCGTCGGTCAGCGCGGCGAGCGGAGTGCCGCAGGTCCAGCCGTCCTCGGAGGTCTGGAGCACGGCGTCGGCGCCGGCGTGCGACGCCCGCCTCCGCGAGCAGGTCGGCGAGCCGGACGCCGCTCCACCAGGCGTTGCCGATCAGGTCGCCGCCGACCTCGTTCGACACGCAGTTGAGGGTGATCCAGGCCTCGGTGAGCTGCGCGGCGAGCAGGTCCTGGTAGGTCAGCACGACCTCGCGGTCGACCATGCCGTGGATCCGCAGCCTCCAGTCGCGCGGGCTCGATCGTGGGCGTCACGATCGCGGTGTGGATCAGGTAGAAGTCGTCGTTCGGCGTCTGCCACGGGACTGACGCCGGCGACGCCGATCCTCGCGCTCCGGCGGGACCAGCGGCTCGGTGACCCCGGTCAGCCGCAGCAGTCGCCGGGTCTCCTCGACGCTGCCGGCGCCCGCGGCCGAGCAGCACGACCGACGCCCCGCCACGACGGATCGCCAGGCCGGACACGACGCCGGCGCGGATCAGGAACGCGCGCCGCGCGGAGTGCGCCGCCGCGTGCTTGACCGGTCGCTGTCGCCCTCGTCCGGCCGGCGCCGCGTCGCCGGCCTCAGTCCGGCGCAGCGGCTCGGTCATGCAGCGAGAGCACGACCAGCCAGGTCACGAAGCCGACGGCCAGCGGGAGGTAGTTCGCGGACGGAGGTGCCGGCGACTGGAGCGCCACGGCGATCGCGCCGACAGCGCCGCAGCAGCACGAAGACGATCAGCGGCGGCCCACCAGCGTCCGCCGCGCCAGCCGGCCGGCCCAGGCGAAGAGGGCGCCCGAGGACCACGAAGATGCCGAGCAGCAGCGACCGGCTTGTCCCAGTAGCCCGAGCACGTCGATGGCGCGCTCGGCCACGGCGCCGGGCGTGAGCCGGATGACCAGCTCGGCCGACCGCGACGACCGGGCGACTCCCGGATGGTCATCGCCATCGCGACCAGTAGCTCGTCGCGAGACCCGGCGAACCCGGCCACGAGACCGGCCAGCGACCACGCGCCACGGGACGTCCTCACACCGTTCGATTGTCGCTCAGGCATGATCGGCCCGTGCAACGAACCCCGCGCTCGCCCCGTGATCGGCATCGGCACCGACGTGCACCGCCTCGTCGACGGCGTCCCGACTGCCACCTCGCCGGGCTGGCCTGGCCCGACGAGCCGCAGGGCCTCGAGGGCCACTCCGACGCCGACGTCGCCGCCCACGCCGCCTGCGACGCGCTGCTCTCCGCCGCCGGCCTCGGCGACCTCGGGCAGCAACTTCGGTACGTCGGACCCGGCGTGGGCCGGCGCCGTCGGGTACGGCCCTGCTCGCCGAGACCGCGCGCCGGGTGCGCGCCGCCGGCTTCGAGATCGGCAACGTCGCCGTCCAGGTGATCGGCAACCGGCCCCGGCTCGGCGCCCGCCGCGCCGAGGCCGAGGCGGCGCTCTCGCGACGCGGTCGGGCGCGCCGGTCTCGGTGTCGGCGACCACCACCGACGGACTCGGGCTCACCGGCCGCGGCGAGGGCGTCGCCGCGATCGCCACCGCGCTGGTCGTCTGAGGACTCCGCCGAGTCGTGTGCACACTCTGGACATCCCGACCCCGGAGGCCGGCTGGACGCCAGACTTTCCCCGGGAGCAGATCGGAGCTGAACGATGAAGACCTACGACGGTCTCGAGCTGGACGTGTGCAACCGCGGCCCGGAGGACGCGGCGGTGACCGTGGTGCTGGCGCACTGCTGGACCGCCGACATGGACGACTGGCACTACCAGGTGCCGCGACCTGCTCGACGCGCTTCGGCCACGAGGTCCGGGTCCTCACCTGGGACCACCGCGGCCACGGCACGTCCGACCCGGCACCGCTGCGCGCCTGCACGATCGACAACCTCGGCCGCGACTTCGGCGCGATGTCGTCGACGCTCCACGCCGGCAGCGGCCGGCTGGTCCTCGCCGGTCACTCCATCGGCGGGATGGCGATCGATGGCGCTCCCGGAGCAACGTCCCGACATCCTGGCGCGGATCGCCGGGGTGCTGTTCGTCGTCCACCTCGTCGGGCCGACCTCGACACGGTCACCCTCGGCCTGCCCGAGGCCGGCCCGGTGGCTCAAGGCGCAGATTCCTCGACTGTTGGCCGCGCGAGCACGGCTGGTGTCGCGCAAGGTGCGCCGCGCGGAGCCCGCTGATCGAAGCGCGAGGTCGTGCACCGCTTCCTCTTCGGCCAGACCGATGCGGCTGCGCGACTTCGGCCTGGTGATCGACCAGCTGATCAACTGCCCGCCCGCGACGATGGTACGGGTTTCTACCGCGACTTGATGACGCCACGACCGGGTCGCAACGCTGCGGAGCGCTTCGACGGCATCCCGACCACGGGTGCTCGTCGGCGACCGCGACCTGCTCACCCCGCTGGACCACGCCCGCCGGATCGCCGCCGGCATCACGGCGGCCCGACTCGTTGATCGCTCCCGGGGCCGGCACATGCTGCCGCTCGAGCGGGACCAGCTGGTCTCCGAAGAGCTGCTCGAGCTGGTCGAGCGCCGCCCTCGCATCCGCCCGCGAACGCGAGGCTGTCGCCGCCCCTGCGTGAGCCGCCGTCAGAGGGGCGCCGGCTTCCGGTGGCCCACCAGCACGACGCCTCGACGACCTTGACGTCGTAGGCCGGCACCCGACTCGGTGTCCTCGAGGCAGCGGCCCGTCCGCAGGTCGAACGCGTGCCTGTGCGACGGGGACGCCACGAACGGCACGTCGCCGCGGCGTCCCGACGATGCCCCGCGGGCCACGCACCGACGCCCGCGCGAACGGGTCGTGGTTGCCGAGCGCGTAGACCTCGTCGTCGTGGGTCCGGAAGATCGCGACCGCCTGGCCGTGCACAGCGCGGTCGCGCCGCGCTCGGCCTCCAGGTCCTCGGCGAGCCGGCACACCGGCTGCCACTCCTCGTCGGCGCGCTGTACGCGGACTGCACCGGGACCCGGAACCCTCGTCGCCGCGCGTTTCTCACGTGATCGCCGCCGCCAGTGTAACGCGCGGTGTGCACAGTGAACGGACCGTCGGCTAGGCTCTCGCCGTGTCCGCCGCCGTCGTGATCCTCGCCGCCGGGACCGGCTCGCGGGTCGGCGCCGAGGTCAACAAGGTGCTGCTGCCCCTGGGCGACGCCCGGTGCTGGCCCGGTCGGTGCGCGACGGCGCTCGGCTGTCCGAGTGACGTCCGCGGTGCGTCGCTGGTCGTCCGCCCGGCGAGCAGGACGCCGTGGCGGCGGCGGTGGCGCCGCACCTCGGCGACGGCGAGGTGCGGCTGGTGCCGACGGCGGCGCGACCCGGCACGCCTCGGAGTGGGCGGCGCTCGCGGGCGCTCGCGCCGCGGATCGAGGCCGGCGAGGTCGACGTGGTGGCGATCCACGACGGCGCGCGCCCGCTGGCCGGCGCCGAGCCTGTTCGCCAGCACGATCGAGGCCGCGCGGGAGCACGGCGGCGCGCTGCCCGTCGTACCGCTCGGCCGGCCTGCTGACCGACCGACGGCGGACCGGCCGCGCCGGCGACCTGGTCGGCGTGCAGACCCCCAGGCGTTCCGGGCCGAGCCGCTGCTCGCGGCCTACCGGGCCGCGGACGCCGACGGCTTCGAGGGCACCGACACCGCGGCCTGCCTGGAGCGGTACGCCGGACCTGCGGATCGTGGCCGTGCCCGGCCGCGCCGGCGAACCTCAAGATCACCTTCCCCGAGGACGTCGCCCTGCGCCGAGCGCCGCCTCGACTCAGCGCGGTGGTCAGCGCCTCGAGGACGCCGGACGTCGTCCTCGTCGACGACACCCGGCGCGCGCTGGCCGGCGCCTCGACCAGCTCGACCTGGTGCGTCGGACCGAGCGCCGCGACCAGCGCGGCGAAGTCGGCGACCGGGAGCTGCTCCAGAGCGCGGCGACCACCGCGGCGGGCAGCACGACCGGCGAGCGCGACCGCACCAGCCCGTCGCGGTCGACGGTGTCGCCGACGACCCCGTCCGCGACCTCCTTGACGGTGTCGGTCACCGGCCGGACGCCGACCACGACGCGTCGCGCTCGATCGGCGCGTCGCGACGCACTCGGCGATGAACGCCGGCGGCGTCATCGGGCACAGCGGGTCGTGCAGCACGAGCGGCTCGTCCGGCGTCGGCGACGCACGGCCACGCGGTGCCGAGGTCGACCAGGTCACGCCGGCCTCGCCCAGCGCCCACGCCGCGCAGGCGACCAGCGCCTCGCCGTGGATCAGCGGTAGGGCAGCGACCCGCGGTCCTCCTCGACCACGGCCCCGAGCGCGGTCGGACCGTCGACGTCGCCACGTCAGGCGACCACCGTAGGGCGCCGGAAGTGAGGCCCCCGTGGAGGTCGGGGGCTCGTGGCAGTGAACTCGTTCAGGAAGCGAGCACCTCGTCGAGGATGGTCTCGGCCTTGTCCTCGTTGGTGTGCTCGGCCAGCGCCAGCTCGGAGACCAGGATCTGGCGCGCCTTGGCGAGCATCCGCTTCTCGCCGGCCGACAGGCCACGGTCACGCTCGCGGCGCCACAGGTCGCGGACGACCTCGGCAACCTTCATGACGTCGCCGCTGTGCAGCTTCTCGAGGTTGGCCTTGTAGCGGCGCGACCAGTTGGTCGGCTCCTCGACGTGCTCGGCACGGAGGACGTCGAACACGCGGTCGAGGCCCTCCTTGTCGACGACGTCGCGCACCCCGACCAGATCGAGGTTGCAGGCCGGGACCCGGACCACCAGGTCCTGCTGGGCGACGATCCGAAGTACGAGGTACTGCCGGTCCTCCCCCTTGATCTTCCGCATCTCGATGTCCTCGATGACTGCGGCCCCGTGATTTGGGTAAACGACCGTTTCGCCGACGGTGAAAGTCATATGTGATGTACCCCTTCCTAGGTGACTCAGTCTAACACGGCCACGGACCCCACCGCACCGTTTGCGCAGGTCAGGGCCGCAATCGCGGGCTTGACAGAACGCGGTTCGTGTGGTGGGCAGCTCGTCGGACGTGCCGGCAGTCCGTCGGCCGAACCGCGGAGCCCGGGTGCGTCGACGACCTCGTGGTCGATACTGTCGATGGGCGTGCCGCGGAGGAAGCAGGGGCCCGACCGCGGCGCCGAGCGCCGAGACGTCCGGCGCCGAGGCGGACGCGCCGCCCGAGACCGGATCCGCACGGCGACCGACGCCGCGCCCGTCCACGCCTGCGCCGACTCCGTCGCCGGCCGCCTCCGGCCGGGTCGGTCCGGACGCCGGCCTCCGCTGCTGCTGCTGCGGGCCGCCCACCCGCAAGCAGGCGGTCGCTGACCGCGCTGGGCTGATCGCAGCCGCGGCCGCCCTGGCCGGCCGGCCCGGCCGCGAGGTGGGCCTCGTCCTCGCCACCGTGCTCGTCGGCCAGACGATCCTCGGCTGGCACAACGACCTCGTCGACCGGCGCGCGCGACGCGCGCGCACCAGGCCGCCCCGCAAGCCGATCGCCGACGGCCGGCTCGACCCCGGCACCGCGTGGTTCGCGATCACCGTGCGCGGCCCTGCTCCTGGTACCGCTGTCGATCGCCAACGGGCGTCACCGCCGGCTCGCCTACCTGGTCTCCGCTCGTGTCGGCGTGCTCGGCAACGTCATCGCTCCGCACAGGGTTCTGTCGTGGGTGCCGTGGGCGGTCGTCCTTCGCGCTGCTACCCCGCCTTCCTGTCGTACGGCGGCTGGGGCGGCGCAGCCGTCGGCGAACCCGCCCGAGCTCGCGATCACCGTCCTCGCCGCGCTGCTCGGCATCGGCGTGCACTTCCTGCGCGCCGCTGCCGGGGCCTGGTCGCCGACAACCGAGGACGGCTGACCTACCTGCCGCTCGAGCTCGGCCTGCGGATCGGGCGCCCCGCGGCTGCTCGGGCTCTCGACCGTCTACACGGTCGCTGGTCGTGGCCGGCGCTGGCCGGCTCGACCGGCAACCGCGTCGGGCTGGCGCAGTGAGCCGGCGACGCCCACTCGAGTGACCGCTAGGCTGTCCAGCCCCAGGCCACTTGCGACGCCCGCCTCTCGCGCTGCGTCGACCGCGCGCCCTCGTCCGTGCTGCGCGTCCCGCTGCTCGACGTCCTGCGGCTTCGACTACGCCGACCGACCGGGTCAACACCCTGGCGGCCGGCGCCAACAACCGCGAGGCGTACGTCGACGTGCTCGGTGCGGTCATCGTCGTCCGCCGAGGCAGGGCTCGGGCATCGTTCGGCGCCTGGTTCTCAACAACAACACCGACGAGCGGCGACCGTCGAGGCGCTCGAAGGGGTCGACGAGTCACCAGCTCACGGCCGACGACTTCGCGCCGGTCGAGGTGCCGGCCGGCGGCTCGTCAACCTCGCGGACGAGGACGGCAGTCGAGGTCGAGGGCGAGTTCGCCGCCGGCGACTTCGTCGGGTCGCGCTCACGTTCGCGACGGCGAGCGGCGTCAGCTCGAGGTGCCCGTGGTGAAGACCTGCGGCGACTTCGAAGGGCTCGACGGTCCGGCGCTCCGCCGAGCAGTGCGAGGCCGAGTCCTGCGACGACCGCCGAGCGACTGAGCCGTTCGATGACCGCCACACGCTGATCCTGCTCCGCCACGGCGAGAGCGAGTGGAACGCCAAGAACCTCTTCACCGGCTGGGTCGACGTCGCCCTGACCGAGAAGGGCCGCGGCGAGGCGGTCCGCGGCGGCGGCGAGCTGCGTGCGCGGCCGGCCTGCTCCCGACGTCGTCCACACCTCGCTGCAGCGCCGCGCCATCAACACCGCCGTGCCTCGCGCTCGACGCCGCCGACCGGCACTGGATCCCGGTACGCCGGTCCTGGCGGCTCAACGAGCGCCACTACGGCGCGCTGCAGGGCAAGGACAAGAAGCAGACGCTCGAGCGAGTACGGCGAGGAGCAGTTCATGCTCTGGCGCCGCTCGTTCGACGTACCGCCGCCGCCGCTGGCCGACGACGACGAGTTCTCGCAGGTGGGCGACCCGCGCTACGCCGACCTCGGCGACGAGATGCCGCGCACCGAGTGCCTCAAGGACGTCATCGCCCGGTTCCTGCCCTACTGGGAGTCCGGCATCGTCCCCGACCTGCGGCCGGGCACACGGTGCTCGTCGCCGCCCACGGCAACAGCCTGCGGGCGCTGGTCAAGCACCTCGACCAGGATCAGCGACGAGGACATCGCCGGGCTCAACATCCCGACCGGCATGCCGCTGGTCTACGAGCTCGACGACGACCTCGCCCACGGTCAGCCGGGCGGCGAGTACCTCGACCCCGAGGCCGCCGCCGAGGCCGCTGCAGCGGTCGCCAACCAGGGCCGCTGATCGCCGGAGCTGGGGACGAGCGCCGCTCGACGATGGGCGACGATGGCCCCGCTGGCGCGACACGCCCGACTAAGCGGGCCACGAGCGCCCAGCTCGACGGGTCGTCAGGTGCGGCGGGAGGTCGCCGGTGACCACGAAGACGACCCGGTTGGCGACCGACACGGCGTGGTCGGCGATCCGCTCGTAGTAGCGGCCCAGCAGCGCGACGTCGACGGCGGCCTCGACGCCGTGGGTCCAGTCGTCGGAGAGCAGCTCGGTGAAGCTCTGCCGGCGCAGCTGGTCCATCTCCTCGTCGGCCCGGCCGAGCTCGATCGCGGCCTCGACGTCGCGGCTGGTGATGATCCGCGAGACCCGGGCCACCATGTCCTCGGCCACCTCGCCCATCCGGGCCATGGTCGGCCGGATCTCCTCGGGCACCGCGACGTCCGGCACCCGCAGCCGGGCGATCTTGGCGACGTGCACGGACAGGTCGCCCATCCGCTCCAGCTCGCTGACCATCCGCAGCGCGGCGACGACCATGCGCAGGTCGCCGGCGACCGGCTGCTGGAGGGAGAGCAGGGAGAACGCGGTGTCCTCGACCTTCTCCCGCGCCTTGTCGATGTCG